>NZ_BOMM01000039.1 GCF_016862195.1 Paractinoplanes ferrugineus | reverse complement strand
GGAACTGGGTGTTCCAGGGCGAGAGGAGCGGCTCGGCGGAGACCTCGATGCGGCCCACCCGCTTGATCGAGGAGATGCCGATCCAGGGCGGCACGATCACGCGTACGGGGGCGCCGTGGTCGGCGGGCAGCGGCTCACCGTTCATCTCGTAGGCGAGCAGCACGTCGTCGAGGGCCTTGCCGATCGGCATCGGGCGGCGCACCGCACCGAGGTCCACCCCGCCGGTGACGTGGTGCGCGTCGAGGCCCGCCGGCCGCACGTCGACGGCGTGCGGCGCGAGGCCACGTCGCCGCGTCGAGCACCGGCGTGCTCGTGTGGTTGCGCACGAACCGGTAGTGCTAGACCGTGACGTCGTAGCGGTTGCTGCCGCGGGCGCTCGCGTACTGCATGCGGCTCTCCACCACCGCCGCCTTGTCGGCCGCGATCACCCGCCGGTCCGAGCCGGCCTCGAGGTCGGCGGCCAGTCGGCGGAAGTCGGTCGTCAGGTGGATCTGGGCGATGTGCGACACCCAGCGGGACTTGTCGGCGGTGCTGTCGATTCGGATGCTCATCGCGGTCTCCTTCGCTCCTGTCCTGCACCCCGATGAATCGGTCGTCCGCACCCGCCGGTTGAGGGGCGGCCGAGTGAACTGGGCCACTCCGAAGTGACAACCGGAGGGCACCCGACACCCTTCGCAGATCCCGCCGGCCGGCGCCGACTGTTCCGTCGTGCATACCGAACTCGTCCTCGATCAAGCCGGTGACCTGCTGAACGGCGGTCGTGCCGGACAGGCCGCGACACTGCTCGCCCCCGTCGTCGGCGAGCAGCCCGGCAACATCGAGGCGTGGCTGCTGCTCGCCCGCGCGAACCTCGAGCTGCGCCGGCCGGCCGCCGCCCTCGACGCCGCCCGGCAGGCCCTGCGGCTCGAGCCGAACGGCGTCGAGGTGCTTTATTGGGTGAGCGCGTCCTACACCGCGGCGGGCCGGCACGACGTGGCGATCACCGCCGCCTCCGCCGGGTGCACCGAGGACCCGGGCAACCCGCGTCTCGTCGAGCGGCACGGCCGCGCCCTGCTCGCCGCCGGCCGGGTCGCCGAGGCCGAGCGGGTGCTGTCGGCCGGGGCCGAGTTCGCCTGGTACGACGCCGACCTGCACGTCGCGCACGGGGTGGCGCTGTTCGCCGCCGGCCGTCCGCTCAGCGCCCGCGAGGCGCACAGCCGGGCCCTCGCCATCGAGCCCGAGCACTCCCGCGCCCAGGGCGAGCTGCGCCGGATCACCGCCGCCGAGCAGCGCATCGTCGACGCCGAGTCGCTGGTGCGGTGCACCGACGAGTTCGCCGAGTCGCTGCGCATCCCGGCCGGCGGCATCGCGACCGCCCCGGCGCCCGCCGCCGGTGTGCTGGCCCACCTCTCGACCGTGGTGTTCGCGGTGTGTGTGGCCGCGCTGCTGGTGCTCGGCGTCCTCGACCGGGTCACCTCGCTGGCCGTGCCGGCGTCGCTCACCGTGTCGCTGCTGTGTGCCGCCGCGTCGGCCGCCTTCGTCACCCTGCTGGCCCGGCGACCCGGCTGAGCTGCGGTCAGTCCTCGCGCAGCTGGGCGAGGACGCGGGCGAGATCGGCTTTGTCGGCGGCGCTGAGCTTCTCGAAGAACTCCTCGCCCGACGCCTGCCGGGCGGCGCGGATCGCGGACGCGGTCTGTTCGCCCTTGGGCGTCAGGGTCAGCAGCGTGGCCCGGCGGTCACCGGGGTCGGGCTGCCGCACGGCCAGGCCCAGTTCGGTCAGATCGTCGGCCACCTCGGTGGCCGTGCGCGCGGCGATCCGCAGATGCTCGGCGAGCGTGCTCAACCGTACGTCCGGGTGGCGGGACAGGACGCTCAGCGCGCGAGCCAGGCTGGGGGAGAGGTCCCACGCCTCCAGTGCCTCCCGGGTGCGGTGGCGAAGCCGCCGGGCCACCGCCCAGAAGGTCTCGGGCAGGCTCTCATCCTGATCCACGGAAATAAACTAGCACCAACTCCTGTTCCTACCTCAAGATGAGGTAACCTCAGTAAATACTGACAGGAGACGTACTTGGATAGGCCCCGAGGAAAGAAACCGTCCGAAGCCGAGAAGAAGCAGGCGCGCGAGGTGTCCCTGCGCCGCATCGGCTCCCTCTTCACCGCTCACCGGTGGTCGCTGGCCATCGTGGTGCTGATCATCGTGGTCTCGTCGGTCCTGGCGATGGCCTCCCCCTTCCTGCTGCGCGCGGTGATCGACGACGCGCTGCCGCACGCCGACGTGCGCCTGCTCGTCTGGCTGGTGCTCGGCATGGTCGCGGTCGCCGCCGTGACCTCGGCGCTCGGCGTCGTGCAGACCTGGATCTCCACCGGCGTCGGGCAGAAGGTCATGCACCGGCTGCGCGTCGACGTCTTCACCCACCTGCAACGCCAGTCGATCGGGTTCTTCACCCGCACCCGCACGGGCGAGGTGCAGTCGCGCATCACCAACGACATCGGCGGCATGGAGGCCGTGGTCACCTCGACCGCCACCTCGATCGCCGCCAACCTGACCACCGCCGTCGCCACCATGGTCGCGATGGCCGCCCTCTCGTGGCAGCTCTCGCTCGTCTCGCTGGTCGTGCTGCCGCCGGCGATCTTCCTGTCCCGGCGGGTCGCCCGGATGCGCCGGGAGATCACCGCGCAACGGCAGCGGGAGCTCGCCGACCTCAACGTGACGATCGAGGAGGGATTGTCGATCAGCGGCGTGCAGCTGGCCAAGACGATGGGCACGGCACCCGCGCTGATCTCCCGCTTCACCGCCTCGTCCAACCGGCTGATCGATCTGGAACTGCGGTCCGAGCTGGCCGGACGCTGGCGGATGGCGGCCATGTCGATCGTGTTCGCCGGCATCCCGGCGGTGATCTACCTGGCCGCCGGCCTGCCCTTCACTCGCGGCACGATGAGTATCGGCACCCTGGTCGCCTTCACCGCGCTGCAGACCGGGCTCTTCCGGCCGTTGATGGGTCTGCTCAACGTCGGCGTGCAGTTGACGTCGTCGCTCGCGCTGTTCGCCCGGATCTTCGAATACCTGGACCTCACGGTCGAGGTCGACGAGCCGGCCGAGCCGGTACGCCTGGCCGACCCCCGTGGCGACCTGCGCTTCGAGGACGTCACCTTCGCCTACCCGGGCAGCGAGTCCGCGGCGGTGGCCGGGGTGACCCTCGAGGTGCCCGCCGGCACGTCCCTCGCCCTGGTCGGCGAGACCGGCTCGGGCAAGAGCACCATCGCGTCGCTGATCGCCCGCCTCTACGACCCGACCGCCGGCCGCATCACCATCGACGGCGTCGACCTGCGCGACCTCGCCCTCGGCGACCTGGCGTCGATCGTCGGCGTGGTCAGCCAGGAGACCTACCTGCTGCACACCACGGTGCTGGAGAACCTGCGCTACGCCCGGCCCGACGCCACCGACGAGCAGATCGTCGCCGCCGCGAAGGCCGCCCAGATCCACGACAAGATCGCGGGGCTGCCGGACGGCTACGACACCATGGTCGGCTCGCGCGGGCACCGGTTCTCCGGCGGTGAGAAGCAGCGCATCGCCATCGCTCGTACGCTGCTGCGGGACCCCCGGATCCTGGTGCTCGACGAGGCCACCAGCGCGCTCGACACCGAGACGGAGCGGGCCGTGCAACGCGCCTTCGACGAGCTCGCCAAGGGCCGCACCACGGTGACGATCGCCCACCGGCTGTCCACCGTCCGCGACGCCGACCAGATCGTGGTCGTCGACCACGGCCGCGTCCTCGAGTCGGGCACGCACGACACCCTGGTCGGTTCGGGTGGCCGATACGCGGCTCTGGCCGGCTGAATCCTCATCCGACCGGCTCGGCGACCGAATACCGCTGGCGACCACCGCTTCGCTATGCGAGAAAGGATCAGGCCGTGACCACGACAACCGTGCGCGAGATGCCGGTCCGGGCCGACACCTGGCGGCCCACCGACCCGATCATGGAAGGCCTCATCCGGCGCTGCATCGCCGATGCGGAGGCGGGCGAGGCCCGCGACGGCGTCCGCGAATACATGGCCGGCGCCCTGATCCTCGCGGTCCTGTTCGTGGTCATGCTCGTCGTCGGCGTCCCGGCCGGCGTGGCGATCCTGGTCCCGCTGGTGCTCTTCGGCGCGGGCGCGCTCTACATGGTGCTGGCGAGCAAGCCGGCGCCGGTCGACCGGCGCAAGGCCCTCGAGGTCATCGGCGGCCCCGGCAACCTGCCGGCCGGCTACCTGGTGCACCCGGGCGCCTGGGCGGCGGGCATGCGCGAGCACGTCGCGGCCGTGCCGCAGTCGCAGCTCAAGGCGGCCGTCGAGATGGCCCGCACGTTCCCCGGCTCGGTGAACGACCTGCTCGGCTTCACCGGCACGATCGCCGCCCAGCTGCCCGTGCGGCACCACCTCAGCCCGGAGGACGTGGCGCACCGGGCGCGCGACATCTACCACATCGGCTCGCCGATCATCAACGACTTCAACACCAAGTACCCGAAGGCCGAACCGGCGACCGGCAAGAAAAAGAAGAAGTAGCCGGGCCCGCCCCGCCCCGGCGCCTCGACGAACGCCTTGTCGCCGATCGCGTCATGGTCAACGTTTATCGTGTCCTCATGCCGGAACCGCTCGACGTGCTGGAAGCCCTGCACAGCACCCCCGCCCGCCGCTATCTGACCACCGAGCCGATCAGCGACGACATCGTCCGCGAGCTGCTCGACGCCGCCGTGCGCGGCCCGAGCGGCGGGAACACCCAGCGCTGGGCGTGGATCGTGGTGCGCGACCCCGAGGTCAAAGCGCAGATCGCCGAGTACTACCTCGAGGGCTGGAACAAGGCGTACGGCTCCCGCCGTGACCAGATCCTGGCCGACCCGGCCGGGATGAGCGCCGCCAGCTTCAACGCCGCCGACCACCTCGCCAACCACCTGGCCGAGGCCCCTGTCTGGATCTTCCCGGTGCTGCTCGGCGCGGCCCGGTCGCAGAACCCGCGGCTCGGCTCGTCCATCTACGGCGCCGTCCAGCAGCTCATGCTGGCCGCCCGCGCCCATGGCATCGGTTCCACGCTGACCACGCTCTACCTGGGTCACGAGGCCGAGGTGCGCGAACTGCTGGGCCTGCCCGAGGACGCGATGACGATGGCGCTGATCCCGCTCGGCTACCCGGCCAAGGGTCGCTGGGCGCAACCGAAACGCCGCCCCCTCGACGAGGTCGTCTTCTTCGAGAAATTCCGGACCCCGTAGAGACTCCGGACCCCGTAGCCGTACGCCGTCTCACAGCGGATCTTCCTCGTCGTCGCGCAGCTTCACCGCCCAGCACGCCGCCCCGCCCCACGCGTCGACCAGGATCGCGACGCCGAGGAAGACCCGCCGCTCACCCCGGCTGTTGGCCCGCCACCGGTCGTAGCCGACCACCTTCGACGGCGGCTGCCGGAACTTGAGCACATAGCTGCCGTCCGGCCGCCGCGCCGAGTTGCCCGGCGGGTTGTGCGCCATCCCGGCGATCAGCACCCCGACCCCGATCAGCGTCGCCAGCAGCACCCCGGCCCGGACCCGGGGGCCGACCCGGCCGAGCAGATCCGCCGAGGTCTCGGCGGGCGCGTCCGCGACCCCGAACGCCGCCCCGACCAGAGCCGGCACCGAAGTTGCCAGGGTGAGCACGAACAGCCACAGCGGCGCGTGCGGTCCACTGTCGAGCGAGTTGTCCACCACCATCGCGACACACGCCAGCAGCGCGATAACAGCCCAGCCCGCTGCGACAGCCATAGCCGGATGGTAGGCGGGCTGTCACCCTCTGCCCAGAAATTTCGGCTGCGCCCTTGCCTTGGCGTTATCTATCCCTGAATATGGCTTAGCACCTCGTTCGGGGCCTTTGCCGTGGCGGCGGCTCATGATCTGGGGAACGGAAAATCAACACTGTCACGTCCTTCAGCGGCGACGGCCGCCTGCTCGCAACCACCGCACCCAACGGCGACCTGAAACTGTGGACCGTCCCCTCCCCGCGACGTCCGCGCCTGTTGACCCGCCTGCGTGACCGCCATCGTGTGGTCGCGGCGGCCTGGAACCCGATAGCACCCGGCGTGCTGGCGACGCTGTCGCTGGACGGGCGGATCGCTGTCTGGCAGCTGCGTTCCGGCGCCCAGCCGGAGGCGTTGCTGGCCGTCCGGTCGCCGACGCCCGGCCCGGCCTCGCTGGCCTGGCTGCCCGGCGGGGGCTATCTGGCGTGCGCCGCGGCCGACGGCGTGGTCAGCGTCTGGTCACTGGACAACGGCGTGCGGCATGCGCAGGTACTGGGCCGTCCATCCACGTGCGTGGCGCTGCACGCCGCGCACGACGACGTGCTGCACGCCGCGTACGAGGACGGCAGCGTCCGCCGCACCAGCCGGCTCCTGCAACCCGGGCGCCCGACCGCCCAGCAGTTCGCGCCGATCACCGCGGCGGCCTGGTCGCCGACCGGGCAGAAGCTGGCGGTCGCCCATCACGGCGGCTTCTTCGAGGTCCACGACGATGACCTGTACGTGCGCTGGACCGGCCAGGTGGTGACGACGGCCCCGCTGGTCCTGGCCTGGCACCACGACAAGACCCTGATCGTGGCCGACCGGTCCAGTCGCACCCTGACCGCCTTCGACACCGGCGGTGGCGAACTGTGGAAGCTGCAGCTGACCCCGGAACCGGCCGCCATGTCGGTCGCGGACGACATGCTGGCAGTGGGCTGCTACAACTACGCCCCGATCTTCGTCGACCCCGCCACCGGGGCGTTGCTGTCCAGTTCGTGACCGGGGGCGGCCCGGGTCAGGCGGCGTGCGGCTCCGCCACCGTCGCCGGGTCGGGTTCGCCGGCGCGCCGGCGGTAGAGCACGTGCCACAGCGCGACGGCGAGCAGAACGGCGGCCAGCGCCCAGCCGTCCAGTGCCCCGCCGAACAGCCCGAGCAGCAGCGCGGCCACCACGGCCGGCAGGCCCCAGCCGGCGATCCAGGCGATCGGGGCGCCACCCCGGGCGCCGAGCAGAGTGACGGTCAGGAAATAGAGGGCCGCGCCGCTGCAGAGCACCCACCGGTTGGCTTCCGGCAGCGGCTCGCCGGTGTGCTCGGCGAGCACGCCGAGCCCGGCCGCGATGAGCACGATGGAACCGGTCATCAGGTAATGCGCCGGCATGGTGAGGCGCAAGGCGAAGACCCGCACGCCGTACGTCGGTGCGCCGTCCGCCCCGTACCGGAGGGTCAGCCACCACAGCGCGACCAACAGTCCGAAGCCCGCCGCCAGCGTTGCCAGGAGCCCGCGTTGCCAGTGCTCGACCTCCGCCGCCGCATCGACCAGCTGCGCCACCGCCTCGCCGAGCACGATGATCACGAACAGCCCGAGCCGCTCGCCCAGGTGCGGCCGGTCCGGCCGGGCCGCCTGCAACGGAGGCGGCGCCGACGCATCCGCCCCGGACCGGTCCAGCCGGTGCAGGAGCCGCCGGCGGCGCGCCCGGTTACGCCGCGCCTCGTCGCGTTCCCGCTGCTCCTCGGCCAGCAGCTGGTCCGGGTGCCGGGACCGCACCGTCGACACCACGACGTCGAGCACGATGCCGGCCACCCACAGGTAGTAGCGCACCGGGGCCTCGAAGCCGAGGGAGGCGATCCACGGGATGACGCCGGTGGCCTGCTGGACACCCGGCCACTCGGTCATGATGCGGCTGGTGCGCTTCCAGGACCCGGCGCCCATCAGCCGGCAGTAGACGTAGGCCGCGATGAACCATTGCGGCTCCCCGCGCATCACGTGCGGCACCGCCGCCGCCATGACCGCGATGCCGAACATGGCGAGCAGCATGGACCGCACCCGGGTCAGGTCCCCGGAGACGTTGGCATAGAGGGTGAACGACGTCCACACGCTCCACATCGCGTAGTAGCAGACCGCGAAGAGGAACACCGCACGCAGCCCCGGCCCGTCGTGCAGGAGCCCGGCCAGTTGCGCCACCGCGACCACGATGACGAGGTCGAAGAACAGCTCCAGCCAGGTTGCGTGACGTTCATCGACAGCAGGCGACGGCATGCCGACGAAGATAGCCCAGACGCGATCATGGCAACGCCCCGGTCAGGCGGGAGTCGAGCCGGCTTCCTGGGGGAGCCGATCGGAACGCCGGCGGTCGGGAGCGGCCGGCGGTGAAGCGGTGCCGGCCGACGGCGGGCGGGTGCCGTGCCGGGTGGCACCGATGCCCGCGGTCACCACCAGGGCGACGCCGGCGGCGCCGAGCGGAGCGGGGATCTGGTGAAGTGCGGCGGCGCCGATGAGCAGGGCGAACGCGGGCTCCAAGGCCATCAGGGTGCCGAACGCGGCCGTCGTCAGTTGGCGCAGGGCGAGCATTTCCATGCCGTACGCGATGAGCAGCAGGACGCCGACGAGCAGGCCGAGCAGGATCTGGTCGAGGGTCAGGCCGACGACGGTGGCGGGGTGCACGGTCAGGGTCGCCACCAGTGCCGCCACCGGCATCGACACGGCCAGGCCGGTGATGCCGTCGACCCGGTCGCCGACGCGCTGGGTGAGGATGATGTAGGCGGCCCAGCTCACCGCCGCGCCGAGGGCGAACGCCACCCCGACCGGGTCGACGCCGCCCGTCCACGGCGAGGTCAGCAGCACCACCCCGGCGGCGGCCAGCAACGGCCAGGCCAGGCCGCGGCCCCGCGCACCGGCCGGGCCGCGGCGGTTCTGGGCCACGGCCACCCCCAGCGGGCCCAGGAACTCGATGGCGCTCGCGGTGCCCAACGGCAGGCGGCCGACGGCGGCCATGAACAGCACTGTCATTCCGGCGGTCACCACGCCCAGGAGGGCGGCGGCCCGCAGGTCGCGAGCGCCGAAGTGGCGGCGCCGCGGGCGGATCAGCACCAGCAGCAGCAGTCCCGCCCACGACAGGCGCAGCCAGGCGGCCCCCTCGGCGCCGAGCTTGTCGATCAGGTCGACGCTGGCCGCGATGCTCGCCTGCACGGTCAGCATCGCGGCCACGGCCAGTGGCGTACCCCTCGTCATGCCCTCGTTTCTACGGGGGCGCAATGTTCGCGTCCACGTGCCGATGCTGGACATATTGTTCGACGTCGGCGAACAATTGCCCGATGGAGACGCGCAGGCTGCGGTTACTCGTCGAACTGGCCCGGCTCGGGTCGATGCGCGAGGTGGCCGAGGAGATGGGGCTCACCACCTCGACGGTGTCGCAGCAGCTCGCCATCCTCGCCCGGGACGTCGGGGCGAAACTTGTCGAGCCCGCCGGGCGCCGGGTCCGGCTCACCCCGGCCGGGCAGCGGCTGGCCGCGCACGGCGTGACGATCCTCGGGGCGGTCGAGGCCGCCCGCCTCGACCTCGACCCGGGCGCCTCGCCGGTCGGTGAGCTGCGGGTGGCCGGGTTCGCCACGGCGATCCGGCGGTCGCTGCTGCCGGTGCAGGCCCGGCTCGCCCGCGAGCACCCCCGGGTCCGGTTGCTGATCCACGAGCATGAACCGGCCGAGGCGTACGCGCTGCTCGACACCGACGACGTGGACCTGGCGCTGACCTACGAATACAACCTGGCCCCGGTCTCGTTCCCCGGCCGCTACGAGGCGCGGGCGCTGTGGACCGTGCCGTGGGGCCTGGCCGTGCCCGCCGGTACGACCCTCGACCGGGCGTGGGGGCAGGACTGGATCGTCAACTCCCGCAACACCGCCGACGAACAGGTCGCCCGCACCGTGGCCTCGCTGCACGGCTTCACCCCGCGGATCGCGCACCACTGCGACAGCCTCGACCTGGTGCAGGACCTGATCGTGGCGGGCCTCGGGGTGGGGCTGCTGCCGGCCGGTGTGCACGCCCTCGACGGCGTCGACGTCCTGCCGCTGGCGGACCCGGCCGTGGTGCTCCGGGCGTACGCCGTCAATCGCCGCGGCCGGACCGCCTGGCCGCCGCTGAGCCTGGTTCTTCGCCTGCTTGACTCAGACCGGCCGCAGGCGGGCCGATAGGGCGGTCCATGCGCCTGTTCGCCGCCGCCGCGGCTGCCCTCGTCCTGCTGACCCCCGGGGTGGCCGACGCCGCGACGCCGAGCTCGGCAACCGTCCGGTACGCCGGTTCGCCGGCGCTCATCGCGAACCCGGAGCGTGGCTTCTTCACCTATACCGAGACGCACCTCGGGGCCGGCTACGTGCCGTTGACCGCGGCCTCGATCGAACCCGGGCGCACCGTCGTCTACCGCATCTTCTACCTCGAGAAATACGCCGACACCGACACCATCACGGCGGCCGACCTGGCGCTCGTCGGAGCCGACTTCGCCGCCGCCCGCCGGGCCGGGGTCAAGCTCGTCATCCGGTTCGCCTACTCGGCGACCGACGACAAGGACGCCCCGGTCGCCCGCGTGCTCGGGCACCTCGCCCAGCTGAAGCCGCTGCTCGTAGGCAACGCCGACGTGTTACTGGCGGTGCAGGCGGGCTTCATCGGCACCTGGGGCGAGTGGTATTACTCGCGCAACTTCCCGCGCACCGACACGGCCGCTCGCCAGCGGGTGCTCGACGCGCTGCTGGCCGCGACCGCGGCGGACACGCCGATCCAGGTACGCACGCCCGGTTACAAACGCGCGCTGGTGCCGGACGTGGCCCGGGTCGGTGTGCACGACGACTGCTTCCTGGCCGGCACCGACGACTACGGCACCTTCGAGGCGCCCGACGACCGGTCGTGGCTCGCCGCGCAGTCGTTCCTGGTCGGCGGCGAGACCTGCGCACCGTCAGCACGCTCGGGCTGGGCCGACGCCGCCGCCGAGATGGCCCGCTACCACTGGACCTACCTCAACCCGTCGTTCAACGCCGACGTCCTCGACTCGTGGGGCGAGGCGGGCCGCGCCGAGGCCGGCCGGCGGCTCGGCTACCGCCTCCGGTTGACCGCGGCCACCCTGCCCACTCGCGCGAAGCGGGGCGCGGCGGTCACCGCGAGGATCACCATCACCAACGACGGGTACGCGGCCCCGGTCCGGAACCGCCCGGTACGACTGCTGGTGGGCGGCACGGCGGTCACCGTCGACGCGGACGTCCGGTCGTTCCGGCCGGGCCGCCCCGTGACACTGACGGTGACCTTCAGGGCGCCGTCCCGGGCCGGGACCTACCCGCTGTCGCTCGCCCTGCCGGATCCGCTGCTGTCCGCGGCCCCGTACGCCGTCCAGCTCGCCAACACCGGGGTGTGGGACGCCGCCACCGGTCGCAACCGGCTCGGCGTCAAGCTCACTACCGCTTAGCCGCGGCGACCGCCTCGCGCACCTTGGCGGCGCTCGCCGGGGTGCCGGCCGGCTCCTCGGCGCTGCCGTAGGGCGGGCCGTAGGCGGGCTGGCCCGGCTCGAACCGCCAGCTCTCGCTCAGCGGCCCGACATCCACCGCGTCGTAGCCGATCTTGTCGAGGAACTCGGTGGCCACCAGCTTCGCCGCCGCGTTGTCCCCGGCGATCGTCAGCGCCGTACGCTCACTGTCGCCGGCCGGACGGGCCAGGTTGCCGAGGTGCTTGAAGTAGATGTTGTTGAAGACCTTCACCAGCTTGGCGCCGACCAGGAACCGCTGCTCCAGCTCCGCACTGGTCGCCTTGCCCTCGTCGAGCTCGGCCACGTTCCCGTCGCGCTGCGGGTAGTAGTTGTTGGTGTCGAGCACCACCTTGCCGGCCAGCTCGTCGACGGGCAGCTTGCCGAACGCGTGGAACGGCACACTCACCACCACGATGTCCCCGGCCTCCGCGGCCTCGACCGCCGTGCCGGCCCGAGCCTTGTCGCCGAGCTCCGCGACCAGGTCGGCGAGCGTCTCCGGCCCGCGCGAGTTGCTGACCACGACGTCGTACCCCGCGTTGACGGCGAGCCGGGCCACGGTCCCGCCGATCAGCCCACTGCCGATAATTCCCACAGTCCTCATGCCCGCCCCAACACCGGCCGCCCGCGCCTCATTTCGTGACGCTGAATACTGAACAGGCGCGTCTCGATATACCGCGCACCCCTGCCGGATGTGCTAGGCCTGTCGCCGGGGCCCAGCTCCTGGCAGTAGGGCGAGATGTGGGCTAGGTTCGCGGTTCGGCGTCGTCGGGGCCTTCGGCCGGTGTGGTGAAGGTGATCCAGGTGTCGGGTGGGCGGTTTGCCGGGGTGGGGCCGTCGTGGATGTGCCATCGGTGGCCGGCCGCGTCGGTGGCCACCCGGGACCAGAATCGTTCGACGCCGGGGTTGTACCGCTGGAAGGCGATGCTCCACCGGCCCGGCAGTGCGGCGATCGTCAGGGCGGCCGCCTCGCGGCCGACGCCGGTGCGGCGGAGGGCGCGCACGACGAAGAACGCGGAGATGGAGTTGCCCCCGTCGGCGGCCGGGATCGTCATGACGTAGCCGGCGGTCCGTCCGGCGGCGGTGATCAGCCAGGCGCGCCGGCCCGGGTCGACCCCGGCGAGGAAGCGGTCCGTCTGCCGGTCGTTGAACGAGCCGTCGGCGTTCGGCAGGTGGCCGTAGACCTCCGCGAGGTCGTACCGGAAGAGCTGCCCGAGGTTGCCGAGCACGGCCCGGTGCGAGCGGTCGACGGCGACCAGGGCGACCGGATGGGAGAGTACAGCGGGTTTCCAGGACACCGGGGAAGCATGACCCCGGCTCAGTTCGCGGCCAGGGACGGGGGGTCCTCCTGTGCGAGCCACGAGAGGACCGAGGGCAGGATCTCCATCGCGCCGAAGTGGGCCGAACCGGTCTGCACCCGCAGTTCGGCGGTGCGGATCCGGCGGGCCAGCCAGCGGGTGTGGCTGGCCGGGACGACGTTGTCCTCGGCGCCGTGCCACAGCAGCACCCGCCGGTGGATCGAGGTCAGGTCGAAGCCCCAGGGGCGGCGCAGGGCCAGGGCGTCGTCGATCCAGCCCCACGGGCCGGGGCGGGTGGCCTCGGCGTAGGACTCCAGCAGCAGGCGTTCGAAGGTCTCGTCGCCGACCAGCCGCAGGTCGGGGCCGCTGATGTGGTCGCGCAACGAGTCCAGCAGGGTGGCCGGACTCTGGTGGGTGCGGTGTGCTCGCTCGATCAGGCTCTGCACCAGGGTGTGCTCGTCGGTGAAGTCGCGGGTGTTCGCCTCGTTCATGCCGGAGAACCAGTCCAGGTCGGCGTTGTCGGGGGCGAAGCTGACCAGCACGGCGGCCCTGGTGACCCGGGCCGGGAGCAGTGCCGCGCAGGCCAGGGCGTGCGGTCCGCCACCGGAGCGGCCCACCACCGCGAACTCGTCGAGGCCCAGGTGGTCGGCGAGGCCGGCGACATCGGCGGCGCAGTCGGCCACGATGCGGCCGGCGTGCCGGTCGGAGCCGCCGTAGCCGGGCCGGTCGTAACTGATCAGCCGGACCCCGAGCCGGCTCAGGACACTGACCCGGGGGCGCGGGCCGAGGCGGCTGCCGGGGGTGCCGTGCAGCAGGAAGATCGGGTAGCCCGCGGGGTCGCCGGCCTCCTGATAACGCAGTTGTCGCCCGTCAGCCGTGCCGATGTCCGCGTCTCGGGCCACTGTGGTCTCCCCGTCCGCCCCCGCAGGAAGTTGGGGACCTCCTCAGTATCAGCCGCGCTCAAGGCTGATAGCGGTAACCCATCCCGGGTTCGGTGAGCAGGTGCCGGGGCCGGGTGGGGTCGTCCTCCAGCTTGCGGCGCAGCCGTGCCATGTATTGCCGCAGGTAGTTGGTCTCGGTGCCGTACTGCGGGCCCCACACCTCCTGGAGCAGCTGGCGCTGGGTGATCAGTTTGCCGGGGTTGCGCAGCAGTTGTTCGAGGAGCTGCCACTCGGTGGGGGTGAGGCGCTGCTCCGGGCTGATCGTGTGGTCGCCGAGGTCGATCGTGTGCCGGCCGAGCGTGACGACCGCGGCGGCGGCCGAGGGGAGGACGCGGCGGGTGACCGCCCGGATCCGCGCGAGCAGCTCGTCCACCCCGAACGGCTTGGTCACGTAGTCGTCGGCGCCGGCGTCGAGCGCGGCCACCTTGTCGGAGCCCTCGGCCCGTCCGGACAGCACGATGATCGGCACGGTGGTCCAGCCGCGCAGCCCGCGGATCACCTCGGTGCCGTCCATGTCGGGCAGCCCCAGGTCGAGGACGACCAGGTCGGGCGGATGCGCGGCGGCCGTCTGCAGCGCGGCCGCCCCGTCGTCGGCGACGTCCACCTCGTACTGCCGGGCGCGCAGGTTGATCCGCAGTGCCCGCAGGATCTGCGGGTCGTCGTCGACGACGAGGATGCGTGTCACGCGGAGCTCCCGGCGGACTCGGAGACGGACCGGGCCGGGGACACGGCTCCGGAGGCGGCGGGCAACGTCAGGATCATGGTGAGGCCGCCGCCCGGGGTGTCCGCCGGCCGCAGCGAGCCGCCCATGGCTTCGGCGAGTCCCCGGGAGAGCGCGAGCCCGAGCCCGACGCCGGTGTGATTGTCATGATCACCGAGGCGCTGGAACGGCCGGAACACAAGGTCCCATTTGTCCCGGGGAATGCCCGGACCGTGGTCGATCACGTGCAATTCCACCCCATCGCTCCCGGCGAGGCCGGAAATTTCCAGGTTTTTCCCGGCGGCGGGGGAGTAGCGGAGCGCATTGCCGACGACATTGACGAGTACGCGATCGAGCAGCCCCGGATCGACCCGGACCGCCGGCAGATCCTCGGGCAGCGACACCGTCACCGACCGGCCGGGCGGGCCGAGCTCGTCGAGCGCGGCCGGCACCACGTCCTCCAGCCCGACCTCGGCGAACGTCATCCCGAGCGCCCCCGCCTGCAGCCGGCTCATGTCGAGCAGGTTGGCCACGAGCCCGGCCAGCCGGTCGAGCGACTCGTCGGCGGTGGCCAGCAGTTCGGCCCGGTCCTCGGCATCGAACGACACCTCGTCGCTGCGCAGCCCGGCGACGGAGGCCTTGGCGGAGGAGAGCGGGCCACGCAGATCGTGGCTGACCGCGGCGAGCAGCGCGGTGCGCACCTTGTCACCCTGGGCCGCCACCGCCAGCCGCTGCTGACGGAGCGCGACGGCGGCCTGCGCGGCGAACGCGTCGACGATCCGCTTGTCCGAGGCCGGCAGGCGCCGCCCGCGCAGCACGAGCACCAGCGACTCGTCGGCGACGCAGGCGTCGCCGTCGGCGGGGGTCACCGCGGGCGGTTCACCCACCGTCACCACCGAGGACCAGCCGCCGGGTACGGGCTCCGCCTCGGCGCCGGCCGCCCGTTCGAGGAGCGTCACCGACTCCAGCGCGAAGGTGTCGCGCAGCTGGTGCAGCAGGGCGGACAACGGGTCGGGGCCACCGCGCAGCACCCCGCCCGCAAGCGAGGCGAGGGTACGGGCCTGGGCGCTACGGCGGGCGGCCAGGTCGACCACTCCCGAGACGGCGACGGCCACCACCACGAAGGCGGCCACCGCGATCCAGTCGTCGGCGGTGGCGATGGCCAGGGTGCGCAGGGGCGGGATGAAGAAGTAGTTGAGCAGCAGGAACCCGCCGACCGCCGCCAGCAGGGCCGGTCCCAGCCCACCGACCAGGGCGACCGCGACCACGGCGGCCAGGAACAGCGAGATGCCGGCGGTCAGGTCCAGCCCGGCCGGGTGGGCGACGGCGGTCAGCAGCGGCAGGCCGCCGACCGCGAGGAGGAAACCCGCGACGCGCCGCCGCCGGGACAGCGGCGCGTTCACTAGTGCGGGCCGACGCCGGTGACGACCACGGCGGCGGCGCCGAGCTCGTCGGAGGCGGCCAGGTCGACGGTGGCGTCGATGCCCCAGTCGTGGTCGCCGGCCGGGTCCTCGAAGACCTGGCGGACGGTCCACGCGGTGGCGCCGGTATCGATCTGCAGCAGGGCCGGGCCCCGGGCCGACGGGCCGGTACCCACCTCGTCGTACTCCTCGAAGTACGACGACATGGCGTCGGCCCAGCGGTCGGCGGTCCAGCCGTTCTCGCCGTCGAGCTCGCCCAGGTCGTACCAGCGGCGCAGGGCGGCCAGCTCGACCCGGCGGAACAGGGCGTTGCGCACCAGCACGCGGAAGGCACGCACGTTGCGGGTGACCGCGGGCGGCTTGTCGTCGAGGCGGACCTCCTCGATGTCGGCGCCCGGGTTGCGCAGCCGCTCCCACTCGTCGAGCAGGCTGGAGTCGACCTGGCGGACCAGCTCGCCGAGCCACTCGATCAGGTCGGTGAGCTCCTCGGTGCGGGCGTCCTCGGGCACGGTCTGGCGCAGCGCCCGGAACGCGTCGGCGAGGTAGCGCAGCACCAGTCCCTCGGAACGGGACAGGCCGTAGAACGACACGTACTCGGTGAACGTCATCGCCCGCTCGTACATGTCCCGGACGATGCTCTTGGGTTTGATCTCGTAGTCACCGACCCACGGGTGGCCGCGCCGGTAGGTCTCGTAGGCGTTCTCCAGCAGTTCGAGCAGGGGACGCGGGTGGGTGACCTCCTCCAGGAGCTCCATCCGCTGCTCGTACTCGATGCCTTCGGCCTTCATGGCGTTGACCGCCTCGCCCCGGGCCTTGGTGCGCTGTGCGTAGATCACCTGGCGGGGGTCCTCGAGGGTGGACTCGATCACCGAGACCACGTCGAGCGGGTAGTCCGGCGCCTCCCGGTCGAGCAGTTCGAGGCAGGCCAGGGCGAACGGCGAGAGGGCCTGGTTGAGCGCGAAGTCCAGCTGGAGGTCCTCGACGAGCCGGTAGACCCCCTCCGGCGTACGTTCGATGACCCCACCGGCCATCAGGGCCCGCGCGATGGCGATCGCCCGGCGGATGTGCCGCCGCTGGGCGGCCGGCTCCTCGTGGTTGTCGGTGAGCAGGTGCCGCATCGCCGCGAACGGGTCGCCGCCGCGGGCGATCACGTTGAGCAGCATCGCGTGCGACACCTGGAACGAGCTGGTCAGCGGCTCGGGGTCGGCGGCGACGAGGCGGTCGAAGGTGGGCTGCCCCCAGCCGATCGTGCCCTCCGGGGGCTTCTTGCGGACGACCTTGCGGCGCTTCTTCGGGTCGTCGCCGGCCTTGGCGAGGGCGCGTTCGTTGTCGATGACGTGCTCGGGGGCCTGCACCATGACGGTGCCGAGGGTGTCGAACCCGGCCCGGCCGGCGCGACCGGCGATCTGGTGGAACTCGCGCGCCTTGAGCAGCCGGGTCTTCACGCCGTCGTATTTCGACAGCCCGGTGAACAGCACGGTGCGGATCGGCACGTTGATGCCGACGCCGAGCGTGTCCGTGCCACAGATGACCTTGAGCAGACCGGCCTGGGCGAGGGTCTCCACCAGGCGGCGGTATTTCGGCAGCATGCCGGCGTGGTGCACGCCGATGCCGTGCCGCACCAGCCGGGAGAGCTGCTTGCCGAAGCCGGCGGTGAACCGGAAGTTGCCGATCGCCGCCGCGATCTTGTCCTTCTCCTCGCGGGTGCACATGTTGACGCTCATCAGCGACTGCGCCCGGTCCAGGGCGGCGACCTGGGTGAAGTGCACGATGTAGACCGGCGCCTGGTGGGTCTGGAGCAGTTCCTCGATCGTCTCGTGCATGGGCGTGGACACGTACGAGAAGATCAGCGGAACCGGACGCTCCGCGCTCGCCACGACGGCCGTGGGCCGGCCGGTGCGCCGGCTGAGGTCGTCGACGAAGCGGGTGGTGTCGCCGAGCGTCGCCGACATGAGCAGGAACTGGGCCTGCGGCAGCTCGATGATCGGCACCTGCCACGCCCAGCCGCGGTCGGGCTCGGCGTAGAAGTGGAACTCGTCCATCACGACCTGGCCGACGTCGGCGTTGGCGCCCTCGCGCAGGGCGAGGTTGGCGAGGACCTCGGCGGTGCAGCAGATGATCGGGGCGTCCGCGTTGACGCTGGCGTCGCCGGTCAGCATGCCGACGTTGTGCGCCCCGAACATCGCGCAGAGGGCGAAGAACTTCTCGCTGACCAGGGCCTTGATCGGCGCGGTGTAGAAGGTGGTGCGGCCGCTCGCGAGGGCGATGAAGTGGGCGCCGGCGGCGACCAGGCTCTTGCCCGAGCCGGTCGGGGTGTTGAGGATGACGTTGGCCCCGGTGGCCAGTTCGATGAGCGCTTCTTCCTGGTGGGTGTAGAGGGCGAGGCCCTGCTCGGTGGCCCATTTCTGGAAGGCGTCGAAGACCGCGTCGGGTTCGTCGGTGCCCGGAAGGCGATCTGTCAGAGTCATGATCGGTCAAGTTTACGGCCGCCGCGCCGACGGACGGCGATAGGGCGCCCGGTTGCCTACGACGGGCGGGTCCAGTCGAACGTACGTTGCACGGCGCGCTGCCAGTTGCGGTACTCGCGGTCGCGAGCGGCCGGGTCCATCGTCGGCAGCCACTGGGCCGCCCGGTGCCAGTTCTGTCGCAACCCCTCCAGGTCGGGCCAGTAATCCACGGCGAGCCCGGCGGCGTAGGCGGCGCCCAGCGACACCGTCTCGGCCGCCAGCGGGCGGACGACCGGCACGTCGAGCACGTCGGCGACGTACTGCATGAGCAGGTTGTCGGCGGTCATCCCGCCGTCCACGCGCAGGGTGCTCAGGTCGAGCCCGGAGTCGGCGTTCATGGCGTCGACCACCTCGCGGGTCTGCCAGGCGGTCGCCTCCAGCACCGCGCGGGCCAGGTGACCCTTGGTGATGTAGGAGGTCAGGCCGACGATCACGCCGCGGGCCTCGCTGCGCCAGTGCGGGGCGAACAGTCCGGAGAACGCCGGGACGATGTAGCAGCCGCCGTTGTCGGTGACGGTGCGGGCCAGGGTCTCGATCTCGGGGGCGCTGGCGATCAGCTCGAGCTGGTCACGGAACCACTGCACGAGCGAGCCGGTGATCGCGATGGAACCTTCCAAGGCGTACGCGGCCGGGCCGCCCTCGATCTGGTAGGCCACCGTGCTGAGCAGTCCGTGGGTCGACCGCACCAGCTCGTCGCCGGTGTTGAGCAGCAGGAAACTGCCGGTGCCGTAGGTGCATTTGGCCTCGCCCGGGGCGAAGCAGGTCTGCCCGAACAGCGCCGCCTGCTGGTCGCCGAGCGCGGCCCCGATGCGTACCCCGGGAAAGGCGTGGCGGGCCGTGTCGAAACCGCCGATCGACGCGCGCACCTGCGGCAGCATGGCGCGCGGGATGCCGAAGAAGGTGAGCGCGGCCGGGGACCAGTCGAGGGTGTGCACGTCGAGGAGCATGGTGCGGCTGGCGTTGGTGACGTCGGTGACGTGCAGGCCGCCGGTCAGGTTCCAGATCAGCCAGGTCTCCATGGTGCCGAACAGGATCTCGCCCCGTTCGGCGCGCTGCCGCAGTCCCGGCCGGTGATCGAGCATCCAGCTGATCCGCGGGCCGGAGAAATAGGTGGCCATCGGCAGCGCCGAGTCGTGCTCGACCACGGCGGCACCGGGGCGGCGGCGCAGCTCGCGTACCAGGTCATCGGTCCTGGTGTCCTGCCAGACGATGGCGTGGCCGATCGGGTGGCCGGTGCGCCGGTCCCACAGCACCGTCGTCTCGCGCTGGTTGGCGATGCCGATCGCGGCCACCTGACCGGCGTCGATCCCGGCCTGGCGCAGCGCCTCCGGGGCGAGCCGCTCGACGTTGCGCCAGATCTCGGCGGCGTCGTGCTCCACCCAGCCGGGCCGGGGGAAGTATTGCTTGTGCTCCTGCTGGGCGACGGAGACCAGCCGGCCGCGCCGGTCGAAGACGATGCACCGGGTCGAGGTGGTGCCCTGGTCGATGGCGACGACATAGCGTTCGGTCATGCTGCCTCCCGCAGACCTCCCAGCTCCCGCGATATCGACCGGGCCGCGTCCCGGACGAAGGCGACCAGCTGCTGGTGGGGCCGGTAACGGCTGTCGCAGACCCGCTCGACCAGGCCGTCGATGCCGACGGCGCCGACGACGAGACCGCCGTGGGCCCGGATCGGCGCGGCGATCGCGGCGTTGCCCGGGGTCATCTCCTCGACGTCGGCGGCCCAGCCGGCGCCGCGCACCCGCTGGAGCTCGGCGGCGAGCGTGCGCGGCGCCAGGATGGTCCGCCGGGTGAACCGGTCGAGGTGGGCGGCCGGCACGGCGCCGGCCGCCCGGTAGGCGAGCAGCACCTTGCCGAGCGCGCTCGCGTGCAGCGGCAGGTGGGCGCCGACCTCGAGGGTCTGGAAGGTGTCGTCGGGGCGGAACACGTGGTGGACGACCAGGACCTGTCCGGCCAGGACGGTGCCGACCCGGACCGCCTCGCCGGTGCGGGCGGCGAGCGGGTCGGCCCAGTTGATCGCGAACGAGCGCAGTTCGTTGACATCGAGCTGGCTGGTGCCGAGACGGCGCATGGCGGGACCGAGGCCGTAGTGTCCGGACGCCCGGTCCTGGTCGACGAATCCGACGTGTTGCAGGGTCCGCAGGATGCCGTGGGTGGTGCCCTTGGCCAGGTCGAGCGAGTGCGCGATCTCGCCCAGCGCGAGGCGGCCCGGCCCGGCCGCGAGCAGGCGCAGCACCGCGGCGGCGCGCTCGATGGACTGCACTGTTCCCGGCACGTTTCTGACTCTATGCCACAACGTGAACGCCGACCGTGATCAATGTTCGGCAATGCCGAACGGCACGCATTGCCGGTGATCGTCGCGCTACCTAGCGTGCGGAGCATCGAGCAAGGAGGGCACATGGCAGCACGACTGAAGATCCCGGGCCTGCTCGGCGAATTGGCCGCCGAGTTCGCCGGGACCATGATCCTCATCCTCTTCGGCGTGGGCGTCGTCGCACAGGTGGCCGGCGCCGGCATCGGCGACCACGACAGCATCGCCTGGGCATGGGGCCTCGGCGTGACCCTCGGCGTCTATGTCGCCGCCCGGGTCAGCGGCGCCCATCTCAACCCGGCCGTCACCATCGCGCTCGCGGTCTTCAAGGGCTTCGAGTGGCGCAAGGTGGCTCCCTACGCGCTCGCCCAGTTCCTCGGGGCGTTCGTCGCCGCGCTGCTGGTGCGCTGGAACTACACCGAGGTCCTGCACGCGGCCGACCCCGGCCTGACGATCAAGACACAGGGGGTGTTCTCCACCCTGCCCGGCAACGGCACCCTGCCGGTCGGCGAATGGGGGGCGTTCCGCGACCAGGTCATCGGCACCGCGATCCTGCTGTTCCTGATCCTCGCGATCACCGACTCGGCCAACACCGCGCCGCTGGCCAACCTGGCACCGGTCGTCATCGGCCTGCTCGTGGTCGCGATCGGCATGGCCTGGGGCACCAACGCGGGTTACGCGATCAACCCGGCTCGCGACTTCGGTCCGCGACTCGCCAGTTTCCTCACCGGCTATGGCGGGGCGTTCCGGGACCAGACAGGGTATCTCTATTTCTGGATACCGATCGTCGCCCCGATCATCGGCGGGGTGCTGGGCGCCGGTCTCTACCAGGCCCTGATCGGACGGTTCCTGCCGTCCGTGGCACCGCAGGAACCGGGCGAGATCCCCGCGCCCCGAGACTCAGTGGAGGCAACCCGTGGCTGACTTCGTCGGAGCGGTCGACCAGGGCACGACAAGCACCCGATTCATGATCTTCGACCACGGCGGCAACGAGGTGGCCCGCCACCAGCTCGAACACGAGCAGATCCTGCCGCAGGCGGGCTGGGTCGAACACAACCCGGTCGAGATCCTCGAACGCACCGTGACGGTCGTGCGCACCGCCATGCAGAAGGCCAACCTGCAGGCCTCCGACCTGGCCGCGCTCGGCATCACCAACCAGCGCGAGACGGCCGTGGTCTGGGACCGCACCACCGGCCGGCCCTATTACAACGCGATCGTCTGGCAGGACACCCGCACCGACCGGATCGCGTCCGCGCTCGACCGCGACGGGCGGGGCGACGTGATCCGGCGCAAGGCCGGCCTGCCCCCGGCCACCTACTTCTCCGCCGGCAAGATCCAGTGGATTCTGGAGAACGTCGACGGCGTCCGGGCGGCGGCCGAGCGGGGCGACGCCATCTTCGGCAACACCGACAGCTGGCTGCTGTGGAACATGACGGGCGGGGTCGACGGCGGCAATCACGTCACCGACGTGACCAACGCCAGCCGTACGATGCTCATGGATCTTGAATCTCTGCAGTGGGACGACGAACTGCTCAGCTTCTTCGACATCCCGCGGTCGATGCTGCCGGAGATCCGGCCGTCCTCGGATCCGAACACCTACGGCGTGGCCCGCTGGCCCGGACCGCTCGGCGGCGAGGTCCCGCTCACCGGTGACCTCGGCGACCAGCAGGCGGCCACGGTCGGGCAGGTGTGCTTCTCGCCCGGCGAGGCCAAGAACACCTACGGCACCGGCAACTTCATGCTCCTGAACACCGGCACCGAACTGGTCCGCTCCGAGAACGGCCTGCTCACCACCGTCTGCTACCAGTTCGGCGACGCCGCCCCGGTCTACGCTCTAGAAGGCTCGATCGCGGTCACCGGCTCGGCCGTGCAGTGGCTGCGCGACCAGCTCCACGTGATCAAGACGGCGGCCGACAGCGAAGCCCTCGCGGCCTCGGTCCCGGACAACGGCGGCGTCTACTTCGTGCCCGCCTTCTCCGGGCTCTTCGCCCCCTACTGGCGCTCCGACGCCCGCGGCGCCATCGTCGGGCTGTCCCGCTTCAACACCGACGCGCACATCGCGCGGGCCACCCTCGAGGCGATCTGCTACCAGAGCCGCGACGTGGTCGACGCGATGGCGACCGACTCCGGCGTCACCCTCGACGTGCTCAAGGTCGACGGCGGCATCACCGAGAACGCGCTCTGCATGCAGCTGCAGGCCGACGTGCTCGGCGTGCCGGTCAGCCGCCCGGTGGTGGCCGAGACGACCGCGCTCGGCGCCGCCTACGCGGCCGGACTCGCGGTCGGCTTCTGGAAGTCGACCGACGAACTGCGCGCCAACTGGAACGAATCGCGGCGCTGGGCGCCGACCTGGACGGATGATCAGCGCAACGAGGGGTATGCGCGGTGGAAGAAGGCGGTACAGCGCACTCTCGACTGGGTGGACGTGGACTGAACATGACGGCTCTTTCCCCGCAGTATCGGGACTCGGCGCTGGCCGCGCTCGCCGGCGCCGAGCTCGACGTACTGGTCATCGGCGGCGGGGTGGTGGGCGCCGGCTGCGCACTCGACGCCACCACCCGCGGCCTGTCGGTCGGCCTGGTCGAGGCGCGCGACTTCGCGTCCGGCACGTCGAGCCGGTCCAGCAAACTCATCCACGGCGGCCTGCGTTACCTGGAGATGCTCGACTTCGCGCTGGTCCGCGAGGCCCTGCGGGAACGCGGCCTGATGCTCACCCGGCTCGCCCCGCACCTGGTGCGCCCGGTCCGCTTCCTCTACCCGCTCAAACACCACGGCTGGGAACGCGCCTACGCCGGCACCGGGGTGTCGCTCTACGACACCATGGCGCTCGGCGGCGGACTGCCGCACCACCGCAACCTGACCCGCCGCGGGGCGCTGCGCGAATGCCCGGCGCTGAAGAAGGACTCGCTGGTCGGCGCGCTGCAGTACTACGACGCGCAGGTCGACGACGCCCGGCACACGATGTTTCTCGCGCGCACCGCGGCCGCCTACGGCGCCCACGTCGCCTCGCGCGCCGAGGTGGTCGGTTTCCTGCGCGAGGGCGAGCGGGTGACGGGGGTGCGGGTCCACGATCTCGAGCACGACCGTACGTTCGAGGTCCGCGCCCAGCAGGTCATCAACGCCACCGGGGTCTGGACCGACGACACCCAGGCGCTCATCGGTGAACGCGGCCAGTTCCACGTACGCGCCTCCAAAGGCATCCACCTGGTCGTCCCGCGTGACCGCATCCAATCCTCGACCGGCCTGATCCTGCGTACCGAGAAGAGCGTCCTGTTCGTCATCCCCTGGGGCCGGCACTGGATCATCGGCACCACCGACACCGACTGGACCCTCGACAAGGCGCACCCGGCCGCCTCCGCCACCGACATCGACTACCTGCTCGAACACGTCAACTCGGTGCTGAACACCCCGCTGTCCCGCGCCGACGTGCAAGGCGTCTACGCCGGCCTGCGCCCGCTGCTCTCCGGCGAATCCGAGTCGACCTCCCAGCTGTCCCGCGAACACACCGTGGGCAGCCCGGTCCCCGGCCTCGTCGTCGTCGCCGGCGGCAAATACACCACCTACCGGGTGATGGCCCGCGACGCGGTCGACGCCTGCGTCCACGGCCTCGGCCGCTCGGTGCCGAAATCCTGCACCGACAACGTGCCCCTGGTCGGTGCCGACGGCTACCCCGCCCTGTGGAACCGCCGCCGGGTCCTGGCCGCCGACTCCGGCCTGCACGTCGCCCGGGTCGAGCACCTGCTCGGCCGCTACGGTTCCCTCGTCCTCGAAGTGCTCGACCTGATCAGATCCGACCCGTCCCTGGCCGGCCCCCTGGCCGGCGCCGAAGACTACCTGCGGGCCGAAGTGGTCTACGCCGCCTCCTTCGAAGGCGCCCGCCACCTGGTCGACATGCTGGCCCGACGCACCCGCATCTCGATCGAGACCTTCGACCGTGGCCTGGCCGCCGCCCCCGCCGCCGCCACCCTGATGGCCGGCGTCCTGGGCTGGACTCCGGAACAGACCGAACGCGAGATCTCGCACTACCGCCTCCGCGTCGAGGCCGAACGCGCTTCCCAGGAACAGCTCGACGACGAAACCGCCGACGCCGCCCGCCTGGGCGCCCCCGACGTCGTCCCCTTGGCCTAGCCTCCGCCCCCTTTGTCGGCCCCGTTGTCGGCCCCGTCTCGCCGATCTTGGAGTTCCGCTCGACGTAGCGCGGGATTCCACCGAAGGCGCTGTTGTCAGGTGCGGGGCCAGCCGGCCAACCTGGCCCGTAACTTGGCTATTTGCGGAGCGTCCAGGCCATAGAGGGTGAAGCGGGCGTCGTTCAGGCGGTCCAGGTAGCGGCCGGCGTCGGCGATGTCGTCCGGGTCGAGGGCGGGGTCGATGGCGTGGGCGAGTTCCAGGATGCGGCTCAGGGGGTAGCGCTCGAGGGCGGCGGCGACGTCGATGTAGTCGCGGACCTCGCGGCGGTTGACCAGCGCGGCCACTTTTGTCGCGACCAGGTCGTCGAGGTGCATGACCGGGCCGAGGTCCATCACGACGGGGGCGCGGTTGCGGTCGAGGCGGCACAGGGTCAGTCGCAGGGCGCGTCCGTCCCGGCTGACGACGAACTCCTGGATGTCCTCGGCCATGCCGGCGAACAGTTCGTCGCCTTCCTCGCGCAGCACCCGGTAGCCGTTCTCGCGCAGGGACGCGGCCACTTCGCCGGCTGCCGCGGCGACGGCGCCGGCGGTGTCGGTGAACAGGTCGACGTCCTCGGTCGGGCGCGACACCAGGCCGTTGACCAGCCAGGCGACGCCGCCGCCGAGCACGAAACCGTGTTTGGTGGCGACCGCGAGGGCGACCCGGGCGACGTCGCGGTAGAAATCCTCGAAACTCACGCGTGCCGCAGCCGCGGGTGCCGGGCCTCCCAGGCGGCACGCACGGCGCGGGGGAGGTTCAGCTGCGGCCACAGGCGTACGAGAAGGGGGCCGTTGAGGTAGGACCGCAGTTCGTCGACCCGGATGGCCTCGCGCAGGACGTTCTCGTACATCCAGCTGAGCATCGTGGGTTCGTCGAGATCGAACGTGCGCACCGGGTTCCACCACAGGCGCAGCGGCAGTTCGACGATGCCCCGGGTGGGGCCGGCGAGCTCGGTCAGGGTGCCCGCGACCAGAACCGGCCGGTGCGGCCGGGCGAGGAGAGTCTGGGCCGACATGGGATCAGCGTAAACCGACAACCGGTGCAAACATAAAAACCTAGAATCCTAGGACGGTCTACAGGGTGTGTGCTGGGGCGGATGCTCTAAATTTCGAGCGTGACTGAGATCGTGGGCCGCGACACCGAGCTCGCCACGTTGGCCGCCTTCCTGGCCGGTGCGGGCGGGGCACTTGTCGTGCGGGGCGACACCGGGGTCGGCAAGAGCGCACTCGTCGACAAGGCGGCCGCGGCCACCGGTGGGCGGGTGCTGCGGTCGGTCGGCACCGAGGCCGAGTCGGGGATCGCCTACGCGGGGCTGCATCAGATCCTCTATCCGTTGCTCGCGCATGCCGACGGCCTCGACGACGGCACCCGGGCCGCGTTCGACACGATCTTCGGGCGCGGGTCGGCGGAACCGCCGTCGGTGCTGGCGCTCGGCGTGGCCGTACTCGATCTGCTCGCCCTGGCCGCCGGCCCCGCACCGTTGCTGATCGTCGTCGACGACGCGCACTGGTTCGACGCCCAGTCGGTGGCGCTCGGCACGTTCATCGCGCGGCGCCTGAGCGGTCACAACGTGCACCTGCTGGCCGCCGTCCGCGCTGAGGTGGCCTCCGGCTGGGACGTCGCCGGCCTGCCCGCCCTGCCGGTGCCGCCGCTCGCCGCCGCGGCGGCGTCCGTTCTGCTCGCCCGCACCGCGCCCGACCTCGGGGAGGCCGCCCGCACCGAGATCCTGCGGGAGGCCCAGGGCAATCCGCTGGCCCTGGTGGAGTTGCCGCGGGCGGCCGGTTCGGCCGACGGCGGGCTGGCCGGGCGACTGTTCGGGGCGCGGATCGCGGCGTTGAGTCCGCCGGTCCGCGCGTCGCTGCTGCGGGCTGCCCTCGACGGCGCGGGGCGGTTCCGTTATCGGCTGTCGGGGGTGGCGGAGGCGTTCGAGAGCGGGCTGGTGACGGCCGACCCGGGCAGTGGCGACGTGGTGTTCCGGCATCCGCTGGTGCGGTCGGCGTTGCTGCGTTCGGCCACTCCCGACGAGCGGCGGGCGGCTCATCTCGAGCTGGCCGAGCTGCACGAGCAGGACGCCGAGCGGTATGCGAGGCATCTGGCGGCGGCCACCGTGGACCCGTCCGAGGAGGTCGCCGAGGCGCTCGAGGTAGCGGCTCACGTGGCGAGCGAGCGGGGCGGCGCGGCGTCGGCGGTGGCGATGCTGACCCGGGCGGCCGAGCTCAGCCCGGAGGCGCCGGAGCGGTCGCGGCGGCTGGCCGAGGCGGCGTTCGTGGCGGCGCAGGCGGCGTTGCTCGACGAGGCGCTGGAGCTGGCCGAGGTGCAGTCGCCGGCGGCCGTGCTGGCGTCGGTCTATTCGGCGTTCTACCGCGACGGGGACGTGCGGGCGGCGCACCGGCGGGTGGCCGCGGCGCTTGCCGGCGCGGTCGAGCCGGACACCCGGGAGCGGCTGCTCGACCTGCTGGTGGCGATCAGTCTGTACTCGCAGGATGCCGAGTTGTGGCGGGTGACCGAGGGACTGTTCGACCAGGCGGGGCCGCTCAGCGAGATCTACCGGGACACCATGGGTGACGTGGTGCGCACCGGTCAGGGGGCGGTGGAGCGGGTCCGGGCGGCGTTCGCGCGGGTCGGGGCCGGCCGGCCGTGGGATGTGATGCGGCTCGGCGTCTCGGCGTACTTCGTGGACACGCTCGCCGAGCATCGGGCCATCGTGGAGCGGGTGGCGACGCGGGAGTTGCACGGCGGGGCGGTCACCAACGCCATGACGCTGCTGCAGCTGGTGATGCTCGACCAGATGGACGCGGGGGAGTGGGACGACGCGCTGGCGACCGGGCGGCGCGGTCTGGAGTTGACCATCGAGCACGAGTACGCGCTGTTCGAGCACCAGTTCTACGGCTACATCGGGTTGGTGCACGCGTGGCGCGGCGATTTCGAGGCGGCCGGGCGGGCCGCCGACCGGCTCGATCGGTGGGCCCGGCCGCGGGGGGTCGGCTATCTGACGGCGGTGGCCGAGGCGATCGGTACGGCGGCGGGGCTCACGTCCGGCGACTACGAGACGGCGTACGCGTACGCCAGTGGCCTGAGCTCGCCGGGCACCTTCACGCCGTACTCCCATCAGTCGGTCCGCACGTTCCTGGACCTGATCGAAGCGGCCGTGCACACCGGCCGGGTGCCGCAGGCCCGCGCCCATGCTCTCGCCGCCGTGGCGGCCGGTCTGCCGGCGCTCTCCGAGCGGCTGGACTTCCTGGTCGCGGCGGCGCTGGCGATGACCGACTCGCCGGGTGCGTCGTTCGAGGCGGCGGTGGCCCGGCCGGCGGCCGGGCGGTTCCCGTTCGAGCTGGCCCGGGTGCGGCTGGCGCAGGGCATGTGGTTACGGCGGCAGCGCGCGCACACCGCCGCGCGGGCCGCGTTGTCGCTGGCCGACGCGGAGTTCGAGCGGCTCGGTGCGGGTCCGTGGGCGGCGCGGGCGCGGGTGGAGCTGCGGGCCGGTGGGCCGGGTGCCGCGCTGACCGCGCAGGAGCGCGAGGTCGCCCTGCTGGCGGCGGGTGGGCTGAGCAACAAGGAGATCGGGGCGAAGCTGTTCCTGTCGCCGCGCACCGTCGGCGCCCATCTCTACCGGGTCTTCCCGAAGCTGGGCATCTCGTCGCGGGCGTCGCTGCGGGACGCGCTGTCCTGACCGTCGCGGACCGGGTTGCGGACCGGGGGGCACAATTGACGTTCGACCGCGATCCATGGGGGATGGATGACGTTCGCGACACCGCCCGAGCCGTCCGCTGACGACCTCGCGGAACGGCTGCGGCTGCTGAAGGTGTGGGCGGGCGACCCGTCGTACGAGACGATCAAGGACCGGATCAACGCGGCCTGGACCGCGGCCGGCCGCCCGGCCGGGGAGCTGGCCCGGCGGTCCACGGTGGCCAACTGTTTCACCCCCGGGCGCCGGCGCTTCAACGCCGACCTGGTGGTCGCGATCGTGACGGCGCTGCACGACGACCCGGGTTACGTGAACCAGTGGCGGCAGGCCCTGCAGGGGTCCGCCGGTCAGGTCCGGGTGCAGGACACCCTGCCGGCCGGCGTGGGCACCTTCACCGGCCGGGCCGCCGAGCTCGACCGGCTCCTCGCCGCCGACACGGTGCTCATCTCGGCGCTCGACGGGATGGCCGGTGTCGGCAAGACCCAGCTGGCCCTGCACGCCGGACACGAACTGCTGCGTTCGAAGACGGTCGACCGGGTGCTGTTCGTCAACCTGCGGGGCTTCGACCCGGCCCACCCACCGGCCGACCCGGCCGCCGTGCTCGACGGCTTCCTGCGCCTGCTCGGCCTGCCCGGCCAGCAGATCCCGTACGGTCTGGCGGCCCGGACCGCGGCCTACCGGGCCCGGCTGTCGGGCCACCGCGTCCTGGTCGTGCTCGACAACGCGGCCACCGCCGAGCAGGTCCGGCCCCTGTTGCCGCTGACGTCCGGCTGCCGGGCCGTGATCACCAGCCGCCGTGACCTGTCGCTCGCCGCCGCCGCCCAGCTCACCGTCGAGGCGTTCACCCCGGACGAGGCGCTGGTCTTTCTCGCCGCCGCGATCGGTCCGCTCGACGACCCCGGCGCCGCCGCCCGCATCGCCCGGCGCTGCGGTTACCTCCCGCTGGCGTTGAGCCTGATCGCCGCGCACATCCGCAACCGGCCCGGCTGGACCCTCGCCGACCACGCCGACCGGCTCGACGACCGGCACCACGACGGCCGCCTCGACAGTGACGTCGAAGTCGCCATCACGCTGTCCTACCAGCACCTGCCGGCCCCGCAGCAGCGTCTGTTCCGCCTGGCCGCGTTACATCCCGGACAAGACTTCGACGTGTACGCGGCGGCCGCGCTCACCGACACCGAGCTGGACACCGCGCAGTCCTGGCTCGACGACCTGTGCCGCGATCATCTGCTGCAGCCGGCCGGCACCGCCCGTTACGCCTTCCACGACCTGGTTCGCGCGTACGCCGCCGGCCGCGCCCACGACCAGGACCCGCCGTCGGCCCGCCGGGACGCCCTCACCCGGTTGTTCGACCATTATCTGGCCACCACCGCGGCCGCCATGAGCACGCTCTATCCGACCGAGGCGGGCCGGCAGCCGTACGTCGCGCCGTCCGGCACCCCCGCTCCCGACCTCACCGATCAGGCCGCGGCGGTGGCCTGGCTCGACCTGGAACGCGCCACCCTGGTGTCGATCACCGCCGAGGCCCCGCCCGACCTGACGATCCGGTTGGCCCGCACGCTCGTGCACTATCTGACCGGCGGTTACCGGTCCGATGCGCTGACCGTGCACAGCAACGCCCTGAGTGCCGCCCGGGCCGCCGGGGACGAGCAGAACGAGGCGTGGGCGCTGAACAACGTGGGCTGGGCGCACCTCGGCCTGGGCGTGGACGGCTGGGGGGCCGGCTATTTCCGCCAGGCCCTGACCCTCTACCGGCGGCTCGGTGATCCGGCCGGGCAGGCCCGTGCTCTCGGCTACCTGGGCATCGCGGCCGAGCGTTCCAGCGGCATCGAGGACGCGATCGGCTACAAGCGGCAGGCCCTCGAGCTGTTCCGGGCGGCCGGGGACCAGGTGGGCGAGGCCCGCGCCCTGAACGGCCTCGGGGTGTCCCTGCGCTGGGCCGGCCGTTACGACGAGGCGATCGGCCTCTACGAGCAGTCGCTGGCCCTGGCCACGGCGACGGGCAACAAGTACGGCATGGTCCTGGCCATGAACAACATCGGCGAGCTCGAGGCCATCGCCGGCCGTGAGGAGCCGGCCCGGGAGCACCTCGCCCAGTCCCTGGACTGGGCCCGCCAGATCGGCAACCGGGCCGCCGAGGCCGCGGCCCTGGACAGCCTGGGCACGCTGCACACCCGGATCGGCCGGCCGGGCGACGCCCTCGGTTTCTTCCGGCAGTCGCTGACGATCCTGCGGGAGACGGGCGACCAGTACTCCCAGACGCACGTACTGAACAGCATGGGTGAGGCGGCCCTGGCCGCCGGCCGGGACGCCGCCGGCTATTTCACCGAGGCCCGCACCATCGCCACCGACCGGGGCATCCGCGACCAGCAGGCGCGGGCGCAGGTCGGCCTCGACCGCGCCTGAGACCGCGTTACTCGTTCGTTATCGGCGAGTCCCGAACCGACCCGGCCGGCGACGCATCACACCCCACGAACCCCTGCCGGAAAGGAACACCCTCGATGCGCCGCTTCGCCCCGATCCTCGCTGTCTCCGCCCTCGTCTGCCTCTCCGCCGCCTGCGACAACGGCACCACCGAGCGGGTCGGTGGCGCCGCCGCACCGGTCGGTGGCGGCTCGTCCGCCCCCGCCCCCGCTTCCGAACCCGCCTCGGGCCTCCCGCCGGTCGGCGGCACGGTCTCGCCGACCCCGCGGGCGTCGTCGAGCGCGCCGGTCGACGCCCCGACGAGCCGGCCGGCCCGCACCGACACCGCCGATCTCACCATCGAGCCCGACCACATCGGACCGTTGAAGATCGGGATGAGTCTCACCGCGGCCCGCAAGACCGGTCTGATCGTCGTCAGCGCCGCTGACAGCGCCGGCGACACCTGCAGCTATGCCCACTGGAAGGGCCAGTCGAAGGACGCCGGCATGGTCTTCAACGGCCGGTACGGTCTGCGCGCCCTCAGCTCGTTCGGCAACCAGAAGACCCCGGCGGGCATCCACCCCGGCAGCACCCTGGCCGCCGTGCGTGCCGCCTATCCCGGCTTGACCTGGCGTATCGACGGCGACGAGATCCCGGACGCCAAGCGCACCGACGGCGACGTGATGGTCGACGTGGTCAAGGGCGACGGCGCGCATTACCGGATCAACGTCCAGAAGAGCAAGGTCACCGACATCGATCTGGAGAGCGATCGGACGGGCTGCTACGAGTGATCAGATGGTCGCGCGGGCCTGCTGGATGTGGCGCTTGACGGCGTGGGCGTCGTGCGCGTCGGCGAGGGCCTCGGCCTCGTCGAGGGTGGCGAGCGCGTCGGCCCGGCGGTCCTGGGCGGCGGCGATGTAGGCGAGCCCGACCAGGTTGGACGCCACCCCGGGCAGGGCCCCGATCTCCCGGCGCAGGCGGGACGATTCCGTCAGCTGCTCGCGCGCCTCGTCGAGCCGCCCGGCCGCGTGCGCCTCGATGCCCAGGTGTCGCAGCGCCTCGGCCCGGGTCCGTTTGTCGCCCGTCCGCTCCGCGAGCCGGCTGGACCGTTGCAGGTGCGGGGTAGCGGTCCGGTGGTCGCGCCGGATGAACTGATGCACGCAGCCGATCCAGAACTCGGCCTCCGCCTCACCCCGCGCGTCGCCGGCGGCTTGATACAACTCGAGCGCGCGCTCGAACAGGGGTAGCTCGGCCGGATCCTCGACCGGCGTCACACCGGCCGGTGGGGAATCGGCCGGCGCGCTCTGGAAGGCCGCGTGCAGAAGCCGGCCGCGCGCCAGCGCCACATCGGCCTCGACCGCGTCCAGGCCCCTTGCCGCGTCCCCCAGCGCACCGGCGTCACCGCTGTAGACGACCCGCTCGTAGATCTTCCTGGCGCGTTCGATCCGATCGTCGGTGCTCATCGCCGCCCCCGCTGGCCTCGCCCGGTGTTCGCCCGAGGTTACCCGCACCCCGATCACTAATTCGCTGTCGGCCGTACCGAGCGCGGTGATAGACAACCGGGGTGGACAAGCCTTTGGAGTTCCTCGATCTGCGGCGGCGGCTGGTCGGCGAGCGGCCGGTCGCCTTCACCGCCTCGCCCAGCCCCGAGTGGGCGCTGTCCGACCTGCGGCGGCGGCTGGGCTCGGCCCGTCGCGACTGGAGCACCAAGGCGCCTTCGCACCCGTGGTCGTGTCCGTGCGGGCGGGGTCCCCGCGGCTGGCCCCACCGGCGGGGCAGCTACCGGTCGTGGTGCGCCAAGTCGACGCGCATCGCCGGCCGTCGTGGCGTGCGCAGCGGCCGGCGTTAGCTCGTCCGGTGGACCTGGGCCTGCTCGGGCAGGCGGCCGGCCTGTTCGCCGTGACGAACGTCGACGACATCCTGATCCTCGCCCTGTTCTTCGCGCGGGGCGCGGGTGGCCGGCACACCACCCGTTCGATCGCCGCCGGTCAGTACCTCGGTTTCGCCGGCATCCTGGTGGTGTCGGTGGCGGCCGGGTTCGGCGCGACCTTCCTGCCCGCGCGGGTGATCCCCTGGCTGGGTCTGTTGCCGCTGGCCCTGGGCGGTAAGGCGGCCATCCAGTCGTGGCGGCACCGCCATGACGAGGACGACGAGGGCGAGACCCGGCCGGGCGGTCCGCGGGCGGTCGAGGTCGCCGCCGTGACGTTCGCCAACGGCGGCGACAACATCGGCGTGTACGTGCCGGTCTTCGCCACCGCCGGTAGTGCCGGGACGACCGGCTATGTGGCGGTCTTCCTGGTGCTGGTCGCGGTGTGGGTGGCGGCCGGCCGGTTCTTCGCCACCCGCCCGCTGATCGCCGGGGCGCTGAGCCGCTGGGGGCACGTGCTGCTGCCGGTCGTCCTGATCGGTCTCGGCCTGCTGATCCTGATCGACGGGGGCGTGCTCGGCTGACTCGACAGCAGTCGTTTGACTCATTCGCCACGGCCGACCGTTTCTCTAGTGTCGTGGGCAACGACGACGGAGGGACAGCGCATGCAGGGGAAGACGGCGATCGTCACCGGGGCGAGCAAGGGGATCGGGCTGGCGGTGGTGCGGGCCCTCGCGGGGGCCGGGGCGACCGTGCTCGCCGCCGCGCGCAGCCGCACGTCCGAGTTGGAGACGCTGGCCGAGGCGGGCGGGGTGCGCTGGGTGGGGGCCGACCTGACCGACCCGGCGGCGCCGGCGGCCCTTCTCGAGGCGGCCGGCGGGGCGGTCGACGTGCTCGTCAACAACGTGGGCGCGGCGCCGACCCGGACCGGGGGCTTCCTGTCGGTGAGCGACGCCGAGTGGCAGCGCACGCTCGAGCTGAACCTGCTGTCGGCGGTTCGGATGACCCGGGCCGTGCTGCCGTCGATGCTGGAGCGCCGGAGCGGGGCGATCGTCACGGTGGCGTCGCTCAACGCGAGCCTGCCCGATCCGCTGGTGATCGACTACAGCGCGGCCAAGGCGGCGCTCGTCTCGTTCTCCAAGGCGTTGTCCAAGGAGGTCGCGGCGAAGGGTGTGCGGGTCAACACGGTCAGCCCGGGGCCGGTCGAGACCGATCTGTGGCTGGGTGGTGCGGGCGTGGCCGCCACCGTCTCGGCCGAGGCCGGACTGCGGCCGGAGGAGGTTGTCGCCGGGGCGCTGGCGCAGATCCCGAGCGGGCGGTTCTCCACTCCCGACGAGGTCGCGCAGGCGGTCCTGTTCCTGGCCGGCGCGGGCAACATCACCGGCAGCGACCTGGTCGTCGACGGCGGGATGCGGCCTACCTGGTGAGCGGGAACGGCTTCCGCAGGGTCATGCCACCGTCTCCAGCCGGGTGTGCACCAGCAGGTCGTGCAACGCCGCCACGGCCGCGGGGGACGCCTCCGCGGGCAGACCGGAGGCGTCCCGGGCCACCTCCAGCTCGGCACGCAACCGGGGCACCTCCCGGTCCAGCAGGGCGGACACCCCGGCGGGGAGACGTCCGTGCTCCGCCGCGCGCTTGGCGGCGATCAGATCCGGTACGTACCCGAGGTCGTCGCCCAGCACCGCGAGATCCGTCTCCAGGCGCCCGGTCCGCATCAGGTGGGCGCCGGTGAGCAGCACCCGCAGCGTGTAGAGGGCCGGCTTGAGCCCGCCGGACGAGCGGAACAGTTTCTCCTGCCCGGCCGCGAAACCCAGGTAGTGGTGGGCGTGCCCGGTCGTGATCAGCCCCGCCGCGAGGTCTTTCAGCGCGTCGTGCACCGGGGACGTCACCACCACCAGCGGGGACAGCAGTTGCTCCAGCACGTAACCGTTGCGGCTGTTCAGCAGGCGCTGACGGTGGCGAAGATCAGCGGGTAGGGGAGCTGGGTGGCCACGGAAGCGGTCCAGGTGGGGACGGTCAAGGTCATTTCAACCCCTTCTCCCGTACGTCATGAAGCAGTTGATCGATCGCCGCGTGATCCGGGGAGTCGGGCAGCCGGGTGTCGTTCGCGGCGGCGGTGAGGTCTTCCTGGAGTGCCTCGGCCCAGGTCGTCACCTCGTGCCAGGGCAGCTCGCCGCGCTTGACCGCCAGCAGCCGCTCGCGCCACGGGCGGACGTCGACCAGGACCTCGCCGGTCCGCAGCACGTGGGCGCCGGCCATCAGCAGTCGCAGCATGTGCATGGCCTGTTTGTGGTTGGTCACGCCGGTGCGTTCGCGGCGCGCGTCGACCCGGTGGAGCTGGTCCCGCGCGTACGATCCGTAGCTGGCCGCGACGCGCCGGGAGAGGAACGCCCGGCGCACCGACCGCAGGGCCTCGCCGTCCTCGTCGAGGTGCTCGACGACGGGCGACCAGAGCACCTCGAGAACTGTCGGGTTGGCCTGCAGGGCCAGCACGCAGAACCGCTCGATCTCCCACGAGAACTCCTCCGCCCGCGGCCCGTCGAGGTGGGTCGGCGGCTTGGTCAGGCTCCAGAAGGCGCGGGTCGGCGCCACGAACACGCCCCGGCGGTCATGGTCGGACCCGGGGCCGTCGAGGCCGTACGCGCGGGAGCCGACCACGACTCCGAGGATCTGGATCACGTCCGGGACGGTACCGGCCGCACCGGCCCGGACGGGACCGATTTACCGGTCGAGGACCGTGCCGTCGATCTCGTCCAGTTCGTCGGCCGACAGCGGCAGGTTGTTCAGCGCGGCGACGTTGTTCTCCAGCTGCTCGACGCTGCTCGCGCCGATGATCAGGCTGGTCATCCGCTCGTCGCGCAGCGCCCAGGCGAGGGCCATCTGGGCGAGTGACTGGCCCCGCCGCTTGGCGATGTCGTCGAGGGCGTGGATGCGGGCCATCGTCTTGTCGTCGAGGGCGTCCTCGTTGAGGAAGACGCTGGTGCGCACCCGCGAGTCGGCGGGGATGCCGCCCAGGTAGCGGTCGGTGAGCAGGCCCTGCTGCAGCGGGCTGAACGCGATGCACCCGGCGCCCGCCTCGGCCAGGGTGTCGAGCAGGTCGTCGCGTTCGATCCAGCGGTTGAGGATCGAGTAGGACGGCTGGTGGATCAGCAGCGGCGTGCCGAGCTCGCGCAGGATCCGGGCGGCGTCGGCGGTCTGCGCCGCGGTGTAGTTGCTGATTCCGACATAGAGGGCCTTGCCCGCACGCACCACGGCGTCGAGGGCCGACATCGTCTCCTCGAGCGGGGTGTCCGGGTCGGGCCGGTGGTGGTAGAAGACGTCGACGTAGTCGAGGCCGAGCCGCTTCAGCGACTGGTCGAGCGAGCTGACCAGGTATTTGCGTGAACCCCACTCGCCGTACGGGCCGTCCCACATGTGGTAGCCGGCCTTGGTCGACACCACCAGCTCGTCGCGGTGCGCCGCGAGGTCGGTGGCGAGCAGCCGGCCGAAGTTCGACTCGGCGCTGCCGGGCGGCGGCCCGTAGTTGTTGGCCAGGTCGAAGTGGGTGACGCCGAGGTCGAACGCACGGCGCACGATGTCCCGCTGCCGGTCGAGCGGCCGGGTGTCGCCGAAGTTGTGCCAGAGGCCGAGCGAGATCGCGGGCAGTCTGACTCCGCTGCGCCCGGCACGCCGGTAGGTCATCGAGTCGTAGCGGTCCTGCGCGGGGGTGTAGGTCACACCCCCACCCTACGATGGGGGGTTTTCACCAAGATCACTGGTAGTTTGGTGGGCAGCCATGCGGGAGAGTCCAGTCAAGTGCTGGCGCCGAAGGGGCAAATCCTCCCCGGAACCTCTCAGGCAAACGGACCGTGTGGGCTACGCGACTCTGAAATACCCGTGCGTGGGTGTGACAGAGGGGGAGGCCGCCTTGTCGACCTCTCCTTTAGGAGCCGCCATGACGTTCGCATCCCGGCACATCGGTCCGGATCCGGACGAGCAGGCCCACATGCTCAAGGCCATCGGATTCCCGTCGCTCGACGCCCTGATGGACGCCGCGGTCCCCGAGGTGATCCGCTGGACCGAGGCCCTCGACCTGCCGGCCGCCGCCTCCGAGGAGGAGACGATCGCCGAGCTGCGCGAGATCGCCGCGCGCAACGTGGTCGCCACCCCGATGATCGGGCTCGGCTACCACGGCACCCACACCCCCGCGGTGATCAAGCGGAACGTCCTGGAGAACCCCTCCTGGTACACCGCCTACACGCCGTACCAGCCGGAGATCAGCCAGGGCCGGCTCGAGGCGCTGCTCAACTTCCAGACCATGGTCACCGATCTCACCGGGCTGACCACCGCCAACGCGTCGATGCTCGACGAGGGGACGGCGGTCGCGGAGGCGATGACGCTCGCGCGCCGTTCCGCCAAGGCGAAGTCCGAGGTGTACGCCGTGGACAGCGACACCCTGCCGCAGACGCTGTCGATCCTGCGCACCCGGGCCGAGCCGCTGGGCATCCGGATCGTGCTGGTCGACCTCGACGCCGGCGAGCCGCTTCCCGCCGAGTTCTTCGGCCTGCACCTGCAATACCCGGGGGCCTCCGGCGCGGTCCGGGACCACGCCTCGTACATCGCCGCCGCGCATGAAGCCGGCGCGCTCGTCACGGTCGCGGCCGACCTGCTCGCCCTCACCCTGCTGCGGGCGCCCGGCGAGATCGGCGCGGACATCGCGGCCGGTACCACCCAGCGCTTCGGCGTGCCGCTCGGCTTCGGCGGGCCGCACGCCGGTTACCTGGCCGTCCGCGCCGGGCTCGAGCGCTCGCTGCCCGGCCGGCTCGTCGGGGTCTCCAAGGACGCGGACGGCGCACCCGCCTACCGGCTCGCCCTGCAGACCCGCGAACAGCACATCCGCCGCGAGAAGGCGACCAGCAACATCTGCACCGCGCAGGTCCTGCTGGCCGTGATGGCCAGCATGTACGCCGTCTACCACGGGCCGGACGGCTTGCGGCGGATCGCCGAGCGGACCCACGAGCACGCGCTGACGATCGCCGGGAGCCTGACCGCCGGCGGCATCTCGGTCCTGCACGACGCGTTCTTCGACACGGTCACCGCGGTCGTGCCCGGCCGGGCCGCCGACATCGTGGCCGCGGCCGCTTCGCACGGCGTCGACCTGCGGCTCGTCGACGCCGACCGGGTCTCGGTGGCGACCGACGAGACGACCACCGCCGCGCACGTCGAGACGGTGCTCGCGGCCTTCGGCGTACCGGTCGCCGCCGCCGCGGCCTGCGGGGCCCAGCCGCTCGGCCGGACCACCGACTTCCTCACCCACCCGGTGTTCCGGACCCACCGCTCCGAGACCAGCATGCTGCGCTACCTGCGCAAACTGTCGGACCGGGACTACGCGCTGGACCGGGGCATGATCCCGCTCGGCTCGTGCACGATGAAACTCAACGCCACCACCGAGATGGAAGCGGTGACCTGGCCCGAGTTCGCCGACATCCACCCGTACGCCCCGGCCGCCCGGACGCAGGGCTACGAGCACCTGGTCTCGCAGCTGGAGGCGTGGCTGGCCGAGATCACCGGGTACGACGCGGTGTCCGTACAGCCGAATGCCGGCTCGCAGGGTGAGCTGGCCGGTCTGCTGGCCATCCGGGGTTATCACCGCTCCCGCGGTGACCTGGAGCGGAACGTGTGCCTGATTCCGTCGAGCGCGCACGGGACGAACGCGGCAAGTGCCGTGATGGCCGGCATGCGGGTCGTGGTCGTGGCGTGCGACGCCGACGGCAACGTCGACATGACCGACCTGTCCGCCAAGATCGCCGCACATCGCGATGCGCTGGCGGCGATCATGGTCACCTACCCGTCCACCCACGGGGTCTACGAGACCTCGATCTCGGACCTGTGCGCCGCGGTGCACGAGGCCGGCGGACAGGTCTACGTCGACGGAGCCAACCTGAACGCGCTCGTCGGCTACGCGAAGCCGGGCAAGTTCGGCGCCGACGTCTCGCACCTCAACCTGCACAAGACGTTCTGCATCCCGCACGGTGGCGGCGGACCCGGCGTCGGGCCGGTCGCGGTGCGCGCGCACCTCGCCGACTTCCTGCCCGGCGACCCGGTGCTGGCCGGCGAGCACCACGCCGTCTCGGCCGCCGCCCACGGCTCGGCCGGCATCCTGCCGATCTCGTGGGCCTACCTGCGGATGATGGGCCCGGACGGGTTGGCCGCCGCGACCGGCGCGGCCGTGCTCACCGCCAACTACGTGGCGTCCCGGCTGCGCGACCACTACCCGGTCCTGTACGCGGGCGCCGGCGGCCTGGTCGCCCACGAGTGCATCCTCGACCTGCGGCCGATCACCAAGGCGACCGGAGTCAGCGTCGACGACGTCGCGAAGCGGCTCATCGACTACGGCTTCCACGCCCCGACGATGTCGTTCCCGGTGGCCGGCACGCTGATGGTCGAGCCGACCGAGAGCGAGGACCTGACCGAGCTCGACCGCTTCTGCGACGCGATGATCGCGATCAAGGAGGAGATCGACCAGGTCGCCGCGGGCGAGTGGCCGGCCGGGGACAACCCGCTGGCCAACGCCCCGCACACGGCGGCGGCGGTCACCGCCGACGAGTGGAACCACCCGTACCCGCGCTCGATCGCCGGTTTCCCCAAGGGCGTGGACCGGACCGCGAAGTACTGGCCGCCGGTGCGCCGCATCGACGGCGCCTACGGCGACCGCAACCTGGTCTGCTCCTGCCCCGCCCCGGAGGCCTTCGAGGACTGAGTCCGGCTCGCCCGGACCCGGAGAACTCGCCCGGACACCGAGAACTCGCCCGGACACGGAGAACGGGAGCCCGGCCATGGTTCGGCCGGGCTCCCGTTCCGGCTGCCGCACGCGGCGCCACGGTAGCGTCGACGCGTTGATGGTCGCGGAGCGATCCGCGGCGCGGGCGGCAGAACATGCGGTTTGTGGGGCGCGGGGTCGGTTTCGGGCGCGAGGGATCGGCGCCCGCCGCAAGTCGTCGTTGTTCGCGGGGTCCAGAAGGGAACGGTCAGTGATGCTCGGCATTGAGCTGAAGAGTCACGCGGCTACGCTCGGTAGCGGCGGCTGGCTCAGGCCGGGCGGCGACGGTGCCGTCTCGGCGGGTCCGTCCCGGTCAGGCCGCGAGGGCGTGGCGGGCGGGGCCGCGGTGCGGTTCGAGGATCGTGCCGTCGGGCAGGATCTCACCGGTGTCCTCGAAGACGATCACGCCGTTGCAGAGCAGGCTCCAGCCTTGCTCGGGAAAGGCGACGAGGACGCGGGCCGCTTCGCGGTCGACTGCGTCGGCGCTGGGACAAGTCAGTTGGTGCTGGCACATCGGGGGTCTCCGGTCGGGGGGCTATGTGTGACGATTCACAACGACGGTGACGGACGTTACCTCAATCGGAACGAACTTGGATCGACCGGGTGACGGCGTCCCATTGAAAGAATCCTCGCTTCGAATGGTCCACGAAACCCGCTTTGCCGACCACTTCCGGACACCTCCTTCGGGCCCGCCGCCGGCTGCTCCGGCGTCCTGCCAGGGCCGTCACCGTGCGTTAACGTCGTTCGAATGGTTCAACTGTGACGGTGGTGACCCTGCGAAGTCTGTGGCCGACTTCCTCGCCGACAACGGACTGTGCGTGCGAAACATTGGCCGAACGGTTACCCAGGTTCAGCCGACCGGCGCTGGCACAGTCTGTGGTGCGGCACTCTACGTGTCCGCGGCCGCCGGTTCTGTAATGGCGGGCGGTCCGGCCGGTGCACCGACTCCAGTGCCGACAATCCCGGACGTATACGCCGTTGTTTACGTTCACACCGGACTCGATTCCCCGTCGGCGGGGGCCGGGCGAGCAAGTGGTGGCTCATGCACCGATGATGAGGCCGGCTTGCGATGCCCTGTTGAACAGGATGTTTCCGATGCGTTCTGGTTGGGGGAGTGGACCCCGAGTTGGACGGAGCGTGAACACGCCGCCGCCGTCGGCGCGGTCCGCGAGGCGATCGGCCGGGGCGACGTCTATCAGGTGAACGTCGTGGGCCACGCCGGCGCGCCGTACCGGGGCGATCCCGCCCCCGCCCTGCGCCGGGTCGCGGAGCTGCCCGGGGCCCGCTACGGGGGCGTCCTGGCGGGCCGGGGGTGGGCGCTGGCGACCGCGTCCCCGGAGACCCTCGTGGAGGTCCGCGACGGCCGGGTGATCACCCGGCCGATCAAGGGGACCCGCCCGGCGACCGCGCTGGGCCGGCGTGAGCTGCTCGCCTCGGCCAAGGAACGCGCCGAACACGTGATGATCGTCGACCTGGAACGCAACGACCTGGCCCGGCTGCCCGGGGTCGGCCCGGTGACGGTCGACGAGCTGTTCGCCGTACGCCGATGGGTGAACCTCTGGCAGGCCGAATCGGTCGTCTCCGCCCCGATCACCGGCGACCTCGACCTCGCCGACCTGCTCCGCGCCGTCTGCCCGGGCGGCTCGGTCACCGGCGCGCCGAAGCGCGCCGCCCTGGCCGAGATCGACGCCCTCGAGCCGGTCGGCCGCGGGGTGAGCATGGGCGCCGTCGGCTGGATCGGCCCCGACCACATCGACCTGGGCCTGAGCATCCGCACCGTGGCCGTCGACGGCACCCGCGTGCACGCCTGGGCGGGCGGCGGCATCACCTGGGACAGCGACCCGGCAGCCGAAGTGGCCGAGGCCGCCGCCAAGGCCGCCCCGATCCGAGCCGCCCTGGCCGGCCCCTGCCCTGACCGCCTCTTGCCGCCCTCGTGGTGAAGATCTTCGTCGTGCCGCCGGCCGGTCTGCCCGCTTCGGCCGGGTCGGTCTTGAGGTCAGGGCTTCGGCGCCCCCAGCGAATAGGTCAGGTAGGCGAACTGGCCCCGCTGTGCCACCGACGTCAGGGTGAGCCGGGACGAGGTGAGGCGGCGGGGGAGCAGTGGTGCCCCCGCCCCCAGCGTCGCCGGCGCCACCCCGAGGATCAGCTCGTCGAGCAGGCCCGCGTCGGCGAACGCGCCCGCCAGCTCACCGCCGCCGACCACCCAGAGGTTCCTGCCGCCGGCCGCCGCGGTCATCGCCGCATGGACCGGCCGCACGTCGCCGCGGACGAAGGTCAGCGCGGCCCCGGGAATCGGCGGCAGCTCGCGATGGGTGAACACCCACGCGGGCACGTCCTGGTAGTACTCCTGCCACTTCGCGGGAGTCTCGAGCAGTTTGTCGTGCTCGAGCACCCACTCGTAGGTCGTCGAGCCCATGACGAAGGCGCCCACCTCGGCGAAGAACGTGCCGAACGGGGTGGCACCCGACTCGTCCGCCCGCCCGTCACCGCCCGACGCGTCCGCCCGCCCGTCACCGCCCGACTCGGCTGCCTGGCCGTCGCCGCCCGACTCGGCTGTCTGGCCGTCGTCGACCGCGAACAGCCACTCGAGCGAATTGTCGGGATCGGCGATGTAGCCGTCGATGGTGGTGGCGGTGTAGTACTGCGTCTTCGGCACGGAACTCAGTTTGCCCGTGGGGTGCGACAGAATTGGTCCGGCCGGCCGCCGTCGCCCGTAACTCTTCTCGGGGACGGGTGTCACCAGCGAGCACGCTCACCCCGTCCTTGCCTGTAGGAAGGGGTGCCGGGTTGACGGAAGATCTGCGGGCGTGGTTCGAGGCGGAGCTGAACGCCGAGCGCCCACCGCCACTGGGTGACGTGGTCGGCACCGCGATCCGCGACGGGCGGCGTTTGCGGCGAAAGCGACGTCTGACCCTTCTCGGGTCGATTGCCGCCCTGATCGCCGTGCTCGGCAGCGGCGCCGTCATGCTCGGTGACCCACTGGTGACGCAGCGGGAAGCGCTTTCTCCCCAAAGCGTGCCACCCGGAACGGCGGCCCCGATCCCGGCGCTCGAGGCGCGTACGTTGACGATCCACAGTGGCACCGCGGGTGCCGTCGGATCCCGTACGAAAGCGACTTCAGCGGCGATGCTTCACCTACTGACCCAGCTTCTACCACCCGGACGGACGAGTCATCTCGGCATCGCGCCGGACGATGATCTCCGGGTGCAGTTGTACGTGGACGACGGCCGCGGGTCGGCGATGGTGCGGGTCGCCGTCGCCAAGAACTCTCCCTTCGGCGACGAGTCGTCCCGCGGCGGCATGGCCACCGTGCTGATCACCCACGATCCGGACAACTGCCTGACCGCGCTGACCGTCGACGCCGAGTGGCCGGACGGCACGCTCGTCGAGGTCGACGTGCCCACCTGCCTCGCCGGCGCCGAGCCGAGCCGCGCCGCGCTGACCGCCGACCAGGCGGTCATGCTGGCCACCGACCCGCGCTGGGGCGTCACGATGGACCGGCAACTGGTCGCGGAGGCCGCCGAACGCTTCGACCGGGTGCCGGTGGCGGCCGAATGACCGACGACGAGGAATTCGCCGAGTTCGCCAACGCGCACGCCGAGCGCCTGCGCAACACCGCGTTCATGCTGTGCCGCGACTGGCATCTCGCCCAGGACCTGACCCAGACCGCGCTCACGAAACTGTTCCTGAGCTGGCGCCGGGCCGTGCAGGCGGAGAACCTCACGGCGTACGCCCAGAAGATCCTCCTGCGCGCCTACCTCGATCACCGCCGGCGCCGCTCGTCGACCGAGTCGACCCCGGGTGTGCTGCACGAACCGGCCTATCGGGAGAACCCGGAACTGCGGCTGACCATGCTCGACGCCCTCGGCCGGCTGTCGGCGCGGGACCGGGCGATCGTGATCCTGCGCTATTTCGAGGACTACAGTGTCGACCAGGTCGCCGACGTGCTGGAGTTGCCGGTCAGCGTGGTGAAGAGCCAGACCCGGCGCTCGCTCACCAAACTGCGTGAACTTCTCGCCGCCGACCAGCTCGCCCTCTTCGCCGGCTAGGTAACGACCGATTACGCTCCTGGTCATGACCGTCCGGCCGATCCGCATCTACGGCGACCCTGTCCTGCGCACCGAGTGCGACCCGGTCACCGCTTTCGACAAGGAGTTGCGCGACCTCGTCGCCGACCTCGAGGATTCGGTGCGGGTGGCGGGCCGTGCCGGCGTCGCCGCCCCGCAGATCGGCGTCAGCGTCCGCGCCTTCTCCTTCAACGTCGCGGGCCAGGTCGGCCACATGATCAACCCGGTCCTGAGCAACCTCGAGGGCGAGCAGGAGGACGACGAGGCCTGCCTGTCCCTGCCCGGCCTGGGCTTCCTGACGAAACGGGCCATGTCGGTCACCGCGCACGGCTTCGACCAGCACGGCGAGCCACTGGTGATCGAGGGCACCGGCTTCCTCGCCAGGGCACTGCAGCATGAGACCGACCACCTGGCCGGCCGCCTCTACATCGACACCCTCACCGGCGACGTGCGGCGGCAAGCACTGCGTGAGCTGCGCCGGGTGAGCCCGTCCCCGCAGGGTCGATAACGATTCCGAGCTGCTCCGCGAACGCCTCCTCCCCGGCCGCCGTGACCTTGACGGCGCGCCCGCTGCCGATCCGCACGATCCACCCGGCCTCGAACGCGTGCCGGCAGATCTCCGCGCCCGCCACGCCGGCGAGGTGACTGCGCCGCTCGGTCCAGTCGAGGCACTCACGGAGGACCGGCCGCCGCCCCGCCCCGTCCAGGAACACCCCGAGTGACCCGAGCCAGGCGATGCCCCGCGAGGTCAAGGCCAATCCCCGGGTACGCGTGACGAACCCGTTCCCGGCCAGCGCGTCCGCGACAGCCACCCCCAGATAGCCCGCAAGGTGGTCGTAACAGGTGCGCGCGAACGCCAGGTTCTGCCTTTTGTGCGCCGCCGCCAGTGTCGTCACGACTGGGGCGGCCCTCCGAGGCGTCGAGGCCACCGTCTCGATCAGCACCGCCACCTGCGGGCTTGCCAGTTGAAGATAGCGGTGCCGCCCTTGCCGCCGCTGAGCCAGCAACCCACCCCGGACCAGCCGGTCGGCGTGCTCGCTGGCCGTCGAAATCGCCACCCCGGCGTGCTTGGCGAGCTCCCCGACAGTCCAGGCCCGCCCGTCAAGCAGCGCAAGGCAGAAGGACGCCCGAGTCCGGTCGGCAAGTAGCCCGGCCCACGCCGCGAGATCCTCCGCCCCATCCATGCCCCCGATCATGTCGCATGCTCACTTCGGCCCCCACCGAACACTGATCTTCCTAGGACGCTCTACACGCGGTGCTCGCCGCCACTGAAGTCGCCTAGAAACCGGCAAGCGGGGATGGCCCAGCCCGTCGAGAGCCATCACGCCGCAGGCCTTCACCTGGCACTTCACCGACTTCACCGACTTCGCCGGCAGATGGGTGAGCGGTGCTTCAGCCGCGCACGCTCAGCTCTGCGCCTTCCGTCGGCCTCAGCGGCCTCCCTCCGACCGCCCGCCGGCTTCTGCCCGCTCCTACGGACATCCCGCCGCCGTCGCCGCCCACCCACGGTCCTGCGGGCTTCTGCCCGCTCTTGCCCGCTCTTGCCGGTCCTGCCCGGTCCTGCCCGGTCCTGCCCGGTCCTGCCCGGTCCTGCCCGGTCCTGCCCGGTCCTGCCCGGTCCTGCCGGGCGGCAGCTCGGGCCGCGGGATCTTGAGCCGGCCCGGCTGGGGGTGTCGCCGGTCTGGGGGATGGCCCCGGGCTTGCGGGATGGCCCCGGCTTAGGGGATGCGGTCTCGCCGCCGCTTGCGCGGTCGCCTCGGCGGGGCGGGACCAAGACGCCGCCGAAGCGAAACGCTGATAACTGGCCGGACGGGCGAACCCGTTTCGGGTCGGCCTTGCGACCGACGCGCGCTGCCAGGGGTGCGCCTAGTGTTTTCGGCGGTGACCTTCCCCATGCACGAGGGGACCGCGGGCGCCGCCTCTCGTGGGGGCGGTGCCCGCGTCGTCGGGCATGATCGTCGGGTGGCCAAGTTGATCGAGCACCTTGAGTCGTATCTCGGGCCCATGGCCGGCGGCAGCTCGGGGGACGAGTCGACTCCCCGAGGCGTGCAGGTGGCCTGGTTTCCGGACTCGCCCTGGGGCGGCGTCACCACCCTCGTGACGCTTGGCCTTTCGCGACGGCACCTCGCGCTGCCGGGCGGCGAGGCGATGCATCAGGAACTGATGATGCACGTGCGCAACGACCATGCGGCCGATGCGGTCGGACTGCTCTTCCAGCTCGCCGGTCAGATGGTGGATCGGCGAGCGGCGCTGCGGCACGCCGAACTGATCGGGCCGCGCGGTCCGGTGTTCCCCGGGAGCCGGGCGACGGCGCTCGTGGCGATCAGCCCGCACTGGATGCCGGAGAAGTTCGAGGTGTGCCGGCTCGAGGAGGATGTGCCGGCGATCTTCGCCTGGCTGGTGCCGATCACCACCGGCGAGGCCGCTATGTTGCGCACCGGTGGGTGGGACAGCCTGCGGAAGGCGTTCGCGACCCAGGACCCGGATCTGGCCGATCCCGCACGCCCGGAGATCATGTTTACCCCGTGACATGGGCGTTTCCGGTGAAATCGAAGCCTTCTGGCTCGTGCTCGACCGGGAAGGCCTCCCAGGCGAGCACCAGGAGCAGTGCCAGCCTCTCCTGCGAGTCCTCATCGGCCGGGGTCAGGACCAGGAGCTGCTGCCGCAGGTCGGGAGTCACAAGCGTTTCGCAGTCCATCGTGATGGGGCCGACGCGCGAGTTGACGAACGTCTTGCGGTCGGCCCGGCGGACCGCGACCTCGTGCTCGGCCCACAGCCGGCGGAAGTCGGGACTCGCCTGCTGCAGGCGTTTGACAAGCCCGGTGACGGCCGGGTCGTCGGGGCGGCGGCCGGCCACCGCGCGCAGGTCGGCGACCTGCTGACGGGCGTGGCGTTCCCATTCCGCGTGCGGGTGCAGGTCGCGCAGGGCCGGATCGGTGAAGAAGCGGTAGGCGACGTAGCGCGAGTCGCCGCTGAGGCCGGTGTTGTTGCCGGTCAGCAGGATCGACGCCTGGTTCTGCGCCAGCACCTCGCCGAGGTCGGACAGGACCATTGCCGGGTTGTTGCCGACGAGGTCGAGCATGCGGATCAGGCCGGCGCGGGCCAGGCGGGAGGCGCTGTCGGCCAGGGGCGGCTGGTGGCCGGCGAGGTGGAAGAGGTGGTCCCGTTCGTCGTCGGTCAGCCGTAGGGCGCGGGCGAGGGCGGCGAGCACCTGCACCGACGGCTGGCTGGACCGGCCCTGTTCGAGGCGGGTGACATAGTCGGTGGACATGCCGGCGAGCCCGGCGACCTCTTCGCGGCGCAGCCCGGCCAGCCGGCGGCGCGGGCCGGGGGCGATGCCCACCATGCTCGGGCGGACGGCCCCGCGTCGGCGGCGCAGGAAGTCGGCTAGCTGCTGGCGTTGCATGTCTTCATGCTGCCTTGTTGTGGGGTCGGGAGACAGGGAGCGTTGCTCCTACGTTGAGGCTTCTTGGGCCCTGAGACTAGGAGCGGCGCTCCTACGATGGCCGCTCCTCTCCCGCGGCCGGTCCGACCGTTGCACGGTTGGTGGCGAGAACGACGACGAGGGAGAGCAACGATGCAGACACGCACTTTGGGAGACGCGGGCCCGGTGGTTTCGGCTTTGGGGCTGGGAGCGATGAGCATGTCGGGGACCTATGGGCCGGCGGATCGGGGCGAGAGCATCGCTACGGTGCATGCCGCGCTGGATGCGGGGGTCACCCTGATCGACACGGGCGACTTCTACGGGATGGGCCACAACGAGCTGCTGCTCAATGAGGCGCTGCGCGGGCGGGACCGGTCGGGTTACCTGTTGAGTGTGAAGTTCGGGCAGCAGGTGGGGCCGGGCATGCGGTTCGCCGGTCAGGACAGCCGGCCGGAGTCGGTGAAGAACTTCCTGAGCTATTCGCTGACGCGGCTGGGTGTGGATCACATCGACATCTACCGGCCGGCTCGTCTCGACCGGTCGGTGCCGGTGGAGGAGACGGTGGGGGCGATCAAGGAGATGATCGACGCGGGTTACGTGCGCTATGTGGGCCTGTCGGAGGTCGATGCGGAAACCGTTCGGCGGGCGCATGCCGTGCACCCGATCGCCGATCTGCAGATCGAGTATTCGTTGTTGTCGCGGGCGGTGGAGGCGGAGGTTCTGCCGACGTTGCGGGAGCTCGGGATCGGCATGACCGCCTACGGTGTGCTCGGTCGGGGTCTGCTCTCGGGGAACTGGGCGCCGGGGCGGGCCGATGATCCGCGTAATCACAGTCCGCGGTTCTCGGCGGAGAATGCCGGGCACAACCTGGCCCTGGCGGAGGCGTTGCGTCGGGTTGCCGGGGCGAAGGGTTGTTCGGTGGCGCAGCTGGCTATCGCCTGGGTGGCGGCGCAGGGCGCGGGGATCGTGCCGCTGGTGGGTGCGCGCACCCGGGAGAGGCTGGCGGAGGCGTTGCCGGCGCTGGAGGTGGAGCTGTCCGCCGATGATCTGACGGAGATCGAGAAGGCGGTGCCGAAGGGATCGGCGCGCGGCGATCGTTATCCGGCGGCGTTCATGTCGGCGCTCGGCGTCGGGAACTAACGGGCGCCGAGCAGGCCGCGGTTGTAGCCCTCGGCGACGGCCGAGGCGCGGTCGTTGACCTCCAGCTTGGCGTAGATGTTGATCAGGTGGGTCTTGACCGTCGCCTCGGTGATGAAGAGTTTCCTGGCGGCGTCGCGGTTGGTGTGTCCGGCGGCGACGAGGCGCAGCACTTCGAGTTCGCGTTCGCTGAGCGGGCCCGTGGTGGGTGCGGGGGTGCGCAGACGGTTCATCAGGCGGGCGGCCACGGAGGGGGAGAGGGTGACCTCGCCGCGGGCGGCTGATCGCACGGCGCGCAGCAGTTCGTCTCGGGGCGCGTCCTTGAGCAGGTAACCGGTGGCGCCGGCCTCGATGGCGGGTAGCACGTGGCTGTCGGTGTCGTAGGTGGTCAGCACCAGGATGTGGCTCTTGACGCCGCGCCGGGTGAGTTCGCCGATGGCGGTGACGCCGTCCATGCCGGCCATCCGCAGGTCCATGAGGATGACGTCGGGGGTGAGGGTTTCGGCCATGCGGATCGCTTCGGCGCCGTCGGCGGCCTCGCCGACCACGGTGAACTCGGGGTTGCGGGCGAACATGCTGCTGAGGCCGTCGCGGACGACCGGGTGGTCGTCGGCGATGAGCAGGGTGATCGGGGTTTTCAACTCAGCGGCCTTTCCGCGGGCAGGCAGGCCGAGATGCCGGTTCCGCCGCCTGTTTCGGTTTCGATCTGGAGGGTGCCGTGCAGGGCTTCGATTCGTTGTCGCATCGCTTCGAGGCCGAAGCCGCCGTTGGTGGTGGAGGGGTCGAAGCCGGGACCGTCGTCACGGACGTCGAGGGCGGTCTGGTTGTCCATGTAGGACAGAGTGAGGCCGACGCGGGTGGCGTGGCCGGCGTGCTTGGCGACGTTGGCGAGGGCTTCCTGGGCGGTGCGCAGCAGGGCCACTTCGGCTTCCGGGGGCAGGGTGCGGGTGTCGCCGGTGACGGTGAACTGGGTGGGGATGCGCACGCGGGCGGACCAGGTGGCGGCGACGTCGGTGATCGCGTCGGCGAGGCGGCCGGTCTCGAGTGGCTCGGGGCGCAGTTCGTTCACCGACCGGCGCGCTTCGGTGAGGCTTTCCCGGGCGAGGGCGACGGCTGCGCGGTGGTGGCGGCGCCAGTCGTCGGAGTCCTCGGCCGCTTGCAGCTGGGTGATGATTCCGGTGAGGCCCTGGGCGAGGGTGTCGTGGATCTCGCGGGCCATGCGGGCCCTTTCGTCGAGGACGCCGGCCCGGCGGGCGAGGGCTTCGTTCTCCTGCTGGGCCGCGGTGAGCCGGCTGTAGTAGCGCTCGCCGACGCGGCCTATCCAGGCGAGCATGCACATCGGTACGACGTTGGCGAGGATGACGGCGATCCGGGAGAGGATGCCGGTCCAGGTGTGGTAGTCCAGGCCGGTCGCCTGGGCGGTGCCGGCGACCACGGCGGCACCGGCGACGAAGAACAGTTCGCGGGGCCAGCCGATGATCCGGTAGGCGTAGAAGTAGAGGGCGGGGCTGAAGAAGCCGAACCAGGGCATCCGGATCGCCATGACGAGGCCGAAGAGGATGAGACCGGTCAGGAACACCTCGGGTTTGCCGAGATTCAGGGTGAACATGACGAGGATCCACAGTGCGGCAATCGCGCAGAGGGCGAGATCAAGGGCGTAGTCGCGTTTGAGGAACACGGTCAGGACGGCCAGGGCGGCGAGCAGGACGTAGGGGACCACGGTCACCAGTGGTTTGAGGCGCTGCTCCCAGGCGGCCGGCCCGGTCATCTGCCAACTCTGCATTTCCGCTCCTATTCCCAGCGGAACAATTTAGCCGCTGCCAGGGCTGCGCCGCCCGCCCACAAGACCATCGTGATCAGGGCGAGCCAGTGGGGCCAGTGGCCGCTGGTGGTGTCCTGCATGGCGGTCACGGCGGCGCCCATGGGGGTGGCCTGGCTGACGTGGCGCAGGACGGCGGGCATGGTCTGGATCGGCAGGAACAGGCCACCGAGGAAGACCATGGGGTAGAAGACGGCGGATCCGATGGCGTTGGCGGCGCGTCCGCCGGGTGCGGCCGCGGCGACGAGCAGGCCGACCGCGGTCAGGGCGACTGCGGCGAGGACGGTGGTGAGGACGAAACCGGCTGGTTGGCGGGGGAACGCTACGCCGTACGCGAGCCGGGCGGTGAGAAGGACGGTGGTGACCGAGACGGCGGCGGTGAGCAGCGTGATGATCAGTTGGGCGGCGAGGACCCGGGCGGGGCCGACGGGGGTGGTGCGCAGCCGCCGCAGAACGCCTTTCTCGCGGTAGCCGGCGAGCACGGCCGGTAGGACGTTGAGGGCGAGCATGGCGAGGACGAAGGCGATCAGGATCGGTACGTAGACGTCGAGCAGTGTCAGGCCGCCGAGGTCGTCGCGGCGTTCGCGGTAGAACGGGAGGTTGCCGAAGATGATCAGCAGGATCAGAGGCAGTCCGACGCCGAAGGCCGGACCAGCTTTCTCGCGCAGGAACAGGCGCAGCTCGATGAGGGTCAGGGTGGTCATGCGGTCCTCCCGGTGAGGGTGACGAAAGCGTCTTCGAGGGTGGGCTGGCCTTCGTTCGCGGTCAGTTCGGCGGGGGTGCCGGCGACCAGCACCCGGCCGTCGTGGATCACCGCGACGCGGTCGCAGAGCCGTTCGGCCTCGGGCATGAAGTGGGTGACGAGCAGGATCGTGACTCCCTGGTCCCGTACTTCGGAGATGAGGTCCCAGGTGTCGCGGCGGGCGTGCGGGTCGAGTCCGGTGGTGAGCTCGTCGAGCACGGCGATGCGGGGGCGCCCGATCAGGGCCAGCGCGATGGAGAGCCGTTGTTTCTGACCTCCGGACAGCTTCGCGTACGGGGTTTTCTCCCGTCCCTTGAGTCCGAGCTGCGCGAGCAGTTCTTTCGCGTCGGCGGGGTCCGGATAGAACGACTGGTAGAGGCGCATCGCCTCGCCGACCCGGAGCCGGTCGGGCAGTTGGCCGTCCTGCAGTTGCACGCCGACCCGGCGGGTCAGTTCCTCATGGTCGCGGTGCGGGTCGCGGCCCAGCACCCGAATCCGGCCGCGATCCGGGGTGCGGAGCCCGATCAGGCACTCGACGGTGGTGGTCTTGCCGGCGCCGTTACGGCCGAGGATGCCGAAGATCTCACCCGGCCCGACGGTGAACGAGACGTCGTCGACCGCGACCGTTGTGCCGTACGCCTTGTGGAGGTGCTCCACCTCGATGACTGATGCACTCATGCCGTCCTGCTTCCGCCGGTCTTCGCTGACAGGAGTCAGCTTCGCCGTGCGGGCAGGCCCCGCGGATCACCCGATCTCCCGGGCGGCCGGTGGATCAGCGGGACCGGTGGATCGGTGGAGCGACTCCACCGATCGGTTGACTGCCGGGCCGGGTGAGCACGAACTCGGGCGGGTCGTGACGAAGGAACTCGTGGTGCGAGATGTCCCAGCCGTAGGCGCCGGTTCGGGCGAAGACCAGGATGTCGCCGGCCCGCAGTCGCTCGACGTGCCGGGCGCGGGCGAGGACGTCGCGGGGGGTGCACAGCTCGCCGACCGCGTCGACCTCGGTGTCGCGGACTTCCGGGCGGGGGTAGGGGTGCGGCCATTCGTCGACCGGGACGACGGTGAACGGGTGGCTGTAACCCCAGGCGGCGGGGAGCCGGAAGTGGTGGGTGCCGCCACGCAGGACCGCGAAGGTCCGCCCGTGCGTGGTTTTCAGGTCGAGCACCTCGGTGGCGTACCAACCGGCGTCGGCGGCGAGGTAGCGGCCGGGCTCGAAGATGAGGTCGATGCCGTCGGGCACGTCGACGGTGTGCAGGGCAGTGAGGTCCATTCGCGCGGCGGACAGGTAGTCGACGCCGAAGCCCCCGCCGACGTTGACCACCTGGAGGTCGATGCCGAGGGCGCGGGCCGTGTCCGCCGACCAGGTGAGGGCGTCGGTGACGAAGGCGGCGTGGGCGTCGCCGTCCATGTTGTTGGAGACGGCGTGCAGGTGGAAGCCGATGACGCGGACACCGGGGATCTTCTTGAGTTGGGTTTCGTCTATCCCGAACGGGGTCGGCGTGCCGGTCATGGCGTGACTGCCGCGCAGCCCGCCGTGCGCCCGGTTGACTCGCAGGCACACCGTGGGTTCGTCGCCGAGGGCGGCGATCCGCCGCAGCTCGTGCTCGCTCTCCGCGTTGATCAGCGCCCCGGACTCGATCGCCGCGGCGAGTTCGGCGTCGGTCTTGCCGGGCCCGCCGAAGACGATCCGCCGCGCGCCCGCCGCTCGCGCCAGGTCCAGCTCGCCGCCGGAGGCGACTTCGAGCCCGTCGCAGGCGGCCGCCATGGTCCGGACGACCTCCGGGTGTCCGTTCGCTTTGACGGCATACAGCAGCGTGGCCCGGCTCGGCAGGGCCGCCCGTACCTCGGCGACCCGGTCCCGCAACGCCCCGGTGTCGTATACGTAGGCGCAGACCGGCTTGTTCAGCCCGCGCAGCAGGTCGGCGTGGGCGGTGTCAGTTCCCATGCAGGGGGTTCCGGACCGGGATGTAGATGTCGCCCGCACCGGCCAGGCGCATGCGGACCAGGGCCTTGTGCGGCACCGTCGGCGCCGTGAAGGCGGCATGGTCGTCGCCCGTGCAGCACGAGTCGAGGACCTCGCGGATGATCCGCCACGCCTGCGCCTCGTCGATGTCGAGCCGCAGCACGATCTCACCCAGGTGGGCCTGGAACAGCGTGTAGCCGATCTTCGCCCGCATCACCTCGACGTCGTCGGTACCCACCACCGAACCCGGCCACAGACTGATGTCATGTCCCGCGGCGGCCAGGCGGGGCAGGTGCAGGCGTAGGCCGGCGAAGTCGCGCAGGGCAAGCCGGTGCGGCCGGCCGTCGATGAACGTGGGCAGGCAGTTCTGCAGGTGCGCCTCCAGACCGACACCGCGGGCGGTCAGCCGCATGAGCGGCGGAAGCAGCAATTCCGCGTACTCCCGCAACCACACCGCCGGGTCACCCACGACGAGCTTGTCGAGCAGGAACGGCAGGGCCCCGCCCGGGATGGCCCGTTCGCCCGGCTCCAATCGGCCGGCCAGGCCGTCGCGGCGGATCGCCGACATGTCCCGTCCGGACCCGACCGGCACCGCCGCGCCCGCCGTCTCGGACATCAGCAGCAGCCGGTGGCCGTCGGGGTCGTCGGCGGCGAGCCGGTGCAGCAGCTGCGAGACGGCCGGTCCGTTGCGGGTGCTGGCCACGCTGATGCTGCGTCGTGTCGAGGTGACCTGGATGTCGAGCGACACCTTCAGGTATTCACCGGTGTCCGGCAGCAGCAGCGTCCGCAGAGCGGCTGTCGGCACGGCGCGTACTTCGTCTCCCAGGATCTTCAACGACCCGTCGTTCAGCATGGCCGCGTAGCGGACGGGAATGACCATGTCCCGCTGCCAGCGGTGGACCGGCTGGACCGTGTAGCCGGCCGGTGCCTGCACCTGCGGCCAGAGCGCCTCACCGAGGTGCAGCTCGTCGCGGACGGCCACGAACCCGACCGAGGTCAGTGGTGTCTCCAGGTCGTAGGCGAGGACATCGCCCGTGTCCCACCCGAGCCTGGTGCGTCCGCAGGGATGCAAGTTATGTCCCGCGACGGCAAGGCGTTCCAACCCGATCGCCTGCCAATCCGGGCCGTCGCCGATCTCGGCCGGTGGCCGGGCCATCGCGATCGCCAGGTTGAGCACGGCGTTGCGCAACTCGGCCGCGAACCCGGGGGCCTCGATCCCGTCGAGCAGGTCCACCGGGTCGCCGACGCCCGAGGTCGGATATTCGACCCGGCCGAACGCGTGGCTGTCCCCGGGCCCCATGTCGCGGATACCCTCCCGGACAAGCGCACCGCGCAGCCGCCTGCCGACCACGTCGGCGGCCACCGGGAGAGCGGCGAGAAATCCGTCGAGCAGTGACGGTGCGTGGACGGCCAGGGCGGCTTCGGTGTGGGCGAGGCGTTCCGGGGAGATGCTGCGCGTCATGCGTGCTCCGCCATGGGGTTGTCGAGGTAGGCCCAGATGTCGTCGAGCTGATCGGCGGCGAGGCGCATCGCCGTGGTCGCCTTGACCGGCAGCGGGTCGCGCAGAAGATGCTCGGCGTCGCTGGTGCCGGTGTCCCGGACGGCGGCGGCGACGATGGCCCACAGCCGTTGCGGGTCGGCGCCGTGGTGCCGGGTCAGGGCGGCGACCAGCTCGGCGGCGACCGTGCCGAACGCGGCCGCCGACAGTTTGGTGCGCAGCACCTGGGGGTCGTCGGTGGGCAGGTCACCGATCAGCCGCGGCACCTCGATCCCGGCCGCGCCGAGCCGGCGCCCGCTCACGCGCACGCCACCGAGGTCGCGGTAGAGGATCCGGGTGGGCCGGTGGTCGCGCAGCACGACGAGGGTGTTCTGCCCGTGCGCCTCCAGGGCGATCCCGCGGTCGAGCACGCTCACCAGCGGCGCGAAGAGCAAACTGGCGAGCCGGCCCATGAAGTCGTACGGGTCGGGCACCGTCGACAACAGCAGCTCCGACGCCCCGTACAGGGCGAGCGGCACGACTGTCTCCCCGTGGGCGAAGCGCGGCGCCTCCCGGGTCAGGTAGGCCAGGTGCCGCTGCGGCTGCCCGTCGACGAGTACGGCCCCGGCGCCGGTCTCGGCCAGCACGTCGATGGGCAGGTCGGCCAGGACGCGCCGGAGCAGCCGGGACAGCACCGGCCCGTTGTGCACGGCCGCCGGTGACACGGTGCGGACGGCCGAGGTCATCTGCACGTCGACCGCCGTCTTCAAGTGCGGCCCCCCGCCCACCGGCACGACCGTGCGCAACGACATGAGCGGCCGCACCGGCGATGTCTCCCCGTCGTCGCCGAGCCACGGATAGCGGTCGCGGAGGTGGTCGGCCTGCCACGGGTGGGCGAGCAGGATCGGCTCGGCGCCGCCGTACCAGCGGTCCGCCGGAACCCGCAGCCGTCGCAGCCGGAAGACGGGGGAGTGCTCGGGGGCATAGGCAAGGACGTCGGCCACGCTCATCCCGCCCCGGGTCCGCGCACACGGGTGCAGCGGATGCCCGTCGACGATGGACTGTTCGGCCCGCGCGAGCCCGTCCGGATCGCCGGCTCGCGGCAGTTGCCGCACGGTGCGGGCGGCCCGGGCGAGCGCCATGTTGGCGACACTGTTGTCGATCTCGGCGGCGAGGTCGCTGCCTGGCCACAGCACCCGCACCAGCGTCGCCGGGTCGGACAGGACCGCTCCCGGCTCCCCGTCCCGGTCCGAGCCGTCCCGGTCCGAGCCGACCTGGTTCGAGCCGGCCTGGTCAGCAGGCCTGTTGCCGGCCCGCACCCGCACGATCAGCCCGGCGTGCGCCACAGCGAAGGCCGCCGCCGCTTCCCGCGGATACCGAACCGTCACCCCGGGGAAGGACACTTCGCCATCACGCCGCGAGATCAGACCGGGCAGGGGCTCGCGGTCGAGCGCTCCGAGCAGCCGCCCCATCACCGAGGCGCGCGCTCCGGGCAGCTCGGCGTCATAGCGTTCCAGCAGTTCAGCGCGAACTTCGGCGAGGTCGGCACGGGTCTGACCAGGATCGGCGGTGTGCCGGATCGGCGGGGAACTGGACGAAGGTCGCGGCACGCCGCCCATTGTGCAACTGCCCGTCCCGGACTATCGCCGGCCAGTCCCGCCACGTGAGCGAAGACGCAGTAACCAAATCTCCATCCTAGGACGCTCTACAGGTGGTGCGCTCGACGACAGCGCACCAAAGACCCAAACCAAAATAAGGAATCAACGACATCCCGCCGGACAAGCGAGGAGCCGGCCCGGAAGGCCGGCGACCACACCGGCTTGAGAGGAGTGCCGTTCAGTCTTCCGGTGCGCGCGCCGGGGGCACAGTCGACTTCGGTCCAGGAAGTTCTGGACCATGGTCGTTGCCTGACGCGTAACACACCGGTTACGCTTCCCGCCGTGGACGAAGTGGCCGGCGCGATCGCTGATCAGGTGCGGCGCGAGATTCTGCTGATGCTGCGCGACGAGCCGTTGTCGGCCGGGCAGATCGCCGACCGGTTCGAGATCAGCCGGCCGGCGGTCAGTCGTCATCTGCGGGTGTTGCGTGCGGCCGGCCTGGTCAGCGACACCGCGGACGGGCGCCGGCGGGTCTACACGCTGCGCACCGAGCCGCTCGGGGAGCTGGCCGGCTGGTTGGCGAGTTTGACCCGGCCGTCGGGTTGGCAGCATCGCCTCGACGCGCTGGGGACCGAGGTTTATCGCACCCGCCGGGAGCGGCAGTCGGCCGCCGGGCGGGATCAATCTTCGAGGGAGACCGCATGAGCCCGACACCGACCGGCCGCCTGTTCGGCGACGACCTGGTGCTGACCCGCACGTTCCGCGCCCCGATCGACGACGTGTGGGCGAGCATCACCGTCTCGGAGCGCACGGCGCGGTGGTTCGGCCCTTGGGAGGGCGTGGCGGCGCAGGGCCGCACGATCAAGGTGCAGATGGCGTACGAGGAGGGTGCGCCGTGGATGGACATGTTGATCGAGGCGTGTGAGGCGCCGCGCCGGCTGGCGGTGTCGTCCGGGGCGGAGCCGGACGTGTGGCGGCTGGAGATGGTGCTGACCGAGCGCGCGGGGGTGACGGAGTTGCGTTTCACTCAGCACTTGAGTTCGACGGAGGGCGTGGGTGAGGTCGGTCCGGGCTGGGAGTATTACCTGGATGGGCTGGTGGCGTCGCGGGACGGGGTGGCGTTGCCGGAGTTCGGTGACTACTACCCGGCGCAGAAGGAGTATTTCGAGGCGCTGCGGTGATCGGGGAAATGGGGTTGCGCCGCAAGTAGCGGGCCGGGCAGGTTTGAGCCCACGGCAACACGAGGCGATCTGAATCCGGGAGCGGCATTCTCCATGTGATAGCGACCCCGCACTGAGTGCGTGTCCGGGCCTGGCAGCGCTGGCCCGGGGCGTTGTTCCTGCTGGTGTCGGCTTTGGGGAGTGTTCCTTGTTGAAGGCTGTTTCGGTCTCGTACGCCTACGACGGTGATCTGCTGTTCGCGGGTTTTGATCTGGTCCTGGGAGACGGTGACCGGGTCGGGGTGGTCGGCCCCAACGGTGCTGGGAAGACGACGTTGTTGCGTCTTCTGGCGGGTGAGCTCACGCCGGTCAGCGGGAGTGTCACGTACGGCCCGGGGAGACGGGTTGGTTATGTGCCGCAGCAGATGCCCGATCCGGACGGCACGGTGGGGGCGTTCCTGGTCGGTGGTCTGGGTGAGCTTGCCGGGGTGACGGCGGCGTTGCGCGGGCTGGAGGCGCGGCTGGCGGACGGCGAGGACGTGCTGGCCGAGTTCGGGGTCGTTCAGGAGCGTTGGACGGCGTTGGAGGGTTGGTCGGCGGAGTCGCGGCTGGTGGAGATCCGGCAGCGGCTCGACATCGCGGAGCTGCCGGATGATCTGCCGTTGAGTGCGGTCAGCGGTGGTGAGCAGGCGCGGCTTCTGTTGGCGCGGGCGTTGCTGGATGAGCCGGATCTGTTGTTGCTGGACGAGCCGACGAATCATTTGGACGCGGAGGGTGCGTCCTGGTTGCAGGGCTGGTTGCGGGAGTTCGCGGGCGGGGTTCTCGTGGTGAGTCATGATCGGGCGTTTCTGGATGCTTCGGTCACGCGGATCGTGGAGTTGGACGGCATTCACGATGAGCCGCAGGACTATCCGGGTGGTGGTTATTCGGCTTACCGGGTGGAGAAGCAGCGTCGGTGGGAGCGGTTGCTGCTTGATTTCGAGGCGCAGGAGAAGGATCGCCGGCGGTGGGAGGCGGACATCGAGCGGACGAAGGAGCAGGCGCGGGGGGTCGAGTCGGCGGCCGGGTTGGGGGTGGCGGGTCCGCATCTGAGGCGGGTGGCGCGGTTGGTGGCGCGTAAGGCGAAGGTGCGGGAGCGGCGGTTGCGGCGGCAGATGGAGTCGACGCGGTGGATCGCGCGGCCGGCGTCGCGGCCGCCGTTGACGTTGCGGTTCGCGGCGGATGAGGCGCCGGCCGGTGAGGTTGTGGTGGAGCTTCGCGGGTTGCGGGTGGCGTTCGGCGAGCGGGTGTTGCTGGACGGGGTGGATCTGCGGGTGCGGCGTGGTGACCGGGTGCTGGTGACTGGTCGTAATGGTGCGGGTAAGACGACGTTGATGCGGGCGTTGGCCGAGGCCGGTGGGGCTGAGGTGGGGGTGTTGCCGCAGACCGGTGATGGTTTGCGGTCGGATGTGACGGTGATGGAGTTCTTCCGGCAGCGGGTTCCGGTTTATGTGGACGATGCGGAGCGGTTGTTGCTGGGGCATCAGTTCGGCCCGGATCAGTGGGATGCGCGGATGCGGAGTTTGTCGTCCGGTGAGTTGCGCCGGTTGGTGTTGGCGGTGCTGGTGAACGGGCCGGCGCGGGTGCTGGTGCTGGATGAGCCGACGAACTTTCTGGATTTTGAGGCGTTGGATGTGGTGGAGGAGGCGTTGCGGCGGTTCCGGGGGACGGTGATCACGGTGACGCATGATCGGTATTTCGCGGAGGCGGTCGGGTCTGAGCGTCACTGGCATGTCGCGGGTGGCCGGGTGAGCGAAAGCTGAGACGATGGGCGCCATGCAGGTGGTGCCGAGGCAGGGTGGCGGCGCGGTCGCCGAGTTGGGTGCGGCGGAGCAGGTCACTGAGGCGTGGCTGTCGAATCGGAGGTTGTCGGAGCACACGCGGGCGGCGTACAGGCGTGATGTGCATGGCTGGTTGGGGTGGTGCGCGGAGCGTGGGTTGGAGCCGTTGCGGGCGTCGTTCCTGGATGTGAACGCGTATGCGCGGGGGTTGGAGGCGCGGCGGTTGGCGCCGGCGACGGTGGCGCGCAAGTTGTCGGGGTTGTCGAGTTGGTATGACTTCCTGGTCAAGTTGCGGGCTGTGGACGGTAATCCGGTGGGTGGGGCGGATCGCCCGTACGTGTCGAGGGATCATTCGGAGACTGTGGGTTTGTCGCCGGAGGAGGTCGACGCCCTGTTGGGGGTGGCTCGGGCGGCGGGGCCGCGGCATCGGGCGGTGGTGACGTTGCTCGCGGATCTGGGTTTGCGGGTGGGGGAGTTGGTGGGCCTCGATCTGTCGGATGTGGGTGTGGAGCGCGGGCATCGGACGGTGCGGTTCGTCGGTAAGGGTGGTCGTTCGCGGCGGCGGGTGCTGACTGTGGAGGCGGCGGCGGCGCTTGATGATTACCTGGTGTCGCGGGGTGGCGGGGATGGTCCGTTGTTCATGACGTCGACGGGTGGGCGGATCGATCGGCATGCGGTGTTCCGGTTGATCCGGCGGTTGGCGCGGGAGGCGGGGATCCCGGCGGCGGATCGGTTGTCGCCGCACTCGTTGCGGCATGCTTTCGCGACGGCGGCGCGGGCTGAGGGTGTGCCGCTGGAGGATGTTCAGGATGCGATGGGGCATGCCGATCCGCGGACCACGCGTCGTTACGACCGGGATCGGCACAATCTTGATCGTGATCCGGCGTACACCCTTGCCGCCGCGCGTGCCCGCCGCAGTCAGGGGTGACGGGTCCCCCTATGCTTTCCGGCGGTCAGGGGTTCGGGACAAAGGTGGTCGGGTGTGAACATTGTCGAAGCAGTGCTGCTCGGGGCGGTGGAGGGTTTCACCGAGTTCCTTCCGATTTCCAGCACCGGTCACCTGACGATCGTCGAGAAGTTGCTCGGTTATGAGATCGATTCGCCGGACATCACGGCTTTCACGGCGATCATCCAGTCGGGTGCGGTGTTCGCGACGCTGATCTTCCTGTGGAAGGACATCGTCCGGATCGTTCCGGCGTTTCTGCGGGGCCTGTTCAGCAAGGCGGGGCGGCAGAGCCCGGATTACAAGTTCGGCTGGGCGGTGATCATCGGGACGATTCCGATCGGGATCATCGGGTTGACGTTTCAGGACACGATCGAGAGCACGTTGCGGAGCCTGTGGTTCGTCGCGGTGGCGTTGATCTTGTGGTCGGGGGTGATGGCTTTCGCCGATCATGCGGCGACGCAGGTGCGGCATGAGGGCGACGCGACGTGGAAGGACACGCTGATCATCGGTACGGCGCAGTGTCTGGCGCTGATTCCGGGTGTGTCGCGGTCGGGGGCGACGATGTCGGCGGGTCTGCTGCGTGACTTCGACCGGGTGACGGTGACGAAGTTGTCGTTCTTCCTGTCGATCCCGGCGTTGTTCGGGGCGACGATCCTGCAGGTGCACGACTATGCGCCGCAGATCGCCGACGGGGTGGGGTGGGTGAACACGGCGACCGCCACGCTCGTGTCGTTCGTCGTCGGGCTGGCGGCGGTGTCGTGGCTGCTGAAGTTCATCGCGAAGCATTCGTACAGCATTTTCATCTTCTATCGGGTGGTTCTGGGTCTGCTGCTGATCGTGCTGCTGGCGACGAACACGATCGAGCCGCGATGACCGCTGCGGCGCGGCGGGCCCTGGCGCATGTGCGGGGTCTGTTCACGTCGCCGGGTCCGGCGGGGTTGTTCGACCGGGTGCCGATAACGGTGAATTTCCATCCGGACCGGTTGCTGGCGGATGGGTCGTCGGTGGCGGAGCGTCTGGCCGGTGAGGGTGTGTACCGGACGCAGTTCGAGACGGGGATCTCGAACGGTGGTCTGGGCGGGGAGCGTCCGGCGTGGGAGGAGCGGATGTTCCCGGGTGTCTACGCGGGCCCGGCCGGGCGGCCGATCTACGGGGGTCTGAACCTGGCGGGTCATCCGGACGGGGCGTCGCCGCGGTTCGGTAGCTGCCATCTGGTGCTTGATCCGGGGGTGTCGCGGCGGGCGACGTTCAGTCATGGCGACAGTGTGATGTTGCCGTCGGTGGTGGGCACTGCCGAGACGTTCGGTGCGGTGTGGGCGGCGTTGCTCGCCGAGGTGACGGCTCGTGGTCAGGCCCTCAACGTGGCCGCCGGGACCGCTGAGGAGTGGGTGGTGGCGCTGGCCGAGCCGCGCACCGTGGCCGGCCGGGCCCTCGACGACTACGTCGAGGCGCAGGTCCACGGCGGGATCACCGTGGGCGAGGATGTCACGGCCGTCGTTGCCGACCCGTCTTTCCGAGGTACGGCGTACGAGCCGCTCCTGCGCTCGCTCGCCCCGCGGTTGCGGTGGGCGCCGGGGTTCCGCCTGCCGGCCGACGATTTCCCGGCCGACCTGCGCGGGCCCGAGGTGCCGCCGCTGGCTCGTCGGATCGCCGAGCGGTTCGGGGTGGACGTGCTCGACGCGGAGGTGATCGGCCGGGCCGCGCGGGGCGACGCCGCCCGGCTTCAGCTGGTCAAGTATCTGTGGCACATCCTGGTGCTGCGGGGCCGGCCGGCGTGAGGACCGCCCGGTTGTCGCTGCGCCGGCCGGTGCCGGCGGATGCCGCGGCGGTGCTGCGCATCCACAGTGATCCGCTGGCCTGTGCGCACAACCCGGGCGACATGATCTTCACGTGGGCCGAGGCGGTCACGCGTTGTGCGGCGTGGATCGGGCACTGGGAGCGGTACGGCTTCGGCTATCACGTGCTGCGCCGGCTCGACTCGGATCGGGTGATCGGGTTCTGCGGGGTGAAGGTGGTGCGGCTGCACGACCTGCCCGTACTCAATCTGTTCTATCGCCTTGAACCGGCGGCCTGGGGTGCGGGGCTGGCCGGTGAGGCCGTCGCCGCCGTCATCGGGTCGGTGGCCGGGGAGCCGTTGCCGGTGATCGCGCGGGTGCGGCCCGCGAACGTCGCCTCGGCGCGGGTCGCCGCTCGGGCCGGTCTGCGCCGGGCCGAGCATCTGGACACCGAGGGCGAGGACGGCGTCGACTGGATCTGGGCCTCGCCCTGATCACCTAGGGTGGCGTCATGCCCGTCTCGCCGTACATCGTCGCCCTGCGTGAGCACATCGGACATGATCTGCTTCTGCTGCCCAGTGCCACCGCGGTGGTGTTCGACGACGGTGGGCGGGTGCTGTTGATCCGCCGGGGTGACAACGGGCGCTGGTCGTTGCCGTCCGGGATGATCGATCCGGGGGAGCAGCCGGCCGACGCGGCCGTGCGGGAGGTGCTCGAGGAGACCGGGATCGTGGCCGAGGTCGACGTCCTCGCCGGGGTGGCCACCCACCCGGTGGAATATCCCAACGGGGACGTCTGCGAATACATGAACGTGTGGTTCCGGTGCCGGGCGGTGGGTGGCACCCCGACCGCGGACGGGGACGAGTCGCTGGAGGTCGGCTGGTTCGCGCGGGACGCGCTGGCCGGCCTCGACGAGTGGGGTGAGCTGCGGCTGCGCACCGCGGCCGGTGGGCGGTCCGGGTGGTTCCAGCCGGCTGGGGCGGCCCCGCATCCGGCGCTGACCCGGCCGGACGCCCTCTAGGCCCGCTCGGTCGGGCTTGCGCCTCGACTCAGAACCCGCGGGGCGTGTCGCACCAGGGCGCCGCGTCCCTGGCCGCGGTCGTCTCGATCCGCAGCAGCGCCGACCGGCCCAGTCCGGCCGGCAGCGCGTCCGGCGGGAACCAGCCGACCTCCAGTGATTCCTCGCCGTCGGGGCGGGCCTGTCCGCCGGTGGGCCGGCAGCGGAACCACGCCACCAGATAGTGGCAGCGGTCGCCGTTGGGGTAGACCGACTCGTGCATGTCCACCCCGCCGAGCCGCTCGATCTCGACGCGCACACCGGTCTCCTCGAGCACCTCCCGCACGGCCGCGTCGGCGGGCTGTTCCCCGGGTTCGACCATCCCGGCGGGCAGCCCCCAGGTGCCGTCGTCGGTGCGGCGCATCAGCAGGATGCGGCCCGGTTCGTCGCGCACCACCGCGCTGACGCCCGGTAGCAGCAGCAGGTCCGTGCCGATGTGCGCGCGTAGCGCCGTCACGTAGGGGGAAGCGGGCATGTCCGCCAACTTATCGGCCGGGCGCACGGGCCGGGGTGCCGGTGGGCGTCGGCGGCGGGCGCAGCCGGGATTTGTCGGGTTTACCGGCCGCGGTCAGGGGGACCCGGTCGATCAGGGTGACGGTGGCGGGGGAGCCGGAACCCGGGACCAGGGCTCGTAGTTCGGCCGGGTCGGGCCGGGCGCCGGGGGACGGCACCACGAACGCGTGCACGGCCTCGCCGGTGTCGTCGTCGGGGGCGCCGATCACGTAGGCCTCGGCTACGCCGGGGTGCGCGGCCAGGGCGCGTTCGACGGCGCCGGCGTGCACGAGTTCGGCGTGCACGAAGATCACGTCCCGGGCGCGGCCGACGAGGTGCAGGCGGCCGTGCGGGTCCAGGGTGGCGAGGTCGCGGGTGCGGACCCAGCCGTCGGTGAACACGTCGGCGGTCTCGGCCGGGTCGTTCCAGTATCCGCAGGCCTGGGCCGGTGTACGGACGTACAGTTCGCCGTCGCGCAGGGACAGCCGTACCGCGGCGGGCGGGCGGCCCACGGTGGTCAGGGTGTCGGGGTCGGCCAGCATCTCGGCCGGGGTCAGCATGGCGATCATGCCGGTCTCGGTCTGGCCGTAACCGTGGAAGATCACCGGGCCGAGGACGTCGAGGGCGGTGCGCAGGCGGCCGGGGTCCAGCGGGGAGCCGGACACCATCAGGGCCCGCAGGGTGCTCAGGTCGGCCGGGTTCGACCGCTGGTCGCGGACCAGTTGGTGGAGCCGGCCGACGGTGATCACGCCGGCGGTGCCGCGGTGGCGGGTGATCGCGGCGGGGTAGCCGGGCGGGTCGGCGGCGACCAGGGTGCCGCCGGCGGCCAGCGACAGCACACCGTACTCGAGCATCACCTGGCTGGTCAGGGAGCCGAACACGAGGTAGCGGTCCAGGCGGGTGGCGAGGTCCCGGATGGCCGGCGGCCACCGGTCGGGGTGGGCGGCCCAGGCGGCGGTCAGGGCGGCGTACGTCTGGACGCAGCCCTTCGGTCGCCCGGTGCTGCCGCTGGTGTAGATGACCCGGGCGGCGTCGCGCGGGCGGCCGGCCGCGCGCAGCGGCTCGCCGTCGTCGGGCGTGGTCAGCAGGGCGGTCAGGCGGGACCGGTCGAGGACGGTGGCGTCGGCTTGGGCGAGCACGTCGTCGAGTTGGTCGGGGCGGCACGCCACCACCCGGGCTCCGACGGCGAACGCGGCGAGGACGGCGGCGAACGCCTCCGGGTCCACCCCGAGCGCCGGCACCAGGCCGTCGCCGGGGCGTACGCCCGCGTGGCCTAGCCCGGCGGCGATCCGGCGGATCAGCGACGACATCTGGGTGCCGGACACGTGCCGCTCGCCGTGTTCGAACACGGTCCGGTTCCCGGCCGCCGTCAGCAGGTCGAGCACCGCCTGCGGCCACACCGCCCCCGGATCCGGGGCCTCGGCGGAGGGGTCAGAGGGCATCGGCCAGGACCGACTTGAGGAAGGTGGACAGCGGCTGCTGGTGCACGGGTGGCAGGTTCCACTCGTTCTCCAGGTTCTCGGCCAGGTGGTGGGTGGCCACCAGGCCGCCGTCGCGGTAGGCCCGCACGACCGGGTGCAGGTAGGAGGCGTCGGCCGCGGCGGCGGCGTCGTTCTCGGCGACCCGGGGGACGGTGATGTCGAACGGGTCCACCTCGTCGTGATGCGGGCCGTACTCCAGGGTCACCGCGAACGCCAGCCCGGCACGGTGGGTTTCGCGGAAGTACGCCACCGGCATCTCCTCGCGGTAGGTGGCGCGGGCGGCGTGCACCTCGATCACGTCGGCCAGGACGGCGAACTGCTGCCACAGGCCCGACGTGCGGTTGATCCGGGCGATGACGGCGTCGGTGATGGCCTCGGGGGTGGGTTCCAGGGCGGTCGCCGGCCAGGGACGGGACTGGTGGCGGGCGTTCAGGATGCGGTGCAGGGCCCGGGTGCCGTAGCGGAAGCCGTGGATGAAACCGTTCGTCGACTTCTTGAAGTCGCGTTGCTGGGTGATGGTGCCGGCGAAGTAGAGGCCGGGCACGTTCACCGATTCGAACGCGGGGGTCTGCGCCGGGAAACGGTCGTTGATGGCCAACTCCGGGCGGCAGGATTCGTCGAAGGCCGACGCGTCGAAGGCGAAACCGGTGCAGGCGATGACGCGGTCGTAGTCGAGGATGCGGAGCTTCTCGACCGTACGCGCATAGCGGAAGGTGACCCGCAAGCCGCCGCCGTCGCGCGCGGTGATGTCCTCGATGGTGCCGTCCAGGACGGAGTTCTGAGATTTCAGCTGGTACGTGTCGAGGAAGTTGTTGTTCACCGCCCGCAGGTGACCGACGTAGTGGGTCTGCCAGGCGAGCCGCACCGCGTGCGGGCCGGCGACGTGGATGACCGCGGCGGTCGGGGTGAGCGCGTCGGCGGTCTCGAACGCCGAGTTGCCCTTGCCGATGATCAGGACCCGCTGGTTGACGAAGTCGGCGGGGTCGGTGCTGACCGTGTCGTAGAACTCGGCGTGGGCGATGCCCGGGATGTCGGGCACGTGGATGCGGGAGACCCCGGTTGCCATGATCAGGCGGCGGGCGGTGAACGGCTCCGCGCCTGCGGTCACGACGAAGACGCCGTCCCGCCGGGAGATCCGGGTGACCCGGGTGTCGAAGCGGATCCGCAGGTCCGCGGCCACGTCGCCGAGATAGCGGACCAGATCGTCGGCGGCCGGGAAGTACGCGGAGCTGTAGTCGCGGAACGAGCGGGTGTCCAGCAGCGAGTTCCAGTCCGAGCGCAGGTTGAACTCCGGATCGTCGGACCCGGTCCACACCTTGTTGATCGAGATGAGCTGGCGGTGCCGCGGGTAGGTCCGGAAGAACGTCCCGGCCGACGGGCCCGCCTCGAGCACCAGGTAGTCGTGACCGTCCCGGTCGAGCAGGGACGCGAGCTGCAACCCGGCCGGACCGGCCCCGATGATCAGGTAGTCGTGCGTCATGTGCCGCAACGTAACCGGGCGATTTCAGAGGCTTCTGAGATTACGTCCCTAACGTCCGCGGGCATGGACCTCGCCGCCCCGCTCCACCCGGACGATCTCGCCCGAGCCGCCCAGCCGATCGAGGTGACACTGCCGGCCGCCCACCGAGCACGGATCACCGAGAGCCGCGCGTTCCTCGGCAAGATCCTCGGCGAGGACCGAGCCGTCTACGGCAGCACCACCGGGTTCGGTGCGCTCGTCGGGTTCAAGGGCCGCGACGACCCGCGCGACCAGGCCGACAACACCCTCGCGCACCTCGGCGCCGGGCAGGGCCCCGACCTCGACCCCGCGCTGGTCCGGGCCACCGTCCTGGTACGGGCGCGGTCGCTGGCCCAGGCCGCCTCGGGCGTGTCCCCGCATGTCGTCGACGCGCTGATCGCCATGCTGGCCACGACGTTCGCCCCGGCGGTGCCCCGGTTCGGGTCGGTCGGCGCGAGCGGCGACCTCATCCCGCTCGGCGCCGCGGCGCAGGCTCTGCGGGGACGAGGATTCGCGTACGTCGGCGGCAAGCGCATGCCGGCCGCCGAAGCCCTCGCCGAAGCCGGCCTGGACCGGTTGCCGCTCGACGGGCGCGACGCGCTCGCGCTGGTCAACGGCACGTCCCTGACCACCGCGGCGCTGACGCTGGCGGCCCGCCAGGTCCGGAAGATCGCGGCGGCCCAGCAGGACCTGACGTGCCTGCTCACCGACCTGCTCGGCGTCGACCCGCAGTTCCTCGACGAGCGGCTGATGCGCCGCTACGCCCACCCCGGCGCGATCACCGTCGCGGCCAGGATGCGCGCCGCCCTGGCCGGGCCCGGCGAGCAGTCCGGCGCCACGCGACCCGGGGCCGGCGAGCAGTCCGGCGCGACCCGCGAACAGCCGGGCGGGAAGCGGCCGCTGCAGGAGCCGTACAGCATCCGGTGCTCGCCGCAGCTGTTCGGTGCGGCCGAGGACGCCCTGCGCTACATCGATCAGGTCGTGGCGGCCGATCTGGCCGGGGTCAGTGACAACCCGCTGTTCTTCCCCGACGACGACAGCGTGGTGCACGGCGGCAACTTCTTCGGCCAGCCCGCCGCGTTCGCCGCCGACCTGCTCACCACGGTGCAGGCGCAGCTGGGCAACCTCGCCGAACGGCAGCTCGACCTGCTGGTCGACCCGCACCGCAACGGTGGCCTGCCGCCGATGCTCGCCGCCGGTCCCGGGCAGCAGCACGGCCTGCAGGGTGTTCAGCTCGCCTCGACCGCGCTGATCGCGGAGATCCGCCGCGACGCCATGCCGGCCGGGATGCAGAGCCTGCCCACCAACCTGCACAACCAGGACGTCGTACCGTTCGGCACCCAGGCCGCGCTGCGTGCCCTGGACCAGGCCGAACTTCTTCGGCTGATCTGCGGTTCGCTGGCCCTCGGGCTGCGTCAGGCCGCCTACGTCGGCGCGCGCCGGCCCACCGGCGGGCGGACCGGTGAGCTGCTGGCGGAGCTGGAGCAGATCGACCCGGTCGACCCGGACCGGCCGCTGGAGCAGGACGTACGCCGGGCCGCGGCGATCTGCTGCGACCGATACTGATATTTCTCTGATTTCCGGTTCCTACCGTCAGCAAGCGTGACGCTCGATTACCTGATCATCGGGGCCGGTCCGGCCGGCCTTCAGCTCGGCGCGCTGCTCGAAGCCGGCGGCGACAGCGACTACCTCATCCTCGAAGCGGCCGACGTGCCCGGGGCGTTCTTCCGGACGTACCCGCGGCACCGGCAGCTGATCTCCATCAACAAGACGCACACCGGCACCGACGATCCGGAACTCAACCTGCGCCTGGACTGGAACTCGCTGCTCAGTGCCGACGGGCCGCTGTTCACCGGCTACACCGGCCGCTACTTCCCGGACGCCGACGTGATGGTGCGTTACCTGGCCGACTTCGCCACCAAGACCGGCGTGCGGATCCGGCACAACGCCCGGGTCACCCACATCACCCGCGACGGCGACGACTTCGTGGTGACCGCCGACCGGCAGTACCGGGCCCGGCGGGTGGTGATGGCCACCGGGGTGTCCCGGATGTACGTGCCCGACATCGCCGGGATCGAGCTCGCCGAACGCTACGACACCATGCCGACCGACCCCGCCGACTTCACCGACCAGCGGGTGCTGATCCTCGGCAAGGGCAATTCCGGGTTCGAGACCGCCGACAACCTGATCGAGACCACCACGCTGATCCACGTGGCCGGCCCGCACGACGTGAAACTGGCGTGGCGCACCCATTTCGTCGGGCATCTGCGGGCGGTCAACAACAATTTCCTCGACACCTATCAGCTGAAGTCGGCGAACGCGATCCTCGACGGCGACGTCCGGGAGATCCGCCGTGACGGCGACGACCTGGTGGTGACGTTCGCGTTCGCCCGGGCCGACGAGATCACCAAACAGCTGCGCTACGACCGGGTGCTGGCCTGCACCGGGTTCGCGTTCGACGCCTCGATCTTCGACGATTCCTGCCGGCCGGAACTGGCCATCAACGACCGTTTCCCGGCGCAGACCCCGGCCTGGGAATCGGTGAACGTGCCCGGCCTGTACTTCGCCGGCACCATCACCCAGCAACGCGACTTCAAGAAATCCACGAGCGGTTTCATCCACGGCTTCCGCTACGCGGTGCGCGCGCTGCACAAGATCCTCGATCAGCGGTACGCGGATCGGCCGTGGCCGGCGACGCGGACCGCCGACGTCACCGCGGCGATCATCGCGCGGGTCAACCGGTCGTCGGCGCTGTGGCAGCAGTTCGGGTTCCTCGCCGACGTGGTCCTGCCCGACGGCCGTTACCTCGAAGAGATGCCGGTCGAGCTGTTCCACGAGCAGTACCGCACCGGCCTGCTCGTGACCCTGGAGTACGGGCCGGACCACGACCAGGTCGACCCGTTCGACATCTCGGTCAACCGGATCAGCCAGAACCACCCCGGTCAGGCCCACGACGCCGCCTACCTGCACCCGGTGGTGCGGGCCTACCGCGACGGGGTCCTGACCGGCACCCACCACCTGGCGGAGAACCTGGAGAACCGGTGGGACCGCCCCGACGTGCACGTCGCGCCGCTCGCCGACTTCCTGCGCCGCCTGCCATGAACCCCGTGCACCGGGATTTCTTCGACGGCGGTGCCGGCGAGGAACGCACCCTGCGCGACAACGAGGCCGCCTTCCGGCGGCGCCGGATCATCCCGCGGGTGCTGCGTGGCACCGGCCCCCGCGACCTGCGCACCACCGTGCTCGGCACCGACCTGTCGATGCCGCTGCTGATCGCCCCCACCGCCTTCCACCTGCTCGCCCACCCCGCCGGGGAGGCGGGCACGGCGCAGGCGGCCCGGAGCGCCGGGGTCGCGATGGTCGTCAGCATGGCCGCCACCCAGCCGATCGAGCAGATCGCCGACACCGGCGCCGCCCTGTGGTTCCAGCTCTACCCGCAACCCGACCTGGACTTCCAGGCGCGGCTGCTGGAGCGCGTCACCAAGGCCGGCGTCGAAGGCATCGTCGTCACCGTCGACTCACCGGTCCTCGGCACCCGCACCCGGGACCTGCGGAACGGTTTCACCGACCTGCCGCCCGGGCTGGCCTGCCGCAACATGGACGGCCGGGACATCGCCATGGACGACCGGCTCGGCTGGCCGCACATCGACCGGCTGCGCCGCGCCACCGACCTGCCGCTGGTGCTCAAGGGGATCCTGCATCCGGCCGACGCCGCGCTGGCCGTCACGCACGGCGCCGACGCGGTGATCGTGTCGAATCACGGCGGCCGGCAGCTCGACGGCGCGATCGCCACCCTCGACGCCCTGCCCGCCGTGCTCGACGCCGTCGGCGGGCGCGTGCCGGTGCTGATCGACGGCGGGATCCGCACCGGCACGGACATCCTGGTGGCGCTGGCCCTCGGCGCGACCGCGACCCTGGTGGGCCGGCCGGTCGTCGACGGACTGGCCCGGGCCGGCGCGCCGGGCGTACGGGAAACTCTGGAAACCCTGCGCGCCCAGCTCGACCACGCCCTGGCCCTGGCCGGAGCGCAGCGACCGGCCGAGCTGAGCCCGGACCTGATCGCATGAACGCCGTCGTCCGGTTCCGCGAATGGATCTTCCGGCGGGTCAACGGCGACGAGGGGATCCCGGTGCCGGGGCCGCTGGTGTCCGCCGAGGACTTCGCCCGCGTCTACGCCGACCCGGCCGCCGACGGGCGCAGCCGCGGCGCCGGACTGTCCGACCTGTTCTGGTACTGGCTGGCCCCGGGCCCGCAGATGCACCAGGAGCATCTCGAGCCGGGGGAGCGCTACCGGACGGTGGCCCGGACCACCCGCAAGGTCCTCGCGGTCGGTGCGCGCCGCAGCGACGAACTCGCCGGTGCCGCCACCCGCCGCCGCCTGCAGGCGTTGCCGGCCGGGACCGTCCACGTGCGGCTGCGTGACCTGGTGATGCCGATCTGGGCCGAGGTCTACTACGAGCTGGTCTTCGGCGAGGCCTGCCCGCCGCCGGTGCGGGACCTGATCGTCGCCAACGCCGACGACGTCGTCACCGCCCTGAAAGGCACCGGGCTGCGGCACATGGCCCGCCGGGACCGCCTCACCCGATATCTGCTGGCACGCCTGCGCGCGGGCACCTGCCCGGTGACACTGCCCGCCGAGTTCACCGATCAGGAGACCGCCTGGTACCTGCAGGGCGCGTTCTTCAACACCGCCGTCGTGCAGATGTCCGAGGCGATGGCGCACATCCTGCTCTGCGCCGCCACCGGCCCGGCCGTCGAGGTCGACGACGACGACGCCCTCGACCGGCTCATCGACGAGACCCTCCGGGTGCACCCGCTGTTCGGCATCGCCCACCGCATCACCTCCGCGCCGATCGCCGGCACCGGCGACGTCACCCTGCCCGCCGGTTCCGTGCTGCTGTTCAACTACCTGGCCTTCCAGCGCACCGGCCCGGCCGGGGACGCCGCCTTCGACCCGTCCCGGTGGGAACGGATCAACCGCAAGGACGCCCATTTCATCCCGTACGGCGTGACCGCCAACCGGGCGTGCCCGGCCCGTGGGGTCGCACCGGTGATGCTGCGCGCCGCCACCCGGGAGATCCTGCGCCGCTACGACGTCGCGTCCTCCGCCGAGCACACCCGTTCGCTGCCCAGCCGCGGGCCCGCCTACCTGACCCCGGCCGGGCGCCCCGGTCCCGGCCCGGCCCGCCTCGCCCTGATGCGGGTCCGCGACCGGTGGGCCGACGCCGGCCGGTCGATCCAGCAGCTCGTGCTCGGCACCTGGATGGTCGTCGACGCCCGCCGGCAGCGACTGTGCACCACCTACTTCGAGGAGGTACCCCGGTGACCCCCACCGAGCTGGCCCCGCGCTTCTTCGTCGCGGTCGCCGTCATCCTGATCTTCTGCAAGATCGTCGCGTGGCTGCTCGGCAAGGTCGGCCAGCCGCCGGTCGTCTCCGAGATGCTCGCCGGGGTGCTGCTCGGACCGTCCCTGCTGGGCCTGCTGCTGCCCGGGGTGCAGGCCGCCCTGTTCCCGCCCGCCCTGTACCCGGTGCTGTACGTCGTCGGGCAGGTCGGGCTGGTGCTGTTCATGTTCCAGGCCGGCTACGCGTTCACCGCGCACCGCGTCACCCGGCTCGCCGGGACCGCCGGCGCGGTGTCGCTGGCCGGCGTGACGGTGCCGCTGCTCCTCGGGGTCCTGCTGGTGGTGGCGGCGGGCGACGCCGTCGACATCCGCCCGGCCGGGGTGTCGATCGGGGTGTCCGCCGTGTTCGTCGGGGTCGCCCTGGCCATCACCGCTTTCCCGATGCTCGCCCGGATCATCACCGAACGCGGCCTCGCCGGCACCCGCTTCGGTTCGCTGTCGCTGGCCAGCGGGGCCATCGACGACATGGTCGCGTGGATCCTGCTGGCCGTGGTGCTCGCCTTCGCCTCCGGGGCGGTGCTGCCGGCCGTCGTCACCGTCGGCGGCGCGATCCTGTTCGGGCTGGCCGCGTGGCTGTTCGGCCGCCGGGTCGCCGCCGCGGTGCTGCGCCTGGCCGAGCCGGCCCGCATGATCGGCATGGTCGGCCTGCTGTTCCTCGTCGCGTTCTACACCGACGAGATCGGCCTCTACGCCGTCTTCGGCGCGTTCGTCGTCGGCGCGGTGATGCCGCACGGCGTCGCCGCCGACCGGATCGTGGAGACCCTCACCCCGGTCGCGTCCGCCCTGTTCCTGCCGCTGTTCTTCACGTTCTCCGGGTTGCGCACCGAGTTCGGGCTGCTCGGCGACCCGGCCGTGCTGCTGTTCGCCCTCGCCTGCGTCACCGTCGCGATCGCCGGCAAGTTCGGCGCGTGCTGGGGGGCCGCCCGGCTGCGGGGCGAACCGCAGGACGTCGCCCTGCGCGTCGGCGCCCTGATGAACGCGCGGGGCCTGATGCAGCTGATCGCCCTGAACGTCGGCCTGGAAGCGGGCATCGTCAACGCGTCACTGTTCACCGTGCTGGTGCTGGTCGCCCTCGTCACGACGCTGATGACCACCCCGATGCTGTCCTGGCTGGACCGCCGCCGGCCGGTCGCCGTGCCCGATCCGGTACTCGTAGGTTGATTTGTTGTGAGTTCAACTTTTGACTATCCAAGCGTCCCTCTATCCATCAGTATCAATGCATGCGGCTGCTGCTGGTGGAGGACGACCCGGAACTGTCCGAGATGCTCACCGACACCCTGAGCGACGAGGGCTACGACGTCGACCAGGCCGCCGACGGCCAGCGCGGCCTGCACCTGGGCCTCACCCGCACGTACGACGTGATGGTCATCGACCGCCTGCTGCCCGCCCTCGACGGCCTCGACCTGCTCGCCCGGCTGCGGTCGCGGGCGGTCCCGGCCCGGGCGCTGATGCTCACCGCACTGGGCACGGTCGCCGACCGGATCGCCGGACTCGACGCGGGCGCCGACGACTACCTCGCCAAGCCCTTCGACCTCGACGAGCTCAGCGCCCGGCTGCGCGCCCTGTGCCGGCGGGTGCCGGACTCCGCGGGCGCGCTGCGGGTCGGACGCGGGCTGATCGACCTGGCCGTACGCGACGTGGTGCTGCCCGGCGGCGGCCGGGTGTCGCTGTCGGCCCGCGAGTTCGAACTGCTGCGCGTGCTCGCCGCCCGCCCGCACCAGGTGCATTCCCGCGCCCAGCTGCGCACCCGGGTCTTCGACGAGGCGGCGGCCGCGTCCCTGGTCGACACCTACGTCTACTACCTGCGCCGCAAACTCGGCCGTGACGTGGTGCGCACCGTGCACGGCCTCGGCTACCGGCTGGGGGCGCTGTGAGCACCGAGGGCCTGATCGTGCGCCGCGCCCGGTGGCGGATGGGCCTGTTCGTCGGGCTCGCGGTGGGCGCGCTGCTCACCCTGGTCGGCGCCATCTCGTACGCGACGTTGGTGGCCAGCCAGGAACGGCAGATCCAGCGGGAACTGTCCTGGGGGGCCCGCTACGGCAGCATCTCCGGCCCGGTCGGCTGCAACTGGATCATCAAGCTGCAGGACGGGGTGGTCCGCTCCGGGCCGGTCCCGCCGCCGCCCGGCTTCCCCGACCGGCCGGCCCTCGACCGGGTCGCGGCGGGCGGGCCGACCGAGATCACCACCGTGGACGCCCCCGGCACGGTCCTGCACGTGCGCACCCAAGCCACCCCGACCGGGGCCGTGCAGGTCGTGTTCGACGCCCGCTACCAGATCGCCGACCGGCGGCACCTGCTCTGGGCGTTCACCCTCGCCGCCGGTTTCGGCCTGCTCGCCGCGTCGGTGACCGGCTGGATCGTCGGCCACCGCTCGGTCGCCCCGCTCGCCGAGGCGCTGGCCCGGCAACGCCGGTTCGTCGCCGACGCCAGCCATGAGCTGCGCACCCCGATCGCCCAGGTGCACACCCGCGCCCAGATGCTGGCCCGTCGCTCCGACTCGGGCCCGGCCGAACGCCGCGACCTGGAACGCCTCGTCGGCACCACCCGCCGGCTCGGCGAGATCGTCGACGAACTGCTCCTGTCCGCCCGGCTCGCCGCCGCCCCCGACGACGGCCCGGTCCGCGAACCGGTCGACCTGACCCTGCTGGCCACCGACGTCGTCGCCGGCGAGACGGCCCGCGCCACCGAACGCCGGGTGACGGTCAAGCTCGCCACCCCGGGCGGCCCGCTGCCGGTGGCCGGCATCCGCTCCGCCCTGCACCGCGTCCTGGCCGAACTGCTGTCCAACGCCCTGACCCACACCCCCGCCGGCGGCGAGATCACCGTGACCGTCCGGGCGGTCCGCGACACCGCCGAACTGGTGGTGGCCGACACCGGCGCCGGGTTCGACCCGGCCGACTCGGCCCGCCTGTTCGACCGTTTCCACCGGGGCGCCGCCGCCGGCGACCGCCGTTTCGGGCTGGGCCTGGCCCTGCTCAAGGAAGTGGTGACCGGGCACGGTGGCACCATCACCGCCGAGGGCCGCCCGGGGCGCGGTGCCACCTTCACCGTCCGCCTGCCGCGCATCCCCACCCCGGTCCGGCAACCGGTGCGCCGCCGCATGTGGCCGGCCGGGGAGAAGGTCAGCAGTCCTTGACGAAGGCGATCGCGTCGTAACCGGTCACCTCGGCCGGATCGAGCGGGGCATACCCGAACCAGGGGGACACCCGGCGCTGCGGGCTCGGGCCCGACCGGTCGGCGGCCAGCCGGTGCGGGTCCAGCAGCAGGCGGGACCCGGGCATCGCGTACAGCAGGCCTTCGACGGTTTTCGGGGGTGGGGTCCCGACGCCGCGGCGGTCGATGGTGCCGAGGGCGGTGCCGACGACCGCGTAGCTCTGCCGGGTGGCGGTCAGCGCGCCGGCGCTCCACCACTGCGACGAGTGCTCGCCCAGCCGGATGCTGCTCTGCGGGCGTTGCAGGTGCGAGTTGTGCGCGAAGGCAAGGACCGGGGCGCGTTCGGCGAGGGCGAGCAGGTTCGCGGCCATCATCGAGGCGCGCACCCCGAGCAGGGCGGGGATGCGGGCCGGGGAGTCGTCGGCCATCCAGCGGTGGTAGCGCATCAGGCCGGTGGCGGTGCGGCCGTACAGGCGGGCCCGGTCCCATTCGTCCGGGGTGCTGGTGGCGATCAGGTGCGGGGCCTGGGCTTCGAGCACGGCGGCGAGGTCGTCGGCGATCAGCCGTAACCGGACCGCGGCGGGGGTCGCGCCGATCGAGCGGGACGGGTCCATCATCGCGGCCGGGTCGGGCCAGCGCTCGTCGTCGCCGATCAGCTCGTCGAGGGCGGCGGCCGGGACCGGGACGTCGACCCGGGCGGCCAGATAGGCGTGCAGTTCGGTGAGGGCCTGTCGTGGGCCGGCGGCGCCGGTGATCTCCAGCGGGCCGTCGAAGCCGGCGAACCGGACCCGGTCGGCGGCGGGCCGGCCCTCGTTGTGGGCGCGCATCCACCGCAGCAGGTCCCGGTTGCCGCGGCCGGCCCCGAACTCGTGGCTGATGCCCCGGGCCAGGACGTCGTCGAGGTCCCCGGCGCCGGTCGTGACGTAGTCGTCGACGAGCAGGCCCAGCAGGCAGTCGCTCTCGATGGCGATCGTCCGGTAGCCGTGGTCCTCGACCAGTTCCCGGAACAGGTCGTTGCGCATGTCGAGCAACGCGTCCTCGAAGTGGGTGGGTTCGCCGAGCGCGAGCACGCGTGGTTTCCCGGCCAGCAGGCCGAGCAGGGTGGTGGCGTCGAAAGCGGTCATGCCCCTGAACAGTATCGTTGAACCGACGGTGGAGACTTTGGCGGTGTAAACCCGGAGATATGCGACAGAACCTTCAAAGACCGGTGGACCTGGCCCGAGTCCACGGCCTGTCCACGCAGGCGGTCCGCAACTACGAGGCGGCCGGCATCCTGCCCGAGGCGTCGCGTTCGGGGACCGGCTACCGCGCCTACACACCGGTGCACGCGGCGGCCCTGGCCGCGTTCCTCGCCCTGGTGCCGGCCCACCACCATCAGGGTGCCGCGGCCATCATGCGGGCGGTCAACCGGGGCGCCACCGGCGAGGCGCTGCGCCTGATCGACGAGAGTCACGCCGAGCTGCTGGCCGACCGGCACACCCTGCACGCCGTCGAGGCCGCCCTGACCGACCTGGTCCCGGCGCCGCCCGCACACGGGGAGATGTTCGTCGGGTCGCTGTCCCGCAAACTCGGTGTCCGTGCCGCCACCCTGCGCAAATGGGAGGCGGCCGGTCTGCTCCGGCCGCGCCGTGACGCCCGGACCGGCTACCGCGTGTTCGGCCCGGCCGACATCCGCGACGCCGAGATGGTGCACCAGCTGCGCCGCGGCGGGTACCGGCTCGAGCAGATCGCCCCGCTGATGACCCAGGTCCGCACCGCCGGCGGCGTCGAGCCCCTGCAGGCGATGCTGCACGCCTGGCGGGAACGGCTGACGTCGCGGGGCCGGGCGATGCTGGCGGGAGCGGCCGCCCTGGACACCTACCTCCACTCCCGCCCGTGAGCTGTGCCCCGGCGGGGCCGGCCGTCAGCCGTTCAGGACGAACGACCAGCCGGCCGGCTGCCACTCGAAGTCGTCGGCGACGATGTCGCGCACCGGGCGGCCGGTGCTCGCGTGCACGAGCGCACGGTAGGTCGCCAAGTGCCCGATCAGCATCACCCGGCGGCCGGACCAGCGCGTCGGCAGGTCACCGAGGCAACCCAGCACGCGGGTGATCGCCTGGGTGTGGCTCTCCCCGCCGGGATAGGGCCGGTCGCAGAAGGACAGCCGGTCGGCTTTGACGTCGGCGGCCGCGGTGCCGTTGCGGGAGCCGAAGTCGCATTCGCGCAGCCGCCAGTCGTACAGGATCGGCACATCGGTGTCGCCGAAGGCGATCCTCGTGGTTTCCGCCGACCGGTGCAGGTCCGAGGTGAACACGGCGGCAAGACCGTCGGGGCGCCGCCGGCGGCCCATCGCCGCGGCGTTGGCGCGCCCCTGCGCGCTGAGGCGGCCGGGCAGCCAGCCGGTGGCGATGCCGCGCTCGTTGTCCTCGGTGAGTGCGTGCGTCTCGAAGACGACGTCAACCGGCATCGAGGGCCGCCCGTACCAGGGCCAGGGCCGTCTCCGGGGTGACGCCCAGGGCGCGGATGCGGGCGGCGTAGTCGGCGGCGGCCAGTTGGGCCTGCACCGAGGTGCCGGTGGCCCGGGACGTGACCACGGTGCCGGCCCGGCCGCGGGTCTCGACCAGGCCGGCCGCCTCCAGTTCGCGGTAGGCGCGGGCGACCGTGTTGGCGGCCAGCCCGAGGTCGGTGGCCAGGGTGCGCACCGGGGGCAGTTTCGTGCCGGCGGGCAGGGTGCCGGACGCGGCGAGTTCGGCGATGCGGCGGCGCACCTGGTCGTAGGGCGGGGTGGCCGAGTCGGGGTCGACGGTGATGTCCATCAGAGCAGTCTGGGGGGTGTGTTCCCGGCGGCGACGATGGCGCGGCGGATCGGCACCAGGGCGAGCAGCACCCCACCGACGAGGAAGAACACGACGAGCGAGACGATGCCGAACCGGTAGCTGTCGGTCAGCTGGAAGACCAGGCCGAACAGCAGCGGGCCGAGCCAGCTGGTGCCCTTGTCGCTGATCTCGTAGAAGCCGTAGTACTCGCCTTCCTTGCCGGCCGGGATCAGCTGCGAGTACAGCGAGCGGGACAGGGCCTGCGAGCCGCCGAGGACGAGACCGATCGCGACGCCGAGCAGCATGAACGGCAGGGGTTCGCCGGCCGGCAGCCAGTAGGCGGCGATCACCACGCCGAGCCACAGAGCGAGGCTGAACAGGACGGTTCGGCGGGCACCGACGCGGGCGGCCATGGCGCCGAGCAGCAGGGCACCGCCGAAGGCGAGGAACTGCACCAGCAGGATCGTGATGATCAACGTGGACTGTTCGAGGTCGAGTTCCTCGGTGCCGTACTGGCTGGCCAGCGCGATGACGGTCTGGATGCCGTCGTTGTAGATCAGGTAGGCGAGCAGGAAGAACAGGGTCAGCGGGTAGGCCCGGACGTTGCGGATCGTCGCCCCGAGCTGCCGGAAGCCGTCGACGAGCACGTTGCCGCGGGGCCCGGCGGCGGCGGAGCGGCCCGGATGTTCGCGCAGCCAGGCGAGGGGGATGAGGGTGAACAGCGCCCACCACACGCCGGCCGAGACGATGCACCAGCGGGCGAGGTCGAGGGTGCGCTGGTCGTTGCCGTCGACCGACAGGATGGTGACGGCGACCAGGTTGAACGCGAGCAGCAGCCCGCCGCCCAGGTAGCCGAGCGCCCAGCCGCGGCTGGACACCTTGTCGCGTTCGTCGGGGCCGGCCAGCTGCGGCAGGAACGAGTTGTAGACGACGATCGACGCGCCGCCGAAGATGTTCGCGATCAGGAACAGGATGCCGCCGAGCAGGTAACGGTCGCCGGTGACGAACGCGAAACCCATGGTGGCCGCCGCCGCCGTGAAAGCGGTCACGGCGAGCAGGACCTTCTTGCGCGGGCTCCGGTCGGCCACCGCCCCCATCACCGGCAGGACGAAAACCGTCAGGAAGACCGACAGCGAGACGACGTACGGGTAGAAGGAGCCCGCCGCCACCGAGAGGCCCAGCGGATGCACCCGGCCGGTGCAGTCGTCCGCGCCCAGCTCGCAGCCGGCGGCGATCTTGGTGACGCTGGTCAGGAACGGGCCGAGGAAGACGGTGAGCACCGTGGTGGAGAACGCCGAGTTGGCCCAGTCGTAGAAGTACCAGCCGGTGCGTTCCCGGCGGCCGGCCGCGGGTCGATCGGTGGGGGTGCCGGTGGGTGCGGCCATGGGGCTTGTTCTCCCGGTCGTCGTTCGGTGGCCGGGTCATCCTGCCATCTCGCCACCGGCGGGGGGAGAGGCCGCGCACTCAGTTCTGCTGCGACCACCATTTGGCGAGGGCGGCGGTGGCGGGGTCGTCGGAGTCGGCCAGGGCCTGCCACGGGTCGGCGCCCGCGGGGAGGTCGGTCCGGGCGTACTCGGCCAGTTCCGCCGGCTGCACCGGGTCGGTCTCGTGCAGGGCGTCGCGCAGGTCGGCGAGGCCGAGGCTGCCGGTGTCGATCCAGGGGAACCCGTCGACGGGTTCGGGCAGTTCACCGACGTCGACCGCGGGCGGGAAGACGTTGTCGCTGAGGTCCGGCAGGTCGGGCAGGTCCGTCGCGGGGTGTTCGTCGGCCCGGGGGAGGTGCTCGTCCAGCGTGGCCTGGTCGTGGGCGGGCAGCTCGACGTGGTGGTCCTCGGGGACGGGTGGCTCCCACGCGAGGTGGTCGTCGGGCGGGCCGGGATCGTCGTGGTGCGGCCCGAACTGGTCGTGGTCGAACTGGTCGTGGTCGTCGAACGGCAGGTGGTCGTCGCCGAAGTGGTGGTCGCCGTAGTCGTGGTGATCCGTCACTGGTCCTCCTCGTCAAGCGGGACGGGCGTCAGGGCCCGCGCCCGGATCAGCACGTCGTCGGTGTGGCGCAGCTTCGCGCGTACCCCGTCAAGTTCCTGCTGGGCCGCCAGCCGGCGTTTCTGCCGGCCGGCGGCGTCCTCGGCGGCGGCCGCGTCGATCTCGGCGATGTGCGCGTCCAGGTCGCGCAGCCGCCGTTCCACCGCGTCGTCGAGGGCCACCGACAGCGCGTACTGCAGGTCGGTGAACCGGTTGGCGATCTCGTCGGCGAGCGCCGCGCGGGCCTCCCCGAGCACGTCCCGCAGCCAGATGCGGGCCTGCTGCCGGTCGGTCTGCACGCGGCGCCGCCACAGGACGTAACCGCCGGCGGCGAGGCCCAGACCGATCCCGGCGACCGGCACCAGCACCCCGCCGGCGGCGAGGGCGGTCGCGCCGAGGATGGCGCCGCGGCCGGCCATGAACGCGATCCCACCGGCGGACAGGGCGATGAGCATGTTCTCGCCGGAGCCGTCGCGGATCGGGGCGGCGGCCAGCGCGTGCCGCAGGGTAGCGTTGAGCCGGCCGAGCATCCCGGCGCGTTCGTCGGCGTCGAACACCTCGGCGAGGACCTTCTCGGCGACCGTCCGGAACGTCTCCTCCAGACCCAGCGACAGTTCCGCCGACAGGGCCTGCAGCGACGCGTCGACGGCGTCCGGCAGTTTCGTCAGCACCGCCCCGCGACCGGTGTCGATGCGTGCCGAGAACTCCTGCTGCAGGGTGGCGACGGTGCTGCGCAGCCGGCCGACGGTCTCGACCCGGGCCCGCTGGGTCTCGGTGCTCAGCAGCAGGGTCCACTGCCGCGACTCGGTGCGTTTACGGGCGGCCAGGGCGGCCCGTTCGGCCCGGACCTGCGCGGCGCGGGCCGGGGCGGCCTCGGCGGCCCGCACCTTCGCGGCGGCCGCGTCGGCGAGCCGGGCCAGGTCACCGCGGCCGGCGCGGAGCACGTTGGCCAGTTGCAGCTGGTGGCCGCGGCCGGCCAGGTCGACCAGGGCGTGTTGCAGTTCGGCGATCCTCGACGCGTCGACCAGGGCGGCCTGCTCGCCCGGCGGTGACTGACGGGCCAGTTCGGCGAGGGCGGAGGAAACCGGGAACCAGGGCGCCTCGGCGAAGCGGGGGGCGTGCGCGCGCAGCAGGTTGCGGTTGTCGTCGGCGATGCGGCGCCAGCCCGGGTACGCGTCGATCTTGGTGAGCGCGAAGACCACGGCGTCGACCCGAACGCTGGCGGCGACCAGGAACTTCAGTTCCGGTTCGGACAGCGGGGCGGACGCGTCGGCGACGAACAGCAGCGCGGTGGCCTTGTCGACGGCGGCCAGGGCCACGGTGGCGTGGGCAGGGTCGAGTCCGCCGACGCCGGGTGTGTCGAGCAGGCTGACGTACTGCAGCAGCGGCGCCGGGTGCTGGACCTCGATGCGGCGGGCCTTCTGCGCGCCGGTGGCCCAGGCGGCGAGGTCGTCGACGCCGACCGGTTCGGCCGAGCCGGGCAGCCACGCCCGCGCCTGGTACGGGCCGGGCACGAACTGCAGGTAGGTGGCGGTGGCGACGGCGGCGTCGACGGGGGACAGGCCGGGCACGCCGAGCAACGCGTTGATCAGTGAGCTCTTGCCGCGTTTGGTCTCGCCGACCACCACCAGCGACGGCCGGTTGACCTCGCGGCGATGCAGTTCGGCCAGGTCGGCGCCGGCGTCGGGGTCGCGGCCACGCACGTACGCGAGGGTGTCGCGGACCGCGGTGTCGAGGGTTTTCGTCAGGTCCGGGGTCATCGGACGACCTGCTGGGCGAGCAGGTGGAAGCCGCGGTGGGCGACCTGGGCGACCCGGGACTGGGCCGGTCCGGCGCCGGCGACCGCGTAGACCCGCCACCGGTTCGCGGCCTCGCGGGCGGCGCGGGCGAGTTCGTCGGCGCCGGCGCCGGGCAGCCGCAGGATCCAGCGGGGGTCCTCGGAGGTGGCCAGGCGGGTCAGTTCGGCCTCCCAGTCGGCGGGCAGGTGCACGGAGCCGGTCGCCACCCGCTGGGCCGCGTCGAGCAGCCGCAGCCGGTGGTAGGCGGGATCGCGCAGCAGCCGCTCGACGGCGTCGCGCAGGGTCTCCCGGTCCTTCGGGTCCCGGGTGTGCCCGGCGAGGCGTTCGAGCCGGCCGAGGGCCCAGCCGGCCTTGATCGCGTCGGCGCGCCACCGGAACGCCTCCTCCAGGGTCTGGCGCAGCCGTGGGAACCCGGACGCGGCGACCAGGCGGCGCACCAGTTCACCGGTGCTCAGCCGGGGGTCCGCCGCGTACTGCGCCAGGGCGAAGCCGATGCCGTAGAGGTCGAGCAGGGTCAGCAACCGTTCCCGCTGGGCCGCGTCGAGCGGCGCCGGCCGCGTCCGGAACAGGTCGACCGACGCCAGCAGCACCCGCAACTGCTCCACCGGCAGCTGCGCCAGCTCGCGCAGGGCCGCCGCGTCCGCGGCGTTGAGCCGGCCGGCCTCGGCGGTCTCGGCGAGCAAGGCGACGACCGGGACGACATCGGAGACGGTACGGGCGAGCAGGCCCGCCTGTTGCTCGGCGAGCGGACCGGCGATCGGCCACGGGTCACCCGGCCCACCCGCCAGGGTGTCGACCTTGCCGAAGACGCCGAGTGCGTTTATCGGGCTCGACGACAGCCGTGCCGAGGCGTCCCGGAACGCTTCCAGGGCACGGACGTCGTCGGCCCGCACCGCCTGGGTGAACACGTAGACCACGGCCTCGGCGGCGGCCACCTCGCCGGCCGAGTCGGCGTCGATGTCGGCGTCGAACGGGGCCGTCGACACCCCGACCGCCTCCGCGGCGCGCGCCGAGACCACCGTGTCGGTGGAGGCGAGGCCGGGGGTGTCGACCACGGTCAGGTCACGCAGCTTCTCACTGGTCAGGGTCACGTCGACGTAGGCGACCGACGAGCCCGGCACGCCCAGCCGCTGCGGGATCATGCCGTCGTCGGCCAGCGGGAGGCTGCGCCGGGTGCCGTCGCGCAGCACCACGTCGACCCGGTCGGCCGGGCCGTAGCGGAACCGGGTGACCACCCGGGTGCACTCACCCACCGCCGTGGGTGCCACCCGGCGCCCGATCAGGGCGTTGACGAGTGTCGACTTTCCGGCTTTCAGACGGCCCGCGATCGCAACGCGTAACGGCTCGCCGAGGCGGTCACGGATCTGAATGAGCTGGCCACCGGCCTCCGGACCGATCCGCGTGGCAATTTCGTCACACAGGGTAGCTACGCTTGCACTGAGGGGGCCGCTCATGTCGACTCGTCAGCCGTGCACACTGTCGGCGACAATGGCATGACCACGGCCGTCACCTGAACCCTCCCCGGTTGAATGGGGCGGGTCGGGTGCCCGCCACGGCACAGCCTACGGACCGGCTCGGGACACGGGATCCCGTGTTCGTGCCACAGCCGGCCGACGGCGTCGAGAAGGGGAGGGCCCAGGTGGCGGAAGATCTTGACCCGCTCGCCTGCGCCGCTGCCCTGCTGCACCGCCCCGCCGCCCTGGTCGTGCTGGCCGGCGCGCCCGGCAGCGGCCGCACCACCCTGCTGCGCCGGATCACCGCCGCCGTCCCCGGGCCCGCGCACACCGGCGGCGGCCTCGCCATGCTCAGCACCACTCCCGCCCTGGCCCTGTCCCGGGCGGTCCGGGCCCGGCTGCCGGCCCACGACGTGCACCTGCTCGCCGAAGCCGTCCATTCCCGCGTGCGTGGTGGCCTGCTCGTGCTCGACGACCTCCAGTACGCCGACCCCGCCACCCTGGCCGCCCTGCCGCTGCTGGCCACCCACTGCCGGGTCCTGGTCGCGCTGCGCACCCCGCACCGCCTGCCCGCCGCGGTCACCGACGCCCTGCGCGCCGCCGGCGCCGCCTGGCTCAGCGTGCCGCCCCTGGACCCCGACGCCGCCCTCGACCTGGCCCGGCGCACCGCCACCGGCCTGACCGAGCCGGCCCTGGCCGCGGTGCTGGCCCGAGCCGGCGGAAACCCCCTCGCGATCACCGCACTGGCCCGGCAGGCGGCCGCCGGCCGCGCCGCCGCGGGCGCCGACATCGACCAGGTGGCCTACGCGATCGCGACCGCCCTCGCCGACCTGCCCCGGCCCGCCCGCACCGCCCTGGCCGCCCTCGGCCTGCTCGGCCGGCCCGCCCCCGCCGCCCTGCTCGGCCCCGGCGCCGCCGACCTGCACGCGGCCGGGCTGGTCACCGCCGGTCCCGCGGGCACCCTGCTGCCGGTGTCCACCTATGTCGCCGAGACCGCCGCCGGCCTGCTCGACGCGGCCGGCCGGGTCGAACTGCACACCCGCCTCGCCGAGTTGACCCCGCCCGCCGAAGCCGCCCGGCACCTGGCCGCCGCCGGTGACCTCGCCGGCGCCCACCGGCTCGCGCTGTCCGCCGCCGACCGGGCCACCGGCGGTGACCGGGCGGCGCTGCTGCTGTTCGCCTGCGACCTCGACACCCCGATCGACCCGCGGGTGCGCCTCGCCGCCGCCGACGCCGCCCTGGCCGCCGGCCGGCCCGCCGCCGCCGCGAAGGTGCTGACCACCCCCGGGCCGCTGGGCATCGAGGCCGACGTGCTGCGCGGCGAGGCGCTGCTGCAGGCCGGCGCACCCGCCGCGGCCCGCACCGCGGTCGCCGGCGTCCCCGACGCGTCACCCACCCCGGTGCTGGCCGGCCGCGACCGGGTGCTGCTGCTCGCCGAACTGGCCGCCGACCCCGCCGCCGCGCGGGAACTCGCCGGGAAGATCGCCTACCGCTACCCGCACCCACCACCCGGCGTGGCCGCCGCGCTCGCCGCCGTCCAGGCCGCCAACCACACCCCCGGCTGGGACACGGCACTGGCCGCCGCGGCCACCCCCGGCGGCGACCCGCTGATCACCCGCTGGAGCGCCTGGCTGCTGGTCGAACACCTCGTCGCCGCGGGCCGCCTGGTCGAGGCCGCCACCGCCGCCCGGCGGGCCGCCGAGGACTGCGCCACCGACCTGGCCTACGGCTGGCAGACCCGCTTCGCCGCGGTCGCCGACTGGGCGGCCGCCCTGCACGGCAGTTCCGCCGCCCCGCATGATCCCGCCGCCCGGCATGATCCCGGCGCCCCGCATGATCCCGGCGGCCGCGTGGACAGCTCTGGTCCCGCTCAGCCGGGCGCGGCGGCGGGGGCGGCCCCCGGTGCCGTCGAGCGGCCCGACCGCGTACCGGAAGAGGTCGGGTTTGATCCTGACCTTGTCCTCAAGCGCAGCGGGAACCTCGCCGACCGGGCCGTTCCCGACGAAGCGCGGGGTTACGCGACCGCCGCGACCGCGCTGATCGAGGCGGACACCGGGCTGCTCGGCGCGGCCCGGGCACGCCTCGACGCCGGCCCCGACCACCCGGCCGTCGGCTGGGTGACCCAGGAGACCGCGTGGCTCGACGGGCAACCCGATCGAGCCACCAAGCAAAGCCCGGCCCGGACCCCCGGTCTGCTGGCCGGGTTGCACGCCATCACGGCCCGCTGGGCCGCTCACGACCTCGGCGTCAGGGGTGCTCCACCCATCCCGTCAGGTCTACCGGCACCCGCCCGGCGCACCTTGACCGCGTGGGCGACCGGAACCGGATTCACGGCAGCCGCCGACGGGTGGCGGCCCGTCGCCTTACGGGAGCAGGTGCGGTGCCTGCTCGCGGCCGGTCTGACCGACGCCGACCCGCAGCGCGCCGTTGCCGCGCTGCTCGACGCCGAACGACTCGCCGACAACGCCGGACTGACCGTTCTCGCCGGGCGTGCCCGGCGAGGTCTGCGCCGGCACCACGTCCACCGCGACACCCGCAGCCCCCGCTCGGGGGACCAGCTGACCCGCCGGGAAACCGACGTGTTGCGCCTGGTCGCCGCGGGAGAACCGACCCGGCGCATCGCCGGGCAGCTCGGCATCAGCGCCGAGACTGTCGACACCCACATCCGCGCCGGCATGCGCAAGCTCGGCGCCAGAACCCGAACGGAAGCCGCCGCCCTCGCCTTCGCCACCTTCCCGAACTCCCCAGAGACACCCAAGGATGGCCGGTGACCAGACAGCCCGACGCCCCTCGCCACGTCGTCGCCACCCCGGGCGACGCCGACACCGTGTTGCGCCGCCTGATCCGCGACGGCTGGCTCGCCCGCGAAGGCTTCGCCCTGCCCGACCCGGCCTGGGACGTGACCGGCAACCACCTGGTGCTGCACGGCCGCATCACCGACCCGGAAACCCTGCAGCTCGCCGTGCTCGCCGCGGCCCGCGGCGCCGGCGTGGTCGCGATCTGCGACGCCGAGACGACCCTCGGCCGCGCCCTGGTCGACGACCTGTCCCGGCTCGGACCCCTGCGGCAGGGCGTCACCCCGGAGACCCCCGACAGCGCCGACAACGTCGCCGACCTCGTGCCGGAACAGCGAGCCCTGCTCGACCGGCTCGCCGCCGGCGACACCATCGCGGCCGCCGCCGCCGCCGAGTTCCTGTCCCTGCGCACCGCCAACCGGCGGATCGCCGAGGCACGGGCGATGTTCGGGGTCCGGACCACCCGCGAGGCCGTCCTGGCCTACCTGCGGCAGCGCGGACCCCAATGACCCCGCATCGATCAGAGTCGTTCGGCTGACACCGCGCCGCCCGTCGGCCCACTAGGGTCTTGCCGGAGGGAAACTGTTCGCCGTCACGAGTCGGGGGTCGTCGTGACCACTCAAGCACGGCCGGATACCGCCCAGCCGGTGCCGGCCCAGCCGGATGCGGCATGGCCGCGGTCGGCGCGGCTAGACGCGCCCCGGATCCTCGAACGGATCCACGACATCACCGGAGTCCGGCTCGTCCTCGAAGGACCCTGCCCCGGCGGCGAGATCGGCGCCGCCTACGTGCGCTGGCCCGACGGCCGGCAATCGGTGCTCACCGCCGCCCGCACCCGCAGCGCGGCCCTCGTCGACCGGGCCCGCGCCGCCGGCGTACCCACCGCCCGGCACGAACTGACCGCCCGCGTCGACGGCATCCGCGTCGTCGTCCAGCAGCGGCTGCCCGGCGCGCCACCCACCCGACCGGACGCCACCCTCGTGCGGCAGATGCTGCACGTCAACGACCAGCTCGCCGACCTGCTCACCGGAACCGCCGCACCGCAACCGGCCGAGCTCCACCTGACCTCCGACGGACCCGGGTTCTGCCTGCACGAACCCCTGCGAACACACAGCCCCCGCACCGCGCGGCTGCTCGACTGGGTGCGCTCGGTCGGCGAATCCTGCGGCCCGCACATGCCCGGTGACGACCTGGTGCACATGGACTTCCACCCCGGCAACGTCCTGATCGCCGACGGACGGCTGTCCGGCGTCATCGACTGGGACGGCGCGGTCCGCGGCGACCGCCACCTCGACCTCGTCACCCTGCGATTCCACCTCACCGGCACGGCACCCGCACTCACCGCACCGATCGACCGACGGCTCGCCCAACTCGCACCCCGGCGGCACCGCGCCTACTGGGCACACATGAGCCTGCGCCAGGTCGACTGGTCCATCCGGCACCACGACACCACCACCGTCGAACGATGGCTGACCGTCGCCGAACAAGGCATGGCCACCCTGTGAAACCGGTAGTCGTCGTCGGCACCGGGATCGTCGGCGCGTCCATCGCCCACCACCTGACGCGCACCGGGGTGCCGGTCACCGTGGTCGGCCGCGACGGGGGAGCGACCGCGTCGTCGTTCGGCTGGATCGGCGGCGGCGACCGCGGCCACTGGCCCGGCGGGGCCGCCGACCTCAGCGGGCTCGTCGTCGACGACTGGCGCCGGCTCGAACAGGAAGTCCCCGGCCTCGGCCTGCGCCGGACCGGCTCACTGCGATGGCCCGTCACCGACGACACCGGAACGGACCTGGTCGACAGCAACACGATCGCCCACCTCGAACCCGCACTGCGCGCCGTCCCCGACCGAGCGAGCCACGACCCCCGCGACGCCGGAGTCGACGCCCCCCGCGCCGCCCGCACACTGCTCCTCGCCGCCCGCGACGCCGGCGCCCACGTGTACTACGGGACCACCGTCACCCACATCCACACCGACGGCGTCTCCACGTCAGCCGGACTCCTCCCCGCGTCCACCGTCGTCCTCGCCGCCGGCGCCGGAACCGCCGCCCTCACCCGCCACCTGACCGACCCCGCCCGCATCGCGGACACCTCATCCGCACTCCTGATCCGCGTCCGAGCCGAAACCGGCCTCGTCCGCGGCATCATCGCCACCCCACAACTCGAAGTCCGCGAAGTCCGCGACCGCGAACTGCTCATCACCGCCCCCCTCGGCGACACCTGGACCTGGACCGACCTGCGAACCGCCGCCCGGCACGCCCGGCACGAACTCGCCACCACCTTCGGCGACGGCCGGCGGATGCTACGCGGATGGCGAGTCGGCACCCGACCCATGCCGGCCCGCGGCCCCCTGATCGGCCGGCTCACCCCACACGTCTACGCCGCCGTCATGCACTCCGGTGTCTGCCTCGCCCCCAGCGTCGGCCGCCTCGCCGCCGCGGAGATCACCTCCGGCACCGCCGCACCCGAACTCAGCGGCTGCCGCTGACCGCGTTTACCACTGGAACACCCACTCCACCCGGGCGTACATTGTCCGCTCTATGAACAGAACCACCTGGCGGGTGCCCCTGACCTGGCGACTGATGATGCTCATCGGCCGCCTCCTGGTCCTCCCGCTGTGCCGCCTGCGAGTCACCGGCAACATCCCCGAACCGCTCCAGGGCCGAGCCCTCATCCTCGCCGCCAACCACATCAGCCCGTTCGACCCCATCGTCATGACCGCCGCCTGCCACATCGCCGGCATCGGACCACGGATCATGGCCACCGGCGGACTCTTCGACGCCCCCATCGCCGGCCCCGCCATGCGCGCCGCCGGACACATCCGCGTCGACCGTGGCAAGGACACCGCCGCCGACGCCCTCCCCGCCGCCGTCCAAGCCCTCACCGACGGCGCCATGGTCCTCGTCTACCCCGAAGGCCGCATCGGCCTCGACCCGTGGATGTGGCCCGAACGCGGCAAAACCGGCGTCGCCCGCATGGCCGCCATGTCCGGCGCCCCCGTCCTGCCCGTCGCCCAATGGGGCGCCCACGCCGTGCTGCCCTACGAAGCCCCCACCCACATGCTCCGCTGGATCCTGCGCGCCCTGCGCCACCGCCCCGTCGTGCACGTCCGATTCGGCGACACCCCGATCGACCTGACCACGGTGACCGGCACCCCCGGCGCCCAAGCCATGAAAGCCACCCGCCTCATCATGGAAGGCATCGACGCCACCCTCGCCCAACTCCGCGACGGCGAAATGGAACAGCCCCGCATCGCCGACCCCACCCGACCCGCCGACTACACCCGGGTGCGCCCCCGGCCCGGCCGTGAACTGCCGGCCCGGCCCACCGTCAAGCCGGGGGAGAGCACCACCTCACCGACCCGCCTCACCTAACTCCGCCAGCCGCGCCTCCACCTCGGCCAACTCCGCCCGCAACCGCTGCGCCTCCTTCTCCGCCTCAGCTCGCTCCGCGGCCAGGATCTGCTCGACGGCCTCCTGCACCCCCTGCACATCCACCAACGACACCATCCGCATCGCCTCCGCCGGCCGAACCACGTAAGGCTTCGCCAACACCTTGCTGCCCTGCGCCGCGGCGACGGTCCACTCACCCTCCCCGTACGCCAAGGTGATCGTCAGAGCCGGCGCCGGTTTCGCCTTGGCCGCCTTCGCCGGGGTCGCCTTGCGCGGCGCCGGAGCCGAGGAAGCCGCCGCGGTCACCGCAGCGGGCTCGGCCGGCACAACCGCCGGCACCGGCACCACCGGCTTGTCCAGCACGAACTCCGGCTCCACCGGAGCAGCCTGCTGCGGCGCCGGCGGGGGAGCCTTCTTCGCCACCGCACCCCGCGGCGCCACCTGCAGATCATTGGGGGAGAAGGGCAACTCGTCGCGCCCGAACTTCACCACCACGAACTCGTCGGACTCCGCCGGATCACCAAGCGACACCACCTGACCGATCTGCCCGGCGATCTGCCCCGCCGACTCGGTGAACTGCACCCGCGGCTTACGCCCGGCGTCCACCCCAGCCCGGATCGTCGCCAGCTCTTCGATGCTCAAACCCCGGGCCACGCCCATCTCCGATCATTCGAACGCATGTGCCAACAGTTCTAGCAGCAGCCTCCGACAGTTTCGCGCACACCACGCCGCCGCTAGCGTCACGGTCATGGATCAACTCGACGAACAACGCGAGTACTACCGCCACCGCGCCCCCGAGTACGACCAGTGGTGGCAGCGCCGCGGACGCTACGCCGTCGACACCGAGACCCACGACCGCTGGTTCGCCGACATCCACCAGCCCAGCAGGCCCTCGACGACTTCGCACCCACCGGCGACGTCCTCGAACTGGCCGCCGGCACCGGCTGGTGGACCGAGCGACTGACAAACCGCGCCCGCCACGTCACCGCCGTCGACGCCAACACCGAAACCCTCGACCTCAACCGCGCCCGCGACCACCACGGCGACATCACCTTCGTCCAGGCCGACATCTTCACCTGGACCCCACCACCGGCCGCCTACGACGTCGTCTTCTTCAGCTACTGGCTCTCCCACGTGCCGGCCGAACACCTCGACGCCTTCTGGCACCACGTCGCCACCGCCCTACGCCCCACCGGCCGGGTCTTCCTCCTCGACTCCTACCGCGAGGCCCGCCTCGACCAGGACCGGCAACAACGCATCCTCAGCGACGGCCGCGCCTTCCACATCGTCAAACGCTACTGGCAACCCGACGAACTCAGCGCCCTGCCCGGCTGGCACCTCACCCCGACGATCACCACCCACCGCCAGGTCATCTACGCCCACGGGGCGCCCGCGCGGTGACGCAATACTCCCGCCCCACCGGATCCCGCAACGTCGTCCAGTCACCCGCCACCCGCCGCACCACCGACGCCCCCAACCCCTGATGCCGCACCACCTCGGCATCCACCCCGTCACAAGCCAGATCCAGATGTACGCCCGCCGCGTCCCCGCCGATCCGCTGCAACAGAAACCGCAACGGCAACGCGTCACCACCGTCGAGAAACGCGAACCCCGGCAGATCCGACGCCACCCGCGCCCACCCGGTCAACGCCGCCCAGAACTCCATCTCCGCGTCATAGCCCGCCGCCGGAACGTCCAAGCTCAACTGATCCACCACACTGCGCTGCCCGCCCGGCCACCGCACCGCCGCCGGCACCACCGCCTCACCGGACCACTCCACCAGGCAGAACAGAATCCCGGCGGGGGAGCGCAACACCACCAGACCCGGCTCCGCCGACACCCGCACCGCCCCCAGCGCCTCAGCCTGCGCGGCGGCCGCCGGCACCTCATCCACATGAAGATCCACATGCGCCTTCGGCGATTCCCGGGCCCCGATCAGCTGTACGCGCAGGAAAGCGTCCCCACCGTCCGGCACCAACGTCGCGAACACCCCGCCACCGCGCCGGGACGACAACGTCGATCCCGTCACCGCAAGCCAGAACGACTCCGCCGTCGGCGAGGGGGAGTCGAGAAACCCGGTAACCCAGCGAACCAGCATCCGACGACCGTATCGTTCCGCCCACAGCCATCGACGACATCCCAGGTCGATAATTTACATTATGTAAAGTAGAAGCGAATCGGGGCCGCGTCGGAAGGGGCACGCGAGCGCGAATTCATGTGTGCGCTGTTCTCCCACGGTTTCGCCCCCGGGCCGCCGCCGGGACCGAACTCGAGCCGGTGGGTGCGGTCCGGAAGCGCCGGCTTCGGTCACCCCCGCACCACGGCCGGTGCAGTGCCCGAACCAGGCGGTTTGCCGCCAAGTTGACCGATCCGGGCGCGCAAGATCCACGCGGTCGGGACGTCGCGGTGAGGCCACCTCTCCCCGGCAACCACAGAGGCGACTCCGCCGAGGCGGCGGGTGCGCGAGGCCCGGACCGAGGCGGCGGCGCGATAAGCGGGCAAATCCGGCTGGACGCCGAACAAGACAGATACCGCAAAGTGCTGCATAATATGACTTATGCAGTTTGGGGCAGGCGTGGCGGGCGGGGAATCAGTTGCGGAACTCGTGGAGGATTTTCTGGCGGCCAGGGCTACCCGGAAGCCGTCGGAGCACACGCTGCAGGCGTACCGGAGGGATCTCGGGTCGGTTCTGGGGTTGATGGACAGAGAGAATGTCACTCTGGGTGACCTCTCCCCCCGCCTGTTGCGGCAGGCCTTTGCCCGTTTTGCCGCGAACCGCGCTCCCGCCTCGGTGGCTCGCGCCTGGTCGTCGTGGAATGCGTTCTTCACGTTCCTGGTGACGGAGCAGGTGGTGCCCGGCAATCCGATGTCGGCGGTGGACAAGCCGAAACTGCCGCCCCACTCCCCTAAGCCGTTGCGCGGCGAGGACACGCCGGAGCAGTTACTCTCCGCGGTCAGCCAGAGTGACGAGCGGCAGCGGGATCCGTGGCCGGAGCGGGATCTGGCGGTGCTGGCGCTGGCGCTGTGTGCGGGGTTGCGGCTGTCGGAGTTGCTGGCGTTGCGGATCGGGGATGTGCTCGGGCGGGACGGGGAGCGTCGGGTCGAGGTGGCTGGTAAGGGTGGGCGGCCGCGTACGGTGCCGATCGAGCCGGAGCTCGATGGTCTGGTGGAGCGTTATCTGGACAGCCGGCGGGTGCGGTTCGGGCGGGCCGACGTGCGGGCTCCCCTGCTGGTGGATCGGCGGGGGGCGGCGCTGAAGCGGGGTGGTCTGCAATATCTGGTGGAGTCGTGTTATCGGCGGGCGGGGCTCGCTGATCGGGTTCCGCGGGGGGCGCAGTTGCATGCTTTGCGGCATACGTTCGCGACGCGGCTGGCGGAGGACGGGGCGAACGCGTCGGAGATCATGCGGTTGCTGGGGCATGCCTCGCTGACGACGTCGCAGGGCTACATCGAGGTGACGGCGGAACAGCAGCGCGCGGCGGTGCGGGCGAACCGCACCAACCGCGCGCTGCGTGGCTTGTAAACCTGGGTGGCTTGCAAAGGCCGGCAGAGGGGGCTCAGGCGACGCTGAGGGCGACGTCGACGTTGCCGCGGGTGGCGTTGCTGTAGGGGCAGACCTGGTGGGCGGCTTCGATGAGCTGCTGGGCGGTGGCTTCGTCGACGCCGGGGATCTCGACCTCGATGGCGACGTCGAGCTGGAAGCCGCCGCCGTCCTTGGGGCCGATGCCGACGTCGACGGTGACGGCGGTGTCTTCGAGGGTGATCTTCTGGGCGCGGGCGACGGCTTTGAGGGCGCTGTGGAAGCAGGCGGCGTAGCCGGCGGAGAAGAGCTGCTCGGGGTTGGTGAGGGCGCCGCCGGGGCCGCCCATCTCCTTGGGGACCGCGAGGTCGAGGTCGAGGACGCCGTCGCTGGAGCGGACGTGGCCGTTGCGGGCGTCGCCGGTGGCGGTGGAGCTGGCGGTGTAGACGGAGGCCATCAGTGTTCCTTTCCGGAACTGTGCGGGGTGGCGGCGCTGATGCGCCCGAGGAGGTGGTGCAGTTGCCGGTATTCGTCGAGGTTGAGGTCGAGGGCGCAGACGATCTGCTGGGGGACGTCGGCGACTCGGTGTTCGAGTTGGGCGCCGGTGTCGGTGAGGTGGATGACGACGGTGCGTTCGTCGGGGGTGCCTCGTTCGCGGCGGATGTGGTGTTGCGTTTCGAGGCGTTTGAGCAGTGGGGAGAGGGTGCCGCTGTCGAGGTGGAGGATTTGGCTGAGGTCACGAACGGTGACGGGGCCGCGGTGCCAGAGGACGCGCATGACGAGGTATTGGGGGTAGGTCAGGCCGGCGTCGTCGAGGACGGGGCGGTAGAGGGCGGTCATGGCGCGGCTTGCGGCGTAGAGCTCGAAGCAGATCATCTGCTCGAGGCCGGTGGTCTGGGCTCGTTCCTCCGCCATGCGATGAACGGTAGTGCGCAATTCAGTTGTGCACAACCGATGTGGCTTTGATCACCACTGTGTGTGATCATGCGTGCCGTGCCGGACATCACGTGGGTCAAGCTCTCCCCCAACACGCTGCAGTCGCTCATCGACGGCGACCTGGACGCCGCGAGTGCGAGCGCCGGGGTGCCCCTGACGCAGTACCTGGTGGATGAGCACTGGTTGTGGCGGATCCGGCTGGAGCAGATCGGGCGGGATCCGGTCAGTGCCGACTGGATCGCCCGGGCGGCGCTGGCCGACGGGGTGGTGGTGGGGCACGGCGGGTTCCACGGGCCGCCCGACTCCGAAGGTGTGGTCGAGGTCGCCTATTCGGTGGATCCGGCGCACCGGCGCCGGGGTTACGCGAAGGCGATGCTGCGCTCGCTGCTGGCGCGGGCCGACGCGGACGCGGACGTGACCGCGGTGCGGGCGAGCATCCGGCCGGACAACATCGGATCGCGGGCGACCATCGCCGGGCTGGGTTTCCGGAAGATCGGTGAGCAGTGGGATCCGGAGGACGGCCTGGAGGACGTGTTCATGCGTCCAGCTGCACGATGAGCGGCAGGTGGTCGGAGACGGTGGGGCGTGGGGTGGACACCTGCACGACGCGGCCGAGGTCGTAGCCGCGCGGATCGGCGAGGATGTGGTCGAGCTGGGCGCGGGGGCCGAAGCTCGGGTAGGTGGGGGCTTTGCCGAGGGGGCGCCAGCCGGTGGCGGCGCGGACCGGGCCGGTCGGCATGTTGAGGTCGCCGAGGAGCAGTCGCGGTCCGGGCAGGTTCCGCAGGGCGCGTACGGCGTGCCGTAGTTGTCGCAGGTTCCAGCCGGGTACGAAGCTCAGGTGGGTGGTCGCGACCGTGACGGGGCCGGCGGGGGTGTCGAGGACGGCGGCGAGCAGGACCCGGGGTTCGTCCTTGAGTAGGCGGATGCCGTCGCCGGTGTAGACGGGTGAGCGGATCGGTGCCGCGGGCAGGGTGGTGATCTGCCACTGGCGTACGGGGTAGCGGCTGACCAGGGCGATGCCGTAGAGCGGGTGCTGGTTGTCGTCGTCGTTGCGCCAGGGTTGCCAGGTCTCCCCGGGGGTGCCGACGATGGCGGCGGCGAAGCGGTGGGTGGGGGCGCCGAGGGCGTCGGCGGCTATCGCGGTGAGGTCGAGCAGCCCGCTGCGGGGCTGGGCGCGGTCGACCTCCTGGAGGCCGAGAATGTCGGCGTCGAGTTCCGCGATGGCGGCGTGGACGCGGTCGGCGTGTACCGTGCCGTCGGAGAGTGACCGTCCGTGCAGCAGGTTGAAGGTGGCCAGTCGCACGAGTCCGACCCTAACGAACTGGGAGGCGGAGTTGTTCATCAAGTTGCTCTGCTGTTCGATGCTGGTTTTTGTGGCGCTCGCTTCGCTGGGGATCTGGTTGCAGCGGGCGCGCCGCCGATAATGTTCGCCATGAGTGATGATCTGATCTCTGAGCTGGAGCGTCAGGAACGCGATCTGGTGTTCGACCGGTTCACCAACGCGGATGCGTGGCGGCTGGGTTGTCTGCTGGTGGAGCTGGCCGGTGACAAGCCGGTGGCGATCGACATCCGGCGGGGTACGCAGCAGTTGTTCCATGCGGGTCTGGCGGGTTCCACGGCGGACAACGACGCGTGGATCGTCCGCAAGGTCCGGGTCGTCGAGCGTTACGGTGCGTCGTCGTTCCTGGTCGGCCGGCGGTTGGCGGCCCGCGACCAGGTTCTGGACGCGGACCTGGGTGTGGATCCGGCGCGGTACGCCGCGCATGGCGGGGCTTTCCCGGTGCGGGTCCGTGAGGTCGGGGTGGTGGGCGTCGTGACGGTGTCGGGTCTGCCGCAGGCCGAGGATCACGCCCTGGTGGTGGCCGCGATCGAGCGGTTCCTCCGTTAAAGCCGGGCGCGATCAGCTGGTCCCGATCTGCTCTGAGCAGAGAACGCTTCCGCGGTGGGCCGGCCTCGGGCAGGGTCGATGACCATGAGGCTGCTGGTTCTGGGTGGGTCGGGGTTCGTGGGCCGGGCGGTCGCCGAGGAGGCGGTCGCCCGTGGCGACGAGGTCACGGTCTTCAACCGCGGGCTGCGGGACGCGCCGGCGGGCGTGCGGGTGGTGCGGGGTGATCGCCTCGCTCCCGACGGTCTGGCCGCGTTGGACGATGGCCGGAGCTGGGACGCGGTGGTCGACACGTGGTCGGCGGGTGCCGGGCCGGTGGGGCGGGCCGCGCGGCTGTTGTCCGGCCGGGCCGGGCACTTCGGCTATGTGTCGAGTCGTTCGGTCTACCGGTGGGGTGCGTCGATGCCGCTGACCGAGCGGACGCCGCTGGCGGATCCGGCTGATCCGGGTTATGCCGGGGACAAGTTGCGGGGGGAGATCGAGGCGGCCGAGTTCGACGGGCCGGTGTTGCTGGCCCGGGCGGGGCTGATCCTGGGTCCGTACGAGGATGTCGGGCGGTTGCCGTGGTGGCTGGAGCGGCTGGCGCGGGGTGGGCCGACGCTGGCGCCGGATCCGCGGGCGTTGCCGTTGCAGTATGTCGATGCCCGGGACCTGGCGGTCTTCCTGCTGGATGCGGCGGCTTCGGCGCGGGCGGGTGCCTACAACGTGGTGAGCGAGCCGGGGCACACCACGATGGGTGAGTTGCTCGAGGTCGGTAACGAGGTGGCCGGTGGCCGGGCCGAGTTGCGCTGGATCGACCCGGCGGTGATCAAGGCGGCGGGTATCGAGCCGTGGACGCAGTTGCCGATCTGGTTCCCGCCCGGCCCCGACCATGATTTCCTGCGCGGCGCGGACGTGTCGAAGGCGGTCGGGGCGGGTCTGCGGTGCCGGCCGGTGGGCGAGACGGTCGTGGACACGTGGCGGTGGCTGCGGTCGTTGCCCGGGGAGGCGCCGCAGCGCCCGGATCGGCCGCCGGTGGGCCTGGATCCGGCGCTGGAGCGGCAGGTGTTAGGCGAGTAGCTCGGCGAGGCGGGCGGCGCCGACGTTGCCGCCGGAGAGGATCACGCCGATGCGGGCCGGTCCGGGGGTGATCCGGCCGGCGAGCAGGGCGGCGAGGCCGGAGGCGCCGGAGGGTTCGAGGACGGTTTTGAGCCGGTCGAGGGCGAACCGCAGGCCGTCGCGGATCTCGTCGTCGGTGACCAGCACGATCTCGTCGACGAGGGTTTTGTTTATCGAGAAGGTGAGTTCGCCGGGGATGGCGGCGGCCTGCCCGTCGGCGATGGTGCGGGGCACCGGGATGCTGACCCGCTCCCCCGCGGCCAGGGAGCGGCGGGTGTCGTCCCCGGCGGCCGGTTCCACGCCGATGATCTTGATGTCGGGTTGCAGGCCTTTGGCGGCGGTGGCGCTGCCGGCGATGAGCCCGCCCCCGCCGACCGGTACGACGAGCGCGTCGAGGTCGCCGGCCTGGTCGAGCAGTTCGAGCGCGGCGGTGCCCTGCCCGGCGATGACGTGCGGGTGGTCGTACGGCGGGATCAGGGCGAGGCCCCGGTCGGCGGCGAGGCGCCGGCCGATCTCCTCGCGGTCGCCGGTGTAGCGGTCGTAGGTGACGATCTCGGCGCCGTAGCCGCGGACGGCGTCGAGCTTGGCGGCCGGGGTGTCGGCGGGCATGACGATCACAGCGGTGCTGCCCAGTTCGCGGGCGGCCAGCGCGACCGCCTGGGCGTGGTTGCCGGAGGAGTAGGCGGCGATCCCGCGGGCCAGTTGCTCGCCGGTGAGCTGGCAGATGGCGTTGTAGGCGCCGCGGAACTTGAACGCCCCGATCCGCTGGAGGTTCTCCGCCTTGAGGAAGACCTCGGCGCCGACGAGGCCGTCGAGGGTGCGTGAGCGCAGCACCGGGGTGCGGTGGGCACTCCCGGCGATGCGGTGGGCGGCGTCGCGGATGTCTTGCAGGCTCACAGGGGTCACGAGCAGAGATCTTAGGCGCCCGCGCCGGGGCGCCCCCGGGCCGCGATCAGGCGGCGAGGCGCTCGCCCTGGGCGCTGGTGGCGGACAGGCGGGTCGCCATGGTGGAGCGGGCGGCGATCTGCGCGGCGTAGAGGGCCCGGCGGCGGGCGACGCAGCCGTCCTTGGCGGTGCCGGTCTCCTTCTGGTCCATGTGCGTGGTCAGGCCGTCCTTGAGCAGGGCGAGGGCTTCGGTGCGCAGCTGCGAGACCCGTGACTCGGTGACGCCGAGCTCGGTGGCGACCTCGGCGAGGGGTCGCTCGCGCAGGAACGACGCCTCGACGACGAACCGCAGCCGCTCGGGCAGCACGGCGACGGCGTCGTGCAGGTAGCCGATGCGCTCGCGGTGCAGCAGCATCTCCTCGGGGTTCATGGCGGTCTCGGTGACCATGTCGTCGGCGGAGCCGGTGGCGAAGCCCTGCAGCGACAGCACGGCGGCGCGCTGCACGTCGTCGTCGACGCTGGTGAGTTCGGTGACGGCGACGCCGAGCAGTTCGGCGAGCTCGTCGGGGGTGGGGGTGCGGCCGAGCTGGACGGTGAGTTCCTGGCGGGCGACGTCGGCGCGGCGGGCGCGGGCGCGCACCGAGCGGGTCGCCCAGTCCATGCTGCGCAGCTCGTCGAGCAGGGCGCCGCGCACGCGCATGGCGGCGAACTTGCCGAACGGGATGCCCCGGTTCGCGTCGAACGCCCGCACGGCGGTGACGAGGGCGGTGTAGCCGGCCGAGGCGAGGTCGTCACGGTGCACGTGCGGCGGAACCTTGAACAGCATCTCGCGGACCATGTGGCCGACCAGGGCCATGTTGTCGCGGATGAGCTTCTCCTGCTCGCGGGTGACGGTGCTCGTACCTGCGGTCATGATTGGTTCCCCCCGTTGTTGGCTGCAGGGGGAACTTTTGTCGGCGACGGGTGCGGTCAGTGGTCGCTGACGGTTGCGGGTCGGTAGCGCAGCGGATTTCTTCTCAAGTGAGCAGCCAGCCGTTGTCCAGGGCCAGCCGGACGGCTTCGGCGCGGGTGCGGGCGCCGGTCTTGCCGATCGCCGAGGACAGGTGGTTGCGCACGGTTCCGTCGGAAAGGCGCAGCTCACGGGCTATGTCAGCGACCGTTCCGCCGTCTCGGGCGGCGCGCAGCACGTCGGTCTCCCGCTCGGTCAGTGGTGACTCGCCCTGGGCGAGGGACTGGGCGGCGAGTTCCGGGTCGACCACCCGCAGCCCTTCGTGTACGCGGCGGACGGCGTCGGCGAGTTGCCGGGCGGGGGTGTCCTTGACGATGAACCCGCTGGCCCCGGCCGCCATCGCCTGACGCAGGTAGCCGGCCCGGCCGAACGTGGTCACCATCAGCACTTTCACCCGGGGCAGCTGTTTGTGCAGCTCCCGGGCGGCGGCCACGCCGTCCATGCCGGGCATCTCGACGTCGAGCAGGGCCACGTCGATGTCGTGGTCGCGGGCGGCGGCCAGCACCTCGTCGCCGCGGCCGACCTCGGTGACGACCTTGAGGTCGGCCTCCATGTCGAGCAGGGCCGCCATCGCGCCGCGCACCAGGGCCTGATCGTCGGCGAGCAGGACTTTGATCATGAGGAGACCTCCACGCGTACCCGGAAGCCCGGCTGGTCTTCGCGGCGACCGACAGTGAGTTTCGCGCCCAGCGCTTCCGCGCGCCGGCGCAGCCCGGCGAGGCCCTGGCCGTCCCCCTTGACCACGGCGGAGCCGGTGCCGTCGTCGACGATCTCCACGGCGCCGGGGTGCAAGGTGACCGTGGCATGCGCGGCGCCGCTGTGCCGGACGATGTTGGTGACCGCCTCGCGGATCGTCCAGGCGAACAGTTCACGGTTGCGGGTGGGGATCTCGTCGGCGGCGCCGGGCAGGACCGCTTCGACGTTCGCCGCCGCGAGGGCCTCGCGGGCGGCGGCGATCTCCCCCGGCAGCGAGATGCCCCGCACCCCCAGCGCGGTCGAGCGCACGTCGGCGAGCGCGTCGCGGGCCAGCGACTCCAGGTCGGCGAGTTCGCGGCGGGCCCGGTCGAGGTCGACGTCGAGCAGCCGCTGGGCCAGTTCGGCCTTGACCGCCACGACGGTCAGCGAGTGGCCGAGGATGTCGTGCAGGTCGCCGGCGATGCGGGCGCGTTCGTTCTGCACGGCCAGGTCGGCGATCTCCCGCTGGGCGGCGATGAGCCGGTTCTGCCGGATTCCGGCGAGCCGGATGCCCCAGGTGGCCAGGGAGCCGAGCAGAACGGCCAGGCCGTAGCCGTTGTCGTCCCAGCCCGGCACCACCGCCGGCAGGATCTCGGCCGCGGCGACCAGCAGCGCCGCCAGCGGCGCGGCCACCGGCAGCGGCAGGCTGACCATCGCGAACGCGGCGACGTAGACCAGGCAGGTCAGGGCGTGCGCGCCGGCCCCGGGGATCTGCAGGCCGAACAGGGCGAGCATGAGCGCGATGCCGAGCGCGGCGCGCACCGTGAAGGCCAGGGGCGGGGGTGCCGTGTCCGGCAGCCGGCTGGCCATCCGCACCATGAACAGGTAGGTGGCGGCGAACGAGACGACGGCGAACAGGCCGACGACTCGCCACAGCATGTCCGGCTGGTCCCACAGGGCGCCGACCGAGTCGCCGAGGTAGAACAGCCAGACCGCCGAGAAGAGCCACCCGTATCGTTTGCCCCCGTACGGGGCCTTCACGGCGGTCACGTCCACGACGCTACCGGCTCACACGCGGGCGGTGTCGCGGCGGAACCGCCACATCGCACCGGCGGAGAACAGGGCGGTCCAGACGATCACGTTGAGGGCGGCGAGCCACAGGTTGCCGTCCTGGGTCAGCGGGTAGCGGGCGATCTCCCCCACCCCGTACACCGGAGTGAATTCGGCTATCGTCGCGAACGTGTGGCCGAGCTTGTCGACCGGCACGAACAGCCCACCGGCGAACGACAGCACCGCGAGCACCGGGCCGAGGAGCTGCATGACGTTCTCACTGGGCAGCAGGTAGCCCATGAACAGCCCGAACGCGGCGAACACCAGCGCGCACACCCAGGCCAGCAGCCCGCAGCCGATCCAGGCGTGAACCGGCAGCTTCGCCCCCGTGACCGAGCCCACCGCGAACGCCACCGCCACCGCCACGGCCCCGATGATCATCGCGAGGGCGAGTTTGACGGCGACGTAGGCGATCGGTTTGAGCGGGGTCAGGCGCAGCTGCCGGCTCCACCCGGCGGCGCGTTCGATGGAGACCATCGCGCCGCCCGACGTGGTGGCCAGCATCGCGCCGTAGACGGCCATGCTGACCAGGATGTAGCCGCTGACGTTGCCGTGCGCGCCGACGGCCTCGTTGCGTGAGGCCGCGTCGGTGCCGAAGAGCAGGAAGAACACCGGCGGCATGACGACGGTGAAGATGACCGTGCGGCGGTTGCGGACCATCCGCCGCAACTCCAGTTTGATCATGCCGGTGCTGAAGCCGCCGAAGCGGGGCAGGTTACGCGGGACGGTGGCGGTGCTCATGCGGCGCTCCCGGGGACGGAATCGGCGGTCAGGGTCAGGAACGCTTCTTCGAGGTTGCGGGAGGTGATCTCCAGGTCCCGGGCCGGGGTGCTGGTCAGCAGGTGCCGGGCGATCCCGTCGGTGTCGCGCCCGTGCAGGTAGACCGTGTCGCCCCGGACCTCGACCGTGTCCACCCCCGTGATGGACTCGAGCTGCGACACGACGGCGCCGGGCAGGGTGGCCCGCACGGTCCGGCCCGACGCGAGGGCTTTGACCTCGGACGCGGTGCCGTCGGCGACGATCCGGCCGCGGCGCACGAAGACCACCCGGTCCGCGTACGCGTCGGCCTCCTCCAGGTAGTGGGTGGCGAAGATGACCGTCCGGCCGTCCCCCGCGTCGCGCCGGATGGCCTGCCAGAAGTCGTGCCGGCCACCGACGTCCATGCCGGTGGTCGGTTCGTCGAGGATCAGCAGATCCGGGTCGGGCAGCAGCGCCATCGCGAACCGGAGTCGCTGCTGCTGCCCGCCCGAGCACTTACCGACCAGGCGTTTGCCGATGTCGGCGATCCCGGCCCGGTGCAGGGCCGCACCGACGGCCGACTGCGGTTTGCCGAACAGCACCGCGGTGAGCTTGACGGTCTCCTCGACCGTGTAGTCCTTGAGCAGCCCGCCGGTCTGCATGACCGCCGAGACCAGGCCCAGCGCGACCGCCTCGTGCGGTTTGCGCCCGTAGACGCGCACAGTGCCTTCGGTGGGCTGGGCGAGCCCGAGGAGCATGTCGACCGTGGTGGTCTTGCCGGCGCCGTTGGGGCCGAGCAACGCGACCACCTCGCCGGGCCGGATGCGCAGATCGATGCCGTCGACGGCGGTGACCGCGCCGTAGCGTTTGACCACGCCGTCGAGGTCGACGGCCGGTTCGGCGGTCCCGGACACCGGGATGCCGGGTGATGCGGTGAGCGTCATGCCGACAATCGTCGCGGCCGCGGGTTGCCGCGCCCGGGGTCGCGCGTCATGTCGTGACCATGACATCCGTCAGGTGTTCATGGCTTCCTGCTCGGCGCCGGCCAGGAACTGCTCGACCGCGGGCTTGTCGACCTCGAGCCGGTGCAGCACGCCGCCCTCCGGCTGGTCCTGCTCGATCAGGGCGAGCAGGAGGTGGCCGGTGCCGACGCTCTGCTGGCCGAGGCGGGTCATCTCACGGAAGGTGAGCTCCAGGGCCTTGCGGGCGCGGGCGTCGTAGGGCACCAGGTCGGGCGCGGGGCCCTCGGCCGCCGGCAGGGCCGCGGTCGCCGCGCCGCGCACGGCTTCGACGTCGAGACCCTGCGCGGCGAGGGCTCGGGTGCCGAGCGCTTCAGGAGTCTGCAGTACGCCGAGGAGAAGGTGCTCGACGTGGATCTGCGCGTGGCCGCCGGCCTTGGCGATGTTCATCGACGCCAGCACGGCGTTGCGGGCCGCCGCGGTGAACCGCTCGAAGCCCTGCTCCTGCCCCTTGGGCACGAACCGTTTCTGGGCCGCCTGCTTGGTGACACCCATGCTGCGGCCGATGTCGGTCCACGAGGCGCCGGAGCGGCGGGCCTGGTCGACGAAGTGCCCGATCAGGTGGTCGGCCAGCTCCCCCAGGTGATCGGCGAGGACGACCGCGTCGGACACCCGCTCGAGCGGGTCGTTGGGCCGGTTGCTGGTGATGGCGTGGATGAGCTCGTCGAGTCGGACGGGCGGGACGATCTGCTGAGTCATGCCGTCAACCCTAGGTTGACGACCTCAATCCGTCAACGCCTGGTTGACGGTGCGGCGGCCCAGTGCGGCGAAAGCCGGCTTGCGGGAGCGGTAGTAGTGCCACGCGGCCAGGCCGAAGACCAGCGCATACGCCCGGCCGCGAGCCCAGGTGTCGTCGTCGACGGCGAGCCGGGCCCGGAACCCGCGCCGCTCCGCCGGCCCGAACATCGCCCAGCCCGCCATCAGATCGGCGGCCGGATCCCCGACCCCGGCACACCCGAAATCGATCACCGCGTCCAGCCGACCGGCCCGGAACAGCACGTTGCCCGGCAGCAGATCGCTGTGCACCCAGACCGGCGGCCCGGCCCAGCCCGGCAGTTCCAGTGCCGCGTCCCAGAGCCTCAGCACCGCCGGCACGCGCAGATCACGCGCCGCCGCGCGCATCTCCGCGTCCGCCCGCGCGTAACCGACCTCCCGGCCAGGCCCGCTCCCGGCACCGCCGGCCGGCTCCGGGGTGAGGCCGCCGCGGTAGGCCGGCGGGGCGTCGGGCGGCACCGGAACGCGTTGCAGGGCGGCCACGAAGTCGCCGAGCGCCGCGGCGGTGGCCGGCGGGTCGGTCATGTGATGGTCGCCGGGCCGCCACCGGTAGACCGACCACGGCAGCGGACAACCCTCGCCGGGGCGGCCGAACCCGACCGGCTCCGGGATCGCCAGCGGCAGATGCGGCGCCAGGTAGGGCAGCCAGCGCCGCTCACGTTCGACGGTGGCGCCGCCCGACGGCAGCCGGGGCAGCCGCACCACCAGATCCTCGCCGAGCCGGAACATCAGGTGCTCGGTGCCGCCCTCGGCCACCGGCCGCAGTTCCCGCCCGGCCCACGCCGGGAACTGGGCGGCGAGCAGTCGCCGCACCATGTCGCCGGTGATGTCCAGCTCCCCGTCGCGCAGCTTCACAAGACCTCCCGGGCTCCGCTGCGGCGCACCACGCGCAGCAGGTATTCCTTGCGGTCCGCCGGATCCGGGCCGGTGCGGTCCCGGCCCGGCGCCGGTCCGCGGACCGGTGCCCAATGGTCGAACGCACTGTCGAGCACGCCCTCCCCACGGGTCAGGGCGGGCAGTCGCCGCTGCAACTCGTGCACCGCCGCCGCCGGGATCTGCCCGTCGATCCCGGCCGGTCCCGTCGCCAGCGGGATCGCCCGTAACCGGGCCAGCAGCGGCAGCACCGCCGCCTGGGTGTCGGCCGGCACCTCCGCCCGGAACGCGTGGATCGGCTCGTGCACCACCGTGCCCGCCCGGCGCAACGCCGCCATCAGCACCAGCGGGGTCACGTTGCGGAAATCGCCGCCCGTCGACGACATGCTCTTGTCGAACACCGCGTGCGCGTGACTCTGCCGGGCCGAGTAGCCCGAGCGGGTCATGACCACCGCCGCGTCCGGCACCGGCCAGCCGTACACGCCCTGCCGCAGGGTCTCCCGGACGGTCTGCTCGACCGCCGCGAAGAACGCCGCCGGCATCGCCCCCGGCTCCACCGCCAGCCCGAACGACACCCCCGAGCCGGCCGGGGCGGGCGACACCCGCAGACCGACGGTGGCGAGGAACGGGTTGGGGTCGACCTTGTTGAACTCGGCCGCCTCCCCCACCCTCGCGATCCGCTCGATGTGCAGCGTGGTGGTCTCCCGGAAGGTCACCCGCAGGCCGTTCTGCTCGGCCAGGGTGGCCTGGATGACCTCCTTCTGCACCTCGCCGTAGAGCGACACGTACACCTCGCGCCGCTCGTCGTCCTGGCGCAGGTCGATCAGCGGGTCCTGTTCGGCCAGCTCGGCCAGGGCGGTGTGCAGAGCGGCGCGGTTGGCCGCGAGCACCGCCGTCTCCAGGCTGGGCGGCGCGAACTGCGCCCGGTGCGCCGCCTGGAGACGTACGCCGACGGGGTCGCCGATCTTGATGGTGGTCAGCCCCCGGACCGTGCCGATCTGACCGGCCCGCAGCTGCTCGCCGGCCCGGGTGGTGCCGTCGGCGAACACCCGGATGCCGGTCACCCGGTCCGCGCCGACCGTGTCGCGCACCCGCAGCGTCCCCTCGAACATGCGCAGGTAGGCGAGCTTCTCCCCGGCCGGCCCCCGCTCGACCTTGAACACCGTGCCGCTCGGCGGCCGCTCGCCCCCGCCGGACCGGCTCGCGGGCAGCAGGGTGGTGATGCCGTCGATCAGCTCGTCGATGCCGGCACCGGTGATCGCCGAACCGAAGTACACCGGGTGGACCTTGTCGCGCACCCGCAGCGGCGGCGGGCGGTCCTCGACGAGCGCGGCCAGCACGGCGTCGTCGTGATCGGCCAGCCGCAGCCAGTCGACCCGCGCGCGGACCGCCGCCCGTTTCGTGCCGAGGCCGGTGACCCGGCTCATCGGCACCAGGGCGGGGCTGATCCGGGCGGCGAGCTCGTCGAGGACACCGCCGTACCGGGCGCCACCGCGATCCACCTTGTTGACCAGAATCAACGTCGGGATGCGCAGCCGGTGCAGGGTACGGGCGAGGACCCGGGTCTGGGCCTGCACCCCCTCCACGGCGGAGACCACCAGGACGGCGCCGTCGAGCACGCCGAGCACCCGTTCCACCTCGGCGATGAAGTCGGGGTGCCCGGGCGTGTCGATCAGGTTGACCGTGGTGCCGCGCAGCACGAAGGACACCACCGCGGACTTGATCGTGATGCCGCGGCGGCGTTCCAGGTCGAGCGTGTCGGTGCGGGTGGTACCGGAGTCGACACTGCCGAGTTCGTCGATGACCCCGGCGGCGTGGAGCAGCCGCTCGGTGAGGCTGGTCTTACCGGCGTCGACGTGCGCCAGAATGCCGAGATTGAGCGTAGCCAAGCGTCAGGTCCCTCGCGGTGAGCAGGATTGCTTCCAGGGTGGACACCGACGTCGCTCGCATCTCGGATTCCTTCGTCTCGGCAGTGGCGTGTGCAGCCAGCTGATCAGGACACGGGCGGGCGGGCAACCGATTTATCCGCCTCGCGGCGGCCCCGTTTACCCAGCGGCACCACCGACATGTCGACGGCCTGCGAGCTCAGCTCGCGGACCGGGAAACCCCGCCCGGCCATCCACGCCGCCGCCTTGGCCTCGGCGCGAGCCCGCGCCGCCGGGATCTCGGCCTGTTCGCCGACACTGTCGGCGAAGCGGAACGTGAAGAACGGCCGGGCCGGCAGGTCGTAGGCCAGATAACCGTCAGCGGTGTACGCGGTGTGCAGGAAGTCGTGCTCATCCCGCTCGGCGACCAGCTCGGCCAGCTGCGCCTCGGACAGGTTGTCGAACACACCCCGCACGGTGACCCGCAGACTGCGGCTCATGTGCTTCACCTCTTTCGTCGCGGCGGACAGTTCCGGCGGACAGTATTGCGGCGCCCACCGGTTCGCGGCACCGCAATTCCCGGCGCACTGCGGGTCCGATCCGCGGGCGTGCACCGATGTCACCATGCGCCCATGCGCTTCCGTGAATACGCCGCCTACCGCCCGCCGCAGCCGCGCACCAGTGTCGTGTTCGACGACCACCACCGGTGGCTGCGCGACGACAAGGTCTGCGACATCCTCGGCGACGACCCGGCCGCACCCCGCGCCTGCCTGTACGGCGAGATCCGCACCGGCGGGATCACCGACGCGTTCCTGCTGGTCGTCGCCGACGACGGGAAACTCGAGTACCGCGTCGAACGGGGCGCCGGCAGTGTCGAGGTCGACCGCGACCTGGCCCTGATCGCCGCGCACGCCCTGGAACGACTCGTCGACGACCCCCGGGGCCGGCTCGCCGGTGGCATCTTCCGCGCCGCCGTCTGGGCCGCCACCATCTCCCCGGCCCGCACCCGCACCAGCGGCCTGGAGTGGGCGGTCACCTTCGACGACGCCGACGGCCACCCGGCCGCCCCGGGCCTGGCCGGTCTGCTGCCCCGCGACCGGCACCTGACCCGCGCCCTGGCCCGGATGCTGGCCTCGCCGGTCGACCTGGCCGCCCGCCGCGACTTCGACGACGCCACCGACGTGGCCGCCGCCCGCGCCGATCGGCCGGTGACCCGCCTGGACCCGGCCACGGTGCTGACCCCGGCCGGGGTCACCGCGGCCCTGACCGGCACCGAACCCGGCCCCGACCGGCTCGCCGTGATCACCGGACTGGCCGTGACCGGGGTGTGGCCGCCGGACGGAGGCCCGGACCGCGCCGGCGCGCCGGTCGTACGCTGGCACGACCTCGACTGGGACCGGCTGCTCTAGAACCTCGGCGAGTCGATCAGAACCGCGGCCAGTCGATCTCGTCGAAGAACTCCCCGACCGCCTGCACCACCCGCACCAGCACGGCGATCGACGCGGCCACCGGGCCGGGCACGGACAGGGCGTGGTCGGCGCCGACCACCTCGAACACGTGCGGCGTCAACCGGCGCGCCACCGCCGCGTCCCAGGAACCGTCGGCGGTGCCCCCGATCAGCAGGAACGGCGCCGTCGCCCGGTCCAGGGCGGCCACCACCGGGCGCAGATGCAGCAACGGGGTAAGCCAGATCGCCGGCAGGTCGCGTTCCGCCGCCAGCGCCGCCGCGTTCGTGCCGAGCGACTTGCCGATCAGCAGGGGCCGGCCACCGAGCTCGTCGAGCAACGGCGTCACTTCACCGCGTACGTACTCCACGCCGGCCGGCTCCGGGGCGTGGCCGCCCCACTCGTGCCGGTGCACGGTGGCGCCGCGTTCCTCGGCGACCCGGCTGGTGTAGAGCGGCAGAGGCGACCACGTGCCGGCCCGGCGGCCCGGCAGGACGACGACGTCGGAAGTCATCCCGTGACTCTAGGACAAACGCTCTGATGATCGTCTATGCCGGAGCGAACCGGACAGCGATCCCCCGCGGGTCGGGCACCTCGACCAGGCCGTCGGTGTCGGTGAACTCGGCCAGCCGCGCCGGTGAGCCGCCGCCGAGCTGCACGTCGATGCCGGCGAACGTCAGCCACGCCTCGACCGTGAACTCCGGCGGGCCCAGCCGGTCGATGTCCCCGGCCACCGTCACCACGACCCTGACCCGGGCGCCGTCCTGCTCGGCGACCCGCAGCTCGACCCGGTCGTACCGGTAGTGCCCGGCGTGGTGGACGCTGGCCTCGGCCGGCTCGGCGAACGACAGGCTCGCCGCGGACGACCCGGCGAGCTCCCGCCAGCCCTTCGCCGCGATCGGCAGCCACTCCACGGTCAGCCCCGCCGCAAGCCCGCCGACCGGCTCGAACGGCACCCGGAACGACCAGGTCAACGCCGCCGGCAGACCCACCGCCTGGTTGTCGAACAGCAGCCCGCGCCAGTCGCCGCCCGCAGCGGGCACGAGGTCGCGGGCACGCAACAGACCCTCGGTTTCACCCACGGCGGGGAGTCTCCCACAACCGGACTTGCGGTCGGAAATCAGACACCCTTCAGGTGCGCGTTGACCGCCCGGGCGGCCGCCGCGAACTCCGGCAGCTCCACGACCCGCACCCCGGCCGCGATCAGCAGAGCGACACCCTCGCAGGTCACGAACACGTCCGGCTCCCGCCACGCGATCACCACCCGGCGGATCCCGGCGGCCAGGATCAGCGCGGTGCAGGTGGCGTCCGGGCGGTGCGCCCGCTTCGAACACGGCTCCAGGGTGCTGTAGAGCGTCGCCGCGCCCAGGTCACCGGCCGCCCGGGCCAGGGCCGACTCCTCGGCGTGCACGAGCGGGTCGGTGTCACGCGACCACCCTTCGGCGACCATCCGGTCGTCCGGGCCGGCGATCACCGCCCCCACCGCGAAAGCCGATTCGGTACGCGGTGACCGGCGGGCCAGCTCGACCGCGCGCCGCATCCACCGCTGATCGTCCGTCACGGCCCTCGACGATACCGCCCGGCAACCGGGCGAACACTCATGCCGCCCCGGTACGGGCCGATCTCTGGCGGTCGGGAGGTACCGACCATGATCGCTCGTACTGCCGCCGCCGCGGCCACGGCACTGCTCGCCGGACTGAGCACCACCACGCCCGCCCATGCGGACCCGGTGACGCAGGTGCCCGCGACGTACACGGTGCTGGCCGACGCCGGCCACCAGCCGGTGCTGCTGATGGGTGGCCGCACCGTGCCCGTGCCCGAGCGGGTCACCGACCGGCTCACCCCGGGCCAGTCGGTCACCGCCACCGTACGCGGCGCCACCGGCAGTCCCGCCGCGGTCGCCCGCGCCGTCCGGGCCGGCCGGGCCACGGTCACCGCCACCCGGGCGACGGCGGCGCTGAGCGGCGACATCGCCGGCAACCACACCCTGACGATCGTGCCGGTCACCAACGCCGCCACCACCGACGGCACCACCGCCGCCGGGCTGAGCGCCGAGGCCCGCCGGCTCGGCGACTTCTGGTCGGCGCAGACCTCCGGGGCGCTCACCGTCGACGACAGCGGCATCACCGTCGCCGGCTGGGTCACCGGCGCCGCCATCCCGGGCGGCGCCTGCGACCCCGACCGGTGGAAGGACGCCGCCCTGGCCGCGCTCGGGCGCACCGAGAACGACTTCACCGGCCACGACCACCTGGTCGTCTACCTGGCCAAGAACGCCGCCACCAGCTGCGGCTGGACCGGGCTGGGCTACCTGCCCGGCAACGTCATCTGGCTCAACGGCTACACCTACCCCGACGCGTTCGAGCACGAGTTCGGCCACAACCTCGGCCTCGACCACGCCGGCGACCAGACCTGCACCCTGTCGTTCACCGGCCGTGACTGCGAGAACGTCGAGTACGGCGACTACGACGTGATGGGCTACGCCCGCTACGCCGACGGCAACGGCCTGAACACCGCCAAAGCCGACCAGCTCGGCCTGCTCGACTCCGTCACCCCCGCCGCCGGTGAGCGGGTCACCATCGCACCCCGCCTCGACCGGGCCGGGGTCCGCGCCCTGAAAGTCGCCGGTGACACCGACACCTACTACGTCGAATACCGCCCGGACACGGCCGGCGCGGGCGAGGCCGGCGACCCGTCACCGGGCGTGCAGGTGCGCCAGGTCCACCACGGCTCGCTGCTGTCCACCCTGCTGACCGTCCTGCGTTACACCGGCGACCCCGACCCGGACAGCGTCGCGGTCACCCCCGGCCGGGCCGCCGCCCTGCCCGGCACCGGTTACGACGTCGTCGTCGACTCGGTCACCACCGGCGCCGCCGTCCTGCACCTGCGCCGGTCCAGCACCGCCACCCTCCCGGCCCCGGCCCTGTCCACCGCGAACTCGACGATCAGCTGGAGCACCCCGGCGGCCGGCACCGACGCGATCGCCGGCTACCTGCTGCAGGTCGACGGCGTCCAGACGGTGCGGGGCCCGGCCACCACCGGCCTGGGCACCAGCCTGCCGGCCGGCACCCACACCGTCACCATCGCCACCGTCGGCCTGCCGGGCACGGTCAGCGCCACCAGTTCGGCCACGTTCACCACCGGCAGCACCGTCGCCGGCCCGAAGGTCACCTTCCCGTCCGGGGCCGGCACGACCACCGTCCTGCGCTGGCTGCCCACCAGCGGCGCCACCGGCTACACCGTCACCGTCGACGGCGCCACCCGTACCGTCGCGGCCGGCACCACCAGACTCGTGCTCACCCTGGCCCGCGGCACCCACCAGGTCGCCGTCCGCTCGGTCGACTCCCGCGGCCCGTCCAGCCCCACCACCGGCACCGTCGAGGTCACCCGCACCTGGTCGGCCACCGCCGCGAAGATCACCGCCCCGGCCGCCAACGCCAGGATCCCGGCCACCGTCACGCTGCGCTGGGCGGCCCCCGCGGCCAGGCCCGGCGACCCCGCCGTCACCGGCTACGACCTGCGCCTCGACACCGGCAAGTGGAGCACCGTCAGCGCCGCGACCCGCAGCCGCGCCGTCGCGACCGGCAAGGGCAAACACACCTTGACGGTACGCACCCGCTACGAAACCGGCGCCACCGCGCAGACCACCGTCCGGGTGACCCGCTGACCGTCCCGCGCGCCTGACCCCCTTTCCAGGGTCGGCGATCAGAACAGGGTCAGGGGCTGCTCGATCGGTTCGGGGTCGGGCAGCGGCTCGAGTTGCGGCACCAGCGCCCGTACCTCGCTGTGGAAGATGCGGGCCAGGGCGGGCGCGTCGGCGTTGTCGGGGGTGTGCAGGAAGACGGTCGGGGACCGCCCCTCGCGCAGCCATCGGGCGGCCGTGTGCACCCACGGCTGCCAGCCGGCGATGGTCTCGGCGGTGGCGTCGCGGCCCAGGTATCGCACGATCGGGTGCGCCGTCAGTGCGGTGGTGCGGTGCGGCATGCGGGGTTTGCGGGCCCACGCGTCGCGTTCGGCGTCGCTGGTCGGTGGGGTCGCGAAGAACGCCGTGGTGTCGAACGGCACCCACTCGGCCCGCCCGGCCAGGACCTCTTCGAGGGGGCCCGGTTCAGCGAAGAAGCCGGGGTGACGCACCTCGACCGCGTAGCGGTGCTGCGGTGGCAGTTCGTCGAGCAGCCGGGCCAGGGCGGGCAGTTCGCCGGGGCCGAACGAGCCCGGCAGTTGGATCCAGTAGGCGTGCAGACGCGGCCCGAGCGGGGCCATGACCCGCATGAACTGGCTGATCAGCGGCGCCGTCCCGGTCAGCCGGTGCTCGTGGGTGACGGCCTTGGGGAACTTCAGCACGAACCGGAACTCCGGCGGTGTCTGCGCGGCCCAGGACTCGACCGTTTCCGGTGCCGGGGTGGCGTAGAACGTGGTGTTGCCTTCCACGGCGTCGCACCACCGCGCGTACGCCGGAAGCGGTTTGCCCTTGGCCGGGACCATCCGGGCCGTCCAGGCCTTGTGCGACCACATCGCGCATCCCACCGAGAGCCGCATGGGCTCAGATCCTAACTTCCTCCGTGCGGGCGCCGAGAATCTGCTTGCCGCCCAGGGCCGGGGTCGCGAGCGCCGCGATCGCCAGGAACGCGAGGACCACCAGCATGGCGCCGCGCAGCCCGACGTGTTCACCGAGGAAGCCCAGCGCGGGCGGGCCGACCAGGAACGCGAGGTAGCCGACCGTGGCCACCAGGGACACCCGGGCGGTCGGGTTCGGACCGGAGTCCCCGGCGGCGGACAACGCGACCGGGAAACCGAGAGCGGATCCGAGGCCCCACAGCAGTACGGCCGCGGCCGCCGCGATCTGGTTGTCGACCGCGATCACGACGGCCAGGCCGAGGCCGCCGATGACCGCGCTGGCCCCGAGGACCACGGCCCGGCCGAGCCGGTTGAGGAAGTACGTGCCGGTGAACCGGCCGATCGTCATGGCCGCCACGAACACCACGTAGACGCCGGAGCCCAACGCCGGGTCGAGTCCGTGACCGTCCACCATGATCAGCGGCAGCCAGTCGTTGGCGGCGCCCTCGGCCAGGGCCATGCCGAGCACGATCACACCGATCAGCAGCAGCCGCCGGTCGCGCCACACGGCCGGGCCCTTGGTGGTCTGTTCGTGGCGTTCCTCCCGGCCGGTGCCGGCCGGGATCATCCGGATCGCGGCGACCGCGAGCGGAAGGGTGAGCAGGGCCAGGCCGGCCAGGTGTGCCACGACCGGGAAGCGCACCTGGGTGAACACCATGCCGAGGACGGCCCCGACGACGGTGCCGAGGCTGAAGCAGCCGTGCATCATGGGCAGCACCGGCCGGCCGATGACGCGTTCCACGTCGGCGCCGTCGACGTTCATCGCGACCTCGCCGCAGCCGAACCCGAGGCCCAGCAGGAACAGCCCGGCCGCGACGAGCAGGCTCTGCGACAGGGCCGCGCCGAGCCCGACCACCGGGGTGCAGGCGACGATCGTCAGGCTGGCCGCGGTGATCACCGGCTTGGTGCCGAAGCGGGTGACCAGTTTGCCGGAGAACAGGATGCCGATCATCGAGCCGGCCGAGAGCCCGAACAGGACCAGGCCCATCTCGGCGGTGGACGCGCCGAGCAGGTCCCGGATGTCGGGGGTGCGGGTCACCCACGACGACAGTGCCAGCCCCGGGATCAGAAACAGACCGAACAGGGCGAGGCGGCGGCGCGCCGTCAAGCGATCCACGAGGGGGGTCCTTCCGGAGGGCACGGCAAGATACGTACAAACGTACACAGCCTCGGGCCGGTTTGTCAGGACCGATATACCAGCGTCACAGCCAGGGCGATCACCTCCGTGGTGAAGAAGACCGCCCACCCGGCGAGCCGGCGCGAACCGACGCGCAGATGCGCGATCAGCGCACCGGCGAAATAGAGGACCAGGCCGGCCGCCGCGGCGATGCCGAGCGCCGGCACCACCAAGCCGGCCAGCAGGCCGACGGTGCCGGCCGCCAGCAACGAGCCCAGCACCGGCACCCAGGAACGAGGGATGCGCTTCAGGTCGGCCTGCGCCCGGGGATATTCGTGGCCGATCAGGTAGGTGACGGCGGCGCTGCCGGTCAGGACGGCGGCGACGAGGGTGACAGTCAGATAAGCGGTGTGCATGCCACCCGGGACGAGTCGGCCCGGGTCAATGTGACGCCGCGACCCCGACGAGATGGCCTTCGGGGTCGGTGAAGAAGCCGACCGTCAGGGGCGTGTCCGGGTGCTGGTGCGGCCCGGAGAGCCGGGTGCCGCCAAGCCGTTCGGCCTCCCGCAGGGCCTCGTCCACGTCGGGCACCCCGACGTAGAACAGGGTGCGGGCGGCGAAGCCGGGGCCGCCGCCGATCCCGCCGGGGATGCCGGCGCCGGGCTGCACGAAGCCGTAGTTGCCGGGCTCGGACACGGCCTCGGCGGCGTTGCCGACGTCGAAGCTCCAGCCGAACAGGGCGGCGTAGTAGTCGCGCAGGGCGGCCGGGTCCGCGCCGATGACCTCGAAATGCACAACCGGACGGGACATCTCTCCTCCTTGGTTGTTAAAAACAACTAGCATCATGGCATGCCGACCAGCCGCCGCTATGGAGATGCCTGTCCGATCGCGCGGGCGCTCGACGTCGTGGGTGAGCGGTGGGCGCTGCTCGTCGTCCGCGAGCTGCTGCTCGGGCCGCTGCGCTTCGCCGATCTGCGGCGCGCGCTGCCCGGCGCGAGCTCCAACATGCTCACCGACCGGCTGCGGGAACTGGAGACCAACGGCGTGCTGGTCCGGCGGCGGCCGGCCGCGCCGGCGGCCGCCACGGGGTACGAGCTGACCGACACCGGCCGCCGGCTCGAGCCGGTCCTGGACGCCCTCGGCGCGTTCGGATCCACGCTGCCCGCGACCGGAGCGCACCTGAGCGCCACGTCGGTACTGCTCTACCTGCGCGGCTCCGGGCGCCCCCGGGCCGCGGGCACCTACCGGCTGGAACTCGACGACCGGGTCTTCACGGTCCGGTCGCACGACGGCCGGGTGGTGGTCGTGCCGGGCGAGCCGGGGACAGCCGACGCCTCGTTGCGCACCGACCCGGTCACCTTCAACGCCCTGCTCGCCGACCCCGATGCACTGCCCGGCCTCGTCGCCGGCGGGTCCGCGGCCGCCACCGGAGCCGTCGATCGGCTGCTGGCGGGCTGAGGGACGGCCGGCGCGGGACTACTTCTCGTCGTCCGGGACGAACCCGGCCTCGCCGCCGTCGGCGAGCACGGCGACGCCGGGCAACGCCGACGTCTGCCGGGTCCACAGCCACAGCGCCGCGTCCACGGCGGCATGCGGGTCGGCGCCCTCGAAACCGTCCGGGTTGTCCCAGCCGGCGTCGATGGCCGCCTCGATCAGCTGCTGCGCGTCGGTGACGGCCAGCCGGGCCCGCCGGGACAGTTCGACGACGGTCGGCCCCGCGGGAACCGGCGCGTCGACGCCGGTGTGTTCGATCGGCACGTGTCCCATGAAAGCCCGATTCCCGCGTTGCGGTGGCCGTTTCGCGGGATTCGGCGCCCGAAAGTGTGCCGTCACGGCCGCCCGTTGACGCTCGAGCGGGCGCTCGGTGCGAGCGGGTTGGTGGCGGTCAGGTCGCGGGGCATCAGGTCGAACCCCTGCCAGTGCACGTGCATCGGGCTCTGGTCCTCGTCGCGGGGCAGGTGGTGGAAGCCGATCCGGACCCACAGCACCGGTTCGGTGAGGGTCTCGCCGTTCACGTGATCAGCCACCGGGCGGCCCACGCACTGCGGGTCGAGTTGACCGAGGCGAACTTCTCGCACGCACGGGCCCGGGTGACGCTCAGGACGGGCGCCGTCGGGCCGGCCGGGCGGTGATCCGGCCGTCGTCGCCGGAGCGGTACCCGGTGCCGTACTCGTACCAGCCGACCTTCGGCACGGTCCGCAGCACCAGATCGACGGATATCCTCCATCGAGGACGAATGTCGTTAGGCAATTGACCGTGGGCGTGCTGGAACGCACGCAAACTGATCACCGGCTGCGGGGCGTGGCTTGCGGGTGGTCGGGCCACGGCACGGCGTACGCGGGATCGGCTCCGGACGTGATCCGGGCGAACCGCAACAGTTCCCGGACGATGCCGGCGTTGCCCATCGCCCACCCGGCGTGCGGCTCCAGCGTGCTCGGGGTGGCCCGATGCTCGTGATTCGACCAGCGCACCCCGGCGGCGTCGACGCTTGCCCGGCTGCTCAGATCGTCGACCAGTACCCGGGCGAAGCCGAGCGGCTCCCCCTGTTCGACGTGCCGGTCGCAGGCCAGCGCCAGGACCCCCGCGGTCCCGCAGCACCGGCCGTTGTTGTCCCAGAAACCCGGCCGGACCCGACGCGGCAGGCCACTGCCGGTGACCGTGTGCCAGCACCGGTCGGCCAGGACGCTCCAGGCGGGATCCCCGGTGAGCGCCCCGAGCAGCCGGAAGACCTGCGCGTCACCGGCCGGGCCGTTGCACCAGCCGTAGCTGTACCGCTCGATCAGGTCGGGCCGGTGCGGCGGGTCGGAGTGCGGGACGAGGAAACCGGCCGGCCCGGCCTCGTCGCGCGACACCACGTCGGCGGCTCCCTGCCGGGCCAGGGCGATCAGGTCGTCGCGGCCCGCCGCGACGCCCACGGCGGCCAGGGCGTACACGATGCCCAGCGTGCCGTGCGCCAGGTGATGCGAACGCGCCGGGCTCGGGCGCACCGCCCAGTTCACTCCGCCGTCAGTCGGGTCCGCCGTGGCCAGATAGGGCTGCACGGCCAGGACGGCGAGGTCGAGGTCGCCGGCGTGCAACGCCCCCAGCGCGATGCCGGCGTTGCCGAAGAGCAGCTCGAACATCGGACCCCAGCGCCACCCGTCGAAACGCGACCGCACCCGGTCCAGCGCCCGGGTCGCCGCCCGGTCGGCGGCCGGATCGCCGAGCCGCGCATGCACCGCCCGCAGCGCCACGGCCGTACCGGTCAGGCCGAAGTACAGCGAACAGTCCTGCTCGCCCCCACTCCCGCCGCCACTCCCGCCGCCGTCCTCGCCGCCTTTCTCGACGGAGGCGGCCAGCACCGCGGCGCCACGCCGGGCGGCGTCGCCGTACCGGTCCGCACCGAAGTGGTGCTGAGCCTCCAGCAGGGCGAGCACGATTCCCGCGCCGCCGCCGTACAGCGAGTGGTCCGCCGCCTCGCCGGCCGCGGCGCCGGCCCCGATCATCCAGTCCAGGGCGCCCGCGGCCAGAGTCTCCACGTCCTCGCTCGGCATGCCCAGCTCGCCGCCTTCCGTCACGGCTGCAGCGGCGTGCGGCGCGGAAGCACCTTGCGGTACGCGATGCGCCAGCCCGCCGCCTCCCGGCGTACGACGTCCTCGTAGACCACGCTGCCCACCCCGCCGGTGACGGAGACCCCGATGCCTTTCGACCGCACCCGCACCGTGCCGTCCGGGTCCTCGGTGACGCGGATGTTCGTGACGTGATGGCCGATCGGGTTGGCGTCCCCCAGCGCCAGACCGGCTTCGCTGATCGCCGCGTATCCGCGCAGCTCTCCGAACCCGAACGCGGACACGTCGTAGATCACGTCGGCGCAGAACAGCTCGCCCATCCGGTCGAACTCGCCGTCGTCCATCAGGTGACCGTGCAACGAGATCAGCTCATGCACCGCGAGCCTGTCCTGCACCGACAACGCCATGGCGCACCTCCTCGGCCCATCCTGCTCGAGGCTTCCCGACCGTCTTCGGCGGGGTCACGGATGACTTGGCAGACGCCGTCGATGGTGTGGATCCTCACCCCGCGGCCGGCCGCGGGGTGAGGATGCGGGTGGTCCAGTCGGCCAGGGCTGCGGTGGCGGTCCGGGACAGGGTGGCGTGCGGCATCATCGTGGTGAAGCCGTGGAAGGCGCCGGGCCAGACGTGCAGTTCGGCGTGGACGCCGGCGGCCCAGAGCTTGCTGGCATAGGCGACCGTCTCGTCGCGGAAGACTTCGGCGCTGCCGCAGTCGAGGTAGGTCGGGGGCAGGCCGGACAGGTCGTCGGCCCGCGCCGGTGCGGCGAAGACGGACACGTCGCCGCCGCCGCGCCGGTCGCCGAGATAGGCGTTCCAGGCGAAGCGGGTCAGAGCGCGGTCGGCCACGCCGACCCCGTCGATCTGCTGTGTCGAGATGGTGGAGTCGCTGTCGTCAAGCATGGGTGACACCAGGATCTGGCTCATGATGGCGGGGCCGTTGCGGTCGCGGGCCAGCAGGGCGGTGCCGGCCGCCAGGCCGCCGCCCGCGCTCTGCCCGACGAGCACGATGCGTTCGGGGTCGATGCCCAGGGTGTCGGCGTGCGATGCGGTCCAGGCCAGGCCCGCGTAGCAGTCCTCGACCGGGTAGGGGTCGGGATGCTCCGGGGCCAGGCGGTAGTCGACGCTGATCAGGACGACGTCATGGGTGAGCAGCCAGTCGTCGTACGAGTCGAGGTTGCCCAGGTAGTGCCCGAACATCATGCCGCCGCCGTGGATGGTGTAGAAGCAGGCGGCGGGCTCACCGGTGCGTCCGGCCCGCTGGATGACCGCGAGGTCGATGGGGTCGCCGAGATGGCCGGGAACGCTGACGGTACGGCGTTGCAGTCCGCGGGCTCGCAGGTTCTCGTCGAGCTGCGCCTCGCTGATCTCCAGGGCCCGCATCCGGGGCAGCATCTCGGTGGTGAGCTCGAACGGGCCGCGTTGCTGCATCGCGGTCAGGAAGGTGGCCAGTTCGGGATCGAACGGCGGGCGGGCGATGGTCTCGGCCATGGCTGAGGCAGTGGTGGTCACCTACACTATGTTAAGTGACTAAGTTAAGTCACACAAGCAAGTGAGGGCCGAATGTCCCGTACCGATCCGAGAGGTGGGCCACAGACACGGGCGCGGATCTCGCAGGCCGCGACCCGGTAGTTCCTGGAGCGGGGGTTCGACGAGGTCACCGTGACCGCCGTGGCGCGGCTGGCCGGCGTGACGGTGTTCAAGGACTTGCTTGCCATCAAGCTGGCCCGCGGGTCCGGATTTCAGCGATAGTTGTCGAAGTTGAAGTCATCAAGCGGTACGCGACTCGTCCGCCGGTTTCTGAGCGGCTTTCTGACTAGTCCGTAGTCGGCCTTCGCGGTTCCCATGCGGAAGTCTTCGGCGAGTTGCTCGGCGACGATGCTCGCCGCATCGGCGGGGGTGAAGTGATCGGTGCGCCCTGAGCCGAAACGTACGTAAACACCATCGATGGGGTCGGGGCGGACGATTACCTCCGAGATTCGGCCCATCAACCGGCGGTATACGTGCCTGGACCACGGCGAAGGACCGTACCTGAGGAACGACAGGACAGGCTCGCCTTCGCTGTACCGTGTGGAGTGCTGAACTTTGTCGATGAGTAGGTATACGCGGCAACGTTCGTATCGCTCTTCGTTGCCGATACCTCCGGTAACGACACCTTCCCCGGAGGAGCCGTTCGAGATGCGCTGGTAGCTTTCTTGCCCGAGGATGACGTCTCCGGGTAAACGGAGGTGGAGATCGCGGAGCCGAAGCTCGGCTCCGAGGTTTAGAAGCCAGGACTGTAAAGTCCGGTGCCACCTTTGGTAGACGCTCAGTGAGCGCTCAGCTATCTCGTCCTCGAACAGTTTGAGCGCGAAGTCCGGGTTGCGCATGTCCGCGATAGCGCGTTTCTGGATACGCAGGAAGACGCCGATAAGGGGCGCGAGGTCTCCACCTTGATCGCTGATGGCGAGAGCGTTGATGTATTCGGTGCGGTCCGCCGCGTTCTGGACAATCAGCGGCGGTAGGGCCTGAGAGCCCACTACGATATTGGCGAGCAGACGCGACACCCGTCCATTGCCATCGTCGAACGGATGGATGTGTGCAAGCCAGGCGTGCACCGTGGCAGCGATCACCACAGCGGGTAGCTTCTGATTCCGGACGGTTTCGCCGAGCCAGTCGACCAGTGCCGACATCGCGCCCGGTGTATCCGCTGGCGTCAACGGAACGTGATCGGCGCCAGAGATTTGATTGAGCCACACTTTGTAGCGGCCTGCAGAGTAGTGATTGCCCATGATCAAGCGATGCATGTCGCGGATGTCGATTTCCACGATCGGTCGGTCATGGAACCCTTGAAGGATGTCGTCGGCGAAAAGCTTGCCGCCGTGCAATCCCAGCACGTCCAGCGTGCGCTGGTCGGTGTCCAGCGCCCTGACTACGGCATAGCGGTTAAGTGCGTTTTGAATGTCGGCGGCATCTTTACTTTCCAGAATGTCCTTGGTAGCGGATAAATGTTGCGGCCCAAGGCCCTCGACTCGGTTGCTCTCGTGCAATTCCTGAACGCGACGGTTGCGCTTGAGCCAGCCGCCACGAACATCTCGGGCGAGTCTATGGTGAGCGCCGATCGCCTCGGCGGTCACCATCTGAATTTCACTCAACAACGTTCGGATTGTCTGTTCGCTGACTTGCGAGGGAACTGAGTAGGGCGAGTTGCGCAGCCCGTCCTGAAGATCCCGGTCAGTCCATACCGCCCGATATTCGATCGACATGCCGTTCCCCAATGCCGGCAGCAAGTCCCGCAGTGTCGCCCATCAAGGTGTCTGATCATTGCCGACACGCCGGAGGAGCGCAAAAGCTATTCCCTCAGGTCTCGTACGCATCGATAGACGGTGGATGAGCACACTGGCGATTCCTGTCCGGAGCCCGACGGCTTCCAAGGCTCAGGACACAAGTGCAAGCCAGCCCGCCGACCAGAGCTCACGCTGAGCAGCCGCACCGTCAGGGGCAGACGTTGCCGATGCCGCCAGGCCCCAAGCGATCGGCCTAGCTCGACACCACGGCACTTCCGTAATGTGTTCACATCGATACCGTCCGTGATGGTCACGGGTGGGCCGTCACCCCCGTCGCGGAAGGACATCTTGTCGCCCATGGGCTACCAACCACCTCACGGCCTGCAACTCGTCTACGACCCGAACAATGGTTCCTGTCACTTCGTGCTCTACAGCGAGCCTCCCGGGATCGGGCCAGGGATCGCGCTCAACGGCGGGAAGATCCTGACGATCGACAAAACCACCGACGGAAAGGCCGTCACGGCTGGAAGCCCGTACGCCGAGGAGTGGGTGCAGCGGCTCGAGCCCTGCGCCCCTGACGCGCTGCACGTCGCCTTGGTCGGCTCCAAGGACGCGGCCGCCCTGTGGCATCCCTGCGTCTACGACGATCCGCAGTCGCCTGTCGCTATCGCCGGTGACGGCTGTGTCTGCTGGCAGACCTTCCACGACCCGGTGACCTGGATGCCGGTTGCGGCGAATCACTTCCGCACGGTCAGCGGCAACCACGAGAACTGGCGCTACCACACCTGCTCGCCGCTAGGCTTCCCGGATGGGGAACGCCTGGCCTCACTGATCATTGACGGCGGTCAGATCTGGATACGCAACCAGGACGGCACATTGCACTTCCTGCCCGAGGCGTACGGAGCGGGTTACGGCACCGGCTACGGTGGCGGCGGACCGACCGAGCTTGCCCGCATGATCGAGAAGATCGTGCAGCAGGACGGCTACGACATCACACCCGGCACAGCCTCCGGCATGCCAGACCGTAAGATCCTGGCCTGGGTCAGCAGCCCGGCGGCAAAGCACCGCCAGGAGTTGAGCCTCGATCAGCTCAAGCGACTACGCCGTACCGGCATGATCACCTGAACGGTCATCTTGCGGAGGGCACCGACTCGTCCGGCCAGGCCGAACGACAGTCGCAGGGCCCGCGCGGTTTGAGCGAGACGAGTTAGTGACCGGCACTGAGCGGATGGCCTGATGGTCACCCGCCGCGGTCGGCACTGCGTGTGCGCTGGCGGAGGCAACCATAGAAGCGATGTGCTGCCGCAGAGTGCTGACTGTCAGGCTCTTCCAGCAGCCTCCGCACCGCCATTGCGGATCGGCAGCCGGTTGAATGCTTCTTCCAGCAACGGGTTGCGATCACCAGGAACGCTGTAATTCTGCAACGCCGTACCGAGCTCCCACGTCTGACGTTCGTCGCCGGCCGCCAGGATCTCTTGCAGGATGGCGGAGACAGATCGGCGTTGACCAATGCTGATGAGATGCTCGATGTCGCGCAACGGCGCTACCAGGGTCGGCAGTGCCGGGGTGGGCAGGAACGTCCGTCCGAGGCTGTTGGCGAAATACCACGGGTCGAGCGTTGCGACCAAGCCGATGAAAGGGCGGTCGGTCGGGATGTCCGCGAACTCGGGCGCCTTGGCCCGGATCTTGTCGAGGGTCCGGCCGAGCTGGCTGAACGCTTCACCCAGCGTTTTGCCGTAGGCGTCCTGCACCGTGATGTCGGCGGCGCGGGCTGCCAGCGGAGACCGGGTCGCCTTGGTCTCTATCAGCAGCACCAAGTCGTCGAACACCACGAACCAGTCAGTGCTCGCTACCTGCTGTTTGCGCTCGCGGTACATGATCTCGGGATACACCTGAGCGTCCGGTACGGTCGCGAACTGCCGTCCGACGTAGTCCTCATGCAGATAGCCCAGCTCACGAGTGAACGACGTCCCCCATCGGGCGAGGCCCACGTAGTAGAGCTCCAACGGGGTGAGCCGCCGCGGAATGAGGTGGCGGACCGGCGCGATAAGCCGACCGTCAGACAGCCGCACGAACGGTCGTGACGTCAGCGGGTTGAAAGCGTATCGGTCCAGGTGCGGCAGCGGTGTCCGTTGCTCAGCCACGGCGTTCTCCTGCCGGAACTCCGCCATGGTCTGCGCGAACACCGCATGGATGACGGCCAAGATCTCGTCCCGCGGCAGCACGGTGAGCAGTTCGGCGAACTGCGGCTGGTCGAGCCAGGCCGGGTCGAAAAAGCCGCTGTTGTGTTCCGCCGAGGCGGCCAGCATCACCACGATCCCCGTCGCCGTGACCGTCGGGGCGCCGACGAGGTGCGTCATCGCCTCCTTCGGGTTCACCTCCAGGTGCCTGTCGCCGGCGTAGTCGTCGAAGAAGGCCACCGGTCGCGCGAGTTCGGCCAGACCGTGCTCCTGGTAGGGGAACTGTTCATAGAGGGTCCGCGCCATGATCGCGAAGGGTGAATTGAGCTCGGAGTGTTCGAGTTCCTCGGGAACGAGGTTCTCGTGCATCTGGCATGCCGTCACGATGTGCTGCTCTCGCGGCTGGGCCGACCGATACGCGTTGCCGTGGAGGATGGACGCTTTCGCAACGGCGGCCAGCGCCCAGGGCGGCGTCTGCTGGAAAAGCAGCGTGCTGCGGTCGTCGGAGGACAGCCGCAGCGGTACCCGTAGAGACCGCTGCGCGACGGCCTTGAGCAGCGCCTCCTGATGAAAACGCCGCACGAACGAGTTGAACTCCTCGTAGGTGTATTCGCGAGCTGAACTTCCGGTCACCAGCAAAGGCTCCCACATGCCAGCAAGCCGTTAAGCTGGGAAAACTCTCCCTACACGCGAGAAGCCTTCACCTGCCGGAGGCGTCAGAGCCCGACCCTGCGAGAGGGTTGGCCTGCCAGCGGTCGACGTCGTCGATGTAGCCGAGCAGCGTGGCGGAGCCGTCCTTCCAGCCGCCGGCACGGGCGATGCGCAGCGGGTCGGCACCGGTCCGGTAGGTCTCGGTGGCGAAGCCGCGCCGTAGCGAGTGCCCGGACCAGGCCGCCTTCGGGTCCAGACCGGCGGCGGTGGCGGTGCGGGCGACGATCAGAGCAACGGCCTGGCCGGTGAGCCGGCCGTCGGCGCTGCCGCGGCCGGTGGGTGTGCGGCCGAGTCCGCCATGCCGGTCGATGCGCACGAACAGTGGGCCTGAGCTACGGTAATAGTCGGCGAGCGCGGCCAGCCAGGCTTGGGCGGTGCGCACCGGGCAGGTCACCGAATGCGCGCCGTACGGCAGGGCGGCGGTCCGTCCGCGGGAGTCCCGGTCGGTCTTGGAGGTGCGGATCTCGACCTGCACGCCTTCGGCGGTGAAGCTCAGGTCGGCGATATCAAGGGCGGCCAGTTCGCTGCGGCGGGCGCCGAGGGCAAAGCCGATTACCAGCAGCGCAGTGTCGCGGATGCCGATCAGGCTGTTGCGGTCCAGGGCGTCGGTCATGGCCCGCAGCGCGGCAATGGTGACCGGGGCGGCCTTGCGAACGCGCACGCCCGTGCCGGTGGTGGCCCGGTCGCGGCGGTAGCTGCGCAGCACCTGCCGTGGGCCTTCGGTCCGCAAGCCGCCGGCACCGGCGGCGCGGTGCGCGGCAGTGATCGCGGCGAGAGCCCGCTCGATGCTGGCCGGCGCGCGGTCGGCGTCGGCCAGGGCGCTGACGTATTCAGTGACGATCGCGTGCAGATCGCCATGCCGCTCGAGCAACTGCCGCATCGCGTCGGCGAGCCGCTCGTCGTTAGAACGGTCCGCAACGCCGAGCAGGTTCCGGCCGGTACACCAGGAGAGGAACCGGCGCAGGTCGCCCGTGTAGGCGCGGCGAGTGCTTTCGGGCATCGCCCGGCGCAGCCGGTCCCGGGTGCTCGCCGACAACTTCACCGCGCCAGCATCCGAAGAGCCAGCGACGGCCGGAACGTGTGCGGCGTTCGCTTTCGGCGCGTCGGGATTCTGTATCACGGTAAGGAACATTATCGGGAATCAGCCCCGCCCCGCCTCGCCGGCGCTCCATATCCCGACGGCACGAGCCCGACATGTGACCGCCCGGTCACTGACGTTCCATGGCGCAACCGCTGACGCTTGGTGGCGTTCCTACTGACATTCAGCGGCGCAAACCACTGACGACCTGGTGGCGCTCAACACTTACCCTCCAGCGCTTGCTCCGCCATGCCTGCGGTACCGCCGGAGCGACCATAAGAGTCATTATGGTGCAGCGAGCATTATGTCCGTTTTCTAATTATCAGATTGCCGGTAATAGCAATACGATAATTACTGGACGGCACTTCCGGAACCAATGGTCAAGTACGCCACGGCCCGACGTTTGGGCACGGCGGAGAGTGAGCAGGTGCTGCGCCGGTTCACCCGCGGCGGCCCGAAACACCCCACCTTCGCCGCCCTCGAAGAACTCGGCCGGGTAATCCGCACGATCTTCGCCTGCGAATACGGCTCGTCCTACGACCTGCGCCGGGAGATCCACGAAGGCCTTCACACGTCAACACCGCGCTGATGCAGGTGATTCTCGCCGAGCCGGAATCGGCGGCGCGGATGACCGACGCCGACCGGCGGGCGCTGACCCCGCTGTTCTGGACCCACGTCAACCTGTACGGCCGGTTCGACCTGGACATGGACACCGGTGACGTAGCCGAATAGCCGTCCTCACTACAGCGGGCGCACCGGGTGCGCTTCCGTCCGCCGACCCCGGGGTGGCCGAATCAGGAGCCACCCGGAGTCGGGTGGACAGCCTCTTGCTGATGGAGTAGTCGGCCGGCCAGGGCATCGCCCAGCGACGTGCGCTCGTAGTACACCGCCCGGCCGCTGCGCCTCCCGAAGACCGCCCCGGCATCGCGCAGCGTCGCGAGGTGTCCCGACACGGTGCCGAGCGACACCCCGAGCATCACCGCGAGCTGTGACGGTGTGGTCGGATCCTCCAGCGTGGCGAGGATGCGTGCCCGGCCTTGCCCGATGAGCCGGGCGACGCCTTCCTCAGCGAGGTGCAGTTGCTCCAGGGCTCCTCGGGCGGGGTAGACCAGGGCGAACCGGGGTGGCGACTCGCACATCCACTGCCCGACGGTCCCGGTGTGCGGCACCAGCACGAGCCCGTGGTCACCGATGGGCAGGTCCGCGTGGGTCTGGGTGGAGAACAGGATCGCGTCCGGGCCCGCCCACCGGATCTTGCCGATGCCGCTGATGGCCTGCCGCCAGCCGTGGGCCGCGAGCACGCCCGCCCGGTGCCGGATGTCGCGTTCCATGACCGCCCGCCGGCGCGGCCAGTCCGGCTCGACGAACCACTGCCAGCCGCGGGCGAACACCGCCGCGGCGCAGGTGGTGATCCCGTCGGCGTCGGCCCAGGCGATGCTGCTGGTCATCCAGGCGAACCGGCGGGACTCAGCAATCGTGGCTCTCGCCTCGCTGTCGGCAACGGCGCGCATCTGTGCCAGTTCGTCGGCGATGCGGGTCGTCATCGACGACGGCGGGATGGCCACGAAGTCGGGCAGGAACTTTGTGGCCGACACCAGCCGCAGCAGACCGGCCGCAAACGGATCGCCGTCGAGCCACCCCGCCAACACCTGGGCCTGCGGGCTGGGCCGGCCGCCGTCAAGCTCGCGGCGCAGCACGATCAGCCGGCTCAGCGTCTCGGCCAGCGGAGAGAGCGCGAACCGGCTGGCACGCAGGGCGTCGGGGCCTAGACGGAGCAAGGTCATGCGCCGACCTTGCGGCATCTGCCGCAAGAGTTCAAACCCGCGGTGGTACGCGACCAGGATGACCGCCGTGACAACCGATCTCTCCACCGACCTGGTACGGCAGCTGCTGCACGGCCGGTTCGGGTGGTTCTTCGCCGGCCGGACCATCGACATGTTCGGCAGTTCCATGACCACGGTCGCGTTGTCGCTGGCCGTGTTGCAGGCATCCGGCCAGGCGACCGACCTGGGCATCGTGCTCGCCGCCAACGTCGTGCCGATGCTCGCTCTACTGCTGCTCGGCGGGGTACTGGCCGACCGGATGAGCCGCCGTTCATTGCTGATCGCCGCCAACACCGTCAGCGCGGCCGCCATCGGGGGCGTCGCGGTCATGCTGTTCACCGACCGTTACCACCTACCAGTGATCGCAGCGCTCTCGCTGGTGGCCGGAGCTGCCAGTGCCTTCGCGTCACCGGCACTGCGCGGCATCGTGCCCGACCTCGTCGCCGAGACCGACCTGCAGCGAGCCAACGCGCTTCTGGCCAGCAGCGGCCACGCCGTGCGTATCATCGCGCCGACTGCGGCCGGTCTGCTCACTGCCACAGCCGGCGGAGGCTGGGCGCTGGCCGTGGACGCGGGCAGCTATCTGCTGACGTCGGTGCTCTTCCTACGGCTGCCGGCCATCAGCCGGATGCCGGTCGCAGTCCCAGGGATAGGCCGTGAGCTTCTGGCGGGATGGCGGATCTTCCGGTCGCTGCACTGGGTGGTGCTGGCCAGCGTGTCGTTCGCGGTGGTCAACGCGGTCAACGTCGGCCCGTGGAACGTGCTGGGCCCGATGCTGGTGTCCGCAAACGGTGGCCCGCTCGGCTGGGGTGCGGTGTTGTCGGTCCGCGCAGCGGGGCTGCTGCTGATGAGCATCGTGGCAGTGCGACTGGTGTTCCGACGGCCACTGCGTACCGGACGGTTGTTCGGCGTCCTGCCAGCGTTGCCACTGCTGGCGCTGGGGTTCACCGGCGAACCGTGGATCGTGGCAGCGGCGGCATTCGCCGGTGGCCTTGGCTTCACGATCTCGGCCATCACCTGGGATACCGCCCTGCAGACGCGGGTGCCGCGGGAGGCGCTGTCGCGGGTGTCGGCGTTCGACGATCTGTTCTCGTTCATCGCGATCCCACTGTCACAGCTGGCCACCGGACCACTCGCCGCCGCACTGGGCGCGGGCCAGTTGGCCCTGCTGTGCGGCGTGGCCTATGCCATCGCGGCCCTGGTGCCGCTGCTCAGCAGGGAAACGCGCCAGGGATGACGACGGCGGCCCACTGTCCTACGACGCCGCCCGACACCGCTGGACCCGCTACCGCACCACCGCCGGGGTAGACCTCGACATCCACCAGCTACGCCACAGCCACGCCACCGCACTGATCAACGCCGGCGTCTCCATCGAAGCCGTGCGCCGCCGACTCGGGCCACGCCTCACCGAAACCACCCAGCTGTACGCGCTGCTCAACGACGAGGTCGCCGCCGACGAGATCCGCGCCGCTCGGCGCCGTGCTCGGGCACGAGACTGGCCGCCCCGAAGTCTATGGGGCGGCCGCCCCATCCCAACCTGCCAGCCAAGATCTCCTACCTTGCGGCTCGCCGTAGCTTCGGGAGGCCCGGCCTTGGATTCCGGTGCCGGAGGCGCTGATGCGCTATGAAGGTCGACATGACGCAAGGAACCTCGGTCGGTCGGGCGGGCCGCGGCATGGCGGTGGCGACATCGGCGTCACGGGCCGTCGGCTTCGCACGGCTGGTGGTGTTGGCCTCCGCCCTGGGTCTGGGTGGCCGGCTGTTGGACAGCTACAACGTGGCGAACACGCTGCCCAACGCCGTTTACGAGCTTGTCGTCGGGGGTGCGATGGCCAGCGTGGTGGTGCCGCTGCTCGCCCGGGCGGCGCTGACCGAACCCGATAACGGGGTGGTGTACGCCCAGCGGTTGCTGTCGCTGATGGTCTACGGCCTCGGCATGGTTTCGGTGGTGGCCATGGTGTCGGCGCCGTGGCTGGTCGAGGTGTACACCCCCGGCTTCACCGGCGAGCAGCGTGAGTTGGCGGTCGTGTTCAGCCGCTTCTTCCTGCCGCAGATCCTGTTCTACGGCGTCAGTGCCACCGCCGGCGCCGTGCTCAACATCCGGGGCAGGTTCGCCGCCCCGATGTGGGCGCCGCTGGCCAACAGCCTGATCGTGATCGCCGTCGGCTTGGTCTACTTGCTGATCGGTGGCGCGACGAGCATCGCGTCGATGACACCTGCGCACCTGCTGCTGCTTGCGGTCGGCACCACCGCGGGCGTGTTCGCCCAGATGGCCCTGGTGGTGTGGGCGCTGGCCCGCAGTGGCTTCGCGGTGCGGCCCCGGCTCGACCCCCGCGGTATCGGTATCCGCCGGATCGGCCGACTCGGCGGCTGGGTACTCGTGTCCGTCGTGGCTGCCCAGGTGCTGCTCGCGGCCGCCACCCGGGCGGCGTCGATCAGTGGGCCGGGCGGAATCAGCGCATATCAGAACGCGTTCGCGGTGTTCCAGATGCCGTTCGCGGTGATCGCCCTGTCGGTGATGACCGCGATGCTGCCCCGGCTCAGTCGCCACGCCGCCCGCCTTGATCATCGGCAGATCACCGAGGATCTGTCCCGGGCCGTCCGGCTCGCCGTCGTGGCCCTCGCCCCGATCGCCGTGGCGATGCTCGTCCTCGGCCCGCAGATCGCCACCTTGCTGTTCGCCTACGGGCGTAGCTCACCGACAGCAATCGGGTTGCTCGGCGCGGTGGTGGCGGCTTTCGGGGTGGCCCTGGTGCCGTTCACCGGCTACATGATCCTGCAACGCGGTTTCTACGCACTGCAGGACACCAGGACCCCCGCGCTGATCACCACCGCGGTGACCGTCGTGGGTGTGGCCGGCTGTCTCGCCGTGACCTGGCTTCTGCCCCGCGCGGACATCGTCGTCGGGATCCCGCTGGCCTACGCGGTCGCCTACACCGTGGGCCTCATCGCGACCGCCGCGGTTCTGCGCCGCCGGCTCGGCCGCATCGACGGCCACCGGCTGCTGCGCACCCACGCGCGAGTGGCCGTCGCTGCCGGGATCGCCGGCAGTTGCGGCGCCGTCACCGCTTACGCGCTGACCCCCTTGACCGGCGCCGGTCTCAGCGCGGCGCTCGTCACGCTCAGCACCGCGGGTCTCGTAGGCACCGCCGTCTACGCCGCGGTCGCCCGCCTGGTACGCCTCACCGAACTTCAGCAACTCGTGGCCGCCACCTTCGCCGGTATCCGAACCGGCTGACAAAGCCACACCTGGGACACGTGCGCACGCCGAACGGCTCGGCCAGGTCGGCGTGGGTGCGGTCGCCGACCTGGCGGGCCTCCGCATCTGCGGGCCGGTGGCCTGCCGCTGCAGGTGCGGTGTAGCCGTCGAGGGGGTTTAGGAGCGGACGGCCGCTGCGGCGAGGCCTACTCGGGCGCAGCGTTCGGCGATGTCCTGCGGCACCGGGGAGCGCAGGAGGACGAGCTCGTAGAAGATCGGTGCGCTGGAAGCGATCAGCACATGTCGCGCGTCGATGTCCTCCCTGGCCTCACCTCGGCGGACGGCTCGGTCGACGGCCACGGCAGCGCGGGCGTAGCGGTCCTCCCAGAAGGATCGCAGCGCCTGGGCGGCGGTCGGTGAGCGGAACGACGCCGCGACGAGTGCTCGGGTGATCGATGGCTCCTCCGTCAGGGCGGCGACGATCTGGCGGTTGATGGCCACCAGGTCGGCCAGCAAGGAGCCGGTGTCCGGCGGTTCCCACGGGTGTTCGCGGGCGGCGTCGAGGGAGTCGGCGAGGAGCCCGCCGGTGTCGCGCCAGCGGCGGTAGACGGTGGTGCGATGGACTCCCGAGCGCGCGGCGACGGCGTCCATGGTCACGGCGTCGTATCCGCCTTCCAGCAGCAGTGACGCGACGGCGTCGAGTACGCGTTCGCGGGTGCGGGCGGTTCGGCCACCGGGCCGGGTTTCGCCGGGGGACGCGGAAGGGACTTGCGTACCTGACTCCATGTAGCTAATGCTACATCCGTAGCCTTAAGTGAGGAGAGAGCTGATGCCACCGCTGTGCCGTGAGGTGGTCCTGCCGTCCGGTTGGGCTCCGTACGCCGTGATCGGGGACGCCGCCGGGGCTTTGTGGCTGACGATCCTGACTCCCCCGGGTCTCGCGCGGTTCACGCCGGCCGAGACTTCGGTCGGCGGTGAGACCGGTCCCGCGTTCCGGCGCGAGGGTCTTCCCCGCGGTGACGGCCGTCCGATGCTGCTGGCCGTCGCCGCCGACGGCGCGCTCTGGTGCACCCGCACCGACGATCGGCTGAGCCGACGAGACGTCGCCGGCGACCACAGGGTGATCGACCTGGCACCCGGATCAGCGCCCTACGGCATAGCCGCCGCACCTGACGGTGGAGTCTGGTTCACCGCACCGGGCCTCAACCAGATCGGCCGGGTGGTCATCGCGTCGGGCGACGTGACCCTGCTCGACCTGCCTGTCCCCGAGGCGCGGGCGGCGATGCTCACCGTCGACGTCGCCGGCCGGCCGTGGGTTGCGCTCAACGCCGCCGGTGCCCTCGCCTACGTGCACGACGGTGCGGTACGGATCGTCGAACTACCCGGGGGCCGGGCACCCGCCGCGCCGGTCGGCGTCGCCGCCTCCGCGGCGGGGATCTGGTACGCCGACATCGCCGGCGGCTGCGTCGGTCGGGTCGACCCGACCGGCTCGGTGGAGAAGATCAGCTTCGCCGACGCCGCCTGCCGGCCGCACGCCGTCGCGGCCGACACCGACGGCGGATGCTGGGTCACCCTGTGGGGCTCGGCCCAACTGGCCCGGATCACCGCCGACGGGAACGTGACCCTGCACCAGTTGCCCGGGCGGGAGCCGCACGGATTATGGGTCGAGGACCGCCTGGTGTGGGTGGCGATGGAGACCGGTTCCCTGGTCGCGGTCGAGAAGTGAGTGCGGCGCGCACGCCGTTCCGCGCAGTCCGGGAACGTTGCGCACAGTGGCCGGACCCAGGGGTGGCGGCCGGGACCGCTCCTTGAAGCAGCGCTTAACTGTCCGCCAGCACAACTAACTGGACGTGAACCCTCCATGGCCGGATCGTGAGGTCATGCTCCTGACCGGCCTGCACCTCCCGATGATCACCCCGTTCGACGAGTCCGGGGCGGTGGCGTTCGCCGCCCTCGAGTCCCTCGCCCACCGGGTGCTGGGCGACGGCGCGACCGGCCTGGTCGCCCTCGGCACCACCGGCGAGCCGGGCTCCCTGACCCCGGACGAGCGCCGCGGCGTCGTCGACCTGCTCGCCGCGGTCTGCCACGAGCACGGCGCCCCGTTGACCGTGGGCGCCAACACCGCCGACGAACTGCGCGCCCTCGCCGGCCGGCCCGCCGTGGTGGCCGCGCTGACCCTGGTCCCGCCGTTTCTGCGACCCGGCGAGGACGGTGTCACCGCCCACCTGTCGGCGCTGGCCGCGGTTTCCCCGGTTCCGCTGATCGTCTACCACGTGCCGTACCGCACCGCCCAGCCGTTGTCGGTGCGGACCCTGACCCGCCTCGCCGCCGTCGACGGGATAGCCGGCGTCAAACTGGCCACCGGAGCGATCGACGCCGACGTGGTGGCCCTGCTGGCCGCCCCGCCCCCGGGTTTCGCCGTCCTCGGCGGGGACGACCAGCTCATCTCCCCGTTGCTGGCCCTGGGCGCGCACGGCGCGATCCTCGCCTCCGCGCACCTCGCCACCGCCGACTTCGTCGCGCTGCTGACCGCCTGGCAACAGGGCGACGTCACCCGGGCCCGCCGGTCGGGTCACCGCCTGTCCCAGCTGTCGGCCGCCCTGTTCGCCGAACCCAACCCCGCTGTGGTCAAGGCCGTCCTGCACGCCGAGAACCACATTCCCACCCCCGCCGTACGCCTGCCGCTGCTGCCCGCCGCGACGGAGTCCACCGCCGAGGTGTTACGCCTGCTGGGCTAGGCAACCGCCGGGTGGCGACAGGTCAGCGCGGGCCCGGCGCCGCCGGGCGCCAGCCGCGCCGGCGGCCCTGCCGGACGACGATCGCGGCGCCACCGATCAGCAGGACAGCACCCGCCCCGATCGCGGCGAACCACACCGCCGCGCGATGCGACTCCGCGCGCCGCGCCGCCCGCGCCTCGGCGACCGGATCAACGGCCCGCACCACCACCGGCGCGGCCGGGGCATGCCCGGCCAGCCCCAACGTCTCGGTCAGCGCCCGGTACGGGTTGAGCACCCCCGCCCCGTACTCGTCGCTGCGCGCCCCACCCGGCGCCGGATCGGCGGTGGCCTGCAACCGGCGCAACACCTCGTCCGGGGACAGCCTGCCGAACCGCTGCAGGATCAGCGCCGCCGTCGCCGACACGAACGGGGTGGAAAAACTGGTGCCCTGCACATTGTCATGACCGGAACCCCGGGCGGCGACCGTCACCGGCTTACCGAACGCCACCAGATCGACATAGTCACCACGCTGGGAGAAATCCGCCCGCACCCCGTCGGAACCGATCGCGCCGACCCCGATGACACCCTCGTCATCGGCCGGGAACGGGGTCGGATTGCCGTCCGTGGCATGGTTACCCACCGCGGCGACCACCACCACACCCTTGTCGTGGGCCCGCCGCACCGCGGCCGACACCTTCCCGTCGTCGTCCGACATGACCAGCGAGAGATTGATCACCTGGACCTTGCCGACGTCGACCGCCCAGGTGATCGCCTCCGCGAACCGGGTCGGCGAACCACGGTCACCGACCGCCTTGCCCTCGACCTCCTCCTGCTCACTGATCCGCACCGGCACGATCGTCACGTCCGGGGCCAGCCCCTGGAAACCGGTCTCGGCGACCGGCCGCGCAGCGATCACACTCGCCACGGCCGTGCCGTGACCGACACAGTCCTGCCGGCCGTCCGGATCGCCGTGCAGAAAATCCCGGCCCGCCGCCACGCGCCCGCTGAGCTGCGGATGACCCGCGTCCACCCCGGAATCGATCACCGCGACCCGGATGCCCTTACCGGTGGCGAACTGGGCCAGCCGCTTCGGCGCGTAGACCTGATCCTCGACCGGCACACCCTTGAACACCGCCGCCTTACCCGGCAACGACTGACACACGTTCGCCGCCCACGCCGCCGGGGCCGGCAGCACCACCAGCACGGCCGGCACCGCCACCGCCGCCAGCACCCTGCGAACCATCGTCGCCCTCCCCGTTCAGCGATTCCCGTGGATGCTACCGAGAAGCAGCGACCCGAGCGGCCCAGCCCGGTTGTGCCCGACGACGCCGCCCGGTTAGGTTGTGGGCACCAACCTGCGGCGTCGTGAGGGAAACCGGTGAAAGTCCGGTGCGGTCGCGCCACTGTGAACGGGAGCCCGCTCCCGTGAGTCAGGACACTCACCCGTCGCAGCCTGCACAACGGGACGCGCCATCCCGCAAGGAGGTTCTCGCACCATGCCCAAAGCCCAGACGATCACCACGCCTGTCGTCTCGCCGCGCCTGCTCTGGACGGCCCTCGCCGTGGTCGCCCTGATGCTGCTCATCACCTACCTGGTCGCCTTCGACCAGGGCGCGGTGTCCCGCAGCGGAATGTACCTCCACGAACTCATGCACGACGGCCGGCACCTGCTCGGTGTCCCGTGCCACTGAACGGCCCCGCCAAAAGCTACGGCGCCCTGCTGATCCGAGGCCTGCTCGCCGGCCTCATCGCCGGACTCCTCGCGGGCGTGTTCGCCTACACCGTCGGTGAACCCAAGGTCGACGCGGCCATCGCCATCGAGGAAGCCAACGCCCACGCCACCGGCGACGACGGCCACCACGCCGACGAACTCGTCAGCCGCGACGGCCAAAAAGGTGGCCTGTTCCTCGCCACCGCACTGTACGGCGCGGCCATGGGCGGACTGCTCGCCACCGCGTACACAGTGCTGCGCCGCCGCCTGCGCACCCCCAGCGACACCCGCGCCGCCCTCGGCCTCGCCGGGGCGGCCCTGCTCGGCATCGTCCTCGTGCCCTACCTGAAATACCCGCCCAACCCACCCGCGGTCGGCAACCCCGACACCATCGACCAGCGCACCATCAGCTACCTGGCGATCGTCGTGATCGGCCTGGTCGCCGTCTGGGCCGCGGTCGTCGCCGCCCGCACCCAGCACGACCAATGGCGCCAAGCCCTCGCCGCCACCGCCGGTTTCCTCGTCGTGGTCACCGTCGGCTACGTCCTGCTGCCCACGATCGACGAAGTGCCCGGCACCTTCCCGGCCGACCTGCTGTGGAACTTCCGGATCGCCTCACTCGGCACCCAGGCCGTCATGTGGTCGGCCCTCGGCCTCGCCTTCGCGGCCCTGGCCACCCGCCCGGTCCGCGAGCAGACACGCGAAACCGTCACCGTCTGACCTGATCACGGCAACCGCCGGGTTGCCGTGATCAGCAGGACATGCTTACGCACCCGGAACACCCCCTCGGCGGCGATCCGCTCCCCGACCACCCGCCGCACCACAGCGACCCGCTCCTCGGTCAACGGCACCTCGCACATGCTGCCCAGATAAGCGACCACCGGCTCCACCGACGGGATCTCCAACACATCCGGGTAGTCCTGCACCCGGACGTCGTCGAAAACCGCACCCACCAGAGCCGGACCGGTCACCTCCGTGACCTCGCTGTGCGTACCCATCCCCGTACCCAGATCCTTGAGCTCGGCCATGTGCCGCCGCCCGTTCGTCGCCACCGCGAGCCGGCCACCCGGGCGCAACACCCGCGCGAACTCCCGCAGCACCGCCGCCGGATCATCAACGTGATAAAGCATGTGATTGGCGACGACCGTGTCGAAACCGCCGTCGGCGAACGGCAACGCCCCCGCCTCACAACGCCGCACCACCGCCCCCGCGACGCCGGCCAACCGCGCGCACATCACCGCCGACACATCCGTCAACGTCAGATCCACCTGCTCGTGCGGCACCGTCGACCACAACCGGCCGGTACCCGCACCCACCTCCAGCACCCGCCCCGACAACGGCAACCGCTCAGCCAACCACGAATACCAGTCCTGCGGATTGGTGCCGAACTCATGCACCGCCATCCGCGCCGTCAAATTACCCGTCGTATCCGCATACTGCTGCTCGGCCCGCGCCGACGGAGTCGTCATGACCCCTACCCTAGGAACTCCGCACACGCCGGCCCCAGAACCGCCGCCTTCACCATGTGCGTCTGCCCCGGCAACGTCCGATAACCAGCCTTCGGCAACACCGCACTGAACGCCCTCGCCGCATTACGCATGTACTCCGGGCTCTTCCCGCCGTCCAGAACCAGCACCGGCACCCCGACATCGGCCCACCGCCGCGAATCCAACGGCACCCCACGCCCGGTATCCCCGAGAATCCGCAAATCGTACGGCAGGGTATGCGCCACCGCCGTGAGCCGTTTCCACGCCGGCATCAACGGCATGACCGCCACCACGAACCGCGGCACCCCCACATGAACCAAGAACTTCTTCACCGCCCCCGCCCGGTCACCCGCCGCCAGAAGCGCCTCCATGTCCTCGATGAACGACGCCTCCCGCGGCGCCCGCGAACCGTCGACGATGAACGGCGGCTCATACAGCGCCAACCCGGTGATCCCCGGCAACCTCGCAGCCGCATCAGCGGCCAGCACCGCACCCGAGGAAACCCCCACGACAACGGCCGAACCCCCGGCCACCGCCAGCACCGCCGCCAAATCATCCACCTCGGCCCGCGCCGACCACGGCAAACCCGCACCACTGGCCCCACGACCCCGCCGGTCGTACAGATAAACGGTGAAACGATCGGACAACGCGGCCGCCATCGACCGGGCCGGCCCATTGTCCCGATAACACATCGCCCCATCGACGAAAATCAGCGCCGGACCAGACCCCGACGTCTCATAACCGATGACAGTGCCGTCAGCAGTCGCGACAGAAGACATCTCACTCAACCCATCTCGACCGGAAACTCGGCATCACCCTCGAACAGCACATGACTGACCACCATCGCACCGTGGAAACCCCGCAGATACCGATACAGACCCCGCTCCGTACGCAAACCCAAAGTGTGCTCGTTCTCGAAGAACACCTCCGCCGCACCGAGCCGGCCCCGCAACGCCGCCCACGCCGCCGGCCAATCCGCCACCGGCGGCCCGAAAGCCGTCACCGGCACACCCACCCGGCCCGGGAAACGCGTCACATACTCCACCAGCGACGCGAAGAACATCGCATTCCCCAACCGCATCGCCTCGTACTCGCCGGCCCAATCCTCACCCGGCAGAAAACCGCTGTTCACCACCTTCAGCACAGTCGCCGCACCGGCCCGGCCCGCCACCAGGAACTCGTTCGCCACGAAACGACCGTCCGCCGCCGGCTCACTACCGAACGCGAACCGGCGCGGCGGCTCCGCCACCGTCACCGAACCAGCCGGGATCCAACCGTCCCCGAACTCGGTGAGCACCGTCCCGTCCTCGATCCGAGTACGCCCCACAAACCACGAAGTGATCCCCGGCCCGGTCGCGATCGCCTCCCACACCTGCTCCACCGAAGCATCGACCACCGCCTCATGACGCGACTCGAAATCCTTGCTCATCTGTCCTCCACCAACGAATCCAGAGCCGGGTGAACAGCCACCACCAACCGATGCTTACGCCCCGACTCGCTGTGATACCTCGAAACCAGACCGGCCACGCTCGCCGCCAACTCCGCCGCGAACGCCGCCCGATCCGCCGCCGACGCGAACCGGACCTCCCCGTCCAACGCGAACGTCGCCACCCGCTGCCTCGCCTGCGCCGCCCCGGTCAACAACGACCCGACATCACGCACCAGCCGCGCCGCCACCGCCAACAACCACCGCGCCGACAACCGATCGGGCGCCCGGCCCGGATCCGGCGCCACCGCCGCCAACGCCGCCGGCGAGATCACATAAGACGCCGCGGTCGCCCGCAACAACCGCTCCGTGACATTGCCCTTGCGACGCTCCTCCACCAGCTCGATCAGCCCGTGCTGCTCGAGCGTGCGCAGGTGGTAATTGACCTTCTGCCGAGGCAGACCCACCCGGCTCGCCAGCATGGTGGCCGAACCTGGCTCGACCAACTCGGCGAGCAATCGGGTGCGAATGGGATCCAGACTGACCTCGGCGGCGGCCGGGTCCTCGATCACGGCGACATCGTGCATGCCGACCAGGCTCGCACCGAAAACAAAAATTGTCCAGGGCAGAATCATCGTCGGCTAAACTCCCCCGCATGACGGGGCTCGACGACTTCCTGCGACCCGGCTGGACCGCCGACGAACTCACCTACAGCCACGCCAACGAAGTCACCGGCGGCGTCTGGCGCATCCACCGCGACAACGACACCGCCATCCTCAAAATCGCCGTCGCCCACCGCCAAGGCGCCGCCGCCCACCTACCCGCGAGCAACGACCCAGGCCACTTCAACTACTGGCGACGAGAACTCGAAGCGTACGAGGCGGAGCTGCCCACAACCGCATTCCCGCACGTCGCCGCCCCCCGCCTGCTCACCGTCGAACACCGCGACGACCACGCCGGCCTCTGGCTCCAAGACCTGCCCGGCACCCCCGGACCAGCCGCCACCCCCGCCGACCTCACCGACCTCGCCCACCGCCTCGGCGCCGCCCAAGCCACCTGGCTCGACAACCCACCCACCTACCCGTGGCTCGCCCGCGACTGGCTCCGCGACTACACCCTCGCCCAACCTGTCCCCGACGACCTCGACTGGAACCACCCCGCGGCCACCAGCACCTGGCCCACCCCACTACGCCAAGCCCTGCGCCGGCTCTGGGACAACCGCCACACCCTGCTCGCCCTCGCCGACCAGCTGCCCCGCACCCTGTGCCACCACGACGTCTGGCCGATGAACCTGATCGTCACCGACCACGGCCCCGCCCTGCTCGACTGGGCGTTCGTCGGCCCCGGCGCGATCGGTGAGGACGCCGCCAACCTCGCCCTCGACACGTTCCTGGACGGCCTGATCGACCTCGGCCACCTGGACCAGGTGCTGACCGGCGTGGCGACCGCCTACCAGAAGGGCATGTCGCCGGCCGTCGACCCGGCGCTGGTCCACCGGGCGATCAAGACGACCGGAGCCGCGAAGTACTTCTGGCTGGCGCCGAGGATGCTGGTCTACGCCGCCCAGCCGAAACCCCGCAAAGCCGCCTACGACACCCGCGACCTGACGGCCATGTTCGCCGGCCGCGCCCCGGTCCTGACCGCCATCACCACTTGGGCCGACGAGGTTCTCGTCGGCTGACTCACCCGAATCTGCAGGCCAGTCGGTCGTTGATTCCTTTTTGGTGTTGACCTTTGGGTGGACCCGTGTGTCGATGACGCAGCGCACCCCGCGTAAAGCGTCCTAGGATGATAAAGTCCCGCCGGTGTGGTGACGCGATCTCCCCGCCCGGCCCGCCTAGGGTGAGCGGGCCATGAGCGACAACGACGCCACCCTGGAGTCCCGCCCCTGCGCCCACTGTGGACGACCCGTCCCGCAGCGGGCCTCGGCCGGACGGCCCTTCCGGTACTGCCGGGACAACGACGGCGAGTGCCAGCGCGCCTCCCGTAACAACCGGATGCGGCACCGGTCCTCCCCCGGCCTCGCCGGGCAGGTCGCGCGCACCTGGGAGGTCGTCGACCGGCTCGACCAGCTCGTCGAGACCCTCACCGACGCCCTGCACTCCGAGCTCTCCCCCGCCGGCGTCGAGCGGCAACTGGCCGAACTACGCGCCGAGACGTCCGGTCAACTGGCCGCCGCACACACCGAACGCGACGACGCCCGCCGGGACGCCGAGCGCGCCGAAGCCACCGCGGCCACCGCCCAGCAACTCACCGCCGCCGCCGTGGCCGACCGTGACGAGGCCCGCGAGCAGGCCGAACAGGCCGAACTCCGGGCCGCCACCGCCGCCCAGCAGGCCGAACAGGCCGGCACCCAGCGCGACGAGGCCCACCGCGACGCCACCACCGCCGCGGCCCTGCGGGAACGCGCCGAGGCCGAACGCGACGCCGCCCGCGACGAACTGGCCACCCTCCGGGACCAGGCCCGCGAAGAGCTGACCAACACCAAGGCCGAACTTCATGACGTACGCCGCGAGCGCGACACCCTCGAACGCGACCTCGCCGCTTCGGTCCGCGAGACCCAGCAGGCCGCCACGCGGGCCGACGAGCTCGGTAAGTCCGCCGGCGACCTCGAGACGGCGCGGGCGAAACTGGCCGTGGAGCTCGACGCCGTACGCCAGGAAGCCGCCGCCGCACGCACCGCCGCCGAGACCGAGATCGCCGAGCTCCGCCGGAACCTGACCGCGACCGCCGCCGACCGTGACGCCGCCGTCCTGGCCCGCGCCGACCTCGAACGCACCGCCGCCCGCGCCGGCCAGGACGTCACCGACCTGGAACGCCGCCTCACCACCGCCCACGCCGAGACCGACGCCGCCCAGGCCCGCGCCGCGCAGCTGTCCACCCAGGTGAGCGACCTGGCCTCGGCCCTCGCCTCGCTCGGCGGCGCCCGTCCGCCGGCCGCACCGGCCCAGCCCACCCGCTCCCCCGCCGAACCCGCCCCGGCCCACCCCGCCCCGGCTCACCCCGCCCCGGCTGCCGGCTGACCGGCGCCCAGCTACGACCCGCTGCGCAGGGGCAGCGGGAACGTGGTGGCCGTCATGCTCTCGGAGAGGTTCCAGAGGTGGCGGGCGAGTTCGGGGTCGCGGGCGGCCTTCGACGGGGTGGTGACCTTGGGGCGGCCCCGGGACTGGGTCACGCCGCCCGGTGAGATGTAGCTGTTGCCGGGCAGGTCGGCGGTGGCGGCGTACACGGTGGTTCGCGCGCCGCCCTCCTCGGTCTGGGACAGCGGGCGCAGCAGGGCGTTCGTCCAGCGGGCCGCCCGGCTGCCGCCGTGGCTGAGCAGGTTGGTGGCGGCCAGCCCGGGGTTGGCGGCGGTGGCGAGGACGGCCGAGCCGGACGCGGTGAGGCGGCGCTGGAGTTCGGCGGTGAAGAGCAGGTTGGCCAGCTTGGACTGGGCGTACGCGGCGAACGGCCGGTAGGGGCGGTTCCGCCGGTGCGGATCGTCCAGGTCCAGGGTGCCGGCCTGGTGCCCACCGGCGGACACGGTGACGACCCGGCCGGTGATCTGCGGGAGCAGCAGGTTGGTGAGGGCGAAGTGACCCAGGTGGTTGATGCCGAAGTGCGGTTCGAAGCCGTCGACCGTCGGGTCCGGCGGTGACATCATCACCCCCGCGTTGTTGATCAGCAGGTCGACCGGTTCGGGCCAGGCCGCGGCGAACGCGCGGACCGAGGACAGGTCGGCCAGGTCGAGGCGGCGCACCTCGGCCCGGCCGGGCAGGTCGGCGGCGGCGGCGCGGCCCCGGTCCAGGTCGCGGACCGCGAGGACGACCCGGGCGTGCCGGGCGGCCAGGGTACGGGCGGTGGCGCGGCCGATGCCGCTGCCGGCTCCGGTGATCACGACGGTACAGCCGGCGAGAGATGGTGTCATAGGTCGAGGGTCGGCCGGTGCCGACCGGGTAGCCAGGGCCCGCCGCTTCGGTAGGAACGGCGTTACCAGGCAACCCGCCGGGAACGCGGCCATCATGGGGCCATGACGAACGATCTGGGTGGTCTTCTGCGGGCGTGGCGGGACCGGTGTTCCCCCGCCGACGTGGGCCTGTCCGGGCACGGCCGGCGCCGGGCGCAAGGGCTGCGCCGGGAGGAACTGGCCGGCCTGGCCGGGGTGAGCGTCGACTATCTGGTCCGCCTGGAGCAGGGCCGGTCGCGGCGGCCCAGCCGGCCGATCGTGACCGCGCTGGCCCGCGCGCTGCAACTCGACGAGGCGGAGAACGCCCTTCTGCATCAGGCCGCCGGGCTGCCGGTCCCGTCCGGCCGGACGGTGCCGGTGCACATTCCGCCCGGGGTCCAGCGGCTGCTCATCCGGATGACCGACTACCCGGTGGCGGTCTACGCGGCGGACTGGAGCCTGATCACCTGGAATCCGTTGTGGAGCGCCGTCTGCGGTGACCCGGCGGGCAGTCCGGCGGCCGACCGCAACGTCATCCGGGCGACCTTCGGCGCGCCCCCGGACTGGGCGAACACCCACGGGCCGGCCGAGGAGATCGACCGGGCGCTGGTCGCCGACCTGCGTCAGGCCGTCACCACCTACCCGCAGGACGAACAGCTGCGTGCCCTCGTCGCCGAGGTCTCCGCGGCCAGCCCCCGCTTCGAGAGCCTGTGGCGCTCGGGCGTCGCCGGCCGGCATCTCAGCTCCGCCAAGACGATCCACCACCGGTTGGTCGGTGATCTGGTGCTGGACTGTGACGTGCTCACCGTTACGGGCTCCGACCTGCGGATCACGGTCTACACCGCGGCGGCCGGCAGCACCACCGCGGAACGCCTGGAGTTCCTGCGGGTCGGCGCGGTCCACACCGTCACGCCGTGAGGCCCGGCGCCGCGTCCGGGGTGGCCCCGGCCCCGGCCTGAGCACTGCGGAGACGTCGCGGGGCGGGAGCCCGAAGCCGGCTGGTCAGCCCGCCGGGTCCGGTTCGTCGAGGCGGGCGAGCCAGCGGTCCAGCAGGGCGGCCTCGACCGGTTCCAGCCGGTCGGTGCCGGTCAGGGAGAGCTGCGAGCGCAGCCGGCGGGCGGCGGCGCGGACCGGGTCCGGGCCGCTGGAGGCGGCCGGGTGGGTCAGCACGGCGGCGAAGACGGCGTCGCGGGCCCGGTGCGACAGGGTGGGGTCGTCGAACAGCGCGGGCTGGGCGATCCGGCCGAGGGCGACGCCGATGTTGGCGGGCAGGATCAGCTGAGCGGCCAGGCGCGGTGTCGTCGTCAGGGCGCCGGTGGCGGCGCAGCGCAGCAGGGTGGCCTCGAGAAGTTGCAGGATGCGCTGGTAGGTGGTCGCCACCGACTGCGGCCGAGGCGTGAACATCAGCTGGTAGAGCGCCGGGTTGGCGGCGGCGAAGGCCATGTGGTCGGCCCAGCCGGCGTACAGGTCGGCGACCGGGTCGTCGGTGACCTCGAGTTCGGTCTTGCGCATCGCGTAGCGCTCGAGACCGGCGTCGGCGACGGCGTCGAGCAGGCCGCGCTTGTCCCCGAAGAGCCGGTAGAGCACCGGCTGGGTCACTCCCGCCTCGTCGGCGACCGCGCGGGTGGCGATGTCGCCGTCCGCGGCGGCGGCGAGCTGCCGCTCGGCGGCCGCGATCAGGGCCGCCCGGACGACGGTGTCGTTACCAGGGCCGGTGGAGCCGCGCTGACGGCGGGAGACATCGCTCACGAATCAATGCTACGGCACAGCGCTAGCGGTGATCGCGGATGCCTGCTACGTTCGTCATATCAGCGATACGCGGAACAGCTATCGTCACTATTGATCTTGAAGGTGAGAATCATGGCCGACCAACGAGTCGCCGTCGTCACCGGCGCTTCCCGGGGCATCGGGCGCGCCGCCGCCACCACCCTGGCGGCCGCCGGGCACGCCGTCGTCGTGGGCTACGCCGGCGACGACGCCGCGGCGAAGCAGGTCGTCGAACAGATCACCGCGGCCGGCGGGCAGGCCGTGGCCGGCCGCGCCGACATCGCCGACGAGCAGGCGGTCGCCAAGTTGTTCGACACCGCCGAGCAGTCCTTCGGTGGCGTCGACGTCGTCGTCAACTCCGCCGGCCGCATGTCGCTGTCCCCGATCGCCGACCTGGACCTCGCCGACCTCGACGCGCTGCACCGCACCAACATCCGCGGCACGTTCGTCGTGGCACGCGAGGCCGCCCGCCGGGTCCGCACCGGCGGCGCGATCGTGCTGTTCTCCACCTCGGTCGTCGGCCTGCAGTTCCCCGGCTACGGCGCCTACGCCGCCAGCAAGGGCGCCGTCGAGGCGATGACCCTCATCCTGGCCCGCGAGATGCGCGGACGCGACGTCACCGTCAACGCCGTCGCCCCCGGCCCGACCGCCACCGACCTGTTCCTCGACGGCAAGGACGAGGCGACCGTCGAGCGGCTGGCCAAGCAGCCCCCGCTGGAACGGCTCGGTACCCCGGCCGACCTCGCCGAGGTCGTCGCGTTCCTGGCCGGACCGGGCGGGCGCTGGGTCAACGGCCAGATCGTGCGCGCCAACGGGGGGATCATCTGATGGCCGTCGTCCTGGTCACCGGCGCGTCCAGCGGCTTCGGCCGGCTGACCGCGCACACCCTGGCCCGCGCCTGGCCGGCCTGATCCCACCGGACGCCGAGGCCCCGGCGGTCGCCGACGAGATCGTCCGCGTCATCGGCCGGCCCGCGAGCGAGCGGCCCTACCGCACCCACGTCGATCCCAGCCGGGACGGCAGCGAGGTGGTCGCCGCCGTCGCCGACCGCATCCGGGCCGAGTTCTACCACCGCATCGGCATCGAGGATCTGCTGGCCCCGAACGCCGCACTCTGAAACCGCGTCACCGCACCCGAGAGGAACACCCGTCATGCCGTTCGCCAACCTGAAAGTGCCCGCCGACACCCTGACCCCGGAGTCGAAGAAGAAGCTCATCGACGCCGTCACCGATGCCTACGCCGACGTGTACGGCGAACGCGCCCGCGCCACCACCCTCGTCCTGGTCGACGAGGTCGCCGAGGGCGGCTGGGGTCTGGGCGGCACCGTCCTGACCGCCGAGATGCTCGGCCGCAGCTGATCCACCGGCGGGCGTAAGTGTGATGCGGGGGATCGTCGATTGTGGGCAGTATGCACCGGTGACGACCATCGACGACGAACTGATCGAGCTGCGCCGGGAGATCCACCGTCATCCCGAACTGGCCGGGGCGGAGCGGCAGACCGCGGGTCTGGTCGCGGAGCAGTTGCGCGCCGCCGGGCTGCGGGTGACGACCGGTGTCGGCGGGCACGGCGTGCTGGCGGTGCTCGACGGTTCCGCGGACGGCCCGACGGTGGTGTACCGGGCGGACCTGGACGCCGTCGACGTACGCCACAACGCGCTGCCTTTCCCCCGGTCGGGCCGGGTCTTCGACGAGGGGTTCGCCTCGCGCGTCCCCGAGGTCGCCCACCTGTGCGGGCACGACCTGCACACCGCGATCGGGGTCGGCGTCGCCCGCACCCTGGCCCGGGACTCCACCCGGGTGCGGGGCCGGTTGGCGTTCGTCTTCCAGCCGGCCGAGGAGCCCCTGCAGGGTGCCCGCGCGATGCTGGCGACCGGGCTGGTGCAGAAGCTCGCTCCGCGCGAGAGCTATGCGCTGCACTGTGCCCCGTTCCCGGCCGGGACGCTCACGGTGTCCCCGGGGTACGGGCTGCCGGGGGTCGACAACCTGCGGATCGTGCTGCCGGGCGGGGACGACGCGGCGCTCGCCGCCGTCGCGGCCGAGGTGGCGAAGATCAACACGGTCGAGCCCCCACGGAGCGTCGACGACTATCACGCCCGCTTCCACGCGGTGCTGGACCCGCGGATCGCCGCCTCGATCCAGGAGTCGGTGAGCGTCGTCCAGTGGAGCGAGCACACGCCGGAGGCGCCGCCCGCCGCCGGCCTCATGCTGAAGGTGTGGCCGCAGGAGCTCTTCCCGGAGCTGCGCCTGCGTATCGAACGGCTCGCGGCGCAGGCGGGCGGCCACGTCGAGTATCCCTACGGCGATCCGTTCCCCGCCATGGTCAACTCGGTCGATCTCAGCGCGGCCGCCGGGGACTACCTGAGCACGGCGCTGGGACCGGAGTCCGTCCTGTGGGGCCGGGCGTCCTGGCCGCACAACTGCGAGGATTTCGCCCTGTTCCTCGACGAGGCGCCGGGCGCGATGTTCTATCTCGGTGTGGCGGATGCCGGGACGGGGATGAACGGCGCACCGCACACCCTCGACTTCGCCGCCGACGAGCGTGCGATCGGTCTCGGGGTGCGCGCCATGGCCGGCCTGCTGACCCACCGGCTGGCGGCGGGGTGATTGCGGACCGCAGGATGCGGCGCCGGATCCGCGGCACCGGCGGAGTGCGAATTGTCACTACCGCCGACCGCGCCGCGGACTGCCGGGCGGTGGCCTCGGCGCCAGGGGTCGAGGACGCGCGGGGACCGGTGGAGGCCCGGCGCCGGCCACCGGTCGTGCCGACGGATGATCTTGGAGCCGGGCCGTGGCGGGTTTGCGCAGGTGCCACGGGGCGGCCGGGGCGGCGGCGCGAACCCGCCGGCCGGCTGGCCGGCGAGGCGGGCGGCGGTAGGTGAAGGCGCGCTGAACTATGCTCAGTTCTGGCGACCTGCGGACGAATAATTCCAGGCGTACGGCGGAATGTGGCTGGGTTTTATTGGGTAATCGGTTGAGTGACCGACGTCGCAGTACCCGCAGAACAGGCATAACCCCGTAAAGTGGACCAAGGTCCACTTCGGCGGGGTACGGCGGTGACCGGTAAGGGCCGTTGCCGGTTACGCTCGTAGCGTTAACACCGCCGTCACAACGGTGGGCCGGAGACTTTGGCGACCGTGGAATCTCACGGCCGTCCCTTTCGTTACACCGACGAGAGCAGCACCACGAGCGAGGGGAAAGCCGATCATGGGCGAACGCATGCTGCGCGGAAGCCGTCTTGGCGCAGTCAGCTACGAGTCCGACCGCAACACCGAGCTGGCTCCCCGGCAGACCCGCGAATACCTCTGCGTCAAGGGTCACCAGTTCGAGGTGCCGTTCGCCGTCGACGCCGAGGTGCCCGCCACCTGGGAGTGCAAGTTCGACGGCAGCGTCGCCCGCCTGGTGGACGGTAACGAGCCGGAGCAGAAGAAGGCGAAGCCGCCGCGTACGCACTGGGACATGCTCCTGGAGCGGCGGTCGATCTCGGAGCTCGAGGACATCCTCAACGAGCGCCTGCAGGAAGTCCGGACCCGCCGGGGCCGCTGAGACCCACCGCACGAACGACGAAGGCCGACCCGATTCGGGTCGGCCTTCGTGCTGTCCAGGGGTGTTCAGCGCAGGACTTCGCCCTCGATCACTTCACCCTCGATGGCGGCCACCGGCGCGGTGCGCACCGGGGTCTCGTCGTGCTCGGCGACCACGACCGGCTCACCGCGGCGCACCCGGACCCGGCGCGGGCCGAACAGGTCGCCGGCCACGGCGGCGCCGACCCGGCGCTCGGTGTAACGCTCGATCGCCCGCTTGGTGAACGGGCGGCCGATCAGCAGGACCAGGCCGATGACGGCGGTGATGAAGCCGGGCACGGCGAGCAGCAGGGCCGCGCCCAGTCCGGCCAGCGAGTTGGCCACCTGCGCGCCCGGCGGGCGGCCCTCGGCGGCGGCGGCCTGGAAACCCCGCCAGCCCTTGATGCCCTCGCGGCGCAGCAGGCTCATCCCGACGAGCATGGTGACGGCCATCACCAGCACGGCCCAGCCGAAACCGATGGCGTGGGCCACGCTCAGGAAGACGACCACCTCGGCCACCGACAACACGGCGAGCCCCACCGGCAGCAGGGCCAATCCTCGACGCTGCATGCGGACCTCCCGGGTGTCATGCGAACGGATTCCAGCATGACACGCCGATGCTCGGTCACGGCCAGGTGGAACCCTGGCGCGGACGCCGGCCGAAGCGGCTCAGCAGGGCCTCGCGGCGCGCGGTCAGACCCCACACGGTGACCCTGAGCAGCTGTTCCTTGAAAATGTTGCCGCTCATCTTGCTGACGCCGTGTTCGCGCTCGGTGAACGTGATCGGCACCTCGGCCATCCGGAAGCCGTTCTTGTACGTCCGCCAGGCCAGCTCGACCTGGAACGAGTAACCGGTGGAGGCGACCGTGTCGACGTTGATCGCGTCGAGGACCGGCATCCGGTAGGCACGGTAGCCGCCGGTGGCGTCCCGGAACGGCATGCCGAGCGCCATGCGGATGTAGATGTTGCCGCCGCGGGAGAGCAGCAGCCGGTGCATCGGCCAGTTGTGCACGCTGCCGCCGGGGATGTAGCGGGTGCCGAGCACGGCGTCGGTGTCGCGCAGCGCGTCGAGCAGCTTCGGCAGTTCCTCGGGGGCGTGCGAACCGTCCGCGTCCATCTCGACGACCGCGTCGTAGCCCTTGTTCTTGGCCCACGCGAAACCGGCCTTGTAGGCGGCGCCGAGGCCTTCCTTGCCGGCCCGGTGCAGCACGAAGATGTGGTCGTCGGCGGTGGACAGCTCGTCGGCGATGGTGCCGGTGCCGTCGGGTGAATTGTCGTCGGCGATCAGGATGTCGACGTCCGGCGTCGCGCTGCGGACGCGGCCGGTGATCTTGCGGATGTTGTCCGCCTCGTTGTACGTCGGGATGACCACGAGGACCCGTCCAACTCCCGGGTAGCCTTCCGCCTCGCTCACCGTTCCTCCGCCTTCGCTTCCCCGAGGTGTACACCGGCCCGCCGGTTGCGCCGCAGAACGAACGCCCAGGCCAGGGCGGCAGCCGTCAGGGCCACGGCCGCCATCTCGGGCCGAACACCCAAGCGAGTGGCCAGCGTACGCGATCCGTCGAGCCGCATTGCGCGCACCATCACCGATGCCTCGTTGAAGCCGCTCTCCTCGTGCACGTCCCCCGCCGTCCCGACAAATCCCGACACGCCGACGGTGGACGCCATCAGGGCTTCCCGGCCGTGTTCGACGGCCCGCAGGCGCACCATGGCCAGCTGCTGGCGGGCCTCGGCGGCGTTGAAGGTGGCGTTGTTGGTCTGCACGGCCAGGATCTGCGCCCCGCCGGTGACGGTGTCCCGGACGATGCCGTCGTAGGCCACCTCGAAGCAGATCACGTCCCCGAGGGTCAGCGCCGACGTTCTGATCACCCCCGGATGGTCGCCCGCGAGCATGTTCCGGACCAGGTCGACCTTGTCGGAGACGAGACGGGCGATCGAACGCAGCGGCATGTACTCGGCGAACGGCACCGGATGCTGCTTGACGTACGTCTGGGCGAGGTCGGGGCCGGTGCCCGGGTTCCACAGGATGCCGGCGTTCTTGATGTCGGCCGGGTTGTCGGTGCGCAGCACCGCCCCGACCAGGATGGGGGCCCCGATCGCGGCGGCCGCCGCGGCGATCTCCTGGGCGGCGTCCTGGTTCTGCAGCGGGTCGATGTCGCTCGAGTTCTCCGGCCAGATCACCAGGTCGGGCTGCTTCTGGCGGCCGGCCTCGACCTCGCCGGCGAGACCCAGGGTGGCCTTGACGTGATTGTCGAGCACGGCCCGCCGCTGGGCGTTGAAGTCGAGGCCGAGGCGGGGCACGTTGCCCTGGACGATCGCGACGACCTTGGTGGGACCGGCCGGCGCCGGCAGCGGCAGCGCGGCCGGCGCCACCGTCAGGGCGGCGAGGGCCACCAGATGGCCGAGGGCGCCGCGGGACGGCCGCTGCCACACCAGGGCCGCCAGGCACCCGCCGGCGGCGGCCACGGCGAACGTGACGAGCGGGGCCCCGCCGTAGGCGGCGAACCGCAGCGCGGGGGCATCGCCCTGGCTGAACGCGAGCCGCCCCCACGGGAAACCACCGAACGGGGCCCGGTCCCGGGCCGCCTCCTGGGCCACCCACAGCAGCCCGAGCAGCACCGGCCACAGGAACCGGCGCCGGTCCAGCAGCGGCGACAGCCAGGCGGTGGCCAGGCCGGTCAGCCCCAGATAGGTGGCCTCGGCGGTGGCGAGCAGCGCCCACGGCAGCCACCCGGCGGCGAAACTGGTCCAGTTGAGCAGCGGGAAGAACAGCACGACCCCGGCGACGAAGCCGACCCCGAAACCGGCCCGCAGCCGGCGGCGGTGGGTGGCGACGGCGACCAGCGCCACCCCGGCCGGGGACAGCCACCACAGGTCGTAGGGCGGCAACGCCAGCAGCAGCGCCAGCCCGCCGAGCACAGCGAGGGGCACGGCCAGGCGCAGCCTGAGCGGGCCGGGCGCGGCCGCGGCGCTGACCTGCGGCGCGGCCGGTGGCCGGAGCGTCATTTCCACCCGCGGAAGGCTACCGGGCGAACGGTGCGCGAGAGAAGGCGCGGCCGTGATCCGGCCGCGCCTTCGGGTGCTCTCCGTGCTCCCGGGCACGGCCGGTGGGTCGCAGGACGGTCCCGTACGCCTTCGGACCGACCCGCCGAGGACTGGCTGCCCCCGCCGAACCGTTGTCTACTGGCGCCGGCACGACCCTCCGCCCACCGAACGGTGCGATCGGTCCGCATCCGCCCCGCCGACCCCCACCGACTGGACCTGGCTGAACGCGCGACCCCTGCGAGGACTGCGGCCAGTTGGCGGAGGGAACGAGAGGACATCGATCGCTTGCCGTGCTCAGGACCTGAAGACGGTACGTCCAGCCCCCGCCCGCCTGTCAACCACCGCCCCCGCACTCTGGCGTGTCGCGTTCCTCGGCGTGTCATGTGACGTACCCGATCGAGTTACAGCGAGTTCACCAGGCGCGCCGCGGCGTCACGATGATCGATCGACAACAACCCGGCCGCGGCCAGCACGTAACGCTCGTCGACCACCGTGCGGGCCCGCACCGGGGCGGCCCAGCCACCGGCGGTGTCGCCGAGCACTGCGTCGAGGACCTGACGCCCACCACCGTGGCGCAGCACCCCGCCGGAGCCGACCACGAGGCGGACATCGCGCAGATCCCGGCCGCCGGTGCGGGGTTGCCCCGGCCCCGGCGAGTGCCCCCGGGCGTGCCGCCGCAACGCGACCGTCGCGGCCGCCGCGGCAAGGGCCCGGTCCCGCCGCGCCGACGGCCCGCCGCCGGGGTCCGCGAACGCCAGCTTCTCGGCCGCGGCGGCGGCCACCGTGCCGGCCGCGCCGGCCGCGACGCCCAGGTCACCCTCCACCGTCCGGGACCGCCACAGGGTGCCGGCGACGTCCCGGCGCGGCCCGTTCTCGGCCTCGGCGTCGGGCAGCAGCGCCGAGTAGACGTCGGTCGTGGCCCCGCCGACGTCGACGACCAGGACCCCGGCGCCGGTCAGGTCGGCGAGCAGCTCCACCCCGGCGAGCACGGCGTCGGGGGTGGCCGCCCGCACCAGCGACGCGAACCGGCGTCCCCGGGACAGCCTCTTGCCCCCGATGACGTGCGAGAGGAACACCGCCCGGATGGCCGCGCGGGCCGGCCCCGGATCGAGGACGCCGATCCTCGGGAGCACGTTCGCGGTCACCGTCACCGGCACCGACCGGGCGGACAGCACGGCCGCCGCGCCGGGGGCGGCGTCGCCGTTGCCGGCGACCACGACCGGCACCCGCAGCCGGGCCGTGGCCAGCCGGTTCGCGTTGTGCAGCAGCACCGCCGCATCCCCGCCGTCGGTGCCGCCCACCAGCAGGATCACATCCGGGCGCGACGACCGCAGGGCGGCCACGGCCGGACCGTCGAGCGGACCGGCGGCGACGTGCACCACCTGGGCGCCGGCCGACAGCCCGACCCGGTGCCCGGCCTCCGCGGTGACCAGCGACTCGTACCCGACGACGGCGAGCCGCAGCCCCCCGCCGGCACTGCTGCAGACGTACACCGGCGAAGACGGACCACCGACCAGCGCGACCGCCTCGTCGAGGCCGTGCAGCACATCGCTCGCGGAGGTCGTCGGAACCTCGGCCCGCGCGGTCAACTCACCCGAGGCGAGATCGACGCGGGCGGCCTTGGTGTACGTGGACCCGACGTCGACACAGACCGCGGCCGTCATCCCTTCGGCGGGACGACGACCGTGCCGGTGGCGGTGACCGCGATGATCGGTTCGTCGAGCACCGCCGCCGCCGAACCACCGGTGCCCCGGCAGACGACCTTGGACTCGAACGCGATCTTGCGGGACCGGGTGCCCGTGCGCACCACCGTGCCGGTGATCTCCAGGACGTCCCCGGCCTGCACCGGCGCCTTGAACTGCACGTCGTCGTAGGAGGCGAACAACCCCTCGTCGCCGTCGAGGCGGATGCAGACCTCGGTGGCGACATCGCCGAACAGACCCAGCGAATAGGCGCCGTCGACCAGGTTGCCCGCGTAGTGGGCATGCGAGTAGGGCACGTAACGACGGTGCGTGACGGTGATCAATTCTGGCTCCCGAGCAGGGCGTGGACGAGGTAGGAGGCGACTTCGCCGGGGGTGGTGCCGCGACCGAAGATCCGGTCGACGCCGAGCTCACCGGCCATCAGCTCGTCGAACCGCGGCCCGCCGACGATCAGCAGCGGCCGCTTGCCGGCCGGCAGCGCCTCCCGGAACGCGGCCGACATGGCCCGGGTGTTCTGCAGGTGCGCGTCGCGCTGCGTGACGACCTGCGAAACCAGCACGGCGTCGGCCTTCTGCGCCCGCGCGGTCTCGACCAGATCCGGTACGGACACCTGGGCGCCCATGTTCGTCACCGCCAGCTCCCGGTAATATTCCAGGCCCTTCTCCCCGGCGATGCCCTTGACGTTGAGGATGGCGTCGATCCCCACCGTGTGCGCGTCGGTGCCGATGCACGCGCCGACCACGTTGAGCCGCCGCCGCAGCCGGCGCTTGATCACCGCGTTCACCTCCTTGGCGCTCAGCAGCGGGAAGTCCCGCTCGACGACCTGCACCTGGTCGGTGTCGACGAGATGAGCGACCCGGCCGTAGACGACGAAGAAGGTGAACCCGTCCCCCATCGGCTTGGCGTGCACCAGCATCGCCGGCTCCATGCCCATCTTCGCGGCCAGCTGCAGCGCGGCCCCCTCGGCCCGCTTGTCGTGCACGACCGGCAGGGTGAACGACAGCTGCACCATGCCGTCACCGGTGGTGTCCCCGTAGGGCCGGACGATGCTCATGCCTCCAACGCCTCCGTCACCGGGTTGTAGTAGTCGTCCTCGTGCCGGGCCACCCCGTCGAGGCCCTTGCCGCGGTCGGCGGGACGCTTCATGATGCCGAACGTGCCGTCGGCGATCGCGTCGAGCAGGGTGTCGTCGACGATCCGGGCCAGCAGACCGACCGCCTCGCCCAGCACCTCATGGGCCCGGCTCTGGATGAAACCGCCGGGCGCCGGGACGAAATCCTCGTGCAGGTTGCCGGCACCGTTGAGGACGTAACGCACGTTCTGCAGGGCGATGTCCCGGTCGGACAGCCACGGGGTCACCACCGCCTCGGTCATCATGCCGACCAGGAGGATGCCCTGGCCGGTGAGGGCGCCGACGAGGTTGAAGAAACCGTCGAGCAGGTTGCCGCGGAACACGTCACCGGTCATGTGCTTGGTGGGCGGCATCCACTTCAGCGGCGCGTCCGGGAACAACTCCCGGGCCAGCAACGCGTGGGCGAGCTCCATCCGGAACGAGTCCGGCAGATCCGGGTTGATCTCGAACGCGTGCCCCAGACCCAGCTGCCAGTCCGCCAGCCCGGCCTCGTGCGCGAAGAACTCGTTGAGCAACTGCGACACCGTCACCGTGTGCGCCGCCTCGACCGCGTCCGCCGTGGTCAGGTAGTTGTCCTCACCGGTGTTGATGATGATGCCGGCACGGGCGTGCACCTGCCGGGAGAACCGCTGGTCGACGAACGTGCGGATCGGGTTGATGTCGCGGAACAGGATGCCGTACATCGAGTCGTTGAGCATCATGTCCAGGCGTTCCATCCCGGCCAGCGCGGCGATCTCCGGCATGCACAACCCCGACGCGTAGTTCGTCAGCCGCACATAACGGCCGAGCTCCTTCGACGTCTCGTCGAGCGCCGCCCGCATCAACCGGAAATTCTCCTGCGTGGCATAGGTGCCGGCGAAACCCTCCCGGGTCGCCCCCTCCGGCACGTAGTCGAGCAGCGACTGCCCGGTCGACCGGATCACCGCGATCACGTCGGCCCCGGCCCGCGCGGCCGCCTGCGCCTGCGGGATGTCCTCGAAGATGTCCCCGGTCGCGACGATCAGGTAGATCCACGGACGCTGCCGCGGATCCCCGTACCGCTTGATCAGCCGATCCCGCTCGGCCCGCCGCCGGTCGACGAGCTTGAGACCGGCGCCGGTCGCCCGCCGCGCGGCCCGCCGGGCCGCCGCCAGATCCGCCTTGCGCTCCGGTACGGCGAAACGCACCGCCCCCGCCGCCGCCTTCTGCGCCAGGACCGTCACGTCGTCGACCCCGGTCGACCGCATGGCGTCGAAGACCGGCAACGCCACCCCGTGCCCCAGCCCGACGTCCGCGCGCACCGTGTCGACCAGCCGGTTCACCCAGGGGATGCCGTCCGAGTCGGCACCTTGCACACCGGCCAGGCGCAACACGGCCCGCTCCACCGAAACCGTGGTGTGTGACCGGGCCAGGTCGACGACCGGCTGACCGGCCCGCGCCGCCAGGGCCCGCGCCTTCGCCACGACCCCCGGATCAAGATCCAACTTCCCGGTCACCCTGAATTCCTAACTCTCGAAGATCGTCTCGCCGGCCAGCACCGTGCGCCGGCACACCGGGCGCGGCGGCACCACACCCTCGACGTCGGGCAGCAGCACCGGCAGCCCGCCCTGCACCCCACCCGGCGTCTCCCACACCGCGAACGTCGCCTCCGCCCCCGGCGCCAGCACCCCCACACCCTCGGCGCGGGCCGCCCGCCACCCACCCCGGGTCGACGCCGCGAACGCCGACCGCACCGAGATCCGGTGCACCGGGTTACGCGGGGCCGCCGCCGCCACCACGACCGCCCACGGATCCAGCGCCGTCACCGGCGAATCCGACCCGAACGCGAGCGGCACCCCGATCGCGTGCATCGCCCCGATCGGATTGCTCGCCAGCGCCCGCTGCACCCCGAGGCGCTGCGCGTACATCCGGCCCGTCCCACCCCACAGGGCGTCGAAGACCGGCTGCACCGACGCGGTCACGCCGAACTCCACCATCCGCGCGATCATCGGCTTGTCGATCAGCTCGACATGCTCGATCCGATGCCCGGCCGCCCGCAGATCATCGACCCCGACCGTCTTCGCCGCGATCGCGAACCCGTCGAGCACCGCCTCGATCGCGGCGTCCCCGATCGCGTGGAAACCGCCCTGCACCCCCACCCGCATGCAGTCCAGCAGATGCTCGGCGGCCTGGTCGGCGGTCACGAACGCCTCCCCGACACCCCGGTCACCGTCGTGATAGGGATGCCGCAGCGACGCCGTCCGCGAGCCGAGCGCCCCATCCGCGTACAGGTCACCGGCCGCGCCCACCGCGCCCAGATCCCGGGCCCGCTCCGCGCCGCCCAGCTCACCCCAGTAACCGAACACCCGCGGCAGCCCCTGCCCGGACAGGGCCAGCGCCGAGCGGAAATCCTCCTCGCTCGACGTCCCCGGACCCGCGCACTCGTGCACCGCGGCGATCCCCATCGACGCCGCCCTGGACAACGCGGTCCGCTGCGCCGCCGTCCGCTGCCGCGCGGTCAACGCACCGAGCGCCACCGCCCGGACCACATGGTGATCGTGCTCCTTCACCCAGCCCGAACCGGCGCCGCCCAGCAGCGACGTCGACACCAGCGCCGAGTGCACGCTCGCCTGCGACAGATAGGTCCGCCGGCCACCCGACGCCACCTCCAGCTGCGCCGCCGTCGGCGGGGTCTGGTCGGCCCAGGTCGACTCGTCCCAGCCGTGCCCGTGCACCACCCCGTCGGCCGGCCGGGTCGCGGCGAACTCCGCCACCCGCGCCAGCAACTCCGCGGGCGAACGGACCGCCGACAGATCCAGGCCGTCGAAGGCCAGACCGGTGTCGGTCGCGTGCAGATGGGCGTCCACGAACGCCGGCGTCACCAGCGCCCCGTCCAGGTCGACGCGCCGGTCGGCGGCCGGGGCGTCAGCGGAGTCGCCCAGCCAGGCGATGCGGCCGTCCCGAACCAGCATGGCGGTGGCCCGCGGGTCGGCGGCGGAATAGAAGCGGCCGGAGGTGTACAGAACCGAGGGGTGGTCAGTCATGCCGTTCAGTGTCCCGCTGTCCGCGCCTCGAACAGCCGCCGGACCGCCGGGACACGACGCAGCAGATCCACCGCGAAGTCGGCGTGACCGGGCACGAAACCGTTGCCGATGAGCATCGTCACATCCGCCGCCAGACCCTCGGCGCCGAGCGCCGCCGCCGGGAAACTCGTCGCCATCGAGAAGAAGACGACCGTCCCGCCGGTCGCCGTCGCCAGGATCGCGCCGTGCTCACACCCCGGCGCGTCCACACACACGACCGTCACCGTGGCCGGCCCGCCGAGCGCCTCGCCGACCCTCGCCCGCACCGCGACCGCGTCCCGGGCGTCGGCGACCGCGATCGCGTCGGCCAGACCGAGATCACGCACCGTGGCGGCCTCCGCCTCGTCCCGCACCACGGCCAGCGTCCGGGCACCGGCCAGCCGCGCCGCGGTCAGCGACAACGACCCGCTCTTACCGGCCCCGCCGAGCACCGTGACCGTCACCGGCTCCCCCGCCCCGCCACCGGACTCGCGGGCGGCGCCGTCGACGTAGTCGCGGACCACCCGGTCGGTGAGCGCGGGTGCCCCACAGACGTCGTAGACGGCCAGGGCCAGCTCGGGCTGCAGATCGTCCGGCAGGACACCGACGACGGAACGACCGAACAGCACCGCCGTACCGTCCGCCGGTATCTGTTCCGACCTGCCGTCCCACCCCGCCAGCCCATCGGTGACCCGCAGCGGCGTCAGGGTCAGCGACACCAGCGTCGCCACCCGGTCCCCCACCTTCAGACCCAGCGGCGACTCCGGACCGACCTCCTCGACGATCCCGATGAGCATGCCGCCCGACCCGGTGACCGGATTGTGCATCTTGCCGCGCGTCTCGATGATCTCCAGGACCTCGGCGCGGACCCGCGCCCCGTCCCCCGCGTGCTTCTCGGCCAGCTGCCGGAAACTCGCCGCGTCGAGGTTGAGCCGCTGCACCCGGATGCGCACCTCGTCAGCCGAGATCTCCGGACTCGCGTCGAGCCGCCACGCCGCCTGCGGCAGCACCCCGGCCGGCTCGAGCACCCTCCGAAGACCAACAGAAGCTGACATGAAACCCACCCTTCACAAGAAATCAACATGCTCGAAGCGAGGACTAACCGTAAATCCTACGGACACGAGGTTTCTAGACGAAAAATAATCCAGTACGTTAGAGCCCAGCTCGAGTTGTGACAACGGCGTCCAGGAGGCAGCGATGAACGGCCAGCCCTACGACTACCGACGCCGCCCCCTCGCCGAACCCGACTGGACCCGCTTCCCCGGCTGGAAACACGTCACCACCGCCCAGTGGGAATCGGCCCAGTGGCAGCGGGTCAACTGCGTCAAGAACATCAAGCAGCTGCGCGCGGTCCTCGGCGAACTGCTCGACGATCGGTTCTACACCGACCTCGAAACCGACCAGCAGCGCCTCGCCACCATGTCGATGCTGGTCACCCCCCAGATGCTCAACACCATGGTGCCCGACCGGACACCCGACACGGAGTCGTTCTACAACGACCCGATCCGGCGCTACATGATCCCCGTCGCCACCGACCGCGACCTCGCCTGGCCGTCCCACCCGCACGCCACCCGCGACAGCCTGCACGAGCACGACATGTGGGTCGCCGAGGGCCTCACCCACCGCTACCCCACGAAGGTCCTCGCCGAGCTCCTGTCCACCTGCCCGCAATACTGCGGCCACTGCACCCGGATGGACCTCGTCGGCAACAGCACCCCCACGGTCGACAAACTCAAACTCACCCTCAAACCGGTCGACCGCTACGACGCCCACCTGGCCTACCTGAAAGCCCACCCGGGCGTACGCGACGTGGTCGTCTCCGGCGGCGACGTCGCCAACGTGCCGTGGAAGCAGCTCGAGTCGTACCTCATGGGGATCCTCTCGGTGCCCACCGTGCGCGACATCCGGCTCGCCACCAAGGCCCTGATGGGCCTGCCCCAGCACTGGCTGCAGCCCGACGTCGTCGAGGGCATGCAGCGGGTCGCCATCACCGCCTCCCGCCGCGGCGTCAACCTCGCCGTGCACACCCACGTCAACCACGTCAACTCGCTGACCCCACTGGTCGCCCGCGCCGCGCAGACCCTGCTCGAGGTCGGCGTCCGCGACGTCCGTAACCAGGGCGTCCTGATGCGCGGCGTCAACGCCACCACCGAGGACCTGCTCGACCTGTGCTTCGGGCTGCAGGGCGAGGCCGGCATCCTGCCGTACTACTTCTACATGTGCGACATGATCCCCAACGCCGAGCACTGGCGGGTCCCGGTCTGGCACGCCCAGCAACTGCAGCACGACATGATGGGCTACCTGCCCGGCTACGCCACCCCCCGGATCGTCTGCGACGTGCCGTTCGTCGGCAAACGCTGGGTGCACATGCTCGCCGAGTACGACCGCGAGCACGGCATCTCCTACTGGACCAAGAACTACCGGACCTCGATCGAGCAGGACGACGACGAGGCCCTGTCCAAGCTGCACGCCTACTACGACCCGATCGACACGCTGCCCGAATCGGGCCAGAACTGGTGGCGCAAGCAGGTCGCCGAGGAGGCCACCGACTAGGCACGGTTGCCGAGGGTGCGCCCGAGGTCCGGGGCGGACAACTCCATCCACAGCCGGTAATCTCCCCGTGTTTTGCCAGCAACGGGGAGGACCAACCACATGCGAGCGAAGTCGGCGGCCGGCATCCTGATGGCCCTGGCCCTTCTGATTCCGGCGGCACCGGCGGCGGCACAGGCCGCCCCGCCCGGTCTCAACGCGGCCTGCCAGACCGTCGAACGGGTGGTCTACCAGGACTTCCGCAAGCTCATCACCAGCGATCTGGACACTGCCACCGACGTACAGGTGCGGATTCTCGCCAACCAGATCCTGGCCGAGGCCACCGCCGAATCGCTGCCCCTCGTGCCCGACCGGGTGCAGGAGAAGCTCGACGGCACCCCGGCCGAACTGCGGGCGTTCCTCAAGTCGGACGTGCTGCAGGCCTGGGCCGTGGATCTGCGGATCGCGGCTCTCCGGACGCTGACGGACGCCGGCCGCAACGTGAGTTCGGCGGCCAAGAAGGCGCTCGACACCGGAACCGTCGACGCCCACCTGACCTTCCTGAACGACGGCCTGCACGCCGCCCGCGCGCTCGACTGCGCGGCCCAGCCCACGACGAAACCGACCGTCGAGCCCACCCCGACGAAGACCGCCGCACCGGCCCCCACGTCCTCCACCAGCCGGACCGGTGCCGCCGGACAGGACGGCGGACAGGACGGCGGCGGCCTGGCGCGGACCGGTGCCGACACCGCCGTCGTGGCCGCCGTCGGTGCCGCTCTCCTGCTCCTCGGCGGAACCGGCTTCCTGCTCGCCCGCCGCCGCCGGTCCCGCTTCGTGGCCTAGCCGACAAGAAGCGGCCCCGGGGTGGAAACCCCGGGGCCGCTCCGTTGGCTGAGTCGGCTCAGCTGAACGCGTCCTTGACGTCCTTGCCGGCGTCCTTGACGTGCTCGGCGGCCTTGCGCGCCTGGGCGCCGGCCTCCTGGGCCTCACCCTTGGCCACCAGGCTCTCGTTGTCGGTGGCGCGGCCCACGGCCTGCTTCGCCTTGCCGGACAGCTCGTCGGCCTCGTTCTTGACCTTGTCAGTGAAGCTCATCGTCAACTCCTCCAAAGTTCTTGTTCGTTCGAGGAGGAATGTGCCCGGAGGGCGCTTTTTTGAAACAGATCTCTGCTCGTAGAGCGTCCTAGGATACTGCGATATTAGGATGCTTCGCATGGACGATCATGCGCGCTCCTTCGGTGCAGCCGCCGCCGCGTACGAGCGTGGCCGCCCCGGATACCCCGACCCCGCGCTCTCCTGGCTCCTGCCGGCCGGCCGGCCCCGCGTCGTCGACCTGGGCGCCGGAACCGGCAAGCTCACCCGCCGGATCCACGCCCGCGGCCTGCCGGTCACCGCGGTCGACCCGGCCCAGGAGATGCTCGACGAACTCACCCGGGTCCTGCCCGGCGTCCCCGTCCGGCGCGGCACCGCCGAGGACATCCCGCTGCCCGACAACTCCGCCGACGTCGTCCTGATGGCCCAGTCCTGGCACTGGGTCGACCCGGCCCGGGCGGTGCCCGAGATCGCCCGCGTCCTGTCCCCCGGCGGCCGGCTGGGACTGCTCTGGAACCTGCGCGACCAGCGCACCGAGTGGGTCCACCGGCTGGGCGAGATCATCGGCAACGCGGAACTCGAGCGTGACACCACCGTCGGCCCGCCCTTCGGCCCGGTCGAGCACGCCACCTTCGACTGGGTGGAGACACTGGGCCCGGACCGCCTGATCGACATGGTCGCCTCCCGCAGCAGGATCATCCTGCTGCCTCCCGACGAGCGCGCCGCCCTCCTCAACGAGGTCCGCCGGCTCGCCGCCACCCACCCGCAGCTGGTCGGCCGCACCGAGTTCGCGCTGCCCTACCGCACCGAGTGCGCCCGGACGACCCTGCCCGGCAACGCCACCAGCTGAGCCCGGCCCGCTGCACCCGGCCCCTTCGGCCCGGCCGGCCCTCTTCACGCTGGCCCGACGCCCGGTGGCGGCGTTTTCCGGGACGGGTCACACCCGCTAAGGCATCCTAGGATGCTAGGTCTGAGGGGGTGGGGGCGGCGGGCATGCGGGGCGGGCGGTTCTCGTACGGCGTGGACAGCACCACTGTGGTCCGGGTCGTGACGTTGGCCGCGGTGCGGATCTCCTGCAGCAGGCGCTCCAGGTCGGCCGGGCCGGCCACCCGCACCAGCAGCATGTAGAAGTCCTCGCCGGCCACGGAGTAGCAGGAGTCGATCTCGGCCAGGTGGGCCAGCCGGTCGGGGGCGTCGTCGGGTTGCGACGGGTCGAACGGGCGGATCGCCACGAACGCCGTCAGCGGCAGCTCCAGGGCCTCGTAGGAGACCTTGGCGGTGTAGCCCGCGAGCACGCCGCGCTGTTCGAGCCGGCGCACCCGCTGGTGCACCGCCGACACGCTCAGGCCGACTCGCTCGGCCAGGTCGGTGTACGACAAGCGCCCGTCCACGGTGAGGGCAGCCACGATCGCCCGGTCGATCTCTTCCACGGCGCCACCCTACTTGGCGGCGCGGCGGAACACCGTCTTGCCCGCCCGCCGGAGCCTCCATAAGTTCGATGTATCGGACCGATATATCGGGAGAAAGTCGTTCTTCGCCCGGCTGAGCGAGGAGCAGATCGAGACCGGCCTGCGCGAGCTGGAGCGGGCGGTCGCCGAGGACCCGGGCGCGCCGTCGCCCACGTTCGCCGAGCCGCTGCTGACGACGGAGCGGTCAGCGGGCGTCCGGTGAGGTCAGCGACCGGCTGATCACCAGGCGCTGGATCTGGTTGGTGCCCTCGACGATCTGCAGGACCTTGGCCTCCCGGAACCAGCGTTCCACCGGGTGGTCGCTCACGTAGCCGTAGCCGCCGAGCACCTGCACCGCGTCGGTGGTGACCTTCATGGCGACGTCGGTGGCGAACAGTTTGGCCTTGGCCGCCTCGATCGAGAACGGGCGGCCCAGGTCCTTGAGGCGGGCGGCGGAGAGCAGCAGGGCGCGCGCGGCGGACACCTGGGTGGCCATGTCGGCGAGCAGGAAGCCGAGGCCCTGGAAGGCGGCGATCGGCTTGCCGAACTGGGTGCGCTCGCTGGCGTAGGCCGCGGCGTGGTCGACCGCCGCCTGGGCCAGGCCGACCGCGCAGGCGGCGATGCCGAGTCGGCCCGCGTCGAGGGCCTCCATCGCGATGCGGAAGCCGCCGTTCTCGTCGCCGACCAGGCCGTCGGCGTCGACGTGCAGGCCGTCCAGCACGATCTGGGCCGGGGCCGACGAACGCAGGCCCATGGTCCGTTCCGGTTTCTGCGGGTGCAGTCCGGGCGACCCGGCCGCGGCCAGCAGGCAGGAGATGCCACGGGCGCCGGCTCCGCCCGTACGGCAGAAGATGTTGTAGAAATCCGCCTGGCCGCCGTGGGTGATCCAGGCTTTCGTCCCGCTCACCGTCCAGCCGGTGGCGTCGCGGGTGGCGCGCGTGGTCAGCGACGCCGCGTCCGAGCCGCCCTGCGGCTCGGACAGGCAGTAGGCGCCGAGCAGTTCGCCGCCGAGCATGTCGGGCAGCGACTTGCGCTGGCTTTCGGACCCGTGGGCCTGGACCGGGTAGCACGCGAGGGTGTGCACGCTGACGGCCTCGGCGATGGCCAGCCACGAACCCGCCAGGATCTCCAGGACCTGGACGTACACCTCGTACGGCTGGCCGGCGCCGCCGTCGGCCTCCGGATAGGGCAGGCCGAGCAGGCCCGCGCGGCCGAGCGTGCGCACGATCTCCCGGGGGAACTCGCCCTGGCGCTCGTAGTCGTCGGCCTTCCCGGCGAGTTCGCGGGTGGCCAGCTCACGTGTCAGGTCGAGGAGCTCGTGGGCTTCCTCGGTCGGCAGGATCCGGTCGACGGTCACCGACCCATCTTAACGGTCGTTCAGTTCGTTCCACGGCATCGACACCACCGACTTTCCGCGTCACCCGCCCCGCCGCCATGTCGGCGCACGCCCCGGCGCGCCCCGGTCGCTACTGTGTGCGGGTGACCGAACCGCCGCTGCTCGCCGTCGACGCGCCCAGCCTCTACTTCCGCGCCTTCCACGGCATCCCGGAGAAGGCGGCGCAGACCTCCGCCGGGGAGCCGGTGAACGCGATCCGCGGGTTCCTCGACATGCTGGCCCAGCTCATCCGCACCCGCCGCCCCGACCGGCTGGTGTGCGCGCTCGACGCCAGCTGGCGGCCGGCGTGGCGGGTCGAGCTGGTTCCGTCGTACAAGAAGCACCGCGTCGCCCGCGGCGACGTCGAGGAGGTGCCGGCGGCGCTGGAGAAGCAGGTCCCGGTGCTGCTCGAGACGCTCGCGGCGGTGGGGATCCCGGCGTTCGGCGTCGACGGGTACGAGGCGGACGACGTCCTCGGCACCCTGGCCGCCACCCAGGCCGCGCCGGTGGAGGTCGTCTCCGGCGACCGCGACCTGTTCCAGCTGGTCGACGACGAGCGCGGCACCCGCCTGCTCTACTGCGGCCGCGGCGTGGCCAAGCTCGAGGACGCCGACAACGCCCTGGTCGAGCAGAAGTACGGCGTCCCCGCCCGGTGGTACGCGGACTTCGCCGCGATGCGGGGCGACCCGAGCGACGGCCTGCCGGGGGTGCCGGGCGTCGGCGAGAAGACCGCCGCCCGGCTGATCAACCGGTACGGCGGGGTCGCGGAGATCCTGGCCGCGCTGGACGACCCGGACGCCGGTTTCGCGGCGGGCCTGCGCACCAAGCTGGCCGACTCGCGGGACTACCTCACGAAGGCGCTGCCGGTCTGCAAGGTCGCGCTCGACGTCGAACTGCCGCCGTTCGACCCGGCCCTGCCGACGGCCCCGCGGGACCCGGACGCGCTGCTGGCGCTGGCCGAGCGCTGGAACCTGGCCGGCTCGGCCCGCCGCCTGGTCGACGCCCTGGCCGGCTAGACCCGGCTCATCGGTCTGCCCGGTCCCGCCCAGCCCGCCGTGGAGGGCCGGCGGGTCAGGAGCGGGGTTCGGCCGGGCGGGCCGATCGGCGCTGCCGCAGCACGGCGAAACCGGCGATGGCGGCGAGCACCACCGCGATGATCGCCCAGATCCACCAGGTGCTGCCCTGGTCCTCGGCGGTCCGCTGGAGGGCCCGGTCGCCGGCGACGGCCGACGGCGTGGGCGACGCCGGCGGCGCGACGGCGGCGTCGGAGCTGGTGGCCGAGGCGATGGCAACCGGTGCGGTGGCGGCCGGTGTGCCGGCGGCTGCGGCGGGGGCCGACGACGGGCCGGGCTTGAGGGTGACGAGCGGCGCCGGGTTGTCCGGCTCGTCCTGGCCGGCCTGCTGGATCTCGATCCAGCGGGAGACCTTGCCGTCCCCGTACGTCTCGAGGGTCTTGAAGGACAGCCGGGTCTCGCCGTCGGGCAGTTTTGCGATCTTGACCTTCCAGACCGCGTCCGTGCCGACCTTGAGCGCCTTGCCGGCGACCGTGAAGCCGTCCGCGGTGCGGCTGAAGGCCCAGCCCGCGGGCGCGGAGACGAGCGTGACACCGGCCGGGTCGATGCCGGCCGGCAGCACCACCCGCTCGGCGGCGAGGCCGGCCGAGGTGCTCTCCGCCTCGCCGTCGAAGGTCAGCGTGACGTTCTCCGCCCCGGCGGTGGTCTTGTCCGCGCTCACCTCGACGTGGGCGAGCGCCGGCCCGGCCACGCCGAACACCGCGAAGCCGGCGACCGCACCCACCGTTACCATCCGTGACCCGAAACGCACCACTGACCACCCTCGTCGCCGGCCAAAAACCGAATCCTACGACGCCCGCCCGGCAAAGATCTCAGACCGTCCCGCGGGCATCCGATGAAACGCCTGACGGAACGTTCGGCGGGGACAGGAGAGCGCATGACGACGCGGGCCATACAGGCGTGCTTCGCCGCGTGGATCCTGGTGCTCAGCGCCATCTACTACACGTTCCCGGGCAGCCATCTCTACACGTGGGCGGCCATCGGCTACTCCTGCGCCGCGATGATCATCCTCGGCGTACGCCTGCACCAGCCGTCCCGCAAGTTGCCCTGGTATCTGATCGCCACCGCCCTGGTCACCTTCAACACCGGGGACAACGTCTACAACCTCATCCTCGCGCTCGGCCACGAACCGGCCTTCCCGGGTATCGCCGACTGGCTCTACCTGGCCGTCTATCCGCTGCTCACCGGTGGCATGCTGTATTTCGTACGGCTGCGTGGCGGCGGCGTGAGCAACCGGGCCGCCCTGCTCGACGCGCTCGTCCCGACGGTCGGCCTCGGCCTGCTGTCCTGGGTCTACTGGATCGCGCCGTTCACCCGCGCCACGGACCTGTCGCTCGTCGAGAAGCTCGCGTCGGTCGGTTACCCGCTCGGTGACGTGCTCGTCCTCGCGATGACGTTGCGCATGCTCACCGTGCCGGGCAAGCGGCCACGCGCGCTCACCGTGCTCGCCGTCGCCGCCGTCGGCCTGCTCATCTCCGACGTGCTCTACGGCCAGTCCCAGCTCAACGCCGCCTGGACCCTCGGCGGCCCGGTCGACCTCGGCTGGATCGTCTTCTACGTCGGGATGGGCCTGATCGGCCTGATGCCGTCGATGCGCGAGCTCACCGAGCCGACCGGCGCGACCTCCGCCGACAGCCGGCACCGGATCCTCTGGATGGCCTCGGCCGCCCTGATCGCCCCGGCCGTGCTCTACCTGGAGTGGGTCAGCAGCGCCCGATCGGCCCGCGCGGGCATCATCGACGCGCCGGTCATCGCGGGGGCCGCCGCCCTCATGTTCATGCTCGTCATCTTCCGGGTCAACGGCCTCGCCCTCGACCAGCTGCGGGCCCGGGCGCGGGAGCGCGCGCTGCGCAAAGCCGGCGACAAGCTCTTCGCCGCGGCCACCGTCGACGACGCCCTGCTGGCGACGGCCGATGCGATCGGCACCCTCATGCCCCGCGACACCCCGTACCAGCTGCACCAGATCATCGAGGAGACGCAGACCCCGGAGAACACCGGGGTACGGGTGGTCGGCGCCGAGCTGGTTCCGGCCGGCGTGCCCACCGACGGCTACGACGCGTTCCTGATCGGCACGCTGCGGCTGCCCGGCACGCCGACCCGGCAGCTGCTCGGCATCATCGCCGCGCCCGGCAACCTGCTGCGCGACATGGCCGACACGTTCGCCGCCCTGACCGCGCAGGTCCAGGTCGTGCTCGAACGCATCACCCTGACCGGGGAGGTCAACCGCCGCGACAGCGAGGTCTGGTTCCGCACCCTGATCCAGAACGCGTCCGACGTCATCCTGATCATCACCGACGAGGACCACATCCGGTACGCGAGCCCGTCCGCGGCCACCGTCCTGGGCCACGAGAACCTGGCCGGCAGCTCGCTGTCCGCCCTGGTCGCGGTCAGCCACCACCGCACCATGAACGACGTCCTGGCGGCCGTGCGGGCCGGCCGGGGCACCGCCGGCGCCCCCGACCTGACCGTGCTGTGCGCCGACGGGCGGCTCATCCAGGTCGAGGTCGACGGCCGGGACCTGCGCGCCGACCCGACGGTGGGCGGCCTCGTGCTGACCATCAGCGACGTCACCGAACGCCGCCGCCTCGAGGACGACCTGTCCCACCTGGCCTTCCACGACGGCCTGACCGGGCTGGCCAACCGGGTCAAGTTCCGCAACCGGCTCGAGCACGCGTTCGCGTCGGCCGAGCGGCACGGCCAGGAGCTGTGCGTGCTCTTCGTCGACCTCGACGACTTCAAGGAGGTCAACGACACCCTCGGGCACGCGGTCGGCGACGAGCTGCTGGTCACCGTCGGCCGGCGGATCAGCGAGATCGTCGGCGAGGCCGCCACCAGTGCCCGGATGGGCGGCGACGAGTTCGCCATCCTCGCGCACTGCGACCTGGCCGGGGCCGAGGAACTGGCGTCGGCGGTGGTGGCCGCCCTGGCCGTGCCGGTCGAGGTGTCCGACGGTCTCGGCGGCTCGCACATCGTCAGCGGCGCGGCCAGTGTCGGCGTCGCCTCCAGCCTCGACGCGGCCGGTGCCACCGAACTGCTGCGCCACGCCGACCTGGCGCTCTACCAGGCCAAGGGCGGGGCGAAGGGCACCTGGCAGCGCTACCAGCCGGAACTGCACACCGCGATGACCGAGCGTCTGGAGGTACGGGCGGCGCTGCACGAGGCGATCGACACGCAGCAGTTCCGCACCATGTACCAGCCGATCATCGACCTGGAGACCGGCCTGATCACCGGGGTGGAGTCGCTCGTGCGCTGGGAGCACCCGGTTCGCGGGCTGCTCGGTCCCTACCACTTCATCGAGGTGGCCGAGGAGAGCGGCGCGATCGTGGCGATCGGCGACTGGGTGCTGCGCGAGGCACTGCGCCAGTTCGCCCGGTGGCGCGCCGACGACCCGGACATGACGCTGCGGTACGTCAGTGTCAACGTCTCGGCCCGCCAGTTCCGTACGCCCGGCTTCGTCGACCGGGTGCGCGCGGCCCTCGACGAGGCCGGCGCGAAGCCGGAGTGGCTCCTGCTGGAGATCACCGAGAGCCTCGTGCTGCGCGACGCCGAGCAGGTGTGGGCCGATCTGCGGATGCTGCGGGCGATGGGCGTACGTATCGCGATCGACGACTTCGGCACCGGTTACTCGTCGCTGAGCTACCTCCGGCAGATGCCGGTCGACGTGCTCAAGCTCGACAAGTCGTTCATCGACGACATCCTGACGAGCGATCAGCAGCACACCATGGTCGACGCGATCGTGGCGCTGGCCCGCAACCTCGACCTCAAGGTCATCGCCGAGGGCGTCGAGGAACCCGGCCAGCGGGCCGCGCTCGCCCGGATGGGCTGCCCGTACGGGCAGGGCTACCTGTTCTCGAGGCCGGTCTGGCCGGCCGAGATCGTCGCCCTGGCCCACGCCGAGGCACAGCTCGTCTGAGTTGTTCTGACGGATATTCGCTAGCGGCGGCGGCCTCGCCGGGGCAGGGTCGAGGACGTGCTGTCGAATCCCGCGTGGGCCGCGCTCTCCGGACCGCAGGCCTGCTTCGCCGAGGCGTCCGGTGACGCCGCCCGTTTCCGGTCCGACGTCTCCCCGTTCGCCGCCCTCGCCGACCCGGCCGACCCGGCGGCCTGGCGCGACCTCGCCACCCTCACCAGCACGGCGCTGCTGACCGGTCCGTCGCTGAGCCCCGGGCCCGGCTGGGAGACCGCCTCCGCCACGCCCGGCGTCCAGATGGTGGGGCGGGCGATGACCGGGGTGCGCGACCCCGAGGCGGTGATCCTCACCGAGGCCGACGTGCCCGAGATCCTCGACCTGGTCGAGCGGGCCCAGCCGGGCCCGTTCCGCAAGCGCACCGTCGAGCTCGGCCGGTACCTCGGCATCCGGGTCGACGGCCGGCTGGTGGCGATGGCCGGCGAGCGGTTCCGGCTGCCCGGCTGGACCGAGGTGAGCGCCGTCTGCACCGACCCCGACTTCGAGGGCAAGGGCCTGGGCGCCCGGCTCACCCTCGCGGTGGCGGCCGGCATCCTCGAGCGCGGCGAGCTGCCGTTCCTGCACGCCGCCGCGGACAACGAGCGGGCGATCCGGCTCTACGAGCGGCTCGGCTTCGAGTCCAGCCACGACGTCGTGTTCGCCGCCTTCCGTTATACGCATTGACATATTTCGAATTGTTGCCGCAGCGTCGAGGGCATGACGCAGCATCGTCCTCGTACGCTCGCGGCCGCGACGCTGTTCGCCGCCGCCGTCCTCGCCGGCGCCACGGCCCTGATGTCCGGCGCTCCCGCGGGGGCCGCCGCCGCGCCCCTCGCCACCACACCCACCGTCAGCACCTCGCCCGCTCCGCCCAATCCCCCGGCCGACCTGCACGTCGCGGCGGTCACCACCGGCTCGATCACGCTCGCCTGGACGGCACCCACCCCGACCAGCGCGGCGATCGACGGCTACAACGTCAGCTACACCCAGGCGTTCAACGACATCTTCTGGTTGAAGCAGATCGGCGCCGTCACCACGGTGACGATCACCGACGGCGTCCGGCCCTCGGGGCAGTACTCGCTCCGGATCGCCACCCGCGACACCCTCGGTCACCTCAGCCGCAGCTCCGACACCATCGTCGTGGTGACACCGGCCTCCGACACCACCGCTGACAAGTCACCGCCGACCGCCCCGGGCGACCTGCGGGTGACCGGCTCCTCGAGCACCGGCGTCGACCTGGCGTGGACGGCCGCCACCGACAACGTGGCGGTGACCGGCTACAAGGTCTACCGCTTCGACGGCCTGTTCGTCTCCACCCTGGTCGGCACCACCACCGCGACCTCCATCACGGTCCCACCGGTGTCCTCCCCCGTGGGCAACTGGTATGTCCGGGCCGTCGACGCCGCCGGCAACCTCGGCTTCGTCTCCAACTTCGTCACCGCCCCGGTCGTGACCACTCCCCCGCCGGTCCGTGCCTGCCGGGTCACCTACCGACCCGGTAACGAGTGGCCGGGCGGCTTCGTCGCCGAGCTGAGCGTGACCAACCTCGGCACGGCCGACATCAACGGCTGGACCCTGGCCCTGACCCTCGGCGGCGACCAGCGGATCACCGGCGCCTGGAACGCGACGGCAAGCCAGAGCGGCGCGGTGGCCACCCTCACCGCGGCCGACTGGAACAAGAAGATCACCCCCGGCAGTTCGGCCTCCTTCGGCATGCTGGGCAGCTGGCGCACCAGCAACGCCCCACCGACCGCCGCCGCCGTGAACGGCACCCCCTGCGAGCTGACGACCGCCTGACCCGGTCGCGGTGAGGGGCGCCGCACCCCTCACCGCGCGGCCGGCCCGGTCCCGGGGCAGCCCGGTGACGGCCGCCGCCGGATCGGCCCGCGTCGCTGTTTCGGATCTCCGCCGTGTCGGACTTCCGCCGCGTCCGGCCAGGTCGCGAGCGGGTTCGGTGGCCATAACATCACCGACCGTGAAGCAATGGATCATCGTGCTGTGCGGCGGCGTGACCCTGCTCGGGACGGGAGGCTGCGCCGGCGCCGATGCCGGGGCGGCCCCGGCCGCGCCCAAGGCCACCACCCTGCCCGGGTCGGCCGACCAGCAGTGCCTCGTCGCGGGCAGCCCCTGGAAGGCGTCCAACCCCGACCTCGAGGCCAGCTACCGGGAGGCGGTGCGCGGGCTCGACGCCAAACAGGTCCGGGTCGAGGGCGACCAGACCCTCACCGTCACCCAGGACCTGAACGTGACGATCCTCGACGAGACCAGCGCGAGGATCTCCGGGCGGACGAGCAACGGCGCCGACGTGGTCGTCACCCGGCGGCACACCGGGTCGGCGGGCGGGCAGTGGAAGGTCTCCGGCCGGACCCTGCAGCCGACCGGCACGTGGACCGGGGGAATCGACGTGGACACGTCGGCGACGGTCGACGGACACGACCGGGATTCGCCGGTGAAGATGCCGGCCGACACGTTCGGGACGAACACCCTGACCTACAGCTGCACCGCCGGCACCCTCAAGCTGACCGCGAAGGGCTCATCGTTCGCCTGGCTGTTCAACTGACCACGCGGCGCCCAGCTCGAACCGGGTGCCGACGCCGAAATGCGCCATCGCCTCGGCGATCCGCCGCTCCACGGTGCGCTGCGACGTGCCGTGGGCGGAGGCGATCGCCCGGTCCGACATGCCGAGCGCCAGCAGGCGCAGCACGTCCTGCCATTCCGGGCGGGGCCGGCGGTAGGGCTCGGCGCCGTGCCACACCCCTTCCGCGTACGCGGCGGTCAGCGCCCGGATCGACGGATCACGCACGAGCATGATGCTGGTCGGCGGGTGCTCGCCCCACACCACCGGCAGCGCGCACAGCCCGTCCGGGCCGGAATAGAGCCACGTCTCGACGCAGCGGGCCAGCCGGACCCGCATCCCGGCCGTGACCAGCTCGTCGACCGCGCGCCGGTCGGCCTCGCCGACCACCACCGAGGCCGGCAGCACGACCCGCCCCCGGCTCTGACCGGCCACCAGGTCCTCGACCTCGTCGAGTGTGGGGCACAGGTTGAGCGCCGCTTGCGGCACCCGCGTCCACGCCTGCCATCGCGTGCCGGGCCGGTGCACCAGTTCGATGTCGAGAGTGGCCCGCCGCTCGGCGCCCTGCCGCCATTCGCGGCTGAGCTCGGGCAGCAGACCGACCAGACCGGCCAGGGTGCGGGCCTGCTCCTGGACCGTACGGTCGGGGGCGTGGTACGTGAGCCGGCCCTCGGCCTCCTCGACGAAATCGGCCCGGATCAACTGGTCCAGGAGCCGGTCGGCGCCGGGCGGGACGGTGCGGATCAGGCGCAGTTCGTCGCGTGTCGCCGGCCGGGATCGCAGGAGGGTGGCGAGCAGCTTCATCGCCGCCGGCTCCAGACCCGTCATGAGTCCGGAACATTAGCGCCCCGCCGGGCCGGAAGGCGAGGGTGCCGGCCGCACTTTGTTCAGCCGGCGTCGTCGCTGAGGTGCAGACGGGAGCCGTCCCCGGCGGTTCGCGCGAGGACCAGCCGGTCGATCTCGGCACCCTTCTCGGTGACCGCGCGCAACGTCATGGTGGCGGTCCGGCCGGCGTGGGCCGGTCGCACGTCGACGGCCAGGAACGAATAACCGGTGTAGCGCACCCGCGACCAGGGGACGATCTCGTCCACCCGGTCGCCGTCGGCGTTCCAGACGAACGACTTGACCGCGTCGATGCCGCGCTCGTGACCGGCGTAGGTGTCCGGCGCGGAGAACTCGTACAGGCCGCGACCACCCGCCCCGGCCGTGACATAGGTGGTGCCGTCGGTCCCGGGGTGCACGGTGGCGCCGATCGGCGTCCTCGTCGAACGGCCGGCCTTCATGGTGTCGGCCCGCTCGTAGATGTGGTTGTGCCCGTTGATGACCAGGTCCACGCCGTACTTGTCGAACAGCGGCACCCACATGTTGCGGACCGCGCCGTCGGAGGCGTGCGAGACGGTCGTCGAATAGGCGCAGTAGTGGAAGAAGACGACCACGAAATCGACGTCCGGCTGCGCGCGGAGCCACTTCAGCCGCTCGTCCAGCCAGGCCGTCTGGGCGCCGTGGGTGTAACCGCGGTTGACCGTGATCTCGAAGGAGATGTCGTTCGCGTCGAGGGCGACCACCCCCACGTTGCCGTAGACGAACGAGTACGACCCGACCGCCTTCGCCGGGCCGTTGCCCGGGAACTCCCACCGGGCGAGCTGCCCGCCGTAGCCGTGCGGCGAGTAGATCGCCTCCATGTCGTGGTTGCCCAGCGTCGCCATCCACGGCACGGTCGCCGCGATCGGCTCGTTCTGGGCCAGGAACTGGTCCCACCGCGTCGGGTTGTAGAGATCGTCGAGCTCGCCCTTGCCGGACGCGTCGGCGTAGCAGAGGTCGCCCGCGTGCAGATGGAACACCGGCTTCTGGGCGGCGATCCGGCTGTCGTTGTGCAGCGCCTGCGGGCTGACTCCCTGGTCACCGAACGCGGTGAAGGTGAACGGCTCGGCGACCCGGGTGCGGGTGGGTGCGGTCGTGAACGTGTCGATGCGACCGAACTCGGCCAGGTCGGTCGGTTCGAACCCGTGGTGGCCGACCACGTAGAAGTAGGTCCGGCCGGGTTCGAGGCCGTCGATCGCGGCGTGCACGTAGAACTGGTCGGTCGCCGCGATGACGTCCTTGACCTCGGTGTGCAACGGCCGGATCTCGGCCGGGATCTTGTCGCCGAGACCGGCCGGGGAGTCGCCCACCCGTACGTACGGGTGGCGGACCTTGTCGGGGACCTGCCAGCCGATCCGCATCTGGGTGCGGGGGTTGGCCCCCCAGGCGAGATGCCGGCCGAAGGGGACGATCAGCCGGCCCGGGTGGAAGTCCCCCTGGCGCGCGAACGCCGGGCTGCGCATCTTCACCGCGACCGCGCCCCCGGCGGCCGCCCCGAACAGCGTGCGCCGGCGCAGGGACCGGGTCAGATATTCGTGCTGTTCGGGCAGACTGAGCCGGACGGCGAGGTCGTCCGGAACACCCATGCGTGGCAGATCCCCTGAGCGCATGATCCAGTACCTTAACAGCCATAATGGGTAGAAATGGGTCATTTCGCCATAAGATCCAGAGTGCGTTGATCCGGCGTGCCGAAGAACCGCTCGAGCACCTCGGTGAAGATCGCCGGATCGTCCGCGACCTGGGCGAACAGGGTCATCGAGGAGCGCAGCTTGAGATCGTCCGGGGAGCCGAGGATCTCCGTGGCGCCCCGGTCGTGCGCGAGCATCGCCCGCGCGCATTCCCGCAGGCGCGGGCCGAGCACCGGGTGACTCAGATAGGCCCGCGCCTCGGGCGCGCCGCTGATCGCATAGCGCTGCGCCGCGGGCGACGACCCGAGCCCACTGACTTGCGGAAAGACGAACCACATCCAGTGCGACCGCTTGCTGCCGGCCCGGAGCTCACCCAGCGCCCGCTCGTACACCCCGTCCTGCGCCACCACGAACCGCTCAAGGTCATAGCCCACCGGACAAACCTCCCCTTCATGAAACGGACAACTCTCCGTTATACCTACATTCGCCGCCCCGGGGGCCGACAGTGGAGGAAGCCCCACCGGACCGCGGGAGTCACTTCATGTCGAAAGGCGAGTTCTACGCCTACGTCGGCCTGCTGGCCGTCAGCGGCCTCGCGATGGCGGTCCTGGCCGTCCGGGGCTTCGACCAGCGCGGCTTCACCCGCGCCCTCGACGCCCTGGTCGGCGTCGCCTTCCTGGGTTACGCGGTCTACCTGTTCACCACCGGCCCCGGCGCCGGCCTGAGCCGCGTGGTCTATCTCGCCGTGGCCCTCCCCGTCGTGCTGACGCTGCACATGCTCCGCCAGAGCCGCCGAGCGCGTGCCCTGCGGTTCGCCGCCGGCTTCGCCCCGCAGGTGTTCGCGGAGGAGCCGCCCTCGACTCCCCTCACCCCGTTCCCGCCTCCCCCGCCCCCACTGGGCAGCGACCCGGTCGCAGCGAACCTGCCCACCCCCACCGACCGCCCGGCCCCGGGGGGTTCCGGCCTGTCGAACCTGCCGCCCACCACCCTGCCACCGTCACTCCCCGACCCGCCCGGCCCCCGCCCACCGATGCCCTCGGGCCTGCCGACCGCCCCCGGCGCCGGCCCCGCTCCCAAGCCGCCGGGCCGGCACGGCATGGAGCCCCCACCGGAGGCCCCCGCCCCGGCCGCCGCGCCCTGGGCCGGTCCGCGTTTCTCCGCCCTGGGCAACTCCTACCCACCCCCCGACGCCGGCCAGCCCCGACCCACGACGCCACCGGCCTCGATGGCCCTCCCGTCATCGCCCTCGTCATCCCCGTCCTCGCCGTGGCCGCCCTCGTCGCCTTGGCCGCCCTTGTCGGAGCCGTCGCCCTCGTCGGAGCCGTCGCCCTTGTCGGAGCCGTCGCCCTCGTCCGAGCCGGAGTGGTCCGGCGGTTCCCGCGTGCCGGGCTGGCAGCAGCCGCCGGACGCGGGCCCGGGCCCGGCGATCGAGGGTCACGCATGGGACGCCCCGGCACCCGGGTGGCAAGCCCCGGCCGAGACCTCCGCGCCGGGGTGGCAAGCCCCCGGCGACGCCCGCGCGCTCGGCTGGCAGTCCTCCCCCGGCGACCCCTACCAGCAGCAGCGATCCGACGAGACGCAGGCGCCGGGTTGGCCCCCGGCCTCCACTCCCGGTCGGCCGCCGAGCGCCGCCGAGCCCACCGCGCCCACCTGGTCGCCGAACCCCACCGGACCACCTGCGCCCGCATGGCCCCAGAGCCACCCGCAAGCACCTCCCGACCGGCAGCAACCGCCCACCGAGTCCTCCGCCACCGGGTGGCAGCAAGGCCCCGCCGACCCGTCCGCCACCGGGTGGCAGCAGGGAACCGGCGCCGCGCAAGCTCCCGCCTGGCAGCGGGGGGCTGACCCCACACAATCTCCCGGGTGGCCGGAGGCAGACCCGGCACAAGCCCCCGGATGGCAGCAGGGCGCCGCACAAGCTTCCGGGTGGCCGCCAGAGGCCGCTGAACCGTCGGCTCACGGGTGGCAGCGCGGGGCAGCCGCACCGGAAGGTGGGGCGTGGGAGCCGGGGCCCTACACGCCGGGAAACCTCGGGTGGGAGTCCGGTGCACCGGGACCGGCCGCCGGCGAGCAGGCAGGCGGTCAGCCGGGCGAGGCCGCCGGTGGCGGGCGGCATCAGGGGTTCGGCCCGCAGCCGGGCGTCGGGCCGGATCCGGGCGGGCGGCACTCCGGTGAGCCCGGTCAGCAGCCGGATCAGCCGTCGAGCCACGGCCGGCATGGTGGGGGGTCGGCGGGACCGAACACGCCCTACGGCTACGCGCCCGATCCGCGCTATTCGAACTACCACCCGCGGGAACGGTTCCCCGCTTACGGCGAGCCCTACCCCAGCGGCGGGCGGCACAGCGACTACCGCGACCCGGCTGCCGAAGCACAGCCGGACGGCGGCTGGGACGAACGGCCCGACGGCGGCTGGGACCAGCGGCCGGGGGCGGTGAACGCCCACCCGGACGGCGGGCGGTACGAGGACCAGGTGGCGAGGAACGCACAGCAGCAGGGCGGCTGGGACGAGCAGCCGGCGGCCGGACACGACACGCAGGCCGGCCGGGACACCCACGCCGAGCAGGCTCAGGTCTGGCAGACGAGCAGCCGGCTTCGGCAACCGGCCTGGCTGTCCGAGCCGGCTGAGCCGCCGCCCGCAGACGAGGCGGACGACGGCGGGCGGCACTCCCGGCACCAGCGGCGCCCACCGGCGGGCACCGCCGACGGATCACCCGCCGACGGCTGACCGGAAACAGCGCGACGACCCGGGAACGGCTGACCGGAAGCGGCGCGGCGGCCCGGGGAGCGGCCGAGGGGAAGCAGCGCGGCCCGGGGAAAGGCCGGCGGGCGGATCGGGGCGGCGGAGCCCGGCGGGGGCGGGCAAGATTGGCGGCATGGATTATCGCCGTGCGTTTCGGGCTGCCGCTGTTGGCTATGTCGACCTGGTGTCGCGGGTGCCCGCGCCGCGGTGGGACGACCCGGGGCTCGGCGACTGGACCGTGCGGGATCTGGTCGGGCACACGGTGAGCTCGGCGCTGCGGCAGGTTCCCGAAGTGCTGTCGACACCGGCCGACGAGGTGGTCGTCCGCTATGCGGAGGGGTTCTGGGCGTTCGCCCGGCAGGTGCCGGCCGAGGTCCATGCGGCGTTCACGTCGGCGTCCGGGGCGGACGCGCATGCGACCGGGGTGGCGCTGGGTGACGACCCGGCCGGGGTGGTGCGGGAGCTGGCCGGGCGGGCCACGCAGGCGCTGGCCGCGGTCGGCGATGACGACGTGGTGTCGACGCCGGTGGGTGGCATGCCGGTCCGGGCGTGGCTGCCGACCCGGACGTTCGAGCTGGTGGTGCATGGGCTCGACCTGGCCGCGGCGGTGGGCGTACCCCATGGGATGTCACCCGAGGCGGTGGCCGAGGCCACCAGCATGGCCGCCCACGTGGCCATCGCCGTCGGTGACGGCGAGCCCCTGCTGCGGGCGCTCACCGGACGCGGCGAGCTGCCGCCGAAGTTCTCGGTGGTGTGATTCAGGGCAGGGCGACGACGGCGTACGGGACGTCGGCGGTGACCGGTGTGCTCAGTCTGGCGTTGACGACGTAGAGGCGCCGGCCGGACAGCGCGGCGGCGGTCGGGGTCGCGAAGCGCGGGTCGGTGATGGTGGTGACCGGGGCGGCGGTGGTGCCACCGCGGTTGAGCCGGAAGACCTCGACCACGTCGGCGCGGTTACGTACGACGTGCAGCGTGTGGCCGTCGAGGAGCAGCCCGTCGCCGTGGACCAGCGAGGCGCCGCCCAGCGGGACCCGGGTGGCGGCGCCGGTGGCCGGGTCGACCCGCAACAGCAGGCCGGTGTTGGACTGCACGACGAGCAGGGCTCGGCCGTCGGGGGTGGCGCAGATGCCGTTCAGGTTGACCGTGCCGGCCGTGATGGTCACGCCGGTCAGGGGCAGCGCGGTGACCGACGGGCCGAGCGTGCCGTCGGCGGCGATCGGCAGCCGGTGCAGGGTGGCGCTGAACGAGTCGGTGAACCAGGCGGCGGCCCGGGTCAGGACGACGTCGTTGGGGAAACCCGCGATCCGGTACGAGGCGAGCAGTGCACCGGTGCGGACGCTGATCACCCGGATGTCGCCGCCGGTGTTGCCGGACAGGAACGCCCGGCCCCGGTCGTCGACGCACAGGCCGGCGGTGGGGGTGCCGGGCCCGGTGTGGATCAGCTCGCCGGCCCCGGTGACCAGGTCGGCGCGGTAGACCGAGCCGGTGGCCCGGGAGCCGACATAGGCGTGGATGCCGGCGATCGCGATGCCCTCGGGCGCGAACCCGGCGGGCAGGGCGACGGTGCGCGGGGAATCGCCGGAATTCACGGCCGGCGGGGCGAGCAGGGGGTGGCGCCGCATTTGCGGTCTCCTCGGTGGTGGTGCGGACGATATTGCCGAACGGCCCCCGCCCCGTCCATAGCCGAACGATTATTAAAGGAACTGGCAAATGACGTACGTGAATAGCTTTTGGCATTCGGCCCCTCGCCCGGGTTGCGCCGGGGCGCTCGGCGGGCTTGACTCCGGGGGCGGGCCGGGATTGCTCGGGGGGACTTGTGGGAAGCAGAGCGGACATGAAGATCTGGCCAGGTAGCTCCTATCCGCTGGGCGCGACGTACGACGGCGGCGGTACCAACTTCGCGCTCTTCTCCGAGGTTGCCGAGCGCGTCGAGTTGTGCCTGTTCGACGACGACGGCACGGAGACCCGCATCGATCTGCCGGAGCGGGAGGCACTCGTCTGGCACGGCTATCTGCCGCGGGTGGTGCCGGGCCAGCGGTACGGCTACCGCGTGCACGGCCCCTACGACCCCCAGCGGGGCGTCCGGTGCAACCCGAACAAGCTGCTCCTCGACCCGTACGCGAAGGCGATCGACGGGCATAACGAGTGGGACGAGGCGCTGTTCGCGTACCGGTTCGGCGACCCGCTGTCGCGCAACGACGCCGACTCGGCCCCGTTCGCGCAGAAGGCCGTGGTGGTCAACCCGTTCTTCGACTGGGCCAACGACCGGCCGCTGCGCATCCCGTTCTGGGAGACGGTGATCTACGAGACACACGTGAAGGGCATCACGATGCGTCATCCGGGCATTCCGGACGACGTGCGCGGGACCTATTCGGGGCTCGCCCACCCCCGGATGATCGAGCATTTCCAGAAACTGGGCGTGACCGCCGTCGAGCTGATGCCGGTGCACCAGTTCGTGCACGATTCCACGCTCGCCGAACGCGGTCTGTCCAACTACTGGGGCTACAACACGATCGGCTTCTTCGCCCCGCACAACGATTACGCCGGGTTCGGCGGCCACGGCGGCCAGGTGCAGGAGTTCAAGTCGATGGTCAAGGCGCTGCACCAGGCCGGCATCGAGGTGATCCTCGACGTCGTCTACAACCACACCGCCGAGGGCAACCACCTGGGCCCGACCCTGTCGTTCCGCGGCATCGACAACCCGGCCTACTACCGCCTGGTCG
>NZ_BOMM01000038.1 GCF_016862195.1 Paractinoplanes ferrugineus | reverse complement strand
CGCGCTGCCACCGCCTGGGGTCGCGGGTGCATCCGGATGTCCATGAGCACGACGTCGGCCCGGCAGGTGCGCGCGAGACCGACGGCCTCGCGTCCGTTGGTGGCCTCCCCACCACATCGATGCCGGGTTCCGCCTTCAATAGCGTCTACCAGGACGTACCGCGAGCTCTTCCAGAAAGATCTACGGCAACGCCGGCCGGGTGCCGGCGACCGGGACGACCCGCGAGCGGGTCCGGCAGGTCGACCTGGGCGCCCACTCGAGTAGCCCCACGACCTCGCCTTCGGGTCAGTCGAGCAGGTCGGCGCTTATCGGTTCCGAGTTCTCGTTGTGCCACAAGCGGTTGTAGTAGTGCTGGATGTAGTTGTCGGCGAATTCCCGGCTCCGGACCGAGAAGCCGATCGCCTGGTCGCCGTCGCGGTGGGTGAAGAAGACCACGTCGTCGTAGATGCCGACGTTGAACGCCTCGGTCAGGTGAACCGGTCCACTGAGGATCTTGACCAGGTACCGGTCGCCGCGGGCGTTAGCCTTCGCGGCGAACTTGAGTTCCTGCCGGCAGAAATCGCGCAGCCCCGGGTTGTCGCCGCGCAGGATGATCCGGCGGAAGTGGTGCTCCTCGGAGCGCAGCGCCCACTCACGGCACGCCTTGAAATGCCGGTCGGCGGCGTCACCCCGCAACGGGCCCTCGTTGCGCATGTGGGTGACCCAGACCCGTTCGCGCGCCGCCAGGACGGCCCGCACGGTCGCGTCGTAGACCCTGCTGTTGCCCGCGAAGAAGGCGACCTCGGCGTTGCGGTGCGCGGCGAGATCGGCCAGCCCGCCGGTGACCGACCCCAACTCGCTCTCGATGCGCTCGAGCTTCTGCTGACTCCGCCCCTGGCTCGCGGCATGGCCCAGCGCCGCCACGAGGAGGAGGAAAAGGGTCGAGCCGAGGAACGGCTTCTCGAATTTCCCGGCGTCCAACTCGAGCACCAGATAGGCGCCGACGAAGTAGACCACGAGCAGGCCGAGTGCGATGTAGAGGAACGAACGCTTCGCCAGCCAGGCGCCTTTGGTGGTGATCTCGTCCTTGATCGACAAAGTAGCTCTCCGGGAGCCGGGGAACAGCGGGATCGGTCAATCATGCCCGAGCCCCGCCGCTCCCCGCTGCGCGTGCTACCTCGGGACGACCTTCTCGACCGCCCACTGGCGCCAGCTGTCCAGCTTGTGCTGCACGGTGGCCAGCTGGTCGGCAACCGGGCCGGGCCCTGTCGAACCGGGCGTGGTGCGGCTCGCCAGGGCCGACTCCACCGACATGACCTGGCGGACCGACGGGTCGAGGTGGTCGCTCACCGTCTTCAGGTCGTCGTCGGTCAGGTCTTCCAGCTCGCAGTCCCGCACCGAGCACAGCGCCACCAGCTGACCGGTGATCTCGTGCGCCTCCCGGAACGGCACGCCCTTGCGGACCAGCCAGTCGGCGACTTCGGTGGCCAGCGAGAACCCGACCGGCGCGGCGGCGGTGAGGCGATCCACCCGTACCGTCATCGTCGAGATCATGCCGGCCAGCGCGGGCAGCAGGAGTTCCAGCGTCTCGATCGCGTCGAAGGCCGGTTCCTTGTCCTCCTGCATGTCCCGGTCGTAGGTCAACGGCAGGCCCTTGAGCATGGTCAGCACCGCGACCAGGCCGCCGATCAGGCGCCCGCTCTTGCCCCGGGCCAGTTCGGCGATGTCCGCGTTCTTCTTCTGCGGCATGATCGACGAGCCGGTGGCGAAGGCGTCGTCGAGCTCCACCCAGCCGAACTCGGTCGAGGTCCAGAGCACCACCTCTTCGCCGAGGCGGGACAGGTGCACCCCGATCAGCGCGGTCACGAACAGGAACTCGGCGACGAAGTCACGGTCGGCGACGGCGTCCATCGAGTTCGGCGCGGGGGCCTTGAAGCCGAGCTCCTTGGCGACCGCGGCGGGGTCGAGCGGCAGTGACGAACCGGCGAGCGCGCCGCTGCCCAGCGGCGAGATCGCGGCCCGCTCGTCCCAGTCGCTCAGCCGATCGAGGTCGCGGAGCAGCGGCTGGACGTGGGCGAGCAGCCAGTGGCCGAAGGTGACCGGCTGGGCGTGCTGCACGTGGGTCATCCCCGGCGCCGCGGTGTCCACGTTCAGCGCCGCCTGCGAGGTCAGGGCGTCGGCCAGCTCGACGAGCGAGACGGCCAGCCCGCGGGCGTGATCGCGCAGATAGAGCCGCAGGTCGGTGGCGACCTGGTCGTTGCGGGACCGGCCGGCCCGCAGTTTGCCGCCGAGCGTGCCGAGGCGTTCGAGCAGACCGCGCTCGAGGGCGGTGTGCACGTCCTCGTCCTCGATCGTGGGCCGGAACTCGCCGGCCGCGCACGCCGCGTCGAGGTCGTCGAGCGCCGCCAGGATCTGGCCGAGCTCGTCGGCGTCGAGCAGCCCGGCCCCGGCCAGGACCCGGGCGTGCGCCCGGGAGGCGAGCAGATCGTAGGGCGCCAGGCGCCAGTCGAACTGCACGCTCACGCTCAGCCTGGCGAGCGCGTCGGCGGGACCGCCCGCGAACCGTCCGCCCCAGAGCCGCGTGGGCCCCTCGCTTTCCGACACGGATTTCCCCTTTCACGTGCACCGAACCCTACCGTTAGGGTTTTCTCATGAGCCTGGACCTGACCGGCGACGTCGTCGCCCTCACCACTGCCCTCTGCGACATCCCCTCGGTGAGCGGCGACGAGCAGGCGATCGCCGACGTGGTCGAGGGTGCGTTGCGGGCTCTCCCCCACCTCGAGGTGCTGCGTGACGGCGACGCCGTGGTGGCGCGCACCGCACTGGGCCGGCCGGCCCGGGTGGTGCTCGCCGGGCACCTGGACACCGTGCCGATCAAGGACAACCTGCCGGTGACGATCAAGGACGACATCCTGTACGGCCGGGGCACGGTCGACATGAAGGGTGGCGTGGCCGTCATGCTCACCATCGCCGCGTCCCTGCCGGAGCCGCGTCATGACCTCACCTTCGTCTTCTACGACCACGAAGAGGTCGCCTCCCGTCTCAACGGCCTCGGCCGGCTCGTGCGGACCCATCCGGACTGGCTGGCGGGTGACTTCGCGATCCTCGGCGAGCCGTCGAACGCCTCGGTCGAGGGCGGTTGTCAGGGCACCATGCGCATCCAGATCACGGTGCCCGGCGTGGCCGCCCACTCGGCCCGCTCGTGGCGCGGGGTCAACGCCATCCACGGCGTCGGCGCCGTCCTCGACCTCCTGCGCGCCTACGAGCCGCGGCAGCCGGTCGTCGACGGTCTGCGCTACCGCGAGGGCCTCAACGCGGTGAAGGTCGAGGGCGGCATCGCCGGCAACGTCATCCCCGACGAGTGCCGCATCTGGATCAACTACCGGTTCGCTCCCGACCGCGACGGCGCACAGGCCGAGGCGCACCTGCGTGAGCTGTTCGCCGGTTTCGAGATCGAGGTGCAGGATCTCGCCCCCGGCGCCCGGCCCGGCCTCGACAAGCCGGCCGCCCGCGAGTTCGTCGAGGCGGTCGGCGGCGTGGTCGAGGCCAAGCTGGGCTGGACGGACGTGGCGCGGTTCGCGCAGCTGGGGATCCCCGCGGTCAACTACGGGCCGGGCGATCCCCTGCTGGCGCACACCGACCACGAGCACTGCCCGGCGCAGGACATCCGGGACAGCCTCGCCAAGCTCCTGAAGTGGCTCGGCTAGACCGGTTTCGCCGACGCCGCGGCCTGGGCGATCGCCCCGGGCACGGCGTACATGTGGGCGAACGCGCGGGCCTGCTCGCCGGTCCACATCGACGAGCCGTAGCCGTAGACGACGCCCTGCCGCTCGGCCGCGTCGAGCAGGCTGAACGGGCTGCGGCTGCCGAGTACGACGATGTTGCCCTTGTGCAGCTTGACCCGCACGTCGCCGGTGACCCGGGTCTGGCTCGAGTCGAGATAGGCGCGCAGGTCGTCGAGGATCGGGTCGTAGTAGACCGCCTCGTGCAGCAGGTCGCCGTACGTGGTGCCGAGCTGCTGCTTGGTGGCCTGCTGCCGGTTGCTCAGGGTCAGCCGTTCCAGTTCGCGGTGTGCGGCGATGAGGGTCAGCATGCCGGGCGCCTCGAAGCCGACCCGGGCCAGGTTGCCGACCATCGTCGAGCCCATGTGGATGCCGCGGCCGACGCCGTGTGCCGCGCCGAGCTCGTTGAGCGCGACCAGGATGGCGTAGTTCTTCGCGCCGGCCTCGGTCAGCGCGGCGCCGTCGGCCGTGGTGGCCGCGACGACCTCACCCTTCTCGAACGACAGGATCAGCTCGACCCCGTCGGCCGGGGCGTCGTCGATCGACTTGGTGTACGTCCACGCGCTCTCCGCCAGGTACTCCCACGAGCCGTACGTCTCACCGCCGCCGATCGTGGTGCCGATCAGGCCCTCGTTGATCGAGTAGGTGGTGGTCTTCGCGCTGACCTCGAAGCCGCGCTCGGTCAGGAACGAGGTCTCGAACTCACGGGTCAGCCGCTCGTCCCGGATCGGCGCGATGATCTCCATGTTCGGGGCGAGCGCCCGGATCACCGCGTCGTAGCGGACGTGGTCGGCCCCGGCCCCGGTGGAGCCGTGCGCGACCGCGTCGGCGCCGTTCTCGATGGCGACCTGGACGACCTTCTCCGCCTGGATCATGCGCTCCGCCCCGACGCACGACGGATAGCCGCCGTTGCGCAGGTAGTTGGCCTTGATCCCGTAGGTGACGACGCGGGAGTAGAGCTCCTCGCGGGCGTCGACGATGAAGTGGCCGGCCGACCCGAGCTCCTCGGCGCGGGCCTTCACCGACTCACCCTCACCGCTGTGCAGGCCACCCGTGTCGATGTTGGCGGTGAGCACCTCCCACCCCTGTTCGCGCAGCGACACGAGGGCGTACGAGGTGTCCAGGCCGCCGGAGAAGGCGAGAACGATCTTGCGCTTGGTCATGATAGGACGTCCATCTTGTCGGTGGTCAGGCGAAGTCGGAGATCAGGAGAGCTCGAGGACGGGCACGAAGGCCTTGCCGTCGACCGCGAGGTGGCCGGGCGGCAGGACGTAGAACTCGCTCTGTCCCGCCTCGATGGCCTTCTGCATGGCGGCCTGGCGCTCGTAGTCGAACGGGTCGAGCAGGAAACTCGGCTCGGGCACGGCCGCACCGGCGGGCGGGATGGTGAAGTCGCTCTCGTAGACGAACGAGCCCGGCGAGGTGTGGAACGGCACGGTCGCGACCAGGATCTTCAGCGGGCCGAAGCGGGTGTGCACCTTGAGCGCGCTGTTGTCGTACTGGGTCACGCCGTCCAGCTTCTTCGCCTGGTAGGCGGAGAGGGCCAGGGCCTTCGCCGCCTGGCCCAGGCCGACCGCGGGCATCAGCGACCAGAGCGACCAGCCGACCCACGTGCCGGGGGCGGCGCTCGGCGCGGCGCAGTAGCCACCCACCGGCACCGGGCCGGTGTAGCCGCTCTCCCGCATGCTGTCCTGCACGGCCCGCAGGTGCTGCTTCACGTCGGTGTCGAAGCGGAAGGTCGACCGCTGCACCATCTCGGCGAACGCGTCCTGCGGCAGGCCCGCGATCACGGCGGCCGACGGCATCAGGATCAGGTCGACCATCACCCACTGCGGCATCGGGATGCCCCGGTCGCCGAACGCGATGCCGTTGATGACGTTGAAGAGGTTCAGGAACTCCCGGGTCGACCAGCCCTTGTCGGCCGTGTCGGTGAAGTCGAGCCAGGTCAGCTTGTGCCCGTACGGCGTCTCGTGCAGGTGCGAGCGCAACGTCTCGTTGGAGGCGAGGAAGAACTCGACCTGGTGGCCGACCAGGCCCTGGACATGGTCGGCGAAGCCGGGGAAGTGGACCTCCACCGGCGGGTCCTGCGGTTGCACTGTCACGAGTGACTCTCCAGTTGGTCGAGTTCGGAGCGGCTCCAGCCCATCAGCTTGTCAGCGAAGGCCGCTCCGCCCCCGGGGTCACGGGTCACGACGAAGATCGTGTCGTCGCCGGCGATGGTGCCGACGACGTCGGTCAGTCCGGAGCGGTCGAGCGCGCTCGCCAGGAACTGCGCCGCCCCGGGCGGGGTGCGCAGCACGGCGATGTTGCCGCTCGCGTCCACTCCGGTGAGCAACTCCCGCAGGAGCCGCAGGAGACGGGCGGGCGCGTTCTCGGCGTCGCGCAGCGGACGCTTGCCGTCCTCCGGGATCAGGTAGGCGCCGCTGACCTTGACGGCACCCAGCTCCTCCAGGTCGCGGGACAGGGTGGCCTGGGTGACCTGCACACCGTCGCCGGCCAGGAGCTCGGCGAGCTCGGTCTGCGACCGGATCGGCCGCTCCCGGATGAGCTCGACGATCCGGGCGTGCCGGCCCGCGCGGGTCACCGGCCCGGTCACGGCGTGTTCACCGCCAGCAGCCAGGCGAGGAGCGCCTTCTGCGCGTGCAGCCGGTTCTCGGCCTGGTCGAAGACCACGCTCTGGGGGCCGTCCAGCACGTCGTCGGTGATCTCCTCCCCGCGGTGGGCGGGCAGGCAGTGCAGCACGATCGCCTCCGGCGAGGCGGCGGCCAGGAGCTTGTCGTTCACCTGGTACGGCCAGAACGGGGTCAGCCGATCCCGGCCGTCCCCCTCCTGGCCCATCGACGTCCAGGTGTCGGTGGCGATCACGTCCACGCCGTCGACCGCCTCCACCGGGTCGCGCAGCATCTCGACCGAGCCACCGGTCCACGCCGCGATCTCGGCCGCCCGGCTCACCACGGCCGGGTTGGGGTCGAAACCGGACGGGCCGGCGACGCGGACGTGCATGCCCGCGGTCGCACCGGCGAGGAGATAGGAGTGCGCCATGTTGTTGGCCGCGTCACCGACGTACGCGAGTTTCCGGCCGCTCGTCGATCCGAATTTCTCCCGGATCGTCAGCAGGTCGGCGAGCAGTTGACACGGGTGGAAGCCGTCGGTGAGCGCGTTGACCACCGGCACGTTGACCCCGGAGGCCAGCTCGACCAGCCGCTCGTCGCCGGTGGTGCGGAAGACCATGGCGGCGACGTAGCGGGAGACGACCTTGCCGGCGTCGGACAGCGACTCGCCCCGGCCGAAGTGGGTGGCCTGGGTGTCCACGATTATCGGCTGCCCGCCCAGCTCGGCGATGCCGGCCTCGAAGGACAGCCGGGTGCGCAGGCTGACCTTGTCGAAGAAGACCGCCACCGAACGCGGGCCTTCCAGCGGGCGGTAGATGAAGCGGGCCGCTTTCATCTCGGCCGCGAGGTCGAGCACCGCCGCCTGCTCCTGGGGGTTCAGATCGTCGTCACGAAGAAAATGCCGGGTCATGTCAGGCCGTCCAAAGCTGCGATGAGGGCGTCCGCCTGCTCGCTGCTGATGATCAGCGGCGGGGCGAGCCGGATGACGTCGGGTTGCGGGGCGTTGACGAGGAATCCGGCGCCCTGCAGGGCGGCCGCCAGATCTTTGGCGACCGGCTGCTTGAGTACGACGCCGAGAAGCAGCCCGGCCCCGCGGACATGCTCGACCAGGGGGTGGTTCTCGAGTCCCCGCCGCAGTTGCTCGCCCACCCGCTTCACGTGGTCGAGCAGTCCTTCGCTGGCGATCGTGCGGACGACGGCGAGGCCGGCCGCGCACGCGATCGGGTTGCCGCCGAACGTGGTGCCGTGCGAGCCCGGGGTGAACAGGTCGGCCGCCCGGCCGAACGCGATGCAGGCACCCAGCGGGAGTCCGCCGCCGAGTCCTTTGGCGAGGGTGATGACGTCGGGTTCGACGCCCTCGCTCTGGTGGTGGAACCAGTGGCCGGTGCGCCCGATGCCGGTCTGCACCTCGTCGAGCACGAGGAGGGCGCCGTGGCGGGTGCAGATCTCCCGCGCGCCGGCCAGGTAACCGGTCGGCGGCACGACGACGCCGTTCTCACCCTGGATCGGCTCCAGGATGACCATGGCGGTCTCGTTCGTGACGGCGGCCTCGAGCGCTCGCAGATCGCCGAAGTCGACGTGCTCGACCTCGCCGGGCAGCGGGCGGAACGCATCCGCCTTCGACGGCTGGCCGGTGAGCGCCAGGGCGCCCATCGTGCGGCCGTGGAACGCGCCGTTGGTGGCCACCACGTGGGTGCGGCCGGTCAGCCGGGAGAGCTTGAAGGCGGCCTCGTTCGCCTCGGCGCCCGAGTTGCCGAAGATGACCCGGCCGGGGCGCCCCGCGAGGGCCAGCAGCAGCTCGGCGAGGGCCACGCAGGGCTCGGCGATGTAGAGGTTGGAGACGTGGCCCAGCTGCGAGATCTGCCGGGTGACGGCCTCGACCACGGCCGGGTGGGCGTGTCCGAGCGCGTTCACCGCGATGCCGCCGAGGAAGTCGACGTACTCCTTGCCGTTCTCGTCGGTCACCACCGCGCCCGTGCCGCGGACCAGGGCGAGCTGCGGCGTCCCGTAGTTGTTCATCATCGAGGTCTGCCACCGGCCGGCGAGCGTCATGCGGGAACCACCATCGTTCCGATCCCTTCCGAGGTGAAGACTTCCAGCAGCGTGGAGTGCGGGACCCGACCGTCGACGACGTGCGCGGCGGGCACGCCCCCACGGACGGCGCGCAGGCACGCCTCCATCTTGGGGACCATGCCGGCTTCGAGGCCGGGCAGCAGCTTCTCGAGCGCGTCGGCGTCGATCCGGGTGGTCAGCGACGAGGTGTCCGGCCAGTTGGTGTAGAGGCCCGGCACATCGGTGAGGACCACCAGTTTGCGGGCGCCGAGCGCCTCGGCCAGGGCCGCGGCCGCGGTGTCGGCGTTGACGTTGTGCACGACGCCGCCGGCGTCGGGGGCGACGCTGGCGATGACCGGGATGCGACCGGCCGCGATCAGGTCGTCGACGGCGCTGGTGTCCACTTTGCTGACGTCGCCGACCTGGCCGATGTCGACCTCCTCGCCGTCGATCATCGCCCCCCGGCGGGTCGCGGTGAACAACCGGGCGTCCTCGCCGGAGAGCCCGACCGCGAACGGCCCGTGCTGGTTGATCAGCCCGACCAGCTCCCGGCCGACCTGCCCGGTGAGCACCATCCGGACGACGTCCATGGCCTCCGGAGTCGTGACCCGCAGCCCGCCGCGGAACTCGCTCCTGATGCCCAGCGTGTCGAGCATCCGGCTGATCTGCGGACCGCCACCGTGCACGACGACCGGCCGGATTCCCACGTAGCGCATGAACACGATGTCTTCGGCGAACGCCTTCTGCAGGGCCGGCGTGATCATCGCGTTGCCGCCGTACTTGATCACCACGGTCGCCCCGTGGAAGCGTTCCAGCCAGGGCAGCGCCTCGATCAGGACGCCGGCCTTCGCCAACGGTGTGGTCACGACGAGTACGCCGAGTTCTCGTGCACGTAGGCGTGCGACAGATCGGTCGTCCAGATCGTCGCGGCCATCTCGCCCTCGCGAAGGTTGATGACGATCTCCACCGGGCGGCCCGACAGATCCACCTTCGACCGGTCCTCGGCCGCCGCCCCGCCCTTGCAGATCCACACGCCGTTGATGGCCACGTCGATCCGGTCGGGCTCGAACTTCGCCCGGGTCGTGCCGACCGCCGCGAGGATCCGTCCCCAGTTCGGGTCGTTGCCGAACAACGCCGTCTTGACCAGGTTGTTGCGGGCCACGACCCGGCCGACCTCGACCGCGTCACCCTCGCTGTCGGCGCCCTCGACGGTGATCGAGATGTGCTTGGTGGCGCCCTCGGCGTCGGCGATCAACTGCTGGGCGAGGTCGTGACAGACGGCGGTGACCGCCGCGGTCAGCTCCTCGACCGACGGCTGCCGGTCCGAGGCACCGCTGGCCAGCAGCAGCACGGTGTCGTTCGTCGACATGCAGCCGTCGGCGTCGATCCGGTCGAACGTCAGCCGGGTCGCCTCGCGCAGCGCCGCGTCGAGCACATCGTTGCCGGCCGAGGCGTCGGTGGTGATCACCACGAGCATGGTGGCCAGCGCGGGGGCCAGCATGCCGGCCCCCTTGGCGATGCCGCCGACCGACCAGCCGTCCCCGCGCACCACCGCGTTCTTCGCCACCGAGTCGGTGGTCATGATCGCCTCGGCCGCCTTCGGGCCGCCGTCGGCGGCGAGCGCCCGGGCCGCGGCGGTGACGCCGGGCAGCAGCTTGTCCATCGGCAGCAGCTCACCGATCAGGCCGGTCGAGCAGACCGCCACGTCCCCGGGCCCGATCATCTGCGGCTTGGGACCGCCGCGCAGCACGGTGGCGGTGTGCTCGGCGGTGGCGTGCGTGTCGCGAAAGCCCTGCGAGCCGGTGCACGCGTTGGCGCCGCCCGAGTTGAGCACGACGGCGCGCACGACGCCGCCCTTGAGCACCTGTTGGCTCCACAGCACCGGCGCGGCCTTGACCCGGTTGCCGGTGAAGACGGCGGCCGCGGTGAAATCGGGCCCGTCGTTGACGACGAGCGCCACATCGGGGTTGCCGGTGGTCTTCAGACCGGCGGCGACGCCGCTGGCCCGGAAGCCCTTGGGGTGGGTGACGGTCATGGCGCGACTCCGAACACGGACAGGCCCATCGTCTCGGGCAGGCCGAACATGAGGTTGGCGCACTGCACGGCTTGGCCGGCGGCACCCTTGCCGAGGTTGTCGAGGGCGCTGACCACGATGATCCGCCCCGAGTCGACGTCGATGGTCGCCTGCAGGTGGCAGGAGTTGGAGCCGGCGGTGGCGGCCGTGTGCGGCCACTGCCCCTCGGGCAGCAGGTGCACGAACGCCTCGTCCCGATAGGCGTCGGCCAGCGCCTGCCGCGGGTCGCCCGGCTTCGCCGCGGTCGCGGTGACGGTCGCGAGAATGCCGCGAGGCATCGGCGCGAGCACCGGTGTCATCGACAGTGACGACGCCCCGGTGGCCTGCTTGATCTCCGGCACGTGCTGGTGGGCGCCGACCTTGTACGGCGAGAGATCGCCCATCACCTCGCTGGCCAGCAGGTTCACCTTGGCGCCGCGGCCCGCGCCGGAGGTGCCGGAGCTGGCCACCACGACGACGTCGGCCGGGTCGGCGAGCCCGCTCGCGATGAGCGGAGCCAGCGCGAGTGTGATGGAGGCCGCATAACAACCGGTGTTCGCGGTCCGCTGGGAAGCCTTGATCAACTCCCGCTGGCCGGGCAATTCGGGCAGGCCGTAGGTCCACGTGCCGGCGTGCTCGCCGCCGTAGTACTTCCGCCACGGCTCGGCGTCCCGCAGCCGGAAATCGGCCCCCAGGTCGACGATCTTGACCGTGGCCGGCAGGTGCGCCGCCACGGCCGCCGACTGACCGTGCGGAAGGGCAAGAAAAACCAGGTCAGCGTCGCTCAAGCCGGCCGCGTCGGTCGCCCCGAGCGTCAGATCGAGACCCGTCAACTGCGGGTGTACGGCGGTGACGTGCGTGCCGGCCTGGGAGTGCGCGGTGGCTGCCACCACATCGAACTCGGGATGCCCGGCGAGCAGGCGCAGCAGCTCACCACCCGCATATCCACTTGCCCCCGCGACCGCGACCCGAATTCCCATGACATCCTCCGCATGACTATGCAGAGAACCGTATCAAGTCACGCCCCGGATGGCCAACACCCTTTCCGTCCCGGCACCTTTCCCGGCCCCGGGCACCCCCTTCCTGGCCCGGCGCCCGAGCAGCACGAAGGCCGCGGTCGCCAGCACCAGGTAGACCGGGACGAGGAGCACCGCGTCCGGGCTGGTGAGCTCGGCCGACCAGCCCGCGTGCCGGTCGGCACCGAACAGCACGACCCGGTTCACGGTGAGAAACATCAGGTGCGCGCCGACGCACGTCCAGATGCCGGCCGACCCGGTAGCGGTCCGGGCCGCCACCAGCATGACCCCGAAGAACCCCAGCAGAACCAGATAAGCCACCGGATCCTCCCCGGCCGGCACCAGCCCGGCCGGCTCCCCGGTGCACACCGCCCGCACCCCGCTCGCGGCCGCCGGCACCAGCAGGAACAGCCCTGTGGTCAGCGCCCCGGCCCGGACCGCGCGAAATCGCCGCCGCAGCACGCCGAACGCGTAACCCCGCAACGTCAACTCCTCCGGCAACGCCTCCAGCAGCAGCGCGACAACCGTGTCGGTGAGCAGGAAGCCCACCAGCGCGGCCGGGTCGAGTTCGCCCCACCGGATCAGCCCCGCCACCGTCCCCAGCCCGAACGTGACGACCGCCGAACCCCCGACGACCGCCGCACCGAGTCCGAACCCGCCGCCACGCAGGCCGATGCGGGCGCGATCCCCCCGCGCCAGCAGCAGGACGAGCGGCACCGCGATGGCCGTGACGAACAGGGCGGGCAGCATCCGCGCCGCGAACCCGGTCGCCCCCAACAGCTCCGCGGCGGCCGCACCGAGCACCGGCCCCACCCCGAGCGCCACCGCCATGACCCCGGCCCCGAGCAGCGCCTTCACCGCTCACCGCCGGGCCGCTCGATCTTGCTCCCGGACCCCTTGCCGCCGGCGGCGAAGAGGCGCTCGAGGTGGCGGTCGAGGCCGCGGACGAGCAGGTCGGACCGCTCCGGCTCGGGCCGCACCAGGGATTGGACGACCAGACCGTCGAGCACCGCGAGCAGGAGCGCGGCCTCGATCTCATCCACTCCGGCGAACTCCGCCAGCCACCGCTTGAGCTCGCGGTCCATTTCCGCACTCAGTGGCCGCAACGACGCGGAGACGGGCGCCGCCGCGGCGAAGGCCAGCCAGACCTTGGCGTCCCGCTCGCGTTCGGCGTCGAGTGGCAACCACAGGTGCAGCACCCGCCGCAGGACGTCCTCGGGCGCCCCGTCGAGGTCGAGGTCGCGCACCCGCCGCACCAGCCGCTCGGACACGTGCCGGTAGGCCGCCTCGACCAGTTCGTCCTTGGTCCGGAAGTAGTACTGCACCTGCGCCACCGACACCCCGGCGGCGGACGCCACCGCCCGGACGCTGGCCGCCCCCAGTCCACCGGCGGCCACCACCTCGACGAGCGCGTCGAGCAGGTGTTCCCCTCGTTCCATGCAAGCCTCCTATACGGACGTACAGTACGATCGTATAGGGCATTGTCCAGTCACCATGAGTAGTCATTAGTGCCATCCCGACCGGGGAACTGTAAGATCTTGGATTCATCGTTGTCACTGTGAGTTAGCGTCGGCGATCGTTACGGCCGACCCGTCACTCCTGAGCTCAGGGGAGCCACATGACCGCGCCGCACGTGACTATCAGCGCCCTGGCCCCCCAGCCGGCGGCCCTGCTCCGCGAGATCCACGAGGACCTGCGCCGGGCCGGCATCGCCAGCCGCCCGGTGGAGCTCGCCACCAGCGCGTCCGCCAAGAGCGGCGGTTCGCTGACCTCGCTGGTGGTCGGCGGGCTGGTGTCGGCGGCCGGGTTCCGCGCGATGGCGCACGTGCTGGTGGCGATCGTGCGGCGGTCCGGCACCCGGCGCATCGAGGTGCGGCGCGGCGACGACGTGCTGGTCATCGACGGCGCCTCGGCCCGCGACGGCCGCCGGGCGCTCGACGAGTTCCTCACCCGCCCCGAGACCCGGGCCGACGGCGGTCCGGCCGGCGAGGCCTGACGGTGGGGCGATACGCCCTGCTCGTGGCGGCCAGCGACTACGAGGACTCCTACTTCGAGCAGCTGAGGTCACCGGCCCAGGACGTACGCGGGCTGGCCTCGGTCCTGCGCGACCCGGACATCGGCGGGTTCGACGTCACGATGCTGGAGAACGCCGCCGACCACGACGTCCGGCGGGCGCTCGACGAGCTCACCGCCGACCGGCAGCCGGACGACCTGGTGCTCGTCTACTTCTCCTGCCACGGCCTGCAGGACATGCAGGGCCGGCTGCACTTCGCGACCACGACCACCTGGGCGCAGCGCCCGGCGAGCACCGCCATCGCCGCGGCGTTCGTCTCCGACTGCCTGGAACGGACGGCCGCCGGGAGCCGCCTGCTCATGCTCGACTGCTGCTACAGCGGGGCGTTCGCCCGCGGCTTCGCCAAGACGTCACCGCGGCCGCTGGACGGCGAGATCTCCCGCGGCTATGTGTGCCTGACCGCCTGCAACGAATACGAGCTGGCCTACGAGGGCGAGTCGGTGATCGTCGACGAGCCGCGGCCGTCGGTGTTCACCGAGGTGGTGATCGAGGGGTTGCGCACCGGCCAGGCCGACCTCGACCGGGACGGCTGGATCGAGTCGGGCGAACTGCACCGCTACACGTTCGAGACGGTGCGCAAGGCCAGCCGGCAGACGCCGTCGTACTTCGCGGCGGGACTCCAGGCGCCGCTGATGGTCGCGCGCACGGCGAATCGGGCGCCGTCCCGGCGTACCTCGGCCTCGGTCGTGCCCGCGGCCGCGATGGCCCGCACGCCGAGATTCTTCGCCGCGCGTTTCCCGCCGTTCCATTTCGCCCGCGAGGACCGGGCGACCCCGACCCACCTGGCCGAGGCGATGGTGCGGCATCGCCCCGAGGCGGTCGCGCTCTTCGAGTCCGACCAGGGCCGGGCCGGGCTGAGCGAGTGGATCAGCCAGGACGTCCGGGATCGCAATCTGGAGCGTACGATCCTGCGCCGCGCACCCGAGGACCAGGCCGCCGCCGAGGCCGCGGTGAGTGTGTTCGTCGCGACCTTCGCCCCGCATCTGCCCGCCGAGGTCTCGATCGGCGACCTGGTCGAGCTGGCCGGCCGGGCCGCCGCCGGTGACGACGACGCCCGCACGGCGGTCTCCCGGCTGCATCGCCACAACATGCTGCGGACGTTCGCCCGGCACAACTGCCGGGAAGCGAGTCACCACTGTGGATCCGGGAAGGCCTGCGCGGTCCTGCTCGCCGCCGCGAAACTCTGGGACGAGTTGGTGCCGGTCACCGTGGCCGCCGTCGCCGACCTGCCCCGGCGTGCCCACCCCGACGAGCCGGCGATCACCGCCCAGCTGCTGGCCATGGTGCTCGAACCGGCCACGCTGAACGTGCCGATCGGCCTCGCCGGCGCCCAGCGCGACATGCCGACCTGGTGGCTGCGCCTGCTGACCACGGCCCGGGTGACGGCCGGTCAGCTCGGCGACGGCAACGCGCGTACGGCCCGGCTCGCCCTGGCCGCCCTGACCCATGACGCCGCCCGAGCCGAGCGCGACGAGGTCCGCCGGCGCGAGATCGGCCGGGGCACACCCGTACCCGAGAATCCGCCGCCGCCGGCGATCTCCGCCGCACCACCGCGTTTCCGGCACCGGCCGCTCGCGGCCGCACTCGGCCTGGCCCTCGCGGCCGTCGCCGCCGGCGCCGTGCTCGCCGACCGCTGGTGGCGCCCGGCCGACGCGCTGCCCGGCATCTACGGTCTCGAGCCCGGCTACACCGTCCCGGCCGGCGTGACCGGCCTCGCCCTCACGTCCTCGCTGTTCGCCGTGGTCGTGGTGGCCCGCGACCTACGCCGCCGCCGCTGGTCCGACGCCCGTTACCGGGCCGCCGTCACCGTCGCCCTGGTCGTCGTGTCGGCGCTGGTCGTCCCGCAGGCGCGCAAGCTCTGGCAGACGCACGCCCACCAGAACGCCACCCGATTCGGCCAGAACCACGACCTGGCGCTGGACGAGCACGACCGCCCGATCCGGACCGCCTGCGGCATCCTGCGCAGCTCCGACAGCGACGCCGTGGTGCTGGCCAAGACCGGCGGATGCCGGACCGCCGACGTCTATCTGCGCGGCCACCGCACCGGCCGGCTGACCCTGCCGGGCACCCCCAGTCGTTTCTGGGTGACCTCGGCCGAGCCCGACGGCGTCATCGTCACCGCCGCCTGGCTCCCGTCCGCGCGCCGCTGGCGGCTGACCGCGTTCACCGTCGTCGCCCCTGACTATCCGTTGTGGACGCTCGACCTGGAGCAGGCCTCGCCCACCCTGGAAGCGGTTCGCGGCGTGGGCATCGTCGCCTTCGAGGGCCGAACCGACATCTACGCGGTGGGCCTGCAGATCGGCCAGGTGCTGTGGCGGCAACCCTGCCCGGCGGGCCGCAAGTTCAACGGCCTGGGCGGCGCCCACCCCGACGGCGTCGGCATGCTCTGCGACCGGGAGGAACTGATCGTCGAAAGGTGACAGGCTACGGCCGTGCACCTCGACCTGGTCTCCCTCATCGTCGACGACTACGACCCCGCGATCGCCTTCTTCACCGGCGTGCTCGGCTTCGACCTGATCGAGGACTCGCCGTCGCTGACCAACGACGGCCGGCCGAAAAGGTGGGTGGTCGTGCGACCGCCGGGCGCGGTGACCGGGGTGCTGCTGGCCCGCGCCGACGGTTCGGAGCAGCGGGCGCGCGTCGGCGATCAGACGGCCGGCCGGGTCGGGTTCTTCCTGCGGGTCGACGATTTCGACGCCGCCCACGAGCGCCTGCTCAAGGCCGGCGTCACGTTCGTCCGCGAGCCGCGCCAGGAGCCGTACGGCCGGGTCGCGGTCTTCCTCGACCTCGCCGGCAACCGCTGGGACCTGCTGGGCGAGCAGACCCGATGAGCCCGCCCGAACGCCTTGCCGACCTCATCGAGGCGCTGCTACGGGACGATCCGCGTCCTGGGGGTGTCGCCCGGTAGCCCCCCGCTGTCGGTCTCGAACGGCGGCACCGGCGTGCTGGTCGGCGCCGTGCCATCGACGAAGTCGGCGGTGACCGTGGCGTCCGCGTTCGGGGGCAGCGAGCCGACCGCGGCCCCGGTGGCGTCCAGCGGCAGCGCGGTGCCGTCGAGGGACACCCGGGTGGCGCCGGGCGGGGCCACCACGATCACCTGGTCGGTACGGTCGTCCTTGCCCTCGGCACGCATCCGCCACGCGATCGGCCGTTGCGCGGCGCCGGAAGCGGGCAGCAGCAGCCGCAGGTCCTCGCGGTAGGAGTCGGCGGCGCCGTGGAAGGCGTACGCGAGGACGCCGCCGCCGGCCGGCTGCACGGTGACCAGGGCCGCGGCCTGCCCGTTGACGGTGCCGGTCCAGCCGACTCGCACCGACGCGCCGGCGACCGGCAGGCGGGCGTCCAGGAACGCCGCCGACACCCAGGATCGCAGCAGCTCCCGGTCGAAGGTCCGGTTGCCGAGGGCCGCGGTCAGCATCGAGTCGGTCGGCTCCTGGTTGTCGCCGCCGTGGCCCGACCAAGAACCCGAGGCCGGCCCGTCGTGCAGGATCGCACCCCGGTCGGTGACCTTGACGGTGACGCCCGGCTCCATCGGCGACGCCGCCAACGGAACTTCGGCGAGCCCGGCCGACCGGACCGGCTTGCCGTGCTCCACCCGGCCCGCGGCGGTGTAGGTGAATCCGCTGCTGACCGCCACGGTGGCAGCCGGCGGTGCGACCACGACGAGCAGGCCGGTTCGGTCGGAGTAGCCATCCATCCAGGTCACCACCGTGTTCCCGCCGTCGGTTCGGCCGCCCTCAGTCATCTCGGCGGCGGGTGCGCCGGCCGGGCCCTCGTACCAGACGAGCGCGGCGTCGGTCAGGAACCCGAACCGCAACGGCACCAGGGCCAACGCGAGGCGATGACCACCGACGTCCGCCGCGTACACAAATTTGATCTTCTGGCGTGAGGTGATCCGCCAGGTCTCGCCGGGGTCCTCGATGTCCTTGATCTCGCCGCGCAGCGCGGCCAGGAAACCGGCGTCGGCGGCGAGGTTCCCGCGGGTGGGCGCGCTGGTCAGCGCGGTCGGCCGGCCCGCCACGGCGATGCCGGGCGCCCCGGCCGGAAGAGGCACGACGCCGGTCTGCACGCCGAGGGCCGCCGCGAGGGCCACCGCCACCCCGGCGACCCGGATCCGCCGGTTGCGGCGGTGCGTCCGCTCCCGCCGGGTGAAGGCCGGCCACGGATCTTCCGGTACGTCGAGGGCACCGGCTCCACTGTGCAACGCGTCCCGCAGAATCGTCTCGGTGTTCACGTCAGCTCCCCGGCAAGAACGATGCTCGTCTCGGTCAGATCGGTGCGCAGGCGTTGCAGCCCGCGTGATGCCTGGCTCTTCACGCTGCCCACCGAGCAGCCCAGCGCGTCGGCCACGTCGGCTTCGCTGAGGTCCTCGAAGTAGCGCAGCACCAGCACGGCACGCATCCGCGGGGGCAGCCGGCGTAACGCGGTGAGCACCTGTTGTCGCTGGTCGACGCGGCCGTAGGGGTCGTTCACCGGACCGTCGCCGGCGACCAGCGGCACCTCGCTGAAGCGGCGGCGCCGGCGCCACGACGTCGCCGTGTTGACCATGGCCTTGCGCACGTACGCGAGCGGGGCGTCCATCGTGGAGACCTGGTCCCAGCGCCGGTGGGTCTTCTCGAGGGCGGCCTGCACCAGGTCCTCGGCGTGGCCGCGGTCGCCGGTCAGCAGAAAGGCGGTCCGCACCAGCGGCGCCCACTGCCGCTCGACGAACGCGCGGAAGTCGGAAGGCATGACAGGTCAACGCCCATTGATGCCGGAAAGGTTGAGCAGCGCCGTCAGAACGGCGGTGATCTCCGGCCGGGGCGTCGCCGGGCGGCGGACCGCGGCGGTGATCCGCCTGGTCGTCGGCGGGCTGAGCGGCCGGGTGACGACCTGGTAGCGCGGGTCGACGGCGAGACTGGGCAGCATCGTGATCGACCGGCCCTTCTCCACGTGCCGCAACGCGATCATGTAGTTGTTGAACCGGCAGACGACCCGGGGCTCGAAACCGGCCTCCCGGCACAGCCGGGTGGCCAGCTCGGACATGTAGGAGCCGGTCACGTCGAACGTCCACCGCTGATCCTGGCAGGCCGGCAGTGTGATCGATTCGTTCTTCGCAAGCTGGTGACCGACCGGCAGCACCAGCACCACCTCGTCCTCGCCGATCGGCACCAGATCGATCGCGGGATCCAGCTCGGCGCCGGCGAAATCCGACGTCGTGATGATGACGTCCACGTCACCGCGGCGCAGCGCGGGCATGCTCTGGTGCGGTTCCAGTTCCAGCAGCACCACGTCGACGTCCGGGTGGCGCTCGGCGAGACGGGCGACGGCCGGCTCGGCGAGAGCGTGCACGGCGCTCTGGAAGGCGGCGAGCGTGACAGTGCCGGCCGGCTCGGCGGCGAGACCGCGCAGCTCGGCCTCGGCGGCGGCCATGGCGGCCAGGATCTCCCGGGCCCGGCCGGCCAGCAGCACGCCGGCCGCGGTCAGTCGCACCCGCCGGCCGGTGCGCTCCAACAGGGCCGTTCGCGTCTCCCGCTCCAGCGTCGCGAGTTGCTGCGACACGGCGGACGGGCTCAGGTTGCCGCGCTGGGCGACGGCGCGGACGGTGCCGTACGTCGCAAGGTCGGTCAGAAGCCGAAGGCGCCAGGGGTTGAGCGGCATGGCGGGCACTGTACGTCTGCGCTTAACAGCAGCGGCAAAAATGTGAGATGGACGTGCCGCTCGACGGCTTCGTAGCGTCGACACATGGATGACTTCTGGTCCGACGCCGAGCGTCACCTGGTCCGCTACTCCGGTGCGGGGCGATTCGTCCCGGAGATCATCGAACGGGCCGAGGGGAGCTTCGTCTTCACCGCCGACGGCCGCCGGCTGCTCGACTTCACGTCCGGGCAGATGAGCGCGATCCTCGGGCACTCGCACCCGGCCGTGGTCGCCACCGTTCAGCGGTCGGCGGCCACGCTCGACCACCTGTTCAGCGGCATGCTGTCGCGCCCGGTGGTCGATCTCGCCCGGCGGCTGGCCGACTCGCTGCCCGAGCCGCTGACGAAGGTGCTGCTGCTGACCACCGGCGCGGAAGCCAACGAGGCGGCCATCCGGATGGCCAAGCTGGTCACCGGCGGCCACGAGGTGATCTCGTTCGCCCGGTCCTGGCACGGCATGACCCAGGCGGCGGCGGGCGCCACCTACAGCTCCGGGCGCAAGGGGTACGGACCGGCCGCCCCCGGAAACTTCGCCATCCCGACGCCGAACACCTACCGGCCCGACTTCACCACGGCCGACGGCGCGCTCGACTGGCGGCGGCAACTGGCGTACGCGTTCGAGATGTTCGACGCGCAGTCGGTCGGCGCCCTGGCCGCCGTCATCGTGGAGCCGATCCTGAGCTCCGGCGGCGTACTCGACCTGCCGCCCGGTTACCTGGCCGCCCTGCGCGACGCCTGCCATGAACGGGGTGGCCTGCTGATCCTCGACGAGGCGCAGACCGGCCTGTGCCGAACCGGCGACTGGTACGCGTTCGAGCGCGACGGCGTGGCCCCCGACATCCTGACCCTGTCCAAGACCCTCGGGGCCGGACTGCCCCTGGCCGCCGTCGTGACGTCGGCCGAGATCGAGCAGACCGCCCACGACCGGGGTTTCCTGTTCTTCACCACGCACGTCTCCGACCCGCTGGTCGCGGCGGTCGGCAACACCGTCCTCGACGTGCTGCGCGACGAGGAACTCGACAAGCGGGCCGCCGACCTCGGCGCGTACCTCAGCCGGGGTCTTCGGGATCTGTCCGAGCGCCATCAGGTGATCGGTGACGTGCGCGGGCGCGGCCTGCTCGTCGGCCTCGAACTGGTGCGTGACCGGGCGACCAGACAGCCGGCGAACGAGCTCGGCACCGCGGTCACCCAGCGCTGCCTGGAGCTCGGCCTGCACATGAACGTGGTGCAGATGCCCGCGATGGGCGGCGTCTTCCGCATCGCCCCGGCGCTGACGTCCAGTCACGCGGAGCTCGACCTCGGCTTGCAGATCCTGGACCAGGCCCTCACCGACGTTTCCGCCGCTTAGCTCTTCAGCGCGCTGCCTCCTTTCCGCGCGCTGCGTCCAGGGCCAGGGCGAGGCGGCGCTGCCAATCGGCGGCGTCCCCCTCAGGCGGTCCGCCGCCGGCTTCTTCAGCGGTACGGGTGATGGCGCCGCCCCGAGCGCGGCCGGCCGCTCCGCCCAGAACGGCTGATCAGCAGTGAACGGCACACCGACCGACGACACCCCGGAGGTCTCCGCCACGTGCTGACCGAGCTTGCCCACCGGTGAGATAGATCGCCCCGGAGCCGCAACCGCGATCGACCGTCCGATGTCGAGCCACCGCGCCGCCGGGCCAGGGCCGAGGGCGTGATCGGGCCGCCGCCGGGCTCGACCGGCCCACTACGAGCAGAGTAGTCCGGCCAAGACGGTCGATCTCCAGTTCTGGTGATATGACTGACCGCATGACAGATAAGTCGATCATCACGGTCCGGGCGACGGCCGCGGCCTACGCCGAGGCAGTCCGCGTCACGCAGCGCTTCTTCGACCGCCTCGAAGACGCCGAAGACCCGTCAGCTCTGGTGGAATATGCCACGCTGGTGGAACGTGAGAAGGAAGCCGAACAAGCTCGGCTCGACGCGATCACCGCGGCAGGCTTCGAGGTCCCAAGCATCGATGAAAGTGATTCTGATAGCTGAGTGAACAGTTCCGGAACCGATACGGGGTGCCGGAACCGGTTCCGTCCTGGAAGACTGCCGGTTGTTAGCGTTCCACTGACCGTGCCACCGCGGTCGTGACGACCGGAGGCACGAGTGCCCGCTGATGTCCCGTACCGGGATCCAGACCTGCCAGTCAACGAGCGGGTCGAGGATCTGCTCTCCCGGATGACCTTGCCGGAGAAGGTCGGGCAGATGCTCCAGCTGGATGCCCGCGGCGACGTGAAGGAGATCGTCAGCGAGAAGCTGGCCGGCTCGATCCTGCACACGTCGCCGGCGAAGATGCTGGAGGCGATCGACCTGGTCGCCAAGACCCGGCTGCAGATCCCGCTGCTCACCGCCGAGGACTGCATCCACGGCCACTCGTTCTGGCCGGGCGCCACGATCTTCCCGACGCAGCTCGCGATGGCGGCGACCTGGGACCCCGCCCTGATCGAGCGGGTGGCCCGGGTCACCGCCCTCGAGGTCGCCGCGACCGGCATCCACCAGACCTTCTCCCCCGTCCTGTGCATCACCCGTGACCTGCGCTGGGGCCGCACCGACGAGACGTTCGGCGAGGACCCGTTCCTGATCGGCGAGCTGGGTGCCGCGATGGTCCGCGGCTACCAGGGCGGCGGCCTGTCCGACCCGACCGGCATCCTGGCCACCGCCAAGCACTTCGCCGGTTACTCGGAGACGCAGGGTGGCCGGGACGCCAGCGAGGCCGACATCAGCCGGCGCAAGCTGCGCTCGTGGTTCCTCCCGCCGTTCGAGCGGGTGGCGCGCGAGGGCTGCGAGGTCTTCATGCTCGGCTACCAATCGATGGACGGCGTGCCGATCACCGCCAACAAGTGGCTGCTCAACGACGTGTTGAAGGGCGAGTGGGGCTTCGCCGGCACGCTCGTCACCGACTGGGACAACGTCGGCCGCATGGTCTGGGAGCAGCGGGTCTGCGCCGACTACGCGGAGGCCGCCGCGCTCGCCGTCAAGGCCGGCAACGACCTGGTCATGACGACGCCGGGGTTCTTCGAGGGCGCCCAGGAGGCCATCGACCGCGGCCTGCTCGCCGAGGAGGACATCGACGGGGCGGTCCGCCGCCTCCTGCGGCTGAAGTTCTCGATGGGGCTGTTCGAGAACCCCCGCGCACCCGACCCGGCCCGCCAACAGATGATCGGCAGCGAGGCGCACCAGGAGCTCAACCTCGAGACCGCCCGCCGGGCGCTGGTGCTGCTGCGCAACAGCGGGGCTCTTCCGCTCGATCCGGAGAGCGCTTTCAAGCGCATCGCGATCATCGGCCCCAACGCCGACGACGTGTCCGCCCAGCTCGGTGACTGGGCCGGCAACTCGGGTCAGGTCGACTGGATGCCCGACGGCCACCCGCGCGAGATGACCGAGACGGTGCTCGACGGTTTCCGGGCGGTCGCGCCGCAGCGCTGGGACATCACCCACTCGCGGGGCGCCGACATCGAGCGCCTGGTGGCCGACCCGGAGGGCGAAACCTTCCCCGACGGCCAGCCCCGGCCGCCGATCTCGCAGGGCGCCCCGGTCGACGAACATCTCATCGCCCTGGCCCGCGCCGAGGCGATCCGCGCCGACTACGCGATCGTGGTGGTCGGCGACACGGTCAACCTGACCGGTGAGCACAAGTCGACCGCGACGCTGGAGCTGCAGGGCGGTCAAATCGCGCTGCTGGACGCGATCGCGGCCACCAAGACCCCGATGATCGTCGTGCTGATGAACTCGAAGCCCTGCGTGCTGCCCCCGTCGGTGCTCGACGCGGCGGCGGTCATCCAGGCCTTCAACCCGGGCATGCGCGGCGGCCGGGCGATCGCCGAGCTGATCCTCGGCCTGATCGAGCCGACCGGCAGGATGCCGCTGTCGGTGCCGCGGCACGTCGGCCAGCAGCCGGTCTACTACAACCAGATCCGCGGCCAGCACGGCACCCGCTACGCCGACCTCACCCAGGACCCGCTGTTCGTCTTCGGCGAAGGCCTTTCCTACAGCCCGGTCACCTATTCGGACTTGTCCGTCTCGGTCGACGGCGACCTGGTCAAGGCGTCCGTCACGCTGCGCAACGAGGGCACCAGGCCGTCGTTCGAGACGATCCAGGTGTACGTCAGTGACCTCGTCACCAGCGTGACCTGGGCGGTGCGCGAGCTGAAGGCCTACAAGCAGGTCACCGTGCCGGTGGGCGAGTCGATCACGGTCGACCTCGAACTGCCGGCGTCGGCCTGCACGCTGGTCACCGCGGACGGCCGACGGGTGGTCGAGCCGGGCGACTTCGAGCTCCAGGTCGGCCCGTCCTCGCGCGACCGCGACCTGCTCAAAGCGGGCTTCCGGCTCTAGCCGAGCCGGGCCGCGGCCAGCGGCCGCAGATCAAAACCCAGCTTGCGGTACGCGCTGATCGCCGCCACGTTCTCGTAGTCGGCGAACAGCGCGACCCGGGTGCGTCCCGCCGCCAGCTCGTTGGTCACGTACGCGCAGATCGCCTGGGCCAGGCCCCGCCCGCGCACCGATGGATGGGTGACCACCCCGGCCAGGAACCCGACCGCCGGGGTGGTCCACGCGTCGGCCGCCGCGGCGAACAACGTGCCGTTGCTGTCCTGGATCCCCGCCCACCGGTGGACACCGCTGCCCCCGGGCCGGGCGTACGACTTCGGGAAATACGCGTCGATCAGCGCTGTCACGTCGGTCAGCTCGTCCTCGAACAGCCAGCGCCCCGCCTGCTTGCGGTCGACCTGCCCGGCCACGTCCATCCAGGCGAACCGGCCGGCCACCGTCAGCTCGGGCACGAGCGCGGCCACCTCGACGACCAGCTGCTCACTGCCCACCGGCCGATATGTCGGGCCGACGTCGGGCAGCACCTCGTCGCGCAGCAGCGTCGCCACCGCCGCCGCCTCGCCGTGGATCGCGAGCCGGTCCCGTCGGCACAGGTCGGCGCAGGCCACCGCCATCGCGCCGGAGCGGATCCAGAATCGCGCCCCCGGCTGCTCGGCAGCCCAAAGCATCAGGGGGTCATCGATGTCATGGAGCATCTGGACATGTTGACACGGAATGGCATCGTCAGCCGGGTGCCGCTCCCGTACCTGCTGTTCCGTTTCTGCCGCCGCCTCGTGACGCTCGGTGCTGCTGGCGGCACACTCGCCGTGCTCACCCTCGCCGCTTCCTCACTCTGGGTGCAGGACGGCGCCGCCGGCCGGGTGTACGACGAGGCCTCCGTGCCGCAGGCGCCGGTGGCCCTGGTGCTCGGCGCGCAGGTGTACGACGACGGCCGGCCCTCGCCGTTCCTGGCCGCCCGCCTGGACATCGCGTGGCGCCTGTACGAGGCCGGCAAGGTCCGGGCCATCCTGGTCTCCGGCGACCACAGCCGCTGGGCCTACGACGAGCCCGGCGCCATGCAGGTCTACCTGGTCGCCCGAGGCGTGCCGGCGTCCCAGGTGGTCCTCGACTACGCCGGCTTCGACACCTACGACTCGTGCTCCCGGGCCCGCCGCATCTTCGGCGTGGACCGAGCCATCGTGGTGACCCAGAGCTACCACGTGAAACGAGCCATCACCCTCTGTCGCAACCTGGGCATCAACGCGGTGGGCGTAGGCGACGACACAGTCCGCATCTATACCACCCCGTGGCGCAACTCGGTGATCCGCGAACGAGGCGCCGTGGTCAAGGCCGCCTTCGACGTGCTCTCCCACCGGGACCCGGTCTTCCTGGGCCCCCACGAGCCCGGCGTCGACACCGCAGTCAGCTGACTCCCCCTCCCACCACGCCGCGCCTTCCCGCCCTCCGCCCGCCCACCACGCCGCGCCTTCCCAGCGCCCGCCTCCCGGGCCGCGCCTTCCGGGCCGCGCCTTCCGGGCCGCGCCTTCCGGGCCGCGCCTTCCGGGCCGCGCCTTCCGGGCCGCGCCTACTCGGACGCGTCGCCTTCCCAGCGCCTAGCCTTCCGGGCCGCGCCCTCTCGGGCGCGGCCTTCGCAAAGCGCGGCCTTCGCAAGACGCGGCCTTCGCAAGACGCGGCCTTCGCAAGACGCGGCCTTCGCAAGACGCGGCCTTCGCAAAGCGCGGCGGCGTGGCGTGTGGCGAGCCGCCGCTGACCCGCCGTGCGTTAGCGGCCGGGGAGGAGCAGGACGTCGGCGATCACGCAGCCGTCGTCGGTCAGGCGGGCGCGGGCCGGGCTGTCGTAGACGACCAGCACGCGGTCGTCGCCAAGCATGCTGATGCCTTCGGCGTGGTCGTCGCCCTCGCCGAAGGTCAGGTCCAACTCTCGGCTGATCAGGTCGCCCCGGACGATCTGCGGGGTGTCCAGCCGCGCGGCGCCGTGCCAGCGGTAGATACGGACCGGGCCGTCCAGGTCCATCGTCGGGCCGGCGAGGATCAGCAGGTCGTCGCCGTCGGGGCAGAGGTCCCGCACGCCCAGACCCTCCAGGTCGAGCACATGCTTGCGGTACGGCTCGCCGTCGTGGAAGTCGCGCAAACGTAGCCGGTCGGGGTCGTGGTCCTCCACGTACGGCCGCAGCTCCAGCACGAACGCCCAACCACGCAGCACCGGCCCCCGCAGACCGAGGTAGACCCGGTCGCCCCGGACCGCGATGCCTTCGATGTCGAGGCCGTTGTCCTTGCCCGGAATCGGCAGGAAGGGCGCCAGGTGCTCGTCGTCGCGCAGCAGCGAACGGATGTTGTCCCGGCGACTCAACGCCGCCGCCCGGTGGCGCACGCCGTCGACCACCGTCTCGCGCACCGGTGTGGGGACGCCGTCGACGTCGACGATCGGGACGCGTACGAGAATCTGCCGGTTGCCCTGACCCTCGACCCGCGCCAGCCGTTTCAAAGCCTTGCCGCCCGCGTGCTGCTCTTTGATCTGTTTGCGGCGCAGGCTGTGGGAGCCGACCGCCCAGAGAAAGTTCTCGGTGCGGGCCAGCCCTTCGACGTCGGCTTCCTCGTCGGCGTCGTCGCCCGGCAGGTCCACGAAGTCGGCCAGCCGGAACGACGTCTCGTCGCCGAACTCGCCGGCCTTCTGCGGGTCGTCGGCCATCAACCGTTCCACGGTCGCCGTCTCGTCTCCCGCGATCCAGAGCACATGCCCGTCGAGCCGGACCGCGGAGAGGTTGGTGTGTGTCGCCGCCTCCCGCGACGTCTCCCCGAACCGAAGGCGAACCGTGTAATCGACAGTCATTCCGTCATCGTGTCACCGCCATGCACGGTCAAGGTCACGACTGCGCAAAACCCGACTGCACCTCGACCATCCAACGGTCTGCCCAGCACTTCTGCAGCCCGGTCGACGGGCCGCGACGTGGCGCCATCAACTGGACGGCTGAGGGGCCGCGACCGGGCTGCGGTTGCCGGCTCGGTCGACGGCTCGAACTCCGAAGAAGACGTTGTCCTTGGAGAGGTCGACCGTCGCGGTGGTGAGGTTGCCGACCGGCAGGCAGTGCGTCCAGTCGGCGGCGGTGGTCTCGCGCCACACCAGCTCATAACCGGACACGTCGGGCTCGGGGTTGGGCTGCCAGCGCAGGGTCGTCTCGTTCGTCAGCTGGGTCGTGTCGATCACCACGCCTTTCGGGGTGCCGGGCGCCTGCGCCAGTGACCACAGGGCGGCCGCGTTGGTGCGGGCCACCCGGGCGATGTAGGCGAAGTCGCAGAACTCGATCAGGTCGCCGTACTGCACGCCGTCCACCACCCGCACGTCCTGGTGTTCGTGGGCGAAGTTCTCGCGCGGCTCGGTGAACCGGGCCGCCGGGTAGCCGCGCAGCAGGAACGAGATGTGGTCGCTTCCGCGCAGGTAGCGGTCGCGCCGCCAGATCTGGCGCACCCGCATGCCGGTCAACGACTCCGGTGCGGCAGCCGCCACGAACCGGCCGAGTTGCCGGGACGGCCCGTCGTTCTCACCGCCCACACTCCGGCGGATGTCGGCCTCCGCCGCGGTCTCGGCCGTCGGCACGCCTTCGACGAACAACCGGACCGTACGCGAGTCGTCCGGCGTGCCGTCGTGCGCGTTGCCGGTGCCGACGATGTCGTTGCTGAACATCGCCTGCACATCGGCGCCCTGGTCCTTGAACGTCTGCGCCAGGTGATCGGAGCCGTACAGCCCCTGTTCCTCGGCCGCCACCGCGGCGAAGACGATCGTCGCGGCCGGCGCCCGGGTCGCCATCACCCGCACCAGCTCGAGCACCACCGCCACCCCCGAGGCGTCGTCGTCGGCGCCGGGGGCGTCGCTCGTCGCATCCAGCACGTCGGTGACCCGCGAGTCGTAGTGGCCGGTCACCACGTAGACCCGCTCCGGGGTGACGCTGCCGCGCAACGTGGCCACCACGTTGGTGATCCGGGTCGGCGCCGGTATCCGGTTGGACACCGGCTGGATGAACGAGTCGAGCGCCACCGTCATCCGCCCACCGGAGGCAGCGGCGGACTTCTGCATCTCGGCCTGGAGCCAGTCGCGGGCCGCCCCGATCCCGCGGACCGGATCGTCCTGAGCCGACAGGGTGTGCCGGGTCCCGAAGGCCACCAGCCGCCGGATGATCGCCTCGATCCGGCGAGGATCGATCTCCCGCAGCATGGCGCGCAACTCCGGATCGCCCCGGCCGGCCGCCTCCGCCGGTTCGGCAACACCGGCCGTGATGGCCACCGCGGAAACCGCCATGAACGTGCGCCGAGTCGGACTCATGACGCCCACTCTCGTCCTCCCGCCCCCGACATGTCCATGAGCATCTATCTCTGCCCGCTACCTCCACCCGGTTGTTCACGGGCTGCCAGGCGCCGATGACTATCGAGTTGACCACCCCGATCAAGGCGTATCGGACGCTGAGCCCCATCACCACCACCGTGATCTTGTTGTTCACGTCGGAGTGGGCCACCGCGTCGGCGCGCAGCCGATCGTCGGCGTCAGCGACCGTGCCGACCTTGCCCGGATCGATCCGGACGGCCCGGACCGCAGCGCTGCCACGACTGTGGACTCGGCTGATGGCGCGGAGCGTCACAGCGGCGTCTGCCCTGGTCATGGTCGTCGTCGTCATGGGTGAGACGCTATTGGAGGCGGCCGGGGATGTCCCTACGGCTGGTATCCCTTCTCGGGTAGGGCTACCTATACCTCGGCTGAGTAGGCCGACTCAGGCGCCGGCGTTCCGACCGTCCCTAGGGTTGCCGGCATGCCGAAAAAACGCGGGTGGCCATGGGTGGTCGGGGCGGTTGCGCTGGGTGCGACCGCGGTGCTTGCGGTGGTACGGGATCCGCTCCTGCTCCCGGGCGACCACGAAGTGACCGGGTACGCCGTGGACGACGCCATCAGTGGCGAAGTGGACAACGCACCGGCGCACTGGTGCTGATGGCCGGCCGGCTGCCCTCGTCGGGGTCCGTGACCTTCTCGACGGGCAGCCGGTGCAGGTGCCGGCGCTCTAGGCCGAGGGCTTCCAGCCCAGCGCCGGGCCCAGTTTCGTGGCGATGTCGGTGAGGATCTGCACGTAGTCGTCGTGCTCGAAGCTGAACGGCAGCGCGAACGCGACCTCGTCCACCTCGCGGAAGGCGGCGTGGGCGCGCAACTGCTCGGCGATCTGCGCCGAGGAGCCGACGTAATCGATCGAGAAGAGCATCCGCGCCGGTCCCTGGGGGGTGGCGGTACGGGGGGTGCGCTTCTCGACGTACGCCTGATAACGTCGCCGCTGTTCCTCCCCGGCGCTGTCGGTGGGGATGACCACAAGCCCTTGGGAGACTCGGGCCCGGTCGCCGTCCGGGTGGTGTGCGCGAAACGTCTGGATGTGTGACAGCTGGATCTCGGCGAAGTCCTCGGCCTCTTCGGCCTTGACCACGCTGCTCGTCAGGAAATTCATCCGGTTCTCGCCGGCCCACTGAGCGGACCTCAGGCTGGCACCGCCGTACCACATCCGGTTACCGAGGCCGGGCGAGTGCGGCTCGACCCGGTTGGAGAACACTTCGAATCCCTCGGTGCCCGCGAAGTCGGTAGCGGGCTCACCACGGACGAACGAGAGCAGTTGCTCGACGCGGCCGTAGCTGAAGTCCTCGGCTTCGGACGTGTGCGGGTAGAGCGCGGACCGCACCTTGTCGTAGTTCATGGGTGGCCCGACGCTGACGCCCGGGTTGAGCCGGCCGCCCGCGAGCACGTCGACGGTGGCCAGGTCCTCGGCCAGGCGCAGCGGGTTCTCCCAGCCGAGCGGGATGACCGCGGTGCCCAGCTCGATGCGGGAAGTGCGCTGCGAGGCGGCGGCGAGCACCGCGACCGGAGAGGAGATGCCGTATTGCAGATGGCGGTGCCGCACCCAGGCGGTGTCGAAACCGAGATCTTCACCAAGCTTGATGATCTCGAGCGTGGATTCGTGCCCGGCCCGGGGGTCGGCCGGATCGAAGAGGCCGATGGTGAGGAAGCCGAGCTTGCGCAGTGGTTCGTCCCGCATGAGATCCAGAGTGTCACGGATCTTGCTCAGCGGACACGGCGTTGAGGTAGCCGTGTGTTGATCACGGGCGTGCGCTGAGGCCGGCCAGCGGCGTCGGCACCGCCGCCCCCTGAGGGGAGGCCGGTCGACGTAACCTGACCGGCATGCCCACCTACACCCCCGGACAGGTCGTCGAGAAGACCGGCTTCAGCCTCGACACGCTGCGCTATTACGAGAAGATCGGCCTTCTCGACGACGTGCCGCGCACCTCGGGCGGGCGGCGGCAATACCGGGACGACGACGTGGGCTGGCTGGAGATGCTGCGTTGCCTGCGGGACACCGGGATGCCGATCGCGCGGATGCTCGAGTTCGCCGAGTTGAGTCGCGACGACGAGTCGATCCCGGACCGGATCTCGCTGCTGGAGGAGCACGACCAGGACGTCGAGGAGCGGATCGACACGCTGCTGCGCCAGCGCGAGCACATCCGCGGAAAAATCGCCTACTACCGGTCCGTGACGGCCCAGCCATGAAGCCGACCCAGCCATGAAGCCGGCCCGCGGTCAAGAAACCGCGGGCCGACGACGAGGCGGGCCCGCAATCAAGCGGGCCGCCGGCGAACAGTGGTCAGGCGCCGCGCAGGGTGGCTCCGAACTGCGAGGCAACCGCCGCGACGGCCGCGTCTCGGGCGGCCAGCGCCTCTTCGGAGGTCAGGGTGCGGTCGGGCGCGCGGAAGGTCAGCTTGTAGGCCAGTGACCGCTTGCCCTCGCCCAGCTGGTCCGACTCGTAGACGTCGAACAGCGCCACCGATTCGAGCAGTTCCCCCGCGCCGCCGGCCAGGGCTGACGACACCTCGGCGGCGGGCACGGACCGGTCGAGCACGAGTGCGACGTCGATGAGGGCGGGCGGGAACGACGCGATCCGGATTCCCTGCACGACCGGGGCGGCGGGGATCGCCGACAGGTCGAGCTCCATGGCGCAGGTGCGCTTGGGCAGGTCGAGCGCGGACACGACGGCCGGGTGCAGTTCGCCCGCATAGCCGACGACCGTGCCGTCCACCGAGACGGCGGCGCAGCGACCGGGGTGCCACGGCGTCTCCGCCGCGGCCGCGACCGAGACGCGCGAGTCGGCGATGCCCGCGGCCGACAGGGCGATCCGGGCGGCCGAGACGGCGTCGGCCCAGATCGCCGCGCGACCGGGACCCCACCAGCCGGAGGGCGCGATCTCACCGGTCAGCACGGCGGCGAGATGCCACGGCTGGGCCGGCACGAACTCGTTGGCCTGCTTCCACTCGGCCGGGGTCGGGCGCCGGTCGACGCCCATCACCGGCGGCACCGCCGTCGTGCCGGACGGCAGGAACACCGTGCCGATCTCGAACAGGGCCAGGTCACGCAGGCCACGGCTGAGGTTGCGCTGCACCGTCACGCCGAGCAGGGGCGCCAGCAACGACGTACGCAACAACGGCTCTTCTTCGGAGAGCGGGTTCGTCAGCCGGACCGCGCTGCGCCTCGGGTCGTCCACGGCATAGCCGAGAGCGTCGGCCAGCGCCGGGGCGACGAACGGGTACGACAGCACCTCGACGTAACCGTTCTCGGCCATCGCCCGCCCGACCGTGCGGCGGCGACGCTGAGCCGCCGTGATACCGGTGCCGCCGCGGGCCGGCGGCAGCAGGCTCGGGATGTTGTTGTAGCCGGCCAGCCGCGCGACCTCTTCCACCAGGTCGATCGGGGCGACCAGGTCGGGCCGCCAGGTCGGCGGGGTGACCTCGAGCGGGTTGTTGCCGGTGACCGTGCAGCCGACTCGTTCGAGGAGTTCCCCGACCTGGTCGGCGGGGTAGGGGACACCGACCCGCTGCGCCGGCAGGGCCGGGTCGAGCAGGATCGGCCGGGGCGCGGCCCGATGGTCGAGGTCGAGGACCTCAGCCGCGACGGTCCCGCCGGCGTGCGCGGTGAGGATCTGCACCGCCCGTTCCAGTGCCACCAGCGTCAGGCTCGGGTCGACTCCGCGCTCCCAGCGCTTGGCCGCCTCGCTGAACAGTTTGTGCCGACGCGCGGTGCGACCCACCATCACCGGGTCCCAGTGGGCGGCTTCGAGCAGCACGTCGACGGTGTCCGGCTGCCATTCGCTGGTCTCGCCGCCCATCACCGCGGCGAGCGAGATCGGCCCGGTGTCGTCGCAGATCACCATGTCCTCGGCGTCGAGCACGCGGGCCACACCGTCGAGTGTGGTCAGTTTCTCGCCGGGCCGGCTGCGGCGCACGACCAGCGGACCGGAGATCCGGTTGAGGTCGAACACGTGCATCGGCTGGCCGAGCTCGAGCATCAGGTAGTTGGTGATGTCGACGGGCAGCGAGATGGTGCGGATGCCGGCGGCGACGAGGCGGCGCTGCATCCACTCCGGTGACGGCGCGTTCGGGTCGATGCCGCGCACCACGCGCGCCGAGAACCGGTCACATCCGACCGTGTCCTCGACGACCACCGGATGCGGCACGTCCGTGGTCCCGTCGGCCGCCGAGATCAACGCCGGATCGGTGTACGCGGCCTCGAAGGCGTACGACAACTCGCGTGCCAGGCCGCGCAGGCTCATCTGGTAACCGCGGTCCGGGGTGATCTCCACGTCGACCACGACGTCGTCGAGCCCGACCAGGGGCCGGGCGTCCGCACCGGGAACACCGGAGCCGGCCGGCAGCACGATGATGCCGGAGTGGTCGCCGGAGAGCCCGAGCTCGGCCGACGAGCAGATCATGCCGTTCGAGTTCCGGCCGTACGTCTTCCGCGCACCGATCTTGAAGCCGCCGGGCAGCTCACCGCCGGGCAGGATGACGACGACCAGATCGCCCTCGGCGAAGTTGCGCGCACCGCAGACGATCTCCTGCGGCGCGTCCTTGCCGACGTCCACCGTGCAGAACCGGATCGGCTTCTTGAAGCCGGTCAGCTCCTCGATCGTCAGCACCCGGCCGACGACCAGGTCACCCTGGACGGTGGCGGCCTGGTCGACGATCGACTCGACCTCCATGCCGAGGTTTGTCAGCGCCTCGTCCAGCTCCGCGGCCGTCGACGAGGCGGGAAGCGAAACGTAGTCCCGTAGCCAGGACAGCGAAGTACGCATTGGTCTCAGACCACCATTCCCATGAGTCGTTTCGCTCCGCTACACCGACATGCCGAAGTTCACGGTGAACCGCGCATCGCCCTCGACGAGGTCGCGCATGTCCCCGACGCCGTTGCGGAACATCAGGGTGCGGTCGACGCCCATGCCGAACGCGAAGCCCGAGTAGCGATCCGGGTCGATGCCACAGGCCACCAGGACCTTCGGGTTGACCATTCCGCAGCCGCCCCATTCGACCCAGCGCGGGCCGTCCCGGTGGTGCTGGAACCACACGTCGAACTCGGCGGACGGCTCGGTGAACGGGAAGTAGTGCGGCCGCCAGCGGGTGCGCGCGTCCGGACCGAACATCGCCTTGGCGAAGTGGTCGAGGGTGCCGCGCAGGTGGGCCATGGTGATGCCCTCGTCGACCACCAGGCCTTCGATCTGGTGGAAGACCGGGCTGTGGGTGGCGTCCAACTCGTCGGAGCGGTAGGTGCGACCGGGGCAGACCACATAGATCGGTGGCTGCCGGGTGAGCATGGTGCGCACCTGGCCGGGCGAGGTGTGCGTGCGCATCACGAGGCCGGGCAGGTCCACATAGAACGTGTCCATCGTGCCGCGCACCGGGTTGTCCGGCCCGATGTTGAGCGCGTCGAAGTTGGCCCACTCGAGCTCCAGCTCGGGACCCTCGACCACGTCGTAGCCCATGCCGGCGAACAGGTCGCCCATGTGCTCCATCAGCGTGGTGATCGGGTGCCGGGCGCCCCGCGGACGCCGGTCCCACGGCAGTGTGACGTCGACCCGCTCCTCGATGAGCACGTGCGAGGCCCGCTCGACCTCGAGTTCGGCGAGGCGCTCGTCGAACGCGGCCTGCACCGCTTGGCGGGCGAGGTTGACCCGCTTGCCGGCGTCGGACTTGGCGGCCGGCGGCAGCGAGCCGATCTCCCGGCGGGCGAGCGACACGGGCGAGCGGTCACCGAGGTGAGCCGGCTTGAGCGCGCCGAGCGCGTCCAGGTCGGCGGCGGCGGCGAAGGCCGCCTTCGCGTCGGCGACCGCGGCCTCGAGGGCCGACGGGTCGAGCAGGGCGGCCTGCTTGGGATCGTACGGATCGTTGCGGTAGGACATGATCTCCCTCAACACCGGAAAATGCCATCGGGCAGTGTACGGAGGAGCGGCTGAGCCGCAGCCCGCCGGTCAGGAGAGAACGCGCGAAGTCAGATCCGGCGCCCGCGACCAGCGGGCCGGCTAAACAGCGTCATCGGACCTGGCACGCCGTCAGCATACCGCGACGACAATTCCCCCAGCGCGCGCCACAGGCGAGTCCATGGCCATCAGGGCGTCGCCGGCCTCGGCCAGCGGGATGGTCGAGCCGACCAGCCGGCGCGGGTTGAGCTTGCCGGCGACGACGAGGTCGAGCATCGCCGGGTAATCGGCGGCGGCCATCCCGTGCGAGCCGAGGATCTCCAGTTCATGGGCGACGACCAGGTCCCACGGGAGGGGTGCGCGGGCGTCGGCGCCGAGCATCAGGCCGACCTGCACGTGCCGGCCGCCGCGGCGCAGGCTGCGCACCGAGGCCATCGCGGTCTCGGCCGAGCCGTAGGCGTCGATCGCCACGTCGGCCTCGCCGAGCACCTCGGTCTTCGCGATCGCGCCGAGGTCGGCGGCGGCCGCGCGGGCGGCCGGTGACGGATCGACGGCGAGCACCCGAGCTCCGAGGGCCACCGCGATCATGACGGCGGACAGACCCACTCCCCCGCAGCCGTAGATCACCACGGTGGTACCCGGCCGCAACGACGGACCGGCCGACGAGGGCCGGTCGAGTCCGCGCAGCGCCCGGAACGCGGTCGCGAAACGGCAGCCGAGGGCGGCCGCACCGACGAAGTCGATCTCGTCGGGCAGTCGGACGAGGTTCGTCGCGGCGGCGCGCACCACGACCCGCTCGGCGAACGATCCCGGGTGGGTGAAGCCGGGCTGGGTCTGGTCGGGGCAGACCTGGGCGTTGCCGGACCGGCAGTAGTCGCACCGCCCGCACCCGTTGACGAACGGCGCGGTGACCCGGTCACCCACCGCGAAGCCGGTGACCTCACCGCCGAGTGCGGAGATCACCCCGGCGAACTCATGGCCGGGCACGTGCGGCAACGGCACCGGGTCGTGACCGCGCCAGGCGTGCCAGTCGGAGCGGCACACCCCGGTCGCGCGGACCTCGACGATCGCGCCGTCCGGCGGCAGCGTGGGCTCCGGGATCTGCCGCATGGCGACCGGCCCGCCGACGGTGTCGTAGACCTGGGCGCGCATCAGCGGTGCGCCCGGGCCGAGGCGTAGAGGCAGACGGCGGCCGCGGCGGCCAGGTTCAGGCTCTCCGCACCACCGTAGATCGGCACCCGCACCTGGCGGTCGGCGCCGTCGAGCAGGTCGCGCGGCAAGCCGTGGGCCTCCGAGCCGAAGATCCACGCGGTCGGCCCGGCAAGCACCCCCTCGTCGAGCAGCGTATCGAGGTCGTCCGCGCCGTTTCCGCTGGTAGCGAGGGTCTGGAGGCCGTAGTCGCGCAGTTCGTCCAGGACGTCGAGACCGGTTCGCACCACATCCACATGAAACAACGAGCCGGCCGAGGCCCGTACACATTTGCCGTTATAGGGGTCGACCGCGTCGCCCGCGAAGATCACCACGCCCGCCCCGGCCGCGTCGGCGGTCCGCAGGATCGTCCCGGCGTTGCCCGGGTCGCGGATCTCCGCGGCCACCGCCACCAACCGTGGTCCCTTGGCCAGGGCCGCGCTCAGGGTGACGTCCACCTGTTCGCAGACCGCGACGAGCCCCTGCGGCTGCACGGTCTCGGTGAGGGCGGCGAGGGCCTCCTCGTCGACCGGTGAGACCACCGGCGCCTCCAGCGCGAGATCACCGTGCCGGTTCAGCGCGGCCTCGGTGCCGAACAACTCCAGCACCACCCCCGCGGCCAGCGCTTCACGCACCGCCTGCGGCCCCTCGGCCAGAAACCGCCCACTCTGATCACGGTCGCGGCGGCGCTGCAGACGCCGGGCCGCGACAACGCGAGGAGTACGGGTCGTGAAAGTCATGCGGGCTCCCCGGAACAGCAGAACGCCCCCCGATCGATCGGAGGGCGTCCCGGCGGTGAAACGGTGATCAGGCAGCCTGCGCGGCAGCGCCGCCGGTGCCCTCGGCCGCGACGGCAGCCCGCGCGATCTCGACGATGGCCGCGAAGGCTGCACCGTCGTTGACTGCCAGGTCGGCCAGGATCTTGCGGTCCACCTCGACCTCGGCCAGCTTGAGGCCCTGGATGAGGCGGTTGTAGGTCATGCCGTTCGCGCGCGCACCGGCGTTGATGCGCGTGATCCACAGCTGGCGGAAGTCGCCCTTGCGGTCACGGCGGTCACGGTACGCGTACTGCATCGAGTGCAGCACCTGCTCCTTGGCCTTGCGGTACAGCCGGGAGCGCTGCCCGCGGTAGCCGCTCGCCGCATCGAGCAGAGTGCGACGCTTCTTCTGGGCGTTTACAGAACGCTTGACGCGTGCCATTTCGGTACTCCTAACAGGGGAACTTGTGTGGCGCGCGCGTCAGCGGCCCAGCAGCTTCTTGACTCGCTTGGTGTCGGCCTTGGCCACGGTCACCGTGCCGGTCATCCGACGGGTGACCTTGGAGGACTTGCCCTCCAGCAGGTGGCGCTTGCCGGCCTGCTCCGTGACGAGCTTGCCCTTGCCGGTGACCTTCACCCGCTTGCCGGTACCGGTGTGGGGCTTGAACTTCGGCACTTAAAGCCTCTTTCTGATCTTTCCGCACGGCTCGACGCCGTGCGGAAAAGCTGAATTACTCTGCGGTGACTTCGGTGGCTTCGGTGGCTTCGGCCGCCGGCGCCTCGGCACCATCGCCTTCACGCGCCTCCCGCGGCGGACGCGCGTTGGCCGCGACCGTCGCAGCAGCGGCTGCCTTGGTGGCCCGGTGCGGGGCCAACACCATGATCATGTTTCGGCCGTCCTGCTTCGGACTGGCCTCGACGAAGCCAAGCTCCGAGATCTCCTCGCTGAGCCGGCGCAGGAGCCGGAAACCCAGCTCCGGGCGACTCTGCTCGCGACCGCGGAACATAATCGTCACCTTGACCTTGTCGCCCGCCTTGAGGAACCGCACTACGTGACCCTTCTTGGTCTCGTAGTCGTGCGGGTCGATCTTCGGTCGGAGCTTCATTTCCTTGATGACGGTCTGCTGCTGGTTGCGCCGCGCTTCGCGTGCCTTCAGTGCGCTCTCGTACTTGAACTTGCCGAAGTCCATGAGCTTGCACACCGGCGGCCGCGCCATCGGAGCAACCTCGACCAGGTCCAGGTCTACGTCCGCAGCCAGCTGCAGGGCGCGCTCGAGCGGGACGATGCCCACCTGCTCACCCTCGGGGCCGACCAAACGGACCTCACGAGCCCGGATCTGTTCGTTAACGCGTGGTTCGACGCTGATGGGGCCTCCTCAGAACGGTTTACTTTTCCACGCCCCCGCGGTCCCACCCACGGAAACGTTGCCAATGTCGGTCGGCCCCGGCCCACCCTCGAGATCAGGGCACCGAGAAAGCAGAAGGCCCCGGCACGCATGCCAGGGCCCGCTCGACCGGTCATCGGCGCCCATGAGGACGCACCCCGCACCTCGATTGTTCCCATCGGGAACACCGAAGCCGGGTGACCGGACCCGACACCGTGAAGGCGGCGGGTGGGAACCAGCGGGCTCCTCTTTCGCGCCCTCGGCAGCTCCGCAGATGAGTTGAACTCAACAGCCGGGCTTAACTCGACAGCCGGGCTAACTCAACAACTGGGCTTAACTCAACAACTGAGCACTAAAGGCGTGGTCGACTGCGGCAAGTCTATCAGGCACTCACGGCGGCCGAATGCAGGGCCCGAAGTGCCCGCACTCCCTCGACCGCGTAGCCCTTGTCGGCGGCCTGCAACGCATGGACCGACACCTGCTCGTCGTCGTGCAGCTCCAGCTGCGCCCACGGCGAGTTGCGGTCGAAGCGCACCGCCCGCACCACGCTCCAGGGCAGGTCGTAGCCGCCGACCACGTTGCGGATGCGGATGTGCTCGGCGTCGGCGGTCACCCGCGGGCGGCAGAACGCCAGGATGCCGAGCGCGATCAGCACGCCCAGGCCGATCATGGCGGTCTGGTCGCCGCGCTCGAACTGGCCCGAGTTCTCGAAGCCGGCCGATCCGTGCAGGCCGAAACTGATCGCGGTGAAGAGCACCACGACGCCGGCGGCCAGCGCGCCGGCGACCCAGCGGATCTTCTGCGGCCGATACGTCACCGTTTCCACGACCATGACTTTACAACCGGCAGTTCGCGATGTCGGTGACAAGGATGGCGCGGGCGCCCAGTTCGTACAGCTCGTCCATGGTGCGGTGCACGTCGCTGCGTTTGACCATGGCCTCCACCGCCACCCAGCCCTCCCGGCGCAGCGGCGAGACGGTCGGCGACTCGATGCCGGGAGTCAGCGCCGTGGCGTTCTCGAGCAGATCGGCGGGCACGTCGTAGGCGAGCATCACGTAGCTGCGCGCCACCAGCACCCCCTGCAGCCGGCGGAGCAGCTGGGCGGCACCGGCCGGCGTGTGGCCCGGCCGGCCGATCAGGATCGCCGACGAGCGCAGCAGCGGGTCGCCGAGCGTGACCAGGCCGGCCTGGCGCAGGGTCGCGCCGGTCTCGACCACGTCGGCGATCAGGTCGGCGACGCCGAGCCGGACCGCGTTCTCCACGGCCCCGTCGAGCCGGACGACCTCGGCCTTCAGGTCGTGCTCGACCAGATAGCGCGAGACCACCCCGGGGTAGGCGGTGGCGATGCGCCGGCCACCGATCTCGGCGGCCGTGGTGATCGTTCCGGGCGGGGCCGCCCAGCGGAACGTGGCCCCGCCGAACCCCAGGTCGAGCGTCTCCTCGGCGGCGACCCCGGAGTCGACGAGCAGGTCGCGGCCGGTGATGCCGAGGTCGAGGTCGCCGGTGCCGACATAGGTGGCGATGTCGCGGGGGCGCAGGTAGAAGAACTCGACACTGTTGGGCTCGTCACGGCACATCAGGTCTTTGGGATCGGTGCGCTGGCGGTAGCCGGCGTCCTTGAGCATCTGCGAGGCGGGCTGGGACAGGGTGCCTTTGTTCGGGATCGCGATGCGCAGCATCGACGTGCTCCTTCTTTCGAGTGAGGAAAGGTCGAGAGGGCACGTCACAGATGTCGATAGACGTCCTCGAGCTCGAGGCCGGTCGCGATCATCAGAACCTGAGCTTGATAGAGCAGCTGGGAGATCTCCTCGGCGGCCCGCTCGGGGCCCTCGTGCTCGGCGGCCATCCAGGACTCGGCCGCCTCCTCGACGACCTTCTTCCCGATGAAGTGGACCCCTCGCTCCAGGGCCACGACCGTGGACGAGCCCTCGGGGCGCGTCTCCGCCTTCTCCCGGAGCTCGGCGAACAACTCTTCGAACGTCTTCACGGGCGCCATTGTGACAACTCATCACGGGATCGATACGAACGCCCCCAGCAGGTGAGACGTGCCCTAGGCTCGCCGTCATGGTCACCCGAAACACCCTCCTCACCACCGGTGGCGCCGTCCTCGCTCTCGCCGCCCTCGCGGCCTGCGCGCCAGCCGACGAGACGACCTCCGCCACGCCGTCTGCCAGCGCTTCTACGAACACGTGCGCGCCTGCGACGATGTCGACGAAGACCGCCGGCAAGCTCACGATCGGCACCGACAACCCGGTCTACGCGCCGTGGTTCAGCGACAACAAGCCGGCCAACGGCAAGGGCTTCGAGTCGGCTGTGGCGTACGCGGTCGCCCAGCGTCTGGGATTTACGGCGGACAACGTGACCTGGATCTCTGTGACGTTCAACAACGCCATCGCGCCCGGCCCGAAATCGTACGACTTCGATATCAACGAGTTCTCGATCACCGACGAGCGCAAGAAGGCCGTCGATTTCTCCGCGCCGTACTACCTCGTGAAGCAGACCGTGATCACCACCAAGGGCTCGAAGATCGCGACCGCCAAGTCGCTGGCCGATCTCAAGACCGCCAAGCTCGGCGCCCAGGTCGGCACGACGAGCTACCAGGCGATCACCGAGGTGATCAAGCCGACGGCCCAGCCATCGGTCTTCAACAACAACGACGACGCCAAGGCCGCGCTGGTCAACGGCACCGTCGACGGCATCGTGGTGGACCTGCCGACGGCGTTCTACATGACCGGCGCCGAGCTCGACAACGGCCTGATCGTCGGCCAGCTCCCCCAGGTGGGCGTGCCCGAGCAGTTCGGTCTCGTGCTCGACAAGGGTTCCAGCCTGACCTCGTGCGTCAGCCAGGCGGTCGACCAGCTGCGCAACGACGGCACCCTGGCGGTGCTGGAGAAGCAGTGGCTGGCCCAGAGCGGTGGAGCTCCCGAGCTCCAGTGACCACCGACGCCTACCGCCCGAGTGACGTTCAGCTCGGCCGGACCGCCTTCCGCAAACGGCAGGCGGTCCGGTCGGTGCTGGTCGCCGCCCTGTCCACAGCGGTCCTCGGCACCCTGCTGGGCGTGGCGGTCACCAGCGCGCCCGGCTGGGACCGGGTCAAGCAGTCGTTCTTCGACTTCCACAACGCCAAGGAGTTCTTCCCGCAGATCCTCGAGGGACTGTGGCTGAACCTCCGCATGCTGGTGTTCTGCGCGATCGCGGCGCTCGCCCTGGGCCTGCTGATCGCGGTGCTGCGCACGCTGCGCGGCCCGGTGTTCTTCCCGGTCCGGGCGATCGCGACGCTCTACACGTACTCCTTCCGGGGTCTTCCGCTGATCATCGTGATCTACCTGTTCGCGTTCGGCGTACCGGGGCTGCGGTTGCAGGGGACCCCGAGCGTCACGGTGCTCGGCGGCGCGGCCATCGTGATCACCTACGGCGCCTACCTCGCCGAGGTGTTCCGGGCCGGCATCGAGTCGGTGCACCCGAGCCAGATCGCGGCGGCCCGCTCGCTCGGCCTGACCTACCGCCAGTCGATGCGCCACGTGGTGCTGCCGCAGGCGGTCCGGCGGGTGGCTCCGCCGCTGCTCAACGACACGGTGGCGCTCCAGAAGGACGTCGGCCTGATCTCCCTGGCGGGTCCGATCGACGCGATCCGGGCGGCCCAGATCGGCGTGGCACAGAACGCGAACTTCACCCCGTACGTCATCGCGGGTGTGCTCTTCGTGCTCTTGGCCCTGCCGCTGATCGGCGTGACCGACTGGGTGACGCTGCGCGCCGCCCGCCGCCAGAACGCGGGGACCTGATGCTGCTGACCTGCACGGATGTCCGCAAGACGTTCGGCGCCTCGGTGGTGCTCGACGGGCTCGACCTGTCGGTCGACGAGCACGAGGTGGTGGCGCTGATCGGGGCCTCCGGCTCCGGCAAATCGACGTTGTTGCGCTGTGTGAACCTGCTTACCGGGATCGACGACGGCACGATCACGCTCGACGGCGAGGACATCACCGACCCCAAGATCAACCCTGATGACGTACGTCAGAAGATCGGTCTCGTCTTCCAGAGCTACAACCTGTTCCCGCACATGACCGTGCTCGACAACATCACCCTCGCGCCGACCCGGGTGCACGGCCGCCCGGTCGACGAGGCGAAGTCGCAGGCCCTGGAGTGGCTGGCGCGGGTCGGGCTGGCCGACAAGGCGAGCAGCTATCCCGACCGGCTCAGCGGCGGCCAGCAGCAGCGTGCCGCGATCGTGCGGGCCCTGGTCAACAGCCCACGCCTGCTGCTGCTCGACGAGGTCACCTCGGCGCTCGACCCGGAGCTGGTCGGCGAGGTGCTCACCATGATCCGTGACCTCAAGGGCGACACCACGATGGTGCTGGCCACCCATGAGATGGGGTTCGCCCGTCAGGTGGCCGACCGGGTCGCGTTCCTCGACAAGGGCCGGGTGCTCGAACAGGGCCCGCCCGAGCAGGTGCTGGGCGACCCGGTCGAACCCCGCACCCGGCAGTTCCTGGCCCGGATCATCGAGGCCGGCCGGCTGTAATCCTTGCCGGGTCAGATCACGGACGGTCACCTCCACGGGCGCCCGCGGAATGCCACAGTGCATCCGCGGGCACGGGGGTGAATCCGCTCGGGGCATGCGGCTCCCTGCCCACGGGAGGACATTCGCATGCGCATCATCCTTCTCGCCGTCGCGGCGCTGGCGGTCACCGCCGGCACCGCGGCACCGGGACACGCCGCCGTCCGGCTCGGCCTGCGCCTCGAGTCGGCCGTGGTGATTCCCGGCGGCACCGCCGTCGACGTGCACTACGTCGTGGTGTGCCCGCCGGGCACGCTGGCCCGCGTCGCGGTGTCCCTCGCGCAGCGAGCCGGGGCACACGTCGCGGTCGGTTCGAAGAGCGCGGACATCGTCTGCAACGGGGTGCCGCGCTCGGTGCGGATGCGCGTCGACGCCACCGGCGGCGGCCTGTCGTTCCAGCCCGGCCCGGCGCGCGCGGCAACCGACCTCCGCGTCACGACCGGAGTCGGGGTCCGGGCCGACGACGACCGGATCCGCCTGGTCGTGATGCGGCGTTGAGCCGCGGCGCGACGCGATGCGGGCCGGATCTCGGGCGGCGCCGGCGGATCAGGGCTTCAGCTCGCGGAGGACGAGCGCGGCGTCGAGGGCCGCGATCGTGCTCTGCCAGCCCTTGTCCTCGATCGAGTCCTCCAGGCCGGCCCGGTCGCGGGCCTGGCCGAGGCTGTGCACGGTCAGCACGCCGTGCGCCACGGGAGTGCTCTCGTCGAGGGCGATCCGGGTGAGACCGGTGGTGACCGAGTCACACACGTACTCGAAATGCTGGGTCTCGCCCTTGATCACCACCCCGATGGCGACCACCGCGTCGCACTGCCGCGCCAGCGCCTGAGCGACGACCGGCAACTCGACCGTGCCGCCCACCCGGTGGATCACCACGTCCGTCACGCCACACGCCTCGGCAGCGGCCTTCGCCCGCTCGATCATGTGATCGACGAGATCGGCGTGCCATCGCGCGCCGACGATGCCGAGCCGCAGCCCGGCCGCATCGACGGTCTCCATGTGCGGGTCACCGAAGCCGGCCATGTCTTGCCCCCTTGTTTCCGTTAATTGTCATGCTTTACGGAGCACGAATCAGCCCAACGCCTCGAACAGGTGCCCCATCCTGTCCCGCTTGGTCCGCAGGTAATGCACGTTCTCCGGGAACAGCCGCACCGGCAGCGCCGCCCGGCCCAGCACGGTCAGGCCGTACCCCTCGAGCCCGGCTCGCTTGGCCGGGTTGTTGGTCAGCAGCGTCATCGAGCGCACGCCCAGGTCGTAGAGGATCTGCGCGCCGGTGCCGTAATCGCGGGCGTCGGCCGGCAGCCCCAGTTCGAGGTTCGCGTCGACCGTGTCGAAACCGCGATCCTGCAGCTGGTAGGCCTGCAACTTGTGCAGCAGGCCGATGCCACGGCCCTCGTGCCCGCGCATGTAGAGCACCACGCCCCGGCCGGCCTCGGCGACCCGCTGCAGGGCCGCGTCGAGCTGCGGGCCGCAGTCGCAGCGCCGTGAGCCGAAGACGTCCCCGGTCAGGCACTCCGAGTGCACCCGCACCAGCACGTCCTGTCCGTCGCCCAGCTCGCCGAAGACCAGCGCGACATGCTCACCGCCGTCGACCTTGGCGCGGTAGCCGACCGCGGTGAAATCGCCGTGCTCGGTCGGCAGCTTCGTCTCGACCACCCGCTCGACGGTCTGCTCCAGCGAGCGGCGGTAGGCGATCAGGTCGGCGATGGTGATGATGGCGAGGTCGTGCTCGACCGCGAACTTCTCCAGGTCGGGGCGGCGCTGCATGGTGCCGTCGTCGTTGACCATCTCGCACAGCACACCCGCCGGGCGCAGACCGGCGAGCACGGACAGGTCGATGGCGGCCTCGGTGTGCCCGGGACGGCGCAGCACACCGCCGGCCTTCGCCCGCAACGGAACGACATGGCCGGGGCGGGTGAGATCGGTCGGGCGGGTGTCGGCCGAGGAGAGCAACCGCAGGGTACGGGCCCGGTCGGCGGCCGAGATGCCGGTCGAGACACCCTCGGCCGCGTCGACCGCCACCGCGTACGCCGTGCCCCGCCGGTCCTGGTTGGTGTGGTACATCGGCGGCAGGTCGAGGCGGTCGGCCTCCTCCTCGGTGATCGGCGCGCAGATGTAACCCGAGGTGTAGCGCACCATGAACGCGACGAGTTCGGGTGTCGCCTTCTCGGCCGCGAAGATCAGGTCGCCCTCGTTCTCGCGGTCCTCGTCGTCCACGACGATCACGGCACGACCGGCGGCGATGTCCTTGACGGCCCGCTCGATGTCCTCAAACATTTCTGGCTCCCAGCATCTTCTCGACGTACTTGGCGATCACGTCGACCTCGAGGTTCACCGGGTCGCCGACGGCTTTGGATCCCAGCACGGTCAGCTTCAGCGTGGTCGGGATCAGACCGACGCCGAACGTCTCGTCGTCGACCGCCATGACGGTGAGCGACACCCCGTCGACAGTGATCGAGCCCTTCTCCACCACGTACTTCGAAATGCTCTTCGGCAGCGCGAAGCGCAGGACCTCCCACTGCTCCGCCGGCTCCCGGCTGAGCAGCTGCCCGACGCCGTCGACGTGCCCCTGCACCAGGTGACCGCCGAGCCGGCTGCCGAGGGTGGCCGCCCGTTCGAGGTTGACCTGGCTGCCGGCGCGCAGCGCGCCGAGCGACGACCGGCGCAGCGTCTCCCCCATCACGTCGGCGGTGAACACGCCGTCCTCGTTGTCGATCACGGTGAGACAGACGCCGTTCACCGCGATCGAGTCGCCGTGCCGGGCGTCGGTGGTGACGACCGGCCCGCGCACGGCGATGACCGCGGAGTCCCCGCCCGCGTCGGTGCGGCGGATGACCTCACCCATTTCCTCGACGATGCCGGTGAACATCAGAAGGCCCCCTGGTCGGACGGTTTTTGCCGGAGTGATGCGGTGAAGCGCAGGTCGGGTCCGATCTGCGCGATGTCGGTGAGATCGAGTTCGACGGCGTCGCCGATGGTGGCGACCCCCGCGTCGAGCAGGGCGGCCTTGCCCGCGCCGAGCAGCTTCGGCGCGACGTAGCCGATCACCTGGTCGACCAGCCCGGCGGCCAGGAAGGAGCCGGCCAGGGTGGGGCCACCCTCCAGCAGCACCGAGCGGATGCCCCGCCCGAACAGCGCCTGGAGCAGGGCGTTCAGGTCGACGCGGCCGTCCGGCCCGGCGCCGACCTCGCGGTTGGTGACGATCCAGGTGGGTGCGGTGACGTCGCGGACGCGCGCTTTCTCCGGCGTACGCCCCTGGGAGTCGACGACCACCCGCAACGGTTGCTTGATGGCCAGCGACCCGTCCTTCAGGTCACGCACGGTGAGCTGGGGATCGTCGGCGATCACCGTGCCGGCGCCGACCATGATCGCGTCCATGGTGCCGCGCAGCAGGTGCACGTCGGAACGTGCGGGAGCCGAGGTGATCCACTGGCTGGTGCCGTCGGCGGCGGCCGACCGCCCGTCCAGGGTCGCGGCGAACTTCCAGGTCACGTAGGGCCGGCCGCGGCGGACCGCGGTCAGCCAGGCGACGTTGCCCTGCTCGGCCTCGCGGCGGCGGACCCCGGTCTCGACCTGAACCCCCGCGGCGCGCATCGTGACCGCCCCGCCCGCCGCCTCCGAGGTCGGGTCGTCGACCGCGATCACCACCCGCCGCACCCCGGCGTTGATCAGCGCGTGACTGCAGGGCCCGGTGCGGCCGGTGTGGTTGCAGGGTTCGAGAGAGACCACCGCGGTGCCGCCGCGAGCGCGCTCCCCGGCCTGGGCGAGCGCGACGATCTCGGCGTGCGGGCCGCCGGCGTACGCGTGGAAGCCCTCGCCGACGATCTCGCCCGCGGCGTCGAGGAGCAGGCAACCGACCACCGGGTTGGGGCTGGTCGTGCCGAGGCCCCGGGCGGCCAGCGCGATCGCGCGGCGCATCGCCTCGTCCTCGGTCACCATCCGCTTCGTCCTCTCAGCGCGGCAAGGTCACGCGCTGAGAGTAGCGGGAGAAAACGCCAGGAATTGGACAATAAGGGTACGCTTCGCGCACCCGAACCAGGGCACGCCCAGGGTCCAATCCCGCGCGCTGTCTCCCATCCGGACTGTCTGACCAGACTTTCGCCTGATCAACCGTCGGCCCCGGATTTTCACCAGGTCCACCGTCCGCCTTGTTGAGGCGTCCGGGTCGCGGGCTTACCGATGCTTTCGCGTCGGATCACCGCCGGTTCGGAATTTCACCGAGTCCCGCCAGCGCGTGGTGGGTCAACCCCGAGTCTTGCACGCGCGATCGACATTGCAAGAGGGCGCGATGCATTTCACATCTCCCGAGGAGGAGATGAGCGCTAACTTTCGCTGTCGCTGTCGGCCCGCCGACGGTCGATCGCCACGTATGACCCGGGCTGGGACTTCGCCACCTTCTTCATCTCCGACGCGACCGCGATGACCACCCGCGGATCGGCGAACTGACGGCCCTCCGGGGTCGCCTGGGCCACCCCGATGGACAGGGTGACCAGGGCGGCCTTGTGCCGGTTGCCGCGCCGGTCCGGCACTTCGATGTAGCCGCGCCGGGCGTCCTTCGCGTCGTAGAGCCGGTCGGCGGCCTGCTCGAAGTCGGTCACCGTGGCCTGGGTCAGCGGCAGTACCTGCTCCGGCGTGCAGATGAAGACGAAGTCGTCACCGCCGATGTGCCCCAGGAAGACCGACGGCTTGCCGGTCGACGCGGACGCCTTGTGCAGGCTGCGGGCCAGCGCGGTGATGAACTCGTCGCCACGGTCGAACCCGTACACGTCGTTGACGCTTTTGAACCGGTCGATGTCGATGTAACCGACCGAATACTCGCCGCCCGCCTTCATCCGGTCGGCGATCTCCCGCCGCACCCGGGCGTTGCCGGGCAGGCCGGTGAGCGGCGAGACCTCGCGGAACTCCTTGTTGCGCCGCAGCGTCGACGTCACGCGGGCGATCAACTCGGCCGTGTCGAACGGCTTGACCAGGTAATCGTCGACGCCGTTGGTCAAGCCCACGACCTTGTCGACGGTCATCCCCTTGGCGGTCAGCATGATCACCGGGAGGGCGCTGGTGAGCGGTTCGGCGCGCAGCCGGCGGGTCAGTTCGACCCCGTCCATGCGCGGCATCATCCAGTCGACCACGGCCAGGTCCGGACGCTTGCTCTCCATCAGCTCGAGCGCTTCCTCACCGTCACCGGCCCGGATGACCTCGTAGCCGTGGACCTTGAGGTTGAACTCGACGAAACCCGCGATGTCCTGGTCGTCGTCGACCACCAGGATCAGGTCCGGCCGGTCCTCCGGGTCGGCCCCGAGGTCCTCCGCGCTGTGCCGCACAACGCCGGTGCTCATCCAGCCTCCCCGCTCGACGTGGCCCGCTTAATGATGCGACGCCTGAGCCGCCACGGCCAGGGCCCGCAGCTTACGGATCGCCTCGGCGGGATCCTCCGCCCCGTAGACGGCGGTGCCGGCCACGAACGCGTCGGCACCGGCCTCGGCCGCCTGGGCGATCGTGTCGGCCGCGATGCCGCCGTCGACCTCGAGACGCACGGCCAGGTCCTTCGCGGTGATCCGGCGGCGCACGTCGCGCACCTTGTCGAGCATCTCGGGCAGGAACTTCTGCCCCCCGAAACCGGCCTTGATCGTCATGATCAGCACGGTGTCGACGTAGGGCAGCAACTCCAGGTAGGGCTCGACGGGGGTGTCCCGGTCGATCGCCAGCCCCGCCTTGGCGCCGGCCGCCCGCAGCGTCTTGGCCAGGGCCACCGGATTTTCGCAGGCCTCGGCGTGGAACGTGACGTTGTGGGCGCCCGCCTCGGCGTAACCCGGCGCCCACTGCTCGGGGTCGGTGATCATCAGGTGCACGTCGAACGGGATCTTGGTGACCTCCCGCAGGCTCCGCACCACCGGCAGGCCGATCGTCAGGTTGGGCACGAAGTGGTTGTCCATCACGTCGACATGCACCCAGTCGGCCGAGCCCTCGATGGCGCGTACCTCGTCGCCGAGACGGGAGAAATCGGAGGCCAGGATGCTCGGGGCGATGATCGGCTTTGCACTCACGCTCGAAGTCTAGGGCGTCGGGTTAACACGCATCGCAAACCGGATAGAGTGGCGCGTCCTAGGGAGGCGATCGATGCGACGGTGGGCCTTGTCGGTGTGCGCCCTCGTCATGGCCGCGGCCGGTTGCGCCGCCCGGCCCGACGGCGTCGACGGCGACCTCACCGACGGCTGGCCGCCGATGCCGGCCGCCACCCAGTTCCAGCCGGCCGCCGACATCTGCCACACCGAGCTGGTGCAGACCGGGTCGGCGGAAAACTACGACCCGGTCCCGTGCACCGGCGCGCACCTCGTCGAGACGATCGCGATCAGCCGGCTGGCCGCCGCCGACACCCTCGCCACCAGCCTGCCCAAGGCCTTCGCCGCCTGTTCCGAGCAGGCCAGCACGTTCCTCGGCGCCGACTGGCGCACCGGCTGGGTGGTGCTCCAGCCGGTGCTGCCGGGCAAGGCGGCGTGGGCCGGCGGCGCCCGCTGGGTGCGGTGCGACGTGGCCCAGACGTCACCGATCGACGGCGCACTGGTGCGCCGCTCCGGCACCATGAAAGGCACCGTCAAGGCCGGCGGCAACCTGCGGATGGCCTGCGCCAACCCCACCATCAAGGGTGAGTCGGTCACCGAGATGCACCCGGTGGCCTGCGCGAGCAGGCACACCGCCGAGTTCGCCGGCCTGTTCGAGACCGGCGCGACCAAGCCCAGCGAGGTCAGCGGCGACTCGCTCGCCGACGGATGCGACAAGGCGATCGCGAAGTTCACCGGCCTGCCCGACGACAACTCCCTGCCGAGCCGGATCGGCTGGCTGGGCTTCCCGCCCGACGACACCGCCTGGGAGATGGGTGATCGGGCGGTCCGCTGCTTCCTGTGGCTCAACGGCGAGAAGATGACCGGCTCCTACAAGGACGCCGGCCCGGCCAAGCTGAAGATCCACTACTCGAACTAGGCGGTGCGGCGCAGCACCGCCAGGAACATCGCGTCCGTACCGTGCCGGTGCGGCCACAACTGCACCGTCGGCCCGGGGCCCAGCTTCGGCATGCCCGGCGGCAGCAGGGTACGGGCGTCCACGAAGTCCGCCTCGACGCCGCTGCGCCGCGCCCCCTCGGTGACGGTCACCTGCGTTTCCACCAGGTGCGGGGAACACGTCACGTACGCCACGAGACCCCCCGGCCGCACCGCCCGCAGCGCCGCGACCAACAGCTCCCGCTGAAGTTTCGTCAACGCCGGCAGGTCGGACGGCTGCCGGCGCCAGCGGGCCTCCGGGCGCCGCCGCAGCGAGCCCAGACCGGTGCACGGCGCGTCGACAAGCACCCGGTCGAACGACTCCTCCGGCAGGTCGGGGTCGCGGCCCACCGAACGGCCGTCCATCGGCAGCACCGTGACCGGCATGCCCTCGGTGGCGTGCTCGACCAGCCGGGCCCGGTGCTCGGCCACCTCGACCGCGGTCACCTCGGCCCCGCGCAGCGCGGCGATCGACCCGAGCAGACCCGCCTTGCCGCCCGGACCGGCGCACAGGTCGAGCCAGCGGTTGTCGGTGCCCTCGATCGGGGCGGCCACCAACGCCGCCGCGACCAGCTGGGAACCCTCGTCCTGCACGTGCGCGCGACCCTGGTGGATCGCCGACAGTTCACGCGGCGAGCCGCCGTTGAGATAGACCGAATATGGCGAGAACGCCCCCGGCTGCCCGTCGACCTCGTCGGCCAGCTCGACCGCCTCGGCCCGCCCGGGACGCGCGCACAGGTGCACGATCGGCGCCTGGTTGTCCTCGATCAGCAGCCGGGCGGTGTCGTCGAGGTCGCCACCGAGCGCCTCGGCGAACGCCCGGATGATCCACTGCGGGTGGTTGTGCAGCACCGACAGGTTCCCGACCGGATCCTCGTCGTAGGCCGGCGCCAACCGGGTCAGCCACTCGTCGAACGGAGTCTCGGAGATCGTGCGCATCACCGCGTTGGCGAACCCGGCCGCCCCCGGCGCCACCGAACGCACCAGGTCGACCGTCTGGTTGACGGCCGCGTGCGCCGGCACCCGGGTATGCAGCAGCTGGTAGGCGCCGAGCCGCAGGGCATCCCGCGCGGGCGGGTCGATGCGGGCCACGTCGCGGCCGGCGGCGTCGGCCACGATCAGGTCGAGGGTGCCGAGCGCGCGCAGCGTGCCATAGGTCAGCTCGGTCGCGAACGCGGCGTCGCGGCCGCTCAGGCCCAGGCCGCGAAGGATGTCGGAAAGCACGATGTTCGCGTACGCGTCGTCGCGGTGCACGGCGGCGATCGCCTCGTACGCGGCCTGACGGGCCGGGTCGGACGGCGGCCGCCCGGCACGGGGAGCCCGGCCCGAACGGTCGTCGCGGAGATAGCCCGGACCGCCGGGGGCTCGTCGGCCGGTGTGCCGCGGGCGATCGGCTTTGTGGTCTGTCACTCGAACCTCTCCCCCGACTGGATCCGCGTGCCGCGGGCCCAATCGGTTGCCGACATGGGTTTTTTGCCGGCCGCGCGCACCTCGCCCAGCACCACCGGGGTGGTGGCGGTGCCGACGAGCACCTGGGTGCGCTCGACCACTAGGTCACCGGCCGCCAGCTGCGGCGCGTTGGCCACCGGCCGCACCGGTCCGAGCTTCACGCGCTCGCCGCGGAACGTGGTCCACGCACCCGGCGCCGGGGTGCACGCGCGGATCCGCCGGTCGACCGCGAACGACGGATCCGACCAGCGGATCGCGGCGTCGTCGACGGTCAGTTTGGGGGCGAAGCTGACGCCGTCGGCCGGTTGCGGGTGGGCCACCGCCGTGCCCGCCTCGATCGCGTCGAGCACCGCCACGAGCAGCCCGGCACCCGACACCGCGAGCCGGTCGAGCAGGTCCCCCGACGTGTCGGTGGGCCGGATGTCCTCGGTGAGCGTGCCGTAGACCGGCCCGGTGTCGAGGCCCGCCTCCAACTCGAACACGCTGGCGCCGGTCACCTCGTCGCCGTGCAGCACCGCGTGCTGCACCGGGGCGGCTCCCCGCCAGGCCGGCAGGAGCGAGAAGTGCAGGTTGACCCAGCCGTGCTTGGGGATCTCGAGGGCGCTCGGCGGCACCAGCGCGCCGTAGGCGACGACCGGGGCGCAATCCGGGGCGAGCTCGCGCAGCCGCTCCTGGAACTCGGGCTCGCGCGGCTTGGCCGGGGTGAGCACCTCGATGCCGCGCTCGTCGGCCCACGCCCCGGCGGGCGAGCGCACCAGCCGGCGGCCCCGGCCGGCCGGCGCGTCCGGCCGGGTCACGACCGCGACCAGCTCGTGCGACGAGTTGGCCAGCGCCTCGAGCGCGGGCAGGGTGACAGCCGGCGTACCGGCGAAGATCACGCGCATCCGGTCACCGCCCCAGCCCGAAGATGCCCCGGCTGTGCGGACTCTCCTTGACGACCGGCGGCTTGTCCTCCTCGTACCACTCGGCGGCGCGGATCTGCTTCCACGCCTCCTTGCGGCCGGCCGAGTCGAGCCGGTCGAGGAACAGCACACCGTCGAGGTGGTCGGTCTCGTGCTGCACGCACCGCGCCATCAGACCGGTGCCGACCAGCTGCACCGGGTCGCCGAACTCGGTGAAACCGTTGGCCACCACGTGCTGCCGGCGCTTGGTGTCGACATAGATGCCGGGGATCGAGAGGCAGCCCTCGGGCCCGTCCTGCTCCTCCTCGTCCGGGAACGACAGGGTCGGGTTCACGATGTGCCCGACGACCTCGTCGACATCGAAGGCGAAGACCCGCAGCCCGACCCCGAGCTGGGGTGCGGCCAGGCCGGCGCCGCCCTCGTTCCGCATCGTCTCGACCAGGTCCCGGACGAGGTTGCGCAGCTCCTTGTCGAAGTCGACGACGGGATCGGCTGCGGTCCGCAGCACCGGATCACCGAGGAGACGGATGGGCTGAACGGTCACGCGGCGGTACTCCTGACATTCTGGGGCGGGCAGCCTCCTATCCTACGGAGTCGCCTCGGCTTCATCGCGTCAGCGTGACGCGCAGCTCCCGCCAGCCCCGCAGGTTCATCCGGGGCCGCCGCACCGGCCGCTCGGCAAGTGCCAGATCGGGGAACCGCCGCAGCAGCGCGGGCAACGCCACCTGCGCCTCCAGCCGGGCCAGCGGCGCGCCGAGGCAGTAGTGCGCACCGGCCCCGAACGACAGCGGCGAGTTCCTCGGCCGCCGCGGGTCGAAGACGTCCGGCTCGGCGAACCGGGCCGGATCCCGGTTGGCCGCGCCGAGCAGCAGAATCAGCTCCGCGCCGGGCGCGACGGCCAGGCCGGCGACCTCGGTCGGCCGGGCGACGGTCCGGCTGGTCATCTGCACCGGCGCGGCGATGCGCAGGACCTCTTCGACGTACGCGGCGGCCAGCTCCTGATCTTGACGCAACCGCGCCGCGTACGCCGGATGGTCGAGCAGCAGAACGACGCCGTTGCTTATCAGGTTGGTGGTCGTCTCGAACCCGGCCACCAACAGCAATGCCAGGTTGGCAAGCAGTTCGTCGGCGGTGAGCCGCGTCCCGTCCGCATCGTGCGCCGCGGCCAGCGCGGTGACCAGATCATCGGCCGGCTCGGCCCGCCGCCGCTCGACCAGATGCCCGAAGTAGTCGATCAGTTCGTCGGCCGCCGCGTCCGCCTTGACCCGATCCTCCTCGGTCCAGTGCAGCTCCAGCACGCCGGTGAGCGCCTCGGCCAGCCGCCGGAAGCGCCCGCGGTCCTCGACCGGAACCCCGAGCAACGCGGTGATCACCCAGATCGGCAGGGGATAAGCCAGGTTCCCGACCAGATCCACCCCATCGCCGTACGACTCCAGCCAGTCGAGAAGCTCGTCGACCTGCCCCGCCACGGTCTCCCGAAGGGCCGACACCCGCCGGGCCGTGAACACTCCGGCCGCGAGCCGCCGTTGCCGGGTGTGGTGCGGCGGATTGGCCCGCAACATCGAGTCGGCGAACAGCGCGACCGCCCGGTATTCACGCCACCCCGGCCAGGCCGCTTGGAGCCGGGCCGCGTCGAACGTCTCGACCACCGGGTCGCGCAGCGCCCGATCGACCGCCTCGTAGCCCGACACCAGGTAGAGCGACTCCGACACCGGCAGAATCGGCCCGTGCCGGTGCAGCGCCGCATAGGCGTCATCGGGTTCCCGATCGGTCGGCGGGGCGAGCAGCATCCCGGCAGCCTCAGCAGCATCCATCCTTGGATCCTCCTTCGCCGCCGCAACACACCGCTCCCCAGCCTCACCCCACCGTCGCCGCACCCCGCCCCGCCGTCGCCGCGCTAGAAGATCGTGCCGGGGTCGACCTCGATGCGGACCGGCGACGCCGCCTTCTTGGCGCTGCGCACCGCGGCGCCCTCGTGAAGCGCGGCCGCCATCGCCGGCGCCTGGGTGCGGCTGGTGCGCACGAGCATCCGTTCCTGGTCGTCCTCGGCCGGCACCGGCCCGAGCAACTCGGCCGAGTCGGGCAGCCGGGCGGCGTCGAGCAGCTCGGCGATGGCCTCCGGCGACCCGGTGAGGCTGGCCATCCGCGCCGCCGGCGGGAAGCCGAGCTCGCGGCGTTCGGCCAGTTCCCGGGCGGCGAACCAGCCCGGATCCCAGCGGATCAACGCCTGCACGGTGGCCAGCGACCCGTCCGCCACGACCACGACCTTGCCACCCTGCTTGGCCGGCCGGGCCAGAGCCGCGGCGGTGAACCAGCGCCGCATCGTCTCCTCGGCCGCCCGCAGATCGGACCGGGTGAGCAGCGCCCACGTATCGAGCAGGAGCACCGCACCGTAACCGCCCTCCGCGGCCGGCTCGGCCCCCGGCGTGGCCACGATCACGGCGGGCGCCCCCGGAATGGAGTCCAAGATCTCGTCGCGCCCGGACGTGCGCACCGGGATGTCCGGGAACGCCCGCCCCAACTCCTCCGCGGTCCGCCGAGCCCCGGTGACCGAGGCCCGCAGCCGCCGCCCCTGGCAGTGCGGACACGAATAGTCAGCCGCGACCCGCCCGCACCACCGGCACGTCGGCACGTCCCGGGCCCCGGCCAGCGACAGTGGCCCCGAACAGTGTGGGCAGCGCGCCGGGGTGCGGCACTCGGCACAGGCGATGGACGGCAGATAACCGCGCCTCGGCACCTGGACGAGCACCGGCGTCCCCGCCTTCAACGCCCGCCGCGCCGTCTCCCAGGCAAGGCTGGGAAGCCGCGCGGTGGCCGCCCCCGGGTCGCGGGCGAGCTGCGGGTCGTCCCCGGTCGGCGCGATGGCCGGCACCCGCTCCCGCAACACGTCACGGGCGGCCGAGATCTCCTTGGCCCACCCGGTCTCGAGCAGAAGTTGCCCCTCCCCGGTACGGGCGTGCCCGGCGACGAGCGCCGCACAGTCGTTCAGCCGGGCCCGGGTGAGCAGCACCTCCCGAGCGTGCGGGTAGGGCGACCGCGGTTCCGCGTGCAGGTCGTCCCCGTCGTCCCAGATGACGACAAGCCCCAGCTTCGCCACCGGCGCCCACATCGCGGCCCGGGTGCCGACCACCACCGGAACCTGATGCCGGCTGGCCGCCAGAAACCGCCGATAGCGTTCGGCCGGCCCGAGCGCGGCGTTGAGCGCCACGTGAAGCCCCTCGCCGAGCGTGCGGCCCAGTGCCCGATCAACCCGGTCGAGATCACGAGCATCAGCCACGACGATGACGACCCCCAGCCCACCCCGGACCGTAGCCGCCGCCGCCTCAGCGATCCGGGCCGCCCAGTCCTCACCCGGCAGTGCTCCCCAAACGGCCCGAGCCCCACGCCCGTCCTCGAGCGCCCGCAGGAAGGCCGGCCCAGCCGCATAGGAATCCCATCCCCCAGCCGCCGGCCGTCCTTGCCCCGGCGCGAGCCCTACCGCCCGAGCCTCCGCCCCGCCCACTCCCGCACGCGCAGCTTCCCCACGCGCCGCTCCGCCAAGCGCTGCTCCGTCACGCGCCGCTCTGTCAGGCGCTGCGCCGTCAAGCGCCGCTCCGCCAAGCGCCGCTCCGTCACGCGCGACCTCCCGGTACGCCGCTTCCCCGGGCGGGACGCTCATCTCGCGGTCCACACCGCCCGTGCCGGATGACGCACCCTCGCCGCCAGGCGCGATCTCATCACCGAGTCCGGCTGCTCCCGCCGCATCGTCGCCGACGCCGGCACGCACCGGCCCGACAGCCGCACTCGCATCGCCACCGCCGGCAGCCGGAGGCGCGGACTCGCCGCCCGATCCCGGTTCGCCGCCCGATCCCGGTTCGCCGGCCGCGCCCGGTGTGTCGTCACCGGCTGGCGAGGGCGGGCCGGCCGCGGCCGGCTCGGTCTCGGCGGCGGTCGGGACCGCGGCGGTCTGCGCTTCCACCCGGGCGTGTCGGGGCGGGACTGCGAGTCGCAGCACGTCGCACAGGTTGCCGGCGTAGCGGTCGGCGATCACCCGGGCCAGCTGGGCCACCTCGGGATCGAGGACGCGTTCCGGTGACACGATCTTCTCGAGGTAGGCCAGCTTGCCGGCGTGCTCGGAGGACTCGGCCCGCTCGAGCAGGAAGCCGGTCACGAGTTGGCGGCCGAAGCGGACCTTGACCCGCACGCCGGGCTGGGCGGCCTCGTCGTCGTCGGCCGAGACCTGGTAGTCGAAGGGCCGGTCGAGGTGTGGGAGAGGCACGTCGACGCACACCCGGGCCACCGGCAACCGCTCGGCCGGGACCCGTTCGCTGCGTGCGCTCCTACTGGTCATCGGGGAACATTCTCGCGGAGGGGTGTGACAAGAACCGAGCGGCTCAACCGGGCATGACCCCGGTCAGCGCCGCCGCCACCATCTTCTCGACCGCCTGGTCGGGGAGCGGCTCGCCGTCCTGGTCGGCGAACAGCAGGTGGCCGGAGGCGATGAGCATCGGGGCCAGGGTGTCGACGTCGGAGCCGGGGGCGAGCCGGCCGAGGTCGCGTTCGGCCCGCAGGTAGTCCGCGATCATCTCGCCCGCCTCGGTCAGCAGGGCGAGCCCACGTCGGCCGCGGGCCGCGAAGAGCCGCGCCCGCAGGTCGTCGCGGAAGATGACCAGGCTGACGATCCCCACCGCGACCGAGTTGAAGATCTGCCGCAGCACGGCGGTCACGTTTCCCGCGACCGTGCCGTGCCCGACCTCCGACAGCAGCACCGCGGCCTGCCGCTCGGTCTGCGTGATCCGATCCAGGATCAGCTCGGTCAGGAACTGATCGAAATCCGGGAAATGCCGATGGAGTACGCCCTTGGCCACCCCGGCTTCGAGGGTGACGGCACGGCTGGTCAACGCCTGTGCCCCGGCGCGCACGAGCACCCGTTCGGCGGCTGAGAACAACTGCTCCCGGACGTCTCGAAGCGCCACTCCGGTCGGCACGAGCAACCCCCAGGGGATAGCGAGTGGGCGCGTGCCCATTTAGGGTGGGCGCATGCCCACTAGAGGAACTGAACCACACGAGCAGCGCGCGGCGGCCGAGTCGTTCGGTGCCGAGGCCGCCCGTTACGACCGAGCCCGCCCCAGCTATCCGCAGGACCTGGTCCGCCGGATCGTCGAGAACAGCCCCGGCCGCCGGACCCTCGACGTCGGCTGCGGCACCGGCATCGCCGCCCGACAGTTCCAGGCCGAGCAGGCCGACGTCCTCGGCCTCGACGTGGACGCGCGGATGGCCGAGCAGGCGCGCACCCTCGGTCTCGAGGTCGAGGTGTCGAAGTTCGAGGACTGGGACCCGCGGGGCCGCCGCTTCGACCTGGTCGTGGCGGCGCAGGCCTGGCACTGGGTCGACCCCGTCGCCGGCGCGGCGAAGGCGGCCGAGATCCTCGCGCCGGCCGGCCGGATCGCCCTGCTCTGGAACGTCATGGAGCCCGAGCCCGCGGCCCGGGCGGCGATGGCGGAGGCGAACGTGTCCGGCTTCCCCGACATCTGGGCCGGCGACCGCCCGATCCTCGAGACCTACGACCTCATGTTCGCCAAGGCCGAGGACGGTCTGGACAGATCTGAGAGGTTCTCCGGGACGGACCGCTGGACCGCCACCTGGCAGCTCGTCTACACCAGAACGGACTGGCTCGACCAGCTGCCCACCTTCGGCGGGATGAGCCGCCTGCCGAAGGACGAACTGGACAACTTTCTGACCAGAACCGCCGCGGTGATCCCCGACAGCTTCGTCATGCACTACACGACCGTCGCGACGACGGCGATCAAGCGCTGAGGAGCGGCCGCCCCGGGCCCGAGACCCGGGGCGCCCCGGAACTCAGGCAGCGGCGTTCTTCAGGTCCTGCGCCCGGTCGGTGTTCTCCCACAGCAGGTCCGGCAGCTCCCGGCCGAAGTGGCCGTAAGCCGCGGTCTGCTGGTAGATCGGCCGGAGCAGGTTGAGGTCGCGGATGATCGCGGCCGGACGGAGGTCGAAGACCTCGCCGATGGCCTTCTCGATCCGCTCGACGGGCACATTCTCGGTGCCGAAGGTCTCCACGTACAGCGACACCGGGTGTGCCTTGCCGATCGCGTAGGCGACCTGCGCCTCACACCGCTCGGCCAGGCCGGCCGCCACCACGTTCTTGGCCACCCAGCGCATCGCGTACGCCGCGGAGCGGTCCACCTTGGACGGGTCCTTGCCGGAGAAGGCACCGCCGCCGTGGCGCGAGTAGCCGCCGTACGTGTCGACGATGATCTTCCGGCCGGTGAGGCCGGCATCGCCCATCGGGCCGCCGATCTCGAAGCGGCCGGTCGGGTTGACCAGCAGGCGGTAGCCCTCGGTGTCGAGGTCGAGCCCCTCCAGCTCCGGCGCGATCACGTGCTCGCGGATGTCGGGGGTGAGCAGCGACTCGAGCGAGATGTCCGCGGCGTGCTGCGACGAGACGACCACGGTGTCGAGGCGGACCGGCTTGAGCCCGTCGTACTCGATCGTCACCTGGGTCTTGCCGTCGGGACGCAGGTAGGGAATCGTGCCGTCCTTGCGGGCCGTCGAGAGACGCCGGGCGAGGCGGTGCGCGAGGGCGATCGGCAGCGGCATCAGCTCGGGGGTCTCCGAGCAGGCGAAGCCGAACATCATGCCCTGGTCGCCCGCACCCTGCGAGTCGAGGACGTGCTCGGAGTCACCCTCGCGCAGCTCGAGCGCGCTGTCGACGCCCTGCGCGATGTCGGCCGACTGGGCACCGATGGACACGCTCACGCCGCAGGACGCGCCGTCGAAGCCCTTCTTGGACGAGTCGTATCCGATCCGCAGGATCGTCTCGCGCACGATGCTCGGGATGTCGGCGTAGGCCTGGGTGGTGACCTCACCGGCCACGTGCACCTGGCCGGTGGTGATGAGGGTTTCCACCGCCACCCGGCTGCGCGGGTCCTGGGCCAGCAGGGCGTCGAGAATGCCGTCGCTGATCTGGTCAGCGATCTTGTCCGGGTGGCCTTCCGTGACCGACTCGGAGGTGAACAGGCGGCGTGCCACGGTGCTCCTCAGCTTGTCGAATTACAACGTATCGCGAGAGTGTAGTCACCGCGAACGACCGGAGACGCATGGGTGCTATGCCGTCCCACCGGCACCGACCTGGCGTTCCAAGGACGCGATGACGTGGTCGAAAATCCTATCGGCCACATCTTCTTTGCGGAGTTGGTCAAGAACCGTCGTACTACCGTCGGCCCCGAGCAACGTCACCTCATTGTGGTCCGAGCCGAAGACGCGGTCGACCCCCACCTCGTTGACGACGATCACGTCGGCGCGCTTCTTCACCAACTTAACGCGCGCGTGTTCGAGCGCGTCGTGAGTCTCGGCAGCGAATGCGACAAGCACTTGACCAGGGCGTTTGTTAGCACCGAGTTCGGCGGCAATGTCGGGGTTCGTCACGAGAAAGATGGGTTCGGGCGTGCCGTGGTCCGTCTTCTTGATCTTCTGTTGGGCCATCGTGGCCGGCCGGAAATCGGCGGGAGCCGCGGCCATGACCACAATGTCCGCATCGCCGGCGGCTTTGACCGTCGCCACGCGCAACTCCTCGGTGGTGCCGACGCGGACGATCTCGACCCCGGTCGGATCGGCGAGCGCGACGTTCGCCGTGACGAGCGTTACTCGAGCGCCCCGTGCGACGGCGGCCCTGGCGATCGCGTAGCCCTGCTTCCCGGATGACCGATTTCCGATAAAACGCACGGGATCGATGGGTTCGCGGGTGCCGCCGGCCGTCACGACGACGTGGCGGCCCGCAAGGTCCCGGTCGCGACCCCGCTTGAGCACGCCCAGAGCCGTCTCGAAGATCGCCGCGGGGTCCGGCAGCCGCCCCTTGCCGGTGTCCGCCCCGGTCAGCCGCCCGACGGCGGGTTCGATGACGATCGCCCCCCGGTCCCGCAGGAGTGCCACGTTGGCCCGTGTCGCCGGGTGCTCCCACATCTCGGTGTGCATGGCCGGCGCGTACACAATCGGGCATGTCGCCGTGAGAAGCGTGTTGGTCAGGAGGTCGTCGGCCAGGCCGTGCGCGGCCTTGGCCAGCATGTCGGCGGTGGCCGGCGCGACCACCACGAGCTCGGCCCGCCGCCCGATCCGGACGTGCGGCACCTCGTGGGCGTCGTCCCACACCTCGGTGGCCACCGGTTTGCCGGACAGCGCCGCCCAGGTCGGCGCCCCCACGAACTTCAGCGCGGAGGCGGTGGGCACCACGCGCACACTGTGCCCCGACTCGGTGAACAGACGGAGCAACTCGCAGGCCTTGTAGGCGGCAATGCCACCGCAGACCCCCAGGACGACTTCGGTCATGACAGCAATGATCCCGCGTCCGAGGACCGGACGCGGGATCAGATGCCAGAGCTGTGGATAACCGAGAGCTGTGGATAACCCGGTGCTGCGGACAACCCGGGCCGGTCGGCGACCAGATGCTTACGGGTTGTCGGTCGCCTCGGCGGTGAGCAGGCCGGCGTTGATCTCACGCATGGCGATGGAGAGCGGCTTCTCCTGCGGGGTGGTCTCGACCAGGGGGCCCACGTATTCCAGCAGGCCCTCACCGAGCTGGCTGTAGTAGGCGTTGACCTGGCGGGCGCGCTTGGCCGCGAAGATCACCAGCGAGTACTTCGACGAGGTCTTGTCGAGCAGCTCGTCGATCGGCGGGTTGGTGATGCCTTCGGGGTTGGCTACGGTTCCCACTGTTAAGAGATCCTTAGTGTTCTGGCGCTTGCGCGGGTGTCAGAAACGACGAACCGAGCAATCCTACCAGTTCATCGGCCGCCCGCTCGACGAAGTCGTTGACCACGGTCCGGTCGAACTCCTTCTCGTGGGACAGCTCCTCGTCGGCGTGGGCCAGCCGGCGGCGGATCGTCTCCTCGTCCTCCGTGCCCCGGCCGATCAGTCGGCGCTTGAGTTCCTCGACGCTCGGTGGAGCGAGGAAGACCAGCTGCGCGTGCGGCATGGTGGCGCGCACCTGGCGGGCACCCTGCAGATCGATCTTCAGCAGAACCGGCCGGCCCTGGCTCAGCCAGCCCTCGACTTGCGCTCGCGGCGTCCCGTAGAGGTTGCCGGCGAACTCCGCCCATTCCAGGAGCTGACCGCCGTCGATCAGGCGCTGGAATTCCTGGCGGGTCGCGAAGTGGTAGTGCTCGCCATCGGTCTCGTAGTCGCGCATCTTCCGTGTCGTCACCGACACGGACAACTTGATCCAAGGCGAGCGCGCCCGGATCAACTCGATCACGCTGTCCTTCCCGACCCCGGAGGGGCCGGAGAGGACGGTGAGTCGGGCCGCCGGGCGCGCGTCGTCATCCATGCTCACAAGGCTCATTCAACACGAGCCGGTGAGTCAGTTCGCAGCGAACTCCCCCAGGAGGGCCTTGCGCTGCTGGTCACCGAGACCGCGCAGGCGGCGGCTGTCGGCGATCTTGAGCTTCTCCATGATCTGCGTCGCACGGATCTTGCCGATGCCCGGCAGCGCCTGAAGCACGGCCGAGACCTTCAGCTTGCCGACGACCTCGTCGCCCTCTGCGCGGTCAAGCACCGCGGCGAGAGTGGTCTTGCCGGACTTGAGCTGTTCCTTCAGCTCAGCCCGAGCCTTGCGAACTTCCGCGGCCTTCTCCAGCGCGGCAGCGCGCTGCTCGGGGCTCAGTGACGGGAGCGGCACCAGTTCTCCTCAGGTCCCTATCGCGGCGGTAGTCCAATACCGGCGCTTCTGTGAAACGTGGTGTGCCAGGGAACCAAAGGGGCATGTGGTTCCCGGCGCCGGGAAAACTAGCGGTCAACGACGGTTTCGGCAACGTGGGGGTACCCCCGCCCACGTTGTTCACGGGCCTGGTAAGCAGGCTCGTTTCACCCGAGAGCGGCCCGGCATTCATCCACCGCGCGCTCTGCCGCGGCCCGCAATGCCGACACGGAAGGTCCCGCGTTGAGAACTTCCCGTGAGTACGACGGCAGCACGTTCCGCAGGCTTTCGCCGAAGACCGCACGCAGGTCGGAGGGGGTGGCACCCTGTGCCCCGAGGCCCGGCGCAAGTAACGGACCGTTCACTTCGGACAGTTCGTGACCGGTCCGCCCGATCGTCGCCCCGACCACCAGGCCGATGCTCCCGAGTGGCACCGCACCCTTGTTGAGCTGGGAAATCTCATCGATCACGGTCTGCGCGACAGTCCGTCCATCGGCTCCGACGGCATGCTGGACGCTCGCTCCCTCCGGGTTGGACGTCAGCGCGAGAACGAAAACGCCGGCGCCGTTCGCGGCCGCCAGATCGAATGCCGGCTGCAACGAGCCGACTCCGAGATAGGGACTCACAGTAATCGCGTCGGCACTCAGGGAACTTGCCGGATCAAGATAGGCGGAGGCGTACGCGGCCATCGTCGAACCGATGTCGCCGCGCTTCACGTCCAGCAGGACAAGCGCTCCGGCCTCGCGTAACTGTCGGATAGTTGACTCAAGAACGCCGATGCCACGTGACCCAAATCTCTCAAAAAACGCGGACTGCGGCTTCACCACAGCCACCCGATCGGCCAGTGCGTCGACCACCGTACGGGCGAAGCGTTCCAGGCCGGCGACGTCATCACTGAACCCCCAACGGCTCAGCAACGCGGCGTGCGGATCGATGCCGACGCACAGCGGTCCACGCTTCTCGATGATGTCCGAGAGCCGTTTTCCGAAAGTCTCCATCGCGGTTGCCTTCCCTCTTGCGTGTCAGCCGGCCGCCACCGCGGCGGCGATTCCCGCCACGATGCGGCTCACGTCCTCGTCGTCCGCCACGTACGGCGGCATCGTGTAGATCAGATCCCGGAACGGCCTCAGCCAGACCCCTTCGGCGACGGCGGCCGCGGTCGCCGCGGCCATCTCCACGGGATGGTCGAGCTGCACCACCCCGATCGCGCCCAGGACCCGCACGTCGGCCACCCCGGGGATGTCGCGCAGCGGCTCCAGGCCACCGCGCAGACCGTTTTCGATCGCCCGTACGCGTGCTCGCCAGGTCCCGTCGGCCAGCAGCCCCAGCGAGGCGTTGGCGACCGCGCAGGCGAGCGGGTTACCCATGAACGTGGGCCCGTGCGCCAGCCCGCCGCCGGCCCCGGCCGAGATCGCCGCCGCCACCTCGCCGGTGCAGAGGGCCGCCGCAAGGGTGAGATAGCCACCCGTAAGTGCTTTGCCGACGCACATGATGTCGGGGCTGATCCCGGCGTGCTCGGCGGCGAAGAACTCCCCGGTCCGGCCGAAGCCGGTGGCGATCTCGTCGAGGATCAGGAAGATTCCGTTCGCCTCGGTGGCCCGCCGGAGCACGCGGAGGTACTCCGGATGGTGGAACCGCATCCCCCCGGCACCCTGCACGACCGGCTCGACGATGACCGCCGCGACCTCGCCGGCGTGCCGCTCGACAAGCGCTTCCAGCTCCGCCGCGTAACCGGGGTCGAACTCGGCCGGCGGCGCCTGCGCGAACACCTGGACCGGCAGCACGCCGGTCCAGAGCGAGTGCATGCCGCCGTCGGGGTCGCACACGGTCATCGGATGAAACGTGTCGCCGTGGTAGCCCCCGCGCCAGGTGAGCAACCGCCGCCGGGCCGGGTGGCCGCGCGCGAGCTGGGCCTGCAACGCCATCTTGATCGCGACCTCGACGCTGATCGAGCCGGAATCACAGAGGAAGACGTGCTCGAGTCCGTCGGGCGCGAGCTCGACAAGCGTGCTGGCGAGGTCGATCGCCGGTTGGTGGGTGAGCCCGCCGAACATGACGTGACTCATCCGGCCGGCCTGCTCGGCCAGCGCCGCGTCGAGCACCGGGTGCCGATAGCCGTGGATGGCCGCCCACCAAGACGACATCCCGTCGACGATTTCCCGCCCGTCGAAGAGCCGGAGCCGCACTCCGCGAGCGCTCTCCACCAGATAGGGGTCACTCCGGCCGGGCATCGGCCCGTAGGGATGCCAGACGTGCGCCCGGTCAAGAGCGAGAAGCTCCGGTACGCCCTTCTTCACACCTACCCCCACCAGGTCGAGAGCGATCCGCGTACGTTTCCGTCCCGGCGGGCGGGTCGCTCGCCGGGACGGGGGGTCATCGCGTTTCCGCCTCCGCGCGGGCGCGGTGCGCGGCGGCCGCCCGCGCGGCGCCGCGCACCAGGGCGGGACCGTGGTAGATGAATCCGGTGTAGAGCTGCACCAGCGAGGCGCCCGCGTCGAGCATGCGGGCCGCGTCGTCCGGGGTCAGCAGACCGCCGACCCCGATGATCGGCAACCGGCCGGCCGTCTCGGTGTGCACGAAGTGCACCACCTGGCGGGCCTTCTCGGTGAGCGGCCGACCCGAGAGCCCGCCCGCCTCGCCCGCCCGGGGCTGGTCGCTCGCGGCCAGCCCGGCACGCGCGAGCGTGGTGTTGGTGGCGATCACGCCGGCCGCGCCGTGGCTGAGGCAGACCTCGAGCAGCTCGGCGATGGCCGGCTCGGTCAGGTCGGGGGCGATCTTCACCAGTACGGGGGTGTCGCCGGCCAGCGCGGTCAGCAGCTCGGCGACGGCTGACTTGTCCTGCAGGGTGCGCAGTCCCGGGGTGTTCGGCGAGGAGACGTTGACCGCGATGTAATCGGCGTACGAATGCAGGAGCCGGTATGACGTCAGGTAGTCCTCGACCGCCTCCGCCAGCGGAGTGACCTTGGACTTGCCCAGCGAGATGCCGAGCGGCACACCGACCGGCCCGAGGGCTTCGAGCCGGGAGGCGAGCGCCGCCGCCCCGGCGTTGTTGAAGCCCATCCGGTTGATGATCGCCTCGCTGTCCCGGAGCCGGAACAGGCGCGGCTTGTCGTTGCCCGGTTGCGGCTTCGCGGTGACCGTGCCGACCTCGACGAACCCGAACCCGAGCGCGGGCCAGGACCGCAGCGCGACGCCGTTCTTGTCCATCCCGGCGGCGAGCCCGACCGCGTTGGGGAACTTCACCCCGAACACCTCGACCGGGGCGTCGGTGGCGAAGCGCCCGCGCATCAGCGCGCGGCTGCGCTCCCCGAGTCGCGCGAGGCGGCCCAGGGTGAACTCGTGGGCCTTCTCGGCATCCCCGCCGCCGACCCGGAACAGAACGGGCCGGACGGCGGACTCGAACAGGGTCACTTGTCGCCCCGGAGGGCGGCGTGCAGCTCCTGCAGCGGGCGTACCGACATGTCGCCGCGCATCAGGGCCTCGATGCCCATCACCGCGGCGGCCGCGCCCTGCATCGTCGTGATGCTCGGGATGTCGGCGGTCACGGCGGCGCTGCGGATCTCGTAGCCGTCGGACCGGGCGCTCGCGCCGGAGCCCTGCGGCGTGTTGATGATCATTGCGATCTCGCCCGCCTGGATCAGCGCCACGGCGTTCTGGCCGGGGCTCTCGAAATGCTTCGGGACGATCTCGCAGGCGATGCCGTGGCGACGCAGGACCTCGCCGGTTCCGGCGGTCGTCACGATGGTGAAACCGAGGTCGGCGAGACGCTTGATCGGGAAGATCATCGTGCGCTTGTCACGGTTGGCGACCGACACGAAGATCTTGCCGGCGGTCGGCAGCGACCCGTACGCGGCGGCCTGCGACTTGGCGAACGCCTGACCGAAGCCGGCGTCGATGCCCATCACCTCGCCCGTCGACTTCATCTCCGGCCCGAGCAGGCTGTCGACGCCCTTGCCGGCGGGGGTGCGGAACCGCTTGAACGGCAGCACCGCCTCCTTGATGGCGATCGGCGCGTTCGCCGGCACCGTGCCACCGTCGCCCTCGGGCAGCAGGATGCCCTCCTCGCGCAGCTCGGCGATGGTGGCGCCGAGCATGATGCGGGCCGCCGCCTTGGCCAGCGGCACCGCGGTCGCCTTGGAGACGAACGGCACGGTCCGCGAGGCCCGCGGGTTGGCCTCGAGCACGTAGAGCGAGTCGTCCTTGAGGGCGTACTGCACGTTGAGCAGGCCACGCACTCCGACACCGCGGGCGATCGCCTCGGTGTAGCGGCGGACCTCGGCCAGGTGCGAGCCGGCCAGCGTGACCGGCGGCAGCGAGCAGGACGAGTCGCCGGAGTGGATGCCGGCCTCCTCGATGTGCTCCATCACACCGCCCAGGTAGACCTCGCCGGTCGCGTCGCAGAGCGCGTCGACGTCGATCTCGATGGCGTCGTCGAGGAACCGGTCGACGAGCACCGGGTGGTCGGGCGAGATCTGGGTGGCCCGCTCGATGTAGCCCTCGAGCGTCGGCTCGTCGTACACGATTTCCATGCCGCGGCCGCCGAGCACGTACGACGGGCGGACCAGGACCGGGTAACCGATCGTGTCGGCGATCTGCTTGGCGTCCTCGAAGCTGGTGGCGGTGCCGTGGTCGGGCGAGCGCAGCCCGGCCTTGTGCAGCACCGCACCGAAGAGGCCGCGGTCCTCGGCCAGGTCGATCGACTCGGGCGAGGTGCCGACGATCGGGACGCCGGCCGCCTTGAGCCGGTTGGCCAGGCCGAGCGGGGTCTGGCCGCCGAGCTGCACGATCACCCCGACCACCCCGGGCCCGCCGGCCGCCTTGCCGCTGGCGTCCTCGGAGTGGAAGACCTCGAGAACGTCCTCGAAGGTGAGCGGCTCGAAGTAGAGCCGGTCGGCGGTGTCGTAGTCGGTCGACACCGTCTCCGGGTTGCAGTTGACCATCACGGTCTCGTAGTGGACGCCGCGCAACGCCTGAACCGCGTGCACGCACGAGTAGTCGAACTCGATGCCCTGCCCGATCCGGTTGGGACCGGAGCCGAGGATCAGCACCTTGGGCCGGTCGGACGGCGCCACCTCGGTCTCCTCGTCGTAGGACGAGTAGTGGTACGGCGTGTTGGCGTCGAACTCGGCCGCGCAGGTGTCGACGGTCTTGTAGACCGGGCGGATCCCCAGCCGGTGCCGCAGCGAGCGCACGCCGTCCTCGCCGGCGAGCTCGGGCCGCAGCGCCGCGAGCTGCCGGTCGGACAGCCCGGACCGCTTGGCCCGGCGCAGCATCTCCTCGTCGAGCACAGCCGCGTCCGTGATCTCCCGCCGCAGCTCCACCAGGGCCTGGATCTCCTCGAGGAACCAGGGATCGATGCCCCCGCTGGCCTCGTGCACCTGCTCGACGGTCGCACCCAGGCGCAGCGCCCGCTCGACCGTGTAGAGCCGGCCGTCGTGCGGAACCCGCAGAGCGGCCAGAGTGTCGTCGAGAGAAGCGGAATCGGGAACGGTCCAGAACCCGGCCGCCGAGGTCTCCATGGAGCGCATCGCCTTGTTCAGCGCCTCGGCGAAGTTCCGGCCGAGACTCATCGCCTCGCCGACCGACTTCATCGTGGTGGTCAGCTCGGGGTCGGCGGCCGGGAACTTCTCGAACGCGAACCGCGGGATCTTCACGACCACGTAGTCGAGGGCCGGCTCGAACGCGGCCGGCGTCTTGCGGGTGATGTCGTTCGGGATCTCGTCGAGGGTGTAGCCGATGGCCAGCTTGGCCGCGATCTTGGCGATCGGGAAGCCGGTGGCCTTGGAGGCGAGCGCCGACGAGCGGGACACCCGCGGGTTCATCTCGATGACGACCAGGCGGCCGTCCTGCGGGTTGACCGCGAACTGGATGTTGCAGCCGCCGGTGTCGACGCCGACCTCGCGCAGCACCGCGATGCCGAGGTCACGCAGGTCCTGGTATTCGCGGTCGGTGAGCGTCATGGCCGGGGCCACGGTCACCGAGTCGCCGGTGTGCACGCCCATCGGGTCGATGTTCTCGATCGAGCAGACCACCACGACGTTGTCGTTCTTGTCGCGCATCAGCTCGAGCTCGTACTCCTTCCAGCCGAGCACGCTCTCCTCGATGAGTACCTCGTGCACCGGCGAGGCGGCGAGCCCGGCGCCGGCGATCCGGTCGAGGTCCTCGTCGGTGTGCGCCATGCCGGAGCCGAGGCCACCCATCGTGAACGACGGCCGGATCACGACCGGCAGGCCGAGGTCGGCGACGGTGGCCCGGACCTCGTCCATCGAGTGGCAGACCCGCGAGCGCGGGGTCTGACCGCCGGCCAGCGCGACGATGTCCTTGAAGAGCTGGCGGTCCTCGCCCCGGCGGATCGCGTCGACGTTCGCGCCGATGAGCTCGACGCCGTATTTCTCCAGGACGCCGCTCTCGTGCAGCGCGATCGCGGTGTTCAGCGCCGTCTGCCCGCCGAGCGTGGGCAGGATCGCGTCGGGGCGCTCCTTGGCGATGATCAGCTCGACGAACTCGGGGGTGATCGGCTCGACGTAGGTCGCGTCGGCGAACTCCGGGTCGGTCATGATCGTGGCCGGGTTGGAGTTGACCAGCGAGACGCGCAGCCCTTCGGCGCGCAGCACCCGGCAGGCCTGGGTGCCGGAGTAGTCGAACTCGCAGGCCTGGCCGATGACGATCGGCCCGGAGCCGATCACCATCACGTGCTTCAGATCGGAACGCTTCGGCATCGCGGGTCAGCCCTTCTTCTCGACGAGCTCGACGAACCGGTCGAACAGGTAGTCGGCGTCGTGCGGGCCGGCGGCGGCCTCGGGGTGGTACTGGACGGTGAACGCGGGGACGTCGATCCCCCGCAGGCCCTCGACCACGTTGTCGTTGAGGCAGACATGGGAGACCTCGACGCTGCCGAAGTCGGTGTCGAGCACGCTGTCGAGCGGCGCGTCGACCGCGAAGCCGTGGTTGTGCGAGGTGACCTCGACCTTGCCGGTGGTCTTGTCGAGCACCGGCTGGTTGATGCCCCGGTGGCCGTAGCCGAGCTTGTAGGTGCCGAAGCCCAGCGCCCGCCCCAGGATCTGCGAACCGAAGCAGATGCCGAACAGCGGCTTCTGTACGCGCATGACCGCACGGGCCAGCTCGACCGGCCCGTCGGCGGTGGCCGGGTCACCCGGCCCGGGTGAGAAGAAGACCGCGTCGGGGCTGACCGCGAGCAGGTCCTCGATCGAGGACGACGCCGGGAAGACGTGCGTCGTGACCCCGCGCGCGGCGAGCCGTCGGGCCACGTTGCGCTTGATGCCCAGGTCGAGGGCGGCCACCGTGTAGCGATGCTCGCCGTCGGCGGAGACGGTGTAACGGTCCGCCGTGGAGACCTCGGCCGACAGGTCGGCCCCCACCATCTGTGGCGCCGCCTTGACCTTCGCGAGCAGCGAGGCCGGGTCGAGATCAACGCTCGAGACCCCGACCCGCATGGCTCCGCGGGAACGCAGGTGCCGGGTCAGCGCCCGGGTGTCCACCCCGCTGATGCCGACGACTCCCTCGGCGGCGAGTCGGTCGTCCAGCGAACCGGTGGACCGCCAGTTCGACGGCCGGCGCGCCGGATCGCGGACGACATAACCGGCCACCCAGATCCGGTCCGACTCGTCGTCCTCCCGGTTGACGCCGGTGTTGCCGATCATCGGGGCCGTCTGCACGACGACCTGCCGGTGGTAGGACGGGTCGGTGAGGGTCTCCTGATAACCGGTCATCCCGGTGGTGAACACGGCTTCGCCGAACGTCTCCCCCACGGCTCCGTAGGAGAACCCGTGGAAGACACGCCCGTCCTCCAGTACAAGGATCGCTTTTGGCATTACTTAACAGCCTTCCCGTCGAGGACCGTCGGCTCTCCCCGGAGGAAGGTCGCGACGATGCGACCCGGCAGGGTGGTGCCCGAGTAAGGGGTGTTGCGGCTGCGGCTCGCCAGCTCGCCCGGGTCGACGACCCGGCGGGCGGACGGGTCCACCAGCGTGAGGTTGGCCGGCGAGCCGACCGCGAGGTCGGTGCCGTGCCCGGTCAGGCCCGCGATGCGGGCCGGGGTGCGGGACATCCGGTCGGCGATGAGCTCCCAGCGCTCGCCGAGCACACTCAGCACGATCGAGAAGGCCGTCTCCAGCCCCAGCATGCCGGGCCGGGCGTAGGCCCACTCGCATTCCTTGTCCTCCACCGCGTGCGGCGCGTGGTCGGTGGCGACGACGTCGATGACGCCCTCGACCAGGGCCTCGCGCAGGGCGGCGACGTCCGACGCCGTACGCAACGGGGGGTTGACCTTGTAGACCGGGTCGTAGGACGCGGCCAGCTCGTCGGTGAGCAGCAGGTGATGCGGCGTGACCTCGGCGGTCACCCGTACCCCCCGGGCCTTGGCCTGTCGCAGCACCTCGACCGACCCGGCGGTGGACACGTGACAGACGTGCAGGCGGCTGCCGACGTGCTCGGCGAGGAGCACGTCGCGGGCGATGATCGCCTCCTCGGCCACCGCGGGCCAGCCGGTGAGCCCGAGCCGCGTGCTGACCTCACCCTCGTGCATCTGCGCGCCCTCGGTGAGCCGCGGCTCCTCGGCGTGCTGGGCGATGATCCCGTCGAAGGCCTTGACGTATTCGAGGGCGCGGCGCATCAGGCGCGGGTCTCCGACGCAGAACCCGTCGTCGGAGAAGATCCGCACGGTGGCCGCGGAGGTGGCCATCGCGCCCAGCTCGGCCAGTTGCCGGCCGGCCAGCCCGACGGTGACGGCGCCGATCGGCTGCACGTCGACCAGGCCGGCCTCGCGGCCGAGGCGCCAGACCTGCTCGACCACGCCGGCGGTGTCGGCGACCGGCGAGGTGTTGGCCATCGCGCAGACCGCCGTGTAGCCACCGAGCGCCGCGGCCCGGGACCCGGTCTCGACGGTCTCGGCGTCCTCGCGGCCCGGCTCCCGCAGGTGGGTGTGCAGGTCGACGAGGCCGGGCAGGACGACGAGGCCGGAGCCGTCGATCACGTCCTCGGAGCCGTCCGCGGCCGCGGCGACGAAACCGTCGTGAAGCACCAGATCGGACGGCGCCCCGCCGAGAACCGAGACGTTGCGAATCAGGAACCTGGTCACGCTTTGCCCCCAAGCAGCAGATAGAGGACCGCCATCCGGGCCGAGACACCGTTGGCGACCTGTTCGACGATCGTGGAACGGGACGAGTCAGCGACTTCGGGCGTGATCTCCATGCCCCGGTTCATCGGACCCGGGTGCATGACGATCGCGTGCTCCGGCAGTCGGCGCATGCGCGCGAGATCGAGACCGTAGCGGCGGCTGTATTCCCGGGCCGAGGGGAAGTACGAGTCCTGCATGCGCTCGGTCTGCACTCGCAGCATCATCACGACGTCCATGTCGGGCAGAACGCTATCGAGGTCGTACGACACTTTGGTGGCCGGCGACAGCGCCGCCGCGACGTCGTTCGGAATCAGCGTGGGCGGGCCGACCAGCGTGACGTGCGCGCCGAGCGTGGTCAGCAGCAGGATGTTGGAGCGGGCGACCCGGCTGTGCAGGACATCGCCGACGATCGCCACCTTGAGCCCGGCAAGCCGGCCAAGCCGCGAGCGCATCGTGTACGCGTCGAGAAGGGCCTGCGTGGGGTGCTCGTGGGTGCCGTCACCCGCGTTGATCACCGAACCGTCGACCCAGGAGGAGAGACGGTGCGGCGCGCCCGAGGCGGAGTGCCGGATGACGACCGCGTCGGCGCCCATCGCCTGCAGGGTGAGCGCGGTGTCCTTGAGGCTCTCCCCCTTGGAGACGCTCGAACCCTTGGCCGAGAAGTTGATGACGTCGGCGGAGAGCCGCTTGGCCGCCGCCTCGAAGGAGATCCGGGTGCGCGTCGAGTCCTCGTAGAAGAGGTTGACGACGGTCCGGCCGCGCAGCGTCGGCAGCTTCTTCACCTCGCGGCCGGCCAGCGCCGCCATCTCCCCCGCGGTGTCCAGGATCAGGGTCGCGGTGGCCGCGTCGAGATCGCCCGCCGAGCGCAGGTGTTTGATCATTTCTCGGCTCCCGTCAGCTTGACCTCGTCCAGCCCGTCGACCTCGGTGAGCGACACCCGCACGCTCTCGGCGGGCGAGGTCGGGATGTTCTTCCCGACGTAGTCGGCACGGATCGGCAACTCGCGGTGCCCGCGGTCGACGAGCACGGCCAGCTGCACCGACGAGGGCCGGCCGACGTCGTTGAGAGCATCGAGAGCGGCCCGGACCGTACGCCCGGAGAAGAGCACGTCGTCGACGAGAATGACCCGCCGCCCGTCGATGCCGCCGCCGGGAAGCTCGGTCTTGCCGAGCGCCCGGGTGGCGTGCAGCCGCAGGTCGTCGCGGTAGAGCGTGATGTCGAGGGAGCCGACCGGCACGTCGATGTCCTCGAAGGCGTGGATGCGGGCGGCCAGGCGCTGGGCGAGCGGCACACCGCGGGTGGGGATGCCGAGCAGCACGGTGCCGGTGGCGCCGGAGGTCTTCTCGAGGATCTGGTGGGCGATGCGATCGACAACCCGGTGCAGGTCGGACTCACCCAAAATGATCTTGCTGGTCGTGTCGGCGCGCGGCGATGCCACGGCGGACCCCCTTCCCCGCCTCACTGGACGGGTCGTTAAAGGACGTCGACGGGATCTCCGAGCGAGGAGTCCCGATGGCTGACGCTACGTTACCAGTGGCGGCGTCGTTGACCATGGTGACGTGCCCGACCCTTGGTACCAGACGGACGAATCCGGCACATCCCCCGCGGGCCTCACGACTCATCGGTAACCAACACTTGACCGGCGGTCTCACACTGCGTACCGTCACGCTGCGTAGCGATCGCGGAGGAAGAACCCTCCGGGCCAGCACAGTACTGGGAGTGTTCCGAATGCCGTCTGAGTACGCCAAGTCGTTGGGCGCCCGCCTGCGCTCCATCCGGCAGCAGCAGGGCCTGAGCCTGCAGGGTGTCGAAGAGAAGTCGAACGGCCGCTGGAAGGCCGTCGTGGTGGGCTCGTACGAGCGCGGCGACCGCGCGGTCACCGTGTCGCGCCTCGCCGAGCTGGCTGACTTCTACCGCGTGCCCGTCTCGGAGCTGCTGCCCGACGGCAGCGGTGTCCGCCTCGAGGCCACCAACAAGATCGTGCTCGACCTGGAGAAGCTGTACGACACCACCGGCGAAGACCTCGCCTACGTCGCACGGTACGCCCGGGCCATCCAGCAGCAGCGCGGCGACTACAACGGCCGCGTCCTCTCCATCCGCGCCGACGACCTGCGCGCGCTCGCCATCGTCTACGACATCTCCCCGTCGGGCTTGATCGAGCGCCTGACCGAGCAGGGTGTCCTGGTGGCCGACCCACGCGCGTTCTTCGCGAGCTGATTCACCCCCCTTCCGCTTCATCCCCCTCATCGCCAAGGCCCGCGGCTTCCGCGGGCCTTTCGCGTTCCCGGGATCTTCGCCGGGCCGCCGGGCCGTGCATGGGCGGCCGGGCGCCGGGTTCACGGGCGCCGGGTTCACGGACACGGCGTCAACGGGCCGTAGCGGGAATGCGGTCACGCGCCGGGGTGATCGGCCACGATCAACTCCGTCGTCCCGGCACCGGCCACCACAGGCGCCCCAAATGCCGTGCTATCGATGTCACCGATCGTGCGGATGGCACCGTCCGCTCACACAGCACCGCCCGTTTTCGCACATCGAGCGAACGTGAAAACTCAATACACGCCGTTCCCGATGGCTCCCGCGACCCCCGGTAGCGGCCGGCCGATCCGGTGGAGTTCGCCCTCGTCACTGACCGCAACTCCACCTCGCCGAGCGCCCGACATGCGACAACCAGCTCCACCACCGACCGAGCGTGACCGAGGGCACGACAAAGCCGCCCGGATCAAACGATCCGGACGGCTTCGGACTCGGTTCAGGACCGCGCTAGCGGGTGGCGAACTCGGCGATGCGGCCGAGAAGGCCGTTCAGGAAGCGCGGGCTGTCGTCGGTCGACATCTGGCGAGCCAGCTCGACCGCCTCGGTGATCGCGACGGGGTCGTCGATCTCGGCGACGTAGAGCAGCTCGTAGACCGCGATGCGGGCCAGGTTGCGGTCGACGACCGGCATGCGGTCGAGCGTCCAGCCCTCGGCGTAGCTGCCGAGCAACTCGTCGATGCGGTCCAGGTTCTTCGCGACACCCTCGACGAGACCGATCGCGTAGTCCATGTGCTCGGGGCGCGGCTTCTCGATCCGCTCGAGGTAGGTGCGCAGCACCTCGCTCGGGGCCAGGTCGCGCAGGTCGGCCTCGTAGAGCACGTCCAGCGCCCGCTTCCGTGCCTTGCGGCGCGCGGGCATCTGGGTCTTGGGGGCCTCCGCCATATCAGGAACGACCGAGGTAACGGCCGTCGCGGGTGTCGACCTTGATCTTCTCGCCGGTGGTGATGAAGAGCGGGACCTGGACGGTGGCGCCGGTCTCGACGGTGGCCGGCTTGGTGCCGCCGGTCGAGCGGTCGCCCTGCAGACCCGGCTCGGTGTAGGTGACCTCGAGGAACACGCTTGTCGGCAGCTCGATGTAGAGCGGCACACCCTCGTGCGTGGCGACCGTGGCCTCGGCCTCGGGAAGCAGGTAGTTCGCGTTCTCCCCCACGGTGCCCGACGGCACGGTGATCTGGTCGAACGTGTCGAGGTCCATGAAGACGAAATCTTCGCCGTCGAGGTAGAGGTACTGCATGGTCCGCTTGTCGACCGTTGCCGTCTCGACCTTGGTGCCCGCGTTGAAGGTCTTGTCGACGACCTTGCCGGACAGCACGTTCTTCAGCGTGGTGCGCACGAACGCCCCACCTTTACCCGGCTTTACGTGCTGGAACTCCACGACGGACCACAGATCGCCGTCGAGGTTGAGCACCAGGCCGTTCTTCAGGTCGTTCGTGGTAGCCATTGCCTGCCCTGTTTGTTCTGGAACTTATCGGTGACCGTCCGAGTTTACCGGCGCCCGGCCTCAGACGCCCACCTGGGCCAGGTGCTCGAGCGCCAGGCGGTAACCGTCGACTCCCAGACCGATGATGACACCCGTCGCTACGCCCGAGATGACCGACTTGTGGCGAAAATCCTCGCGTTGGTGAACGTTGGAGATGTGCACCTCGATGAGCTTTCCGCGAAGCATGGCGCAGGCGTCCCGGATCGCGATGTTGTAGTGCGTCCACGCCCCCGGGTTGAGCACCACGTGCGCGCTCTCGTCGGCCGCGTCGTGCAGCCAGCGGAGCATCTCGAACTCGGCGTCGGTCTGCCGCACCTCGACCTTCAGGCTCAGCCGCTCGGCGGTCTGCGCGCACAGCCGAACCAGGTCGGCATAGCTGGTGGAGCCGTAGACCTCGGGCTCCCGGGTGCCCAGCCGACCAAGGTTCGGACCGTTCAGCACGTAGATCATCGGGCCACCTCGGCGTAGGCCGCGCGCAGCAACTCCTCGCTCGGCCCGGCCAGGATGCCGGGCTTCGCCAGGCCGTCCAGAACCACGAACCGCAAGGTCGCGGCCCGCGCCTTCTTGTCGACGCGCATCGCGCTCAGGAGATCGGTCCAGGCCCCCTCGCCGTACGCGGTGGGCAGCCCGACCAGCTCGAGCACCGCCCGATGCCGCTCGCGCGTGCCGGAGTCGAGCCGGCCGGAGAGCTCGGACAGCGCCGCCGCGAAGATCAGCCCCACCGAGACCGCGTGGCCGTGCTTCCACGTGTATTTCTCACGCTTCTCGATCGCGTGACCGAGCGTGTGCCCGTAGTTGAGGATCTCGCGCGGGCCCGACTCCTTGAGGTCGATCCCGACCACGTCGGCCTTGACCTGGATGGCCCGCTCGACCAGCTCCCGCAGCACCGCGCTCGACGGGTCGGCGGCCGCCCGCGGGTCGTCCTCGACCAGGTCGAGGATGCGCGGGTCGGCGATGAACCCGCACTTGATCACTTCGGCCAGGCCGGCGGTGAGGTCGTCGGCCGGCAGCGTCGTCAGCGCGTCGAGGTCGCAGAGCACCCCGGCGGGCGGATGGAACGCGCCCACCAGATTCTTGCCGGCCTCGATGTTGACCCCGGTCTTGCCCCCCACCGACGCGTCGACCATGCCGAGCAGCGAGGTGGACACCGGCACCCAGCGCACCCCGCGCAACCAGCCGGCGGCCACGAACCCGGCCAGGTCGGTGACCGCTCCGCCGCCGACGCCGACCACCACGTCGGTGCGGGTGAAGCCGGCCCGGCCGAGCTCGTCCCAGCACCGGGCGGCCACCGCCACCGACTTGCCGCGCTCGGCGTCGGGCACCTCGATCGGGGTCACCTGCGGCAGGGCCGCCGCGATCCGCTCGGCACGCTCCCGAAGCGGCGCCGAGTAGAGCACCGCCACCCGGGCCGCGCCGTCGATCAGCCCCGGCAGCTCACCACCGAGATCATTGCCGACCAGTACGTCGTACGGCCGGTTGCCGCCCACCTGAATGCGTGTAACCACGGCCGTCAGCCTAGTTCCGCGTTGTGGGGTTATATCTTTATGCCCCCACAGGGGTTACAACTAGTGCATGCCCAAAGTCAACGTATACCTGCCCGACGACCTCGCCGACGCCGTCCGAGACTCGGGTGTGCCGGTTTCGGCCATCTGCCAGCGGGCCCTGGAGCAGGCCATCCGCCGCATGCAGGCGATCCGCGAGGTGAGCCTGAGCAACCTCGAGCCGGCGTCCTTCTCGGACCGTCTCCCGTCCTTCACCGGCCGCCTGACGATGGCGCTGAGCCTAGCCGCCGAGCGCGCCAAGGCGGCCGGCGCCACCGTGGTCACCACCAGCGACCTGCTGGCCGGCATGCTCACCGAGGGCGGCAACCTGGCCCTGCAGATCCTCACCGCGATGGACGTGGCCCCCGCCTCGCTGGCCATCCCGTCCACCCCGGAACCCGGTCCGGCCGAGCCGGGCCTGCGGTTCAGCACCCCGGCCGCGGTGGCCCTGGAGCTGGCGGTCGGCGAGGCGGTCGGTTTCGGTCACAACTACGTCGGCTGTGAACACCTGATCGTCGCCCTGTCCGGCGAACCCGAAGGCGCCGCCGGCGAACTGCTGCGCTCCCGCGGAGCCGACGCCCGCTCCACCCGCCGGGCGGTCGCCGCCGCCCTGGCCGGCTATGTCCACTTGCGCGCCAACGCGACCCAGGCCCCGCCCTCGGCCGCCCTGCTGGCCGCCTTCCACGCCGAACTGGTGCCGCTCATCGAGCGCATCGAACAGCTGGAGGCCCGCGTCAACTGATCGACAAGTCTATGGTGTCCGCGTGTCGCTCGCGATCATCATCAAACGACTTGCTGTCGCGCTCACCATCGGTGGCCTGTTCGCGGCCGCCGGGTCGTGGGGCCTGGCATTCGGCGAGCCGGCCGCCCACCGACGCCGAGATGCGAGCGATTGTCGCGGTCATCTATCCGAACCTGACGGCCGGCGACCCGGGCCTGGTGGACGACGAGCGGGGCCTCGCCGAAGTCGGGACGAACGTGATCGACGGCGTCGTCATCACTCGGGCCGACGTGTTGGCCGGGCCGCGATTTCCGCAGGCCACCGGGACCGACAACGCCATTTTCGGCACTGTCGACGGAGTTGTTCCAGGCTTTGTGCAGGCTGAGGTCGGCGAGCAGGACACCGACCTCGCCGCGGCGGGCCGGGCGCTGGCGGCGGACGGCTGGCGCACCGGAGCGGCGGACAGCCGGTCGGTGACGGCGGCCCGCGACGGCTGGCGGCTCCGCCTGGACAACGGCGGCGACTTCAGCTACGGCGACCACGACAAGCCGGTCTCCACTTTGCGCGTGGAGCGCCGCCCGACGGACGCGGCCGTGGCCGTGGCGGCGCTCGGGTGGCTGCTGGGCTGCGTCGCCGGTTGGTTCAAGCCGGACCGCGTCTCGATCGGCCACACCGGGCCGGCCCTCCTCACGATCAATACCGTCATCGCCGCCGTCGGCGTGCTCCGCGGCGTGGTGGCGATCTTCGGAACCGGCTCGTTCCCGGTGCCCTGGGCGGCGTTCGAGCTCTTCCTGGTGCGTCCGCTGACCCTGATCGGCCTCCTCATGACGGCCGCCTACCTGGTCACCACGCGCCGGTTCCACGAAGCCATGAACCGGCGGGCGAAGGCGCTGCGCGGCCGGTGAGGGTCAGCCCTTGAGGAGAGCCGCGACCTCGGCGGCGATCTCCGCGGGGTCCCGGTGGTCGGTGACGACGGTGTGGGTGGCGACCGAGAGGTAGAGCGGGCGGCGCTGGTCCAGCAGGTATTTCAGCGTGGCCCGGGGGTTGATCGCCAGCAGCGGCCGGCCCCCGCCGAGGCCGACCCGCTTCACCGCGTCGGACAACTCGACCGACAGGTAGACGACCGTCTGAGCGCCGAGCAGCTCCCGGGTGCCCTCGTGGAGGATGGCGCCGCCACCCAGGGCCAGGACGCCGTCGAAATCCGCCAGCGCGGACGCGATCGTCGTACGCTCCAGGGCCCGGAACGCGTCCTCGCCGTCGTCGAAGAAGATCTCGGGAATCGGCTTGCCGGCCGTCGCCTCGATCAGGTTGTCGGTGTCCGAGAACGGGACGCCGAGCAGCTCCGCCACCATCTCGCCGATGGTGGTCTTGCCGGCGCCCGGGGCGCCGACGAGGACGGCGACCGGGGCCATCAGCGGATCACCAGGTTTTCCAGGTAGCTCGCCAGGTTGCGGCGGATCTCGGCGACCGAGTCGCCGCCGAACTTCTCCACCGCGGCCTCGGCCAGCACCAGCGCGACCATCGCTTCGGCCACCACGGCGCCGGCCGGGACCGCGCAGACGTCGGAACGCTGGTTGATGGCCGTGGCGGGCTCGCCGGTCACGATGTCGATCGTCTGCAGCGCCCGGTTGAGCGACGAGATCGGCTTCAGGGCCGCGCGGACCCGCAGCGGCTCGCCGTTGGTGATGCCGCCCTCGAGGCCACCGGCGCGATCGGTGATCCGCTTGACGCCGTCGGCGGTGGGCACGATCTCGTCGTGGGCCACCGACCCGCGCGACCGGGCCTGGGTGAACCCGTCGCCGATCTCCACACCCTTCACCGACTGGATGGACATCAGGGCGGCGGCGAGCTTGGCGTCCAATTTGCGGTCCCACTGCACATGAGATCCAAGGCCGGGGGGTACGCCGTAAGCCAGCACCTCGACGATGCCACCGAGCGTGTCGGCGTCCTTCTTGGCCGCGTCGACCTCGGCCACCATGCGCGCGCTGGCCTCGGGGTCGAGGCAACGCAACGGGTCGGCGTCGATCCGGTCGAAGTCGTCGGGGGTCGGCACGAGGCCCGTCTTGGCGGCCACCGAACCGAGCTCGATCACGTGCGAGACGATGTCGATGCCCAGCGCCTGCTTGATCAGCTCCTTCGCGACCACGCCCACCGCGACCCGGGCAGCGGTCTCGCGAGCACTGGCGCGCTCCAGGATCGGGCGCGCGTCGGTGTGCCCGTACTTCTGCATGCCGGCCAGGTCGGCGTGACCGGGACGGGGCCGGGTCAGCGGCTCGTTCCGGGCCTGGGCGGCGAGCTCGGCCGGGTCGACCGGGTCGGCCGCCATGACCGTCTGCCACTTGGGCCACTCCGTGTTGCCCACCCGGATCGCCACCGGGCTGCCCTGCGTCACCCCGTGCCGGATGCCCCCGATGATCTCGATCTCGTCCTGCTCGAACTTCATCCGCGCCCCCCGGCCGTAGCCGAGCCGACGGCGCGCGAGATCGCGCCCGATCAGTGCACTCGTCACTTCCACCCCGGCGGGAACGCCTTCGAGGAGCGCAACGAGCGCCGGGCCATGGGATTCACCTGCGGTCAGCCAGCGCAACACGGGTCACAGTCTGGCACGCCGCCGCCCCGGGTCGCCGCAGCCCCGGCCCCATCCCGCTCAGCGGAATGAAAACACCGGTCCCCCAAGCTCAGCGCCCCGCCCGGCCCGGCATCACCCAGACCGGGCTCACCGACAACGCAGCGACCCGAAGTCACGCACTTCCCTTGAAGAAGGGGCCTCCCCGGCACTCCGACACCCCACCTTCCCGGAAATAGGGTCTCACCGCGCCCGATCCCGCAGCCGCCGTCCGATATGCCCGGCCACCGCGGCGCACGCAGCGACCCGGAGCCGCGCCCAAGCGCCAGGAAGGGGGCGGGAAGAACCGGGAGCGGCTCTACCGGCGGCTGGCGGCCTCGAACAGGGCCGCGCGCATGGCGGCTCGGGGGGCGGGAGTTACGCCGGTGAACTGTTCGAACTGGCTCAAGGCCTGGGCCAGGAGCAGGTCCAGACCGGACACGACGGAGATCTCGGCGGCGGTGGCGGCGGCGGCCAGCGGGGTGGGCCAGGGGTCGTAGATGGCGTCGAAGAGCACCGTTCCGGGCCGCCAACGGACCGCGGGGGCGAGGTGGTCGGCGGCGCCCTTGGGGACGGTGGAGATGACGGCGTCGGCGGCGAAGAAGTCCGCGGCGGCGGCCCACTCGGCGCCCTGGATCTCGAGGCCGAGCGCCGCGGCGGCGGGCCGCAGGTCGTCGCGGGCGGCGGGGCGGCGGGTCACCACGGTCACGGTGGCGGCGCCTAGTTCGGCTGCCGCGCCGAGGGCGGCCCGGGCGGTGCCGCCGCCGCCGAGCACGGTCACCGACGGGGACGGCCGCAGGCCCGCTTCGCGGAGCACGTGGACCATTCCGTACACGTCGGTGTTGTCCGCGTGCCAGGTGCCGTCGGCACGCCGTACCAAAGTGTTGGCCGCACCGGTCGCTCGGGCGACCGCCGAAGCGCTCGCCGCCAGGCGGAGCGCCTCCTCCTTGAGCGGCATGGTCAGCGAAAGCCCGGCCCATTCGGGGCCGAGCCCGCTGATCAGCGCGGCCAGTTCCGCCTCGGCGCACTCGATCGCCACGTAGCTCCAGCCGTCGAGGCCGGCGGCGGTGAACCCGGAATTGTGAATCACCGGGGAGAGCGAGTGGTTTATCGGTTTGCCGAGGACGGCGGCTTTGGTGGGCATCAGCAGAGCGGGATCCCGTTGCGGCAGGCGATCTGGATGTTCTTGTCGTGCTGCGCGAGGCTGTCGGTGAATGCCGAGTTGCCCTTTTTGTCGATGGCCACGAAGTACAACCAGTTGCCGGCGGCCGGGGTCATCGCGCCTTCGAGCGCGGACTGGCCGGGGCTGTCGATCGGGCCGAGCGGCAGGCCCAGCTTGCTCTTGGTGTTGTACGGGTTCTTCGGGTCGTCGAGCTCCTGCGGGGTGAGCTTGCCGGAATGCTTGGCGTCCTTGCCGTTGAGCTCGAGCCAGTAGTTGGCGGTCACGTCGAACTGCAGCGGCATCTTCGCCTTGTAGGCCCGGTTGTAGGCGACCCGCGACACCTTCGGCAGGTCGGCTTTCGTGCCCGACTCGGCCTGCGCCAGCGACGCCACGATCAGGGCTTCGTAGGGCGAGACGGCGAGGTTGTTCTGCACGTTGTCGGCGAACGTCAGGTCACCGGTGACGGTGAGGAACCGTTTCACCATCACGCTGAGGATCTGCTTGGCGTCGAGCTTGGGGTCGAACTCGTACGTGTCGGGGAACAGGAACCCCTCGATGCTGGTCTTCGCCGCCGGTTTGCCGTCGCGGCGGTTGAACCAGTAATCGGGTACGCCCAGGGCGATCGGGTCCTTGGCGGCGGCCTTGAAGTCGTTTACCGGGATCTTCGTGGCCTTCGACAGGATCGCGTACGCCTGCAGGGACGTGCTGCCCTCGGGAATCGTCACCCCGGCGGTGATGCGCGCTTTCGGGTCGAGCAGCAGGGTCACGGCATTGGCCGCCGACATCTGCTTCTTCATGTTGTACGTGCCCGATTGGATGTTCTTGCCACGCGGATTCTCGCCGGCCGCGTTGGTGAACGCCTTTGTGCTCTTCACCACATCGGAGTCGACCAGGGTGTTGCCGATGTCGGTGAGGGTCGCGTCCTTGGCGATGGTCACCTGAATCGGATCGGTGCCGGGCCCGTCGTAGTCGGCCGCGGTGAAGTAACCCTTCACCTTGGTGTATCCGAAAAAGACACCGCCGCCCAAAAGCGCCAACAGAATAAAAGCCATCAAAAAGGCGATGCCGGACTTACCCGAGCCCTTTTTGCCCGCGCGGGCGCCCCGCCGGTGGCGAGGTCTCCCATGTTCGGCGTGCTCGTCGAACGCCAAATCCAGCTCGTCGATCATTTCTGCCTCCGCTGCGCGTCCAGCCAGCTCTGCAGGATCTCCACCGCGGCCGCCTGATCGACGACCGCCCGCTGCCGCTTCCCCCGGACGCCACGTTCGGCGAGCCGTCGGGTCGCGACCACGGTCGACATCCGCTCGTCAGCGAGGCTGATCGGCACCTCGCCGACCGCCTCCGCCAGTCGCCCGGCGTACGAACGAATGTCGATGGCGGCAGGGCCTTCGGCACCGTTGAGGCGCACCGGCAGCCCTACCACGATCCCGACCGCCTCATGTTCCCCCACGAGTCGGACGAGCTCGGCAATGTCGCCAGGCACGGCATCTGGTGCCGCACCCATGTCACGGGGCACCGTGACCAGGGGGGTGGCCAGGATCCCGTCAGGGTCGCTTATGGCAACCCCGACGCGCACCTTACCGACATCCACGCCCAGTCGCCTACCCCGCGACAGTGCGCTCATTCGGCCACCCTCCCCACAAAAACCGCCCTTAAGACGGACCAAAGGTAGCCTTCATCCGCCGTCAGCCCGCCGCTTCCCCGACCGCCTTCTCGACCGCGGCGAGAAGCGTCGGGACCTGATCAGCCGGGACACCGCCGCCCTGGGCGAGGTCGGCGTTGCCGCCACCCCGGCCGGACAGGGCACCCTTTACCAGATCCGCCGCCGACAGTCCGCGGCTCCGGGCCGCGCCGTTCACCGCGACGATCAGCGAGGCCTTGCCGTTCGACCGGGCCGCGACCGCGACCACCGCCGGACGGGCCTGATCGATCTTCCCGCGGATCTCCTGAGCCAGCGTACGCACATCGTTGCCGGCCGCACCCTCCGGTGCCTCGGCTCCGACGTAGGCGACGCCCCCCAGGTCACGGGCCTGCTCAGCGAGCGCACCGGCACCACCGAGCACCATCTGGGCGCGCAGCTTCTCCAGTTCCTTCTCGGCGTCGCGCAGCGCCGTGACGGTCTGCTCGACCCGGTCCGCGACCTGCTCGCCGGGCACCCGGAAGAGGTCGGCGAGGCGGGCCACCAGCAGGTGCTCCTTGGCCAGGAAGCCGAACGCGTCGATGCCCACGAGCGCCTCGACCCGGCGCACACCGGAGCCGATCGACGACTCGTTGAGGATCTTCACGAGGCCCAGCTGACCGGACCGGGCGACATGGGTGCCACCACAAAGTTCACGTGCGTAGTCGCCGACTTCAACCACCCGGACCTCATCGCCGTACTTCTCACCGAAGAGGGCCATCGCGCCGAGCCGCCGCGCTTCCGCCTGGGAGGTGATGAACGCGTGCACTTCGAGGTCACGCAGCAACACCTCGTTGACCTGCTGCTCGACGTCGTTCAGCACCGCGGGCGAGACGGCCCCGGGCGTGTTGAAGTCGAAGCGCAGCCGGCCCGGCGCGTTGAGCGAACCCGCCTGGGTCGCCGACTCGCCGAGGAAGTGCCGCATTGTCTGGTGGATCAAGTGGGTCGCGGTGTGCGACCGCGAGATCGCCTTGCGCCGGGTGATGTCGATCTCGGCCTCGGCCGACTCGCCCGCGCGCACCTCGCCCCGGATGACCCGCGCCTTGTGCACGATCAGGCCGGGGAGCGGCTGCTGGACGTCGACGACCTCCAGGTGCCCGCCGCCGACCTTGATCACGCCGGTGTCGGCCTGCTGGCCACCGCCCTCGGCGTAGAACGGGGTGGTGTCGAGCACCAGCTCGACGTAGTCACCCTCGCCCGCCACCTCGAGCCGGCCGCCGTCGCCGATCAGCGCGCGGACCCGCGACTCCCGGGAGATCTCCTGGTAGCCGGTGAACTCCACCGGGCCGCCGTTGTCGAGCGCACCGCGATAGGCGGACAGGTCGGCGTGGCCGGTCTTGCGCGCGGCCGCGTCCGCCTTCGCGCGGGCCCGCTGGTCGGCCATCAACCGGCGGAAGCCCTCCTGGTCGACCTCCAGGCCCTGCTCCTGTGCGATCTCCAGGGTCAGGTCGATCGGGAAGCCGTACGTGTCGTGCAGCTGGAACGCCTTGTCACCCGACAGAGCGGATTTCCCGGCCTTCTTCGAGTCGTCGATCGCGGTGTCGAGGATCGTCGTGCCCGCCCGCAGCGTGGACAGGAACGAGTCCTCCTCCGCGTACGCGTAATCGGAGATCCGCTGGAATTCCTCGGCCAACTCCGGGTAGGACGGCGCCATGCAGTCCCGCGCCACCGGCAACAGCTCCGGCAGCGCCCGCTCCTGCCAGCCGAGCAACCGGATCGACCGGATCGCCCGGCGCATGATCCGGCGCAGCACGTAGCCACGGCCCTCGTTGGACGGGGTGACCCCATCACCGATCAACATCAACGAGGTACGTACGTGGTCGGCGATCACCCGCAGGCGTACGTCGTCCGGGTGACTCTGGTTGGCCGCGTGACCGGAACGTACGCCGTACTGCTTGCCGGTCATCTCGGCCGCCCGCGCGAGGATCGGCCGGACCTCGTCGATCTCGTAGAGGTTGTCGACGCCCTGCAGGATCGACGCGATGCGCTCCAGCCCCATGCCGGTGTCGATGTTCTGCTTGGGCAGGTCACCGACGATCCTGAAGTCCTCCTTCGACTTCACGTCGGTGATCTCGTGCTGCATGAAGACCAGGTTCCAGAACTCCAGGTAACGGTCCTCGTCGACCTCCGGGCCGCCCTCGGGGCCGTAGGAGGGACCACGGTCGTAGTAGAGCTCCGAGCACGGGCCGGCCGGGCCGGGGATGCCCATCGACCAGAAGTTGTCCTTCTTGCCCCGGCGCACGATCCGCTCGGCCGGCATGCCGGTCTTCTTCCAGATCTCGATGGCCTCGTCGTCGTCGAGGTAGACGGTCGCCCAGATGCGTTCCGGGTCGAGCCCGAAACCACCCTCCGAGACCGGCTTGGTGGACAGCTCCCAGGCCAGCGGGATCGCCCCGGCCTTGAAGTAGTCGCCGAACGAGAAGTTGCCGTTCATCTGGAAGAACGTGCCGTGCCGCGAGGTCTTGCCGACCTCGTCGATGTCCGGCGTCCGGATGCACTTCTGCACGCTCGCCGCCCGCGCGTAGGGCGGGGTGCGCTGGCCCAGGAAGAACGGCACGAACTGCACCATGCCGGCATTGATGAACAGCAGGTTGGGGTCGTCGATAGCCGGCAGCGGGGCACTCGGCACGACCGTGTGCCCGTTGGCCTCGAAATGCGCCAGAAAGCGCCGCTTGACTTCCGCCGTCTTCATCGTCGGTTGCCCTCCTGAGCATCCTGCTCATCGTCTTCGTACAGCTCACCCTCGGCGAACGCCTGCTGGATCTGCTGTTCCCGCTCCGTCATGCCGTCGCGGACGTCATCCACGAAGCTACGCATCGACTCGACCAGGCCGCCAGCGGATTGTGAGAGAGAGGTGGCGATGCCGGTCGGGGTGAACTCGTTCGCCTTACGGGTGAGCTTGCGAACGACGAGTGCGCCGACGGCCAAGCCGACGCCCAGCCAAAGCAGGCGCTTCATGAGATGCCTTCCTTAAGATCAGCGGGCCGACTTGCGGCGCTGCTTGATGGTGGAGCGAACCTCGCGGTCCTCGTCGGCGCGGCGCCGGTTGTGCACGGCCTTACGCAGGCCGTAGCCCAGCGAAGCGACCTTGACCAGCGGGTTCGCCGCCGCGGCGGCCACGACGGTGGACAGGTTGGCCACGTTCGCGGACACGTGCGCCGCGTGCTCGGTGATCGTGTCGACCTTGGCCAGCTGAATGTTCACACCGTCCAAAGAGACCTGCACCTGGCCGAGCGCGGTGTTCACATTCTCCACCGTCTCGTTGACGTTGCCGAGCAGCGGCCCCGTCCGGTCGGTGATGTCATTGATCGCCCGGGTGGCGGCATCCACGGTGCGGCCCAGCTTGAGCAGCGGTACGGCCAGCACGATGACGAGCATCAGGAAGGCGCCCGCCGCGATCAGACCTGCGATTTCTCCGGCGTCCATGTGGCGCTTCTCCTCTACGGGTGGCGGGTCAACGTGCAGACCCTACCGTCCGTGACCTTCGCCCGCTTCACGACGCCGCGGGTGTCGGCTCCAAGAGGGGGTCGTTGGACAGAACCGGATCCGGCGTCTCGCCGACCAGTCCCGGACTCTGCGCCGGTTCGCCCTTGCCACGGGTGTCGGCGACCGCGCTCTGCACCTGGATCTTGACCGTCGACCCCACACACTTCTTGGTTGGCCCGGTCGTCGCCGGCGCCGACTGCACGGTGTTCGGATCCTGCGCCGCCACCTGGTCGATGGCGCAGTCCGGCAGCCGCACGAACAGGTCCAGAGTGAACTCGTCCCGCGTCCAGCACGTGTAGGTGCCCTGGTCCGCGGCGATCGGCGACTCCGGGCAGTCGGCCACCCTCCAGGGCTTCCACCCGGCCCGTTCCAGCGCCGCCGTGTAGACCTTGGTGGTCTGCTTGAACTCCCGGTCCGAGTCGATCCGCCGCTCCCGGAACCGGCAGTCCAGGAAGCACCACCGGCTCCCACTGCCGTTGTCCTCGACATGGGTGGCCGCCCACGACGGCACCGCCAGCGCGTCCAGCGAACTGAACACCGGGTCCTTGCTTGCCGACCGCAGCCCGAAGACCGCCGGCAGAACCACGAGCGCCACCACCGCGAGCGACAACAAAATCACCAAGCGCAACCGGCGCTGCGTGCGTACCCGGCTGCGAAGCTCGCTGCCGGCACCCCGAAGCCCGGTCATGGTCTCCGGGTTGGCGTCGGATCCGGCTTCACCCCTTGGAGGTACGGGCTGAGCACCCGTTCGCGGCTTCGCGCCGGCCGGGTCCCGCACCGGCGCAACCTTCACAGCCGCCGACGCCGCCCGTCCCGAGGCCCCCACCGAGGCCGCCCCGACGGACGCCGCACCTACCGCCGCCGCACCCACCGCCGCCGCGCCCGTGGCGACTGTGCCCACCGACGCGGCACCTACGGATGCGGCCCCCACCGAGGCCGCGCCTACTGAAGCAGTGCCTGCCTGAGGACCGCCTGCCTGAGGACCGCCGGTTTGAGGACTGCCTGCCTGAGGACCGCCTGCCTGAGGACCGCCTGCCTGAGGACCACCTGCTTGTGGAGCGCCTGTCTGAGGACCGCCCGCTTGCGGAGCACCCGCCGATGCGGCGCCCACCGAGGCGGCCCCCACCGAGGCAGCGCCCACGGAAGCGGCACCCCGGGAAGCCGCACCCGCCGCGGGGAGGCCTCTCGGCGGTGCACCGGCCGAGGCGGCGCCTCTCGGGGCCGCACTCGCTGCGGCGGCCCCGGAAGCTCCACCTGGCCCGGCGGGACCCCGGGAAGCCGCACCTGCCGCGGCAGCTCTTGAGGCCGCACCCGTCGCGGCACCCCTTGAGGCCGCACCCGTCGCGGCACCCCGCGAAGCCGCGTCCGCTGCAGCGGCACCCCTTGGAGCTGCACCCGTCGCCGCCGCATCCCTTGGAGCCGCACCCGTCGCGGCGCCTCGTGCGGTCGCACCCGTCGCGGCGGCGCCCCTTGGGGCTCCATCTGCCGCGACGGCGCCTGCGGAGGCCGCGCCCTTGGAAGCTGCTGAGGCGGCGCCCCTTGCGGCTGCCCCTGCCACGGCTGCCCCTGCCGCGGCGGCACCTGATGACGCGGCGCCGGCTGCGGGTCCGCCGGCCGGAGCCGGGCCCACCGAGGCCGAGCCGACCGGAGGAGCACCGACCGAGGCGGAGCCTACCGGGGTGGCGCCGGCCGCGGCCGAACCGAACGAGGGGCTGCCGGGGGCGGCGGCGGCCGAGCCCGTACCGCCTGAAGGCGCCCCGGCCGTGGCTGCTCCCGCCGGAGCTGCACCGGCCGTACCCTTGGCCATCGCGGCGCCCATCGCGCCGGCACCCATGGCCGCCGCACCGAGCGCGCCTGCGCCACCCGGTCCGCCCTTGCGCCCGGCCGCCGGTCCGCGATCGCCGGTCGCCCGTCCGTTGGCGCCGGCCGGTCCACGCCGGCCGCCCTGGGGGGCTTGCGGCGCCGAGTCGGGGCGGGCTCGTTTGCCGGTACCGGTCGGCCCGTCCGGCGTGCCGAAAGCTTGACTTTGATCTCCGGACCCGGTCTGTCCCGCGAAGCGCGGCCCCGCATCCGGCCGGCCGCGTGCCGGCGACACCGGCTGACTGCCGAAACCGCCACGCGCCTCGAAGCCCTGACTCTGTTCCGGACCGGCGGAGCGCGGCTCTTCCGGTCGAGCATGCGCGGGCGAAACCGGCTGGCTGCCGAAGCGCTCGCCGATTTCCGGACGATCACCCTGAGCCGGGAAACCCGGCCCCGGCAGCGACGGCCGGCCCGGCGAAACCGGACCAGCCGGAACCATGCCGGCCGCCGCGGCCATCGCGCCGGCCGGGCCGGTACGAGGACCGGTCCGGGGTCCACGGCCACCACGCTGACCCGGCTGCGACCCAGGTCCGCCACGCTGGTCGCCGCGCGGACCGTCGCCGGGCTGCCCAGCACGGACGCCGGCACCGGTCGGTTGGCTGCCGCGCGGGCCTATTGGGCCGGGAAGCTCCCGCGGGTGCACCGGACCGGAAAGCTCACCACGCAGGTTGACCGGCCCGGTGCCGTCACCGGGCTGCTGAGATCCCGGGACGTCGCCGGGCTGCCGCGGTCCGCCGCGCCCGGTGACCGGGCCGGTGGCCTCGCCGGGCTGCCGTTGGCCGCGACCGGTGATCGGACCGGAGATCGCGCCCGTGTTGCCGGCCATCGCACCGGCCCGACCGGGTACGGCCGGGGCGCGTGCACCCTGCCGCCCGGGAACCACCGGCGGCATGACCTTGGCCGACGCCCGTGCCTGACCCGGCGCGCCGGGAACGACTACCGGTCCCGTGCCAGGCCCCTGACCCGTCGGCCCCATACCGGGACCTTGCGCGGCTGAGCCCACCCCGGGACCCTGGCCGCCCCCACCGGGACCTGGGCTGCCGACAGCGCCTTGCGGGCCACCCGCGACCGGGCCACCGATCGCGCCGTGACCGCCGGCTCCTTCCGGACCGCCGGCCGCCGGTGCACCGGCGGCACGGCGCCCGCCTGCTCGGGTGGGACCCCCGGTGCCGCCGGGATCGTTCATGCCATCGGGGCCGAGCGGCCGCCCGCCGGCTGCCGGGCTGGCGGGACCCACTGGTCGGCCGCCGGCTGCCGGGCTGGCGGTGCCTACCGGTCGGCCGCCGGCTGCGGGGCCGGCGGGGTCGGGTACAGCGCGGCCGCGGGAACTGTTCCCCGGGCCGCCGGCGACTGGGAAGTCCTGCTGTTCATCGCGGCCACGCGCGCCGGTGCCGCGGCCGCCACCCGGAAAATTTGGCTGTCCATGCCGTCCGGCGCTCTCGTCGTCGTCCGGGGCGCCGTGCCGGCCGGTGCTTTCGCCCGGGTAGCCCGCGCTTTCGCCCGGGTAACCGGTGCGCTCACCCGGGTAGCCCGCGCTCTCAGCCGGGTAGCCGGGACTTTCCGCCGGGTAGCCGTGGCTCCCGGTTGGATAGCCAGGGCTGCCGGTCGGATAGTCGGGGCTGCCGGGTGGATAGTCGGGGCTGCCGGGTGGATAGTCGGGGCTGCCGGGTGGATAGGAGTCGCCGCTGAATCGGCCGCCGGGCGGTGGTCCCGCCGGTGAGGCCGGCATGGCGGCACCGCGCCCGCCTGGACCGGGTGGTGGTCCGTCGGTTCGGAAACGGTCGCGTGGGCCGGCCGACGAAACCGGCCGGGAAGCCGGCGAGACCGGACGGGCGGACGGGGAGACCGGACGGGACATCGGGACATCGGGGGCGTTTCCCGACAACGGAACCACCGCGTCGGCGACGCCGTGCCGGCCGGACTGGGTGAAGGCGCCTGGCTCGGTCGCCCGGGCGCGACCCTGCCCGGGAACCGGCGCGGCGCCACGTCGCGGACCGTCGACCGACGGCGGCCCGGCGGCCGGGCCCATCGGCGCGGGCGGCGGAGTCTGCCGCGGGCGCCCGGTGGGTCCGCTCATCTGACCGGGTACGGGCGGCGAGTCGTCCCGCCGGCCACCGGCCTGATGTGCACCGCTGGCCCGCTGCCACGGCGGCTGAGCCCCGGTGCCGGTCTGCCACGAGGGCCCGGTCGCGGGATGCGAACCACTGCCGTCCTGCCATGCCGGCGCCACCCGCCCACCGGCCGGACTGACCGGACCGGAAGCCGGTCGACCAGTCACTCCACCGGACGTATGCCCCGGAGCCACCCGTCCGGTCGCGCCGGCCTGCTGACCACGCGCACCGGACTGCTGGCCGGGCCTACCGAACTGCTGGCCGGGCTCGTCGGCCCGCGGGTCACGCCCGCCGAATTGATGGCCGGGCCCGCCGGACTGCTGACCAGGTCCACGGAACTGCTGGCCGGGCCCACCGGACTGCGGGTCACGCCCGCCGAACTGCTGACCAGGCCCGCCGGACTGCTGACCAGGTCCACGGAACTGCTGAGCAGGGCCGCCGGACTGCGGGTCAGACCCGCCGAACTGCTGGCCGGGCCCACCGAACTGCTGGCCGGGAGCCACACGGCCGGGAGCCGCGCCCGGTGCCACACGTCCGGAAGCACCGCCGGGCGCCACCCGCCCGGAAGCATCAGGCCCGCCGCGACCGGAAGCATCAGGCGCACCGCGACCGGCGGGACCACCAGGCGCGACTCGACCGGACACACCACCAGGCGCGATGCGACCGGAAACGCCGCCGGGGGCGACACGGCCGGAGGGACCGCCGGGTACGCCGCCGGACTGGCGGCCCAGGTCCAGGTCGGCGCCGGGAGTCGGGCGGCCGGGAGTGGGCCGGCCCGGGGCGGCCCCGGGGGGTGGGCCGGTGACGGGGCGTGCCGAAGGGGGGCCGGCGGGGTCGGCCATGGCCTGGTGGGCGCCGCTGGCGCTGGTCCAGCCGGGGGCGCCGCCACCGAAGGGCAGGTCGTCGGCGGGGGGCTGGTCGTCGGGGCCGGGAGCCATCCGGCCGGACTTGCTGGGACGGGTCTCGCCGGCGAGGGTGCCGGGGCCGATGGCGCCGCGCTGCTGCTTGGCGGAGCGCAGGTCGTCGAGCCAGCCGGTCTCCTCCTGCGGGATCTCCTCGGGCGGCAAGGGCTCCGCCGGACGGCCTCGACCGAACCGGCCGCGGCCCTTGCGGGCTCCGGTCTCGTTGCGCAGGTCGGCCTCGTCGTCGGGCCCTCCGGCACCGCGGGGTGTCACGGCTGTTCCTCTCCGGCGGCTGTGCCGCTGTCGACTTCCGTTGTCCCGTCGTCCGCCGGTGGCGTGGCCGGCGGTTCGCTGTTCGCCGGAGGCGTTACCGGCGGTTCGCTGTTCGCGGACGAGCGTGACGCATCTCCGGCCGATCCACCACCCGCCGCGCGGTCGGGCGTGGGCGCCGAAGCGCTCGTGGCGACCCCCACGCGCGAAACCGGGCCGAGTCCGCGGACGATGCGTCGCAGGCGCGGGACCCGCTCGTTTACTGCGCGTTCGGCCCCGTGATCAGTGGGGCGGTAGTAGTCGGAGCCGACAAGGTCGTCCGGAATGTACTGCTGCGTGACGACTCCCTTAGGGTCATCGTGCGGATACTTGTAGCCACGACCGTGACCTAGGCCACGTGCGCCGGGATAGTGCGCGTCGCGCAGGGCGGACGGGACCGCTCCGCCCCGGCCGGCGCGCACGTCGGCGATGGCGGCGCCGATCGCCGTCGTGACGCTGTTGGACTTGGGCGCGGTGGCCAGGTGCACGACGGCCTGGGCGAGGTTGAGCTGGCATTCGGGCAGGCCGATGAGCTGCACGGCCTGCGCGGCGGCGGTGGCCACGAGCAGAGCCTGCGGATCGGCCATGCCGACGTCCTCGCTGGCGAAGATGACGATGCGGCGGGCGATGAAGCGCGGGTCCTCGCCGGCCACGAGCATGCGGGCCAGCCAGTGCAGCGCGGCGTCGGGGTCACTGCCGCGCATGCTCTTGATGAACGCGCTGGTCACGTCGTAGTGCGCGTCGCCGTCCCGGTCGTAGCGCACGGCCGCGACGTCGACCGCCTTCTCGGCGGTCGCGAGGTCGATCTCGGCGGCGCCCTGGGCGGCGGCCGACGAGGCCGCCGCTTCCAGAGCGGTCAGAGCTTTGCGTACGTCACCGGCCGCGAGCCGGACCAGATGATCCTCAGCGTCGGTGGACAGCGTGACCGCCCCGCCGAGCCCGCGCTCGTCGGCGACCGCGCGGCGCACGAGGCCGCGGACGTCGTCGTCGCCGAGCGCCTGCAGGGTGAGAAGCACACAACGCGAGAGCAAGGGCGAGATGACCGAGAAGTACGGATTTTCGGTGGTCGCCGCCAGCAGCGTGACCGTGCGGTCCTCCACCGCCGCCAGCAGCGAATCCTGCTGGGTCTTGGAGAACCGGTGCACCTCGTCGATGAACAGCACCGTCGGCGGCCCGCCGGACCGGCGCTCCCGGCGCGCGGTGTCGATCACCGCCCGGACGTCCTTGACGCCCGCGGTCAGCGCGGACAGCGCCACGAACTTGCGGTCGGTGGCCCCCGCGACGAGGTGGGCGATGGTGGTCTTGCCGGTGCCGGGCGGACCCCAGAGGATCACCGACATCGGGCTCACCCCCGTGACGAGCTGCCGCAACGGGCTGCCCGGGGCGAGCAGGTGCTCCTGGCCGACCAGCTCTTCGATGCGGGCCGGCCGCATGCGCACCGGCAGCGGCGAGTCAGCCGACACCGGGTTGAAAGCCGGCGCGGAAACCTGCACGCCCGCTGCGAAGAGTCCATCCATTTCCATCGGGACCGACAGTACCGGCCCGCCGCACGATGCCCGAAATGCACCGTGCGAGCGGGCCGGACCGCGAACGCGGAGATCAGCCCCGGCCCGGACGACGGCCGTAGAAGCGGCGGCCGCTGCTGCCACTGGAGTTGCGCGGGCCGCTGCCGACGCCGGCCAGGTAGAGGGCCAGCAGGAAGAACCCGAGCATGGCCAGGGTCTGGAAGTTGAACAGGTCGGGGGCACCGAAGTTGGTGTTGAGGAAGTCGAGAAGAAGCGCGAAACCGAAAACAACCGCCGCAGCGATGGCGAGCATCAGATCCTCCGAGGGGTGAGAGCCTTGTGGCGGGCGAATACCCACGCCTCGATGTCCGTCAAACTCCACCCTGGATCTCCTCGTCGGCGGAGACCGGCCGAAGCCGGGACCGGCGGAGAATTCCCAGCGCACGGGTGATGTCGAGTTTGACGTCGGAGGCCCGCGGCCCCAGCTTCGCGTCGGCGGTCAGCCCGGTCGGCACCCGCCGCGGATCGATGCCGGCCCGGCGCGCCACCAGCCGGCCCAGCTCGGCGCGCGAGATCGCTTCCGGTCCGGCCACGTTGAGCACGCCCGCGTGCTCGCCCTCGGCCAGCTCGACGAGCGCGTCGGCCAGGTCGTCGACGTGCACCGGGCAGCGGATCTCGTCCTCGAACAGGAACCCGCTGCGCCGCCCGGCCAGCAGGTCGTGCACGAGGCGGATGTGCTGGCTGTCGTCGGTCCCGACGATCAGCGAGGTGCGCACGATCGCGGCCCGCGGCGCGATGGCCGCCACGGCGGTCTCGGCGGCGGCTTTGGCCGCGCCGTACCGACTCTTCGGGTCCGGCGGATCATCCTCGGTGTACGGCGTGGACCGGCCCCCGTGCACCACGTCGGACGAGACGTGTACGAGCCGGGTGTCGCCCGCCCCGACAGCCACGTGGGCGGCACCGTCCGCGGTCACCGCCCAGTCGTCCATCTTCGCCGCCAGGTTGAGCACGGCTTCCGCCCGTACGTCAGCAAGCAGCGCGAGCACCGCCTCGCGGGACCGGACGTCGAGCACCCGGTGACCGGAAGCCGCCGTCGTCGCCGTGCCCACCACCTCGTGGCCGCGGGCCGTGGCCCGGCGGACCACCTGGCGACCCAGGTAGCCGCCGGCGCCGACGACGAGAATTCTCAGTTGGAGTGTTCCACGGGGGCGGCCTGACCACCGGTGCCGGCCGCGGCGGCCGGCGCCTTGGGCTTGGCGTCGATGCCGGCCTCGAGCCGCTGCTGCGCGGTGATCGGGGTCGGCGCGGTGGTCAGCGGGTCGTAACCGCCGCGGGTCTTGGGGAACGCGATGACCTCGCGGATCGACTCGTTGCCGGAGAGCAGCATGCAGGTTCGGTCCCAGCCGAGGGCGATGCCGGCGTGCGGCGGAGGGCCGTACTTGAACGCCTCGAGCAGGAAGCCGAACTTGTCCTGCGCCTCTTCCGGGGTGATGCCGAGCAGGTCGAAGACCCGGCTCTGCACGTCGGCCCGGTGGATACGAACGCTGCCGCCGCCGATCTCGTTGCCGTTCACCACGATGTCGTAGGCATAGGCGAGAGCGCGGTCGGGCGCCTCCTCGAAGTTGCCGATCCACTCGTCGTTCGGCGAGGTGAAGGGGTGGTGGACGGCGGTCCAGCCGCCGTCGTCGGTCTTCTCGAACATGGGGGCGTCGACGACCCAGCAGAACGCCCAGGCGCTCTCGTCGATCAGCTTGGCGCGCTTGGCGATCTCGATGCGGGCCGCGCCGAGCAGTTCCTGGGCCTCGCGGCGCTCGTTGGCCGCGGCGAAGAAGATCGCGTCGCCCGGCTTCGCGCCGACCTCGTCGGCCAGCCCGCTCAGGTGCTCGGCCGACAGGTTCTTGGCGACCGGGCCACGCGGCTCGCCGGTCTCCGCGTCGAGCACCACGTAGGCCAGGCCGCGGGCGCCGCGGGCCTTGGCCCAGTCCTGCCAGCCGTCCAGCTCCTTGCGGGTCTGCGACGCGCCGCCCGGCATCACCACGGCGCCGACGTAACCACCGGCCGCGATCGCCCCGGCGAAGACGCGGAACTCGGTGCCCTGCAGGTAGGACGTGAGCTCGCGGAGCTCCACGCCGTAGCGCAGGTCGGGCTTGTCGGAGCCGTAGCGGTTCATCGCGTCGGTCCAGGTGATCCGCGGGATCGGCAGCTGCACCTGGTAGCCGGCGAGCTCGCTCCACAGCTTGCTGACGATCTGTTCGCCGAGCTCGATGATGTCGTCCTGGGTCACGAACGACATCTCGATGTCGAGCTGGGTGAACTCGGGCTGCCGGTCGGCCCGGAAGTCCTCGTCGCGGTAGCAGCGGGCGATCTGGTAGTACCGCTCCAGGCCGGCCACCATCAGCAGCTGCTTGAACAGCTGCGGGGACTGGGGCAGGGCATACCACGTGCCGGGCTGCAGGCGGACCGGGACCAGGAAGTCGCGGGCGCCCTCGGGGGTGGACCGGGTCAGCGTCGGGGTCTCGATCTCGTTGAAGTCGCGGGCGTGCAGCACCTCGCGGGCGATCTGGTTGGCCCGGCTGCGCAGGCGCAGGGCGGCCGACGGGCCGGAGCGGCGCAGGTCGAGGTAACGGTATTTGAGGCGGAGGTCGTCGGCCGAGGAGGTCGCGTCGTCGACCGGCAGCGGCAGCGGCGCGGCCTCGGACAGCACGGTCAGCTCGCTGGCGACGACCTCGATGGCGCCGGTGGCCAGGTCGGGGTTCTCGTTGCCGCCGGGCCGGGCGTTGACCTCGCCGACGACCTTCACGCAGTACTCGTTGCGCAGGGCGTGGGCGTCTTCCTCGCGGAAGACCACCTGCACGACGCCGGAGGCGTCCCGGAGGTCGACGAAGATGACCCCGCCGTGGTCGCGCCGGCGGGCCACCCACCCGGCGAGCGTCACCGTCTGACCGGCGTCGCTCGCGCGCAGGCTGCCGGCGTTATGGGTACGGATCACGGGAACTCGTCTCCTTCAGATCAACACGGGGCGCTCCCACATTCTGTCAGGAGCGCCCCGCGCGACCGCCGCCAACCCTTCCTCAGCCCGCGACCTTCCAGGAGGTGGCCCGCATGCCGGCGGTGCCGGTCCGCCCCACGTCGGTCACCTCCACCAGGGCCATCGCGGCTGGATCGGCGGCAGTCAGCACACACAGCACGGCACCCTTGCGAACCTGGACGCTGCCACCCGGCCCGATCGGGCTGGTGCGGATGGCCCGCTCGCAGCCGGCCGCGTCCAGGTCGAGGTCCTTCACCTCGGCCCCGGCGGCGGCGCCGGGGCCGAGGCTCAGGCGCGGCGCGTCGGTGCCGCACCGGCTGTCGTAACGCATGTCGCTCACCCGCTCATCGGCATTCGAGCGGGGTTCGTCAAGATCCATGAACAGTACGGCGGAGCAGCCCACCTGCACTTTCAACGGCTCCTGGGCGTACGTGACGTGGTAGCCGGTGCCCGCGTCCGCGTGCCCGCCGGCCGCGGCCGGCACCCGGGTCATCGCCACCAGCCGGGAGACTTTCATCGCCTGCCACGCCGCCAGTCCCGAGATCGACGATGTGACGAGAGCGAACAGCGCGACGAGCAGGCCGAGCCAGACCAGCCGGTCGCGGCGGCGGGGACGGTCCACGATCCGCACGGCGGGTCCTTCCGTCGCTCTGATCGACCGGTTGATCGGGTAGGGGCCCTCGTTCGTACCGGAGGGCTTGTTGACGTTGTTCGCGGCGCGGAACAAGGACATGCGGCGACTCCGGTTTTGGCGCTTTTTATCCGGTTTATCGGACACTAGACGTGTCAATCGTTCGATCCCATCCCCCGCCACGGCGACTCACCTCTCCGGGGGATGCCGCCGTACGCTGATCCCATGCCGACCGAATCCAGCACGCTCGACGCTCTGGATCGACAGATCCTCCACACACTTCAGCTCGCCCCGCGTGCGCCGTTCGCCCGCATCGCCACCGTGCTCGAGGTGTCCGAGCAGACGGTCGCCCGCCGATTTCAGCGCATGCGCACCGCCCGCTACGTCCGGATCGTCGCCCGGCCCGAGGCCACCCACCGCACCGGCGGGAGCTACTGGACGCTGCGCATCGGCTGCCGGCCCGGCACCGCCCCGACCCTCGCCCACGCCCTCGCCCAGCGCGGCGACACGTCCTGGGTGAGCATCGGCGCCGGCGGGGCCGAGGTCACCTGCCAGGCCGAGGTCGGCGATCCGCAGTCCGGCCTGCTGCACCACCTGCCCCGGGCGTCGAGTGTGCTGGCCTTCAGCGCGCACCAGATGCTGCACCGCTTCGCCGGGCGGGGGGAGGCCGACTGGGTGGCCCCCGACCACGACCTGTCCCCGGCCCAGCAGGCCTTCCTCCGGGACGGCACGCCGGAACAGGCCCCGCATCCGACCGGCGCGACCCAGGTCGAGGACGCGGACCGCCCACTGCTGGCCGCCCTGAGCCGCGACGGCCGGTCCAGCTGGGCCGCGATCGCCGCCGCCACCGGCTGGAGCCAGCGCCAGGCGGCCCACCGGGTCAACGAACTGACCGCCGCCGGGGCGATCTATTTCCACGTGGACGTGGCGACCGTGGCGGTCGGCATGCACGCGGTGGCCAACCTGTGGTTCACCGTGGCACCGGCCCACCTGGCCGCCACCGGCGCCCGGCTGGCCGACCACCCGCAGCTGGCCTTCGTGGGCGCGGTGACCGGCACCGCCAACCTGATGGCGTCGGCGATCGCGACCGACGCCGAGGCGCTCTACCACTACCTGACGACGAAGGTCGCCGAGATCGACAGCATCCAGCGGGTCGAGATAGTGCCGCAGATGGTGCGGCTCAAACACTCGCACTCGCTCGTCGACAACGGCCTGATCCGCGAGCCGCCCCCTCAGTGACGCCGCGCGTACACCTCGATCTCGATCCGCATCCGCGGGTCGGCCAGCCCGCACACCATCATCGTGGCCGCCGGCCGCGTCGCGCCGAAGGCCCGGCGCAGGGCCGGCCAGCAGGGCTCGAAATCGGCCCGCTCCGGCAGCAGATAGCGCACCCGCAGGACGTCGGCGAACGTACAGCCGGCCTCGGTCAGGGCCGCCTCGATGTTGCGCAGGCACTGCTCGACCTGCTCGACGACGTCGGCCGAGATCGTCATGGTGCGGTAGTCGAACCCGGTGGTCCCGGAGACGTGCACGTCGTCCCCGTCGACGACAGCCCGCGCATAACCGATCTGCTCCTCGAAGGTCGACCCACTCAGAATCACCCGTCGCTCGCTCACCACCGGACGCTAACCCGGACGCAGCCCACGGCGCCTCACCACCCCGCGCGCGCCTCGGCCACCCCGCCGCCCTGCGGCCCCAGGGCGGCGGCGCGCTCCGGGCCCGCCACATTGCCCGCGATGCCGCGTTCCCCCGCACGTTCCGGGAAAGTGGGGCCTCGGCGTGCTTGAGAGGCCCCACTTTCTCTGGGAAAAAGGGGTCACGAGCAGCTTCCGCAGCCCGAAATCGCCGGTCGACGCGGCGGCCCGACAGGGGTGGTCAGCGGAGGACTCGGGGGTCGGCGTCGAGGGAGCGGGGCAGCTCGATGGTGATCCATTCGTTGTTGTCGGCCGCGGTGGCGGAGCGGCCGGTGGAGAACGGGAAGTTGTTGTCGTTGAGGACAGCGATCTTGTGGTTGTCGAGGATCACGATGTCCTCGATGGTCTGGAACGGGAAGGTGAACTTGTCGCCGAAGCCGCCGAGGTGACGGGGGTTGGCGATGTTCATCAGGTCGACCAGGAGGGTCTTGTCCAGCACGCCGTCGCGGTTCCGGTCGCGTTTGTCGGCCAGGTAGACGCGCTTGACCACGGCAGTGGCGCCCTGGCCGCCGTCGCGTTCGATCACCAGGAAGCGGTTGTTGTCGACGGCGATCGCGTCGCCGATGGCCAGCGACGGGTCGCCCAGCTGGTAGAGGTAGCGCTTGCCGGTGTAGGTCCGGGTGCGCAGATCGAACTCGTTGAAGCGCAGCCGGCCGGGGGTGTCGCCGTTGACCGTGCCTTCGAGCAGCCCGTAGAGGTGCCGCCCGTCGGGGGTGGCGGCCAGGCCCTCGTAACCCTTGCTGCTGATCGTGGTGGCCGGCACCCCGGTACGGGCCGCGGTCTCCGGGGCGACGACGCCGGCGACCGGGACGGGTGCGGCGAGGAGCCGGCCGGCGCGGTCGAAGTGCAGGAGGTACGGGCCGAACTCGTCGCCGATCCAGTAGGTGCCGTCGGCCGTCCGCTGGATCGACTCGACGTCGAAGTCGGCGCCGGTGAGGACCCGGTCGGGCCGGGTCAGCGGCCACGGAACGAGCTTCGCCGGGTCGCTGAGCGTGATGCCGCCGACCACGTCGACCGTGCCGGTGGCGAAGGACGGCGCCAGGCGCTGGATGCGCAGCAGGAAGTCGGCGGAGTTGGCCTGGTTGCCGTAGCCGTTGTCGGAGAGCACGTCGAAGGAGCCGTCCCGGTTCTTGACGATGCCGGAGAACCCCTGAACGGGCTGGTCGGCGAAGGGCACCGGCCAGCCGTTGGTGGTGCCGGTGATCTTGCTGCCGGACGGCTCGCTGCCGAGCACGAAGGTGCCGGCCGGCAGCGCGGCCCAGCCGGTCAGGGTGGGGGTGGCGACGGGGCCGTGGCCGCCGGCCACCGAAGCGGTGCCGCCCAGGGTCAGGGAGAGCACGAGGGCCCCGGCGACGGCGGGTGCCAGTGGATTGATCTTCATCATGGGGGCCGACGTTAGGGATAGCGGGTGAAGCCCGGTTGATCTGCACACGAACAGCCCGGGTCCGCAGTGGACCCGGGCTGTGAAGGATCAGGCGGCCATGGCCGGGGCCCTTTCCGGGCCGGGTGCGGGCGTCGGCCGGACGAGAAGGAAGACCACAAGCGCGCCGACCAGACCGACCGCCCCGGCGGTGTAGAAGCCGGCGTCGAGGCCGGCCGCCGCGGCGCCCCGGATCGCCTGCTCGCCGAACGTCCCGATGAGCCGGCCGGACTGGCCGGCCGCCACCGCGTGGGCGGCGTCCGAGTCGCCCAGGTGGTCGGTGGCGCGGGAGGCGAACAGGGTGCCCAGGATCGCGATGCCGATCGCGTGGCCGAGCTGGCGGGCCGTGGTGAGCGAGCCGGCCGCCATGCCGCCGCGCGAGTGCGGCACCGCGGTCATCGCCGACGACGACAGGACCGGCAGCATCAGTCCGACGCCCAGACCGATCACCGCGTACCCGGGCAGCAGCGCGGGCCAGCTCGAGTCGGCGCCGAGGAGCAGGCCGCAGAGCCCGCTGCCGGCGGCGATCAGCAGCATGCCGCCGCCGATGAGCAGGCGCGGCGAGGTGCCCTGCAGGCGGGCCCCGGCGAATCCGGAGGCCAGGATCGAGAACAGCGACATCGGCAGGCCGATCAGGCCGGCCCGCAGCGGGGACAGGCCCACCACCGACTGCAGCCAGATCGAGGTGAAGGTCAGCGCGGCGAACGCGGCGAAGTTGACCAGCAGGCCGGCGGTCAGGATGCCGGCGAACGACCGGTTGCGCAGCAGGGCCAGATCGAACATCGGGTGCTCGCGGTACTTCTCGACCAGGACGAACGCGCCGAGCGCAAGGCCGGCGACGATCAGCAGACCCCAGGTTCTGGGCGACGACCAGCCCTCGTCATTGGCGCGGATCACCGCGTACGTCGAGGTGCCGGCGGCGATCGTGAAGGTGACCGTGCCCCACAGGTCGAACGTGCCGGGCCGGCGGGCACCGTCGGGGCGCAGCGCGGTGAAGCACATGACCACGGCGGCGACGCAGATCGGCAGGTTCACCAGGAAGATCCAGCGCCAGCTGAAGCCCTCGGTGAGCAGGCCACCGAGGACCGGGCCGACGGCGGTGGCGGCGCCCGAGACACCACCCCAGACGCCGTACGCGACCCCGCGCTCACGTCCGTGATAGGAGCTGTTGAGCAGGGCGAACGTGGTGGTGAACATGGCCGCGGCGCCGATGCCCTGGACCACCCGGGCGGCGATCAGCAGGGCCGAGTCGGCGGCCAGGCCACAGGCCAGCGAGGCGGCGGCGAACAGGATGAGGCCACCGACGTAGAAGCGGCGATGCCCGTACATGTCGCTGAGGGCGCCGGCACCGAGCAGCAGCACCCCGAGGGACAGGGCGTAGCCGTCGATCACCCACTGGAGGGAGCTGAACGACGTGTTCAGGTCGGTGGACATCGGCGGCAGGGCGACGTTCACGATGGTCACGTCGATGAGCAGCATGAAGGTGCCGAGACAAACAGTCACCAGCGGTAACCACTTACGCATGGGGGTTGTCCTTTCTTGGTCGCCCCCAACGATCGGCCCCGGGCTCTCAGATCACCCACCCATGCCGTCGAAGTCGCCCCTTTCCGCCGCCACCGTCCCCCCTGAGGCAGGATCCGTCGCCCGATGGGAGGACTACGTCAAGATCCGCCATCGACGAACCAGCCGTCCGTCAGCACCGGCACGACCTCGCTCACGCCCACCGCGGACGCCACCGCCACATCGCCGCCGAACCCGAGGGCCCGCAGCTCACGGCCGCTGACCGACGCACTCAGGGCGTCGGTCAGGGTGGGCGAGACGCCGCGGTACGCCCACAGCGCCGCGCCCGCCTCCGGCGAGAAGTCCTTCACGTCCGCACCCCCGGCCAGCCCGTCGAGGAAAGCACCGGCACCCCACAGGTCCTCCACCGCCGGCCGCAGCGAGCCGTCCGGCCAGCGCTCCCCCGACGCCACCACCCCGACCGGGCGGTCGCCGGCCCGCTCGCGCACCCATTCGGCGGCGGCCGCCGCGTTGCGCAGCGACACCCCGACCACGGTCACGCCCAGGTCGGCGAGGCGCACCGAGATGGCCGAGCCGTTCGGGGACGGCAGCACCAGCCGGTCGATGCCGTTGTCGCGCAGGTCGGCGTTCATGATGCTCGCCGGCGACAGGGTGATCTGGCCGGGACCGGTCTGGTTACGCAGCACCGCCAGCATCGCGCCGTGCCGCCGGGCCACGTCGACTGCCGAGTCGTCGCGCCAGCGGTACGGCAGGACGCTCAGCCCCTGCTCCACCGCCACGGTCAAGGTCGTGGTGAACGACAGCACGTCGACCACCGCGACGAACGCGGCCCCGGGCGCCACCACGTCGGCGCCGACCGGACCCCAGTCGAAGCGAACCCGGTAGCCACCCTGACCGTCCGCCAGGTTCACCGGGCGCAGCCCCGCAGATAGACCGTCACAGATGCAGTCTGCCAGCTCACCCTCCGTCAGGAGGTCGAGGCCGGATCGAACACGCTCAGAAGTAGGTCTGGAGCACGTCCACCACCCGATGGTCGTCGTCGACCACCGGGATGCAACGCCACTTGTCGAACGCCGTACACGGATGCGAGATCCCGAATCGGACCAGGTCACCCGGCCGCAGGTCATCCGCCCGCAGATAGGTGTGGTGGTCGTTCAACTTGGTCACCTCGCCGGCCGTCCGGTCGCTCCCCCGGACCTCCAACGGCACCGGCAGACCCTCGTCGAACGGGGCGTCACGCTTGCCCATGCCGACGATCGCGAGGCCCGGTTCCGGCACCGACAGGACCTGCGCCCACAGTTCCAGGGCCGCGGTCAGGGGTCCCTCCTCGGCGACGCGCCGGAACGGCGTACGCAAGGCATAGAAACCATCGTCGTGGGTGACCGACGCACCGCTGCGCAGAATCAGGCGCAGGTCGCGCGGCAGCGCGGCGAGCCGCGCCACCACCCGGTCGAACCAGGCGCTCCCACCAGCGGAAACACGTGCGCCCGGGGGCATCAGGGCGGCGGCTTTCAGCCGCTGCACCCCGGCCACGAGCAGGTCCAGGAAGTCGTCGACCGCACGCTCCGTGAGCAACTGACCCTCGTACGCGGTGACGCCGGCGAACTCGAGCCGCTCCGCCCCGTCCACCGCGCGGGCGACTTCCTCCAGTTCGTCGAGGGTGCGCACACCGGTGCGTCCACCCGGGTGCCCGAGCTCGACGAAGACCTTCAGCGGCCCGCCCGCCCGCCGGGCCGCCGCCACTGCCTCGATCGAGTCGACCTGGAAGTAGATGTCGTCCTGCCCGGTGAGCCAGCGCAGGGCCGTGGGGTCGAGGACCTGGTTGGCGATCTGGATGCGTCGCACCCCGAGGCGCCGCAACACCAGCGCCTGGTTCGGGGTCGCCACCGTCATCCCCCAGGCCCCCGCCGCGAACTGGGCGGCAAGCAGGCCCGGCGCCATCGTGGTCTTGGCGTGCGGCGCAAAATCAAGGTCGTGCCGAGCGGCGTACGCGGCCATCGTGGCGATGTTCGCCTCCGCCTTGCGCCCGTTCAACGTCAGCACCGGCCACGTGAACCCGCCGCCGAACAGGCTCGGCTTCTCCCGCGCGTAATCGCCGGCCGACTTCTCCCCGTCCGGCAGGAAGAACCCTTTGCTGCGCCAGTCGACCCTCGGCTCCGGCACGTCCATGCCGCTACCCCCTGATCTCGTTCAGCACCTCGACCAGGCGTTTCTCCTCACCCCGGAAATGCGTCTCCATCACCGCCGCGAGCGCGCTCAACGCCTCCGGATCATCCTGCCGCACCCCCCGCACCAGCCCCGCGATGACCGCGTGGTCCTGCCGAAGCCGCCCCAGAAACTCCCGAAGCTCCGGATGGCGCGCCTCCAGCATCGGAAACACGTTCACGTCCTCATCCGTGTGATGCTCAGTAAGCGCCGTACAGAACGCGAGACAGTGAATCCCCAGGTCGACACCCCCTTCCACGCCACCCTCAAGCAGATCCTCGAGCATGTCCCGAAGCCGAGCATGAGTCATGACCATCTGAGTGCCGTACGCCGCAAACCGCTCATATTCATCCATGCGACCTCACATCGTAGTAGCCACCCCCCACCCACGCCGCCCTCCTCCCCAGCCGCCCTGCCCTCACCCCTCCCCACCCTCAGCCGCCGCGCGCCGCCCTCGCCGCCCTCGCCCCCTCCTCAGCCGCCCCGCCCTGCCCTCACCTCTCCCAGCCCTCAGCCGCCGCGCGCCGCCCTCGCCGCCCCGCCTTCAGCCGCCCCCCTCCTCAGCCGCCCGCCCCTCAGCCCTCAGCCGCCCCGCCTTTGACTTGCCCAGCGCCGCCCTTGGACGCGGCACCCCGCTCGCGGGCACTCAGCACCGCGATCCCTTCGGCTCCGCGCTGCCCCAGATGGCGACATTGCCCGGCATTCAGCACGGGGTGAGCCGCAACCCACGTTGATGGGCCGTCTCGCGCCTACCCGAGGCCGACCTAGGCCCACGCCTTCAGGCCAGCGACAACGCCAACACTCACTCGCCCGCTACCCGCTGACCCAGGACGGCAACCTGTGGCTGGTCCGCGCCTGCTGATGCCTAGAAAACATCCCGCTATTGCCCCTCCCCCTCAGATAGCACAATGCCCCGATTTTCTCCCTTCCGACCCCGAGCCGCTATTCCCATGCAGCACCCACATGATTCGCAACCCATTCTCATAATCGAGTGATACGCAGCCTCAGAACGCCCAGCTCGAACGGGCTTCGACTACTAGTTCAGAACGCTTATCACCGTCCACCTCCACGATGACGGCGACTGTTTCTTGAAACCGCGCGCCAGACTCAGGTAAGGAGGCGATCGAGCGCGACCTGAATGCCGGCATCGCTCGTTCGGTGATGCTCGTCCTCCACACTCAGCCGATGCCACCCGGCAGCCCCGGTCTCGCCCCGCCAACTGAACCCGCCGCGCACCGAGAGCCGCAGACCCAGACCGGGTCACGTACCCAGCCCAAGTCACGTACCCAGCCCAGGTCACGTACCCAGCCCAGGTCACGCACCCAGCCCGCGTCATGCACCCAGCCCAGGTCACGCACCCAGCCCGCGTCATGCACCCAGCCCGCGTCATGCACTCAGCCCAGGTCACGCACTCAGACCGCGTCACGCACTCAGACCGCGTCACGCACACAGACCGAGTCACGCACACAGGTCCGGAAGTGGACCTGGCCGCGAGCACGGGCCAGAACACAGGCCCGAGCCGTGCCATGGGCGCGGACTCTGATGTGGACTCAAAGCGGATTGCGGGCTGGTGCCAGACCTGGTCTCCGGACCCAGCTGAGAACTTTGACCGGCCCGCGGACTCAGACAGGGAAGCAGGCTCAGACCGAGAGGTCGGCGCGGACCGAGGAGCCGGCTCAATCGAGAGCGCGGGCTCCCCTGAAGGTGCAGGCGGCGCCAGGTCAGCAACAACATCAGGCCCGCCATCCCCGCCCAGCGGCGTGGAGGGCAGATCGCGCACAGGTGGGACATCACCGCTCGGGGTCGGCGCCGGCGAAGGTGGCCGGCTCGTCAAGGTCGCGTCGGCCGGCCAGATCAGCGGCGGGACCGCCTCGGCCTGATCATGCAGGCCCAGCTCGCCGCACTCCCTCGAGCAGCCGTGCGACCGGCACAGCTTCCCCGCATGGCGGCGGGCGAGCCCCCACTGTCGACAACGCGCATGCTCACGACGGAATTCGTCCATCTCCGGGGACCAATTACGTGCTTTGGTGCGATCGCGCATAGCAGTAGTCGCTGCCCGGGTGAATAGCGAAAGCTGCTGGTGCTGCATACAAAAATTATCTCGCACCCAGAATGCGCCGCGCCAACAATGGATCATGCCAATTCGAGAAATACACCTGGAGCCGAAAAGAAGATATCGGGACATTACTCAAAACGGCCGAGATCGAGCTGTGGGGTTGCGGCGCCGGGTCCATAATGGCTTCAGGACGGGTGGGGCGGAAAGCCGTTCAGGAGTAAGGGGGTGGCGTTTTGGAACGCTTTGATACAGGCAGCCGTGTACGGCACCGTGTCGGGTGGAAGGTCGGTGGGGGCAAACCAGGCGATACCGCCACATTTGTGCGGTTCGGCGTTGACGGGGGTGCCGTGGCGGGGCGGGTCGAGCGGGGTGGCGAAGACCAGCCCGATTCGGGTGGTGCCGGTCGGGTTGCGGTGATGCACGGTTGCTGCCAGGCGTAGATCGGCGGGGAGCAGGTGTAGGCCGATCTCCTCGCGAGTCTCGCGGATCATGCCGGTCAGGGCGTCCTCGCCGGGTTCGAGTTTTCCGGACGGCAGATTCCACTGCCCATCGGCATAGCCGGTGTTCTCTCGCAGGGCCAACAGGATCTGGTTGCCGGAGGTGAGCACCAGCAGCAGGTCAACGGGATGCATGGGGGCCACGGCGATTGAGGCTAACTCGTGCGCGGGGCAGAGACAGCGCCGCTCGAGGCGACGCGCCGCGCGGGGGTGAAGCGGGGCACGGGCGAGGCAGCGCAAGGACGAGGCAGCGCAAGGACGAGACAGCGCAAGGACGAGACAGCGCAAGGACGAGACAGCGCAGGGGGTGAAGCGGGACGCGTGCAAGGCGAGGCAGAGCGAGGCAGGGCGAGGCAGGGCGAGGCAAAGCATCGCGAAGTTGGACAAAGCCCTGCTAGGCGAAGCAGAAGGGTGCGGTGCCGAGCGACAGAAACCGCGCGAGGCGCAGAAAACTGGGACGGACCAGGTGCAAGGCCAGAGGAACGCCGCGGAGTCGGCGGCTCCCACGGTGACGTCAGCGCTACGCAAGACAGGCCGGCAATGCGCAGGGGCCGGCGGTTCGAAACAGCGCAGAGTATGACGAAAGCGACGCGGCGAGAAAGCAAAGACGCGGCGAGTAGACAAAGCGGTGCGAAAAAGGCGCAGCACGAGGACAGACCGGAAGCGGCGCGACACAAGACAGGCCGGAAAGCGGCGCGGCGCAAGAGGGACGGAAGCGGCGCGACACAAGAGGGACGGAAGCGGCGCGACACAAGAGGGACGAAAGCGGCGGGTCGGATGCGGCAGCGTGGTGGAAGCGGCGCGGGCAGGACAGGACGGACGGGGCGCCGGTGGGCGGTGGAACGGAACGGCTGGGCGGCGGACCGGGGAGGGGGTCAGCGGAGGAAGGCGGTTACCGTTTCGCGGAACCACGTTGGCTGGTCGACGAAGGCTGAGTGGGCGGTGTCCGGGGCTACCGCGAGGGTGGCGTCGGGGAACAGGGCTGCGTAGTCGGCGGCTCGGTGTGGCGGGATCTGTGGGTCGTAGTCGCCGGTGATCAGCAGGACCGGGGCTTTGACCGCCGAGGGTGCGGCCGGGGCGCCGGCGTAGTAGTGGGGCAGCGCCTCCTCGTTTCGTCCGAGGGCCGCGTCGGCCTGGGCTTCGGCGTCCCAGCGGCCGTAGTTCAGCGGGGCGATCCGGGTGAAGTCTTCGTCGGTGGCGTCGCCGGCCCACAGGCGTTGCAGGGCGGCGTAGGCCGCTGGGAACCACGGTTCGCCGCGGCGTTTTTCGACGGCCTGCAGGCGGTCGTCGTCGGAGATCTCCAGGTCGACCACGCGGGGGCTGGGGTTGATCAGGACCAGGTGGGAGACGCGGTCGGGGTCGGCGGCGGCATGGTGTACGGCGATCGCCGCCCCGGCCGAGTGGGCCGCCACGGCGACCCGGTCGAGGCCGAGGTGGGTGCGCAGGGCCTCGACGTCGGCGAGTTGCCGGTCGGCGCGGTAGGTCTGCGGGTCGACGGGCGGCTGCGAGTCACCGGTGCCGCGCAAGTCCAGCAGCAGCAGTTCGTGGTGGTCGGCGAGACCACCGAGCGTGCCCAGGTAGGCGGAGGCACGCATGGGTCCGCCCGGAACGCAGATCAGCGGTGACCCTTCGCCCACTCGGTGGAACGCCAGCCGGGTGCCGTCGAAGCTCTCGAAGTTCTCCACCGGGGAGATTTTAGCGGCGCCCGGGGGAACCGTGCGACCCGAAACGAACCAGGTTCGCATATAGTTCGTTGAACGGCGGCGACACTCGACGGAGCTGGGCATGCGGATCGGACTGGTGGTGCACGGCGTGCATCGGCAACGCTTCGCCGATGCCGCGCGCACCGTCGACGGGGTCGAGCTCGCCTGGGCGGTCTACGACCGCGACGAAGAGATCCGCGAGCTGGTCGGTGGGTTGCTGCGGGACGGGCGGCTCGACGGACTGCTGCTGGGTCTCCTGCCGTACGCCCACAGCCGTGATCTCCTCCCCCCGTCCCTGCCGGTCGCCGTCACCCGCCAGGTCGCCCTCGACCTGGCGCTCGCCTGGGCGAAAGCCCGCGGCAACGGCTGGCCGGCCACGCCCGTCGCGATCGACACGTTCGACCAGGAGATCGTCGACGAGGTGGCCCGTGCCCTCGAGCTCGACCCGGCGCTGATCGCGACATTGCCGTTCGACGCCGAGCAGCCGATCGACGAGATCGTCGCCTTCCACCGGCGCCGGCTCGCGCAGACCGGGGCGGGCTACCTGATCACCGGGCGCACGGCAGTTGCCGCCACCTTGGGCGCCGAGACCTCCGTGCTGCACGCCGCGCCCACGGCGGAGACCATCCGGGCCGGGCTCCATGAGCTCGTGCTACGGGCGCGGGAGCGGCAACGGTTCGCCACCGCGCTGTTCCTGCTCGCCGCGCCGGCCGGCGACCGCGCGCGGGTCGGACTTCAGCATCTGCTGCTGCACACGCCCGAGTTCGCCGACGCCTGGATCGACCAGCGAGGGCATCGGGCGCTGCTCGCGTTCGCCCCGGCGGCCCTGTTCGAGGCGGCCACCCGGCAGTGGGTCGGGCTCCCGGTGCTTGCCGAGGCCCGCGCCCAACTGGGCGTACGAGTAGTGGCGGGTTTCGGCATCGGCGCGTCGGCGCGGCTCAGTGTCGAACTGGCCGAGCAGGCGGCGGCCCGCGCCGAGCGGGACCCGGGTCCGGTGGCCTACCTGTTCACCGACGACGGCGTGACGATCGGCCCGATGGGCGCGAGCGACGCGGCGCCGCCGCTGATCTGGAAGCATCGCGAGTACGGGGAGCTGACGAAACTGGCCACCCGCGCGGGCCTGAGCCCGGAGACCCTGTCCCGGCTGGCCGCGGTCGAGCGCGGTCTCGGCGGGCGCCTGGTCTCGCCGAGCGAGCTGGCCAAGGCCCTGGGGATCACCGATCCGAGTGGCCGCCGGCTGATCCGCAAACTCACCGAGGCCGGTCTGGTGATCGAGGGCGGGAGCACGCAGACAACCCGCAAAGGCCGGCCCGCCCGGCTCTACCGGCTCGCCGTCACGAGCGCCCTGGCGGCCGCCGAATGAGCTGGGACCTGCTGCTCGCCGGGGGTGAGCCGGTCGACGTGGCGGTCCGGGACGGCCGGATCGCGGCCACCGGCAAGAACCTCGCACGCGAGCGGGCGGCGGTCGTCGAGGACGTCGCCGGGCTGCTGGTCACCCCCGGGCTGATCGACCTGCACACCCACGTCGGCCCCGGCTACTGGGGGATCGAGCCCGATCCGATCGCCTGGCATACCGGGGTGACGACCTGGGTCGACGCCGGCACCGCGGGCGCTTTCACGGCGGACGGGCTGCTGCGCAGAGACTTCGACGTACGGGTTGCCGGGCTGCTCAACATCTCCGGGATCGGCCTGACCGGACGCACCGGGGAAAGCCGGGACCTGGTCAACTGCGACGTCGCGCTGGCTGTCGACACGGTTCAGCGGCACCGTGACCGGTTCTTCGGGATCAAGGTGCGGATCGACCGGGAAACCGTCGGCGACAACGGGGTCGAGCCGCTGCGGCGGGCCCTGCGGGTGGGCGAGACGTGCGGGGTGCCGGTCATGGTGCACGTCGGAGCCGCTCCCCCGGCCGTCGACGAGGTGCTCGACCTGTTGCGCCCGGGGGACATCGTCACGCACTGCGCCAGCGGCCTCGCGGCGCCGATCGGCCCGCGGGCGGTGGCGGCCGGCGAGCGGGGCGTGCTGTTCGACCTCGGGCACGGGTCCGGCGGGTTCGCGTTCGACGTTCTGGAACGACAACTCGAGCTCGGGCTCCGGCCGTACACGATCTCGACCGATCTGCACGCCCGTTCGGTCCACGGTCCCGCTTTCGACCTGCCCACCACGATGGCCAAGATGCTGGCGGTCGGCCTGCCGATGAGCGAGGTGCTCGACGCGGTCACCGTTGCGCCGGCGCGGGCGCTGGGGCTCGACGGGGGCACGTTCGACGTCGGGGCGACGGCCGACATAGCGGTCTTTGCCCTCGAGTACGGCGCATTCGAGGTCACCGACGCCCATCTGCAGACGCGTACCGCCCCGGTGCGTCTGGTGAACACCGCGACGTACCGCAAAGGGCAGAGACTGACGCCGCGCCTGCCGGCGAATCCGGCGCCGTGGATTCCGCTGACCGACGCGCAACGCGCGGCGCTCGCGCGGCGTGAGCGTGACCTCCGACGCCTGCTCAACCAGCCGCTGGTGGGCCGGGACGGACTTGCCGACCAGTTCCCACGAACCGAGAAACAGGAGTGATCAACATGCCGAAGCGCGCCATCATCACCGACCAGGCGGCCCCGGCCGGCGGCCCCTATTCGCACGCCGTCGTCGCCGGCGACACGATCTACCTGGCCGGGGCAGTCCCGGCCCGGCCCGACGGCACCCGGGTGACCGGCAGTTTCGCCGACCAGGCGCACGCCGCTTTCGGCAACCTGGCCGCTGTCGCACAGGCCGCCGGCGCGAGCCTCGACGACGCCGTGCGGGTGGGCGTCTACCTGCGCGATTTCGGTGACTTCGCCGAGTTCAACGAGATCTACAAGCAATACATCAAGGGCGACAACCTTCCGGTACGCACGACTCTGCCCGTACCTCTGGTCGGTTTCGACATCGAGATCGACGCCGTTCTCTACAAAGGCTGACCCGCCCGGATCGCCGGCCGGTGCCAGAATCCGACACTCAGCAAGTAGTCATGAGACAACTAGGCATATAGCATCATCGGCATCCGGTGTCGGAAGGAGCCGAAATGCCGATCGATGTGCGGCCCGCCAGCGAGTACGAGACGCTGCTCAAATCTGTGATCGAGAAGCAGCCCGAGGACGCGCTGCGGGTCCTGTTCGACGTGGACCTGGTCGGGCGCCGGCTCACCCAGGAACTGCCGTCCGCGGGGCAGAGCCGGCTCAGCCGCGGACGGGACGTCATCTTCGCGCTCCGGCTCGAGGACAAGGAACCGGAGGACGCCTACCCGGCCCCGAAGCACGACGTCTACCACATCGAAGTGCAGGCCGAGCCCGAGGACGGGTTCAAGGAATGGCTCTTCGCCTACTGGCTGGAACTGGCCGAGCAGTACGACGTAGCGCACCACCGCATCATCCAGCTGGTCGCCTGGCCCCTCGGCGGCGGCGACGACGGCGTCTTCCGCCGCGACGGCCTCACCCTGCACTACCGCTCGATCAACGTGCCCGCGGTGAGCCCGGCACGCGTGCTGTCGAGCCCTCTCGCCGCGCTCGCCCTCTGGCCGAAGACCACCCGCTGACATGACAGTTGACGAGGCACCCGGCGGCAGCGCACCAGCGCGGGACTACGATGGCCTGTTCAAGTCACTGATGGAGGCCCACCCGGAGGACACGCTGCGCGTTCTCTTCGGGGTGGAACTCGACGGCCGACATCCGGTCATCGAAGGGCCGACCGAACAACAACGGCATCTCACCCGGAACCGGGACAAGGTCTTCGTCGTCTACCGCGAAGCCGAGGAGGGCCTGCCGGCCCCACTGCACGACCTCTACCACGTCGAGGTGCAGGTCGAACGAACGCGGGACTTCCCCACCCGGATGGCGGCCTACTTCTGCTCCCTCGCACTCAAGTACGATGAGTCGAGGTACCGGATTCACCAGCTGGCGCTGTGGCCGCTGGGCGGCGGTTGCTCCGGATATTTCCGACGAGGGCGCATGCATCACGCGTACGACTCGGTGAGTTTGCCGGATGACCTCGACGCCGACCGCCTTCTGGCGAGCTCACTTGCGCCGCTGGCGCTCTGGTCCAAAAACCCCCCACCGGACGCGGTGGAGCAGGTAGCCGACCGGATCGCCGCCGTACCGGATCGCGATGACCAACTGGTACTGGTTGAGCTGGGTAAACTAGGCGCCAGACCGCTCGCGGATCAGCTGATCAAGGCTCTGGTAAGGAGAGGCATGAGTGACATACTCGAACAGACGGAGTTCGGCCGTGACCTCGCCCGGCGCTCTCGCGAAGCAGGCCGTGAAGAAGGGCGCGAAGAGGGCCGCGAGGTAGGGCGTGAAGAGGGCCGCGAGGTAGGGCGTGAAGAAGGCCGGGTCGGCACGATGGCGCTTCTGTTGAAGCACAGCTACGGGCCACTGGACGACCTAGCGGACCTGGCACGCAAGCTGGTGGCCAGCGACTACGAACAGCACATCGAATGGGTCGTGAACCGCGTTCCGCTGGACCGGCTGCGCTCCGCCTGAGCCCGGCGCTCCGCATTGCTGGCGCTGGTCGAAAAATCCCCCGCCGGACGCGGGGAAGCAGGCAGCGGAGCGGATCGCGATGACTCCGGCAGGGAGAGGCATGAGGGACGTACTCGAACAGACGGAGTTCGGCCGTGACCTCGCCCGGCGCTCTCGTGAAGAGGGCCGTGAAGAGGGCCGTGAAGAGGGCCGCGAAGAAGGCCGGGTCTACACGATGGCGCTTCTGTTGAAGCACAGCTACGGGCCACTGGACGACCTCGCGGACCTGGCACGCAAGCTGGTGGCCAGCGACTACGAACAGCACGTCGAGTGGGTCGTGAACCGTGTCCCGCTGGACCAGCTGCGTTGTGGGCGGTGGCCGACGTCTTCGGGTGGGTGCTGAGGACGCCGGCCGGGGCGGGTGGGAGACGGCACGAGAGAGTGGCTAGCCGTCGGTGATCGTCAGGGCGGACATTCCGGCTACGGCCTCGATGTCGAAGCCTGCCGCCCCGTCGTTCTGCCAGCCGTTCGCGGTGAAGGACTGGCCCGGGGCGATGCCGCGGTGGGTGGCGCCGGCCAGGGTGACGGCGCCGGCGCCCGACTGCACCCGCACGCGCACCGGGGTGGCCTCGGCCAGCCGCATCGACCACTGGTCGACACCGCCGGTCATCCGCACCGGCACCGGGCCGGCCGGGGCGGGCAGGGTCAGGTCGATGCGGTTCGCGCCGCCGTGCAGGTCCACACCCTCTACCGTCGCGCCGGTCATGTCCACTGTGGTCCGGGTCGAGCCGCCGTCCAGTTTCAGGGTCCAGCGCACCGCCCGGTTCAGGACGATCGCGACCTCCTTCGGCTCGCCTTTGGAACCCGCGGGCAGCAGCAGCCGGAGCGCGTCGCCGGAATCCTCGACCTTCGGGGTCACGTCGCTGTCCGCCGGGGTGGTCACCCGGTACAGGTCGTCGCCTAGATCGTCGGCCCGCAGCCGGACGGTGCCGGCGCCGTCCACGAGTTCGAACAGTGCCGCCTCGCGGCCGTTGACCGCCCCGCTGACCTCGTCGCGACTCACGCCTTTCGGACCGACCGCTTCGGTGCGGTCCGTGTTGCCCCAGTTCGGGGCGACCAGGATCGCCGCGACCAGGCCGACCAGGAACAGGGCCACGCCGGCGAGCACCAGCGGACGACGGAGTCGACGCACCCGGCCGCTCCGCGCGACCTCCTCGTCGCTCGGCTCGCTGAACCCGGGCAGGCTCAAGCCGGGCACGCTCAAGCCGGGCATGCTCAAGCCGGGCGGAGCGAACTCGTCGTAGACGGAGCCGCGGTAATCGTTGTCGTAGTCCACACCGTCGAAGTCCGGCTGCGGGTCGCCGGCGAAGGGCGTCTCGGCGGGATAGTTCTGCGCCTGCGGTCCGGCCACCGGGAAGTGCTCCGCCGGGTACTCGCCTTTCGCGTACTGCTCGGCGCCCGGCCGGTCACCCTGGAAGTGCGGCGCACCGACCGCATCCCGGCTGTAGTCGTCGTGCACGTACTCGGCGTAGTCGAACACGTCGGACGAGTCGGTTTCCAGGTGGGCCGGGTCGGGTTCCGGGGCCGTGGACGGATCGTCGTCGCCGGGCGGGTTGGGGGCCATCGTTCCTCCTGGGTCGGACACGCCGCCACCCGCGATATCGGAGCCCTCGGCGCGTCTCTCGGACATCACTACGGACGAAGGGGGCCCGGGGGTTGATCTCAACCGAGGTTCACGTTGTCGGATGGGACTCATGGAGATCACTGGATTGGGTTGGCTGGGCACCAGGACGGACCGGCCGGAGGCCCTCGCCGACTTCTACCGGCGGGTGCTGGGACTGCGCGAAATCCGTACCGAACCCGGCTTCTGGCTGTTCAGACTGCCTGACGGCCGGGACGTCGAGATATTCGGTGCCGGGCAGGGCAAGGACCATTTCGACACCGGACCGGTCGCCGGTTTCGCGGTGCGGGACCTCGCCGCCGCGGTGGCCGAACTGCGGGCGGCCGGGGTGGAGTTGCTCGGTGAGCCCGGCGAGAGCTGGCAGCATTTCCGGGGGCCGGACCGAAATGTGTACGAGTTGACGGCGCACTGAGCTCGACCCGCGGGACCGGGCCGGTGGCCGGGGACGGCGGTAACCACCGACCGGCCGGTCCGGTCCGCACGGGACACGTCCTGATCCCGTACTGAAAAAGGTATTGATCTTGCGGTTTCCGGTACACCGGGGGTAACACGTGTGAAACTTCCGGCTGCGAGCATCGGCCGGTAATCAGGGAGGTTCGTTTGTTCCTCAGCCAGCACGAGCAGGAACGTTTGCTCATCCATGTCGCGGCCGACGTGGCCCGGCGCCGGCAAGAGCGCGGCCTCAGGCTCAACCATCCGGAAGCGACCGCGATCATCACGGCGTTCCTGCTGGAGGGGGCGCGGGACGGACGCACCGTCGCCGACCTGATGGACGCCGGGCGGCGCGTGCTGACCCGTGACGACGTCATGGAGGGTGTGCCCGAGATGCTGGCCGAGGTGCAGGTCGAGGCGACCTTCCCGGACGGGACCAAGCTCGTCACCGTGCACGGGCCGATCGCATGATCCCCGGCGAGGTCATCCTGGGTGACGGGCCGATCGAGATCAACCCGGGGCGTGCCGTGCTGGCGCTGACCGTGCGTAACACCGGGGACCGGCCGGTGCAGGTCGGCTCGCACTTCCACTTCGCCGAGTCGAACGCCGCCCTCGACTTCGACCGGAAGGCGGCCTGGGGTTACCGGCTCGCGGTGCCGGCCGGGACGTCGGTGCGCTTCGAGCCGGGCCTGCCGCGCGACGTCGAACTGGTCATGCTGCGCGGCGCCCGCATCGTGCCGGGGTTGCGCGGCCTGGCCGGCGGATCGCTTGACGGCCTGCCCGACGAGGCGCCGCCGGCGGCGCCCGAGGAGACACCCGAGAACGGCAGCCCGCGATGACCACACTCGACCGGGGGCGGTACGCCGCCCTCTACGGACCCACCGTGGGCGACCGGATCCGGTTGGCCGACACCAACCTGCTGATCGAGGTCGAGGAGGACCGCAGCGCCGGTCTGTCCGGACCCGGCGGACAAGCGGGTCCAGGGCCTGGTGACGAGGTCGTGTTCGGCGGCGGCAAGGTCATCCGCGAGTCGATGGGGCAGTCCCGCGCCACCCGCGCCGAGGGCACCCCCGACACCGTGATCACCGGTGCCGTGATCCTCGACCACTGGGGCGTCGTCAAGGCCGACATCGGCATCCGCGACGGGCGGATCGTCGGGATCGGCAAGGCCGGCAACCCGGACACGATGGACGGCGTGCACCCGGACCTGGTCATCGGGCCGGGCACCGAGATCATCGCCGGCAACGGCAAGATCCTCACGGCCGGGGCGATCGACAGCCACGTGCACCTGATCAGCCCGACCATCCTGGACACCGCCCTCGCGACCGGCATCACCACGATCGTCGGCGGCGGCACCGGACCGGCCGAGGGCACCAAGGCCACCACCGTCACCCCCAATGCCTGGCATCTCGCGCGGATGCTCGAGGCGATCGACGTCTTCCCGGTGAACGTGCTGCTGCTCGGCAAGGGCAACACCATGTCGGCGGAATCGATGTGGGAGCAGCTGCGCGGCGGGGCCGGCGGGTTCAAGCTGCACGAGGACTGGGGCACCACGCCCGCGGTCATCGACGCCTGCCTGCGGGTCGCCGACGAGTCGGGTGTGCAGGTGAACATCCACACCGACACCCTCAACGAGGCCGGCTTCGTCGAGGAGACGCTGCGGGCGATCGCCGGGCGGTCCATCCACGCCTATCACACCGAGGGCGCCGGCGGCGGTCACGCGCCGGACATCATCACCGTCGCCTCGCACCCGAACGTGCTGCCGTCGTCGACCAACCCGACCCGGCCCTACACCCGAAACACGCTGTCCGAACATCTCGACATGCTGATGGTCTGCCACCACCTCAACTCGGCGGTGCCGGAGGATCTGGCGTTCGCGGAGAGCCGGATCCGGCCGTCGACGATGGCGGCCGAGGACGTCCTGCACGACCTCGGGGCGATCTCGATGATCGGCTCGGATTCGCAGGCGATGGGGCGGGTCGGCGAGGTCGTGATGCGCACGTGGCAGACCGCGCACGTGATGAAGGCCAGGCGGGGTGCGCTGGCGGGCGACGGCTCGGCCGACAACAACCGGGCCCGACGTTACGTCGCGAAATATACGATCTGTCCGGCGGTGGCGCATGGCATCGACGCGCACGTCGGATCCGTCGAGGTCGGCAAGCTCGCGGATGTCGTGCTCTGGGACCCGGCCTTCTTCGGCGTGCGGCCCGCCCTGGTCATCAAGGGCGGCATGATCGCGTACGCGCAGATGGGTGACGCCAACGCGTCCATCCCGACGCCGCAGCCGATGCTGCCGCGCCCGATGTTCGGAGCCTACGGAGCGGTGCCGGCCCAGACGTCGCTCGCCTTCGTCGCGCCGGCCGCGATCGACGCCCTGGTCGGCGACCGCATCGGGGTCAAGCGCGGGTTCGCCCCGGTCGGCGACACCAGGCAGATCGGCAAGGCGGACATGCCGCTCAACGACGCCCTGCCCCGCATCGAGGTCGAGCCCGACACGTTCACGGTGCGGATCGACGGTGAAGTCGTCGAGCCCGCGCCGGTCGAGTCCCTGCCGATGGCGCAGCGGTACTTCCTGTTCTGATGAGTCTCGCGACGCTGCTCGTGCTCGCCGACGGGCGACTGCCCGCCGGCGGGCACGCCCATTCCGGCGGCCTCGAGGCCCAGGTGGCGGCGGGCCGGGTCAAAGACCTGGCGGACGTGTACGCGTTCCTCCGCGGCAAACTGGCCACGGGTGGACTGGTCGCCGCCGCCTTCGCCGCGGCCGCCTGTGCCCGGCCGGCCGAGTGGGCCGAGCTGGACGCGGGCCTCGACGCCCGGACACCGGCACCGGCCCTGCGCAAGGCCTCCCGCGCCCAGGGCCGGGCCCTGCTGCGAGCCGGCCGGTCGATGTGGTCGCTACCGGCCGCTGTGGTGCCGGCCTCGGGTACGGCTCCGCGGGAGATGCACCAGCCGGTGGCGTTCGGGCTGCTCGCGGCCGGCGCCGGGCTGCGGCCGCACGAGGCCGCCGTGGCCGCCGCGCACGGCAGCACCACCGGCTCGGCCAGCGCCGCGGTGCGCCTGCTCGGGCTCGACCCCTTCGCGGTGCACGGGCTGCTCGCCCGGCTCGCCCCCGAATGTGACCGGATCGCGGCCGACGCCGCGAACCGGTCCGCCGACCCGGTCGACGACCTGCCGGCCGCGGGTTCTCCCCTGCTCGACATCGGCGCCGAGCACCACGCCACCTGGGAGGTGCGTCTCTTTGCTTCCTGACCACACACACGGCGGTGCTTGGCCCCGGCCGAGCGACAACTACGAACACCACGACGAGGTGCCGCACACCCACCCCGACCCGGGTGTGGACCCGCACACCCCGCTCGGCACCGGCCCGCGGGCGCTGCGCGTCGGCATCGGCGGTCCGGTCGGCTCCGGCAAGACCGCGCTGGTCGCGGCGTTGTGCCGGGCGCTCGGCGAGGAGCTGCGGCTGGCCGTGGTCACCAACGACATCTACACCACCGAGGACGCCGACTTCCTGCTCCGCAACGGCGTACTGCCGGCCGAGCGGATCCGCGCCGTGGAGACGGGTTGCTGCCCGCACACCGCGATCCGCGACGACATCTCAGCCAATCTGGACGCGGTCGAGGAGCTCGAGGAGACCCTCGGCCCGCTGGACCTGGTGCTGGTGGAGAGCGGTGGCGACAACCTGACCGCGACGTTCAGCAAGGGCCTGATCGACAAGCAGATCTTCGTGGTCGACGTGGCCGGCGGCGACAAGGTGCCCCGCAAGGGTGGCCCGGGGGTGACCACCGCCGACCTTCTGGTGATCAACAAGACCGACCTGGCGCCGATGGTGGGGGCCGATCTGTCGGTGATGGAGCACGACGCCAAGCACCGCCGGGGTGACCTGCCCACGGTTTTCCTGTCGCTTGTCGAGGACCGCAACGCCACCGCCGTCGCCACCTGGATCCGGGCCCTCGCGTGCGAGCCCTCGCCCAGGTCGTAGCGGAGGCGGACGACCGCGGCGGCACCCGGCTGACGGTGCTGCGCGGCGAGTCGCCGCTGCTGGTGCGACGCACCGGCGGGCGGTCCGGCCCGGGCGCGACGGTGCACCTGGTGGGTGGGGCGGCCGGGCCGCTGCGCGGCGACGACCTGCGGATGGAGATCACCGTGGGGGCGGGCGCGGCCTTGACGGTACGCAGTGTGGCCGCCCAACTGGCGCTGCCGGGACGACCGGCCCCGCCGTCGCGGCTGACGATCCACGCGGAGGTGGCCGGGACCCTGCGGTGGCTGCCGGAGCCGCTGATCGCCGCGGCCGGATGTGACCACTGCACGGAGACGCGGGTGGAGGTGGCCGAGGGCGGCGAGCTGTTGTGGCGGGACGACCTCGTCTGCGGCCGGCACGCCGAGCCGTCCGGCGACGCGCGCCTGGAGACCACGATCCGCTATGCCGGTAGGACGCTCTACCGGCACGCACTCGGCGTGGGCCGGCACGCCGACGGCTGGGACGGCCCCGCCGTGCTGGGCGGCGGCCGCGCCGTGGGAACGGTGGTGGCGGTGCCCGGTTTCGCGGGGTCGTTACCGGCCTCGGCGGGGGCGGCGCTGATGCCGTTGGCCGGTCCGGGCGTTCTCGCTACCGCCGTCGGCCCGGACATCCGGCAGGTGCGGGCGGCTCTCGATCCGCTCTGCGAGCCGGTCGAGGAGGCGCGCGGGGGCAACGAGTCGACGTTGCCCCCGTGGCGAGCGGAACCTCAGGCCGCGACCGCGATCGGTACGCCGTGAGCGTCCGTCAGCGCTAGCCGGGTGCGCAGGTTGCCCTGCTGGGCGACCCGGGCGAAATACTCCGAGCGACGGCGTTGCAGGCACCCCTTGCGGGTTCGCGGACCGCCGGCCGCCACCGTCAGCAGCTCGGGTGCGAGGGAGCTGTTCAGTCCCTCGCGGAGCAGCTGCAGCGCCTCCGTGCGCAGCTGCGAGATGCGCGACTCGGTCACCCCCAGCCGGGCCGCCACGTCGCTGAGCGGCTGCTCCTGCAGGAACGACTCGGTGACCACCATCCGCAGGCGTTCCGGCAGGGCCTGGATGGCCTGATGCAGGTAGCCGAGGCGTTCCCGCTTCAGCAGCAGGTCCTCCGGGCCTTCGGACAGCTCGGGCACCATCTCCTCGGCGGCCCCCGTCGGGAACCCCTGCAGACTCAGCAGAGCCGCCTTCTGGACGTCGTCCTCCACCGTCGCCAGCTCCGCCACCCCGATGCCCAGGTATTCCGCCACCTCGGCATCGGTGGGCGTTCGACCCAGCGCGGCGGTCAGCTCCTGCCGGGCCGCGGCGGTCCGCCGGGCCCGAGCCCGCACCGATCGACTCGCCCAGTCCTGGCCGCGCAGCTCGTCAAGCAGCGCCCCCCGGATCCGCACCGCGGCGAAGCGGTGGAAGGGGATGCCCCGGGTCACGTCGAACGAACGGGCCGCGCCCAGCAGAGCGGCGAACCCGGCCGAACTCAAGTCGTCCGCATGGACGTGGCCAGGAACGCGGTTGAGAAGTTCCCGGACCAAGTGGCCAACCATCGGCATGTGTTCGCGGACGAGGTCCTCGATGTCACGCCCGGACGGCGCGTCATGGGTAGTGCCGATGGTGGCGGGGAGTTGGGTCGTGGATGTCACGTGGTCCTCCTCGCTCATACGACCGGTTGCTGAAACCGGCTGACGAGGAGAACATTGGCCGCCGAAAGGTGCAGCGGTGGCCGAACTCGGTTGCTTTTATGGTGCTTTTTGCGAGAAAAGCTCAGGTAAGAACGGACGTGGGCGCGACCACTCCGGTGAGCTCCTCGTGCACCCAGTTCATCCGGCGGACGGCGCAGTCCGGGTGGTCCCCGAACTCGGTGGCGACCTCGGCGGCACACCCGTCACTGCCGTGCAGCAGGATCATCGCCGTGACCGCCTGCTCCACCGTCGTGGTGTTAGGGCAGTCGGACGGCTGAATGGTGGAGACGAACAACGCCTCGGCCGCCAGGTCCTTCACGATGCTGATCATGTCGAAACTCCCCGATGTACGACCTCGAAAGGGCCCGCTGGAGCGATTCTGTCCCGTGCCGGCGGCAGCATGCAGCAGCCACGCCGGTCACGTGTCGCATCGGTGGAAAGGCACGCGGATCGCGGCGGATCGCTCCAGAAAAGTGCCTGCTCACATCGTCTTCACAGTAACGCGACGATCGGCCGCCCGGCACATGGTTTCTGCCCCGGGCGACCGATCGGAAACACCTCAGATGTCGCCCGGACAGTTGAGATCGGGCACGCAGTCCAGCGCAGGCGTGGAAGTCGGCGGAGCGGACGACGGTGCCGTGGTCGGCGCCGTGGTCGGGGCGGACGACGGAGCTGTGGTCTTGATCTGCCCGGGGTCGGGTTCCTTGCCCGTGGGTGCGGTGGTCGGCGCGGTGGTCGGCGCGGGCTTGGTGACACCGGTTGTCGGAACAGTCGGCGTGGTCGGCGTCGTCTTCGTGGGCGAGACGACTATGACACCGGTCGTCGGGTTGATCGACACACCCGGAAGCGGGTTGTTCCCCGACGCTTTCGGGGCCAGCCGCGCACCGCCGTCGGACAGGTGCTCCACCTGGCGAGCCGGTTCACCCGGCGCCTGCGACACGAACGTCTCGCAGGTCCGGTTGTTGAGCATGAAGGCGAGCGGCGCGGTGTTGTTCTGCGTGTAGGCGCCCTTGATCGTCACCGTCGTCGCCTTGAACGGTGGAAGTGCCGTGGGTGAACTCATCGTCACCGTCCGGTCCGCCTGCTGCAGCGTCTTGGTGGCGGTCACGACCTGGTCGCCGGGCATGATGAACCACAGCTTCCACGGTTCGATCGCCACTTCGTTGTCCCGGTTGGCAACCGTCACCCGGGCCTCGAACTGGTGGTTCGAGACCTTCCAGACGGCATAGCTGACCACGCACTTGCCGGTGGCCGCCACGACGCTGGGCTGGGGGGTGCCGGTGGCGCCGGGCGCGTGTCCGGTGCCGCTGGTCAGACTCCAGCCGTAGGTGCCGGTGCCGAGCAGCAGCACGGCGCCGGCCGCGAACATGACGCGCCGCGTGTGGTTCTGCGGCGGGTCGTTGCGGCTCTTACCCTTGCCCGAGCCCACCGGGGGCTCTCCGGGCGGCTGGGTGCCGTCGAACGCGGGCCGCAGTCCGCTCGCACCGGCTGCGGCCGCGCTCATCATGACCGGTCCGGAGCGCAGCGCGCCGAACCGGCTGTTGCGCACCGGTGCCTGCTCCTCGGCGTGCGGAGCGGACGGCTCCGGCGAGCCGCCGGAACCGTAGAGGACCGGCGCTCCGGCAGCCCCGTGCGGGGCCGGTGATGCCGGAGTGCTCTGCGGGCCGGGCATGCCGTTGCCGCGGATCACGTCCGGATAGGACCGCTGGCTCGGCAGGATCGTGGTGTCCTCGCCGCTCTCGGACCAGTCCGGAACGTAGCCGCGGGCCGCGCCGGGCGCACCGGCCGCGATGCCGGCCAGCACGTGCGCCAGTTCGGCGCTCGACGGGCGGTCCGCCGGACGCTTCTCGAGGCAGCGGCCGACGAGCGCGGAGACCGCGTGCGGCAGGCCCTCGACCGACGGAAGCGGGTCGGGCTCGATGTACTGGTGGGCGCGCAGGAGTGCGGTGGTGGTGCCGACGTCCCACGGCAGCTGCCCGATAAGCGTGCGGTAGATCAGCAGGCCGACCGCGTAGACGTCGGTGGCCGGGCTGACCTGGCCACCCTCGAGCCGCTCGGGCGCGAGGTAGGCCGGCGTGCCGAGCAGGCTGCCGTCGGGGTCGATGTCGTTCTCCCCGATCAGGGCGGAGATGCCGAAGTCGACGACCTTGGCCCCGGTCGCGGTGAGCATGACGTTGGCCGGGGTGACGTCGCGGTGCACGATGCCGCGCGAGTGCGCGGCGGCCAGTGCGGCGGCCACCTCGGCGGTGATCCGGACCGCGTGCTGCCATGGCAGCCGGCGGGCCCGGGCGAGAACGGCGGCGAGCGACTCGCCGTCGATGAGTTCCATGACGACGTACGGCACGGGCTCACCGTCGACGGTGACCGCCTCGCCGTAGTCGTAGACATTGGTGATGTTGGGGTGGGACAGACGAGCGGCAGCCTGGGCCTCAGCCCGCAGCCGACGCCGGAAGGCCGGGTCCGCGCTTGTCGACGGCGGCAGAACTTTCACCGCGACCAGGCGCCCGAGCACCTCGTCGAACCCTCGCCACACCACTGACATCCCGCCGGCACCGAGCCGCTCCACCAACCGATATCTATCGGCCAGCAGGCTCGCTCCGGGCAGGTCCGTCGTGCTCATGTGCCCCCACATGTGCGCTCCGAAGTAACGCCGAGCCGCACCGCCATGCTTCTCGACGTTGGGGCCGCACCCTCACAGGTGTTCCCCATCAACGGCGAGATGTTAGCCCACTATCGGCATCTACCACGAGCGCTCGACAGCGGCATCTACCTGCGAACCGTTACCGTCCGTTTCCCGTCATATCCCACTCGTCGAAGCGGGCGGGACCACGCCAAAAGTCGGATCTTGGACGCAGCGCCGGGCCTTTTTCCCTGAGAAAAACCTATTTAGCGGGAAAATTCGGAACGGTCGCAAGTTCAGCGTTCTGAAGGTCCACACCGGAGGAATCCACACCCTGTCGTCATCCGATCACTGATCGGAACAACGACAGTAACAAACAGATGATCTTTAAATACTCGCCGTATGACAAAAGTTGAAGGGTCTAGCTGTGCAACCCCATCTGATCGGGTGATCCCCTCGGCTGTTCAGTCAGATCCCTGTGCCATTGTCCCCCGACGAGGCAAACCGCCGGGAAGTGGGGACTTTCGCCGCTCAACCCTGCAGTACGCCCCGGACCAGCTCGCGCGCCGGTGACCGCAGCGCCCCCGGCGCGGGAGTCGTCGGCAGCGGCGCACTCCCGGCACGCGCCGCCCCCAGCTCCGACAGCAGGCGGAGCACCGGCGCCAGCCTCTCGTACAGCACCAGGACGACCTCCCCCGGCCGCGCCAGAGACAGCGCCGACGTGATCGCCTCCCGGTAGCTGTCCGCCCGCATCGACAGCAGCTTCGGCCGGCGGGCCCGCATCTCCCGCTCGACGAGCGCGGACACCTCCCCCGGCTCCCGGCCCCGCGGATCCTCGTCGTCGTAGAGCACGGCCCGGCCCACCCCGTCCGCGACGATCTGCGCGCACGCCGCCAGCAGGTCGTCCCGCCGGTCGCCGGGCAGGGTCACCGCGGCCACGCACCGTTCGGCCCCCCACAGCTCGTGCAGGGTCCGCAGAGTGGCGGCGAGAGCGGCCGGGTTGTGCGCGTAGTCGACGAACACGGCCACGTCACCGAGCCGCAGCAGGGTGGCGCGGCCGGGGTTCGCCACGGCCGGGTCGAAATCGGCGAGGCGGCGGGTCACCGACTCCTGGCCGGCCCCGAGGGCGCGGGCGGCGGCCGCGGCGGCCAGTGCGTTCGCGGCGGCGTGCAGGGCCGCTCCGCCGTACGCCCCGGGCAGGTCGGCCAGCCGCACCAGCGGGGTGCGCCGCGCCCCGGTCGCCTGCACCAGCCAGCCGTCCTGCAGGAGGAAGGCGGTGGCGCCCTTGGCGAGGTGCTCCACCACGACCGGCTGCCGGGGATCGAGACCGAACCAGACGATCCGTTTCCGGTCGGCGCGCACCCGCGGCCGGTCGACGAGCGAGCGCACCCACGGGTCGTCGGCGTTGAGCACGAGTGTGCCGCCGTCCCGGACCCGCTCCGCGACCAGGGCCTTGACGTGCGCGAGGTCCTCGATCGTGGCGAGCCCGTCCTGTCCCAGGTGATCGGCCGTGATGTTGGTGAGCACACCGACGTCCGACCAGTCGTACCCGAGACCGCGTTTGAGCAGCCCGCCGCGCGCCGTCTCCAGCACCGCGACCTGCACCCCCGGATCGCCGAGGACCATCTGCGCGGACAGCGGCCCGGTCGCGTCCGCCCGGAAGATCTCCCGCCCGTCGATGCTCACCCCGTCGGTGGTGGTGAGCCCGATCCGCTTGCCCGAGTCCCCGAGCAGGTGCGCGGTCATCCGGGCCACCGTCGTCTTGCCGTTGGTGCCGGTCACCGCGACGGCCGGGATGCGCCCGTCCGACCCGGCCGGGAACATCGCCCGCACGATCGCGTCGCCCACGTCGTGCGCGCGGCCCCGCACCGGCGCCAGGTGCATGCGCAGGCCGGGCACCGCGTTGACCTCGATCACGCCGCCGCTCACCTCGTCGCCGGCACGCACCGGGGCGAGCGGGTCGGCGATGTCGGCCAGCCGCAGGTCGATGCCGCAGATGTCCAGCCCCACCAGGGCCGCCACCCGCAGGCACAGCCGGGTCACGTCGGGGTGCACCCGGTCGGTGACGTCGTGGCTGGTCCCGCCGGTGGACAGGTTGGTGGTCTCGCGCAGCCAGACCTTCTGACCCGCGGACGGTACGTAGGCCAGCGTGTGCCCCTGCCGCTCGAGCACGCGCAGCACCGCGTCGTCCACCGTGATCCGGGTCAGGACGCGGGAGTGGCCGGCCCCCCGGCGCGGATCGGTGTTGGTGCGGTCGACCAGTTCGGTGACCGTGCTGCGGCCGTCGCCGACGACGTGCGCGGCGATCCGCTCGGCGGCGGCCACCACCTCGCCCGCCACCACCAGCACCCGGTAGTCACGACCGGCCAGCTGCCGCTCGATGATCACGTCCTCGCCGGCGGCGCTGAACGCGTACGTCGTCTCCGCTCCCGTCATGACGTTCAGCGTGACCCGATCGCCCTGCCGGCCCTGCCGGGGTTTGACCACGACCGGCCCGCCCAGCTCGGCGAAGAGCCGGGCCGCCGCGGCCGCCGTGCATGCCTGCCCGCCGGCCGGGATCGGCACACCGGCGTCGGCGAGCAGCCGCCGGGTGATCTCCTTGTCGCCGGCGATGTCGATGCCGACGCCGCTGGTGCGGTCGCTCATCGCCGCCCACGCCAGCCGCCGCCGGTTGCCCCAGCCCAGCCGAATGAGGCTGAGGTCGCCGCACCGTTCGACCGGGATGCCACGGCGCCGGGCGGCCGCGATGATCGCCCGGGTGCTCGGCCCGGTCGCCTCGCGTTCGGCGAGCGAGGCGATCGCGGCGAGTTCGGCGAGCCGGTCGGCCGCCGATCCATGCTGCATCTGCGGGATGCCGGAAGCGGCGGAGGCCAGCGCGACGCCGGAGAAGGATCGCCCCGCCACGATCTCGGTGACCAGCTCCACCGCCATGGTCAGCAGGTCCCGGGGCACCGACGAGTCGCTGGGCTCGTCCACCGGACACTCCAGGATCAGCTGGTAGACGCTCGGCTCGTCGGTCGAGACGGTCCGGCCGAAGCTGACGTCCCGGCCGATCAGCTGGGACAGCTCCAGGCAGACGTGCTCGGTGACGTGCCCGAAATAGGTGCCGCCCCGCAACCGGCTGACGAACCCGCCGGGCGCGCCGGCCGCGCAGTGGTGCTCGGTGAGGCCGGGCAGCGCGCGCAGGAGCCGTTCCGGGAAACCGGTGATGTCGCAGGTCTCCACCCCGGCCAGGGCACCCAGGTCGAGCCGGGCGACCACGGCCGGGCGGGACAGGTAGACGTTGGGTCCGCGCAGACGGCGCAGGCTTTCGATCTTCATGTGACTCCCCGTTCGGCTGCGGGTGCGTCGACGACCGGCCGGCGTCCCGTGAGGTGGAAGGCGTGACCCGCGGGCAGCACGTGGATGCGTGCCCCGGCCAGCGTGATCGGGCCCCGGGCCGGAACCCGGATGTCGGTGGCGGCGCCCGCGTCGACGACGGTGACCGCGCCGCTGCCCAGCACCTCGAACCGGTCGCCGTCGGTGAGGATCGCGGTGTTCTCGTCGATGCCCAGGCCCAGCTCGTGCGGATAGAGGGCGACGGCGCTGAGCAGCCGGTTGACCCGGCCCCGCTCGGCGAAGTGCTGGTCGATCAGCACCCCGGGGAGGAACTCGAGGCCCGGCCCGGTGCGTACGCTCGCGCGGCTCACGCCGGGTCCGTCGCCTTCGACGATCATGGTGCCGGACATGACGGCCGCGCCCGCGCTCGTCCCGCCGAGGACCGTCGCGCCCGCCGCCACCAGGGTCTGCAGCAGCGAGTCGGTGGCCGTCCCGCCGATCACCGCAGTGATCCGCTCCTGGTCACCGCCGGTGAAGAACACACCGGAGGCGCGCCGCAGGACGGGTTCGGTCACCGGGGAACAGGCGTCGGCCCGCGTGTCGATCCGCAGTGGCACGACCTCACCCGCGCCGAGGGCGGTGAACGCCTCGCAGTGCGTCTCCTCCGCGGCGGCCGGCGCCGACGACGCGGTGGCGATCACCACGATGCGGGCCGCCGGGCCGCCGGCCAGCTCGACGAACCGGGCGAGCAGATCGGGTCCGGCCGCACCACCGATGATCAGCAGACGCCCGTGACTCGACACAGTCCCTCCTCAGCGGGCCCTCCCCAGCGAGCCCTCCCCAGCGAGCACGAAGCGGCCTTCGTCGAGATTAACTGGAACAAATACGAAACATCCGCCTAACGCGGGTAGTCAGCGGGCAGCAGATGGGTCACCTCGGCCGGTCCCCGGGCCAGCGCCACCGCACTTTCCTCCACCCCCTCGTCCCGCTTCGTCAACCGCCCCTCGTGCTGCCGCAGATGCTCGGCCCACGTCGGCACCTGATAGACCTCGACGAACTTCGCCGGATCGGCGCCGTCGCGGAACAGCCCCCACCGGGTCGCGCCGGTGCGCTGCCGCGACCCCCGCACCTTGTGCATGGCCGCGCGGAACTCGTCGGCGTTCGTCTCGTCCACCCGGTAGACCGCCGTGACCAGCACCGGCCCCTCGTCCAGGTGCGGCTGCAACATCAGGTGCGGCTCGGCCCAGTAGATCGCCGGCGACCGGTCGGTGCCGTCGACCTCCCGCACCGGCCACCACGCCACGGTCACCGTGCCCGCCGCCATCAGCACGGCGGCCGCGAGGAAGGCCGTCGCGAGCCCGAACGCCTCGGTGACCTGGCCCCAGGTGAGCGCGCCGATCGCCTGGCCGCCCGCGAACACCACCTGGTAGATGCCGAAGCCGCGGGCCCGGACCCAGTTCGGCAGGAACAGCTGCAGAGTCGCGTTCATCCGGGACACCAGCGCCATCCACGCGAGCCCGGCCGCCACCAGCACCGCGACGACCGCGATCCGGTCGGGCACCAGCGCGACCACCACGAGCGCCAGCGCATAGACGAGGCCGGCGGCGACGATGAGCTGGCCCGGGGACGAGGCCTCGCGGATTCGCGGCATCAGCAGGGCACCCGCGATCGCCCCGACCCCGAGCGCGGCCAGCAGGATGCCGTAACCGCTCGCGCCCATCCCCAGCTCCTGGCGCGCGACGACGGGCAACAGGCCCCACACCACGCTGCCCGGCAGAACGAACAGCGCGACCCGTAGAAGAAGCAGACGTACCGACGGGGCGTACCGGACATAACGGCCGCCCGCCCGCAGCGCCGACCCCAGATGCTCCGGGTGCGAGTCGGGCGCCTGCGCCGGCCGCCGCCACCCGGCCAGCGCGACCGCGAACACGGCGAACGACAGGGCGTTGAGCCCGAACACGGCGGCCGAGCCGAGGTGCGCCACCAGCAGACCCGCCACCGCCGGTCCGGCCGAGCGGGCCAGGTTGGTGTTGACCGCCCCGAGCGCCGACGCCGACGGCAGCTCGTCGCGCGACACCACCTCGGGGATCACCGCCTGCCACGTCGGCAGGGTCACCGCCTGGCCGACGCCCAGCAGGAACGTGAAGACCAGCAGCAACGCCGGCGGCATCAGATCGAGCCAGGTCAGCGCGGTCAGCACGGCGGCGACCGCGAACAGCGCGACCTGCACCGCCAGCAGCAGCCGGCGCCGGTCGAACCGATCGGCCAGCGCGCCCGACGGCAGCGCCAGCAGCAGGACCGGCACCATGGTCACGGTCTGCACCAGGCTCACCCAGGTGGCCGCGTCGGCTTCGTCGACGACAAGCCACTGCGCACCGACCGTCTGCATCCAGGTGCCGACGTTGCCGGCCAGAACCGCCACCCACAGGACACGGAACACGGGTTGGCGCAGCGGCGCCCAGGGCGAGATCTCGGCGGTGGTCACGCGCTGATTTTCACCGCCGAGCGGCTCCGCGGCCCGGGCGGGGTTGTCCCGCGCGGGCCGCGCCCCGGGTCAGCGGTTCAGACGCTGCCGCCGGGCCTCGCGCTTCTCCTCGAACCGCGACGCCTGCAGCTCCAGCTCGTCCATGTGGCCGGCCAGCTCCTCGCGCGCCTTCTCGCCCTCGGCACTCAGGCCGGTGCGGCCGAACACATCCCACTGGCGCAGTACCGGCTGCAGTACCTCGTCGCGGTGCTGACGCAGGTCGTAGATGCCGGCCAGGGCGATCGAGACCGCCTTGCGCTGGAAGCCCTCGATGTTGGCGCCGGGCATCTGGAAGTCGGCCACCACGTCGGTCACCGCCCGCATCGCGTGATCGGGGTCCAGGTCGAACGCGGCCGCCAGCAGGTTGCGGTAGAAGACCATGTGCAGGTTCTCGTCGGCCGCCACCCGCGCCAGCAGCTGCTCGGCGACCGGGTCGCCGGTGGCCTTGCCGGTGTTGCGGTGCGAGATGCGCGTCGCGAGTTCCTGGAACGCCACGTACGCGATGGAGTGCATCATCTCGTCGGGGTGGTAGGTGGCGTAGCCGGCCTGCATGTGGACCATCCGGGCCCGCTCCAGTGCCACCGGGTCGACCGCGCGCGTCACCGTGAGGTAGTCGCGCAGGGCGATGCCGTGCCGGCCCTCCTCGGCCGTCCAGCGGTGCACCCAAGTCCCCCACGCACCGTCCCGGCCGAACAGCGACGCGATCTCGTGGTGGTACGACGGGAGGTTGTCCTCCGTCAGCAGGTTCACGATGAGCGCGGTCCGGGCCACGTCGGGCAGTTTGGCGTCGGTCTCCAGCCACGGCTCGCCGTTCAGGAGGCCGTCGAAGGTGCGGCCCTCGCTCCACGGCACGTACTCGTGCGGAAACCACTCCTTGGCCAGCGACAGATGCCGGTCAAGGTTGGCGGCCACCACGGGCTCCAGCTCGATGAGCAGGGCGGTCTGGTCCACGGTCTCTCCCTACGGTTGCGTAACCTACGCCACCGTAGCCTCCTACCCGCCGGTATCCGTCATCGCCTCCGGATTCACAGCCGACTCCCGGGCGGCGGCAACGGGCGGCGGCGGATCATCGAGGCTCGCCGGCACCGACCGCCGGGTGCAGGTCGGCGACCGGTGGCGCCCATCCGGCGGCGTCGGCCTCGACCTGCTCACCCGAGCGGATGTCCTTGACCGTGTCGGGCTCGCCCGGGAACCAGACGTACGGAATGCCACGGCGATCGGCGTACTGAATCTGCTTGCCGAATTTCGCCGCGGCCGGCGCCACCTCGGTCGGGATGCCGCGGCGGCGCAGCGCGCCGGCGATCCGGTCGCACGCCACCCGCTGGTCCTCGTGGGGCAGGGCGACGAGCACGGCTGTCGGCACCGACCGGGACACGGTCAGCGCCTGGCGGCCGAAGAGCAGGCCGAGCATGCGCGACACCCCGATCGAGATGCCCACGCCGGGGAACCGCTCCTTGCCGGACGAGGCGAGGTTGTCGTAACGGCCGCCGGAGCAGATCGACCCGAACCGCTCGTAGCCGAGCAGCTGGGTCTCGTAGACCGTGCCGGTGTAGTAGTCGAGGCCGCGAGCGATCTTCAGGTCGGCGACGACCAGGCCCGGTGCGTGCTCCCGGGCCGCCTGCACCACCCGTACCAGCTCGCCGAGGCCCTCGTCGAGCAGCGGGTCGGTGACTCCCAGCTTGCGCACCGCCTCGACGAACGAGCCGTCGTCGGCCGAGATCGCGGCCAGCTCCAGGCAGGCCGCGGCCTGGGCCTCGGTCGCCCCGGCGGTCTCGACGAGCAGGCCGGCCACCTTGGCCGGGCCGATCTTGTCGAGCTTGTCGACCGTGCGCAGCACCTGGTCGGTGTCGGCGAGGCCGAGGCCGCGGTAGAAGCCCTCGCACACCTTGCGGTTGTTGACCAGGATGCGGACCGGCGGAATCGGCAGGCCGCTCAGCGCGTCGCCGATCACCAGCGGCATCTCGGTGTCGTAGTGGAACGGCAGCGAGTCGCGGTTGACCACGTCGATGTCGGCCTGCAGGAACTCGCGGTAACGGCCCTCCTGCGGGCGCTCGCCCCGCCACACCTTCTGGATCTGGTAGCGGCGGAACGGGAACTGCAGTTTGCCCGCGTTCTCCACGACGAAGCGGGCGAACGGCACCGTCAGATCGAAGTGCAGGCCGAGCTGATCCTCGCCGGTGGCGTCCGCCGAACCCTGCAGGCGGTGCAGCAGGTAGACCTCCTTCGAGGTCTCCCCCTTGCTGAGCAGGGTGTCGAGCGGCTCGACCGAGCGCGTCTCGAGCGGAGCGAAGCCGTACAGCTCGAAGGTCGAACGAAGGCGATCGACGACCCGCTGCTCGATCATGCGCTGCGCGGGAAGCCATTCCGGAAAGCCAGAGATAGGCACTACTAACCCCTAAAGTCCGCGGCCGGGCGCGGCGCTCAACTCCCGCAGGTACGGGTTGGTCGCGCGCTCACGGCCGATGGTGGTGGCCGGTCCGTGGCCGGGCAGGACGACGGTCTCGTCGGCGAGCGGCAGGATCTTGTCCCGCAGGCTGGCCATCATCGTGTCGGTGCTGCCGCCCGGCAGGTCGGTGCGCCCGATGGATCCCGCGAAGAGAACGTCACCCGAAAGGCACAGCGGGGCGTCGTCTCCGGGCAGGCGGAAAAGCACCGACCCGCCGGTATGGCCGGGCGCGTGGTCGACGGCGATCTCGATGCCGGCGATGTTCAGGACCGCGCCGTCGGTGAGTTCCGCGACGTCCTCGGGCTCGGAGTATTCCAGCCGGCCGCCGAAGAGCTGGACGAGATCCGTGCTCAGGCCCTTGGCCGGGTCGGCGAGCATCTCCAGGTCGGCGGGGTGCACATAGGCCGTGATGCCGCGCGCGCCGCACACCGGCGCGACCGAGAACGTGTGGTCCACGTGGCCGTGGGTGAGCAGCACCGCGGCCGGGTGCAGCCGGTGCTCGGCGAGCAGCGAGTCGAGCCGCTCGAGCACGCCGATGCCGGGGTCGACGATCAGGCACTGCTCGCCCGGCCCGGCGGCGACCACATAGCAGTTGGTGCCGAAGGCCTGCGCCTCAACGCCGGTGACGAGCACGACCACAACCTCTCAGCTAGTCCGGAGCAAATCGTAACGAGTGCCGCCCGCACGGATGTCCACCGGGCGGCCGGAGCCGGGCCGGGCCCGGTCGGACCTAGGCACGTGCACATTGCACCTCGACAACTAGCCGGCCGACAACCCATATATTCGCCCGGCTGGATGCATCGAATGATCGAACCGGTGAACATCCCTGGACACGGCATCCTCCCGGCGGGGGCACACCACTTTCCCAGGAGCTACCCGTACACTCTTGCGGGCGTGTGACGAAGAGCATGTGAAGAAGGGCAACGTTCGGTGGCTTCCAGTAAGGACCGGCAGCGCAAGCTCGCGCGGGCGAAGCACGATCGGCGGATGGCGAAGCGTGCCTCCAAGGAGCGGGGCAAGCGACGCCTCTACGCCGGACTCGGCGTGAGTCTCGCGGTCCTGCTGATCGTCGGCGGCATCGCCTGGGTCGGCGGCGCGTTCGACTCCGCCGACAAAAAGGAGGACACGGCCGCTCAGGACGTGTGTGCCTGGACGCCGCAGAGCGCGACCACCAACACCAACCTCAAGGACGTCGGCACGCCCGGAACCAAGGGCATTCCGACGCTCGGCTCCGACACCATGACCATCAGCACCGACCAGGGTGCGCCCATCAAGGTCGAGATGGATCAGGAGAAGGCGCCGTGCGGCACCGAGGATCTTCGGTACCTCGCGACCAAGAAGTTCTTCGACAACACCACGTGCCACGAGATCACGACCTACGGCGCGCTCCGCTGCGGCGACCCGAGCGGCACCGGACTCGGCGGCCCGACGTACAGCGTCTACAGCGAGAACACCCCGGCCGCGCCGGACCCCTCGCCGAGCGCCGGCCCGGGTGGCAAGCCGGTGCTCTACCCCGCCGGCACGGTCGCCCTGATCGGTAACCCGCCCGGCACCAACGGCAGCCAGTTCCTGATCTTCTTCAAGGACTACTCGCCGGCCAGCCCTGAGTTCTCGATCCTCGGCACGGTGTCCGCCGGCATGGACACCGTCACCAAGATCGGCAAGATCCCCACCGTTGCGGACTCGGCCGGCGACAAGATCAAGCCCAAGACGAAGATCACGATCAAGACGCTCACCTTCGGCGACACCGCTGCCTCCGCGGCACCGTCGGCGAGCGCCCAGTCTTAACTCCCCCCAGGCCGAACACAGCAGGAGGACCACCGTGTCGTCGATCAAGGACAAGCAGCGCCAGGCGGCCCGGGCCCGGCTCGAGAAGGAGATGGCCGAGCGCGCCGAGTCCGCCCGCAAGCGGCGCCAGCGACAGACGATCATCGGATCGGCGATCGCCGTCGTGGTCGTCGCCGGCGTCGTGTTCTTCATCGTCAACCCGTTCAAGGACGACGACAAGAAGAGCACCGCGGCCGCGAGTTCCGTCCCGGCCGGGTCGGTCGCCTGCACCTGGACGCCGGACACCGGCGGCGGCAAGACCAAGGACGTCGGCACCCCGCCCGCCACCGCGCCCAACACCGGCACCGCGACCATGACGATGGACACGAACCTCGGCAAGATCGTCGCCAACCTCGACAAGGCGAAGGTCCCCTGCACCGCCGCCAGCTTCAGCTACCTCGCGAGCAAGAAGTTCTGGGACAACACCAAGTGCCACCGCATGGTCAACGAGGCCAACTTCAAGGTGCTGCAGTGCGGCGACCCGTTCGCCTCCGGCAAGGGCTACCGCGACACCGACGGCCAGGGCGGCCCCAGCTACACCATGGCTGAGGAGAACCTCCCCACCGACACCAACAAGCCCTACCCCGCCGGCTCGATCGCCATGGCCAACACCGGCAAGGCGGGCAGCACCGGCAGCCAGTTCTTCATCTGCGCCGAAGACACCCAGCTCCCGGCGAGCTACACCCTGCTCGGCACCGTCACCACCGGCCTGGACATCGTCAAGGACGTCATGAAGGCCGGCGACGACGAGGCGTTCAAGGCCTCCGCGGGCGGCGGCCACCCCAAGAAGGAAGTCGACATCAAAGCCCTGACGATGTCGTAACTCCCGCTTGACGCACAGGGCGAGGCCGGCCGGCCTCGCCCTTTTCTTCAGTACGCGCGTCCCACCACTCCCCTGGCACGCCCGCCGCAAGCTCCCCCCGCCCAAGACCCAGCTGCCGCGCCCCCAGCCGCCCGAACGACCCGCGTCCGTCCCGAGTGGACAGTGACGCTCCCGCCCTCCCCCGTGCCGCCCGCCGGGCCGACGTAGCCCGGGTGGCCGTCGCGGCCGGCATAAGTGGGTGAGCACAGCAGACCGTCGCATCGCGGGTCTTGACCACACCTCCCTCGGCCGCCGGATCAGACCGTCCGAGGTGGTGAGTGCGGGCTGCGAACATACGGCGAGTCGGTGACCAACCATCCGGCAAGGCGCAATGCGGTCAGCTTGTCGGTCGGCCATGGCCACGGCTCGTTCGAGGTGCGCACGCGAGCACCAGGCGGTTCCGGACGGCCCCGGGCCAGGGCGTCGAGCCGGGTTTGCAAATCGGGCCGGCCACCAGCAGGTAAAGGCCAGCATCACCGCGTTGCCATGGCTGATCTCGGCCGCATAGCGAGCCCGGTCCCCGGCGAATAGGCTCGCGCACATGACCGGCGGCGACTGGCGGGACAGTGGGTTCAGACAGCGCCGGCCCTCCGCGGAGACTCTCGACTGGGTCGCGGCGTCGATGGGTCGCGGCAGTCGCATCGTCGGCCGTCGCCGGTTGACCGGGGGCGTCTGCTCCGCCGTTCATCGGCTGACGGTCGAGCGGCACGGAACGCGGACGTTCGTCGTGCTGCGGCAGTACCCGGGCGGGCTCGGCCTGCGCCAAGCCCTCGAAAAGGAGATCGCCAACCTCGGTGTGGTGGCCGGAAGCGGGCTTCCGGTGCCGAGCATCCTGGCCGCTGATGTCGCCGGCGCCCGCACCGGCGGCGCCCCCGCATTGCTGATGACCCGGTTGCCGGGACATGTCGACCTCAACCCGGCGGACCCCCGGTCGTGGATGACCAGGATCGCGGAGATTGCCGTACTGCTGCATTCCCTCGATCTTCCGGCGAAGATCTTCCGGCCGTGGACGGATTCCTGGATCGCTCCGCGGGACGCGTTTCAGGTGCCGGCCGGCGCGCGGAAGCCGGCTGTGTGGCATGAGGCGTTCGGAGTCATGGCGCAGGCGCCGCCGAAGGACACCGCTGTCTTCCTGCACTGCGACCTGTTGCCGGTCAACCTGCTGTGGTCGCGTGGGCGGATCACCGGACTGACCGACTGGAACGGCATTCATCGAGGGTCACGCGCTCTTGATGTCGGGCACTGCCGGCGCTACCTGGCGGCGCTCTACTCGCCGGAGTGGGCGGAGCAGTTGCGGTCGCGCTATGAGTCGATCGCCGGGGTGACCCTCGATCCGTGGTGGGACTTGTACGCCCTGCTGCACTATGACGACAGCGACCCGAAGTGGATCCAAGGTCAGGTCGCCGGGCGCCGTCTTGTCGATGCGCCCGGCATGACCTCTCGAGTCGAGATCGCTATCGAGACAGTGCTCCGCCGCCTCGCGTAACCGCCGCGGTCAGGCGCCGGAGGTGACGCGGTAGGCGTCGAACACTCCGTCGACCTTGCGGACGGCGGCGACCAGGTGGCCGAGGTGTTTGGGGTCGGCCATCTCGAAGGTGAAGCGGCTGACTGCCACTCGGTCGCGGGTGGTGGTGACGGTGGCGGACAGGATGTTGACCCGCTCCTCCGACAGCACCCGGGTGACGTCGGCCAGCAGTTTGTGCCGGTCGAGCGCCTCCACCTGGATCGCCACCAGGAAGGTGGACGCGCTGGTGGGTTTCCAGCTCACCTCGACCACGCGTTCCGGCTGGTCGCGGAGGTCCTCGGCGTTGGCGCAGTCCTCCCGGTGGACGCTGACGCCGCCGGAGCGGGTGACGAAGCCGAAGACCGCGTCGCCGGGGACCGGGGTGCAGCAGCGGGCCAGTTTGACCCACACGTCGCTGACGCCCTTGACCACGACGCCGGGGTCCTGCGTGGTGGTGCGGTTGCGGGGCGGGCGGGTCGCGACGGCGGTCTCGGCGATGTCCTCGACCGCGCCCTCCTCGCCGCCGAAGCCGGCGACGAGTTTCTGCACGACCGACTGGGCCGAGACGGTGCTCTCCCCCACCGCGGCGTAGAGCGAGGCCACGTCGGCCAGGTGCAGGTCACGCGCGATCGTGGTGAGGTTCTCGCTCGTCAGCATGCGCTGCAGGGGCAGGCCCTGCTTGCGCATCGCCTTGACGATCGCCTCCTTGCCGATCTCGATCGCTTCCTCGCGGCGCTCCTTGTTGAAGAACTGCCTGATCTTCGTGCGGGCCCGTGGGCTCTTGACGAAGCCGAGCCAGTCCTGGGTCGGGCCGGCGGTGGCCGACTTCGACGTGAAGATCTCGATGACGTCGCCGTTGGACAGCGTCGACTCCAGCGGCACCAGCTTGCCGTTGACCCGCGCCCCGATGCACTTGTGCCCGACCTGGGTGTGCACCGCGTAGGCGAAGTCGACAGGCGTCGAACCGGTCGGCAGCGGGATCACGTCGCCCTTCGGCGTGAAGACGTAGACCTCCTGGCTGGACAGGTCGAAGCGCAACGCGTCGAGGAACTCGGACGGGTCACTCGCCTCGCGCTGCCAGTCGAGCAGCTGCCGCAGCCAGGTCATCTCGTCGATGTGCGCCGGCGGGCCGACGATCGTCGCGCCCTTCTGCTCCTTGTACTTCCAGTGGGCGGCGATGCCGAACTCCGCCGTCCGGTGCATCGCGAAGGTTCTGATCTGCATCTCGACCGGCTTGCCGGTCGGGCCGATGACCGTCGTGTGCAGCGACTGGTACATGTTGAACTTCGGCATCGCGATGTAGTCCTTGAACCGGCCCGGCACCGGCTGCCAGTTCGCGTGGATGACCCCCAGCGCGGCGTAGCAGTCGCGGACCGTGTCGACCAGGATGCGCACCCCGACCAGGTCGTAGATGTCGTTGAAGTCGCGGCCCCGCACGATCATCTTCTGGTAGATCGAGTAGAGGTGCTTGGGCCGGCCGGTCACCTCGGCCTTGATCTTCGCCGATTTCAGGTCGAGGCCGACCCGGTTGGTCACCTGGCGCAGCAGCGCCTCCCGCTGCGGCTGGTGCTCACCGATGAGGCGGTTGATCTCCTCGAACCGCTTCGGGAACAGCGTGCCGAAGGCGAGGTCCTCGAGCTCCCACTTGATCGTGTTCATGCCGAGCCGGTGGGCCAGCGGCGCCAGGATCTCGAGGGTCTCCTTGGCCTTCTGCTCCTGCTTGGGCCGGGGCAGGAAGGTCAGGGTGCGCATGTTGTGCAGCCGGTCGGCCAGCTTGATGACCAGCACCCGCGGGTCTTTCGCCATGGCCACGACCATCTTGCGGATCGTCTCGGCCTTGGCCGCGTCACCCAGCTTGACCCGGTCGAGCTTGGTCACGCCGTCGACCAGCAGCGCCACCTCGGCGCCGAAGTCGGTCTTCATCGACTCGAGGGAGTAGTCGGTGTCCTCGATCGTGTCGTGCAGCAGCGCCGCCACCAGCGTGGTCGTGTCCATGCCGAGGTTGGCCAGGATCGTCGCCACGGCGAGCGGGTGGGTGATGTAGGGGTCGCCGGACTTCCGGTATTGCCCCGAGTGCCAGCGGGCGGCCACGTCGAAGGCCCGCTGCAGCTGCCGTCCGTCGGCCTTGGGGTGGCTGGCCCGGTGGGTGGCGATCAGCGGCTCGAGCACCTCGCTGACCTGGGTGCTCTGCCACGGCGCGTTGAAGCGGGCCAGGCGCGCTCGGACCCGGCGCCCGGTGGGGGCACCGGCCAGGCCGCTGAAAGCGCTGCTCGGCTCCTCGCCGGGCGGCATCGGCTGGGTGGCCTCGGGATCGACGGCGGGGACGGCCGGCCGGGGCGTGGAAGCCTCCGGGGTGCCGTCCGCGGCGGACGCTGTCGCGTCCGCGCCGGTCCCTGCCTTGTCGGTCGGCTGCACCGAGCCCTCCGCCGGAGGGGCGACGTCGCTGGACACCGGTCTCCTCACACCTTCGACAGAAACCTCGCCGGTCACCGTCGGCCGGTGAAGCTCACTCATCCCGGAGCCCCTGCTGTTGGTCACCTGGTTAGGAACGCCATCCTACCCGCACACACTTCCCGGATGCCCCGGCCGAACCTCCGAAAGAGCGGTTATCAACCGGACGAAACCCAATCAAACGGTCAACATCGCGTGTACGGGGCGGGGCGCGAGCCGCTCCCGGCCCTTCAAGAACCCCAGTTCCATGAGAACCGTGAAGCCGGCGACGGTGCCACCGGCCCGTTCGACGAGTTCCAGCGCGGCGCCCGCCGTGCCACCCGTGGCGAGTACGTCGTCGACCACCAGGACGCGCTGCCCGGCGACGAAAGCGTCCTCGTGCACCTCGAGGGTGGCTTCGCCGTACTCGAGCTCGTATGTCGCCGACAGGGCCTTGCGGGGCAGCTTGCCGGCTTTGCGCACCGGCACGACACCGACGCCGGTCGCGTAGGCGACCGCGGCGGCCACCACGAACCCGCGTGCCTCCACCCCGGCGACCACGTCGAACGACTCGCGGCCGAAGTGCTCGATCACGCCGTCCACCACCCGGCGGAACGCGGCGCCGTCGGCGAACAGGGGCATCAGGTCCTTGAAGACGATCCCCGGCTTGGGGAAGTCGAGAACGTCGACCGTGCCGCCGAGAACGACGGAGGCGAGCTCCGGTCCGCTGTCGCCATGAGGAGCTTGATCTGTCACGGGCGCCAGCCTAACCAAGCCCGGCGGCCCGGCCCGTCGCGGCCGGGATGCGGAAGCGCCCGCCACCGGAGGGTGACGGGCGCTTCGTTCGCGAAGTGGATCAGCGAGGCTTGGTGCCACCGCTCGGGCGGTTGCCGGCCCCACCGGGACGGCCGCCACCGCCGCGGTTGGTGTTGCGCTTCGCGGTCGGCCGGGCTCCCGGGCGCGGCGACAGCGTGGCCAGGGCCGGGGCCTCGTCGGACGCGGTCACGTTCGCCGGGCGCTGCCGCTCGGCACGGGGCGCCACGTCGCCGGACTTGGCCGACGCGCGCCGGGCGAGCACCCGGGCGGTGTGCGCCTTGATCTTCGGCTCGCGGTCCTTCAAGGCGCTCAGCACCGGCGCCGCGAACATGATCGAGGAGATGACGCCCAGGCCCATACCGACGAACAGCACCAGACCGAGGTCCTTCAGGGTGCCCGCGCCGAGCAGGCCGGCCCCGATGAACAGCAGGCCGCCGACCGGCAGGAGGGCGACCAGACCGGTGTTGATCGAACGCATCAGGGTCTGGTTGACGGCGAGGTTCGTCGCCTCCGAGTACGTCTTGGTGCTGCCCGCCGTGATGCCACGGGTGTTCTCCTGAACCTTGTCGAACACCACCACCACGTCGTACAGCGAATAACCGAGGATCGTCAGGAAGCCGATCACCGTCGACGGGGTGACCTCGAAACCGACGAGCGAATAGACGCCGGCGGTGAGCAGCAGGTCGAGCAGCAGCGAGGACAGCGCGGCCACCGCCATCCGCCACTCGAACCGGATCACCAGATAGGCCATCACCAGGACCAGGAAGACGAGCAGACCGATGATGGCCTGTCTGGTCACCTGACCGCCCCAGGCCGCCGACACCCGGTCGTCGCTGACGTCGTCGGCCTTGACCCCGAGGTCCCGGACCACTGCCGTCTTGGCCGCCTCGGCCTGCGGCGCGGTCAGGTCGGAGGCCCGGACCGTGAAGTAGCTCTCGGCGCTGCCGACGCTGTCGACCTTCTGCGCGGCGCCGATCTCGGCCTCCGGGTCGGCCGACTTGACCGCGCGCTCGACCGCGTTGGAGACCTCTTCCTGGGTCAGCACCTGACCGCTGGTGGTCTTGGCGGGCACGCTGAACGACGTGCCACCGGCGAACTCGATACCCAACTCGAACTGCTTGATCGAGAAGCTGGCGATCGAGATCAGCACCAGCACGGCCGCGATGGTGAACCAGGTCTTCCGGCGGCCGACGATGTTGATGTTCGCTTCGCCCTGGTAGAGGCGACTGGCTAGACCTTCACGGGCCATCTCAGGCCTCCTTGGCATCGGTCTGGGCGCGACGCAGGACGCGGCCGAGGCCACTGACCCGCGGCGACATGAACGCCTTGGTGCTGGCGAACATCGTCATGATCGGGTGCCGGAACAGGAACACCACGAGCAGGTCGAGCACGGTCGACAGACCCAGCGCGAAGGCGAAACCCTGCACCGCGCCGATCGAGACGATGTAGAGAACCACGGCGGCCATGATCGTGATCGTGTTCGCCGAGATGATCGTGCGGCGGGCGCGGGCCCACGCGCGGGGCACCGCGGAGCGCGGTGTTCGGCCCTCGTGGATCTCGTCCTTCAGACGTTCGAAGTAGATGACGAACGAGTCCGCGGCCACACCTAGTGACACGATGAAGCCCGCTATACCGGCCAGGGTCAGCGTGAAGCCGACCGTACGGCCGAGGAAGACCAGCGCGCCGAAGGTCAGCAGACCGGACAGGATCAGGCTCAGGAAGATGACCGAGCCGAGCAGGCGGTAGTAGAAGAACGCGTAGACCGCGACCAGGGCCATCCCGATCGCGGCGGCCAGCAGACCGGCCTGCAGCTGCTGGATGCCGAGCGTCGCGGAGACCGTCTGGGCCGGGCCGGCGGTGAAGGTCACCGGGATCGCACCGAAGTTGAGCTGGTCGGCCAGCTGCTTGGCGGACACCGCGGTGAACTGGCCGGTGATCTGCGAGGTGCTGGTCAGCACGCCCTGGATCTGCGGCGCCGAGATGACGTTCTTGTCGAGGACGACGGCGACCGCGCAGTGCTCGATGCTCGAGTACAGCGCCTGGGCGGCGGTGTAGCAGGGCTCGCTCGCGGTGGCGTTGAACGCCGTACGCGTCAGGGCCGTCCATTTGGTCTGACCCTCGCTCTTGAAGTCGAGCGAGACCACCCACTGGCCGTTCTGCGGGTCGAGCTGAGCGGACGCCTTGGAGATGTCGTCACCGACCACCGACGCCTTGTCCAACATGACCTTGGCGCCGTTGTAGCACGCCACGACCTTGGACTGGATGTTGTCGATGGCGCCGTTGGGCCGCTCGTCGAGCTGCTTCTCGCAGCCGATGGTCGGAATGTTGAACTGCATGTCCGGGCTCAGCGCGTTGACCTCGGGGCCGGTGAGCTTGCCGAAGCCGTAGTAGGCCAGGCCGGCCTTCGGGTCGGCGGACAGGTCGACGGGAGCGGTCAGCTTCTCGGCCGCGGCCCAGGCGGCGGCGCCGACCTTCTTCTTGACGTCGTCGAGCGAGACCTGCTCCTGGCCCGGCACCGGGGCGGTGCTGTCGGCGGCCGGGGTCGAGGTGACGCTCGGGCTCGGGCTGACGCTCGGGCTCGGCGCCTTCACGACCTCGCCACCGCCCTGGCCGCCGCTCGTGCTCTTGGCCGACGGGGAGGCGTTGACGGCCGGCGCGCTGCCGCTCGCCGACGGCTTCGCCGAGCCGCCGGCCGACGGCGTGGCCGAGGCGGCCACCGACGGCGTGGCGGTCGACGGGTTCATCGCCGTCTGGGCGATGTCGCCGGTGGTGCCGATCAGCAGGCGGAACCGCATCTGCGCGGCCGTCGCGAGGTCCTTGAGCTGGTCGTCGGACTCACCCGCGAGCGACACCACGATGTTGCGGTTGCCCTGGATGACGACCTCGGCCTCGGAGACACCGAGCGCGTTGACGCGGTTCTCGATGATCGTCCGGGCCTGCTCCATGCTGTCCTTGGACGGGTCCTGGCCGCCCTGCACGGAGGCGATGTAGGTGGCCTGTGTGCCACCGACCAGATCCAGGCCCAGTTTCGGCTGCAGGCGGTCGGTGAAGCTGCCCTTCGCGCCACCGGCGAAGAACACAAGCAGATACAGGACGACGAAGACCAGGCCGAGCACGCCGAGTTGGCGTCCGGGATGCATCTGTCCCTGTGGTGGTCGTGCCACGGCGTTCGGTCTCCCTAGTGCGTGTGTCGGCCGCCCCCTGGCGGCGCCGATCATTGTGCGTGGCCGATGTCCGGCCGGACGAAGCGGCCCGACGGCAGGGTGCGCCGCGGGCCGATCCGTGAACCTCTGTTCAGTCTTTCTTGCTCTTGTCGGCGGTCGTGTCGTCCACGATCACCGGGTGCTCCTCGATGACGGGCTCGTCCTCGACCAGAACCTCATCCGTGTCAACGACGGGCTCGGGCTTCGGAAGCACGCGGGCGATAGCCGGACGGGCGAACTTCACCACGACGCCGGGAGCGACCTCCAGAGTAGCCACATCGTCATCGATGGATACAACGGTCCCGTGCAGCCCGCCGATCGTCACGATCTGGTCGCCCGGACCGAGCGCGCTCTGCATCGACTGGGCCTCGCGGCGCCGTTTCTGCTGCGGGCGGATCATCAGGAAATAGACGACGCCGAAGAGGAGAAGGAGGAACAGGATCGTCGTGAAGCCACTTCCGCCTGAGCCACCTGCGGCTGCTGCGTGAACCACTAGAAAGCCTTCCGTAAGCCACCGGCGCGCGACTCGGGCGCGTCAGGGCGATATACACATCCCGGTTGAACCGCGGCGAGTCTAATCGGTCAACCTGGGAAGTCCGAATGCGGCACACATCACGTTCACATTACGAGGGGATTTCACGCGTCTCGGGCGAACAGGTCGCCCTGCACGACTCCGGACGGCGGCGTCTTGCCCAGATGCAGCCAGCCGGCCTCGGTCGCCACCCGGCCGCGGGGGGTGCGCGCGAGCAGTCCGGCCCGCACCAGGAACGGCTCGCAGACCTCCTCGACGGTATCGGACTGCTCACCGACGGCGACCGCGAGGGTGGACAGGCCGACCGGACCGCCCCGGAACGACTCGATGAGCGCCCGCAGCACGGCGCGGTCAAGGCGATCAAGGCCGAGCGCGTCCACGTCGTACACCTTCAGTGCCGCCCTGGCGGTCTCCTCGGTGACCACCCCGTCGGCCCGCACCTCGGCATAGTCCCGCACCCGGCGGAGCAGACGGTTCGCGATGCGCGGCGTGCCGCGCGAGCGGCCGGCGATCTCGGCCGCCCCCGCCGCGGTGATCGGCACCCCGAGAATGCGCGCCGACCGATGCAACAGCGAGTCCAGATCGGCCGGTGAGTAGAAGTCGAGATGGGCGACGAACCCGAATCGATCACGCATCGGACCGGAAAGTAATCCCGCGCGTGTCGTGGCACCCACGAGAGTGAACGGCTCGACATCCAGCGGGATCGCGGTGGCCCCCGGGCCCTTGCCGACGATCACGTCGACGCGGAAGTCCTCCATCGCCGAATAGAGCAGTTCCTCGGCCGGTTTCGCGATGCGGTGGATCTCGTCGATGAAGAGCACGTCGCCCGGCGCGAGGCTGGTCAGGATGGCCGCCAGGTCGCCGGACCGCTCGATCACCGGGCCGCTCGTGGTGCGGATGCTCGTGCCCAGCTCGGCCGCGACGATGTTGGCAAGCGTGGTCTTGCCCAGGCCGGGCGGCCCCGACAGCAGGATGTGATCGGGCGGCGCGCCGCGGCCCATCGCGCCCTGCAGCAGCAGTTCCAGCTGGTCACGCACCCGGTGCTGGGCGATGAACTCGGCCAGCCGGCGGGGGCGGACGCTCGCCTCGGCGTCGAGCTCGTCGTCACCCGCCTCGGCGGCGACCAGATCGTCGGTCATCGGGTCTTGCCCAGCAGCCGGATCGCCTGGCGGAGCAGCAGCGGAACGGGCGGCACCGCACCGTCGATCGTCTCCGCCACCGCCGCCACCGCCTGATCGGCCTGCGCCACCGTCCAGCCGAGCGCGAGCACACCCTGGCGCACCTGCTCCTGCCAGTCGCCCCGCAGCATGCCGGCCGGCGCGCCGTCGGACAGCGGCAGCGGACCGATCCGGTCGCGCAACTCGACGACCATCTTCTCGGCGCCCTTCTTGCCGATGCCCGGCACCCGGGTCAGGGTGGCCAGGTCGGCACCGGCGATGGCGCGCCGCAGGGTGTCCGGCGGGTGCACGGCCAGCGCCGCCTGCGCCAGCCGCGGACCGACCCCGCTCGCGGTCTGCAGCAGCTCGAACAGCTGCTTCTCGTCGTCGTCGGCGAACCCGTACAGCGTCAAGGAGTCTTCCCGGACCACCATGCTGGTCGCCAGCCGCGCCTCGACGCCGGCCTTCAGGCCGGCAAGCGTGCCCGGCGCGCACTGCACCTGCAGCCCGACACCACCGACCTCGATGACGGCACTGTCCGGGTTGATGGCGGCCACCACGCCGCGAACGCTGGCGATCATCGCCGTGCTCCCCTTCTGGCCGCCAGCGCGGCGGCTTCGATCCGGGCCCGGGTGCCACCACGCCAGATGTGGCAGATGGCGAGGGCGAGGGCGTCGGCCGCGTCGGCCGGTTTCGGCGGCGCGTCGAGCCCGAGCAGCCGGGTGACCATGCCGGTCACCTGTTTCTTGTCGGCGACGCCGGACCCGGTCACGGCCGCCTTGACCTCACTCGGCGTATAGGTGGTGACCGGCAGCCCGGCCCGCGCGCCGGCCAGGATCGCGACCCCGCTGGCCTGCGCCGTGCCCATCACCGTGCGCACGTTGTGCTGGGAGAACACCCGCTCGACGGCCACGCTCTGCGGCTTGTGCTCGGCCACCAGGGCGGCCAACTCGGTGTCCAGCCGCAACAGCCGCAGCGAGATGTCGTCGTCGGGATCGGTGTAGACCACGTAGTAGCCGATCAGCTTGCACTGCCGCCCCGGCACGCCCTCCACGACACCGACCCCGCACCGGGTGAGCCCCGGGTCGACGCCGAGCACGCGCACCACGGACCTCCCCTGCCTCACGTACGTGTGTTCGACACCCTAATACCCCCCGGTCTTGCGCCCGGCACCGACACGCTCCGACGATGGAGTCATGTACGTCGTTCCGCCGATGGATGACGAGCCGCCACCGGACTACCTGACGTTCGTCGCCGGCCACCTGGACGCGCTGTGCCGCGAGACGAACCGCCTGGTGGGCGGTGACTTCGAGGCCGCCCACCTCTATCTGGACGTGCTCACCGACGTGGCCGGGCACTGGCGCCGGCTCACCTGGTGGGGCCGGCTGACCAGGAAGGACGTGGCCACGCCGTACCTGGAGAGACGTCTCACCCAGCGCACCAGGCGGTGGCGCGACGAGCAGATCTACGAGGTCGACGTCCGCGTGCTGCGCACGCGAGCGATCTTCCCCTCCCTGGTGGGCGCGCCCCGCTCGAGCTTGGCGCTGCGCAAGGCCACGGTGCTGCCGAGTACGGCCCGGAGCAGTGCCGCCTACCGCGCGGACGCCGGCATAGCGTGGGTGAAGGCGTACCGGAAGCAGGAGTGGCACCGGATCGGCCGGCTGGCCGCCTCCGGGATCCTGCTGGTGGGCGGAATGATCCAGTACATGTCCTGGCTCTCCACCAGTTACTGAGATCGCGCGCCGTCATCGGAACGGTCCGGTGTGCGATCGACGATCCAATACTGTCACGCGGGCGTCGCCCAGAACTCCGGGGCAAGTCAGGCCGTGCAGGCCGGCGCGGGGGCGCCGGCCTTCGGGACGTCGAACTTCGATCAGGCGTCGAGGGCCGCCATGATCTCGTCGCTGATGTCGACGTTGGCGAAGACGTTCTGCACGTCGTCGCAGTCGTCGAGGGCGTCGATCAGCTTGAAGACCTTGCGGGCGGCTTCCTCGTCGACCGGCACGGTCATCGTCGGGACCAGGGAGGACTCGGCCGAGTCGTACTCGATGCCGGCCTCCTGCAGGGCCGTGCGCACCGCTGGCAGATCGGTCGGCTCGCTGACCACCTCGAACGAGTCGCCCAGATCGTTGATCTCCTCGGCGCCGGCGTCGAGCACGGCCAGCATCAGGTCGTCCTCGCTGTTCGCGCCCTTCGGGACGATGAACACGCCCTTGCGGTTGAACAGGTAGGAGACGCTGCCGGCGTCGGCGAACGTGCCGCCGTTGCGGGTCAGGGCGGTGCGGACCTCGGTCGCCGCGCGGTTGCGGTTGTCGGTCAGGCACTCGATCAGGATCGCCACGCCGTTCGGGCCGTAGCCCTCGTACATGATCGTCTGCCAGTCGGCGCCGCCGCCCTCCAGGCCGGAGCCGCGCTTGACCGCGTTGTTGATGTTGTCGTTGGGAACGGAGCTCTTCTTCGCCTTCTGGATGGCGTCGTAGAGCGTGGGGTTGCCCGCCGGATCACCACCGCCGGTGCGCGCCGCGACCTCGATGTTCTTGATGAGCTTGGCGAACATCTTGCCGCGCTTGGCGTCGACGACGGCCTTCTTGTGCTTCGTCGTCGCCCATTTGGAGTGGCCGGACATGCAAAACCTCCGTGATCTACCGTGCGTCTTCGGCCTGGCGGACCATCTCGACGAAGTACCGGTGGACGCGCAGGTCTCCGGTAAGCTCCGGGTGGAAAGCCGTGGCGAGCAGGTTCCCCTGCCGAACGGCGACAATCCTACCGGCGCTCGGCCCGTCATTGACGCGGCCCAACACGCGCACGTCGTCGCCGACTTGTTCGACCCAGGGCGCCCGGATGAAAACAGCGTGAAAATCGCCGCCCGCAATGTCGTCGATCGGCACCGACGCCTCGAACGAGTCGATCTGCCGGCCGAAGGCGTTGCGCCGCACGGTCATCTCGATGCCCTGGAACGTCTCCTGGTCGGGCCGGCCGTCGAGGACGTCGGTGGCCAGCATGATCATGCCGGCGCAGGAGCCGTAGACCGGCATGCCGTCGGCGATCCGCTTGCGGATCGGGTCGAGCAGCCCGAACGACACGGCCAGGTGGCTGATCGCGGTCGACTCCCCGCCCGGCAGCACCAGCGCCTCGACGTCGGCCAGCTCCTCGGGCCGGCGGATCGGCCGAGCCAGCACGTCGCTCTCGGCGAGCGCCGACAGGTGTTCCCGAACGTCGCCCTGCAGGGCCAGCACTCCGATGTTCACCGACCCAGCTTAGGCGGGCGACCAACAAGATCAACTTGTCCCGGATGTCGTCCGGGCCGTCGCGCACCGAGGAAAACCGGCGTTGCAGGCCACCGGGGGGTCGATTGGCCATCGGTGCCGGGGGTCTTCGTGCCTACGATCCGTATTACCGAAACCCCGCTTGAGGAGTCGATACCCCATGTCTACCGATAACCAGCCCGCCGTCGGGACCGCGCGAGTCAAGCGCGGAATGGCGGAGATGCTCAAGGGCGGCGTGATCATGGATGTCGTCACGCCCGAGCAGGCGAAGATCGCCGAGGACGCCGGCGCGGTGGCGGTGATGGCGCTGGAGCGCGTCCCGGCCGACATCCGGGCCCAGGGTGGCGTCTCCCGGATGTCCGACCCCGACATGATCGACGGAATCATCGCCGCCGTCTCCATCCCGGTCATGGCCAAGGCCCGCATCGGGCACTTCGTCGAGGCCCAGGTGCTGCAGGCGCTCGGCGTCGACTACGTCGACGAGTCGGAGGTGCTGACCCCGGCCGACTACGCCAACCACATCGACAAGTGGCAGTTCACCGTGCCGTTCGTGTGCGGGGCCACCAACCTGGGCGAGGCGCTGCGCCGCATCACCGAGGGCGCCGCGATGATCCGCTCCAAGGGCGAGGCCGGCACCGGCGACGTGTCCAACGCGACCACCCACATGCGCAAGATCCGGCAGGAGATCCGCCGGCTGCAGACGCTGCCGGAGGACGAGCTGTTCGTCGCCGCGAAGGAGCTTCAGGCACCGTACGACCTGGTCAAGGAGGTCGCCGAGGCGGGCAAGCTGCCGGTCGTGCTGTTCACCGCGGGCGGCATCGCCACCCCGGCCGACGCCGCCATGATGATGCAGCTCGGCGCCGAGGGCGTGTTCGTCGGCTCGGGCATCTTCAAGTCGGGCAACCCGGCCCAGCGGGCGGCCGCGATCGTCAAGGCCACCACCTTCCACGACGACCCCGACGTGCTGGCCAAGGTGTCCCGCGGGCTCGGCGAGGCGATGGTCGGCATCAACGTCGACGACATCCCGGTGCCGCACCGCCTGGCCGAGCGCGGCTGGTAGGACCTCAGACCGCTTCGAGCGGCGCGGTCGGGGCGGTCGGGGCGGCCGGCACCGGCACCTCGACCGCGCTCTCGGGCAGCGCCGGGTCCTCGATGTCGAAGTACTGCGGGCGTGGGTAACGCCGCGCCATCCCGAGCATCCGCACCAGCGGCCGGTGCCGGGCGGTCAGCGCGTCGCGGACCTGGTCGGTGTGCACCTGCCGGGCCAGCACCGTGCGCCGGCTCGTGCCGACGAGCTGGCGCTCGGCCAGGTCGGATCCGAACGGCGCGGCCGCCCGCAGCTGCCGGGTCAGGTCGTTCTCGGCCTGCTCGCGCTCGTCGGGATCGGCATCCAGCGCCAGGCGGGCCGCGGCGTAGAGCTCGACCAGGTCCTTCTCCTCGGCCACCACCGCGGCGGCGGCGGCCCGGCGCACCAGGTGGGCGTCGAGGGCCCGCTCGGCGGACTGCGCCCGCACGTGCACCCGCTCGACCCGGTGGGCCGTCCAGCCCAGGTAGGTGGCGAGCAGCACGACCACCGCGACCGCCCCCAGCACCCACCACATGCGGGGCATCGTAGTGCCCTTGAGCCCGTTGAAGTCAGCCGCCCGAGCGTGGTTCCGACCACTCTTCGTCCATGACGCGTCCGTCGGTGGCCTCGATCGCGGCCGCGTAGACCTCGAGAACCCGCTGCGCGACGCTGGTCCAGTCGAACGCCGTCACGGCGGTGTGGGCGGCCTCGGTCAGCTCGGTGCGCCGGGCCGGGTCGTCGAGCAGTTGAGCGAGGAGTACGCAGAGCGCATCGGCATCGCCGGTGGGGAACAGCGCCCCGGCCCGGCCGCCGTCGAGCACCCGCCGGAACGCGTCGAGGTCACTGGCCGCGATCGCGGTGCCGGCCGCCATCGCCTCGGTGAGGATCATCCCGAAGCTCTCGCCGCCGATGTTCGGGGCGACGTAGACGTCCACGCTGCGTAGCATGCGAGCTTTGTCGGCTTCGGACACCAGACCGAGGAAAGTCACCCGATCGCGTAGATCCCGGGGGAACTCCGAGTAGAGGTCGTCACGATCACCCGGCCCGGCGACCAGCAGGCGCAGGTGGGGCCGCGCGTACGCCAGTGGCACGAACGCCGCGCGGAGAATGTCGAAGCCCTTGCGCGGCTCCGTGAAGCGACCGAGAAAGCCCAGCGTGCCGCCGTCGCCCGGCCAGTCGTCGAACGGCTGCGCGGCGGCGAACTTGGCCACCGCCACCCCGTTCGGGATCTCCACCGCGCCCCCGCCGAGGTGCTCGACCTGCACCTTGCGGGCCAGCTCACTGACCGCGATCCGGGCGGTGATCTTCTCGAGCACCAGCTGCAGCAGGCCCTGCGCCACCGACAACGCCCGCGACCTGGTCATCGCCGTGTGGAAGGTGGCCACGACCGGGCCCCGCGCCGACAACACGGCAAGCATCGACAGCGACAGGGCAAGCGGTTCGTGAACGTGCAGCACGTCGAACTTGCCGCGGTTGAGCCAGCGCCGCACCCGCGCGGTCGAGACCGGCCCGAACGCGATCCGCGCCACCGACCCGTTGTAGGGAAACGGCACCGCCCGACCCGCCGGCACGACGTACGCCGGCAGATCGGCGTCCTCGTCGGCCGGCGCCAGCACGCTCACCTCGTGGCCGAGGGTGATCAGCGCCTCGGAGAGGTCCATGATGTGGTTCTGCACGCCGCCGGGCACGTCGAAGGAGTAGGGCGAGACGATCCCGATCCGCACGACGCTCCCCCTACAGCCACAGCTTCTGGAGCATGTGCCAGTCCTGCGGGTGTTCGGCGATCCCCGCCGCGTAACCGTCGGCCAGCATCTGGGTGGTCGCCTTGACCCGCTGGTCGAGCGGCCCCTCGGTGGCCGGGACGATCCGGCGCAGCACGGCGTGGGTTCCGGTCGGCGTGAACGACAGGTCGACCGCGTAGAGCGGGGCGCCGGTGCGGATCGCGAGGATCGCGGGCCCGGCCGGCATTCGTGTGCGGCCGCCGAAGAACGAGACCTCGACGCCGCTGCGGGACAGGTCCCGGTCGCCCAGCAGGCAGACCAGGAAGCCCTGCTCGAGCCGTTCGCCGAGCACGTCGAGCGGCGGCCGTTCCCCGCCGGTGAGCGGGATCACCTCCATGCCGAGCGTCTCCCGGTACTCCACGAACTGCTGGAACAGGGCCTCGGGCTTGAGCCGCTCGGCGACGGTGATCATCTGCCACCCGTTCGCGACCACCCAGGCGGCGGCCGCGTCCCAGTTGCCGATGTGCGGCAGGGCGAGCACCACACCCGTGCCGTCGGCGACGTGGCCCTTGAGCCAGTCGTAGTGCTCGGGCGAGATGCTGAAGCCGTCGAGGGCCTGCTGCCGGCTCTGCGACGGCAGGCGGAAGGCCTCGAGCCAGTACCGGGCGTACGACCGGAGCCCGTCCCGGACCACCAGATCGGAGATGTCGGGCTTGACCTGCCGCAGGTTGTTACGCAGCCGCTGGGTGCCGGGTCCGTTCTGCTTGTACGCCCGGTCGGCCGCCGCGTTGAACAGCGCCCGCGCGGCCGGCAACGGCAGCATCCGGACGAGCCGCCAGCCGGCCGAGAACCCGAGCGCGGTCAGCCGATCCGTCATGCCACCGGCTCGGCGGAAGCGGACGGCCCGGACGAAATCGGCGGCTCGGACGAGATCGGCGGCTCGGACGAAGGCGGCGGCTCCGACGAAGGGGGCGGCCCCGACGAGAGCGGCGGCTCGGAAGCGGCCGGGGCCGGTTCGGTGCGGGCGGCGTGGATCAGGCGCTGGAAGACGGTGATCACCGACACCACCGCAAGCACCCACAGGGCGGCCGGCAGGCCCCAGTCCAGGCCGGCGCTGCCGAGCAGGCCGCCGACACCGATGATGAGCAGCCGTTCGAGGCGCTCGGCGATGCCGACGTCGGCGTTCAGGCCGAGACTCTGGGCGCGGGCCTTGACGTAGGACACCACCTGGCCGGCGACCACGGCGATCAGGGCCGCGACGGTGCCGCCGTAGGGGTTGCCCTCGGTCGCCATGTAGTAGACGACGGCACCGAACACCGCCCCGTCGGCGAGGCGGTCCATGGACGAGTCGAGCAGGGCGCCGAACTTGCTGGAGCCGCCGCGCATCCGGGCCATCGTGCCGTCGAGGACATCGGTCAGGGCGCAGGCGGTGACCACCCAGGTGCCCCAGAACAGGTGGCCGGTGGCGCCGAGCCAGGCACCGAACAGCACGCCGACGGTGCCGGCGACGGTGACGGCGTTGGGCGTCACGCCGATCTTGAGAAGAAAGCGGGCAGTCGGATTGACGCCGTGTGAGACAACGGCACGCGCGGTTGCGTTGACGATCTTTGCCATGGCCGTCCCACCCTATCGGCGCGAAAGCGGAGACCGCGAAACGAGGCCGTATCGTCATCCCCGAAAAAGGACCGAAGTCACCACTATGGCACTTGACCCTTACCAAGGGTTGCGAGTGTCACGGCGGCGGGTGTGGGATTCAGAACAGCGGCGTAACAGTCAAGAAACGACAGGAGCGACCGGCGATGGCGCAGAAGACCTCGGAGAAGGGGCTCACCGGCGCGTCCGTGCCGGTGGTGACCGAGCCCGGCAACGTTCGCAACGTGGTGCTGGTGGGGCATTCGGGATCGGGCAAGACCACTCTGGTCGAGGCCCTGCTCGCCGCCACCTCGACGATCTCGCGGGCGGGCACCGTGACCGACGGCACCACGGTGACCGACCACGACCCGGCGGCGGTTCGCCAGCAGCGGTCGGTGGCGCTGGCCTGCGCCCCGCTCGTGCACCAGGGTGTGAAGATCAACCTCCTGGACACCCCCGGGTACGCCGATTTCGTCGGTGAGCTGCGCGCCGGCCTGCGGGCCGCCGACGCCGCGCTCTTCGTCGTCAGTGCGGTCGACGGCACCGACGGCGCGGAGATCGCCGATTCGACGATTCAGTTGTGGGAGGAGTGCGCCGCGGTCGGCATGCCCCGGGCGGTCGCGATCACCCGGCTCGACCACCCCCGCGCCGACTACGACGGCACCCTGCAGGCCTGTCAGGAGGCGTTCGGCGAGAACGTCATGCCGACCTACCAACCCATGCTCGACGACGACGGCCAGTCGGTGGCCGGCCTGATCGGCCTGGTGACCCTGCGGGTGCTGGACTATTCCGAGGGCTACCCGCCCCGGGTCGGCGAGGCCGAGCCGGCGCACCTCAACCCGATCACCGACGATCGCAACACGCTCATCGAGGGGATCATCGCCGAGAGCGAGGACGAGACCCTCATGGACCGCTATGTCAGCGGTGAGCTGGTCTCCACCGACACGGTGCTGGCCGACCTGGAGAAGGCGGTCGCCAAGGGCAACTTCTACCCGGTGATCCCGGTCTGCGCGGGCACCGGCGTGGGCCTCGACGCGCTGCTCGACGGCCTGGTCAGTGCGGCCCCGTCGCCGCTCGAGCACTACCTGCCGGTGGTCACCGGGGTGGACGGCTCGCCCCGCCCGCCGCTGACCTGCGACCCGGACGGCCCGCTGGTGGCCGAGGTGGTCAAGACGACGATCGACCGGCACGTGGGCCGGGTCTCGCTGGTGCGGGTGTTCTCCGGCACGCTGCGCCCTGAGCAGGTGCTGCACGTCTCGGGGCACGGGATGACCGAGCGCGGCCACCCCGACCACGACGCCGACGAGCGGGTGGCGCACATCTACTCACCGCTCGGCGCCCAACTGCGCGAGGTGCCGTTCTGCGTGGCCGGTGACCTGTGCGCGATCACCAAGTCGGGCAGTGCCGAGACCGGCGACACGCTCTCCGGCAAGGACCAGCCGCTGCTGATGGAGCCGTGGGCGATGCCGGAGCCGCTGCTGCCGATCGCGGTGGTGGCGAGGACCCGCTCCGACGAGGACGCCCTCGCCAAGAACCTCGCCCGCCTGGTGGCCGGCGATCCGACCCTGCGGCTGGAACGCCACGCCGAGACCCACCAGCTGGTGCTCTGGACGATGGGCGAGTCGCACGCGGACGTGGTGCTCGACCGGCTCCGCGCCGGCGGCGTCGAGTTGAACACCGAGCCGGTGCGGGTACCGCTGCGGGAGACCTTCGGCACCGGTGCCAAGGGCCACGGCCGGCACGTGAAGCAGTCCGGCGGCCACGGCCAGTACGCGGTCTGCGACATCGAGGTGGAGCCACTGCCGCGCGGCTCGGGTTTCCAGTTCGTCGACCGGGTGGTGGGCGGTGCGGTGCCGCACAACTACATCCCCTCGGTGGAGAAGGGCGTCCGCGCTCAGCTGGACCGCGGCCTGGTCTCCGGTTATCCGGTGGTCGACCTCAAGGTGACCCTCGTCGACGGCAAGGCGCACAGCGTCGACTCCTCGGATGCGGCCTTCCAGACCGCCGGCGCGCTGGCCCTGCGGGAGGCGGCCGCGGCCGGCCAGGTGACGCTGCTCGAGCCGATCGACGAGATCGCGGTGCGGGTTCCGGAGGTCTTCGTGGGCGCGATCATGAGCGATCTGTCCGGCCGGCGCGGTCGACCGCTCGGCTCCGAGCCCGAACCGGACGGCGCGCACTGCGTGGTGCGGGCCGAGGTGCCGGCCACCGAGCTCGTCCGCTACGCGGTGGAGCTGCGGGCCCTCTCGTCGGGCGCGGGCACCTTCACCCGCACCTACGTGCGGCACGAGCCGATGCCCGCGCACCTGGCCGAGGCGGTGCGCAAGGAACACACCGCGTGATCACAACGTGACGGCGTTGGCCGCCTCGTGCATCGGCGCCAGGATCTTGTCGATCACCTGCTCCTTGCGCGGGTGGTACTTCAGGGTCCGCATGCCGTAATTGCGCAGGGCGATCTGGAGGCGGCCACCCGGCACCATGTCCTTGGCCATCTTGCGGCCGAACTCCATGTTCTTCTCGACGTAGGGGCGCATCCTGCGCTCGTACTCGGCCAGGCCGCCCGGCGTGCCCAGCTGCTCGGCCAGAAGATGGGCACCCACCAGGGCCAAGCTTGTCCCCTGGCCGGAGGCCGGGGAAGGACAGTGCGCGGCGTCGCCCAGCAGTACCACGCGCCCGGCCGACCAGGACGGCATCTCGACCTGACTCAGCGAGTCGAAGTAGAAGTCGTCGGCCGCGTCGATCGAGGCGAGGAACCTGTCGGTCTCCCAGCCCAGACCCTGGAAAGCGGCCTTGACGAGCGCTTTCTGGGCGGCCACGGCGCGCCGGTCGTGACCGACCGGCGGCGATGCGAAGGTCATGCCGACCTTGGCGGGCTGGTCGCTGCCCATGGCATAGGCGAAGACCAGACGCCCGGGGCGGAAGAACATCACCTCGTCGCGGTCGATGCCGAGGTGGTTGGGCACGGTGAAGATCGAGATGTACGCCCCCAGGTGCACCGGCTCGACCTCCCCGAAGGCGAGTCGCCTGGTGTTCGAGTGCAGGCCGTCGGCGCCGACGACGTAGTCGAAGCGCCGGGCCGCCCCCCGCTCGAACGTCACGTCCACCCCCTCGCCGTCGTCGGTCAGGCCGGTGATCGAGTCGCCGAACACGTATTCCACGTCGGCCGCTGTCGCGTCGTGGAAGATCCGGCCGATGTCCCCGCGCATCAACTCGATGTCGTCGCCGCGCCGGCCCATCAGCAGGCTCGCCGGCAGGGCGGCGAACGGCCGGCCGGCCTTGTTCACGTAGGTGATCTGCTTCATCCCGCAGTCGTGGGCGCGGCAGACGTCGTAGACCCCGAGGCGTTTGAGCACCTCGGTGCCGGCGCCGCGGACGTCCACCTTGTAGCCGCCCTCGCGCAGGGTCGGCGCGCGCTCCACGATCGTCACGTCGAAACCGCGGCGGCGCAGGCCCAGCGCCAGGGCGGGACCGGCCACGCCGGCTCCGGAGATGAGTACCCGAGAGGTCGTCATGCCGCTACTATACAAACGTCTTACACGTTTGTATAGATGCGAGATCGGCGCGAAAGTTAAGGTGATGCACGTGGGGCACAAGGAAGATCTGCTGGCCGGGGCCAAGAAAGCGCTGTTCGAGAAGGGTTACGCCAGGACGAAGGCGCGCGACATCGTGGCGCTCTCCGGCACCAACCTCGGCTCGATCGGCTATCACTACGGCTCCACCGAGGCGCTGATGACGGCCGCGATGCTGAGCGCGATGGACGACTGGGGCAACGCCGTCTTCACCGCACTGAGCAGCGCGGGTGACGACGACGAGGATCCGATGGTCGGGTTCTGGCGGCGGATCGTCGACTCGATCACCGAGTACCGCGCGCTCTGGCTGGCCAGCGTCGAGGTGCTGATCCAGGCCGAGCACAACCCGCAACTGCGCGAGCAGCTGGCCGACGGCATCCGGCAGGGGCGGCAGGGCATGGCCGCCCTGCTCACCGGCCGGCCCGAGGATCAGCTCGACGAGCAGACGGTGCGCACGATCGGCTCGGTCCAGATGGCGCTGATGTCGGGGGTGCTCACGCAGTGGCTGGCCGATCCGGCCACCGCGCCCACCCCCGCCGAGATCGTGGCCGGGATCAGAGCGTTGACCACGCCTTCGACAGCATGAGCCGGGTGTCGCTGAGGATCTGCGGCAGCACCTTGGTCTGACCGATCACCGGCATGAAGTTGGCGTCCCCGCCCCACCGCGGCACGACGTGCTGGTGCAGATGCTCGGCGATGCCGGCGCCGGCCACCCCGCCCTGGTTCATGCCCAGGTTGAAGCCGTGCGGACGGCTCACCGAGCGGATCACCCGCATGGTCTGCCGGGTGAACGCCGCGACCTGCGCCGTCTCCTGTTCGGTGAGCTCGGTGTAATCGGCGACGTGCCGGTAGGGGCAGATCAGCACGTGTCCCGGGTTGTACGGATAGAGGTTGAGCACCGCGTAGACCAGCTCACCGCGCGCGACCACCAGGCTCTCCGCCCCGGGCAGGCCGGGGGCCAGGCAGAACGGGCAACCGTCGGGACGGGCCTCGCCGGACATGTACGGCATCCGGTGCGGCGTCCACAACCGCTCCAGGCCGTCCGGTTCGCCGGTCTCGACTCGCTGCTCCGTCACGCTCAGCAGACTATGCCACCGGCGGTCGGCGGTCAGTGTTCCGCGGCTCGTCCGCACCACCACCGAGCCGGCTTCTTAACCGGAAACAGGACGCCGGACATCAGCGCATCGGACGGTATTCGAGCACTCTGCGTGATCGAAAGGCTTCGCTCCATCACCGGTTAGGCGCCGCTCCCGCTTGGCGCTACGGTCTCTGCATGGCCACGGTGTTGCTCGTCGAGGACGATCACGTCGTGCGTGGCGCCATGCTTCGATCGTTGACCGATCGGGGCCACGCCGTGCACGCCGTGGGCACCGCGCTGGACGCACTGCGCCGGGTGGCCGCCGAGACCCCCGACCTGGTGGTGCTCGACCTGGGTCTGCCCGATCTGGACGGTTCCGACGCGTTGCGCATGCTTCGCGGCATCACCGACGTTCCGATCATCATCGCCACCGCGCGTGATGACGAGCAGACCGTGGTCCGGCTGCTCCGGGCCGGTGCCGACGACTACATGGTCAAGCCGTTCACCGGCGCCCACCTCGACGCCCGCATCGCCACGGTGCTGCGCCGGGTCGGCCGGGCCAGCCGCACCGCCCAGCCCGCCGTGCACGAGGTCGGCGAGCTGCGGGTGGACATCGGCGAGCGCAGTGCCAGCCTGGGCGACCAGGCGCTGGCGCTGACCCGCAAGGAATTCGATCTGCTGGCCTACCTGGCAGCCCGCCCGGGCCGGGTGGTCTCCCGTCGTGAGCTGTTGGAGGAGGTATGGCGACAGCCATCGGTCGGCGAGGACCAGACGATCGACGTGCACCTGTACTGGCTGCGGAGGAAACTGGGCGAATCCGCGGCGAAGCCTCGCTACCTGCGCACCGTGCGGGGGGTCGGATTCCGGTTGGTGGCGCCGGACTGAGGCCCCGGCTGGCAGCGATCACCGCGGCCACCACGGCCGTCGCCGCCCTCGCCTTCCTCGTCCCGCTCGGCTGGGAACTGCGTTCCGACAACCGTGACCAGGCCATGTCCACGGCCGAACGACACAGCGCCACGGTCGCCGGCGCGATCGCCGCGGGTACCGGTCAGAAGGGTCTGGCCGCCGCCGTCGCGGCCGCGGGTGGCGGTGCGCTCGTGCATCCGCCCACCGGCAACGTGCCCGGCCGGGTCAGCGCGGCCGAGGTGCAACGCGCGGCCGACAGCGGCGCCGTCCGCACCGTCGACATCGCCGACGGAGTGGTACGCCTCGAGCCGGTGACCGTGGCCGGCAAGACCTCGGTCGTCGAGATCTTCGTACCGTCCGCCGATCTCGACGGCGACACCGGCCGTGATTGGCTCGTGCTGCTCGGCATCGCGCTGGGCCTGGTGGTGGGTTCGGTGTTCGTGGTCGACCGGCTCGCCCGCGGCGCGGTCAGCTCGGCCCGCAACCTGGTGCAGGCCGCGCTCAAGGTCGGCGGGGGCGACCTCGGGGTGCGCATCCAGCCGTCCGGGCCGCGTGAGCTGGCCGAGGCCGGCTACGCGTTCAACCGGATGGCCGACCGCCTGGTCACCGCGCGCACCGACGAGCGCGAGTTCGTCGCCGACCTGTCGCACCGGCTGCGCACCCCGCTGACCGCGCTGCGCCTGGACGCGGAGGCGCTCGACCCGGACGACACCCAGGTCGGCATGTTCGATCAGGCCGAGCTTGACCGGCGGCGCGGCATCCGGCGCATCCGGCAGGCCATCGTGACCCTGGAGGGCGAGGTCAACGAGTTGATCAACACCACCCGGCAGGCGGTCGCGGCCCAGGTCGCGGAGACCGCCGAGGACGGCCTCTGCGACGCCAGCGAGGTCGTACGCGAACGGATGACGTTCTGGTCGGCGCTGGCCACCGACCAGAACAGGCAGTACAAAGTGATCGGTGCGCATCTGCGGATCCCGGTTCCGGTGGCCCGGGTCGAACTGGCCGCCGCCCTCGACGCGATTCTCGGTAATGTGTTCCGCTACACACCGCAGGGCACCGCGTTCGAGGTGGGCATCTCCCGGCGTGACGGCTGGGTCGCGGTGCGTGTCGACGACGCGGGGCCCGGGATCCCCGACCCGGAGAAGGCGATGCAGCGTGGCCAGAGCAACCAGGGCTCGACCGGTCTGGGACTCGACATCGCCCGCCGGGCGGCGCAGGCCGCCGGCGGTTCGGTCAGCCTCGACCGGGCGGCGATGGGCGGGGCCAGCGTGGTGATGCTGCTGTCCGACGCCGAGGCCACCCCGAAACAGGCGAACCGTTTCGGACTGGTCGGCCGGCTGGCCCGGGAACGCACCGGCAAGCCGGCCCGGTCCGAGTGAGCCCGAAGACCCCGAACGGTGCAACAGTTGCTTAGAAATGGATTAAAGGCGTTCCGCTGGCGCGGCGGGGCTGGCAGTCTTCGCAGCGATCCCATCCGGCTCTCCGGTTCAGAGCCCGCAAATCGTCCCCGCGATACGAACCGGCGGAGTCAGCGCGCGGTGCGAGGTGGCAACCCCATAGCCACCTCACACCGCGCACCCGCCAGGCAAGGAGACGAATTGTCGACCCACCGCCGGCCGTTCGCCGCGCGCGGGCACCGCCGTGGGCCGCGATCCTGGAGCCACCGGCTGTTGCCGGTCGGTCTGGGCCTCGCCGTGCTCGGCGTCGGCGGCATGGTCGGGCCGAGCATCGTCCAGGACCTCTCCGGCGACCGGTCGCAGCGGCTGGAGCTGGCGTCGGTGCCCGAGGACGACCCCGGCCAGGGGCTGATCTACGAAGGACTGCAGACGGCCAAGGCCGACGCGATCTGTGCGGGCACCTACCAACTCGACGAGCAGACCTGCACGGTCGGCCCCGAACCGGCGCCGGCCGGCCTGTCGGTGCGCCGCGACGTCACCCCGGTGACCACCAAGGCGCCCGAGCCGGTCATGCCGACGCAGGAGTCGGCGACCGTGCCGACCGACGCCGAGATCGCCCGCGACCTCGGCGGCAGTGCGCTGACCGCGGACGCCCCGGCGCTGCTGCCGGACGCGGCACCGGGCGAGGCCGACTTCATCATCGGCCCGAGTCAGGTGGCCTGCGAGGCGGACGGCCGCAGCGGCAAGCGCGTCCAGGTGCTCTACCTGCACGAGTTCGGCACGCCGTCGCGCTACACCGATTTCCTCGGCTCGATCCGCACCTGGACCGCCGGGGCCGATCAGATCTTCGACCAGAGCGCGGCCGAGACCGGCGGGTCCCGGCACGTCCGGTTCGTCACCACCCCGCAGTGCCGGGTGGACGTGGCCGAGGTGCAGCTGCCGCCGGACGCGCTGTCGTCGTTCGCGCTCAGTGTCAAGGCGCTGAGCACCCTGGGCTACAACCGCAACGACCGCAAATACCTGATGTTCGCCGATGCCAAGGTCTACTGCGGCATCGCGACCTTCATCGCCGACCGCCGGGCCGGGCTGGGCAATCGCAACAACGGCGGCCCGTCGTACGGCCGGGTCGACGCGGGTTGCTGGAGCTCGGTGATGGCGGCCCGCGAACTGACCCGCACGCTGGGCGCGGTGCTCATCGACACGCCGAACTCCAGCGGCGTCGGCGGCTGTCTCGACGAGTTCGACCTGCTCTGCGGCGAGGACCGGTCGGGCAAGAAGGTCCGCAACGTCTGTCCGAAGAAGCACGAGAACCGCCTCGACTGCGGGCACGACGACTACTTCAGCACCAACCCCAAGCCGGGCAGCTACCTCGCGAAGAACTGGAACATCGCGACCAGCGACTTCCTGCTGCGCAGCGACGGCGGCGACGACATCCCCGACGCGGAGGGCGCACCCGACCCGGCGCCGTCGGCGAGTGCGGCGCCGTCGGCCCCGGCCCCCGGTCCGACCACGGCATCGCCGGGTGCCGGCTCCGGGGCCGCGAACGGCGGCGGTGACCTCCCGCCGAGCACGACGCCCCCGCCGACCGCTGCCGAGCAGCCCACACCCTCCGGTTCCACGCAGCCGGTAGGGGCTCGGGTCGACCCGATCGCCGGTGCGCTCGTGCAGGCGCCGGTCCAGGCCGTCCTGGAGATCCGCGAGGCCGACAGCAGCTCGGTGCGGCTGCGGTGGAGCGCGGCGACGCCCACCGCGACGTACGAGGTGTGGGTGGGCGGCAAGCCGATCGCGACCACCAAGGCGACCCGGGCCCGGTTGATCGGGCTCCGGCCGGACGCGAGATATCAGGTGACGATCAAGTCCGGTTCGGCCTACACGGCGAAGGCGACGGCCGAGACCGCGCCCGCCGCCCGGCCGGCCCAGAACACCTGGTTCACCCTGACCAACGCGCTGACCGGGGGCGCCGCCGACCTGTACGCGGCGCGTACGGCCAACGGCACGCCGCTGACCCTGGCCGAGTCGGACGGCAACGCCCAGCAGCAGTGGCAGCTGGTGCCGTCCGGCAACGGCGCCTACTCGCTGGTCTCGCGGGCCACCGGCAAGTGCGTGGTGCCGGTGAACGGCAACCCGATCGCCGGCGCCCCGCTGGTGCAGGGCGATTGCGGCAGCGACGAGGGGGCCCGCTGGCAATTGCAGGCCTCGGATTATGGCTTCACCCTGCGCACCACGGTCGGTGACCTGGTGGCGGGGGTGGGAGAGCAACGCTTCGGCGCACACCGGGTGCTGGTGCTCCAGAACGGCAACGGTCAGCGCCATCAGAGCTGGACAGCGGTACCCGACTGACCGGAGGCGAACGGCGATGCGCGACACCTTGGAGCGACACCAGACCGAGCCCGATGAGGGCCCGGCCCGGTTCAACCGGCGGCGACTGATCCGCTGGGCCGCGATCCTGACCATCGGGATCGTGGTCGTGCTGGCAGTCTGGCAGGATCCGCTCTACGCGCGGTTCTGACCGGCGTAGGCGTCGATCTCGGCGAGCAGGGCTTTCTTCCCGGCCGGGGAGAGGAAGCTCTGCTCGACCGCACCCTTGGCCAGGCCGGCCACTCCGGTCGGGTCGAGGTCGAGCAGCCGGGCCGCCACGGCATATTCCGCTTCGAGGGTGGTGCCGAACATCGGCGGGTCGTCGGAGTTGATGCTCACCGGCACGCCTTTGCCGATCAGGGTCGCGAGCGGGTGCTCCTCGATGGCGGCGACCGCCCGGGTGCGTACGTTCGAGGTCGGGCTGATCTCCAGCGGGATGCGGTGCTCGGCCAGATGGTCGAGCAGCGCCTCGTCCTGGACCGCCGAGATGCCGTGCCCGATCCGCTCGGCGCCCAGCTCCCGGATGGCGTCCCAGATCGTCTCCGGCCCGGTGGTCTCGCCGGCGTGCGGCACGCTGCGCAGGCCGGCCGCCCGCGCCTTGTCGAAGTACGGCTTGAACTGCGCCCGCGGCACGCCGATCTCCGGTCCACCGAGCCCGAAACTGATCAGGCCTTCCGGCTTCTCCTCGAGCGCGATCCGCAGCGTCTCCTCGGCCGCGGGCAGGCCCGCCTCGCCGGGAATGTCGAAGCACCAGCGCAGCTCGATGCCGAAGTCGGCCGCGGCCCCGCGCCGGGCGTCCTCGATGGCCTCGCAGAAGGCGGTGGCCGGGATGCCGCGCTTGACGCTGGAGAAGGGCGTGATGGTCAGCTCGGCGTAGCGGACCTGCTGGCGCGCGAGCTCGCGGCCGACCTCGTAGGTGAGCATCCGCACGTCCTGGTCGTCGCGGATCAGGTCGACCACGGTCAGGTAGACCTCGATGAAATGGGCGAAGTCGGAGAACGCGAAGTAGTCGGCGAGCGCGGCCGGGTCGGCCGGCACCGGTGACCGGCCCTCGTGCCGGGCGGCCAGTTCGGCCACGATCCGCGGCGAGGCCGAGCCGACGTGGTGCACGTGCAGCTCGGCTTTCGGCAGTCCGGCGATGAACGAGGTCAGGTCGGTCACTCGGTCCTCCGTGTTGGTCGCGCGGTCCGGGCCACCACGAAGATGCGGCGGAACGGGAACGCTACGTGTCCGTGTGCCACCGGGTAGGCGGTGGCGAGCTCCCGGCCGAGGTCGGCGCGCAAGCTCTGCCACGCATTCTCGTCCAGGGCGGCCTTGACGGGCCGCAACGCCGTGCCTTCCATCCACCGGAGCACCGGGTGCTCGTCCCCCTCGGCCGGCAACAGATGCAGATAGGTGGTCTCCCAGGCGTCGACCCGCGCGCCGGCGGCCAGGAGCAGCTCGGCATATCCGCCGGGGTCGTCGACCGGCGCCTCCCGGGTCGTGTGGGCCACCTGATAGGCGGCGGCCAGCCGGCGCAGCAGGCGATGCGAGGGCGCGTCGAAGTTGCCGGGCACCTGCATCGCCAGCCAGGCGCCGGGCGGCAACTCGACGGCCCACCGGGCGAGCAGGTCCCGATGGCCGTCGACCCATTGCAGGGTGGCGTTGGTGATCAGCACGTCCACCTCGGGGCCGGGCCGCCAGTCACGGACGTCACCGAGCTGGAACCGGACCGGGCCGCCGGGCCCGGTCGCCTTGTCGATCATCTCCGGGGACGAGTCGATGCCGGTGACGCGGGCGGCCGGCCAGCGCTCGGCGAGGGTCCGGGTCAACTCCCCCGGGCCGCAGCCCAGGTCGACCACGGCGCGCGGACTCTCCACCAGGATTCGGCTGGTCAGGTCGAAGAAGGGCCGGGAGCGCTCGGCGCCGAAGCGCCGGTAGACGGCTGGATCCCACATCGTCGTAGACCTCCTGTACTAGCAAACCGTACGTACGTCTTGCAAGAAGATAGCAGAGAAAGGCGCTAGGGTTCGGTGGTGGAAAATCGCACCTTTTCGAGGATGGGCCGCACCGTCGGCGTGATCGGCCTGGGCGCCTGGCAACTGGGCGCCGACTGGGGCGAGGTCAGCGAGACCGACGCGCACGCGACCCTGCAAGCGGCCGTGGACGCGGGCGTCACCTTCATCGACACCGCCGACGTCTACGGCGACGGACGCAGCGAGCAGATCGTCGGCTCGTTCGTCAAGGACAAGCCGCAGCTGACAGTGGCCACCAAGATGGGCCGGCGGATGGCCCAGGAGGTCGGCAACTACACGCTCGACAACTTCCGGGCCTGGACCGACCGGTCGCGCGCCAACCTGGGCGTCGACACGCTCGACCTGGTCCAGCTGCACTGCCCGCCCACCCCGGTGTTCTCCTCCGACGAGGTCTACGACGCGCTCGACACCCTCGTCCAGGAGAAGCGCATCAAGGCCTACGGCGTGAGCGTCGAGAAGGTCGAGGAGGCGCTCGCCGCCATCGCCCGTCCGGGCACCGCCAGCGTGCAGATCATCCTGAACGCGTTCCGGCTCAAGCCGCTCGAGCGGGTGCTGCCGGCCGCGGCCGAGGCGGGCGTGGGCATCATCGCCCGGGTCCCGCTCGCCAGCGGCCTGCTGTCCGGGCGCTACGACGAGCACACCACGTTCGGCGCCGACGACCACCGCAACTACAACCGGCACGGCGAGGCGTTCGACGTCGGCGAGACGTTCGCCGGCGTCGACTTCGCGACCGGCCTCGAGGCGGTGCGGCGGTTGCGCCCGCTCGTGCCGGCCGGCGCCAGCATGGCGCAGTTCGCGCTGCGCTGGATCGTCGACCAGCCGGCCGTCACGGTCGTCATTCCCGGCGCCCGCAATCCGGAGCAGGCCGGCAACAATGCGGCCGCCGCCGGCCTGGCCCCGCTTTGGGCCGAGGCCCAAGAGGCGGTCACCGCCGTTTACGACGAGTTGATCCGGCCTTTGGTGCATGACAAATGGTGAACGAACCGGCAGAGACCGCAAAACTCAGAGGTTGGCTGCCGATGGTGATCGGTGTGCTCGTCTTGGTGCTGGGTGGACTGTGGACACTCCAGGGTCTTGACATTCTGACCGACAGCAAGATGAGCGGGAAACAGCCCTGGACATTCGTGGGCGCCGCTCTTGCCCTGTTCGGATTGATCTTGGTGGTCTACGGCGAGCGCACTCGAGCCCGCGCAAAGAGATAAGCGAAATGTAAGACAAAAGAATGAGGCCCCGCACTCTGCAGGAATGAGAGTGCGGGGCCTTGTTCAGATTTGAACCGATCTCCGCCAGGCGATCGGTGGCCGGTCACGCCGACCGGCGCGGTCGTCTCAGAGCGGGCGAACCTGCTCCGCCTGCGGGCCCTTCTGGCCCTGGGCGATCTCGAACTCGACCCGCTGGTTCTCTTCCAGACTGCGGTATCCGCTCATCTGGATGGCCGAGAAGTGGACAAACACGTCAGCACCCCCGCCGTCGACGGTGATGAAGCCGAAGCCCTTGTCCGCGTTGAACCACTTCACGGTTCCTTGCGCCATGCTGACTCTCCCTCTGAAAATGCCGGCCCTGTTCTGAAAGCGCGGGCCGTTGACCGTTTTCGAGCAGCGGCGCCGTTTGAGGCGGCCCTTCCAGAGGACGTCCCATCGCCGCGACTTCGCGACGCCGGACGACGCCTTACCGGCCGGCATCACGTGGTCTTGGCGAAAGCAGCGAACCACGTACGCAAAAACTGGCCACACTGTACCCGAAAAGGTGGCGGGAAAGCTGCCCCCGAAGAGCGACGAATAAACGTTCGCTGATACGGAAAAGGCCCCCCACTTCGCTCTCGCGAGGTGGGCGGCCGGAAACCCGTCGAACTACGCCGCCGTCGCCCGGAGGCGGGTCGAAGGCGGCGCTTCAGCGCCTCAGTCCGGCCACTGGCCGGTCAGTCGGCGAACGCTCGAGGCGCCACCGCGGTCGACGGCGGCCTTCACCAGAGCGAAGATCGCGCCCTGCAGGGCGGCCGCCGCGAGCACCTCGCCCCAGCCGCGCTCCTCGTCGGTCGCGTTGGGGGCGTCGTCATCACCCGTGGCGACCTTCCAGAGCTCCTTGAACGCGAAGCCCGCGATCGCACCGGCCCCGACACCCAGCAGGATGCCGACCGGCTTGTAGGCGATCTTTCCCAACTTGCTCAACGCTTCCTCCCGCGTATCACCAGAATGATCCCGATCACCGCGGCCACGCCGGCGATCACCAGTGGCAGTGGCACCGGCGAGGTGGCGACCGCCTCGCGGGCGCGCTCCTTGGCCAGTTCGACCTGGTCCTTGGCGCGAGCCTTGACATCGGCCTTCGCGGCCAACGCCTGCACGGTCTCGCCGAGCTCGGCGCGGGTCTGCTTGATCTCCGCCCGAAGCTCCTCGATCGAGGGCTTCGGCTGCTGCGGTTTTTCCTCAGTCGTCACGTGCGAGCGCCCTTCACTGCCGCCTTGACCTCGTCCACGTCGGCTTTAACGCTCTCGATCGCGGCCAGCGGCTCCGGCGGAACCGCCTTGGTCACCTGATTCTTGCCGATCAGCGCGAGCACGCCGGCGATCAGGAAGAGGGCGACCGTCCAGATCAGGGCGGACAGCCAGAGGGGCAGGAAGATGGCGAACACGATGATGAGAGTGGCGATCGCGGCGCCGACACCGTACAACGCCAGCACGCCGCTCGTTCCGAAGAGGCCCACACCGATGCCGGCGTGCTTGCCTTTCTCCGCGAGCTCCGCCTTGGCCAGCGCTATCTCGTCACGGACCAAACGGGAAACCTGCTCGCTGGCCCGCTGCACCAGTTCCGCGGTGGACTGTTCCGAAACCGGGCGGCCGTCCAACACATCGGACATCGTGTCCTCCTTTCCTCTCCCCAAGGCTTATGCCCTGATCAACTCGTCGTCAATCCTGTTGCAGGAAAGGTGTCAGTGCCGGGTCACCAACTCCTCCTCGGGACCGGAGAACTGGGTGCCGCGGCTCTGCCCGTCGTTGCCGCCGGAGAACACCCGGCCGTCGCTCGGGGCGTCGCCGGCCGCGTCCGTCCGCGGCACCGGCCGCGTCGGCCCGGAGTCCTGCTGAAGGTCGGCCCGGACCCGCGGCAGGCTGCCCCGGGCGTTGCGCCACACGTACGCCACCAGGCGCTCACGCACCAGGCAGCGCAGGTCGAACAATCCGCCCGCGTCCGCCGCCGAGACCAGCGCCCGCAGCCGGACCATGCCGCCCACCGCGTCCGTCACCTGCAGCACGCACACCCGGCCGTCCCACAGCTGGGACCCCTCGCAGACCGCGCGAAGCTCGGTACGCAGCGGCTCGACGTCGGTCGACCAGTCCACGTCCAGCTCGGCCGTGCCCAGGACGGCCGACCCGGTCCGGGTCCAGTTCTGGAAGGGCTTGCTGGTGAAGTACGAGGTGGGCAGCAGCAACCGCCGGTCGTCCCAGATCTGCACCGCCACGTAGGTGAGGGTCAGCTCCTCGATGCGACCCCACTCCCCCTCGACGACCACGACGTCGTCGACCCGGACCGCGTTGCTGAACGCGAGTTGCAGGCCGGCGAAGACGTTGCCGAGGGTGCTCTGCGCGGCCAGCGCGGCCACCACCGAGACCAGTCCGGCCGAGGCCAGCAGACTGGCGCCGAGAGCCCGGATGCCCGGGAACGTCATCAGCACCACGCCCAGGGCGAGCACCACGATCACGGCGACGGTGAGCCGGCGCAGGATCACCAGCTGGGTCTTGAACTTGCGGCGTTTCAGGTTGTCCGGCACGTCGGTGCGCCAGCGGGCCAGTGCGGCGTCCTCCAGGACGAGCACCAGCGCGGCGACCATCCAGGCGAAACCCGCGATGAACAGCACCACGAGCAGGTGCAGCACCGGGCCGCGGCCGGGGAATTCATCGGCCGCGGCCCGGATGGACTGCTGGATGGCGAAGACGGTGACCGTCGCCAGGAACGGATGATGCGCGGTGCGGGCCAGATCGGCCGCGAGCTCGGAACGCCGGCCCAGCCGGGCCAGGCTCCAGTGCAGGAGCTCGACGATCGCGATCGCGGCGCCGGTCGACGCCACCACCACGAGCAGGGTCATCAACAGGTGGTGCACTTGTCATCTCCTCCGATGAGAGGGGGGACCAGCGACCCACTTTGCCCCGGTGGGCGCCGCTCGCAACCCTCTCCCGGCGAGATAGGAACCGGCTCACACTTTCCGGTATTTGGCCTGGGCGAAGCAGTAGATCCCGAATGCGGCGATGCCGACGGCGATCACCGCGAGCAGCCAGACGCCCCACGGGTGACCGGCGAGGGTCTTCAGCGCGACGTCGAGACCGCGAGCCTTGTCGGGGTCGTAGGTGACGGCGGCGATGACGACCAGGATGCCGGAGATGGCGTACGCGGTGCCCTTGGCGGTGTATCCACCCATCCCGAGGCGGACCGTGGTCTTGCGGACGTTGGCCGGCATCTCCTGCATCTTCAGGCGCTTGGTGAACTTCTTCAGCAGCCCGTAGACGAAGATGCCGATGCCGACACCCAGCACCACCAGGCCGACGAAACCGACGAGCCAGCGGCCACCGGAGTGGGCCATGATGCCCGCCGACTTGGTCTCCTGGTTCTGCGCCATCGACGCGTTGGCGCCGCGCAGCACCTTCACCGCGTACCAGGCGAACGACAGGTAGAGGATCGCGCGCACGCCGGAGACGACGCGCTCGGCCACCGCTGTCTTGTCCTGCGGACCGCTCTCGCCGATGGCGGCCTCGAAGGCCTGCCAGATGGCCAGGCCGACCATCCCGATCGCGATCAGGACCAGCAGGAACTTGCCGAAACCGTTGCCGGCCAGGCTCTGCAGGGCCCCCGACTGGTCGCTCTCCTGGCCGGAGCTACCGAAGGCGAGCTGAATAGCGATCCACGCGAAGATCAGGTGGACGATGCCGTAGCCGACGAAGCCGGCGCGGGCGACCATCTCCAGCGGTTTGCTGTCGGCGGCCCGGGATGCGTTGGATTTGACGTTCGACGTGGCGGGGGACATGGCCCCCCAATTGACCGAACACGTCGTGTGACAAACATTCAGCCTTCAGACCTCTCGAGGAGGCGGTGGGGCCGGCGGTGGTCAGTTACGTGCCACCTGGAAACTGACGGTGTCACCGGTAACGCTGTCGAGTGCGACGGCGAGCCCGGCGACCTGCACGGCCTGCTGCCCCTTGGTCAACGAGATCTGCTCGCCGGCCACCTCGAGGGTGACGGTGTTGGCGTCGGCGCTCACGAATTTCGCCTCCACGCCGAGCACACTCGCGCTCGCGTTGACCTCCCGGTCGATGGTCACGGTGCACTGGTCGAGACCGCAGCTGACGTTGTCGCTGCTGCAACCGGCGAGGAACGCGAGGCTGAGGGCGGCTGAGCTGAGCGCGGCGGCGACGCGCCGGGTGGGTTTGAGCACCATTCGAGGGTACGGGCTCCGCGCGACCCTAGAGTTGGCGTCGTGAGCGAGATAGAGGTCCATGACAATCCCGAGCTGAACCGCTTCGAACTCCTGGTCGACGGCGCGATGGCCGGCCTGGCCGCCTACCGCCGGCGCGACGACGCGATCGTGGTCACCCACAGCGAGGTGGACCGCGAGTTCCGCGGTCAGGGCCTCGGCAACGAGCTGGCCCAGCGGACCCTGGACCTGATCCGGTCCCGAGGCGAAAAGGTCGTGCCCGTGTGCCCGTTCTTCGCGAAGTACGTCGCCGAGCACCCGGACTACGACGACATCGTCGTCTCCTGAGAGTCTGCGTTCCAGGGCCGCTGAGCGTCAGGCGGCCAGCGGTGCGGGAACCGGCGACCCGGCGATCAGCTCGGCGGCGGCCTTGCCCAGAGCCCTGGTCGCGCCATATGTGGAAACGTGCACACCGCCCAGCACCATGACCGGTACCCCCATCTCGACCACTATCGCGTCCGGGCGCCGCCGCACCACCTGGCTGATCACCTCGGCCAGCCAGGTGTGCCGGTGCAGGTCGCGCACGACCAGGACCAGCGCCCGGTCGTCGGCACCGGCCAGGACGGTCGCGCCCGGGTCGGTGAGCGAGGTCAGGTAGTCCTCGGTGAACCGGATCGACGTGGTGCCCGGGAGCAGGTCGTCCAGCGGGGCACTGATGCCCCACGGGGTCTCCTCGCCGACCGCGATGTTCAGCGCCGGGGCGAACTCGACCACGTGGGCCGGCTTCGAGATCGGCAGGGTCGCGGCGGCGGTCTCGGTCACCCGGACCGCTCGGCGGGCCGCCTGGAAGCCGACGGCCGAGCCGTCCGACCAGTTCTGATCAGTGACGTCGACCGGGCCGCGGGCCCGGGTGGTCCAGTCGGCGAGGCGGTGCACCCGGGCGGCCGCGTCGTAGAGACGCTCGGCCGGCAGCTCACCGTTGCGGACCGCGGCGACGATCGCGTCGCGCAGCAGGATCGCGGTTTCCTCGTCGGCCAGTCCGCCACCCACGCAGATGGCGTCGGCACCGGCCGCGATCGCGCGCACGGTCGCGCCGTCGACGCCGTACTTGCGGGCCACGCCCTGCATCTCGATGCCGTCGGTGACGATCAGGCCGGTGAAACCGAGCTCGGTGCGCAGCAGGTCGTGCAGGATCCGCCGGCTCAGGGTGGCGGGCAGGTCCGGGTCGTACGCCGGGACGAGCAGATGGCCGGTCATCACGGCCTGGACGCCGGCCTCGACGGCGGCCCGGAAGGGCAGCAGCTCGCAGGCGTCGAGCTCGGCCCGGCTGCGGCCGATCAGGGGCACGTCGTGGTGCGAGTCGACGCTCGTGTCGCCGTGGCCGGGGAAGTGCTTGGCGCAGGCGGCCACACCGGCGTTCTGGATGCCCCGGATGAACGCGGCGGAGTGGCGGGCGACCAGTTGCGGCTCGGCGCCGAACGCCCGTACGCCGATGACCGGGTTGTCGGGGTTGCTGTTGACATCCGTGTCGGGGGCGTAGTCGAGCGTGATGCCGGCGCGGGCCAGCTCGTGTCCCAGGTCGCGGGCGACCGCCTCGGTCAGCGCCGGGTCGTCGATGGCGCCGAGGGCCAGGTTGCCGGGGCGGGAGCTGCCGTGCCGCGACTCGAAGCGGGTGACGTCGCCGGCCTCCTCGTCGATCGCCACGATGACGTCGGGCCGTTCGGCCCGCAGCTGGGCGGTGAGCGCGGCGACCTGGGCCGGGCTCTCGACGTTGCGGGCGAAGAGCGCCACGCCGCCGAGTCCTTCGCCGAGCCAGCGGCGGACCCAGTCGGGTGCCGTGGTGCCGACGAAACCGGGCTGCAGAACCGCGGCCGCGAGCTTCGCCAATTCGCCTTGGTTGGGCATGGGCCCCCGTACCTCCGCCTGTCGTTGTCGCCGGCGTCTTATTGTCGTTGCGCCAATAAGCGAACGCCAGCGAATGTGCCGGACTATGGTCACACCCACTCGTCTATTTAGTCAACAAACCTTCCTATTAGATGAGAGTCGTTACCATGGCACCCGTGCTGACTCCACTGGCCGCCGGTTCCGGCGTCGACTGGTCCGAGGTCCACGCCGTACGCCTGCTGGGCGTGGCTCTGGCCGCGCTCTTCCTGCTCTGGGCGATCCGCCGGATGTTCGGCGGCAAGAAATAGCTGTTTATCGGCAACAATCGCTGGGCAAACTGGGCCATCGATGAAGCTTCCCGTCTACGGACCTCGCCTGCGCCGCGTCGCCCGCCGGCATTTCGGCTGGCCGTCGCTGCGCCCCGGCCAGTTCAAGCCGATGCGCGCCGTGCTGCGCCGCAAGGATGCCCTGGTCGTCCTGCCCACCGGCGCCGGCAAGTCGGCGATCTACCAGATCCCGGCCGTCCTGCTGCCCGGTCCCACGGTGGTGATCTCGCCGCTGCTCGCCCTGCAGCAGGACCAGATCGCCGCACTGAACGAGCGCAACGACCCCAAGATCCGCGCGGTCCGGGTCAGCTCCGCCGAGACGCCGGCCCAGCAGCGGGAAGCGATCAAGGAGATCCGCGAGGGTCGCGCCGAGTTCCTGTTCATCACGCCCGAACAGCTCAGCGACCCCGAGCGGCTGGCCGAGGTACGCGACCTCAAGCCGGGCCTGATCGCCATCGACGAGGCGCACTGCATCTCGGCGTGGGGCCACGACTTCCGCCCGGACTTCCTGGCGCTGGGCGAGATGATCAAGGAAATGGGCCGGCCCCCGGTCCTGGCCCTGACCGCGACCGCGTCACCGCCGGTCCGCGACGACATCATCGAGCGTCTCGGCCTGCGCAACCCCGAGATCCACGTGTCCGGGCTCGACCGCGGCAACCTGTTCCTCGAGGTCTCCTACTGCGCCGACGAGGCCTACCGCTGGCGGCGGCTCACCCAGCTGATCGACGCGACGGAGCGACCCGGCATCATCTACGTCGCGACCCGGCGCGCGGCCGAGGAACTCGCCGAACGCCTGACCGAAGCGGGCTACAACGCGGCCTACTATCACGGCGGCATGGCGGGCGGCCTGCGCGAGGAACAGCACGAGGCATTCTCGGCCGACAAGATCGACATCATGGTGGCGACGTCGGCCTTCGGCATGGGCATCGACAAGGCCAACATCCGCTGGGTCGCGCACGTCGCCCTGCCCGACTCCCCGGACAGCTACTTCCAGGAGATCGGCCGCTCCGGTCGCGACGGCGCGCCGGCCCACGCGATGCTGCTGTGGCGCGCCGAGGACGAGGCCATCCAGCGCTTCTTCAGCGGCGGCGCGCCCGACGAGGAAGAGCTGCGGACGCTGGCCGCGGCGCTGCGCAAGGGCCCGCAGACGAAGACGGCGCTGAAGGAGAAGACCGGCCTCGGCCCGCGCAAGCTCGGCTCCTACCTCGGCCTGCTGGAACAGGTCGGCGCGGCGGTGGCCGGCTCGGCCAACAAGATGACGGTCCCGAACTTCGCGCCGCTGCCGGCGGCCGCGGCCAAGGCGGCCGTCAAGGAGCACGAGCGTCAGCAGCTGGTCACCCGCTCCCGCACCGACATGATGCGCGGCTTCGCCCAGACCGAGGGCTGCCGCAGTCAGGTGTTGCTGGCCTACTTCGGCGAGGAGCTGAAGAAGCCCTGCGGTCACTGCGACAACTGCGCCCACGGCCTGCCCGAACCGTCCCCCGACCGGGCCGACGAGCCGTTCGCGGTGCACAGCAAGGTGAAGCACGGCGAGTGGGGCGGCGGCACAGTCATGGGTTACGAGGAGGAGCGGATGACCGTGCTCTTCGACGAGGTCGGTTACAAGACCCTGTCGGTGCCGGTGGTGGTCGCCAACAAGCTGCTGACCCCGGTCAAGGGCTAAGCGGCGAACAGGGCCGCGGCGACCGAGTCGGCCACCTCGTCGGCCCGGGTGAGGGTGGCGGTGCGCAGGACGTCCGGGGTCGCCGCCGGATCGGTCCAGCGCAGCACGACGCGAATGCCGGTGTCGAGGACCAGGCCGGTCACCGCGGCCGTGCCCTCGGCGTTACGCACCACATAGCAGGAGGAGCCGGCGGGCAGCGCCCGGTCGGCGCCCACGGTGCCTTCGCAGCTCTTGTCGGCGCCGAGCTCGGCCAGGAATCCGTCGGCGCCCGGCCGCCGCAGGAGCAGGCGCAGGTAGCTGATCTCGGGCGCCCTCGAACCGGCGGCCGGAGTGAAGACGCAGTCCACGCTCGTCGCCGAGGCCCGGGTGGCGGACGGGCGCGGGGACGGCATGCCCTGATCGGCGAGGACCGCGGTGAAGGCCCCGCAGCCCGGCAACGCCTTGCCGGCCGCCGGCTGCGCCCGAGGTTCGTCCGAACAGCCCGCCACCGACACCACCACGACGACGGCGGCCACCAGCACGTTACGGATCACCGCGCGAGCATAGACATCGACGGTGCGGGTCAGCGGTCGCGGCCGAGCAGGGCGACCAGGAAATCCGCGCCGGGCCGGAACGGGCGCAGGTCCCAGGTGCTCAGCAGCACCTCGGGGAGCAGGCCGGCGGCCGCCGCGTCCTCGAAGAAGTCGTGGAACTCGTAGCCGCGGCCGGCTCCGAAGCCGATCACCGCCCGGCCGCCGTCGGCCAGGTGGGCGGCGAACCGGCGTAGCACCTCGGTCCGGGTGGACGGGGCGAGGAAGGTCATGACGTTCCCGGCGCAGACGATGACGTCGTACCGGTCGGGCCGGTCGAGCGCCGCCAGGTCACCGACGTGCCAGGTGGCGCCGGGGTGGTCGGTCCGGGCCGCCGCGATCAGCTCCGGGTCGAGGTCGACCCCGGTGACCTCGTGACCGGCCGCGGCCAGGTGACCGCCGACCCGGCCGGTGCCGCATCCGGCGTCGAGGATCTTGCTGCCGCGCGGCACCGTCGCGTCGATCAGCCGGGCCTCGCCGGCCAGGTCGTCACCCCGCGCGGCCATGTCGCGGAACCGCTGGATGTACCACCGCGAGTGGCCCGGGTTCTCGGCGATCTGCCGCAGCCACAGGTTGTCCTGGGCGGTCCCGCTGCTCATCAGCTCTCCCATTGCTTCGCACCGCCCGGTTCGCCGGGGTCTGTCGGCCACGCTAGACGAGCGGCCCGCCGAGGGCCCGCCGAGGGCCGGAGCAGCGGTCCGGTCATCTGGTCGATGAACAGCCGTCGGCCGACGACGGCACCGGGGTAGCGCAGCACCTCGGCGGCGCGGACACCGTAGCGGGCCGGGTCGCGTTCGCCTCCCCGGGACCGCGTAGCACGTTCGGGTTCGTCGGGGGATGATCCACGCCGTGCGCGGGTAAGGAAGAGCCCGCGCCGCTGATAACCGAACGTGAGGATCGATTCGTGACCGACGAACCGCTGTACTCGAAGCTGGGCTTCACCGACGCCGAGTGGGGGCTGCTGGTCGGCCTACCGCAGTCGGTACTCACCGCGGCCAGTGCCGCGACCCCCGACAGCGCCCGCAAGACCCGGGCCGAGAACGAGGCCGGCCTCGACGTGATCTCCGATGCCCGCGCGTCGGCGAGCCCGCTGGTGGCGGCGGTCGCCACCCAGCTCGTCTCCGCGGTCGGCGATCCCGAGCTGGGCGAGGCGCCGCCGGTGATCGAGCCGAGCGACCCGATCGGCTACGTCGAGGACGTGCTCGGCCGGGCCGCCGAGGCGAACGCGCTGCTCGCCGTGAAGGCCGAGCAGGCCGACGCGGAGACCTACAAACACTGGCTCGTCGAGATCACCGAGACGGTGGTCGGCGCGGCCAGCACCGGCGGCGTCCTCGGCCTCGGTGGCGAGACGGTGACCGACGACGAGCGTACCTTCCGTGACGACCTGGCCAGGGCCCTCGCCGACTAGGGTTCGAGGGTGGCCCTCGACGAGTACGCGCAGGCACGGCCGTCGGCCGCGCTCCGGCCCTATGTCGGGTTCTACACCGGCTACCGGCAGCGCGGCCTCGCGCCCGCGACTCATCGGGGGCTGCCCTCGCCGTACCTCACGCTTATCTTCACGATGGACGACCGGCTGGACGTCGCCGCCCACCCGGACCCCCGCCAGGCCCTCGGCAGTTACGACGCCCTGCTCGGCGGCCTGCACGTGACTCCGGCCCTGATCACCCACCCCGGGCGGCAGTCCGGGGTGCAGGTGGCGCTCCGGCCGCTCGGCTGCCGGGCGCTGCTCGGGCTGCCCGCCGCCGAACTGGCCGGCCTCGACGTGGACGCCGCCGCCGTGTTCGGCACCGCGACGGTCGCCGAGATCCGGGAGCGCGTGTGTTCGGCGCCGACGTGGGCGGCCCGGTTCGCCGCGCTCGACGAGGTCCTGGGCCGCGGGTTACGCCCCGGCGAGGTCCCGGCCGAGATCACCCATGCCTGTCGGCGACTGCTGAACGACGACACCACGGTGGCCGCCGTCGCCGCCGAGATCGGGTGGAGCACCCGCTATCTCACCGACCGGTTCCGCGCCGAGGTCGGCCTGCGCCCGAAGGAGGCGGCCCGGGTGGCCCGCTTCGACCGGGCCCGCCGCGCCCTGCGCCCCACCACCCGGCTGGCCGACATCGCCGCCGGGCACGGGTTCGCCGACCAGTCGCACCTGGTGCGCGAGTTCCGGGCGTTCGCCGGCTGCGCCCCGTCGCGCTGGCTGGCCGACGAGTTCGGTTTCGTCCAAGCGCAGACCGCCCTGGCCGGGTGAGGATCGGAGCATGACGCAGACACCACCGCCGCAGGTGTGGCCCACGCTGCGGGCCACCGACGCCCGCGCACTCATTCGTTTCCTGGTCGAGGCGTTCGGCTTCGAGGAGACCGCCGTCTACGGCGAGGGCGACCGGGTGGACCACGCCCAGCTGTCCTGGCCGCTCGGCGGCGGCGTCATGCTCGGCTCGGCCGACCGCGGCCCCGACGACAAGTGGCCGCTGCGGCCCGGCACGTTCGGCGCCTACGTGGTCACCGAGGACGTGCCGGCGCTGCACAAGCGGGCGGTGGCGGCGGGCGCCGAGATCCTCCAACCGCCCGCGGACACCGATTACGGCTCGAGCGAGTTCCTCGCCCGCGATCCCGAGGGCAACCTCTGGTCGTTCGGCACCTATCGCGGCGAGCCCGGCTCAGTCGCGGCTCAGTAGACCCTGCTCGAAAGCGGCGGCCACGGCCGCCGCTCGATCGCGGACGCCCAGTTTCGCGTACGCGTGCAGAAGGTGGGTCTTGACCGTGGCCTCGCTGATGAACAGGCGGGACGCGGCCTCGCGATTGCTGTTCCCGCGCGCGATCAGCGTGAGCACCTCGATCTCGCGCTGGCTCAGCGGTTCCCGGGCGGGCGAGCGCAGCGAGCCCATCAGCCGGCCGGCCACCGCCGGGGAGAGCACCGACTCGCCCCGGTGCGCCGCCGTGACCGCCCGGAACAACTCCTCGCGCGGGGTGTCCTTGAGGAGATAACCGGTCGCACCGGCCTTGATCGCGGGCAGCACGTCGCGGTCGGTGTCGTAGGTCGTCAGCACCAGCACTCGCGCGGTCGAGCCCTGTTCGCGCAGGGCCACGATGGCGCGCACGCCGTCCATCTCCGGCATCCGGAGGTCCATCAGCACCACGTCGGGCGAGACGGCTCGGGCGACCGCGAGCGCCTCCCGCCCGTTGCCGGCCTCGCCGAGCACCTCGAAGCGGTCGTCGCCGGCGAACATGCCGCGCAACCCGTCGCGCACCACCGGATGGTCGTCGACGATGAGCAGCCCGATCACGCGGCGGCACCGATCGCGATGGCCGGCGCGCAGGCCGACACGGCGGTGCCGGCGCCGGGCTCCGACTCGACCTCGAGCGAGCCGGCGATCCGGAGCAGCCGCTCGCGCATGGCGGCGAGCCCGAAGGACGCCTCGGACCGCGGGGCGGCCGGGTCGAAGCCGGCGCCGTCGTCGCGTACGTCCAGCGTGACCACGTCCTCCATGTAGGAGAGGGTGAGCGCCACCCGGCCCGCGCCGGCGTGCCGGGCCACGTTGGCGAGGGCTTCCTGCGCCGTACGCAGAAGGGTGGTCTCGATCTCGGGAAGCAGGGACCGGGGTGTGCCGGTGGTGATCAGCTCGGCTCGCACGTCGTTGCGCGCCGCCCAGCCGGTGACGACCTCGCCGATCGCCTCGGGCAGGGCCGACGCCTCCAGGGTCTGCGGGCGTAGCGCCTGCACCGAGCGGCGGGCCTCGGTGAGGCTCTCCCGGGCGAGCCCCTTGGCCGCGTCGAGGTGGCGCCGCCAGCCGGCCGATCCCCCACCGGCCGCGTCGGCGGCCTCGAGTTGGGTGACGATGCCGGTCAGGCCCTGGGCGAGCACGTCGTGGATCTCCCCGGCCATCCGCTGCCGCTCGTCGTGCACGCCGGCCTCCCGCGCCTGCGCCAGCAACTGGGCGTGCAGGCCGGCGTTCTCCCGGAGCGCGTCCTCGAGCCGCCGGTTGGCCTCGGCCAGCTCCTCGATCATGGCCCTGCGCTTCTCGTGCTGCTCGTGCGTCATGGTGGTCAGGAACGTCATGGCGTTCGCGATTGTCAGGTTGAAGGCCAGTACCACCGCGAAGTAGCCCCAGGAGTCACCGACCCCGAGCTCCTGGAAGCCGCCGGCCTGCGAGACCGCGGTGGCGACGGCGACGAGGGTGCCACCGACCGCCCGCGGGCCTCGGCCCCGCAGGGCATAGGCGGTGAACAGGTAACCGGTCCAGGCGAAGAAGCCGAAGAGCGAACTGCTCCAGACCAGCAGGTAGATCAGGACCACCAGGCCGGCGAAGAAGATCGTCATCCGCCGCCGGTCGTCGGCCCAGCCCGGGTGCAGGTTGATCCACCAGAGCATCCACCCGACGCTGGCCGCCACGAGCAGGCCGATGTACCGGTAGGGCAGATGTGGATGGCCGTCGCCGGTGAGCGGCACGAGCAGCGCCGAACAGGCAAGCGCACCGTAGGGCACATAGGTCAGGGCCAGGTCGAGCCGCCGCCGCCAGACCTCGAGCCGGGCCACCGCCGACTGATCCGTCATCTGCGTCAACCTTTCAGGACCAGCGGAACAGGCGGCCCGCGGCCAGCCCGAAGACGACCAGGTAAGCCACCAGAACGGTAGCGGACAGGGCGCTCGGCCAGTGCCCCGTCATCGCCTCGTGCACCGCCCGCTCGCCGGCGCCCAGCGGGGTGAAGTCGCCGATCCGCTGCAGCACCTCGGGGAACACCTCGCGCGGCGTCCACAGCCCGGCGAAGAACATCGACGGGAAGAACAGCAGCGTGCCTATCGCGTTGGCGGCCTTGCCGGTCGGCGCCAGGGCGGCGATGAACAGGCCGATCGCGAAGACCCCGAGCGCGGCGAGCAGATAGGCGAGCACGAACCCGGCGAAGTGCGCCGGCAGCGGCACGTCGAAGGCGATCCGGCCGACCGCGATCGCCAGGGCGGCGGCCACCACCGCGGTCAGGAGCGCGGCGGCGAGTTGCGCCGAGAGAAGAGTGCTCGGGCGTACCGGCGTGGTGGCGAGCCGCCGCAGGATGCCCTTCTCCCGATAACCGGCGAGCACTGTCGGCACGACCTGCAGGCCGAGTGTGGCCAGCGACAGGACGGCGGCGATGCCGACGTAGAGGTCGATGACGCGGGACCCGCCGAGGTCCGCCGACGGCTCGCGGAAGGCCGGGATGCAGCCCAGGATCACCACCAGGACGGTGGGAAAGAGCAGCGAGAAGAACGTCGGCAGCGGCTCGCGGAGCAGCAGCTTGATCTCGGTGACAGTCAGTTTGGGGAAGACGCGCATGGTCACTCCGTTCCGTCCTGGCCGGTGAGGCGGACGAACGCGTCGTCCAAACTGGCCTGCTCGACCCGCAGGTCGTGGGCGATGATCTGGTGGGTGGCGAGCACCGAGGTGACCGCGTGCAGCAGGTTGCCGGTGCCGACGACCTCGAGCTGGCTGCCGTGCCGGCGCACCTCGCGCACCTCGTCGAGGGTGGTGAACAGCTCGTCGTCGAGCGGCACCGACGGCCGGAAGCGGATCCGCTGCTCGACGGCGATCCCGGCGATCAGGCCGGCCGGGGAGTCGAGGGCGACCACCTCGCCGCGGTCGATCACGGCGATCCGGTCGCAGAGCCGCTCGGCCTCCGCCATGAAGTGGGTGACCAGCACGACCGTGACGCCGGTGGCGCGGATCGACTCGATCAGGTCCCAGGTGTCGCGGCGGGCCTGCGGGTCCAGGCCGGTGGTCAGCTCGTCCAGGACGGCGATCTTCGGGTTGCCGATCAGGGCGAGGGCGATGGACAGCCGCTGCTTCTGGCCGCCGGACAGCTTCGCGTACCGGGTGGCGAGTTTGTCGCCGAGGCCGAGCTCGCGGGCCAGCGCCCGCCAGTCGGCCGGCTCGGGATAGAAGGTGCTGTAGAGCTCGAGCGCCTCGCGGACGCTGAGCTTCTCGGGGAGCTGGGACTCCTGCAACTGCACCCCGACCTCGGTGCGCAGCGAAGGGTCGTGGGGTGGCCGGCCGAGCACGGTGATCGTGCCGCCGTCCGGGTCGCGCAGGCCGGCCACGCACTCGACGGTGGTGGTCTTGCCGGCGCCGTTCGGGCCGAGGATGCCGAAGATCTCACCACGCTCGACGGTGAAGGAGACGTCCCGCACCGCGATCGTGTCCCCGTACTGCTTCCGCAAGTTCTGGACCTCGATGACTGCCATATATCGATGGTCACAGGAACGCTCACCCGCCGAATCGACCGGCGGGCGAGCGTTGGAGTCCACCAACTGGTGGATGCGGGATTACGCCACGGCTTCGTTCGGCGCGGCCTCGCCGGACCCGCCGCGCCGGCCGGTGACGGTCGCGTAGACCGAGCCGACCTGGGCGGCGACCCGCTTCCACGAGTACGCCTGGCGGGCCCGGTCGAGCGCGGCGGTGGCGTACGCGAACCGGCGGACCTTGTCGTTGACCAGCCGCCGCAACGCTCCGCCGAGGGCCCGCGGGTCGTGGGCCGGCACCAGGTCACCGGTGAGCCCGTCGACGACCGCCTCGGTCAGCCCGCCCACCGCGGTGCCGACGATCGGCACGCCGCAGGCCATCGCCTCGAGCGCGGACGACTCCAGGTCCTCCTGCCACGGCGCGGCCACCAGGACGTCGGCCGACCTGTACCACTTCGGCATGTCCCCGAACGGCACCCGGCCGACGAGCTTGAACCGGTCGGCGACCTGGAGCTTCTCGGCGAGCGCGCGCAGCTTGCGGGCACCCGGGTCGGCCGGCAGCGCGTCGGCGGCCGGGCCACCGACGACCACCACCTCGACGTCCGGCACCCAGCGCATCGCCTCGATGACGTCACCGAAACCCTTGCGCTCGACGAGCCGGCCGACCGAGAGGATGCGCAGGCGGTCCGGGTCGCGCTCGGCGGCCGGGCCCTCGGGCGTGAACCGGTCGCTGTCGACCCCGGCCGGAACGATCGTGAGCTGGGTCCGCGGGACGCCGATGCGGACGAGCCCGCGCGCCTCGTCCTGGGACTGGGCGACCACCCGGTCGACGGCCCGGCCGAGCGCCCGCTCGTAACCCGAGCGCGACGGCTTGCCGGTGCCGGCCGCCTCGATCTCACCGAGTTCGTGGAAGGACTGCACCACCGGGATGCCGACCTGACGGGCGGCGGTCACGGCGGCGAGGCCGCTGGTCCAGAAGTGGGCGTGCACGACGTCCGGCACCCAGGTGCCGCGCCACTGCTCCTCGAGCCACCGGGCGAACTCCCCCATGTAGGGCAGGAGCAGGTCGGGCGGCACGACGTGGGCCGGGCCGGCGGGCACGTGCACGACTCGTACCCCGCTGCTCGTGGTCACCTCGCCGGCCACCGCCGGGTCGTCGCGGCGGGTGTAGACCCGCACCTCGTGGCCGGATTCGGCGAGGGCCGCCGACAGGTCGGCGACGTGGGTCTGCTGCCCGCCGGCGCCCAGGGGGCTGGCGTGCTCCGAAATCATCGCGATGCGCACGTGGTCCCTCCGGTCCGGGCTGCGGTTCGCGGTGCAGTTGCCCCTAGCCCCAATTGGTAAACATCACGGGCCGTTATGCAGCGTAGCCGCTCCGGTCAGCCGTTGATGACGCGGTGTGCCGTGGTGATCACTTTGTGGTACAGCTCGCCGGTGATCTTCCGGTCCCGGGCGAGGGCGGCCCGCGCCGCGTTCGCGCCCGGCGCCCCGTGCACGCCACCTCCCGGATGGGCCGACGAACTGGCCAGGAAGAGCCGGTCGACGGGGGTGTCGGCACGGCCCAGACCGGGGATCGGACGCAGGAACAGCTGCTGATAGACGGCCGCGGTGCCGCCCCCGAGCGCGCCGCCCACCAGCGACGGGTTCTCCTGCTCCAGGTCGGCCGGGGAGAAGACGTTGCGCCCGGCGACCAGGGCGCCGAAGCCGGGAGCGTGCTCCTCGACGACCGCCTCCACCCGCGCCACGTGCTCCTCGATCTCGCCGGCCGCCCAATGCTTGCGGTGCGGCAAATGCGTATACGCCCACGCCGACTCGGTGCCGGGCGGCGAGTGCCGCGGGTCGGCCGTGGTCATCTGCCCGAACAGCAGGAACGGCTTGCCCGGAATCGCCCCGGTGGCGAGCTCGGCGGAGTAGCGGGTCAGCCCGTTCAGGTCGGCGCCCAGGTGCACGGTGCCGGCCCCGGCCGCGGCCGGGTTACGCCAGGGGATCTTGCCGCGTACCGCCCAGTCGAGCTTCACGGTCGCCCCGTCCCAGCGGAAGTGCTGGAGGTCGTCCACCACGCGCGGCGGCAGCCACCGCTCCCCGACCAGGTCCAGGAACAACGCGGGCGCCGGTACGTCGGCGAGCACCGCCCGACGCGCCCGCAGATCCCGGCCGCCCGCGGTGCGTACGCCCATCGCCCGCCCCCGGGCGATCAGTACCCGCTCGACCGGCGAGTCGTAGACGATCTCGCCGCCGCGCGACGTGAGCCGGTCCACCAGCGCGTCGGTGATCCGCTGCGCCCCGCCCTCCGGGACCGGCCAGCCGACCTCCTGGCCGAGCATCGCCAGCAACCAGCCGTAGATCCCGCCGCCGGCGTCGTCCGGCGACAGGTCGGTGTGCAACGCGCACCCGGCCAGCGCCAGGGTCGCGCCCTCGCCGCGGAAGAGCTCACTGCCCAGCTGCCGCACCGGCAGCAACAGCCGGCGCGCCATCCGCAGCGCCCCCGGCGCCCGCAGCCGCGTCAGCAGGTCCACCCCGGCGCGCACCGGCGGGAACGGCCGCAGGACCGCCTCGACGAGCGGTTCCGAGATGGTGCGCCACTCCTCGAAAGCACCGCGCCAGCGCTCACCGTCACCCGGCGCGAACTGCTCCATCGACGCCATGGTGACCGAGATGTCGCGACTGATGGTGGCCGCCCGGCCGTCCGGCAGCAGGTGGGTGAGCACGTCGGGGGCGTGCCGCCAGTTCAGCTCGAGGTCGAGATCGCGCAGCACCGGCGAGGCGATGCCGAGCGGGTAGAACGAGCTGAAGAGATCGCTGAGATAGCCGGGAGCGGTGACGAACCCGGAGCGAACCGCACCACCCGGCCGCGGCGTCGCCTCCACGACCGTCACCGACCAACCGGCGTCGGCCAGCAGGTTCGCGGCCACCAGACCGTTGTGTCCGGCTCCAACCACGATCGCGTCTGTGATTTCCATCAGCCCTCGTCTCGTTTAGCACTCGATCACCCGGGCACGTCCTGAATAACACCACGGCGGGGAAACACAACAGATAGGGAGTCACCGTGAGTACCGTGACCGAGTTCGTTGACGTCGACGTACCCGTGCGCACCGCGTACAACCAGTGGACCCAGTTCGAGGAGTTCCCCCGGTTCATGGATGGAGTCACCGAGATCCGCCAGATCGACGAGACCCACATGCACTGGAAGACGGAGATCGGCGGCGTCAAGCGCGAGTTCGACGCCGAGGTCACCGAGCAGCTCCCCGACGAGCGGGTCGCCTGGAAGTCCACCGACGGCGAGAAGCAGGCCGGCGTGGTCACGTTCCACCGGCTCGACGACACCAAGACCCGGGTCACCGTCCAGATGGACTTCGAGCCGGACGGCATCGTCGAGAAGGCGGGTGCCGTGCTGGGCGTCGTCGACCACCGGGTCAAGGGCGACCTGGGCCGCTTCAAGGAGTTCATCGAGAGCCGCGGCGGCGCCGAGACCGGTGCCTGGCGTGGCGAGGTCGACCGGCCCGGCGTCTGACCGGGTTGATCGGCCCGGAACGGGGGTAGCTTGACGCCATGACGCATCCGACAGACGACGGCGTGTGGCGCGACGAGGAAAAGCTCCCGCTCAGCGAGCTCGACAAGGCCATGGCCACCTGGGACACCGACGGCCAGAACGACCCGTCGGACAACGATTCCGGCATCGAGGTCACCGACGACGGGCCCCCGAGCACGACGGGCCACACCGGGCCGCACTGATTTTTTCAGTACGGGCGACCGACGTGTTCCGCTGGCACAGCGGGACCTCAGCGTCAGCACCGGCCGATCACCGAGCTTCCGGCCCGGCGGTCGGCCGGTCGGCTTCGGTCGGCCGGTCGCGCTGGACCGGCCGGACGCGTTCAGTCGGCCGGGCGCGGTGGGGCGGTCCGGACCGCGAAGCTGCCTACCGACGAGCGCGCTCTTATCCCGTACCCCGCAAGCGTCCCGGGCCGTGCCCCCACCTGCCGGACTGTTCCCGGTGCAGCGGGAGCCCCGCCCAGCCAGGAGCCGGCGCCCCGGTCCAGCCGGACCCGCAGCGGAGTGCCCGGCTCAGCGGTGATCAAGACGCCGCCCACTCCCCCGCGCAGCGTGATCGGAACGATCGTGTCCGGCTTCGGCAGCCGCAGCTCGACCAGGCCGGACGCCCCCAGGTCGAGCCGGGAGACCCGGCCCCGGCGCAGGTCCAGCTGCTGCTCCCCGGCGCCGGCCGGCAGGTCGAGCTGCCAGCGGACGTCCCGGTTGAGCACGATCCGCACCTCGTCCGGCCCGTCGCCACCGGTCGGCAGCAGGGACGCGACCAGGCGCCCGTTCGCGCCGGTGACCCGCGGCGCCAGACCGGAACCGGCAGGTGTGCTGATCCGGTAGAGCAGGCCCGGAAGCGTCGCCAGCTCGACCCGGATCCGGGAGGCGGCGTCACGCACAGTCAGGGAGCTGCCACTGCGGCCCCGCAGCGCGGCGACCGCTACCCGCTCCTCTTCCGGCGCTTTTCCCGGGGTCGGTTGCGCAGTTCTGGAAGAGCACCCGACCAAAGCGGTGAGCAGCAATAATGCGACCATGAGCCGAGCCGTTGAGCCGCGTGGACGCAATGCAAGGGGCACTATCGGACAACGGAGAATCGGCCGAACGGGTGACGGCGATCCGTCCCGATCGAGCAAGACTGTCCGAATGCAATCTGCTGGTTTCCTCTCCGAACGGCAGCGTCGTCTCGCCTGGGTCGGCTTCATGCTTGCCGCTTTCCAGGCCCCGCTGGCCGCCAAGTTCGTGGACGACGCTTCCTGGTTGTTCGCCGTCGTGGTCGCCCTCGTGGTGGCCACCGTCATCCTCGCCGACGACACCCAGCGCCGCCGCCCGGCGCCGATCGAGGAGTAGGCCTCAGCGAGCCTCGTGGCCCGGCCGGCCGTGGGTGCGCCGGCGTTCCTTCAGCTCCGCTTCGTAAAGATGACGGCGGCCCTCGGCGAGTTCGTCCCGGGCCGCCTTCTCCACCCGGCGAAGATCCGACCAGTAACCGTCGTCGTATTCCTCGACCAACTGGAACGTCCAGTGGCCGGGCGTGACGTTCCGCCCGATGAGCTCGTTCTGGATCCGCGCCGCCCACTGTTCGTGGCCGGCCTCCCGGAACAGCGACACCGCCTCGTCGAGCTGGAAGTCGGCGGTGCCGGTGAGCTGGTGCATCGAGTACAGGTGGCCGCGCACCCGCTCGGTCGTCTCGAGGGCCTCGCTCAGCTTGCCCAGGGCGAGCACCGTCAGATCGTCGAGCCCGGCCGGCCGCTGGTGTGCCTCATCCGGCTTCATCGCCGCCCTCTTTTCTTCTCAACCGTTCTGCACCGTTACGGAGAACCGTTCCATACCCCGGGCTCCGTAACTTTCTCCTCATGAATGGCCTGTTCAGCGGCGCTGCCGCCCGTGCTGCCCTCCGTTCCGCCAACGCCTGCCTCGCCGAGCTGCACGACACGGTGGGAGTCAGCGGCCTCGACGCCGCCGGCACCAACCCGGGTCTGATGGCCGTCGTCGACCAGCACGCCGCCGGGGTTCGCGACAGCCTCTCGGCTGACACGCGCCCGCTGACCGCGGTTCTGCTCGCCGCCTACGCCGAGGGCGTCCGCGACGCCGCCTTCACCCACGGCTGGCGTCCACCGGTCGGCCCGATCATCGACTGGTCCGCCAACGACTGGGTGATGACCCGCCTGCTGGCGGTGTGTTCCCTGGCTCGCAGCCTGCCCACCGCAAACTGACCTGAACCGCGACAGGCCATCCGTCACACCGGGGCCGGTGCCGGGGTTCTCCCCGGCGCCGGCCCCTCTCCTGTGCCTGCGCTTCTTGCGCGGTGGGCTCACTCCGGCTCGGGCCGGGCGCCGCGGGCGCTACTCGGGCTCGGGCCGGGCGCTTCGGGGTTCCTCGCCGGGCGGGATCACCTGGGTCGCCTCGATGCCCCCGATCACCTGGGTGTCGTTCGGGCCCGGGTTGATGATCGCCGTGGGTGCGGTGTCGGAGCCGGGCCCGGCCGATTCGCCGGTTTCCTCAACGTCCGGGACGCTCCGGGGCGGCGGCACGTGCTTCGCCGCTTCGGCCTGGGCGGCGGCTCGATCCGCCTCGGTGATCGGCTGGGTCTCGGCCACCTCGACGATGCTCAGCGTCCGGGTCGTGGCGTCCGGCCGGCTGGACTCCGGCCGGTTGAGCTCCGGCCGGCTGGACTCCTGGCGGGCCTGCTCGGCCTGCCGGGCCTCGTCCGCACGGCGCCGCTCCGCCGCCAGCTGCGATTCCGCCGCCAGCTGCGACTCCTCGGCCTGCCAGGCTTCCTGGGCCAGGCGTGCCTCCTCGGCCCGGCGGGTGCCCTCGGCCTGGGCGGCCTCCTCGGCCCGGCGCGCCGCCTCGACCCGCGCCTCCTGCGCTCTGCGGGCCGCCTCCGCTTGCCGGCGCTCCTGCGCGTACGCCTTCGCGTGCTCCCGAATCACCGTCGACTCGGTGCCGGCCCGTTCCAGCCACGTCTCCCACCGGTATTGCATGGGCCGGATCAGCCCGCCACCGACCCCGACGATCACCACGCCGGCCACCGTGGCGAGGACCGCGATGAGCAGCGGCCGGGTGACCGAGGTGGCGATCCGCACCTGGTCGAGGGCCGCGATCACGCCGAGCACCACGATCACGATGGCCACCGCCCGGGCGAGCACCCGCCCGTACCCGAGCCCACCCAGTGCCCCGCTGAGCAGATCGTGCACCGCCCCGGCGATCGCCGCCGCCACCACCACGATCACGATCGCCACGAACGCCCGGGGCAGCCACGCGATCAGGTCGGTGAGCAGTTCGCTCACCGGGTTGGGCCCCCAGAGGCCGAAGGCGAGCTGCAGAGCGAACAGCATGACCCCGTAGAACACGATCTTCGCGCCCAGGTCGGCGGCGCTGATCTTGGCATTCCGCAGCGCCCGGCCCAGCGCACCCCGGGACACCGCCCGGTCGAAGCCGGCCTTGTGCAGTGCCTTGCCGACCACGGTGCGCAAGACCCGCGCCACGACGTAGCCGACCACCAGGACCACGACGAAGATCAGCGCCTTGGGCAGGAACAACAGCACCGATCGCCACATATCGCTGAGTCCTTGACCCAGCCCGTTTCCGGTCATCGCACGCTCCCAGATCCCACCAGGCCGGTACCACACCGACACTGCGACCATAGGACGAAACGACAAATACCGCCCCTCGGAAAGGCTCCCGGCCCGGCCGGGCTCAGCGGGTGGGTGCGGCCTTGACCCGGTCCAGGCCGGCCGCCGGGAGGGCGCCGGGCCGGAAGTCGTCCGGCGGGCGGGCGGCGTCGACCGGGGCGGCGGACGTGGGAGTGACCGCCGGAACGACCGGAACGGCGGCCGGGCGGTGCAGCGCCGCGTAGCCCACCCCGCCGGCGAGGACCGCGGCGATCGCGGCCAGGCCGGCGATCGCGAACCGGCGACGACGACGGCCGCGCGGGGTGACTTGCTCGTAGTGGCGCGGTGCGGACAGGTCGATCAAGGGCTCCGCGTCTTTCACGGCGGGGACCTTACGTGAGCGAAACACGCCTTTGCCAAGCTCATCCTGTGTCAAAGGACAAACCGCACCGGCTCGTGCCGTCAGGAATCGGACGGTCGGACAGCTGGGCATCGTCCGAACGGCCGAGTCGGGCTACGCTTTCGAGCATGGCCGGGACGGGAGGGGTGCGCCCTTCACACTCTCCCACGCTGCCCTCGCAGCTGGGTGCGACCTTCCCTGCGCGACCGGCGGCCGCCGAGATCGTCCGCGATCTCCCTTGGGACGACACCCCGCTCGGGCCGCGCGAGAGATGGGATCCGGTCGTCACCGCGACCGTCGATCTGGTGCTGTCCTCGCCGATGCCGATGGCGTTCAGCTTCGGTGACAGCTTCGTGCTGATCTACAACGACGCCTACGCCGATCTGATCGGCACCCTGCACCCGGCGGCGATGGGCCGGCCGGCGGCCGAGGCGTTCGGGGAGAGCTGGCTGTCGCCGGGCCTCGGCGGGGTGATCGAGGAGGTCTACCGCAGCGGCCGGCCGTTCCTCGAGCCGGAGACCCAGCTGACCGTGGTGCGCGCCGACGGCGCCCGCCCGGAGCAGGCCTTCTTCACCCGGGGCCACTCGATCGTCAGCGATCGGCGCGGGCGCGCGGCGGGGGTGCTCACGGTGGCCGCCGAGACCACCCAGGTGACCCGCCGCCTGCAGAATCTCGGTGAGCTGACCTCGCGGTTGGCGGTCGCGCTCACCGTCGACGACGTCGCGCGGGTCGTCCTGGGTTATGCGCTGACCTCCTTCGACGTCGACCACTGCGTGTTCGCGGTGGACGACGGCAACATGTTCCGGTCGGTGCGCCGCATCCGGGGCGAGATGCTCGACGAGGCCGACGAACGGCTGCCCCCCGTGTGGAAGAGACTGCCCGACAACCCGCAGGCCCCGCTGGTCGCGGCGGCCCGATCGGGCCGCGCGTCGTTCGTGGCGGACGGCGAGCCGCTGCGTGAGGTGGCGAGCGACCGGCACGAGCGGCGCATCCGGGCGCTGGCGGTGCTTCCGTTGCGCACGGCGTCGTTGAGTGGCGCCCTGAGCATCGGTTACCGGACCGAGCACAACTGGTTGCCGGCCGAGCAGGCGCTGCTCAACGCGGCCGCCCAGCAGGTGGCGCAGGCGGCCGAGCGGGCCCGCCGGTTCGAGGCCCAGCACGGCACGGCCCAGCTGCTGCAGCGGAGCATGCTGCCCGAGCACCTGCCCGAGCTGGAGCGGTTCCGCATCGCGGCCCGCTACGACGTGGGGGTGGACGGCAACGCGGCGGGGGGCGACTTCTACGACGCGTTCCGGCTGGCCGACGGCCGGCTGGCGATGGTGCTGGGCGACGTGGCCGGGCACGACGTACGCGCGGCCGCGGTGATGGGTCAGGTGCGGGCCGCGCTGCGGGCGCTGGCGCTCACCGACGCCGACCCGCCGGGCGTGCTCGCGGGCCTCGACCGGCTGGTCGGTTCGCTGGGCGCCGAGTCCCGCAACGAGGAGATCTTCGTGACCGTCGTCTACGGGGTGCTCGACCCGCACGACGGCACGATCACGCTGGCCAGCGCGGGCCACCCGCCGCCGGTGCTGCGCCGAGCCGGCCAGGGTGGCGAGGCACCGACGGCCGAGCTGGTGAAGATTCCGCCGGGGGCGCCGCTGGGCCTCGGCGGCCGGTGGCAGACGGGCGTGGTGCGGCTGGAGCCGGGCGACTCGATCCTGCTGTTCAGCGACGGTGTGGTGGAGCGGCGCGGCCGGGCGCTCAACGACGGTCTCGACGCGCTCGTCGCGGTGGCGGCGGGGGCGCCCAGTGGTGATCCACGAAATCTGTGTGCGATCGCGACGGCGGCGGTGCCGGGCCCGACCGACGACGACGTGGCGGTGCTCGCGGTGGAACGCGCGGTGGCGCTGAGTCGATCGGACACCATGCTGGTGGCCGCGGAACCGACCGGCCCCAGCCGCGTACGCCAGTGGATGGGCACCCGCCTGCGCGAGTGGTCGGTGCCCGAGCAGGTGATCGGCTCGGCCATCCTCTGCACGAGCGAGCTCACCACCAACGCCCTGCTGCACGCCGGCACCCCGGCCCAGGTCCACATCGACCTGAACGCCGAGCGACTGCTGGTCTCGGTGGCCGACACCGGCACCCGGGGCAGCGTGATCCGGGCGCACACCGACGCGATGAGCAGCCGGGGCCGGGGCCTGAGCCTGATCGAGGAGTTGAGCGACTCGTGGGGCACCGATCCGTCGGTCCGGGGCTCGACGGTGTGGTTCGAGTTGCTGATCCGGTCCACTTCGGACTCACCAGCAAGTTAACGGTCGCGTTACAACCTCACTCCCGACCAACTACCTAGAGTGACTGAAAGCCTCTCCAAATCGGGCATTGAACCCCGAGGTAGTGACGAAGCGTATTGGGTGCCGTAAGGTCGTCATTCAAACCGGGGCATCCACGTGGGAGCGGACATGCGGATTCGAGGCTTTGCGCCATCCACCCCTTGCTGGGCGGAGTTGTCCACACCGGACCCCTCGCGCACGGCGGGGTTCTATGCGGACCTGTTCGGCTGGGCGATCGACGGTGACCAGTTCCGACTGGAGGGCCGTGCCGTCGCCGGCATCGTGCCGAGCCGGCCCGACCAGCCCACGGGCTGGTTGACCTACCTCGCGGCACCCGACCTGGACTACACGATCAGGTGCGTCGAGGCCGCGTACGGCCATGTGCTGATCCGCCCCGAGGAGCGCCCGGGCGGCCGCCGGGCGGTCGTCGCCGACTCGTCCGGCGCGATCTTCGGCCTGTGGCAGGCGGCCGGTTTCGCCGGTGCCCAGCTGCGCGGCGAACCGGGCACGATGGCCTGGTCCGACCTGCTGACCGACAACGCGAGCCGGGCGACCGCGTTCTACGGCTCGGTGTTCGGCTGGTCGCTGACCCACGAGTTCGGCAGCGGCGAATGGCTGACCGAGGCTCGCGACTCGGTGGCCGGACTGATCCCCGGGCGCTACGACGTCCGCTGGCAGCCGTCGTTCCAGGTGGCCGACTGCCCGGAGCTGGTCGCGCACGTGGCCCGGCTCGGCGGCCGGGTGACGGCGGGCCCGGTCGAGATGGGATTGGGTCGCTATGCCGAGATCATCGACCCGGCCGGCACCCAGTTCGCGATCACCGCGCCACTGCCGCGCCCGGTGGAGCTCGCGGTGGCGTACAACGACATCATCGGCCTGGAGCTGACGTACGGCGGCTGACCAGCTCATCAAGAAGGAGGGCCCGTCGGGCCCTCTTTTTTGTGCCCTCCGTGTCAACCAAGGTTGACGAACCGCTGCTGTCAACGTAAGTTGACAGCATGACTGAAGCAACCGACCTCGCCGCCGCCGCCGGCAGCGCCGATCCACGGGTCGGCCTGCGCGCGGTGGTGGCGCTGCGCCGCCTGCTCGAGGGGCTGGAGCACCTCCAGGTGGCCAACGCCCGCCGCAAGGGCTGGTCCTGGCAGGAGATCGCCGACGCGCTCGAGGTGACCCGCCAGGGCGTTCACAAGAAGCACGCGCTCCACATGGTGGCGCGCGACCCACGGGAGGGCTGACATGTTCGAGAGGTTCACCACCGGGGCCCGCGAGGTCGTGACGGGCGCCCACCAGGCGGCTCGCGACCTGGGCAACCAGCACATCGGCACGGAGCACGTGCTCATCTCGATGCTGCGCGACGAGAACGGCACGGTCGCTCGCCTGCTGCGGGAGCGCGGCCTCGACGCCGCGACGGCCCGCGACGACGTGCGACGCCTGGCCGGCGGGACCGAGCCGGGGCCGTCACGCGCCGAGACCGAGGCCGAGGACGCGGCCGCCCTCAAGGCCATCGGCATCGACCTCGACAAGGTGCGCGCCGCGATCGAGGAGAATTTCGGTGCCGGTGCGCTCCAGCTGCCGCAAGCGCTGCCGAGGAAGCGCGGGTTCTTCGGCCGGCTCTATGCCTCGGGCGGCCACCTCCCGCTTACCCCGCGGGCCAAGAAACTGCTCGAACTAGCCCTGCGCGAGGCGGTCCGGCTGCACCAGAATTTCATCGGCCCCGAGCACATCATGCTGGGCCTGCTGCGCGAGGGCGAGGGCCTGGCGGCCCGTGTTCTGACCGAACACCGAATCAAGTTCGACGATTTGCGTACGGAATTGGAGCGCTCCCTGACCGACCAGGCCGCCTGACCTACCCGCGGTAATAGATGCGCAGCTGATGGCCGCTGGCGGTGTGGTGCCACCCGACGTCCCCGATGGTCTCGACGTCGGGGCGGCGCTCCAGCCAGTCGGCGGCCATCGCGAACGCGTCCGCCGGTGTCCTGCCCACGAACGACACCCGCCGTTCCCACTCCTCGACGACCGGCGGGACCAGGGCCTTGCCGAGGTTGGTGACCACCGCGAGCGGCCCGACCCGGCGGCCGTTGCGCACCGCCTGCACGAACCAGTCGTCGACGTCCTCGTCGTGCTCGACGGCCCACCCGTCGAAGCGGTCCACGTCGTTGGCGATCGCGGTCCGGGCACAGTCCAGGGCGGCATCCAGGGTGCCGAGCTCGATGCCCTCGCCGTCGTATTCCACCCGGTACGCCATGCCGCTCCCAGCCAGCCAGCTCGACCTCGCCCGATGATAATGGAGACGCGGACGTTCGTCGCCCGTGACGATCAAGACCCTGTTGATCAAGACCTGTTGATCAAGACACTGCCGGAGCCGACATGTCGCAGCGAGTCCTGGTGACCGGCGCCGCCGGGCTGGTCGGCACCGCGGTCCTCGAGCTGCTCGCCGCCCACGGCGTCCCGGCCACCGCCCTGATCCTGGAGCCGGCCTCGGTCGGGGCCGACCGCACAGTCGTCGGTGACGCCGCCGACCCCGCGGTGGTCGACGACGCACTCGCCGATGTCACCGACGTGATCCACCTGGCCGCCATCCCCGACCCGATACGCGACCCGGCCGAGGTCGTCTTCGGCCGCAACACGCTCGCCACCTTCGCCGTCCTCGATCGGGCCGGGCGGCGGGGCGTCGAGCGGGCGGCGATCGCCAGCAGCTACGCGATCTGCGGGCTGCCGTTCGCGCGAACGCCGTTGCGCCTGCCCTACCTGCCGATCGACGCCCGGCTGCCGCTGCAGATCACCGACCCGTACGCGCTGAGCAAGCAGGCCGACGAGGCCACCGCCGAGATGATCAACCGGGCGTACGGCATGACCGTGGTGGCCCTGCGCCTGCCCTTCATCGGCGCCGCCGACGGCCGGCTGGCCACCGCGGCCGCCCGGTTCGCCACCGATCCCGCCACCGGTGCCGCCGACGTGTGGAGCTACCTGGACGTACGCGACGCGGCCCGCGCCCTGTTCGCGGCGCTGCGACCGGCCCGGCCCGGTTTCCACGTGGTGTACGCCGCGGCCCCCGAGACCCTGGCGCCGCAGCCCACGCAGTGGCTGCTCGACAGGTTCCATCCCGGGGTACCACGCCCGTCGTTCACCGGCCGCACGGTCCCGATCGACCTGGCCCCGGCGCGGGACCTGCTCGGCTTCGAGGCGGCGTTCCCGTTCCCGGTGCGGAGTTCGGTCAGTCCGTGTGCGGAAGCCGGCCCGCCGGAACCACGCCGAGCCGGCCCTTCTGGAAGTCCTCGAACGCCTGGGCCAGCTCCTCCTTCGTGTTCATGACGAAGGGGCCGTAGTGGGCCACCGGCTCCCGGATCGGGCGCCCACCCATGATGAACAGTTCCATCGCGGGGATGTTCGAGTCCTGGGCCGCGTCGGCCGCCACCCGGATGACGTCGCCCGGGCCGTAGGCGGCCAGTTGGCCGATCTGGATCGGGCGCTTCTCGGCTCCGGCCGTCCCGCGGCCGGCCAGGACATAGACCAGCGCGTTGTAGTCGGGCTGCCACGGCAGGTCGAGCTGGGCGCCCGGCTGCAGGGTCACGTGGGCCAGGTTGATCGGGGTGAACGTGGAGCCCGGACCGGCGTGGCCGCCCACCTCGCCGGCGATGACCCGGATCAGGCTGCCGCCGTCGGCGGACGTCAGCAGGGCCGACTCCCGGCCCCGGATGTCCTGGTACTTCGGGGTGATCATCTTGGCGGCCCGGGGCAGGTTGACCCAGAGCTGCAGGCCGTGGAACAGGCCGCCGCTGGTGACCAGGTGCTCCGGCGGGGCCTCGATGTGCAGGATGCCCTGGCCGGCGGTCATCCACTGGGTGTCGCCGTCGGTGATGGTGCCGCCGCCACCGAGCGAGTCCTGGTGGTCCATGATCCCGTCGATCATGTAGGTCACCGTCTCGAAGCCTCGGTGCGGGTGCCACGGCGTGCCCTTGGGCTCGCCCGGGGCGTAGTCGACCTCGCCCATCTGGTCGAGGTGGATGAACGGGTCGAGCTCGTTGAGCGGCACCCCGGCGAAGGCCCGGCGCACCGGGAAACCCTCGCCCTCGTAACCGGAGGGCGCCGTGGTGAGGCGCCGGACCGGGCGGAACCGGGCGGCCTCCTCGACGCGCGGCAGCCGCGGCAGGACCAGCACGTCGTCGACGGTGATGGCAGGCATCTCAGGCCTTCCTTACTTTTTCGAAAACCCGGGCGATGACCTCGAGCTCGTCGGGAGCGAGCCGGTCGATGAAGCGGTCGCGAACGGTGATCAGGTGCAACGGCGCGGCTTCTTCGAGGGAGCGCATCCCGAAGTCGGTGAGCACCGCCTCCTGGCCACGGCCGTCCTCGGGACAGGGCTGTTTGCGCACGAGGCCACGCTTGACCATGGAGTTGATCTGATAGGTGATCCGGCTCGGCGAGAAGACCAGCCGGCCGGCCAGCTCACCCATGCGCAGCCGGCGTCCGGGCGCCTCGGACAGCACCACGAGCACGTGGTAATCATTCATGCTCAGGCCGGTGGTGGCGCGCAGTTCGTCCTCGAGGTGGGTGTGCAACGCCCACGAACTCTCGATGAAGGTGCGCCACGCTTGCTGTTCCGTGTCGCTCAGCGGTTCGGCCATGCCCACACGCTAACTCTTTCAAATCTGAAAGAACAGTGCCATGGATCACGAGCGACGGAGCCTATTGTCCTCCGGCAACAAAATAGACCGGTACGGCGAACGATGGCGGCTGTGTCCGGAAGCCGACACTGAGCGCGCCCGGTACGCCTGTGGAAATCGCCGCGCCGCGCCGGCCCGGACCGATTAGTTTGCCTGCCATGACTGCGCGCCGAGCCGAACCCCGGGACGCCGACGAGTTGGTCCGCCTGCGAGAAGTGATGTTGCGCAGCATGCGCACGCCCGGCTGGGCCGACGACTGGCAGTCAGCGGCCCGGCAGACGTTCCGCACGCGGTTGGCCGACGAGACGATGGCCGCGTTCGTGGTCGACCGCCCCGCCGGCGCCGGGCTGGCCGCCTGCGCGGTCGGCACGATCGAGACCCGGCTCGGCACCCCGGGTGATCCGCACGGCCGGTCCGGCTACGTCTTCAACGTCGCCACCGATCCCGGCATGCGCCGGCGCGGCTTCAGCCAGCAGTGCATGACGGCGCTGCTCGACTGGTTCGCCGAGCGGGGCGTCGGCAAGGTCGAGCTGAAAGCGTCGCGCGACGGCGAACCCCTCTACGAGTCGCTCGGGTTCGTGCGCACCCCCGATCCGGCGATGCGTCTGCGGTTGCCCATCGCATGACACTGATGGCCTGATTGAGATGCCGCCGACCGGTCGGCGAGGGGCGATTCGCGCGCCGTCGCTGATCTAGTGTGTCCGGCATGGGACAGATCGAGCGTTTCGCGGACCTGGTAGTCCGGGCCGGGGTCAATGTTCAGCCCGGTCAGGGCGTCGTGGTCGACAGCGACACGGCGCACCTGGAGATCGCCCGAGCTGTCGTGGCGGCCGCCTATCGCGCCGGGGCCGGCTGGGTCGAGGTCAACTTCCAGGACGGGCCGATCCAGCGATCCGGGGTCGACCGGGCGACGGTCGAGGCCCTCTCCGCCAGCCGGCCGTGGGCGCTGGCCCGCATCGATCAGTGGCGAGCGGCCGGGGTCGCGTCGATCGGCCTGGTCGGTGACCCCGATCCGCATCTGTTCGACGGCGCCGACCCGGTCCGGCTGGCGGCCCGCCGGCACGACGAGGTGCGCGCCCGCCGGGACGCCCTGTTCGCCGGCGACATGCGCTGGTCGCTGGTGGCCGCGCCGAACCCGGGCTGGGCCGAGCAGATCTTCGGCGAGCCCGACATGGACCGGCTGTGGGCGGCGGTCAGCACCGCGATGCGGCTCGACTCGGCCGACCCGGCGGCGGAGTGGCAGACCCGCTCGGCGACCCTGACCGCGCGCGCGAAGCAGCTCGACGAACTCGATCTGGACGAGGTGCGTTACCTCGGCGAGGGCACCGACCTCGTGGTCGGCCTGCCGCCGAGGGCCCGCTGGACCGGTGGCGGTCTGGTCGACCACGCCGGCATTCCCTACCTGCCGAACCTCCCCACCGAGGAGGTCTTCACCAGCCCCGACCTCAACCGGGCCGAGGGCACGATCCGGGTGACCCGGCCGATGGTGATCGCCGGTCAGCTGATCAAAGGGCTGCGGGTGACGTTCAAGGACGGCCGGATCGACGAGGTCGACGCGGACGAGGGCGCCGACGTGATCCGGGCGCAGATCGAGACCGACGAGGGCGCCCGCCACCTGGGCGAGGTCTCGCTCGTCGACCGGGACAGCCGGATCGCCGAGGCGGGCATCGTCTTCCACAACACGCTCTACGACGAGAACGCCGGCTGCCACGTGGCGTGGGGGCAGAGCTTCCCGTGGTCGGTCGAGGGTGGCCTCGCGATGACCCCGGAACAGCGTGCCGCGGTGGGCCTGAACTCGTCGGGGGTGCACACCGACGTGGTGATCGGGGGTGACGGCATGACGGTGCGCGGCACCGGGCCGGGTGGCACCGTCGACATCATCCGCGACGACGAGTGGGTGCTCTGACCATCGCCGCCTACGACGAGATCGCCGACTGGTACGAGAACCAGTTCCTGCCGACGTCGACGCCCGGCGATCCGATCGGGATCCGGGCGTCGCTGGCGCGTCTGCTCGGGACCGGCGCGGAACCGGTCCTGGAGGTCGGCTGCGGGACCGGGGTGCACGCCGCCCAGTTGCGCGAGCTCGGCTGGAGCCCGATGGGCGTCGACCTGTCGGGACGGATGCTGGCGTACGCGAACGGGCGCCTGCCGATCGCCCAGGGTGACGCGACCCGCCTGCCGATCGGCGACGCCGTGCTCGGCGCGGTGATCGCGATGATGGTGCACACCGATATGCCGGACTACCCGGCGGTGCTGCGGGAGGTCGCCCGGGTGCTGCGACCCGGCGGTACGTTCGTGCACGTGGGGGTGCATCCGGCGTTCTGCGGAGGTTTCGCCGACCGCACCGACCCGGCCGCCGTGATCATCCGGCCCGGTTATCTCGACGGCCACTGGACCAAGCAGTCCTGGACCACCGAAGGGGTGCGTAACCGGGTCGGCGCGAGTCACCTGCCGCTGCCGGCGCTGTTGCAGGCGTTTCTTGAAGCCGGCCTGGAGTTGGCCGGCTTCGCCGAGGGTGGCGGCCCGGTGCCCACCACCCTGTCGATGAAGGCGGTCCGGAGACGGGCGGTCAGAACATGAAGAGCATTGCCGAAACACCCATGAGAACCATGAGCAGGAGCGTGATCAGTAGGCCCTTTTCGGCGGAGGCAGCGTCGGTGACGTCAGTGGTCGTGGCGAGCGGCTCGCTGCTCATGGAATGATCCCTCCGGGGTTACGGCCGTCACTTCCAGGGTGCGGCGGCCGATCAAGCGGCTTAACGTGAGGACCTCGTCGACCTCAGGGAAGGGCTTCGTCTCAGTGGAGTGGTTCCTTGATGAGAAGGAGCGCGGCAACCCGAACTCCTCCATACCCACGTGGTGCGCGGGCAACACGGCCGATCCGCTTATTCACGGAATAACGTATTTTGACCGGCTGGTGTCCGAGGTGGAAAGCCTCCGCGAGGGTGACCACCTCCTGTTCACGGACTGGCGGGGCGACCCGGATGAACGTATGCGGGAGGACGGCCCGACCGTGGCCGAACTCTTCGCATCTGCGGCAAAACGGGGCGTAATAGTCAAAGGCCTACTCTGGCGGTCTCATCTGGACACCCTCGCCTACAGCGAGGAGGAGAACCGCAACCTCGGCGACGAGATCCGGGCGGCGGGCGGCGAGGTGCTGCTCGATCAGCGCGTACGCCGCGGCGGTTCGCACCATCAGAAGCTGGTCGTGCTGCGGCACCCCGGGCGGCCCGAGCTCGACGTCGCCTTCGCCGGCGGCATCGACCTGTGCCACAGCCGCCGGGACGACCACGACCACGACGGCGACCCGCAGGCGGTGCAGATGGCCGCCGCGTACGGGAAGAATCCGCCGTGGCACGACGTGCAGCTCGCCCTGCGCGGCCCGGTCGTCGGCGCCCTCGACCTGTGCTTCCGCGAACGCTGGACCGACCCGGTGCCGCTGGACCAGCACGGCCCGATCGCCACCGTGGTCGACCACCTCAAGCACGCCGACGAACACGCCGACACGCTTCCGCCGCAGCCACCGGATCCGCCCGAGGCCGGTTCACTGAACGTCCAAGTTCTACGGACATATCCGGCTATGCGCCCGCCGTACGGTTTTGCGCCGCACGGCGAGCGGACCGTGGCCCGCGGCTACACCAAGGCGATCCGCCTGGCTCAGCGCCTCATCTACATCGAGGATCAGTACCTCTGGTCGAACGAGGTGGCCGAACTGTTCGCGGAGGCCCTCAAGGCCAACCCCGAGCTCCACCTCGTCGCCGTCGTGCCGCGGCACCCCGACGTCGACGGCCGCTTCGCGCTGCCGCCCAACGAGATCGGCCGCGAGCAGGCGATCGCCCGGTGCCGCCGCGCCGCGCCCGACCGGGTGCACGTCTTCGACCTGGAAAATCACGCCGGCACCCCGGTCTACGTGCACGCGAAGGTCTGCGTGATCGACGACGTGTGGTGCAGCGTCGGCAGCGACAACTTCAACCGCCGCTCCTGGACCCACGACAGCGAACTGTCCTGCGCGATCCTCGACGAGACGCGGGACGAGCGGGCGCCCACCGACCTCGGCCCGCGCCGCTTCGCGCGCGACCTGCGGCTCGCGCTGACGCGCGAGCACCTCGACCGGGACGACGACGAGGGCCTGATCGATCCGCGTTCGGTGGTACGCGAGATGGACGCGACCGCCGAGCGCCTGCGGAAGTGGAGCGACGAAGGCCGGCACGGCCCCCGCCCGCCCGGCCGGATCTTCCCGCACCGCACCGGCAAGATGCCGTGGTACCAGAGGCTGTGGGCGCTGCCCGTCTACCGCCTGGCCTACGACCCGGACGGCCGCCCGTTGCGCGACCGCCGCAAGGGAACCTGGTAGCTCAAAGCGCCCAGCGGCGCGGCACCCGGATCGGCGCGTGCGGGTCACCGGCCGGCTCGAGCCCGATGCGCCAGGCGCCCATCGGCGGTCGTCCGGCGGCCTCCCAGCGGTCGACGACCTCGGCGGCCATGGCGGCCGAGGCAGCCGCTTCGGCACCGCCCGCCCACACGCTGCCGTCGGGCGGGATCACCGCTCCCCCAGCACGCGTGCTGTCGAGCAGGGCAAGGCCGCCGTACTGCCGGCCCGGGACGGGGGCGTGCGAGGCGCGCCGGTTCCAGACGCCGGCCGCGTACCAGAGGTCTCGATAGGTGGTCTCGGACAACGGTGGCTCGTAACGGGCCGGCCGGTGCGGGGTCATCTCGGCCATCCCGGGCGCCGGCAGCGGGAACGCGTCGGGGAATGGGGCGTTCAGCGGGCCGGCCGCGGCCATGAAACCGGACCAGCACAACGCCCGGCCGGACCCCGGCGAGCCGCTCACCCGCAGCACCGGATGGGTGCCGGCGTGCACGACCGGGGCGAGCACGAAGCCGTCCGGCTCGAGCTGGTCGAGCCAGTGCGGCGACACCCCGGCGATCCCGACCGTGACGACGACCCGGTCGAAACGCTCCCCGGGCCGGCCCGCGTAGCCGTCGGCGCGTTCCACCCGTACCCCACCGACGCCGGCCCGGGCCAGCGCCGAGCGCGCCCGGACCGCCACGTCCTCCTGCACGTCGATGCTCGTCACCGACGCCCCGAGCGAAGCGAGAAGGGCGGCGTTGTAGCCGGTGCCCGCACCCACCTCGAGAATGCGCTGCCCCGGGCGCACCTCCAGGGCCTCGATCATCACCGCCATCAGCGACGGCTGACTGGACGAACTGGTCGGCACGGGACCGTCCATCTTGGTCACGAGCACGTCGTCGCGGTAGACCTCGGACAGGAAATCGGGGTCGGCCGGAAGCACCCGGCTGCCGTCGCGGCGCTGGAAACCGTCGGGCACGAACGCTTCCCGCGGCACGCTCTCGAACGCGGCGGCCAGCTCCGGCGAGAGCGTGACACCGCCCTGCCGGATCTGCTCCACGAACTCCCGCCGCCGGTCCATCCCCCCACGATAGGGCGGCGGCGCACGACCGAGACCGTAACGTGTGGCGGATAGTCTGCGCCCCGTGAGTGAAATGGCCTGCACGCTGGTGTTCGACGTGACCGAGCCGGCCGAGCTGGTGCTGCGGATAGCCGCCGTGTCACCCCGGTCCGAGAGCCTGTCGGTCGAGGCGGTCGAACTGCCCGGCCGCCAGCACTACCTTCGCGCCGGGCCGGGCCGGCTGACCGTGGAATATCAGGCCACCGTCGACCGGGTGACCGGGTCGCAACCGGTCACCCCGTACGACCGGGTCGTGGCCCTGCGCCCCAGCCGGTACTGCCCTTCCGACCGCCTGCTCGGTTTCGCCTTCCAGCAGTTCGGCGGGGCCGGCGACCCGACCGACACGGTCCGGGCGATCGTCGCCTGGGTGCACACCCATCTGACGTACACGCTCGGCAGCAGCGGCCCGAGCACCGACGCGATCGACACGCTGCTGTCCGGCTCGGGGGTCTGCCGCGACTACGCGCACCTGACCGCCACCCTCTGCCGGGCCGTCGGCATCCCGGCCCGGGTCGTCGCCGTCTATGCCCCGGGCCTGTCCCCGATGGACTTCCACCTGGTCGTCGAGACCGCCCTGGACGACGAGTGGCGGGTGTGGGACGCGACCCGGCTCGCCCCGCGCCAGTCGCTGATCCGCATCGCGACCGGCCGGGACGCCGCCGACACCGCCTTCGCCACCACCCTTTCCGGCGCGCTGACGATGCCGGAGCTGATGGTCTTCGCGGTCACCGACGGCGATCTACCGATCGACGATCACTTCGAGCTGGTGTCCTTGGGCGGCAGCGTCGCGACGTAGTCGGACGCCTGGGCCAGCCACCCGTCCAGGTCGGGGTCGTCGAGCATCTCGCCGGCGACCAGGATCCAGCCCTTCATCCCGCGGCCGCCCACCACGAACGGGCGCACCCCCGGTCGGTCGAGCGCGGCCGGGATCTCGGCCGGGTCGAGCCGCACGATCAGTTCGTCGGAGTGCACCCCGACCGTCATGTTTCCGTGGGTGAGGAACGCCAGACCGCCGAACATCTTCTTCCCGCGCACCGCCGGGTCGTCGGCGAACCTGTCCCGCAGCCGCTGGGCCAGCACCTCGTCATAGGCCATGGAGTCATTCTGGCGGAAACCTACGGCGTCTAGGGTCGGGTGATGGCCGATCTGGTTCTGCGTTCCCGCCGTGTCGTCACTCCCGCCGGTGTCGTCCCGGCCACCGTCTCGGTCGCCGGCGGAAAGATCGTCGCGGTCGGGCCGATCGACGTCGCGGCGGATGTCGATCTTGGCGACACCGCCCTGCTGCCCGGACTGGTCGACACGCACGTGCACGTCAACGAACCGGGCCGCACCGAGTGGGAGGGGTTCGCCACCGCGACCCGGGCCGCCGCCGCCGGCGGCGTCACCACGATCATCGACATGCCGCTGAACAGCCTGCCGCCGACCGTCTCCCCGGCCGCGCTGAAGATCAAGCAGGAGGCGGCGCGCGGCCAGATCCAGGTCGACGTCGGTTTCTGGGGCGGCGCCGTGCCCGGGAACGCCGGCGAGCTGCCCGCCCTGCACGCGGCGGGTGTCTTCGGATTCAAGGCGTTCCTCGCCGACTCCGGGGTGCCGGAATTCCCGCCGCTGTCCCCGGCCGAGCTGGCCACCGCGCTGGCGACGGTGGACGCGCTGTTCGTCGTGCACGCCGAGGACCCGGATCACCTGCACGACGCGGTGCCGTCCGCCGCGTACACCGACTTCCTCGCCTCCCGCCCGGCCGAGGCCGAGCACGCGGCGATCGCCACCGCGATCTCCGCCGCCCGCGCCGCCGGCCGGCGCGTGCACATCCTGCATCTCTCGGCGGCGGGCGCGCTTCCGCTGATCGCGGCGGCCAAAGCGGACGGGGTACGGGTGAGCGCCGAGACCTGCCCGCACTACCTGACCCTGGACGCCGACTCGATCCCGGACGGCGCCACCGAGTTCAAGTGCTGCCCGCCGATCCGGGACGCGGCGAACGCCGACCAGTTGTGGCAGGCGCTCGCCGACGGGCTGATCACCTGCGTCGTCAGCGACCACTCGCCCTGCACCCCGGAGCTGAAACGGCAGGACACCGGCGACTTCGCGGCGGCCTGGGGTGGCATCGCCTCGGTGCAGCTCGGCCTGCCGGTGATCTGGACAGCGGCCCGGGAACGCGGCTATTCGCTCGCCGACGTGGTGGACTGGATGGCGCGGCGCCCCGCCGATCTGGTCGGCCTGACCGGCAAGGGCCGCATCGAGGTGGGCGCCGACGCCGACCTGGTGGCGTTCGACCCGGAGGACACGTTCACGGTCGATCCGCACTCGTTGCACCACAAGAACCCGGTCACGCCGTACGCCGGAAAGGTCCTGCACGGTGTGGTCCGCCGGACCTGGCTGCGCGGCGTGCCCGGGAACGACGGCCGTTTCCTGACCCGAGAGGACTGACCGATGGAGGACTTCAGCATCCGGCCCGACCTGGCTTCCCGGGCCCTGGGCGGCGGTGTCGTCTTCGCCAACGACGAGTTCTTCGCGGTCGCCGACCACCTGGTCATGCCCGACCCGCCGACGTTCTCGCCGCGGACCTTCGCGCACAAGGGCCAGGTGTACGACGGGTGGGAGACCCGCCGCCGGCGCAGCCCCGGCCAGGACGTCGCGATCGTGCGGCTGGGCGTCCCCGGCGTCATCCACGGCGTCGACATCGACACCTCGTTCTTCACCGGCAACTACCCGCCGTACGCCTCGGTCGAAGCCCTCGCCGTCGACGGTTACCCCAGCCCGGCCGAGTTGCAGGCGGCCGACTGGAGCCCGATCCTGCCGAAGTCCCCGCTCGACGGCGACACCCGCAACCTTTTCCCGGTACGGGACAGCCGCCGCTTCACCCACGTACGCCTGACCATCTACCCCGACGGCGGCGTGGCCCGGCTACGGGTGCACGGCGACGTGGTGCCCGATCCGGCGCTGCTGCCCGCGGTGTTCGACGTGGCCGCCCTGACCAGCGGCGGCCACGTGACGGGTTGCAGCAACATGTTCTACGGCCGCCCGCACCAGATGCTCGCCCCCGGCCTGGCCCGCCACATGGGCGACGGCTGGGAAACCGCCCGCCGCCGGACGGACGGCAACGAGTGGGCCGAGATCGCGCTGGCCGCCCCGACCGCGGTCGAGTTCGTCGACCTGGACACCACCCACTTCAAGGGCAACGCCCCCGGTTCGGCGGCACTGCGCGGCTCCCTGGCGAACGGACCGTGGTTCGACATCCTGCCCGCGGTCCCGCTGACCCCGGACACCCCGCACCGTTTCCCGGTGCACCCGGCCGGCCCGGTGGACCGCGTCCGGCTGGACATCTACCCCGACGGCGGGATGGCCCGGCTCCGCGTGATCGGCCGCCCCGACCGGACCGTCCTCGAGGAGAAGTTCCGCCGCCACGTCGGAACCCGCTGACCCGCACCGGTCACCGACGAATGTGGCGCGACCGCCGGCTCGTCCTGGACCTGCCCCGGCGCACCAGCCGGCTGGGCGCGTGGCGCGGGTTCGCGGCTGCTGCGGTTGGGGGCCCCTCGCCCGTACCGCTGGATAGATTTTGCCTTGGGTCTTATACTCGCCTACGAGCATTCGTGGACGAGGAGCGTGGGATGGGAAAGCGGCGCAAGGTCGGCAACCCGCTGGCGCTCGGGGTGTTGTCGGCACTCGCCTTTCGCCAGATGCACCCCTACGAGATCGCCTCGGCGCTGAAGGGCTGGGGCAAGGACCGCGACCTGAAGATCAAGTGGGGTTCGCTCTACACCGTGGTCGGCAACCTGGCCAAGCACGACTTGATCGCCGAGGTGGAGAGCGTTCGGGCGGGACGGCGGCCGGAGCGCACGATCTACCGGCTGACCGCCGCCGGCCGGGCGGAACTGCTCGACTGGACGCGCGAGCTGCTGTCCACGGCCGAGCCGGAGGCACCACTCTTCCGGGGCGGATTGTCGGTGATGTCGGTGCTGTCCCCTGACGAGGTCGTGACGCTGCTGCAACAGCGTCTCAAGGCGGTCGAGCGGGAGATCGAGGCGACCTACTCCGACGAGAACGTTCCCCGGCTCTTCCTCATCGAGGTGGAGTACGACCGGGCGATGCGCACCGCCGAAGCCACCTGGATGCGCTCGCTGATCACCGAACTGCGAGCCGGCACGTTCGCCGGCCTTGAGGAGTGGCGCGTCTATCACGAGACCGGCCGGCCACCGGAGGAGATCCGGCGGCTGGCGGAGGAAACCGGTCCCGGCGACCTGCTGCAACAGGACGCCGGGACCTGACCACCGAACCGCGATCCGGCCCGGCGGCGGCAAACCCAGGATACCGAGGTCGCGGTTCTCCCCGAGGAGGACCACATGGCACGAGTACGCACCGTCGCCGTCATCGGCGGCGGCATCGCCGGCCCGGTCACCGCCCTTGCCCTGCGCAAGGCCGGCATCGAGGCCACCGTCTACGAGAGTTACCCGGCCCCCACCGACGGCGTGGGTGGCGCCATCGCGGTCGCCCCGAACGGGGTGGCGGCCCTGGACATCGTCGGGGTGGACCTGCCGCGAGCGTGGCCGATCCACCGGCAGGTCATGTCGATCGGCCACAAACGGGTTCAGCTGCCCGCCCTGGCCGGCGTCGGCCCGCTCCAGATGATCCACCGCCGCGACCTCCACCAGTCGCTGGCGTCCTCAGTCGAGATCAACTACGGCAAGCGCCTGGTCGACGCCGTGCCGGGGCGCGGTGGCGTCACCGCGGTCTTCGCCGACGGCGACGAGATCCGGGCCGACGTGCTGATCGGCGCCGACGGCGTGCACTCCACCGTGCGCCGGCTGATCGACCCGGCCGCACCGGGTCCGCGCTACACCGGCATGCTGGCCTTCGAGGGCCGGTCACCGCTGGAGGTGCCCGAGGAACCGGGCACGATGATCTTCGCGTTCGGCAAGCGCGGCTACTACCTCTACGGCCCGACGCCCGGTGGCGGCACCACCTTCGGCATCAACCTGCCGCATCCGCCGCTGACGATCACTTCAGCTCGCGCCGTCCCCCCGGCGAAGTGGACGGAAACCCTGCTCGAGACGTACGGCGAGGACAGCCCCGGCGGCGACCTGATCCGGCGGCTGCCGGCCGGCGAACTGACGGTCAACGGTGCCCTGCACCTCATGCCGCCGGTCCCGCACTGGCATCGGGGCCGCATGGTTTTGGTCGGTGACGCCGTGCACGCCCCGTCGAACAGCTCCGGCCAGGGCGCGTCGCTGTCCATCGAGAGCGCCGTCGAGCTGGCCCAGTGCCTGCGCGACTTCACCGACGTCGGTGAGGCGTTCACCCACTACGAAGGGCTGCGCCGGCGCCGGGTCGAGAAGGTGGCGTCGCGGGCCGCGAGGACCAACGGCGTCAAGGCGCCCGGTCCGGTCGGGAAGGCACTGCTGCCGATTCTCATGCCGATCTTCATGAGGATCGCGATGAACCCGGAACGGGTGCTCGGCCCGGAACAGCGTTACCGCATCGACTGGGTGACTGACCTGCGGTCCGCGGCCGCGTAAGCGGCCGCCGCGGTAACCGCCGAAACCGCGAGGACAGCCGGCCAGGCGCCGATGCGGCGGGCGAGCGGGTGGGACAGAGCAAACGCGCCGAGGTACGTCGTGACGAGCGCGCCGGTGACCACGGGACTGGTCCGGCGCGCCCAGTCGCGACCGGCCAGCGCCCCACCCGCCGCCAGGACCAGCCCGCCGAGCGGCCGGTTGCCGGTGCGCCGGGCCAGTTGCCAGCCGCCGATCAGGGAACCCGCCGTGATCGCCGCCGTAGGTATGCGCATGCCCCGAACCTACTCCGCCGCCCGCCCGGTCCCGCCCCGCCCGGTCCCGCCCCGCCCCGCCCCGCCCCGCCCGATCCTGGCCGGGCCGTGGCGCGGGTCTACAGCAGCGTCAGCAGGTCGGAGCGGGGCAGGCCGGCGTCGGTCAAGGCGCCGCAGTCCAGCCCGCGCAGCAGATAGCCGGCCAGGGCCCGCGCGGTGGCCGGCTCGTCGGCTATGCCGCTCTCCTGGCGGGAAAGGTAACGCCGCAGGCGGTCCACCGCCGCGTCCCGGCCGTCCCGAAAAAACGTGTAGGTGGCCGCGTAACGTGTCGGCAGCTGTGCCGGGTGCAGGTCCCAGCCCTGGTAGAAGCCGCGTTCCAGGGAACGGCGAACCAGCCGGTGATGCAGCGCCCACGCGCTCTGCACCTCCGCCGGCGCTCCCACCGGCAGGATGTTCGTCGAGCCGTCGGACAGCCGCACCCCGGTCTGGGCGGCGGCGGCCTGCATCACCGCTTTGGCGTAGTCGGCCACCGGATGCTCCATCGACTGGTACGCGGCCGCCACCCCGGCCGCGGCACTGTAGTCGTACGTGCCGTAATGCAATCCGGTGCAACGACCGTCCGCCGCGGTGATCAGCGCGGCGACCGTGGCGGTGCCGTTCGCGGACAGGACCGCGGACGGGAGTTCGACCTGGATCTCGAAGGTCAGGGTGCCGTTCGGTAGCCCGTACACCCGCTCGAGCTTTTCGCAGAGCGCGACCATCGCGCTGACCTGATCGGGGCCGCTCACCTTGGGTAAGGTGATTTGGAAAGTGTCCTGATAGGAATCCAGGAACAGGTCGAGCGTGCGCAACGCCCGGCGGCGAGTGGCCGCTTCCAGCGATTTCATCCGGATGCCGAGGAACGGCGGCAGCGGGCCGGCGCGGAGAATTTTCGCGGCCCGGCGGACCGCCTCGTCCTCCTGATCGTCCGGGCGTACGCCGTAACCGTCCTCGAAATCGACACGCAGATCCTCGATCGGTTCCCGGGCCAGCTTGGCCCGGATGTCGTCGGCGTCCCACGGGAAATCGCGCATCGCCTCGATCGCGAGGGAGCCCCACTCGCGGAAATCGTCGAGCCGGTCGGCCGGGATGTAGACGGTGTGGATCGGCTGGCGGCCCGGCCGCTCCCCCGGGTAACGGGATCTCAGGAACGCGTCGTGACCGGCCAGCCGGGCATCCAGCTCGGCGTGGTCCTCGTCGGACAGTCGCATCTCAGTCGATCGAGTCGTAGGCGGCCGTCGTCAGGAAGTCGGCGAAATCGTCGGACAGCGCCACCCGCTCGAAAAGCTTGCGGGCGTCGTCGAACCGGCTCGCCGCCCACGCCTCGTCCCCGATCGCCTTGCGGATCTTGACGAGTTCCTCGTCCTCGATCCGGCCCACCAGCTCGGCGGAGATCTCGGTGCCGTCCGGCAACCGCACCTCGTTGTGGATCCACTGCCACACCTGCGAGCGGGAGATCTCCGCGGTCGCGGCGTCCTCCATCAGGTTGTTGATCGCCACCGCACCGTTGCCGCGCAGCCACGCCTCCAGATACTGCAACGCCACCGACACGTTGCCCCGCAGGCCGGCCTCGGTCACCTCGGCCCCGGTCGACGCCACCGCCAGCAGCTGAGCGGCGTCCACGCGGACCTCGGGACGCTGCCGGTCCAGCTGGTTCGGCCGGTCCCCGAGGACCCGATCGAAGATCTCCTGGCAGACCGGTACGAGGTCGGGGTGCGCCACCCACGAGCCGTCGAAGCCGTCGCCGGCCTCACGCTCCTTGTCCTCCCGGACCTTGCCCAGCGCCACCTCGTTGACCTGCGGGTCACGCCGGCTCGGGATGAACGCCGCCATACCGCCCATAGCGAACGCGCCACGGCGGTGACAGGTCGACACGAGCAGTTCCGTGTAGGCCCGCATGAACGGAGCGGTCATCGTGACCGACGCCCGGTCCGGCAGAATCATGTTCGGGTTGTCGCGGAAGTACTTGATGATGCTGAACAGATAATCCCAGCGCCCGGCGTTCAACCCCGAGATGTGGTCACGCAACGCATAGAGGATCTCCTCCATCTCGAACGCCGCCGGGATCGTCTCGATGAGAACGGTTGCCCGGACGGTGCCGTGCGGAATGCCAAGGGCCTCCTGCGCGTACGTGAAGACGTCGTTCCACAGGGCCGCTTCCCTGTGCGACTCCATTTTCGGCAGATAGAAGTAGGGTCCGCTGCCCCGTTCGAGAAGCTCCTTGGCGTTGTGGAAGAAATAGAGCCCGAAGTCGACGAGCGCCCCCACCGCCGGTTCCCCGTCGACGTCAAGGTGTCGCTCGTCGAGGTGCCACCCCCGCGGCCGCATCACAATCGTCGGATAGGGCCCACCGTTCAGCTCGTACTTCTTCCGCGGGGTCGCCAGACTGATGGTGCGCCGGATCGCCGCATAGAGGTTCTGCTGCCCGTCAATCACGTTCTGCCAATGCGGCGTGTTCGCGTCCTCGAGGTCGGCCAGCCATACTTTGGCCCCGGAGTTGAGCGCGTTGATCGTCATCTTGCGCTCGGTGGGCCCGGTGATCTCCACCCGCCGATCGGTCAGGTCCGCCGGCGCCGCCGGAGCCTGCCACTCAGCCGCTCGGATGTCCGCGGTCTCGGCCAGGAACCCCAACGACTTCCCAGCCGCGATCTCCGCCCGCCGCGCCGCCCGCGCCGCCAGCAGCTCGTCACGGCGAGGCCGGAAACGCCTGTTCAACTCCACCACGAACGCTCGGGCCTCGTCGGACAGAATTTCGGTCATGGCCTCGACTCCCCTCGGTGCGACTACCCCCTTCGTACCGTAGTGGAGCCGGCCCCCACCGGCAGCGCCGAACTAGATCACAGCCCGCCCGTCCCGTCCGCCGTCTTCCGATCGGCAAGGATCGCGGGATGGGCTCCACTCTTTCCGAATGCCGGCCGCCGTGGGCATCGTCACCCGGACCGACGACCCGTGGGTGACTACCGAAGTGACCAGGCTGCAGGAGCGGGGCGGGTTGGTCGTACGGCTCGGCGGCCGGGAGTTGCACAGCCCGGCATCGCTTTTCCCGGCCTTCGCGCGTGACCTGTCGTTCCCCGGTTGTTCCGGCCACAACTGGGACGCGCTCGCGGATTGTCCGCATGACTGGCCGGAGCACCTTCGCCGACGCCTCCGCCGACCGAGACGTCAGTGCGGGGCTCGTCGGCGGCCGCCTGGTCGCTACCCTCGCAAGCCCCGATTGGCCGGGAAGCGCTTCCATCACGCTGACGGGCTGCGGGCGGACCGGAGGCCCAGCTCGGTGAACCGAGGGCGGAGACCAGCACCGCGACGGCGGGCCGGCGGTGGCCAGAGGTACTAGGCCGAGTCGGCTGGGGGTGGGAGGTGCGGGCGCGGTGGGGACGTCTGGCCGCGCCCGCACCTCAAGGAGTTTGGCCTTGGGGGGTTGGCCGAGTGGGTGGGTGCCGGCGCGAAAGGCGCGCTATGGGCTGCCGCCCGCTCGGGTCGCGGGCGGCAGCCGCCGTAGGCGGGGGGCCGGCTGGTGCGGTCGGGGGCCCCTGGATGCGTACGGTCAGAAGGTTCCGTTGGTGTTGCACTTCGCCTTTTGCACGATGCAGTCGCGCACCCGGTGGCCGAGGGCGGCGTTGTCCCAGGCGAAGAAGGCGTCGCCGTGCATGGAGCTGGCGTTGCCGGAGGCCAGTTCGAAGCCGGCGGCTGAGCCTGAGGTGGGGTAGCCGATCACGAAGGACAGGGACGGGATCGCCACCGGGTATTTGCCGCTGCAGACGCCCTTGGAGTCGGCCGGGCCCACGTGGGACTTGTGGTCGGGGCTGTCCAGGTGCACGCCGTCCCAGCAGTCGGGGAAGGTCAGCTGGAAGGTCAGCTCGGCGGTCTTGGCGCAGATCGGCCAGTTGCCGTCGGAGCTGCGGCCGGTTTCGCCGCCCACGCCGCCGCACCAGAACTGCCCGGGGGCGCCCTTGGGGGTGTCGACCTGACGCTTGGCGTCACCGACGATCATGCGGAAGCCCTGCGGGAACGGGACCGTCTTGGTGGTGTCGGCGAGGCGCGAGCCGTAGTAGACGGTCACGCCGTGGGGCTCGATGGCCTTGCCGTTCTCGTAGAGCGTGGGGATCCAGTAGGCGGATTGGTCCGCCGACGGCTTGCAGCTGGAGCCCGCGTTCTTCAGCAGGGTCTCGGTGGTGGTGCTCGCGTCGGTGCTGTCGTTACCGAGGAACGAGTGCATGTGGGACGCGCCGGGCAGGTTGGGGAAGACGATCGGGTCGTCGGTCTTCGAGTGGCTCACCGTGCAGGAGGCGTTGAACTCCGCCACCCGGACCGGGTCGTTGGTGATCGGGCGCGGGGTCATCGCCTTGAACTCGGCCAGCTGCGCCTGCCATTTCGCCTGGTCCACATCGACCCAGCCGGCGCCCGTCGCGGTCGTCGGCGCGGCCGTGGCCGGGACGACCGGCGTGGCCGAGGCTGAGGCCGAAGTTGCGGGGGTCGACGTCGGCGCGGCTCCCAGCGTGAACCAGTTGATGTTCACGAAGTCCGACTTCTGGCCGCTTTTCATCACTGCCACCAGCGACTGGGCGTCGGCGGGCGGTTGCTTGACGGTGGCTGACGCGGTGGTCCACTTCTGCCAGCCGCCGGTCTTCGTCACCGGGATCGAGGCCAGCAGGGCGCCGGTCGCCGAGCCGGCGCGCAGCTCGATCGTGCCGCCCGCGGTGTTGTCCGAGGCGATGCGGGCCTGGATCGTGGTGCCGACCCGCACGTTGTCGTAACGCAGCCAGTCGCCGCTCGCCAGCCAGCCGACGTTGCGGCCGCCGTCGGCGTCGCCGGTCTTCTCGGGCTGCGCACCCGACTGGGCGGAGTAGGCCTCGGCCTGGAGGCGGCCGGGAACGACGGTCTCGGCGGCGTCGGCGGTGGCGATGTAGACGCCACTGGCACCGAGGACCGCCACGACTGCGGAAGCGGCAATGACACGGCTGCGCCCACGGCGGGGCTCAGGGAGAACATGCAGAGGCATAAATCGCTACCTTTTCAATGACCGAGGGGGCTCGATTCAAAGGCAGTATGCCGAGGTGGAGACCTTCTTTCAATGCGTGGAGAAAGACTTATGAATTGCTCTTTCCGATGCCGCTGGTGGCCGCGACATCGACGTTGAATAACGCTTTTCCGGGCTCCCCGCCTTAAATCTTCGTTAAGTCTTGAGCAGGCGGCGGTGGGCTCGCCTGGCCTGCCGGGTGAGGGCTTCCTCGTCGGCGTTGACCAGTGCGCCGCGCTCGACCACCGGCTTGCCGCCGACCAGCGAGAGCTCGACAGTGGCCGGCGGGCCGAAGACCAGGGCCGCCCGCTTGTCGTCGATGCCTTCATGACCCAGCCCGTCGAGGCGCCACATCACGAGGTCGGCAAGCTTACCGCTCTCCAGGGAGCCGAGGTCGCCGTCGCGGCCCAGACAGCGCGCGCCGCCGATCGTGCCGAGCCGCAGCGCCTCGGCCGCGGTCATCGCCTTCGGCCCGCCGCGCTGACGGGCGGTGTAGAGCGCCTGCCGCAACTCCGACCCGAGATGGCTGACCTCCTGCGAGGCGGCACCGTCGACACCGAGACCGACCGGGACGCGATGGTCGATCAGCTCGCGCACCCGGGCCATGCCGGCGCCGAGGCGGGCGTTGGAACTCGGGCAGTGCGCCACGCCGGTGCCGGTCGCGCCGAGCTTGGCGATCGCCGAATCGTCGAGGTGCACGCCGTGGGCGAGCCACACGTCGTCGCCAAGCCAGCCGAGCCGTTCCGCGTATTCGACCGGGGTGCAGCCGAACCGCTCGCGGCAGAAGTCCTCCTCGTCGTCGGTCTCGGCCAGGTGGGTGTGCAGGCGGACGCCCTTGCGGCGGGCCAGCACGGCGGCCTCGCTCATCAACCGTTCCGTCACCGAGAACGGCGAACAGGGAGCGACCGCGATCTGCAGCATCGCGTCGGGCGACGGGTCGTGCCACCGGTCGATCGCCTTCTCGGTGGCGGCGAGCGCCTCGTCGGTGTCCTCGACGACGTTGTCGGGCGGCAGGCCGCCGTCCTTCTGGCTGAGGTCCATCGAACCGCGGGTCGGGTGGAAGCGGACGCCGATCCGGCGCGCCGCCTCGATCTCGGCCTCGAGCACGTCACCGCCGCCGCGCGGGAAGACGTAGTGGTGGTCCATGCTCGTCGTGCAGCCGGACAGGGCGAGCCAGCCGAGCCCGGCGCCCGCGGCGGCCCCGACGATCTCGGCGTCGAGCCGGCCCCAGATCGGGTAGAGAGTGGTCAGCCAACCGAACAGCGTCTCGTCGAGGGCGAGCCCGCGGGTCGCCCACTGGTAGAGATGATGATGGGTGTTGACCAGGCCGGGCGTGACGAGGCACCCGGTGCCGTCGACCCGCCGCACCGAGCGGTGGAACCGGCCGGCGTGACCGGCGCCGACCGCGACGATCCGCCCGTCGTCGCCGACCACCACGTGGCCGTCGGGGTGGTAGGTGTCGCTCGTGTCGACGGTCGCGACCGCGACGTTCTCGATGATGATCACAAATACCACTCCGCGAGAGCGGGGGGCGCGTCGTCGCGGACGACGGTGCCCTCGATCAGGCCGTAAGGGCGGTCGCCGGCGATGAACACCTCGTTGTCGTTCGCCATGTCGAACAGCGACAGATCAACCAGGTAGTGGTGCTTGTTGGGCAGCTCCAGCCGGATCTCGGCGATCTCGGGCCGCTGGTGCAGGGCATGGCTGCCCATCGAGAACAGCGTCTGCTGCAATGAATAGCTGTAGGTGTTGACGAACGCGGTGGTGACGGCCTCGAGCACGCCCGCGAAGGACTTCGCGAAGTCGGCGGTCGGCGACATGTGCCGCCACTTCGCGTCGACCGCCGTGGCCAGAATGCGGTCGGTGGTCTCGGGCAGCGTCGTGTAACGGTCGCGCGGGAAGCCGTGGAACTCCGACGCCGTCGAATTGAGCAGCACCAGGCCGGTGAGACCGGAGACCACCTGCGTCTGCTCGGCGGTCACCACCACCGAGGCCAGCCGGGTGCAGTCACCTTTGCGCTGGAACGAGTGCGGACCGAGCCGCTCCCAGCCGAACGATTCGATGCTCACCCGGGCCGACTCGATCTGGCCGTTGGTGGCCACGAAGTGCCGGGCCAGCAGCAGGGCGAACTCCTCGGGCTCGCCGACGCCGTGTTTCTTGGCGAACGCGTAGACCGTGTTCTTCATCGTGTCGGTCGGCAGAACACCCGAGTTGTCGCCGGTCAGGTGAGTCGCGGCCAGGTCACCGGAAAGCGCGATGCCGACGTTGAAGTCGGCCAGGGAGTGGGTGTCGCCGTCGCGGGACACGCGCACGAGCCGCGTCTCGGCCTTGCCGTAACGATTGGGTCCAAGAACGATCGCCACGGCGTCAGCTCCCTCGGTAGGTGGTGTAGCCATAACGGCTGAGCAGCAGCGGAACGTGATAGTTCCGCTCCGGGTCGCGGACATGGAACGCCACGGTGACCTCCGGGAAGAAGCCGTCGTCACCGAGGAAGGGCTCGACGTAGAAGAACAGGCGGTAACCGCCGGCCTGCCACTCGTGCATCGGAACGCGGTATCGCAGGCGGCCGTCCTCGTCGGTGCGACCCTCCGCGATCATGCGCCAGCCCTCGGAATCCCGGCGCTCCAGCCGGACATAGACGTCACGCGCCGGGTCGCCGGTGGCCGTGTCGAGGATGTGCGTCGAGATCTTCGCGTGGAATTCCGGCTCGGTGCCGTCGTCAGAGGGCATCGAGCACCCGCTCCAGTCGCAGCAGCGCGATCTTGCGCAACTCGTCCCGCACGACCATCCGCTCGGTCTCCTCGTCGTTGGCCAGCCGTTGACGCGCCGCGGCCAGGATCTCCTCCTGGCTGCGCCCGCTCGCGAAGATCAGGAAGACGTGGCCGAAGCGTTTCTCGTAAGCCCGGTTGGCCTCGACCAGCGCCGCCTTGGTGGACTCGTCGGCACTGCGCCCCGCTGCCGCCTGCTCACGCCGCGACCAGGCGGCCTCTTTCGAATCGCCGGCCGCCCGCTCACCGATGCGCGGATGGGCCGACAGGCCCACCAGCACGTCGGGCCAGGCCAGCTCACGAGCGGCCGCGTCAGCCACCGCGAGGATCTCCGATCGCTCCCGATAGGGACGTTTGGCGACCACGGTGGCACCCCAGGCGGGTGCCGCGCAGCAGGCGAGGAGTTCCTCCTCGAGGCGAACGGCCAGGAGCGAGTTGAAAGCATCCATCGGCAACCCCCTCCTGGTGTCGATCAGTCAAGCAGGCCGGATCACGCGGGTGCAGACCTTTGCGCAGGAATTCACAAACGCGTCCTTCGTTGCAACACACCCTGCCACGGGGGTCCGACAGTTTCCGGGCCTGAGTCAGGATGGTCCCGTGCTCATTTCCGACGAGGCTTTACCCGATCTGCCGATCCGGGCACTTCTGCCGGAAATTCGCGCGGCGCTTGCCGGCCACGGGGCATCGGTCCTGGTCGCACCGCCCGGCACCGGCAAAACCACGCTGGTCCCGCTCGCCCTGGCCGACGGGCCGGGCCGGGTGGTGGTCGCGGAGCCGCGCCGTCTCGCTGCGCGAGCCGCCGCCCGGCGGATGGCCTCCCTGCTGGGCGAGCCGGTCGGCGGCCAGATCGGATTTACGGTACGGGGTGAGCGCCGCGTCTCCCGCCGGACCCGGGTCGAGGTCGTCACGACCGGGGTCCTGGTCCGCCGCCTGCAACGGGACGCGGAACTGGCCGGTACGAGCGTGGTCGTCCTCGACGAGTGCCACGAACGGCACCTCGACACCGATCTCGCGCTCGCGTTCCTGATCGAGGTCCGGGCCGCGCTGCGCCCCGATCTGCGCCTGCTGGCCACCTCGGCCACCGCCGACTCACAGCGACTGTCCGCGGTGCTCGGCGGCGCGCCGACGGTGGCCGCCGCATCCCGCCTCTTCCCGGTCGACGTGCGGTGGACCCCGCCGACCGGCCCGATCACCCCGCCGCTCGGCCTGCGCGTGGACCCCCGACTGCTCGACCACGTGGTCGCGACAACCCGGCGCGCGCTCGCCGACGGCGACGGCGACGTACTCGTCTTCCTGCCCGGCGCCCGCGAGATCGACACCGTGGCCGGCCGGCTGGGCGGTGTCGACGCCGACGTGATCGCGCTCCACGGCCGCCAGCCCGGCTCCGTTCAGGACGCCGCACTCCGGCCGGCGGTCCGCCGCCGGGTCGTCCTGGCCACCGCCGTGGCGGAGAGCAGCCTGACCGTTCCCGGGGTACGAGCCGTGGTCGACGCCGGCCTGTCCCGAGTGCCCCGGATGGATCACGCCCGCGGACTGGGGGCCCTCGTGACCGTACCGGTGTCCCGCGCGGCCGCCGTCCAGCGAGCCGGCCGGGCCGGCCGGGAAGCCCCGGGACGCGTCTACCGGTGCTGGTCGCAAGCTCAGCACGACCGGCTCCCGGCCCAGCCCGAACCCGAGATAGCCGCCGCCGACCTCACCGGTTTCGCCCTCGACCTGGCACTGTGGGGCCACCCCGACGGCAGCGGCCTGGCCCTGCCCGACCCACCCCCCGGCGGTGCGCTGCAGACCGCCGTGGCCACCCTGCGCGACCTGGGCGCGGTCGACGACCAGGGACGCATCACGCCGCGCGGCCGAGCCCTGGCCGACGCCGGCCTGCACCCCCGCCTGGGCCGGGCCCTGCTGGACGGCGCCCACCTGGTCGGCCCCCGCCGGGCGGCCGAGATCATCGCCCTGCTGGACGACGACCGCGCCACCGGCGACGACCTGGTGGCGGCGTGGCGGCGGGCCCGCTCGGCCGGCGACCCGGCTTGGCGGTCCGAAGTACGCCGCTTGACCGCCGCCCTCGACCGCTCCCCCGACTCCGACTCCGACTCTTCGGAAATGTCCGAAGTGGATCTCTCAGAGGCGCCTTCGCGGGACGGGGTGCCTTCGCGGGACGGGGTGCCCGATGATCTGGCGGCTGGGCTTGTTGTCGGGTTGGCTTATCCGGAGCGGGTCGCTCGCGTACGGGAAGCTGGTGGGCGGTCCTATCTGATGGCCGGCGGCACCGCCGCCGACCTTGGCCCGGGCAGTGCTCTGGGCGGCGTCACCTGGCTGGCGATCGCCTCCGCCGACCGCACAGCGGGCGCCCGGACGGCGCGCATCCGGACCGCGGCGCCGCTCGACGAGGCGACCGCGCGGGAAGCCGCCGCGACCCTCCGGCACGAAGCCACCGAGATCGGCTGGGCGGACGGTGACGTGGTGGGCCGCCAGGTCCAGCGGCTGGGCGCGATCACGCTCACCGAACGTCGGATCACCGACCCGGCGCTCCTGCAACCGGCCCTGCTGGAGGGCCTACGCCGGGACGGGGTCGGGCTGCTGACCTGGTCACGCGGAGCGGTCGAGTTGCGCGAGCGGCTGGCTTTCGCGTACGCCGCCCTGGGCGCCCCGTGGCCGGACGTCGCCGACCAGGCCCTCGCCGAACGGGCCGAACAGTGGCTGGACCTGGGAACCGCACGGCGCCGCGCCGACCTGGCCAAACTCGACGTCGCCGCGGGCCTGCGACGCCTGCTCCCCTGGTCGGTGGCGGGCCGGCTGGACGAGGTGGCACCGGAGCGGTTGCCGGTGCCGAGCGGTTCGCGGGTCCGAGTGGACTATTCGGACGCCCAGGCCCCGGTGCTCGCGGTGAAGGTGCAGGAGGCGTTCGGCTGGACGGACGCGCCGCGACTGGCCGACGGCCGGGTGCCGGTGCTGCTGCATCTGCTGTCCCCGGCCGGCCGGCCGGTTGCGGTCACCCGGGATCTGGCATCTTTCTGGGCCCAGGGCTATCCACAGGTCCGGGCCGAGTTGCGCGGCCGCTACCCACGTCACCCGTGGCCCGAGGACCCGACCACCGCCGAGCCCACCCGCCGCACCAATCCCCGTTCGCGCTGACCACATCGCCCACCGGTCGCCGCATCTTCCTTGAGAAGGGGCCTCAGCCGCGCCGGAGACCCCTCTTTCCATGACGTTGCGCAACAGGAAGGAACAAATGCCCCTAAATGACCACGCGTATCGTGCCGGTGTCCCGCATTCTGACCACGCCTCCCGCCCAGCGGACTTGATCACGGCGAAGGCCGGACACCGAGTCACGTGATCACGCAAGAGAGCAGATCCGGAGCACCGGGCGCCGGCGGAACAGACGTAGCGAAGGCGTCAAGAAAGCTGGGGCAACGAGGACGGGCCCGGCTGGGCGGGGATCGCCGGGGAGGTGAGGCGGTGCAGAGGGGCCGGCTGGCCGTAAAGGTAGCCCTGCCCGAGTGGGCAGCCGAGGGCGGCCAGGGCGGCTGAGCGGGAGGGTGTCTCGATGCCTTCGGCGACGACGAGGACGTTCAGGGAGTCGCAGATGGCGACGATGGAGCGGCACAGGGCGCCGGCCCGCTCCGGGGCGGCGTCGACGTCGGTCAGGGTGGAGTCCAGTTTGACGATGTCGACGGGCAGCGAGTGCAGTTGGGCGAGGGCGTTGAAGCCGCTGCCGAAGTCGTCGAGGGCGATCCGCGGGCCGAGGGCGCGCAGCCGGGCGGCGGCGGCCGCGGCGGCGGGCAGGTCGCCGATGCGGTAGGTCTCGGTGATCTCGATGATCAGGCGGGACGGGGGCAGGGCGTGGCGCTTCAGGGCCGCCCGCACCGCCTCCTCGAGGCCGGGTTGGCCTAGGCGGCCGGCGGAGACGTTGACGTGTACGTCGATCGGGCGCCCGTAGATGATGGCCAGCGCCGCCGCGTCGGCACACGCCTGGTCGAGCACGAAGTCGTCGATCGCGGCGACCTGGCCGGTTCGTTCGGCGACCGTCACGAAGACTTCGGGATGGACCGGGCCGCCCGGGGCGGTCCAGCGGGCCAGGGCTTCGACCGCCACCGTCGTGCCGTCGTCGAGGCGGACGATCGGCTGGTAGTAGACCTCGAAACCGGACGCGGCCGGGCGACCGCCGTCGGCCAGTGCCTGGGCGAGCAGGTGGGGCAGGTCGGCGTCGGGGCCGCCGCCGGCGTACCGGGCGAGGGCTCCTTTGCCGCGTCGCTTGCTGGAGTACATCGCGGCGTCGGCGCGGCGCAGCAGCGTGTCGGCGGTCAGCGGCTCGCCCGGGTCGGGGACCACGAGGCCGATGCTGGCGCCGACCCGGATGCGGTGGCCGTCGATGAGGAACGGCTCGCGGAGGGCGGCCAGGATGCGGTGGCCCGTCGGTTCGGCGTCGGCGGGGTGGCGGTCGAGCACCACCGCGAACTCGTCGCCGCCGAGACGGGCCACCAGGTCGTCGTCGGCCACGCACGCCTGGAGCCGGTCGGCGATCGCGCGCAGCACCCGGTCGCCCATGGCGTGCCCGAAGCTGTCGTTGATGAGCTTGAAGTCGTCGAGGTCGGCGAAGAGCAGGGCGAGCGGCCGGTCGCGGTGGCGGTGCTCGTCGAGGGCCCGCACCAGGCGTTCGCGGAACAGCGCCCGGTTGGCGAGGCCGGTCAGCGGGTCGTGGTAGGCCTGGTGGTGCAGCTGCTGGCGGCCTTCGGAGATCCGCTCGAGCAGCACCGTGTTGTCGACGATGGTGAACATCTGCCGGGCCACCACCAGGCCGAGACCCATCCAGCCGAGGTACGCCTCGAACGGCGACAGCGGGTTGCCGGGGCCGGTGCTGAGCGCGATGACCACGCCGGTGGCGGTGACCGGCACGTACGGCAGCACCAGGTGCAGCCAGTCGCGGTAGAGCCCGGCCGGCGGCGCCCCGGTCTCGGGCGGGGGGCGGGAGACGGCGGCCAGCGCGAGGAAACCGCAACCGAACAGGTAACCCGACGCCTGCCACGGGCTCAGTGGGCCGTGGCCGAGGTTGATCAGGCGGAACGTGTCGCTGACCCCGAAGGCGAGCAGCGCCGTCCCGCCCAGCTGCAGCGGCTGCCGGGCGGCCGTCGAGCCGGGTCGCGTGGCGAGCAGGAGCACCACCATGGTCAACAGAAAAAGGTCACCGATGACGTACGCGGCCGCCGTGCCGATCGCCCCGGATGTCTGACCGGGCCGGTTGAGGACTCCGGCGGGGATCGCCGACCAGGCGAGGGCCAGCAGTGAGCCGGAGATCAGGACGCTGTCGAGGAGCAGCGCGATCTGGTGGCGCCGGGCCGACGTGGGCACCGGGCGGGGTTGACTGTAGGGCGCGTTGAGCAGGCCGAGCAGCAGGCACAGCGGGAGGATCAGGAAGCCGACGTCGGCGGCCGAGGTCATCGCCCGGCCGGGGTCCAGCAGGTCGAGGATCAGCCAGTAGACGCGCATGAGCGCCCAGCCACCCAGCCCGGCGGCGGCGAGCAGCCGCCATCTGCGCTGCACGCCCGAGCGCCTGTTCGCGGCCGCGATGCAGATCCACGCGGCCGCCGCCCCCGCCACTGTCTGCGCCACGTCGTCGTAGAGCCACGACCCCCGCGGCCCCACAAGTTCGCTGAACGCGACCGAACCCAGGACGAGCGCCAGCGTGACGAAGAGTCGCGCCGTCATCTGTCAGCCCCCTGATCCACGACCGGAGTAAAGTACCCCAGCTCAGGGAGAATGCCGAACCTCAGTCGGCGGCTGTCAGATCGGCGACAATCACCGTGATGTTGTCCGGCCCGCCACCGCGCAGCGCGAGGTCGATGAGGCGCTCGGCGCAGGATTTCGGGTCGGTGGCGGCGAGCATCTCCTGCTCGATGGTCTCGTTGCTGACCACCGCGGTGAGGCCGTCGCTGCACAGCAGCCAGCGGTCGCCCGGCTCGGGCTCGACGATCACGTAGGCCGGGCTGACCGGTTCGCCCTGCAGCACCCGGGTGACGACCGAGCGGCGCGGGTGACCGGCCGCCTCCTCGGGCTTGATCAGACCCTGGTCGACAAGCATCTGGACGTACGTGTCGTCCTTGGTGAGCTGGTTGAGCCGGCCCTCGCGCACCAGGTAGGCCCGGGAGTCACCGACGTGCGCCATCGCGGCCCGGGTGCCCGAGAAGATGACCGCGGTCAGCGTCGTGCCCATGCCCTGCAGCTCCGGCTCGGCGACGACCTGCTCGGCGATCTTCACGTTGGCCGCCTCGAGCGCCTTGTGCAACGCGTCCATCTGATTGTCGTTCTCGATGGGCACGTCGAGGCCGCTGACCGCCTCGATCGCGAGGCGGCTGGCCAGGTCACCGGCGGCCATGCCGCCCATGCCATCGGCAACGACGAGCAGATGGTCACCGGCGTAGTAACAGTCCTCGTTGTTGCTGCGGACATGTCCTTGGTCGGTGACTGCCGCCCACCGCAGGTGCAAGGTCATGGCGGGTAGCTTCCCAGATCGGCGCGAGCCTGTCTGCACGCGGGCGGCGGAGTGTCGCCGAAAAACGAGGGCAACCACGTTCAGAACGCGCTTCAGCTGGGGTTCAGTGGCCGCCCGAGGCATCGCGGATCGACCGAGTTGTCACGGTGCGTGGGGGCGATCCACGACAGCGCACTCTCCGAGGCCTGCCATCCGCGGATCGCGACGACGGTGTCCGGTGGTTCCACCGGCCGCGGGCACAGCGTCTTGGAGCGCACCTGATCGTTCGGGATGAAGAGCACGTCGCCGTCGCTCTGCAGGACGGTGGTGGAGGTGTCGTCGACCGCGATCAGCTGACCGCGCATCACCTCGAGCGGGCCGCCGGCCGGGCCCACCTCGACGGCGCTGTCCGGCAGCACCGGGGCGCTCAGGAAGATGACGCCGACGGCGAGAGGGGCGACGAGCGCGGCCGCGACGGCCGGCCAGTGCGTGACGAGCCGCGCCGACCAGGCCGGCACCGGGCCGGTGAGCAACGGCCCGAGCAGCGGCGGCACGCCGAGCAGCAGCGCCGTGGTGATCTCCCCGGTGCGCAGCGCGGCGACGATGCCGGGCCACACGAAGATCAGCACGATCGCTCCGGTGAGCACCGGCACGCCCACCGTGATCCAGAGCATCAGCCAGCGCTCGGTGCGGAACCGCAGGGTGCCGGTGACACCGAGGATCGAGACGATCAGCATGCCGAGGGCGGGCAGCAGGCGGAGCTGCCACGTGAAGGCGGCCATCATGGTGGCGAGCAGCACCACCCAGTCGGGCATGCGCAGCGCGGTGACCGCGAGCAGCGAGCGGCCGGCGTCGTCGGGAGCGCTGACGAGCAGCACCCCGCCGAGTGCCCGCAGCACCAGGATCGCGGCCGGCACGGTCCAGATCAGCGTGATGAACAGCGCACTGATCATGCCGAGCGGGCTGATGTACTGCACCAGCAGCAGCATCGTGGGCAGGTCCTGCTGGCTCAGGTACCACAACCGCAGCACGAGCAGCACCAGCGGGAACGCCGGCAGTACGGTGAGCAGCCAGTTGAGTTGGGCGCGCCGGCGGCGGGGCGGGATCGCCCCGCCCTTGACGAAGATGTCGGTCATGGGAAGACGTCCTCCCACGGCAGGTCGCGTACGTCCGGCTTGGTCACCGGGGGCTGGTTGGCGACCGCGATCGGGGTGTCCTTGTTCTGCTCGACCTCGACCTGGAGGTTGCTCTGGAAGGCCTTCTCCCAGCGATCGTCCTTGGGATCCTTCAGCGAGCGGTAGAGGGTGAGGTTCACCAGCTTCTTCAGCGCCTGGTTCTCGCCGACGTTGACACCCCACTTCTCGGTGGCGTCGTAGCCGAGGTCCCAGTGCTTGAACTCGTTGGGATAGCGCGCCTTGTAGCCGGCCAGGATGGCGGCGTCGGTGCTGACCGCCTCGACCCGGTGCTCGCGCATGTCGGTGATGCACTCGCTGATCCGGTTCTTGCGGTGCACGTGCGCGCCGGCCTTCTCCAGACCGGTCAGGCTGGTCGCGGTGGACAGCGAGCACACTTCCTTCTTGGCCAGGTCCTCGAAGGTGGCGACGGCCGGGTGGTCGGTGAGCGTCAGCACCGACTGCTCGGTGTAGAGGTACGGGCCGGCGAAGACCACGCCCGCTTCCATCCGCTCCTTGGTGATGCTGTAGCTGGCGATCACCAGGTTGACCGCCACCCGCTTGTTGCGATCGACGACGTCGTACGCCTGCATGCGGGCCCGGTCCTCGCTCTCCATCCCGAAGAACTTGACCTCGTCGCGCCGGAAGCCGAGGTCCTCGCCGATCATGTAGGCGGTGTCGACGTCGAAGCCGCTCCACATCTTCTTGACGGAGTCGTAGTAGGCGATCCCGGGCTGGTCGTCCTTGACCCCGACGAGCAGCTCCGTCCAGCCGTCCACGCCGGACTCGGCCCGCAGCTGAGCCACCGACGGCGGCCCGCCGACGAAGACCCGCACCATGGCCAGGGCCAGCGCGAGCACGAGGGCGAGCCCGAGCCCGGCCAGCCGGAACGCGGCCAGGTTGAACCGGGGCGGCGGATCGGCGAGCGGTTCCGGGTCGGGTGGGGGAAGCCGCCGGTCGGCGGCCTCCCGCTCGGCGATGTCCTGCACCGCGATGTCTTCCGCGGTGCCGTCCGGGCCGGGCGTCCGCCGTCGCAACGGCCACGCGAAGCGCTCGCTCATCGGCCCATCGTGCCGCACCGCGGAAAGCCCGCACTAGCGGGCGGCGACCACCACCGCACTCTCGGCGGGCAGCTCCACCCGATCGCGTTGCAGAATGACGCCCGGCTCGGTGGCGAGCAGCACCTTGGTGGGCACCGAACGCAGGCTGACGGTCTGCGGCGAGGCGGCCAGGTTGGCCGCGACGACGCAGTTGCCGCGCTTGATCACGACGTACTGATCGCCGTGCCAGACCTCGACCTTGGACAGCCACGGGTCGGAGAGCTCGGTACGGCTGCGGCGCAGGGCGATGAGCCGCTGGTAAAGATCGAGGATCTCGGCGTGGCCCGCTTTGCCCAGCTCCGCCCAGTCGAGTTTGGAGCGTTCGAAGGTGGCCCGGTCCTGCGGGTCGGGCACCTCCATCTCGGCCCAGCCGTGCGCCGCGAACTCGCGCCGGCGACCGTTGCGCACCGCGTCGGCCAGTTCCGGCTCGGGGTGGCTGGTGAAGAACTGCCAGGGGCTGCTGGCCGCCCACTCCTCGCCCATGAACAGCATCGGGGTGAACGGGCCGGTGAGCAGCAGGGTGGCGCCGACCTTGAGCAGACCGGGCGACAGCAGCGCGGAGAGCCGGTCGCCGACCGCCCGGTTGCCGATCTGGTCGTGGTTCTGCAGGAACGCGACGAACCGGTGGCCCGGGGTGAGTTGCCGGTTGACCGGCCGCCCGTGGATCCGCTGACGGAAGCTCGACCAGGTGCCGGCGTGGAAGAACGCCCCTTCCAGCACGGTCTGCAGGCAGTCGAGCGAGCCGAAGTCGCCGTAGTAGCCCTGCCGCTCGCCGGTGAGCAGGGTGTGCAGCGCGTGGTGGATGTCGTCGTCCCACTGGGCGTGCAGGCCGTAGCCACCGGCCTCGCGCGGGGTGATCAGCTTGGGGTCGTTGAGGTCGGACTCGGCGATCAGCGACAGCGGCCGGCCCAGGTGCGCGGAGAGCGACTCGACCTCGACCGCGAGCTGTTCGAGCAGGTTGACCGCGGAGTGGTCGACGAGGGCGTGCACGGCGTCGAGCCGCAGCGCGTCCAGGTGGTAGTCGCGCAGCCACATCAGCACGCTGTCGGCGATGTAACGGCGCACCTCACCGGCGTACGGCCCGTCGAGGTTCACCGAGTCGCCCCAGGGGTTGGAGCCGTGCGACGACAGGTAGGGCGCGAACATCGGGGCGTAGGCGCCGCTCGGCCCGAAGTGGTTGTAGACGACGTCGAGCACGACCCCGAGGCCGCGCGCGTGGCAGGCGTCGACGAACCGCTTCAGGCCGTCGGGGCCGCCGTACGCCTCGTGCGGGGCATACCAGCAGACGCCGTCGTAACCCCAGTTGTACTCGCCGTTGAAGGCGTTGACCGGCAGCAGCTCGACCAGGTCCACGCCGAGCTCGACGAGGTAGTCCAGCCGGGCGATGGCCGCGTCGAACGTGCCGTCCGGGGTGAACGTGCCGATGTGCATCTCGTAGAGCACCGCGCCGGGAAGCTGCCGGCCGGTCCACGACTGGTCGGTCCAGGCGAACGCCGACTGGTCGTAGACCCGGCTGGCGCCGTGCACGCCGTCCGGCTGCCACCGCGAGCGCGGGTCGGGCAGGGGCGTCTTGGCCTCCGGCAGCACGTACGCGTAATCCGACCCCGGCCCGGCGGACGGCACGTCGCACCGCCACCACCCGTCGTCGCCGCGTTCCATCTCGTGGTTCTCGCCCGCCACCACCAGGCGGACGGTCTTCTCCGGGGCCCAGACTTCGAAGAGTGTCATTGTTCTTTCACCAGCAGAGCGACGGGATAGGTGCGGAGCAGTTCGGCCACCGCCAGGCGGTTCCCGCCGTAGCTCGTGTTCGTGAACACTTCCGTCCAGCTGTGGCCGTCGAGTGACAGGGTGGTGTCGCCCCAGCCGCCGTGACGTGACAATCCGACCGGCAGACGGGTGGCCACGGTCACCGCTCCGCCCCGGTCGAAGGCCAGCACGTGCTCACCGCAGTGGCCGCCGGCGTAGACCGGGCGGTACTCGGTGAACAGTTCCGGCCGCTGCCGGCGCAGCCGCAGGGCGCGGCTGGTGACGAGCAGTTTGGCGGCGCCGCTCTCGTCGATCTCGGGCTGCCAGCCGTCGTCGATGCGGCCGAGCAGCGCCCGGCGCTCGGCGAAGTCGACCGGGCGGCGGTTGTCCGGGTCGACCAGGGAGAGGTCCCACAGTTCGGTGCCCTGGTAGACGTCGGGCACGCCGGGCATGGTCAGCTGCACGGCCTTCTGGCCGAGCGCGTTGGACCAGCCGGGCCGGGTGATCGAGGCGGCGAAATCGGCGACCTCCCGGTTGAGGGCCGGGTCGTCGTAGATCTTGTCGACCATCTCGCGGAGCAGGTTCTCGAAGCGCTCGTCCGGGTGGTACCACGAGGTCGCGGTGGCGGCCTCCCGGGCGCTCTTCACCGCGTACGCGAGCAGTCTCTCCCGCGAGATCGGCCACGCACCCACCGCGGCCTGCCAGATCAGATGGGCCAGCGCCGGGTCCGGGAGCGGAGCGATCCGGACCCACCGGCGCACCACCTCGGTCCAGTCGCCCGGCACCTCGGCCAGCACCGCGAGCCGGGCCCGGACGTCCTCGCTGCGCTTGGTGTCATGGGTGGAAAGCGCGGTCATCGACTCGGGCCACGCCCGTCCGCGCTGGCCGGCGCACTCGTGGAACTCGTCCGGGGTGACCCCGAACTTGGCCGGGTCGTTGCCGACCTCGTTGCGCGCGGTGAAGCGGGTCCAGCGGTAGAACGCGGTGTCCTCGACGCCCTTGGCCATCACCGCGCCGGTGTACTGCTGGAAGCGCCGGGCGAGCTCGTCGGCGGGGTCCCGCAGCCGGCCGGTGAGCTGGTCGAGCACGCCGATCAGCTGCGGCCGGCGGCGGCCCGCCTCGGCCCGCGCCTTGGCCAGGTGCCGGGCACCGAACGGCAGGTAGGAGCGGTAGACCGGGAAGCAGGCGGCGAGTTCGGCGAGGGCCTTGGGGGCGGCGTCCAACTCCGGTACGAGCCGGGCCAGGCGCGCCAGCTCGGCGGCGAGAAGGTTGCTCGCGGCCCCCAGCTTGGCCTCGTGCACCTGGTCCTGGAAAGAGGTCGAGGCCCCGGTGAGGTGCTGCTGGAGGGTGTCGAAGAACGCCTCCGTGCCGGGGTCGACGAAGACGCCGCAGACCTCGGCGAGCGCGTCGTAACCGGTGGTGCCGGCGATCGGCCAGGCGGGCATGTCCTCGCCCGGTTCGAGGATCTTCTCGACCACCAGCCAGGCGTCCGGGGCGGCCGCGCGCAGCCGGTCGAAGTAGGCACCGGGGTCGCGCAGGCCGTCCGGGTGGTCGACCCGGATGCCGTCGACGATGCCCTCGCGGACCCAGCGCAGGATCTCGGCGTGGGTGGCGTCGAAGACGGCCGGGTCCTCCACCCGCAGGCCGGCCAGGTCGGTGATGGAGAAGAAGCGGCGGTAGTTGAGCTCGGTGTCGCCGCGGGTCCAGTCGACCAGCTCGTAGTGCTGCCGGTCGTGGACCTCCCGCGGGGTGCCCTCGCCGGTTCCCTCGGCGATCGGGTAGCGCTTGTCGTAGTAGCGCAGCTCGCCGTCCTCGACGCGGAGCTGGTCCAGTTCGTCGGCCCCGCTGCCCAGCACCGGCAGCAGTACCCGGCCCCGCGACCAGTCGATGTCGTAGAAGGCCGCGAATTCCGACTTCTGCCCCTTGGCGAGGACGTCCCACCAGGTCGGGTTCACCGAGGCGTCACCGACGCCCGCGTGGTTGGGGACGATGTCGACGACGAAGCCCAGACCCGCCTGCTTGAGCGCGTCGGACAGGGCCCGCAGCGCTTGCGGGCCACCGAGCTCGGGGTTCACCGCTCGATGGTCGACGACGTCGTAACCGTGCTCGGAGCCCGGCGTCGCGGTCAGGATCGGTGCCGTGTAGAGGTGCGACACCCCCAGATCGGCCAGGTAGTCGGTTATCTCGGCGGTGGCGGACAGCGGGAATTCGGGTCGGACCTGAACTCGATAGGTTCCCGAAGGGGACATCAGACCGTCCTGTCCAGCACGATGAGGGACCGGTCCGGCACCACGATCATGTTGCCGGCCTCGACGACCGACGGGCGATCCGGTGACGGTTCGGCCGTTTCGATGACTCTCTCCCACTTCTCGCCGTACTCGGCGGGAGGCGTGGAGAACTCGATAGCTGCGTCGTGGGCGTTGAAGAACAGCAGGAACGACGAGTCCACGTGCCGCTGGCCGTACTGGCCGCGCTCACGAATGCCTTCCCCGTTGACGAACAACGCCACTGCCCGCCCGAAGTCATTACCCCAGTCGTCGCCGACCATGCGCCGTCCGTCCGGGGTGAACCATTCGAGGTCGGGCAGCGGGTCGCCGCCGCCCCGCGCGGTGACCGGCAGCCCGGTGAAGAAGCGGCGCCGCTGGAACACCTGGTGGCGGTGGCGGAACGCGGTGAGCTTGCGGGTGAACTCGAGAAGCGTCTCGTCGGCGTCGCCCCAGTCGATCCAGGCGAGCTCGTTGTCCTGGCAGTAGGCGTTGTTGTTGCCCTGCTGGGTGCGGCCCAGTTCGTCGCCGTGCGAGATCATCGGCACGCCCTGCGAGAGCATCAGGGTGGCCAGGAAGTTGCGCCGCTGCCGGGCCCGCAGCTCGAGGACCTGCTTGTCGTCGGTCGGTCCCTCGGTGCCGCAGTTCCACGACCGGTTGTGGCTCTCGCCGTCCCGGTTCTCCTCGCCGTTGGCCTCGTTGTGCTTGTCGTTGTAGGAGACCAGGTCGTCGAGGGTGAAACCGTCGTGCGCGGTGACGAAGTTGATCGAGTGGAACGGCTTGCGGCCGTCGTCCTGGTAGAGGTCGGCCGAGCCGGTGATCCGGGAGGCGAACTCGGCGAGAGTGGCCGGTTCGCCACGCCAGAAGTCACGCACCGTGTCGCGGTACTTGCCGTTCCACTCGGTCCAGTTCGGCGGGAAGTTGCCGACCTGGTAGCCGCCGGGGCCGACGTCCCACGGCTCGGCGATCAGCTTCACCTGGCCGACCACCGGGTCCTGCTGGACCACCTCGAAGAAGGTGGAGAGCCGGTCGACGTCGTAGAACTCGCGGGCCAGGGTCGAGGCGAGGTCGAAGCGGAAGCCGTCGACGTGCATCTCGGTCACCCAGTACCGCAACGAGTCCATGATCAGCTGGAGACTCTGCGGGCTGCGTACGTTGAGGCTGTTCCCGGTGCCGGTGTAATCCATGTAGAACTGCGGCTGGTCGTCGACGAGCCGGTAGTACGTCCGGTTGTCGATGCCCTTCAGCGACAGCGTCGGGCCCAGGTGGTTGCCCTCGGCCGTGTGGTTGTAGACGACGTCGAGGATGACTTCCATGCCGGCCTTGTGCAGCGCCTTGACCATGCCGCGGAACTCCTGGGTCTGCTGGCCCAGCGTGCCGGTCGACGAGTAGCCCTGATAGGGCGCGAAGAAGCCGAGCGTGTTGTAGCCCCAGTAGTTGCGCAGGCCGAGGTCGTAGAGGCGGTTGTCGTGCACGAACTGGTGCACCGGCATCAGCTCGACCGCGGTCACGCCGAGGCTCTTCAGGTGCTCGATGATCGCCGGGTGGCCGAGCGCCGAGTAGGTGCCGCGCATGTCCTTGGGGATCTCGGGGTGCTGCATCGTCAAGCCCTTGACGTGCGTCTCGTAGATCACCGAGTGGTGGTACGGGATGTCCGGCCGGCGGTCGTTGCCCCAGTCGAAGTACGGGTTCACCACCACGCCCTTGCACATGTAGGGCGCCGAGTCGAGGTCTGACATCTGATCCGGGTTGTCCAGGTCGTACGCGTACAGCGACGGGTGCCAGTCGATGTCGGCGTCGACGGCCCGTGCGTACGGGTCGAGGAGCAGCTTGTGCGGGTTGTAGCGAAGTCCGCGATCCGGCTCGTAGGGCCCGTACACGCGGTAGCCGTACCGCTGCCCCGGCTCGACCCCCGGCAGGTAGGCGTGCCAGACGAACGCGTCCTGCTCGTGCAGCTGAACCTTGCGTTCGTTTCCGGACGGGTCGAACAGACACAGCTCGACCGCCTCGGCCCCCTCGGAGAAGATCGCGAAGTTCGTGCCCGTGCCGTCGTACGTGGCGCCCAGCGGGTACCGGTGACCAGGCCAAACTTGCATTTCTTGTTCCACCCCTCCACCGGCGCACGGGCGAGCGGGGTCATGCCCGCCGCTCCGCCGGTCTAATCCTGTGCGGCCGCGTCCGCGGTCATTCTCGCCGATCGCGCGGGCGACGGTGGCGCGACTGTCCGGTTACCCGCAGATCCACCCCCGTGCAGGGGAACTCCGCCGATCGTTTTCGGACCCCGGGGCAACCGCTCCCACCGAGCACCAATGGCTGGTGACGGCCGTTCCGAGCGGTTACGCGAGCGGGCCCGGCGCCGATCCTCGCATTCCCCGGCGGCATCCGCCCCGCTCCGTCGCCGCCCATGTGGGTCTCGTCACCCTTGACCGGACGTCGGCCGCTCTTACGGCAGATCGGCGAAATTTGTCCGGTCGTCGGAACGAACTCCGGACAGACGGCCGCGATATGCCGACACAATACGATTACAAGCCTATTGCCAGGCTTGTACCCCTCGCAAAAAGTATGTTACCTCCAGCGTTTTGACACGATTCGCACTTTTTCGTAGGAGGAATACTAAATGCTGAATGCATTGGCCGCCGCCGGAGCCCTTTTCCTGTCCACGCTCGCCGGTTCGCCGGTGAGTTCGCCGGCCAAATTCACGCCGCCGCCGCCGGACAAGATGGTCATCGAGGTGGCGGGGGTCAACGGCACCGGCTGTCCGCTCGGCTCGGCCCAGGTGCTCCCCGCCCTCGACAACACCGCGTTCACCGTGCTCTACAGCGAGTACATCGCCAAGGTCGGCAACGGCGCCAAGCCCGACGAGTTCCGGCGCAACTGCCAGCTCGCGCTCAACGTGCACGTGCCGACCGGGTACACCTACGCGATCGCCAAGACCGACTACCGGGGTTACATGCGCCTCGACCCCGGCGCGTGGGCCTACGAGCAGGCGAACTACTACTTCCAGGGCTACTCGCAGACGGTGCGCTCGCGGCACGACTTCGGCGGCCCCCGCGACGGCGACTGGCAGAGCACCGACATGGTCGAACTCGCCTCGTACGCGTGGGCCCCGTGCGGCGAGAAGCGCTACCTGAACATCAACACCGAACTGCGCATCGGCAACGGCTCGGCGAGCGGCGCGAACCTCAGCATGATCACGATGGACTCGACCGACACCAACCTCGCCACGATCTACCACCTCGCGTGGAAGAAGTGCTGAGTCAGGCCCGCCTGGCGGAATAGATGCTGAGGGCGGTGTACGCCGCCGACAGCATCGGGGCCGGCACGTCATGCTTGGCGGCTTCGGCAACGAAGTCGCCAAGGATGGCGTCGGCCTCGACCGGAGCGCCCCGCACCAGGTCCCGGTACATCGACGAGGTGGACACGCCGGTGCCGGACAGACCGGTCCGCAGCAGGGACACCGCACCGGGCCGGGCCGGGTGGCCGGCCGCGGTGAGCACGGCCATCGCCTCGGCCGCGATCCGCGCCCCGAGGTCGAGCCCGCCCGGCGCCGCGTTGATCTCCCCGACCGAGCCGCGCATGAGCGTGGTGGCCGCGCCCAGGGTGGCCAGGAACATCCACTTCTCCCACATGTCCTGGACGATCGTGAGCGACGGGTTCGAGTCGAACTCCGTGCCGCTCAGCGCGTAGGTCACCTCGGGCAGCCGCTCGTCCTCGGCCCCGTCGAGCGGTCCGTAGCCCAGCCGGTGCAACCCGCTCATCTGCACCACGTCACCGTCGTCGTCGAGCGTCGCCGAGATCAGGCACACGCCGCCCCACGCCCGCTCCGGGCCGAACGCGCCCTCCAGCTCGTCGACGTGCCGCATGCCGTTGAGCAGCGGCACCACCACCGTCCGCGGTCCGACCGCCGGCGCCATGTCGAGCAGCGCCTGCTCCAGGCCGTAACTCTTGACCGCCAGGACGACCAGGTCGAAGTGGCCGTCCAGGGTGTCGGCGGTGACCGTGTGCGGCTGCACCACGGTCTCGCCGTCGGGGCCCTTGAGGCGCAGCCCCCGTCGTCTCAGCGTCTCCTGCCGCCCCGGGCGCACCAGGAACGTGACGTCCTTGCCGGCCTGGGCCAGCCGTCCGCCGAAGTAGCCGCCGGTCGCCCCGGCCCCCACCAGAAGAGTCCTCATGGAAGCAGCCTAGGAGCGCTATCCCAGAAGTTCGTCCGCGAAGCACCAACGCCATTTCTCCCCCGGTTCGTACGACCGCATCACCGGGTGTTCAGTCTGTTCGTAATGCGCCGACATGTGCCGGCGCGGCGACGAGTCGCAGCAGGCGACCAGTCCGCAGGTCAGGCACGTGCGCAGGTGCACCCATCCGGTGAAACCCGCGGCCACGCACTGGGGGCAGCCATCCTCGTACGCCGTCTGCGGCTCCGGTCTCCCGGCCTCCGTCAGGTGCGTGCAGTTCAATCGTCACTCCGTTGCAGCTGGGACTCTTCCAAGTCAAGTTCACGCTGGGCGCGCACCAGCACCTCCTCGGGGATCCGCCCCTCGTTGCGGGCGATCTTGAAGACGTGCCGTTCCGCGCTGATCATCTCGCGTCGCAGCCGACCGTACGCCGCCGAGGGCGTTTCCTGCTCCTGATTGCCGAGCCGTTCCCACGCGTTGTTGGACCGGCTGCCGACCAACGACCGCAGCCGGGCGACCACCTCGCTGGGCGCGTCCCCGGCGCGGCTCTCCAGGGCTTCGAGGGCGGCACGGCCGGCTTGATGCTGCACCCCGGCCTCGGCCAGCGCGTCCTCGGCGCTGGTGTCCTGCCGCACGCCGAGCCGCACCGCCAGCCACGGCAGCGTGGTGCCCTGGATGAGCAGGGTCAGCACGATCACCGCGAAGGCCACGAAGATGAACAGGTCCCGGTGGTATTCCGGCACGTCCCCACCCTCCTGCGGCAGCGTCTGGGCAGCCGCGAGGGTGACCACCCCGCGCATGCCCGCCCAGGCCAGCACGGTCGGCACACTCGGTGGCGGCCGTTCCTCGCGCTGCCGGATCCTCGGCACCAGCCGCACCAGGTAGGTCGCCGGGTACATCCAGAGGAACCGCACCGCCACCAGCGTGGCGAAGACCGCCACGGTCACGCCGATCGTGGTGCCGACGTCCGTCTCGATGCTCTCGCCGATGTGCCGCAGCTGCAGTCCCACCAGCAGGAACACGACGCCTTCGAGCAGGAAGGTGAGCAACCGCCAGACCGCGTCCATCTGCAGCCGGGACGTCGCCGACAGCAGGTAGGGGATGCGGTGGCCGAGGTAGAGCCCGGCGATCACGACGGCCACGACGCTCGACGAGTGCAGCTCCTCGGCGACGATCACCACCACGAACGGGGTGAGCAGCGAGACCGCGTCCTCCAGCAGCGGGTCCTCGATCTTGCGGTGCAGCTTGGCCGCCAGGACCGCGCCCACCAGGCCGATCAGCACCCCACCGCCGGCCTTGAGCGCCACCTCCCCGGCGATCGGCCCGAACCCGACCACGCCGCCGCCGATCGCGGCCACCGCGATCCGCACCATGACCAGCGCCGTCGCGTCGTTGAGCAGGCTCTCCCCCTCGAGGATCGTCACCACCCGGCGCGGCAGGCCCACGCTGCGCGCGATCGCCGTCGCCGACACCGCGTCGGGCGGCGCGACGACCGCGCCGAGGGCCACACACGCGGCGAGCGGGATGTCCGGCAGCAACCAGTGCACGACGAACCCGACGACGAACGCCGAGACCAGCACGAGACCCACCGCGAGCAGCAGGATCGGCCGCAGCGCCCGGCGGAACGCGGGCACCGACGTCTGCAGCGCGGCCACGTAGAGCAGCGGCGGGAGGATGCCGATGAGCACCAACTCCGGTTCCAGCTCGGCCTCCGGGAACCCCGGGACGTAGGACAACCCGAGCCCCGCGACGAGCAGGACGAGAGGTGCCACGAACCCGAGGCGACGGGCCAGGGCCGCGCCGATGACCGAGATGGCGACAAGAACGACCACGTCGACGATGCCACCCATGGCCAAGAGCTTATTGAATGCTGAATGCGTCGGCGCGTGCGGAGCATCACCCCAGTTTGAGCATCCCTACTCACGCCCGGGGGTACGCGGATGAGAAAGGCTGTCGCGCATGAATGTGGGGATCACCGGGATCGCGTACGCCCTGCCGGCCCGCGAGGTGCCGACGGCCGATCTGCAACGCCAGGTTGCGCTGGCCAGCGGACTGAGATTGCCACCGGGCATGTTCGAACAGGCCACCGGCATCCGGCGGCGGCGGATGGCGAGCGCCGGCGAGTACGCGTCGGACCTGGCCGTCGACGCCGCCACCAAAGTTCTCGCGGAGACCGGCACCGACCCGCTCGACGTCGACCTGCTGCTGTTCGCGAGCGCCACCCGCGACATGGCCGAGCCGGCCACCGCGCACGTGGTGCAGGCGGCGCTGGGCAGCCGGGCGCACGCGCTGGACGTGACGAACGCCTGCAACAGCTTCCTCAACGGCATCGACCTGGCCCGCTCGATGATCCTGGCCGGCCGGGCCACCCGCGCCCTGGTGGTCACCGGCGAGACCCCGACCCGCGCGATGCGTCCCAAGGTCGACGGTCTCGCCCAGGCCCGCAGCGCGTTCGCCGGTTACACGTTCGGCGACGCCGGCGCGGCGGTGCTCGTCGAGAGGGTCGCGACCGGCGGCATCCTCGACGTGGACGGCGACACCCACTCCGAGCACTGGGCGGCCGGCGGCATCTTCGGCGGCGGCTCGCGGCATCCGCGCGGCGACGAGCACACCTACTTCACCGGCGACGGGCACCGGCTGCGCCGGATCTTCGAGACCATCGGTGCCGGGCTGCTCGATCGGGTGGCGAAGCGCACCGGGTACGGCTGGGACGCGTACGCCAAGGTCCTCGTCCACCAGGTGTCGCTCCCCTACCTGGAACGCTTCGTGCAGGTCACCGGCGTACCCCCGGAGAAGCTCGAGGTGACCGTCGGCGAGTTGGGCAACATGGCCTCGGCGACCCTCGGGGTGCAGCTCGCCCGGGTGCGGCCGACGCTGGAGACCGGCGACCGGGTGCTGCTGGTCGGCCTGGGCGGCGGCGTGAGCCTGATGACGATGATCTGGGAGGTCTCGTGACCGCCCCGCTGTGGGTGATCGTGCCGGCCTACAACGAGGCCGCCCGCATCACCGAGACGCTGCGCGCCCTGACCGCGCAGACCGACACCGACTTCACCCTCCTGGTCGTCGACAACGGCTCCGCCGATGCCACCGCCGAGATCGCCCGCGGCCTCGTCGCGCCGTTCCCGGTGCACGTGCTGATCGAGCCGGAGAAGGGGGTCGGCTGCGCGGTCGACACCGGGTTCCGGCACGCCATCGCCAACGGTGCCGTGCACCTGGCCCGCACCGACGCCGACTGCCTGCCCGCCCCGGGCTGGGTGGCGGCCGCCCGCCGGGCGCTGGTCGACGGCCGGGGCCTGGCATGCGGGCGCGTGGTGGCCCGCCGCGACGAGCACGGCCCGCTCGGCCGCGCCTGGTTCCGCCTGCTCGTGACCCTAGCCGCCGGTTTCGGCCGGTTCCGGCCCGAGCACCGCGGCCCCGAGTTCAAGGCCCCCTACCGGATGCACGCCGGCAACAACATGGCGATCACCGCGAAGCTCTACGAGGCCTGTGGCGGCATGCCCCGGCGCCCGTCCCCGACCGACCGCACGTTCCTCAACCGGGTGCGCCGCACCACCCCGGCGATCGTCCACAGCCGCCGCATGGTGGTCGCCAACTCCACCCGCCGGATCAAGGCCTACGGCGTGCTCGGCACCGCGCGGTGGTACCTCGGCCAGGGCAGCGGCATTCTCTCGGCGGATCCGCGCTGATGCTCACCGACCTCATCGGCGGCCTCCGCGAGGGCGACGACCGACCGGCTCTGGCCGGCCGGGCGACTCGCGGCGAGCTGGCCACTCTCACGCACGGCTACGCCGTGGCGCTGCGTTCGGCCGGGCTGGTCGCCGGGGACACCATCGGTCTGGCGGTACGCCCGGGAGCGCGCTCGCTGGCCACCCTGCTCGCCGCGTACCACCTGGGGTTGCGCATCGCCGTGCTCGACCCGACCGCCGGCCCGGACGTGCTCTCGGCCCGCCTCGCCCTGGCCGCCCCGCGGCTGATCCTGGCCGACGCCGCCGCCCAGGCGGTGGCCGGCCGGCTGGCGCCGCTGGCCCGCCGCGCCCACCTCGCGCTGCCCGCCCTGAGCGGCCTGGCCCCGGTCCGCACGATCGGCCGCCGCCTGCCCGGCGCTCCGCCACCGCTGCGCCCCAAGCCCGGTCCGCTCCCCCCGGGCTTCGACGGCGACGGCGACGCGGTGATCGTCTTCACCTCGGGCACGACCAGCCGCCCCCGCGCCGTCGTGCACACCCGCGGCTCGCTGTCGGCCGGTATGACCGCGGTACGCGACCTGGTCCGCCCGGTCCCCGGCGTGCCGGTGCTGGGCGGCACCTTCTTCGTCCTGCTGCCGTCGCTGGCCGCCGGCGCCCCGGTGGCCCTGCCGGCCCGCCGCGGCCTGGCCCGGCAGATCCGGAACCTGACGCCGCAGGCGACCTATCTGACGCCCCCGCAGCTGCGCGCCGCCCTGGCCGCCGGGGTCCGCTTCACCGGCCGCGTCTACAGCGGGTCCGCCCCGGTGAGCGCCGGCCTGCTGCGGGCCGTACGCGCGGCCGGCGCCGACGAGGCGTGGGGCGTCTACGCCCTGACCGAGGTCTTCCCCGCCGCCGCTGTCGAGTACGCCGAGAAGTCCGCCTTCACCGGTGCGGGCGACCTGATCGGCACCCTGCTGCCCGGCGTGACAGCGGCAGTGTCCCCGGCACCCACCGAGCCGTCGGCTGAAGGTGCGGGGGCGGACGGTGAGCTGCTGCTGTCGGGGCCGACGGCGGCGGACCGCTATCTGGGCGAGGAGCCCTTCGCCGCGGTCCGAACCGGCGACCTGGGCCGGGTCGAGAACGGGCGGGTCATCCTGGGCGGCCGCCTCAAGGACATGATCCTGCGCGGGGCCGAGAACATCTATCCGGGCCTCTACGAGCCGTCGCTGCACGTACCCGGCGTGGAGTTGGCGCTGCTGGTGGGCGTCCCGGCGGGGGACGGCGACGAGCGCGTGGTGGCCGTCATCCAGCCCGCCGCGAACGCCGGCGAACCTGAGATCCGCGCCGCCCTGCGTGAGCCGCTGTCCCGGATGGGGGCGGCCCGTCCGGACCGGGTCGTGTTCGCCCCGATCCCGCTGGCCGGCCGGTCCCGCAAACCCGACCGCGCCGCCACCGCCCGCCTGGCGGCCACCGCGTGAGCGCCTCCCGAGCCCTCGACCGGCGGGTCTACCTGCGCAGTCACCCGATCCTGTTCGGTCTGCTGGCCGCCACCCGGCGCCGGCCGGTGCTCCGGATCGGGCGAACCGTGCTTGTCCACGACCGCGAGGCGGTCGTCACCGCCCTGACCCGGATCCCGCTCGACCGGACCGCCACCGGCACCACCGGCGGGGCCGTCGACCGGCTGGCCGGCTCCGGTGGCCTGTTCGACCAGCAGGGCGACGCCCATCGGCAGGCCCGCCGCGACGTGGCCGAGCGGTTGGGCGCCGCCGGCGTCGAGCGGCTGCGCCCGCTCTGGCGCGAGGTGATCGACGAGCGCCTGGCGCCACTCGCCCGGGGCGGGAGCGTGGATCTCGTGCCGGTCGCCGCGGAGATCGCCGGAACCACCGCGGCCGCCCTGCTGGATCTGACGATCGACCCGCTGACCCTGGCCGCCGCCGCCCAGCAGGTCGGAGCCACGGCCGTGCGGTCCCACCGGCCCGGCCCGCGCCGCCGCCGGCACGGCGAACGAGAGGCCGAGCGGGCGGCGTGGCACCTGCTGACGCTCGTCGAGCACGGACCGGCGCCGAGCGGGCTGGCTGCCACCCTCGCCGTGGCCGCGGTGAACACCACCGTCGCCGCGCTCCCCCGGGCCGCGGCGTGGGCTTGCCGAAGTGCGGACCTGTGGGCGTACGCGCAAGACCCGGCCCTCGCCGACGAGTTGCTGCGCGTCACCGCGCCCACCCCGCTCCTGCCTCGCGTGGCCGCCGCCGGCGGTGCTCTCGACGGCTGCCCGGTGCACGTCGGTGACCGCATGCTGCTGATCACCCGGCATGCCGTCGACGCCCACCGCCGTGCTCCCGACCCGGCCGACCCGGCTCCCGCCCGCACCGCCCAGCTGGTCTTCGGCGCCGGCCCGCACGCCTGCCCGGGTGCCCGCCTGGCCCGCCACCAGATGACCGACTTCCTCGCCGCTCTCGCCCCGCACCGCCCGGTCGTCGTCCGGGCCCGGGCCGACCGCCACTCGGCACTGCCGGGCTGGCGCTCCCTGATCGTGCGCGCCCGGTGACCGCCGAAACGACCGGACAGCCGGTGAGCGGCGTCGAGAAGGCGGGTGGGCAAGCATGCGGATAGCGGTGACCGGAGCCAGTGGCTTCTGCGGTGGTGTGGTGGCGCGGCTCGCCGCGGACAGCGGAGCCGACGTCGTCGGTCTCGGGCGCCGGGCCGGGCCCGGCCGGCGGCACCGCTACTGGGATGCGAGCTCGGGCCACCCCGATCTGTCCGGGGTGGACGCGGTGATCCACCTGGCCGCGGCGGTCGGCGATCCGGCCGGCGGCAAGCGTGTCGAGGCGGCCTTTCACGCGGTGAACGTCGGCGGCACGCAACGGCTTCTGGCGGCCGCGGGCGGCAGGCCGGTCGTCTGGGTCAGCAGTGCGAGCGTCTACCGGCCGGGGCCGTACACCTCCCCGGTTCGCGAGGACCACCCGGTCGAGCGGCAGCGCACGGCCTACGGGCGTACCAAATCGGCGGGCGAGAAGCTCGCGCTCGCGGCCGGTGCGGTCGTGCTGCGGCCGCGCGCGGTCTACGGCGCCGGTGACCCGCACCTGCTGCCGCGGCTGCGGCGGATCGTGCGCGGCGGCCACGCCTGGCTCCCCGGACCGGACGTGCCGCTCAGCCTGACCGCCGTGGAGAACCTCGGGTCGGCGTGCCTGGCCGCGATCGGATGGCCGGCCGGCGCCTACAACATCGCCGACGAGCGGGTCTACCGGCGCGACGCCGCCGTCGAGGCGGTCCTGGGGGTGCCGGTGCGGCACGTGCCGGTCGGGCTGGCGCGGGCCGCGTCGCTGGTCGCCGGGCAGCGGCTCACCCGGTACAGCATCGATCAGGTCACCGACGGGATGGTGCTGGACATCGGCAAGGCCCGGCGAGCCGGCTGGGCGCCGGTCAGGTCGTTGATATGACGCCCGAGCGCGCGATCGTGGCCGCGTTCGTGCCGTCGTTGCCGCCCACCTGGGACCAGACCGCGTCGACCGAGAAGACGTAGTGGGTCTTCGGGGTCAGGCCGGTGATCGTGACCGTCTGGTACTCACAGGCCTTCCCCGGAGTGACCACGGTCCAGCCGACGTCCCGCTGCGCGCCGGTGACCAGATCCTCGTTGATGGCGGTCACCCGGAACTGGAGCAGGTTGACGCCACCCGGGTTGAAGAACGTCACCGCGGCACTCGTACCGGCCGGCACCACGGTGGCGCCGCCGATCGTGCCGCGGCCGTTGTTCGGCGTGCACTGCCACGACGGGGTGGCGGTGGCGGCCGGCGGGTTCGACGGCAGGGGCAGGAACCCGGACGGGAACGGGCTGGTCGTCGCGGTCCAGACGCCACCCCGGGCGGCGGACGGCGTGGCACTGCCCTGGGTGGTGATCACCCAGGGTTTGCCGGTCGACGACGGCACGGGGGTCGCGGTGGCGGTGGCCGTCCCGGACTTCCCGCAGCCGCCGAGCAGCAGAACGCCCACCAGCAGCAGCCCACGTCGCACATGGGTCAGATCGTCCGGCGGCGCGGGTTGCTTAGTCGCGCCCGAACAGCGCGCGGGCCCGCTTGGCCAGATCCTTCGTCGCGGCCGAGTTGACCCAGGTGCCGAGGATGACCGCGGCCCCCGGAATGATCTTGGCGAACATGCGGCGACCGGCCCGGACGCCGGCCATCTGGGCGAGCCGCAGGCCCAGCTTGAGGATCACGCCGGTGATCGGCCGGCCGCCCGCGCCGGTGAACATGCGGCTGGCCCGCTCCCGGCCGGCGGCCACCCCCAGCGCGAGGCGGGCGGCCTCGGCGGCCTTGTGCACCCGCTGCAACACCAGCAGGTCGGTGGCCCGCTCGGGAGCGGACGGATCGAGACCGTACGCCGCCGCGATGTGCAGCGTCATGCGGGCCTGGGTCCAGGCCAGGACACCCACGTCGAGAACGGCGCCGGGCAGGCCGGTGGCCCCGGATACGGCCCCGGAGATGCGGGCCAGGGTGGTGAACCGCTTGACCGCGAGTTCGGCGAGCGCGTCCGGGGTGAGGTCGGGGTTTTCCAGGCGCGCACGCTCGGCCCACCGGGCCGCCTCGGGACCGAGACGGCGCACAGCTTCCAGGGCGAGGTGCTCCGGGGCGAACTGCGGGTCGGCTTTCATGCGTGACCACAGAGTGCCGGGGGGTGCCTCGGTCTCGGGGATTTGGTCTTCAACCGGGGGCAGAGTCTCGGGGATTTGGTCTTTGACGGCGGGCAGACTCGCGGATTCGCTCACCAGATCGCTCCGAAGGGGGGGATAGCGAAGATCTGGCACCCATTGTGCCGTGCACATGCACGTGCACGCGAGGAAGAAGATCAGTTGTGCCCAGGCTGAGATCTACCGCACGTTTGGCATGATCGTACGGTCACCGGAATGAACTATCCCCGGCCGCTGTTACACGTGGTTACCCCGTTTTGGAACGCAGTGCGTTTTTTGGAACACAGGAGGTCGTCGACATGCTCGACCCACGCGAGCTGTACGAGTTGGCCGACGACCTGCCGGCGCTGACCGAGCCAGTCCTGGTTCAGGCGCTCACCGGGTTCGTCGACGCGGGCAGCGCGATCCAGCTGTTCCGCGAGAATCTCCTCGACACCCTGGAGAACGAGGTCGTCGCCACGTTCGACCTCGACCAGCTCCTCGACTACCGCTCCCGCCGCCCTCCGATGATCTTCGTAGAGGACCACTGGGAGTCGTACGACCAGCCCAGCCTCGCCCTGCACCTGGTGCGCGACCAGCTCGGCACCGAGTTCCTGCTGCTCGCCGGTCCCGAACCGGACCTGCAGTGGGAGCGGTTCATCGCGGCCGTGACCGGGCTCATCGAACGCTTCGGGGTCAAGCTGACGGTCGGGCTCAACGCCATCCCGATGGCCGTACCGCACACCCGCCCGGTGAGCGTCACCGCCCACGCCACCGACCAGAGCCTGCTCGGCGACCGGGAGTCGTGGCTGCAGCGCGTGCAGGTGCCGGCCAGCGTCGGCAACCTGCTCGAGTTCCGGCTCGGCCAGGCCGGCAAGAACGCCATGGGATACGCCGCCCACGTCCCGCACTACCTGGCCCAGACCAGCTTCCCGGCGGCGGCCGAACTGCTCGCCGACTCGGTCTCCGCGACCACCGGCCTGGCCCTGCCGACCAGCCAGCTGCGCAAGGCGGCCGAGCTGGTGCGCGCCGACGTCGACAAGCAGATCGCCGACGACGAGCAGGCAGCCCACCTCGTCAGCTCCCTGGAGGCGCAGTACGACGCGTTCCTGCGGGGCCGCGAGCAGAACCTGCTCGCCGAGTCGGACACGCCGCTGCCCACGGCCGAGGAACTGGGCGCCGAACTGGAGCGGTTCCTCGCGGAGCAGACCCGCGACGACTCCTAGCGCTTCGGGATCATCCAGTCGAGCACCACCCGGATCTGGTCGTCCCAGTACTGCCAGACGTGTTCGCCCGGCCCGAAATCGGCGTCGAGCGACACCCCGGCGTCCGCGGCCGCGGCCACGAACCGCTCGTTCTGCTCGACCAGGTGGTCCTCGGTGCCGCAGCGCAGCATCAGCCGCGGCAGCTCGGCCGGCTCCGCGGTCCTGATCAGGTGCAGCAGGTCCGCGTCACCGCCGCGGACCCGGCGGTCCCCGAACACCCGCGGGGCGAGTTCCCGGATGTGCGGCCGAAGATCAGATTCCTGGATGTACGCCAGGTCCAGCGCCCCGGACAGGCTGGCCGCGGCCGTGAACCGCGCCGGTTCCCGCAACGCCCACTTGAAAGCGCCATAACCCCCCATCGACAGCCCCGCGACGTACGTGTCCTCGCGCCGCGCCGACACCTTGAAGAACCGGTCGACGACGGCCGGCAGCTCCGCCGTCAGGAAGTCCCAGAACCGGAGCCCGACCGCCTCGTCGGCATAGAAACTCCGGTGCACCTGCGGCATCACCACGGCGAGACCTTTGTCGTACGCGTATCTCTCGATCGAAGTGAATCGGGTCCACGCGGTGTGGTCGTCGCTGAGACCGTGCAGCAGATAGAGAACGGGCGGTGGGGTCGCGCCCTCGTCCGGCAGCAGAACGGTCATCGAGGTGCTGAGCTCGAGGGTCTCGGCGAAGAAGTCGCATCGGATCACGGCCATGCCCACAAACTTACGCACGCCGCCAGAACTGCCGGGCCGCGAAGCCGTCCCGCCGCAGCCAGTGCTCGGTGTAGACGATCCGCACCGGGTCGAGCACCACGAGCGTGTCCCGCGGCGGTTCGCTGACCGGCCGGCCCCGCTCGGCGTGCTCGCTCTCCCAGCGGAACGCCTCCCAGTAGGCCACCCGCTCCGGGTCCGCCGGCGCCAGCACCCGGGCCGACCCGAACAGCTGTGCTCCCCGGCTGCTGGCCAGCCCGACGAGCGGGGCGAAGATCCCGATCGAGACGCGCGGGTCGGCCGCGATGTTGCGCACCTTCGGCGACCGGGGCGCGGCGGTGAACATGACCGCCAACCCGAGCGAGTAGTAACGCACCGGTGTGGCCAGCGGCCCGTCCGGCCCGGCGGTGGCCAGCACGCACATGTTCTGCGACGACAGCAGATTGCGGATGCGCTCCTCGAGACGCTCGCGCGGCATCCGTCCGGCCGGCATGGGCTCGGCGAGCCACGGGTTCGTCAGCGGCATGCGAACCGATCCTGGCCAGCGGTGTCGATGACCAGATCGGCCCGGTCGCGCGTGCCGTCGGCCGCGAAGAACCGCTCCTCCTCGACCATCCACCGGCGCCACAACCGCTCGGCGTCGCCGAAGCCGCTGTCCCGGGCCAGCCCTCGCGCCAGTCGCAGCTCCGCCGGCGCCTCGACCCAGACCGCGTAGACGAGCCGGCCGACCGTCTCCCGCCGCGTGCAGGTGACCCCTTCCAGCACCACCGTGGGCGTCCAGGCGAGCCGCTTGAACCCGCCGAGCGTGTCGCCGTGCCAGTCGGCCCAGTCCCGCACCTGATAGACCGCGTCGTCGCCGCGCAGCAGCGGCGCGAGCACCTGCGCCTCGAACCGCGGCCACCATCCGGCGAAGTCACCCCACGACACGAAATCGTCGATCTCCACGATCGGCGCCCGCAGTGCCGCCGCCAGCGGCCGGGCGAACGTGCTCTTGCCGGAGCCGCTGGGGCCGTCGACCCCCACTATCCGGATGCCGCCGACCGGCTCCCGCAACCCGATCTCGGCGACCGCCCGGGCCACCGTGTCCGCTACCACGACTGGGAGCGTAGCCGTCGCGCCCGGAGATGCCTTGCGGATTTCCGGGGCGTTGGCTCGTCCGCGGAGAAGGTCGAGATCATTTCACGCAGTGTCGACGGCTGCATCGGTTGAGCTTCGATGAGGTAAGCCGGTTACGAGCCGCGCGGCGGCCTCGGCGGCCGACCTCCTGCTTGCTCCCACGTGGTTGTAGCTTGCGCCGGCGCCGGTGGACAGGGCGCGCGCAAATGCGCCGTCGGGGCTGCCACTTTCTCCGCATCAAAGATCGTGGGAGGTCATCTTGACATTCCTGGAACGTTGTTCCAGACTCATTTCTGGAACGACGTTCCAGAAACCTGGGAGAAGGTAGCGCATGAAGAAGAACCAGCCCGGAGTCGTACTGCGTTTCCAAGCCAAACCCGGCAAGGCAGACGAACTCTTCAAACTCATCACCGACCTGCACTACACCGGTGATCCCGATGGCCCCGTGGACTGGGCGGTCAGCCGCGACGACGACAATGCCGACGTGATGTGGGCATTCGAGTTCTACCGCGATCAGGAGTCCTTCGACCGCCACTACTCCAACCCGGTGCACGACGAACCGCATCAGCGCGTGTTCGAACTGCTCGCCGAGGAGGACGGCCTCGACTCGTCCATGCGGGTGGGCGTGCACATCGTTTCTTCGAGCTGACTCCGACGACGACCGACTCGGCGGCCATCCCCAGCACGGTCGGTTTGGACGGGAACGCCGGCGAGCAAGCCGACACCCGGTCGTCGACGTCGCGCAGCCGCTCGAGGTTCGCTTCCCCGGGGAAGGCCTCGCCGACGCCGGCCGAGCCGCTGATGGTGGCGGGCCGCATGCGTGCGCGTGACGCGGCGACGATCTCGGGCAGTTCGTCGAGGCGCGGACCGGGCTGGTCGATCAGGCCGGGCGGCCCGATCCATCTCCGGCCCCGGACGCGACGTAGCAGTGGTGCGGCACCAGTTGCCGCACCGATCCGCCGCGATGGCGAGCGGCGCATGGGGCGCAGCCGGGGCCGAGGCTCACGGCGGCAGGCCGGCCAGTCGGGCTGCGGCCCGCGGATCTCGATGAGCGCGGGCCAGGTGCGTCTCGAGGGTTCCGGTGACGGCGGCGAGCCGGTCCGCGGCGATGAACCGGGCCCGGCCCGCGGTGTGCGAGGTGGGCTGCCCTGCCGCCAGAGCTCGCCGAACGGCATGCCCCGCGCAAGGTTGCGAGCCCGGTGATGCAGGACACAACGGTCTCGCGGTGAGCGGGTGCGACGGCGATGGGCAGGCGCGAGTGGATCAGGCGCCGGCGCCCAGGTGTTTTGACGGCGCATCGCAGCGAACCCCGCCCGCCGCGCCCTCGCCAACTCGCCGCGTCACTCTGCGGCGCCACCTCGGGCGCCCTCGGGGATCGACGCCCATGCCACGGCAGTTTGCTCCCTGCAGCCGCCGCCACCGGCACCGGCACCGGCACCGGCACCGGCACCCGGACGGCACAGGAGCGGCGGTCCAGACCGGTTGGGAATGTCGTACCCATCGATTAGAATGTGTGTACTAAAAGGGGCCGTGACCTGCGAGGAGATCAACGTGACCGCGCCTGTTTTGTCCGAAACCGTGCCCACGATCCCGCCATACGCGACGATGCTCGGCTTCACCCGCTACGTGACCCGCACCGGCCCCGCCAAGGCCACTTTCGTGGGTGGCCTGCGCAAGGCCCGGGAGCGCCGCTCCGGCTTCAACCCGCACGGCCAGTTGGTCAAGGCCCTCAAGGCCGACATCGCCTTCCGCACCGGCGGCAGCTACCTCTCGGGCGTGCCCGCCTTGGTGAAGGACCGCTGGAAGCCCCTCTACGAGTCGGTCAGCGCCGGCGCCCTGACCTACCTCATCTCACTGGGCGCCCCGGACCAGGTGAGCCTCGCTCAGACCCGAGACGCCGTCGCCTCCGTCGGCCCCCTGGCCGTCAAAATCAACCCGCACTTCGGCCTGCGCTACGAAGACGGCCGCCGCGAAGCCGTCCGCCTGCACTTCGACGAGGCTCCGCCGACCCCCGAGGCCGTCACCGCCACCCTTTACCTGATGGCCCGCCACATGGACCAGATCCTGCCCAACGCCACCCCGGTCCTGGTCGACCTCCGCCGCGGCACCACCCACCGCATCGACCCCGCCGCCAAGCCCGCCGACATCGAGAGCTGGCTGGCCGGCGAAGCCGCCGCCTTCACCGCCATGTGGTCGGCAACCGCGGCCTGACCCCTTCCGTGGCCGCCGTCCCCCGACGGCGGCCACGCCCTCCCCGCACGCCCACCTGCCCCACAAACCCGACCGATCCCCGCCGGTCCGCCAGCCCCCGGTCCGCCAACCCAGCCGGTCCGCCAACCCAGCCG
>NZ_BOMM01000037.1 GCF_016862195.1 Paractinoplanes ferrugineus | reverse complement strand
ATCCGCCAACCCAGCCGATCCGCCAACCCAGCCGATCCGCCAACCCAGCCGATCCGCCAACCCAGCCGATCCGCCAACTCCGCTGCCCCGCTGCCCCGCTGGCTCGCCGCTCGGTGGGCGGGCGACGGCTGGCGGAGCGACGGCTCGCGGGCGACGGCTCGCGGGCGATGACTGGTCAGGCGGCGGCTGGTCAGGCGGGTCGGTCGGCGTTTGCGGCGCGGCGGTCGGCGGCGGCTCGCGTTTTGCGGGTCAGCGGGACGGGGCGGCCGGCGCCGGCGAGACCGAAGGCCGGCATGTTGCCGTAGAAGGCCTCGTAGGTGCCGCCGTTGATCATGTAGGTCTCGTGCCAGATGCCCACGTCACCACTGTCGCCGACGGCGCGGTTCCAGCGTTTCCAGGCGGGCTGGTGCGGCAGCCGGGCGTCCTTCGCGAAGTCCTCGAGTTGCTCGACGCTCCGCCAGTACTGCACGACGACCGGGCCGCGCGCCCCCACCCACGTGGTGAAGTGCAAAAGCCCTAACTCCTTGCGGCGGATCAACTCCCGCAGCATCGGCCCCATCGCCATCCCCACCGGCACCCACTTGTGGAGCTTCCACCACTTGTTGATGCGCATGCCGATCAGAAAGACCACGAAATCACCGTCGACCTCAGCGGTCATGGGCCCCGGAACTACTTTCGACATCTCTGCCCCTCCCCCGTTGCGGATAGCAGCACTATCCGCTGCTGATAGCTAAACTATCCATGCGGAGCCGCTAAAGCGCAAGCAGGTTGCCGAAGCAGTTCGGCGTTCCGTGTCAGTCGCGGCTTGGCGGGCGGCGGGCGGCGGAAAACGGGCGGGGCGTGAGTGGAAGGCGGGAGCGGGCTGTGCGTGTGGGTGAGCTGAGTCGGCGTAGCGGGGTGCCTATTCCGACGATCAAGTACTACCTGCGGGAAGGGCTGCTCGCCCCGGGGGTGGCGGTGGCTTCGAACCAGGCGGACTACGGGGAGGAGCACCTGCGCCGGCTTCTGCTGGTGCGGGCGTTGATCGACGTGGGCGGGGTGTCGGTGGCGGGGGCCCGGGAGGTGGTGGGGGCGCTCACCGCGTACGCGGATGATCCTCTTGAATTGCTGGGGGTGGCGCAGAGTTCGGTTGCTCCGCGGCATCAGCCGGATCGAGCGACACCCGAGTGGCTGGCGGCCCGGGGGCGGGTGACCGAGCTGGTCGCGGAGCGTGGGTGGCTTGTCGAGGCGTGGTCGCCGGAGATGGACCAGGTCGCTGACGCGCTGGCCGCGGGTGGCTCGCTCGGGGTTCCGGAGTTGTCGGAGAAGCTCGGGGAATATGCGGACACGGCCGCGTCGCTCGCGGCGGTGGAGGTGGGAATGGTGCTGGCCCGGCCGGATCCGGCCGCCCGGATGGAGCTCGTGGTGCTGGGGACGGTGCTGGGCGAAGCCCTGTTCAGCGCCCTGCGGATGCTCGCCCACCAGCACGAGAGCAAGCGGCAGCTGGAGCTGGGAAAACCGGGTCCGGGAATCGCTCAGTAGCGAATCAGTTGCGGACGATGTGCTCGGTGTAGGTGGCAGGGGCGAGACGCGTCGGGGGGCGTGCCGTTATGCAGAGCATGAAGATGATCACGATGGTGGTAGCCGGGATGCTGGGCGGCCTGGTGGCGACGCCGGCCGAGGCGGCCGGTGGGAGCACGGTGGCGTACGTCCGGGACGGCGACGTCTATGTCAGCCGGGGCAGCGGCGAGACTCGGCTGACCACCGGTGGCGGGAACTCGCGGCCGCGGTGGTCGCCCGACGGCCGGCAGATCGCGTACCTCAAGGGTGGTCAGCTGTGGACCATGCGGGCCGACGGCGGCGCCGCGCGCCGGCTCACCACCCGCGCCGCCGGCGGTCCGTCCTGGTCGCCGGACAGCAAGTGGATCGCGTTCGCCTCGCTGTCCTGCACCGGCGGGCCGGGGGTCTACCGGATCGCGGCGGGCACGGCGAGCGCGCAGCCCGAGGTCCTGTTCCCGCGTGATTGCCGCAGCGAGGAGCTGCCCGACGAGCCGGAGCTGAGCGGGATCGCGCCGAAGCAGCTGACCGAGCGGCTGCGCACCGACGACGCGGTGGCCTGGTCCCCGGACGGGACGAGCATCGCGTTCCGGGGCGGCGAGTGCGACTCGGTCTATGACGCCTGCCTGAGCATCGGCCGGGTGGCGACCGGCACCGAGCAGACGGTGGCCGCCTACGGCGGGGGCAGCCTGCAGAATCGGGGATTCGCCGTGGTGCCGGGCTGGCGGGCGGACGGCAAGAGGCTGGCGTGGACCGCCTACCAGGAGGGTGAGACGGCGGCCGACAACGAGCCGGTGCACCTGGTGGAGTTCGACCCGGCCACCAAGGTCAAGCGGACGGTGGGCGGGGTCAACGACCGCGAGATGACCTACGCGGACAGCACCCACGGCCTGGTCACCGCCCAGTACCGGGGGCACTCGTGGGTGATGACGGTCGGCCTGGCCGACGGCTCCCGCACCCCGTTCCGGGAAGGCTCGCAACCCAGCGTGCTACCGGCTAAGCGCTGAAAAGCAACCGCCGAACAGATGAGCATGACCGTCTCCGGCCTGGGAACCTCCCGTACCCATCACACGCCGATCTCCGCGCCGCCCCGGCGCAAGCCGGCCGAGAAGAGCGAGCGCAACGACTTCGAGGCGCTGACCCCGGCCGACCGGGAGCTGATCTTCCACGTCACCGGGCAGCAGCTGGGGGTGGCCGCAATGAAGGAAAAGCCGACAAGCTTCGCCGTCGCGATCGCCAACGAGCGGGCCGTCGGCCATCTGGCGCCGGGCCAGCCGGTCACCGGCTTCTACCTCAAGGATCTGCACCATCGCTACCAGCGGGCGGGTGCGCCCAGCCCGATCGGCCAGTACCTCCCCCGGGCCCTCGCCTATCTGGAACAGAGCGGCCCGCGCCGCATCGACGTCTCCGCGTAATTACAGTTGGCGGTGCCATGACTGACACCGCTGAGCACCGCCCGATTCGTTCGTTCCATCCCCGCCGGGGCCGGATGAGCGCCCGCCACCACGACGCGTACGCCGAGTTGTGGCCGCTCTTCGGCCTCGACGTGGTGGACGGCGACCGCACGCCGATCGACCTGCCGGCCCTGTTCGGCGCCGCGCGGCCGGTAGTTCTGGAGATCGGTTTCGGGATGGGTGATCTCACGGCCGCCATGGCGGCCGCCGATCCGGGCCGCGGTTATCTCGGCGTCGAGGTGCACACCCCGGGCATCGGCAATCTGCTCGCGCTGGTCAAAGAGCAAGGTCTGACCAATGTACGGGTGGCCCACGGTGACGCCATGGAACTGGTGCACCGCATCTCCCCGGGTGCGCTCGACGCCGTCCACGTCTTCTTCCCCGATCCGTGGCCGAAGGCCCGCCACCACAAGCGGCGGCTGATCCGCCCGGACAATGTCGCCCTGCTCAGCGCGCGTCTGCGCCCCGGCGGCGTGCTGCACTGCGCGACCGACTGGCCGCATTACGCCGAGGCGATGGCCGAGGTCCTGGCGGCCGAGCCGGGCCTGCGGCCCGCGGGGATCGATCGGGCGGGCCGGCCGGGGACGAAGTTCGAGCGCCGGGGCACCGCGCAGGGCCGTCCCATCGCGGATCTGCGATTCCAGCGGCGAGGGTGATTTGCCACCTTTAGGCTGAAAGCCGGAGGTAGGCCATGGTGGTGGAGGACCCCGGCCTGGACGCCGGACGGGCGTGGAAACCCCGCCGAACGGCGACCGGCGGGGCCGGCTGGCCGTTGCTGCCGAACTCCGGCGAGCTGCACCGCGGAGTGCTCACGAGCGGCGCCGCCGATCAGCTGGCCGCGCTGGTGGCCAGGGCCGCGCACGCGCCGGTCGCGTTGATCCACTTTGCCCAGGGCGACCGGCTGCGGCTCTACGGCGGCTGGGGGCTGGCCGGCTCGTGGGACGAGGTCACCGACACCCCGATCGAGAACTCCCTGGCCGGCATCGTGCTGCACAGCGACGACCCGGTGGTGATCAAGGACCTGGCCGCCGACGAGCGGGGGCTCGCCCTGGGTGCCGCGCGGCGCGGTGGTTATCTCGCTCATGCCGTACGCGACCAGCAGGGTGCCGTGCTCGGCGTGTGCTGCGCGTCCGACCCGCGACCACGGGACTGGACCGCCGAGGAGATCGCCGCGGTCGCCGAAGCGGCCCAGGTGTGCACCCTGCTGATCACCGAGCAGCTGGCCCGGTACGAGATCGACCAGCAGCGCCGCTTCCTCGACGCGGTGCTGGGCAGCCTGCACGACGGGGTGACCGCCTGCGACGCCGACGGCAACGTGGTGTTCGTCAACGAGCGGATGCGCGACATGTGGACGGGAGCCGGCCTCTCCCCCAACCGGCTACCGTCCGACGGGCTCACCGACACCGACGGCAACCCGCTCACCCAGGACGACCTCGGCCTGTTCCGGGCCCTGCGGGGCGAACACCTGCGCGACGAGGAAGTGATCCTGCACAGCCCCGACCGGCGCGTGCACCACTACCTGATCGACGCGCACCCGATCACCGGCCCCGACGGTCACACGGTCGGCGCCGTGCAGGCGGTGCAGGACGTCACCCGCCGCCGCCGGGTCGAACGCTTCCGCACCTGCGAACTCGCGGTCACGGCGGCGCTGGCCGACGCGATCAGCATCCAGACAGCCGGCGAACGGGTGCTCGAAGCCGTGGTCGACACGCTCGGCTGGGCGCACGCCGAGCTGTGGCTGGTCGACGAGGCGGCCGCGGTGGTGCGCTCGGCCGCGCAGTGGAGCGCCCCCGGCTGGGACGCGGAGATCGACGTGCCGGCCGACCTGCCGTACGGGCGAGGCCTCGCCGGGCGCGCCTGGCAGGTCGGTAAACCGCTGTGGATCCGGGACGTGGGGCAGCCGCAGAGCCTCATCGCCGAGGAGACCGCCCACCGGTCGCGGCTGCACGCGGCACTGGCCGTACCGGTCAAGGAAGGTTTCGAGACCTTGGGGGTCCTGGAGGTCTTCGCGGACACCGTGGAGGACTCCGAGGACGAACTGCTCGCGCTGATGTCGGGGATCGCGGCCCACATCGGCCAGTTCATCGAGCGCCGCCGGGTGGAGGACCTGCAGCGGCAGCTCAACCGGTCGAAGAACGAATACCTGGCGCTGATCGGGCACGAACTGCGCACGCCGCTGACCTCGATCAGCGCCTACACCGAACTCTTGCGCGAAGCCGACGAGGCGACCCTGATCGCCGAAGGGCCGCGGCTGCTCGAGGTGATCGAACGCAACTCCACCCAGCTCCGGCACATCATCAACGAGCTGATGGAACTGTCCGCATTGGACGCCGGGCACGCCGACGTGCAGCTGATGCCGATGGACCTGGCCGAGGTGGTGCGCGACTCGGTCGACCAGGCGCGGGCGGCGATCGACGACGCACCGCTGGTCATCGAGGACCAGTTGCCCGAGAAGCTGATGCTGCCGGGCGACCGCAAACGCCTGCGCCAGGTCGTCGACAACCTGCTCGGCAACGCGGTCAAGTACAGCCCCGACGGCGGTCACATCGGCGTGACCCTGCGCGCCGACGGCCGCGCCGCCGAACTCGCCGTCTCCGACACCGGCCTCGGCGTGAGCAGCGACGAGCGGGAAAAGCTGTTCACCGGCATGTACCGCACGAGCCGCGGCAACGACAAGGCCATCCCCGGCACCGGCCTGGGCATGACCCTGAGCCGCGCCGTCGTCACGAAACACCACGGCAGCATCGAACTGGTCGACCACGAGGGCCCCGGCACCACCGTCCTGGTGCGACTTCCGATGGATGCTCGTTGAGTCAGCCGGTTGCCAGGGAAACGCGCCCGGCCACCGGAACGGCCGGACGCGTCCGCTGCTTCCCAGCGGCCCAGCTGGTCCGCGGTCAGCGCGCGGGAGTCGCCGGCACGGCCGAAACCGTGCCGGTCGGCGGGGAAGACGGTGCCGGCGCTGCCCGGATCTCCGCCAGCAACGCCGGCGGCAGCCGGCGGAACTCGCCCAGCACGCTCATCGCCCACTCCTCCGGTCTTCCCGAACCCGGTTCGCGCGGTGGACCTGCGATGCCCCCGATCGCGCGGGCGACCGGGGGCCTCTCGATCAGCGGCCGGGGTGCACCACCCCGGCCGAGCCGCCGCCTCGACGGACCGGTTCGGAGGAGGCGATGAAGCCGCCGTGGCGGGTGAATTCCACGGCGGTGGCGGCGCCCAGCTCGGGGACGTCGGGGCCGAAGGAATGGCCGAGCGCGGTCAGCGCCGGGCCGTAGGTGGTGTGGAACGCCGGCTCGGCCTGGATGCCGGCCGTGTTGCGCTGCGACGCGCGCGGCGCGGCCATCGCCTCGGGCAGGGTCATGCCCAGCATCAGGCGGTTGACCAGGATCTGCAGGACCGTGGTGATGATGGTGGCGCCGCCGGGCGAACCCAGCGCCAGGAACGGCTTACCGTCCTTCAGCACGATCGTCGGCGACATCGAGCTGCGCGGCCGCTTGCCGGGGCCGGGCAGGTTGGGGTCGGCGGCGGGGGCCTGGGTGTTGGTGAAGTTGAAGTCGGTCAGCTCGTTGTTCAGCAGGAAGCCCCGACCCGGCACCACGATGGCGTTGCCGCCGGTCTGCTCGATGGTGAAGGTGTACTCGACCACGTTGCCCCAGCGGTCGGCGACCGTCAGGTTGGTGGTCGACTGGCCCTGCTCGGTGGGGCCGCCGACGGTCGCCGGCGTGCAGCCGCGGGCGTTGATGTCGCCCGGCGGCACCGGCTTGGTCAGGGCGGCGGTCGGGGAGATCTGGCAGGCGCGCTGCTTCGCCCACGAGTCGGAGATCAACCGATCGAGGACCGGCTGCGGGGTGTACGCGCCGACATAGCGCCCCCGGTCGGCGAACGACAACGCCGACGCCTCGAGGTAGGTGTGCAGCACCCGGTCGGCGGCCGGGTCGACCTTCTCGAGGATGTTGAGCGACTCACCGACAGCGGTGCCGCCACTGGACGGGGTGGACATGCCGTAGACGGTCAGGCCACGGAAGTCGGAGCGGGTCGGTGCCGGCTTGCGTACCTGGTAGGAGGCCAGGTCGGCGGCGGTCAGGGTGCCGGGACGGATCGGGTAGGCCCAGGTGCCGACCGGGTTGGCCGAGACCGGCGGGTGCTGGACCGTCCGGATCAGGTCGGCGCCGATCGGGCCTCGGTAGAACGTACCGGTGCCCTGGCGGGCGATCAGGCGGTAGGTGTCGGCGAGGTCGGGGTTGCGCTGGGTCGAGCCGACCGCGGGCGGGGCGCCGCCGGGCAGGTAGAGAGCCTTGGTGGCGTCGAACTGGCCGAAGGCGGCCGCGTTGTCGGCGATCTGCTGGCGGAAGGTCGCATCCACCGGGAAACCGCGGTCGGCCACGTCGGCGGCCGGGCGCAGCAGGGCGGCCAGCGAGCGGGTGCCCCACTGCTTGGTCGCGGTCTCCCAGGTGGCCAGGGTGCCGGGGACGCCGACCGACAGGCCGCTCACGCGAGCTTCCTGGAAGTCGTAGGGCTGCCCGTCGGTGGGATCGATGAAGTAGGTGGACGTCATCGTGGCGGGCCCGGCCTCGCGACCGTCGATGGTGGAGACCCGGTGGTGCTTGGCGTCGTAGTAGACGAAGAAACCGCCGCCGCCGAGGCCGGAGGAGAACGGCTCGGTGACGCCGAGGGTGGCGGCCGTGGCGACAGCGGCGTCGACCGCGTTGCCGCCCCGGCGCAACACGTCCAGGCCGACCGCGGTGGCGGTGGGGTCCACGGTGGCGACGGCGCCGCCGTACCCGTAGGCCGTTGGTCCGGAAGCGGTTGATCCGGGCGCGGTCGGCGCGGGTGGCGCGGCGGTCGCGGGGGTCGCGACGAAGGTGGCGCCGAGGGTGGCTATTGCTAGGACCGGCAAGATCCGCATAGATCCTCCGTGGTAGGCAGAGGTAACTGTCTATCCCTGCCTACCACGAGTCGGCGCGGTCAGCGAGGCGGCCGGCCGGCGGACGCGGCCCACTGGTCGAACATGGCGGCATAGCGACCCCCGGAACGCACGAGCTCGTCGTGCGACCCGGTCTCGGCTATGCCGTGGTCGTCGACCACGATGATCCGGTCGGCTCGCATGGCCGTGGAGAGCCGGTGCGCGACCAGGATCGCGGTCCGCCCCTCCAGCAAGGCGTCCAGCGCGGCCTCCACCCGAAGCTCCGAGCGCAGGTCGAGGTTGGAGGTCGCCTCGTCGAGCACAACGACCCGCGGCTCCGCCAGAAACGCCCGGGCCAGGGCCAGCAGCTGCCGCTCGCCGGAGGACACGGACTGGCCCCGCTCGTGCAGCACGGTGTCGAGCCCGTCCGGCGCCCGTTCCACGAGTTCGCGCAGCCCGACCGCGTCCACCGCCGCCCACACCTCGTCGTCGGAGGCGCCCGGCCGGGCGAACGCGAGGTTGTCCCGCAGCGTGCCGGCGAACAGGAACGGTTCCTGCGGCACGACTCCGATCTGGGTACGCAGCGACGACAGCGTCACGTCCCGCAGGTCGTGGCCGTCGATCCGGATCGAACCGTCGACCGGGTCGTAGAAGCGCGTCACCAACTTGGCGAGGGTCGACTTGCCGGCGCCGGTCGGCCCCACGCACGCGACCGTCTCCCCGGGCGCGATCCGCAGGGACAGATGGGACAGCACGGGACGCGAGGGCAGATACCCGAAGCTGACGTCGTCGAAGACGATCTCGCCGGCGACCGGGGGCAACGCGACGGCCGTCGGCGACTCGCGAACCGACGGCGGCGTCGACAGCAGCCCCCGGATCTTCCCGACCGCCGCCTTGGCCTGCTGATATTGCGTGTAGAGCTGAACCAGCTGCTGCACCGGCTGGAAGAACGAGTTGATGTAGAGGACGAACGCGGTCAGCTCGCCGATCGTCAACGTCCCGCGCAGCACCATCCGGCCGCCGAGCAGCAGCATGACCGCCATCGCGACCAACCCGATCACCGACGTACCCGGCCCGTAGATCGCGTTGATCCGGCCGGTCCAGTCGTTGGCGTCGCGGTAGTCGCCGACCACCGAGCGGTGTGCGACGACGTTGCGTTCCTGCCGATTGTGCGCGGTCACCACCCGAGTACCGTTGAGGCTCTCGGCCAGATCGGCGAACATCGCGGCGATGGTGTCGCGCTGACGGTTGTAGCCGCGGTCGGCCGCGTACCGGAACCACAGCGACGCCGCCGTGAGTGGCGGCACCACCAGCACCAGGGTCAGGATCGCCAGTTCCGCGTTGTAGTGGAACAGCACCGCGGTGACGACCACCATGGTCAGTCCCTGGATCAGGAACTGGGCGAAGCCGTCCTGCAGCAGGCTCTGCAACGCCTCCACGTCGGAGGTCATCCGGGTCATCGTGACGCCGGCCTTCTCCTTGGTGTAGTAGTCGAGCGACATGCGCTGCAGGTGGGCGAAGATGCGGATCCGCAGGTCCCGGGTGGCTGACGCGGCGAGCACGCCGGTCTTGCGCATGCGCACGGCGGTGGCGACCCCGGTGAGCAGCACGGCCGCGACGAAACAGACGGTGGCGACGACGAGGACCCGCAGGTCGCGGTCGGCGATGCCGTGGTCGATGCCGACCTGTACGAGGTACGGCCCGGCCTGCAGCAGCAACGTCTCGACCAGGATCGCGATCGCCGCCGCCACCAGCAGCCCCGGCCGGCCGACCAGGAGCCGGCCGAGCGAGACCCGTCCGCCGTCGTCGTTCACCGGATCGAACGCCGCCCGCGGATCGCCGTGGTCGGGCTCCGTCGCTTCGAGCTTCGCCACCCCTTCGACCAGGTCGTCGGGGATACCGGCGAACGGCAGGCCGTTGCCCTTGCGCCCGGCCGCCCCCATGGCCGGGCGCCCACCGGTGTGGAACCCGCCGAACCCGCCACCGAACATGCTCATCGCCGCACCACCCGTTCCGCACCGGACAGCTCCCCGGCGGCCGCCCCCGGGTCGGGGTCGGGCGGGGCCTCGGCGGAGGCGAGCACCTCGCCGTAGCGGGGTTCCGAGGCCAGCAACGACTCGTGGGTGCCGTCGGCGATCACCCGGCCGGCGGCCATCAGGATCACCCGGTCGGCGAGGCTGATCGTGGACAGGCGGTGGGCGACGATGAGCGTGGTTCGGCCCCTCATCCGGGACTTCAGGGAACCGTGGATGCGCTGCTCGACCGTCACGTCGATGGCACTCGTCGCGTCGTCCAGGACCAGGATCGGGGGGTTCATCAGCAGGGCCCGCGCGATCGCGATCCGCTGCCGCTGGCCGCCCGAGAGCGTGTAGCCCCGCTCCCCCACCACGCTGTCGTAGCCCTCCGGCAGCTCCTCGATGAACTCGGCGGCGCCGGCCGCCTCGGCCGCGTCGATCACCTCCGCGCGCGCGGCGTCGGGACGCCCGTAGGCGATGTTGTCGTGGATCGACAGCGAGAACAGGAACGGCTCGTCCGGCACGATGCCCACCTGAGAGCGCAACGACGACAGCTCGATCTTGCGCACGTCGATGCCGTCGATGGTCACCGCGCCGCCGCTGACGTCGTAGAACCGCGCGGCGAGCCGCCCGAGCGTCGATTTGCCCGAGCCGGTGCCACCCACGACGGCCACCGTCTCGCCGGCCCGCAGGGTCAAGTTCAAGTGATCAAGAGCGACGGTCCCATTCGGGTACGCGAACGAGACGTCCGCAAACGCAAGGTCGCCGCGCAGCCGCGGAGCGACCGCCTGGGGATCGTCGACCACGTCGGACGGCGTGTCGAGAATCTCGTAGATGCGGCGGGCCGACGCCGACGCCCGCTGACCCATCATGATCATCATGCCGAGGAGGCGGAACGGCGGCTGGAGCATCAACACATAGGAGTTGAAGGCGACGATCGTGCCGATCGTGGTGTGACCGTCGATCACCAGGATGCCGCCGACGATGAGCACCAGCGCGAGCCCCAGCCGCGGCAGGTTGTCGAGGACCGGGTTCCACCGGCTCCGGATCCGGGCATCCTGCTGGTAGGCCCACCGGATCCGGTCGGCGCTCTCGGCCAGCGAACGCAACTGCCGGCCCTCGGCCGCGAACGCCTTGACGATGCGTACGCCCTGGATGTTCTCGTCGACCACGGTGGCCAGCCGGGCCAGCCGGGCCTGGATCAGCCACGACACCGGGAAGATCGCCTTGCGCATGCTGACCCCGAGCACCCCGATGATCGGCATGGTCACCATCGCCACGATCGCCAGCGGCACGTTTATCGAGAGCATCAGCACGAACGCGACGACCGCGATCAGGCACTGCACGAGGATCGACGGCCCGAACGACAGGTACATCTGCACGGCCCGGATGTCGGAGCCGGAACGCGACATCAGCTCCCCGGACTGCACCCGGTCGTAGAAGCCGAACGGCATCCGGACGAGGTGGGCGTACACGATGTTGCGCAGGTCGTACTCGAGCTCGTAGGCCGTCCGCAGCAGATAGAGCCGAGCCAGGTAGTTGATCAACCCTTGCCCCAGGGCGAGCCCGACAATGGCCCAGACATAGGTGGCAAGCCGGCCGCTGTGCTCGACAATCGCCTTGTCGATGCCGATGCGCACCAGGTTGGGAATCTGCACCTGGACGATCAGCCCCAGGAACGACAGCACCAGCGACGTGATCAGCAGCCCGCGATGGGCCTTGACCAGTGGCAGCGCGCGACGCAGCCAGCTCTTCCGGGCGTCCGGATCGATGGACGCCTTGGGCGCGCGGCGACTCAAACGCACCTCCGAGACAGATCAGGTAGTTAGCCTGGCTAACGATACTCCGCCCCCACCCGCACGCCAGAGTGACGCAGCCCACCCCGCCCATCACCCCAGGCCCGCGCCGCCCCGCCCCACCTCGGCACCTGTCCCTCCGCGCACGCGCACAGCCGGGAACACCGACGACCGGAGGAAGGGGAGCGATCACGAACAGGGCCAACCGCGGGGAGCCCACCTCGGGACGATCGCTGCTGTCGGAGCCAGGGAAGATGCGGTGAATGATGACGCCCACGAGTGCGGGTCAGCCGACACCGAAGGGCTGGGGCTCTATCGGCGGGCAGGAGGCGCCGGGGGCGGGGCGGAGCAAGGAAATCAGGTATTTGTCGGCGGCGGCGGCGACGCATGGGCTGCGGTTGTAGTTGACGTGGCCCCAGCCCTCGTAGGTGAGCAGGCTTGCCTTCGGGCCGAGTTGCTGGGCCATCCGCTGGGCCCAGACGTAGGTGGTGGCCGGGTCGTGCCGGGTGCCGATCAGCAGGACGGCCGGCATGCCGGCGGGTGGGACGAACCGGTGCTGGGGGTTGGTCGGCGGGTTGGGCCAGCCTATGCAGTCGACCGTGGCCTGGATGGCGAGCGGTGAGGCGAGCATCTGCGGGGCCCGTGCGGCCAGGATCGACAGCCGCCGGTGCAGGTCGGGGAAACCGGTGATGGGCAGGTACCAGTCGGCGCAGATCACCGCCGGGAAGCTGTGGTCGGCGATGTCCACCGCCGGCGTCGCGATCTTCGGCCTGATTTTGAGGCCGGCCGCGTCCCGCAGGTAGTAGGCGAAGGAATACCACTGCGGCTCGTAGAACGCCGAGAACGCGGCCTGGGCCAGCCCGGCCGGGTCCAGTGCGGCCAGTTTGTCGTACGGGTTACGCAACGTCCCGGCTCGGGCCCGGACCATCAGGTCGGCCCAGATCCGGTCGATGTCCTGCCCGCGCAGCACGCATTTGGCGTCCCGCGCGCACCACGCGACGAATTCGCGGAACGAGTCCTGCGCGGCGTCGGTCTCCTGCACCAGGAATGTGCCGACGTTGGCGCTGTGGTCCATCACCCCGTCGAGCACCAGGGCCCGCAGCCGGGTCGGGTAACGCTCGGCGTACATCTCGCCGATCAGTGAGCCGTAGGACGCGCCGTAGAAGTTGATCTGCGGTTCACCGAGGGCGAGCCGCACCGCTTCGACGTCGCGCACCACGCTCGCGGTGTCGACGTGCGGGAAGACCGGGCCGGTGCGGGCCGCGCAGTCGGCGGCCAGCTTGCGGTTGTAGTCGACCACGGCGGTGTACTGGGCGGCCGTCTCGACGAGGGGGGACGGCTTGGCGTCGATCAGGTCCTGGGAGCAGAGCACGGGACTGCTGCGCCCGACGCCGCGCGGGTCCATCCCGACGATGTCGAACTGTTTGCGCACCTGCTCACCGAAGAAGGTGGGGGCGTCGAAGGTGAAGTCCACCGCGGACCCGCCCGGCCCGCCCGGGTTGACCAGCAGCGCCCCGAGACGATGCGCCGGGTCGAGGGCGGGCCGCCGGGCGATGGTGAGCAGGATGCCGGGGCCGGCCGGGTCGGCCCAGTCGGCGGGCACTCTCATCTCCCCGCACTGGACCTTGGCATCTTCGGGGCAGGGCGCCCACGCGATGCGCAGCGGCGGTGTCGGCTGCGCTTGGGCCGGGCTCACCGCGTACGCAAGCAGTGTGAGGACCGCGACCACCGCGGCCCGCAAGGGTCGCGCCAAAGCTCGCACCGCGTGCCCCTCCGCCCTGCGCGGCCGCCTCACCGCGCGGCCCCATCTTGAAACGGATCTTGAACAGCGGTCTCGGAAACGGGTGAAGTTCGCCGGAGCGTGGCACGGTTGGACGATGCGAACGCGACTTCTGCTCGCCGGCGCCGGTGTTGCCGCCCTGGCCGCGTGCTCGTCCGGGGAAGATCCGGCGCCGCGGGCCGAGAGCACCGTGCCGGCGGCTCCGTCCACCGTTGCCTCGGCTGCCGCCGAACGGCCCGCCGCACCCGATCTCGCCAAGCCACAGACCGTGGTCAGCGGCCTCGAGGTGCCGTGGGGGCTGGCGTTTCTGCCGGACGGCAGCGCGCTCGTCGGCGAGCGCGACAAGGGCGACATCCGGCAGATCCCGGTCGGCGGCGGCGATCCGAAGAAGGTCTATCAGATGCCGGGCGTCGATTCCGGCGGCGAGGGCGGCCTGCTCGGCCTCGCGGTCGACCCGGCCTATGCCCGGAACCAATTCGTGTACGCCTATTTCACGTCCGCCGACGACAACCGGATCGTGAAGTTCAAGCTCGGCGACAAGTCCCCGAAAGTGATCTTCGAGGGGATCACCAAGGGCGGCCGGCACAACGGTGGACGCCTCGCGTTCGGGCCGGACGGCATGCTCTACGTCGGCACCGGCGATGCCGGGGACGAGCCCGAATCACAGAACGCGACGGATCCGAACGGCAAGATCCTGCGGCTCACCACCGACGGCAAGCCGGCCCCGGGCAACCCGACGGCGGGCTCGCCGGTCTGGAGCCTCGGCCACCGCAACGTGCAGGGCCTGGCCTGGAGCGCCGACGAGAAGATGTACGGCATCGAGTTCGGCCAGAACACCTGGGACGAGGTGAACGTCATCGAGCCGGGCAGGAACTACGGCTGGCCGACCGTCGAGGGCCGCGCCGGCGACGCACGCTTCGTCGACCCGATCGCGCAGTGGCACACCGATGACGCGTCACCGTCGGGGGCGGCGATCGCGGGTGACACCCTTTACGTGGCCGCGCTGCGGGGCGAGCGGTTGTGGACGGTACCGCTCGGTGGCGGCGCGCCCAAGGCCGAGCTGACCGGCGCCTACGGCCGGCTGCGCACCGTCGCGGTGGCACCCGACGGCGCGCTCTGGCTGACCACGTCGAACCGGGACGGCCGGGGCGACCCCCGGGACGGCGACGACCGCGTCCTTCGTTTCGCCCCGTGAAACCACGCGTGACCCGGTCCGCCCTTGGACCGGGTCACGTCGTGATCACTTGTTGTTCGGCGGTAGTTGGGGCAGAGCCGAGATGGCCGTGGCGTACTGGGCGACCTGGCGTCCGTTCGGGACCACTCCGAGAGCCCGGAGCTGGTCGTGGATTGCCTGCGCAACCTGGTCCTCGGATTGACCTCGGTGGGTTTGCGCGACCTTGTTGATGGCGTAGTCGATTCTCACCTGAGCCTGCCAACCCGCGGGACGGCTACCCCGGGTGGTGGCGAGGCTGATTGCTGCGAGGGGTTCCATGCCTTGTGTATCGGACGGTGCATGCCCCGACTCGAAGATATGAGGAACCTGTGCAACCGGAACGCACCCGGCCGACACCTCGGACACCATCATTCGGCCGAGGTTTGCTCCTCCGGAGCCGGTTCCGGTACCTCCGGCGGGCTCAACTTCAACCACAACAGCATGAGCAGGCCGAGTACGAGCATCGCCAGGCCCATCCAGAGGTTGATCCGGACGCCCTGCGCCTTGTCGATCTCGGCCTGGTTGTCGAAGATGCCGAGCAGGGTGACGATCACCCCGTAGACGACGAACAGGCCACCGATCACCCGCCGTACGTCGAAAAGTCTCGCCGCTTTGCTTGTTCGCGCTTCGTCAGCCATGTCAGGTCTCCCCTCACCAGAACGGGATGTACAGGAGGACGGCGAGGACCACAGCGATCGCGCCGAGCAGCACCGGGTTGCGCCACCAGACCTTCTCGCCGGAGATGATCGTCTCGCTCGAGGTGCTGCTGCCGCCCATCCCGTACACGAGGCCGCGCAGTTCGTTCTCGGGTTTCGCCGGGGTGAACATGGTGACGACGAGCGCCACCACGACCGCTGTCACGAATGCCAGACCGGCTCCCCAGAAGCTCTCCTCCAGGTCGGAGTTGAACTTGACGACGTCGCCCAGGTAGAGCAGGTAGAGCGCGAGCGCCGCCGCGGTGCCGCTGGCCAGCGACCAGAAGCCGGCCCAGGACGACATCCTCTTCCAGAACATGCCGACGATGAAGGTGGCGAACAGCGGGGCGTTGAACAGCGAGAACAGCGCCTGGATGTAGTTCATGATGTTGTTGAAGCCGGCCGCGATGAACGCGGTGCCGATGCCGGCGACCACACCCGCGATCGTGGCGATCCGCCCGACCTTGAGGTAGTAGGCGTCGTCGCGGTCCTTGCGGATGTAGGACTGCCAGATGTCGTACGTGAAGACGGTGTTGAAGCCGGAGACGTTGGCCGCCATGCCGGCCATGAAGCTGGCCAGCAGACCGGTCACCGCGACCCCCAGCACGCCGTTCGGCAGCAGGTCACGCATCAGCAGCGGGATCGCGTTGTTGTAGGTCAGGTCACCCTTGTCGGCACCCAGCCCCTGCACGGTGACCAGGGCGATCAGGCCCGGGACCACGGTCACGACGGGGATCAGCAACTTCGGGAAGGCCCCGATGATCGGCGTACGCCGGGCCGCGCTCATGTCCTTCGCCGAGAGCGCCCGCTGCACCTCGGCGAAGTTGGTCGTCCAGTAGCCGAACGACAGCACGAAGCCGAGGCCGAAGATGATGCCGATCCAGTTGGCACCGAGCGGGTTGTCGCTGGTCGCCGTGTTCGAGAAGGTGTGCAGGGCGGCGTCGCCGAGCTTGGTGTCCCGCACCTTGTCGACCAGGCCGTTCCAGCCGCCGACCTTGACCAGGCCGACGATCGTGATCGGGATGAGGCCCGCCAGGATCACGAAGAACTGCAGCACCTCGTTGTAGATCGCCGAGGACAGACCGCCGACCGTGATGTAGATCAGCACGATCGCGGCGCCGATCACGATCGACAGCCACAGCGGCCAGCCGAGCAGCGCCTGCAGGATCAGTGCCAGCGCGAACAGGTTGACGCCGGCGATGAGCATCTGGGCGACCGCGAAGCTGATCGCGTTGAACAGGTGCGTGCTGTTGTTGAAGCGGCGCCGCAGGAACTCGGGGACGCTGCGCACCTTGGAGCCGTAGTAGAAGGGCATCATCACGATGCCCAGGAAGACCATCGCGGGGACCGCGCCGATCCAGTAGTAGTGCAGGGTCATCAGACCGTACTGGGCGCCGTTGGCGGCCATTCCGAGGATCTCGAGGGCACCGAGGTTCGCCGAGACGAACGCGAGTCCGGTCACCCAGGCCGGCATCGAGCGGCCGGAGAGGAAGAAGTCGGCGCTCGTCTTGATCGCCGCGCGGGCCGCGAAACCGATGCCCAGGACGGTGACGAAGTAGAGCGCGAGGATCAGGTAATCGAAGATGTCCAGGTCGAGTCTTAATCCGCTCGCCGCTATTACCACGGGCCACCTCCAAGGCTGAGTCGGCCTCGGATACCCCACCTGAATCTCTTTCACACCCTTCTTCGCAGTAGCACCTCCAGGCCGTCCAGGATCCGCTCCAGACCGAAACCGAACGCCTGGTCCGGCACACCCGGGTCGGCCATCGCGGCGGCCACCGCCGGGAAGCGGTCGGCATGCTCCCGCAGGACCAGACCCATCGCCTGGATCAGCTGCGCCTCGCCGCCCTTCTGGCTCGCGATGGCCCGCACGTGACCGGCGACGGTGGCGACGGCGTCCATCCGCTCGCCGCCGCTCAGGGCACCCGGGAGCACCTTGAGCGCCACTTCCATCCAGCCCAGCTCGTGCGGCCCGATCGGGCGGTCGCCGACACTCGCCTCGAGCGCCCAGGCGTGCGCGAGATAGCGCGACAGGAGCTCGGTCGCCCAGCCGGTCAGCGCCGTGCGCCAGCCTGTGTCGGGCGCTTCGGACAATTCGGGTGGGGTACCGATGGCCCGCTCCAGCATCGCCGCCACCATTTCCGACTTATCGGGAAAGTAGCGGTAGAGCGACATCTTCGTGTAGCCGAGCTCGGCCGCCACTCGCTGCATCGACAACCCGCCCAATCCCTCGGCGTCGGCGATCGCGATCGCGACGTCGGTGATCTGCGCCGGTGTCAGGGCGGCCTTCGGGCCGCGAGCCGGCTTCGGTCGCTCGTGCCACAGGAAATCCATCGTCATCTTGCCACCCCTCCAAACAGCGTCTACCGTACACAGAAATAATTGAGTACGGAGGACACAGTTATGGACATCCTTGTCTCGGGCGCGAGCATCGCCGGCCCGGCCCTCGCCTACTGGCTCGACCGCTTCGGTTTCCGGCCGACCGTCGTCGAGGTCGCGCCGGCCCTGCGCACCGGCGGCAACGCGGTCGACTTCCGCGGCCCGCTGCACATGGGGGTGCTCGACCGGATGGGTGTGCTGCCGGCCCTGCGCGCGGTGCAGACCGGCGGCACCGCGATGCGCTTCGTCGACGAGGCCGGCGCGCGGCTGATGGAGTGGCCGGCCGGGCTGGCCGGCGGCGACCTCGAGGTGCTGCGTGGTGACCTGGCCCGCATCCTCTGCGACGCCTCGGACAACACCGAATACCTGTTCGGCGACAAGATCACCGAGCTGCGGGAGACGGCCGACGGGGTCGGCGTGACGTTCGCGAGCAGCCGGTCACGCCGCTTCGACCTGGTGATCGGCGCCGACGGCGTGCACTCCGGGGTGCGCCGGCTGGCGTTCGGCCCGGAGGAGCGGTTCGTGAAGCACCTCGGCTATCACGTCGCCGGCTGGGACGTGCCGAACGAGTGGGGCCTGACCCGGGACAGCCTGCTGCACAACCGGCCCGGCCGGATGCTCAGCGTCGGCGGCAACCACCGCGACCCGGCCCGCGCGAGCGCCTTCGCGGTCTTCGCCTCCCCCGCCCTGAGTTACGACCGGCACGACCGGGCGGCCCAGCAGCGGATCGTGCGCGACCGGTTCGCGGACCTGGGGTGGCTGGCCCCGCGCCTGCTCGACGGCCTCGCCACGGCCGAGGACTTCTACTTCGACCAGATCTGCCGGGTCGACAACCCGGCGTGGACGAAGGGCCGCATCGCCCTGGTCGGCGATGCCGCCTGCGGTGCGACGATCGGCGGTCAGGGCAACGGCACGGCGGTCGTCTCGGCCTACGTGCTGGCCGGCGAACTGGCCGCGGCCGGCGGCGATCACCGGGTGGCGTTCCCGGCCTACGAGAAGCGGATCGGCAAGTTCGCCCGGGGCACCCAGAAGGGCGGCGACACCACCGGCATGTTCCTGGCGCCCAGATCGGCCACCGGTATCCGGCTGCGCAACTACCTCAACAACCGCAAGTGGTTCCTCGACCTGACCTTCAAGATCGCAAACGACCGCAGCACCGACGTGGTCCTGCCGGACTACGTCGGTGCTGCGGCTCCCCAACCCGGAAAAGCTTGAGGGGTACGGCCGGGACGGCGGGCCCGGTGGTGCCGCGCCCGCCGTCGCCGTACTAACGCTGGCGGGTCAGCAGGCCCGGACGGTACGGCAGCTTGCCGTAGTCCCCGCCGGAGCTGGGCGACCGGCCCTGGTAGAGCAGCTGCAGGTTGCAGGCGTCGACCGTGAAGGTCTGGTCGGCGGTGGTGCGCACCAGCTCACCGTGGCTGATGTCGTTGGTCCAACCGGCACCGCTGTTGGCCTTGCCCGCGAACGGGTTGCTCTCGGTGGCGGCCTGCGGCGTCCAGGAACCGTTGAGGCTGGTGGCGGTGAACGACCGGAAGTAACGCCCGTTCGACCCGACCGCCTCGACGATCATCAGGTACTGGTTCTGTCCGGCGACCTTGTAGACCTGCGGCGCCTCGAACAGCTTGTTCTGGGTGTCGCTCATGATCGTCGTGTAGCTGGAGCCGAAGCTGCCGGGGAAGTTCCCGATCGGCATGCTGGCCCGGTAGATCTTGCCGTTGTCCCCGGCGAAGAACAGGTACATGTTCTGGCTGTCACCGATGACCGTCTGGTCGATCGGGCCGGTGCCGGAACCGGTGACGCTGCCGGTGAACAGCGGCTTCGCCGCCGACCAGCCGTTGGCGTTGGTGGGGTCGCTGGAGGTGCGGTAGGAGAACGCGCTTCCGCCCCACTGGTAGGTCAGCACCCAGATCTTCTTCGGCGCGAAGTAGAACAGGGTCGGCGCGACGGTGCCGCTGTTCATCTTGTTCTGGCTGGCCGAGCCCATGTCCGACCAGTTGGTGAACAGGCCGAAGTTCATCGAGCCCCAGCTGGAGCCGGTGTCGTGGGTGGTGGCGTAGACGAGCTGCTTGCCGTTGTAGGGCACCGTGGTGAAGTCCTTGAGCGACACCCAGCCCGACTTCGGGGTGGCCAGCGCGCCGGTCGAGCTCCACCGGTAGGACGACGGCAGCGCGCAGGCCGCCGCGGTTCCGCCGGCCGCCGACGTGGTCGCCGCCGCGGCCGTGCCGCCGGCGTTGAGAGCCTTGTACACGGAGTTGTAGGCGGCCTTCTTGTTGCCCGAGTTGTCGAACAGCAGCGGGTTCTCGCCGGTGCGCCACGAGTCGCTGTCGCGGACGCCCCAGACCGTGATGCCCTTGCATCGCGACACGGCCAGGCAGGCCTTCGTCACGGTCGAGTAGATGTTGGCCTGGTTACCACCCTGCGCCACGTCCAACTCGGTGATCTGCACGTCGACGCCCAGATCGGCGAACCGCTTGAGGTTCGACTGGTAGTCACCCGGAATGCTCGTACCCAGGTGCGACTGGAAACCGACACAGTCGATCGGCACCCCACGCGCCTTGAAGTCCTTGACCATGTTGTACACACCGGTCGACTTCGCATTCACCCCGTCGGTGTTGTAGTCGTTGTAACACAACTTCGCATTCGGGTCCGCCGCCCGAGCCGCCTTGAACGCCGCCTCGATCCAGTCGTTACCCGTCCGCTGCAAGTTCGAGTCACGCCGCGCACCACTACCACCGTCGGCGAACGCCTCGTTCACCACGTCCCACGCATAGATCTTGCCCTTGTAGTGGGTCGCGACCTTGGTGACGTGGTTCATCATCGCGCTGCGCAGCGCGGAACCCGACATCGACTTGGCCCACGACGGCTGCTGCTGGTACCACAGCAGGGCGTGGCCGCGGATCTTCGAGCCGTTGGACTGGCCCTGGGCGAGGATCTTGTCACCGGCGGTGTAGTTGAAGTTGCCCGGGGACGGCTCGGTGGCGTCCCACTTCATCTCGTTCTCGGGCGTGACGGCGTTGAACTCCGTCTTGACGAGCTTGGCGTACGTGGCGTTGCCGAGCTTCGAAGCGGCGATGGCTACGCCGAAGTACCGGCCGGACTGTGCGGCCGACGCGCCGAGCGTCGTGGCCGCCTCGGCGGACTGGGTGTAGGCGACGCCCAACCCGGCGGCGACGAGACCGGCGATGCCCGCGGCCAGCAACGTGGTCCGGCGGCGGGCGGGTTTACCTGATCCGGGTGGGCGTTCCGGGGCTGTCATGTGATGTTGCCTCTCGACGTGGGCGATTGGGAGTGCGCACCGCGGACGCTCCACGAAAGATCCGTGGGAGCGCTCCCAAAAAATTGCTCCGCCAGAGTTGCACAGGACGCGATACATCTCAAGTCCCGGACGCCAATTCACTTGTGATCACCACTCAACCTCGTCGGCGGCAATAAATCAACTGTAAGCATTGTGAAGCGAAAAAACGCACGACCCGGCCGGGCCCGCACCTGTAACGGATTTAAAAGAAACCAAAGAAAAACTTCTCCCACCGCCCCGGCCGAGCCGGTGGCATCACAAAACCCGTGCTCCCGGCCCTGCGGCCGGGCACCGGGCGCGCCGGGTGCGGCCGCCGGTCACCGCCCCGGGACGGCGTCGACACCGAGCGCGGTAACGCCGACCGGCCGATGTGGATATTCGGCCACCATTGTCGTGACCGCCGGGCCGGGCCGGCGGAATTGAATTCAATGGCGCGCCGGGAACCTGTTTCGACAATCAGAAAAATAGCGGGCCGGGTGTCGGCGGGTCAATTCCCCATTTTCCCGGGAGCCGGTCTGACCTGGGGCGCGCCGGGTCGCGAACCGGTCCTGACAACTTCCGCGCCCGGTCCGGAACTTCCGGACGGCGAACGATCAGATCAGCTCGGCCGGGGCCATGAACTGCGGTGGCGAACCGGTATGGCCACAACTATCGGAGAACGCCCGAAATGAGTGGCTCGAATGCGACGCGGCCCGCCGGTGACTCGACTGCCTCAGCCGGCCAGGGCCTCGTCGACGGCCGCCCGGCTCAGCTCCGGGTGGGTGACCCAGGGGAAGTGGCCCGCGTCCGGGAGCCAGATGATCGACGCGTTCGCCAGCCAGTCGGCGAAAACGTGCGGGGCGGCCAACCCGGTCACCACGTCCCGGTCGGCGGCGACGATGGTCACCGGGACGCCGACCGCGGCCAGGTCCTCCGGGTCGAGCTCGGCCGACCAGTATTCGTCGTCCTCGGCCGTCACCTCCGGGCGGGACGCGTGTGCCCGCACCGCCGCGCTGTCGGCGGCGTAGACGATCGGAGCGCCGGCCGGCCACTCGTCGGCGTCCACCGCCGCCTTCGCCGCCGGGTACCACGGCTCGGCCGAGAACCAGCGCTTCGCCAGTTCGTCCCGGCTGGGTTCGTCGGCGCCCCGCGGGATCGGGATCCGCGACGGGGTGAGCAGCACCAGCCGGGCGACCCGGGCCGGATGCCGGGCCGCGTAGGCCAGCACCGGCCAGGCGCCCGCCGAGTGACCGAGCACGTCGAGCCGTTCCGCGCCCAGGTGCAGCCGAAGCAGTTCGAGATCGTCCGCCAGGTCGTTGAACGAGCACGGCGGGGCCGGCTCGGACGACCCGGTGCCCCGCGGATCGAGCAGCACGAGGGTGCGGGCGACCCCACCGAGATCGTCGAGGTAGGCCGCGGGGCGCCCGGGACCGCCGGGATGGCAGACGAGCAGCGGCCCGGTCCCGCGCAACTCGTAGTGCAATTCGGTACCCGCGGCCGACCGGAAGACCCCCATCAACGGAGCCTATCGATGGCTTCCACGGTCAGCTCGCGCAAATCCGACACGACGAGGCCTGCCAGCGCCAGCGCGTCGGGGGCGGGCGGATAGACGCCGTGCGGGACGGCGACGACCGCGAGCCCGGCCGCACCGGCCGAGCGCAGCCCGTTGCTGGAGTCCTCGACCGCCGCGCAGTCGACCGGGGCCAGGCCCAGCTTCTCGGCGGCGGCCAGATAGACGTCGGGGTACGGCTTGCCTCGCGCCACCTCCTCGGTCGACAGCGTCACCTGGAACACCGACGTGAGACCGGCACCGGCGAGCACCTGGTCGATCAGCAGGCGGGCGGAGGAACTGGCCAGCGCGACCGGAAAACGGGCGGCGATCCGGCGCACCGACTCCACCGAGCCCGGGATGAGGGGCAGGTCGTCGCGGTAGCGCGCGGCCATCCGGCTCAGCACGTCGTCGGCGACCTGGGCCGGGGTGCGGGGAACCCCGACCTCCTCGGCCAGGTGGGTGGACCATTCCTGGGTGTTCATCCCCATCATCCGGTCCTGCGAGTCGGGCCGGAAGGAGCGGTCGAACGAGGCGACGTAACCCCGGCGGACCTCTTCCCAGACCTCCTCGGAGTCGATGATCACCCCGTCGAGGTCGAACACGACGGCCTGGATGCTCACAGCGCCTCGACCGCGGGGACGATCTCGTTCCGGAACACCTCGAACTGCGCCACGTCGTACACGTTGCGCAGGCCGCCGTGGGCGACGGTGAAGCCCATCGCGGCGAGGCCGCGCAGGTCCTCGACGATCTGGCCGACGGTCTGGGTGCCGAGGTCGAAGCGGTAGAGCACGGTCTTCTGGATCTCGTCGTAGTCGCGCCCGACGTCCACGCAGTGCTGCTTGAGCACGTCGAGCTTGTGCTGCACGTCGGGGCCGGGGAACAGGTTGGTGGCGTCGGCGTACTTCGCGACGTACAGCAGCGTCTTCTTCTCGCCCCCGCCGCCGATCAGGATCGGCACCCGTGGCCGGGCCAGCGGCGCCGGCACGTTGAGCAGGCGGCCGAGCTGGTAGTGCTTGCCGTCGAACGCGCTCTCGTCGCCGTCGAACATCTGCCGGCAGATCCGCAGCGTCTCCTCGAGCCGCTCGAACCGCTCCTTGGTCGGCGGGAAGAACAGCCCCAGGCCGCGCGACTCCTCCTCGTTCCAGGCGGCGCCGAGGCCGAGGATGGCCCGGCCGCCGGAGAGTACGTCGAGGGTGGTGACGGCCTTGGCGAGCAGGCCCGGATCCCGGTAGGAGACGCCGGTGACCAGGGTGAGCAGCTTCGCGTTGCGGGTGTGCGCGGCGAGGTAGCCGAGGGTCGTGTAGGCCTCGAGCATGTCCATCTCGGGCGGCCCGTTGACCCCGATCTGCCAGACGTGGTCCATCACCGAGATGCGCTCGAAACCGGCCTCGTCGGCGGCCGACGCGACATCGGCGAGCACCGCACCGAGTCGGGGGGCGCCTTCGGGCCAGCTGAAGTTCGATATGTGCAGGCCGAGTTTCACGTGGAAAACCCTACCGCAAACTTGTACGCACAGTAGCGGTGCAATTTCTTAGCACGCTCCGTAGTCAACGTTCGGAGTCCGGTTCGGTCCCCGCGACAGGACCGTCTCCACCGTTCCGATGAGTTGCGGTTCGGTTGCCGACCGGTAGCTTCGAAGATCAGCAGTCATCGTAAGGAGCACCGCCATGCCTCCTTCGCCGCTCAACCCAGCGACGAGCCGTCATCGCCGACCGTCACCCTCCGTAAGTGTGGTAATCGCGGTGCGCGATCCTGGCGGCCTGGCGTTGATGCTGCGCGGTCTGCCCCCGGTCGACGAGGTCATCGTGGTCAGTGCCGGCCCGGCCGGGGACACCGCGGCCGCCGTACGCTCCGCCCGTCCCGACGCGATGGTGATCCGCCCCGGCCGTTCGGGTTCGGGAAACGCCCTGGCCAGCGGGGTTGCCGCGAGTAGCGGCGAGGTCGTGGTGACGCTCAACGGGGACGGCTCGACCGACCCCGGCGAGATCCCCAACTACGTGGCCGCCCTGACCGGTGGCGCCGACATCGCGCTCGGCTCCCGCTACCGCCCCGGCGGCCGGGACCTCACCGGCGGGCGTTTCCGCCGATGGATCGACCAGCTTCTGATCTGGGTCGTCAACGCGCTGTTCGGCACCATGCGCACCGACCCCGGTTTCGGCTACGCGGCCTTCTGGAGGGACGCCATCGAACGCCTGGACCTGCCCGACCCGTCCGCCCGGCACGACCACGCGTGGGGCGACGGCCCGGAGATCCAGCCACTGCTGGCGGTCCGCCCGGCGGCCCGCGGCCTGCGGGTGGCCGAGGTGGGCAGCGTCGCCTATCCCCGGATCAGCCGCGCCGAGCGGGCCGGCCTGCGCCGGTGGGTCAAAGTCATCACGGCGGAATACCGGATGCGCCACGGCCGGCACGTCGCCGCCGTCGATCCGGACGCGCCGACCGTCGCGGTGCGGCCGGCCTGGCCGCAGTCGAACCGGCAGGAGACCGGCGAGCCGCTGTGGGGCCCGCCGCGCCGCCGCCCGTCGCCCGGCCGCGACCTGTGGCGCGTCGGGGAGAACCTGAAGCCGCACACGTCGACCCGGCCGATCGGCCCCAGCCAACCGCACGACTGGCAACCGAGCCACCCCGGCCGCGCCGACGTCAACCCGCGCATGCTCGAGGCGCCGCTCTTCCAGCCGCCGACCAAGGCCATCCTCAAGCCGCAGTCGCGCGAGGTCGGCGACCAGCGCCGGCGGCTGGAGATCTACCGCCAGCGCCCCGACCTGCGGCTGATAAACGGTGAGGGCACCGGCGGTCCGCGGAGCGGGCGGCTGCGCCCGGTCCCGCGGGAGCCCTAGGCCGAACGCTCCCGCAGCCGCGGCAGGATCTGCTCGGAGTACAGCCGCAGGAAGCGCTCCTGGTCGGGTCCCGGCGCGTGGAACACCAGGTGCTTGAAGCCCATGTCCAGGTATTCGGCGATCCGGGTGGCGTGCTCCTCCGGGTCGGACGAGCAGATCCAGCGGGTCTCGGTGCGCTCGACCGGCAGCGCGTCGGACAGCCGCTGCATCTCGATCGGGTCCTCGACGCCGGTCTTCTCGTCCGGCGTGAGCGCCAGCGCACCCCAGTAGCGGGTGTTCTCGCGCGCCTGCTGGAGATCGTCGTCGAACGACACCTTGACCTCGATCAGCAGGTCCAGGTCGTCGATCTGGCGACCGGCCTTCTCGGCGCCCTCGCGCACGGCCGGCAGCAGCGTCTCGGTGTAGAGTTCGGCGCCCTTGCCGCTGGTCGTGATGAAGCCGTCGGAGATGCGACCGGCCAGCCTGGTGGCGGCCGGGCCGGACGCGCCGATGTAGATCGGGACGGGCGTCTCCGGCTTGTCATAGATCGTGGCGTTCTCGACCTTGTAGAACTGCCCCTCGGAGGTCACCCGGTCCTCCCGCCACAACTTCTGGATCAGCAGCACCGCCTCCTTGAGCCGGGCGAACCGCTCCTTGCCGTCCGGCCACGGGATGCCCAGCGGCACCTCGTTGAGCGACTCACCGGAGCCGACCCCGAGCACCACCCGGCCCGGTGCGAGCAGGCCGAGCGTCGCGAACGCCTGGGCCACCACGGCCGGGTGATAACGGAACGTCGGGGTGAGCACGCTCGTGCCGATCAGCACCCGCTCGGTACGGGCGGCGAGGGCGCCGAGCCACGGCAGGGCGGCCGGCGCGTGCCCGTCGTCATGCCGCCACGGCTGCAGGTGGTCGGAGGTGAAGACCGAGTCGAAACCGAGCTCCTCGGCCAGCACGCCGTACTTCAAGAGTTCCGCCGGGGCGAACTGTTCCGCCGAGGCCTTGTACCCGAACCGAATCATGCCTCGAATCTAACCCGCCGCCTTGTACGCCTGCCCCGCTGCCGTCGGCGAATCTCCGTCCTTGTAGAGCCCGAAGTCGACGCTGTCGCCCACGGCCGGCAATCCGAACCAGGCGTAGCGCTCGACGTACGACCGGCTCTGCAGGCCCTTGGTGGTGCCGTTGATGAACGCGACTTTCTGGGCGTCGGACGGGTACTTCGGCGATCCGGAGAAGTTCATCAGGCCGTACTCGGTGATCCAGATCGGCTTGTGGTAGCGCTTGTGCACGGCGTCCACGTACCCCAGGAATTGGCCGACCGCGGCGGCGCCGAAGTCACTTCCGTACCAATGCAGGGTGATGAAATCCACCCGGTAGCCCTTGTTCTCGGCGCCGCTCATGAACCGGTCCAGCCACCCGCCGGCGGTGTCCCCGCCGTACGCGACCGCCGGTGAACCGAGGCGCAAGCCGGTCGCCTGGAGCTTGGGCCACGCCGCCAACGCGTCCTCGACGCTCATGTTGGCCTGCCCCGACATGTCCGGCTCGTTGAAGCCGAGCAGTTCGCCCTCGCTCTCCCTACCGGCCTTCGCGATGGTGGCGTCGGTGGCGTCGGCCTTGCCCCAGATCATCGGCACGAACTCGACCCCGGCCGGCCCGGGAACGTCGTTGTTGGCGGGCGCCCAGTTGTAGTACCAACCGGCGCCGACGTCCGCGAGCGCGTCCTTGAGCCCGGTGAACTTCCAGACCCCGACGCCCTTCTTCCTGCTCGCCTTGGCGGTGATCACCACCGGCTTCTTCGAGGTCTTCGACGGCGAGGCCGACGGGGCCGGCGACGGCGACGCGGGGGCCGGGCTCGCGCTTGCCGGGGTGCGGGTGGGAGGGCTCGGCCGGGTCGCGAGAACGGCGACCGTCGGCGTGGCCGGCGGCGGGTCCTGCCGGATGACCACCACGGCCGTGGCCGCGCCCGCCACCGCGACGGTGGACAGCGCCGCGGTCAGCACCTTCTGCGACACCCCGAACCCGATCTTGGCAGCGAGGTGGGCGCCGCCGGCGGCCGACTTGCCGACCACCGCCCCGCCCGCCCCGCCCGCCGCCGCGATCTTGCCGGTCAGCACGGCCGGCAGCGGCACGAGCGCCATGCCGGCCAGCAACCGCTCGGCCGCGACCAGGTTGTTCCAGGCCGGGGCGCACACCGTGCAGTCCCGGGCGTGCCGGGCGATCCGCTTGCGCCACAGCGCGCCCGGCACCCCGTCCCAGGGCACCGTGATCAGCCGAAGTTCGGTGCAGGGCGGCTGGGCGTGCAGCGCCCGCACCACCACCCGGGCCGTCTCGAGCTGGCCCTTCATCCGCTGGATGCGCACCGCCGCGTGCTGCCGGCTCACCTCGGTGGCCTCGACGATCTCGTCGCGGGTCAGCTCGCCGGAGGCCTCCAGCCACCACAGCGACAGCAGCTCGCGGTTCTCCTCGTCGAGCCAGCGGGTCGCCTCGGCGGTCTCCCGGCGCTGCCCGGACAACTCGAGGCGGGTGATCGCCAGGTCGGTGAAGTCGGCCCCGGGGTCGCGTACGTCCTCGTGCACCAACGCGTCGGGGGCGCCGCGCCGGGAGCGGAACCGCTCCCGCACCTGGCGCACCGTGATCGCCACCAGCCATGACCGGAACGACTCGGGCTCGCGCAGGTCCCCCAGGTTGCGCAGTACCCGGAGCATGACCTCCTGCACCACGTCGTCGACGTCGGCGTGCCCCTCGAGGGCCCGGCCGACGATCGTGTAGACCAGCGGAAGGTAACCCGCGACGAGCCGGTCGACCGCGGCCGGGTCACCGGCACGGGCCGCGATGACCGTCGCGATGTCGGGTTGGTCCGCCATGTTCCTACCTCTCGTCGTGCGTCCCGGCCGCGATTGCCGGCCGACTGTAGGGGGACGCACGAGCGGTCAACCAATAACACGTTTTCCGGTGGCAGCCGGATGAGCCCGCCGGGATTAGCCTCGCCGGACTCCGGGCACTGAAGAACGCATGCGCATGACAGTCCAGGTGGATCTCCCGCGTGAGACCGGCAGCGTGCCGGCCGTGCGGCGGCTGCTGCGCTGCGCCCTCGCCTCTCTGCAGGTGGACAGCCAGTACGGGGCCGATCTGGAGATCGCGATCACCGAGGCCTGCGCCAACGTGGTCGACCACGCGGACGGCACCGAGAAGTTCGAGGTGCGGCTCGAGGTGGCGGACGATCACTGCGCGATCGACGTGCGCGACGAGGGGGCCGGTTTCGACCCCGAGTCGGTCGGCCGGCCAGGCGCGGACAACGAGCGCGGCCGCGGTCTTTTCCTGATCAAGGCGCTCGCCGAGAACGTGCGGATGCACTCCTCGCCCCGGCGGGGCAGCTTGATCCATTTCGAGAAGTCGTTCGCCTGACCCTCGACATTCCCGCGCTGGACGAGGCACCTATCATGCTTGCCGTTCAGCAACTATTGCTGATCACGAAAGGAGATCGAGTGTCCGACGGCCCAGCATCGGTAGGCGCGCTGCTGCGAGCGACGCCACCCGATCGCCTTCCCGAGGTCTTCGCCGAACATCTGCACACCCGCTACGCCGCCGACAGCGTCGAGGTGCTGCTCAGCGACCTGAGCCGATCCGTGCTGCGGCCGGTGCTCGACCCCGAGGGCCCGGCCGGCGGCCCGCTCGAACAGCGCTGCTTCGGCAGCCAGCAACCGGTGGTCGAACCCCGGGCCGACGGCGGGACCCGGCTGCTGCTTCCCCTCACCGTCTGGGGTGATCGGCTCGGGGTGCTGCGGATCGAGACCCGGCTCGAGCCGGCCCGCGAGCTCACCGCCGAGCTGACCACGTTCGCGGGCGAGCTCGCCCTGGCACTGCGCACCGCGGACCGCGACACCGATCGCTACCACCAGGTACGCCGCAAGCAGCGGCTGACCATGGCCGCCGAGCTGCAGTGGGACCTGCTGCCCGGGCGCTCGCTCGACGGCGAGCGGTTCCGGCTGGCCGGCGCGCTCGAACCGGCGTACGCCGTCTACGGCGACCATTACGACTGGGCGGTCACCGGCGACCGGCTGACTCTCACCGTGCTCAACGGCCACGGCGACGGACTCGAGGCGACCCTGTTGACCACCATGGCGGTCAACGCCATGCGCAACGCCCGCCGCTCCGGGGCCAACATCGTCGAGCAGGCCGAACTGGCCTCCGACGCGGTCTACGCGCGGCACGGCGGCAACGCGCACGTGGCGACGCTGCTGCTGGAGATCGACCTCTCGACCGGCTCGGTCGAGGCGGTCGACGCCGGCTCACCCCGCGCGATGATCGCCAAGGCGGGCGAGATCCGGCAGATCACCCTGGAGCAGCAACTGCCGCTGGGCATGTTCGGCGACACCCGCTACGAGATTCAGAAGTTCCAGCTCGAACCGGGTGACCGGCTGCTCGTGGTCAGCGACGGCGTGCACGCCGCAGCCCCCGGCGGACGCCCCCAGTACGGCGCCTCCTCGCTGCTCACCGGCCTGCGCCGGACCCGCCTCCAGCCCCCGTCGGAGGCGGTCGGAACCGTGCTGCGGGCACTGCGCGAATATCACGCGGATATTGACCCGGACGACGACGCCGTGATCGTCTGCTTGGATTGGCTTGATCAACCGGAATAACTTGGTACCGGCGCGGGTAGTGGGCAGTCCCACCAGCATGAGGCACCCGCAGAACAGGGACTTACCGACATGGACGACCGGGTCGCCGACGTCGCTGCCGCCGTCGAATCAGCGGCCGAGTCGCTCTTGTCCGTGCTCGACGCCCAGGCGCCCGCGGTTCCGCCGGCGCAGCTACGCGTGCTGACGATCGTCGCCAGCAACCGGCACACCAACATGAGCCGCTTGGCCGAGACCCTCGAGGTGGTGCCCTCGTCGGCAAGCCGGCTGTGCGACCGCCTCGAGGCGAACGGCCTGCTCCGCCGGGTGCCCGACCCGCGTGACCGGCGCGAGGTCCGGCTGATGATGACCCCGGCCGCCCAGCGGCTGCTCGACGAGTTGCGCAGCCGCCGCCGCCGGGCGCTCGCCACGGTGCTGGAGCGGATGCCCGCCGCCGTCCGGCAGGAGCTGGTCCATTCGCTGACCGCGTTCGCCGAGGCCACCGACCCCGACCGGGACGACGCCGGCGAGGATCTGCGCACCGCCTGAGATAGCGTGCCGGTCATGCGCATCGGCATCGTGATCCTTCCCGACCAGCGCTGGTCCGTCGCCTCGCGGCGATGGCAGCGCGCCGAGGAATACGGCTTCGACCACGCCTGGACCTACGACCATCTGGGCTGGCGCGACCTCGTCGACGGCCCGTGGTTCGACGCGGTGCCGACGCTGACCGCGGCGGCCGGCGTGACCAGCACGATCAAGCTGGGCACCTACGTGGCGTCACCGAACTTCCGGCACCCGGTGCACTTCGCCCGCGAGGTGACCGCGCTCGACGACATCTCCGGCGGCCGGCTGCTGCTCGGCCTGGGCGCCGGCGGCACCGGCTTCGACTCGGCGGTCTTCGGCGAACCGGAGTTCACCCCGGGCCGCCGGATCGACCGGTTCACCGAGTTCCTCGACCTGCTCGGCACGATCCTGACCAATCCGGCCACCACGCACCGCGGCGAGTTCTACACCGCGATCGACGCGCGCAGCACCCCTGGACCGGTCCAGCAGCCGCGCCCGCCGTTCGTGGTGGCGGCGAACGGGCCGCGCGCGCTGCGGCTGGCGGCCCGGCACGGCGACGGCTGGGTCACCACCGGCCCAGCGGCCGACGATCTCGAGTCCTGGTGGCAGGCGGTGGCCGCGATCGTCACCCGATTCGAGGAATCACTGAGCGCGGCCGGCCGCGCACCGGACGCGATCCCGCGCTATCTGAACCTCGACTCGGCCCCGCTCTATTCGATGACCAGCGTTGATGCGTTCACCGACGCGATCGGCCGCGCATCCGCCCTTGGCTTCACCGACGCGATCACCCATTGGCCCCGGGCGTCCAGCTGGTACGCCGGCGACGAAAAGGTCCTGGAAACAGTGGCGGAGCGACTGGAGTCGCTCCGCCGAATCTGAAACCGTGCCCTTGGTAGTTAGTGGGCCAGGCGGTATGCGTCGGTCACCGACTGCGGAATGCGACCGCGTTCGGAAATCTGGTGACCGTTCGCTTGCGCCCACTCACGGATCGAGCGGTTCTCGTCGCGTGAGCTCGCAGTGCGTCCCGGAAGGCCGCGACGGCCGTTGATCCGCGGGGCACTGCGACCGAGACGGGTTCCCGCGCTGATGTACGGGTCGAGGGCCTTACGGAGCTTCCCCGCATTGGCCTCGGAAAGGTCGATCGTGTAGTTAATACCGTCCAGACTGAACTCGACGGTGCGATCGGCCTTCTTTCCGTCCAGATCGTCGATCAGTGTTGTGATGACCTGCCGCGCCATATCCGCTCCTGACCAGAACTGATCGGCGAGTTCATCCGATCAACCGCGCCCAGTGTTGCTCAAAACGAGCTTCCCGCGCAACTCATCGGCCGAGAATTCGCAATTGTTTCCTGCCTCGGGCGGTCCGTTATTCAAATGGCGGCACGACATTCACAGCTAAT
>NZ_BOMM01000036.1 GCF_016862195.1 Paractinoplanes ferrugineus | reverse complement strand
CCAGTGCATCGACCGGGTGGCCGCCGGCCGCGTGGATCACCTAGGGTCGCAGGCATGGACGAGCGGGCGGCGTGGCACGAGCAGCGCCGGCAGGCCATCGCCGGGCACGCGGCCGCCCAGGCGGCAAGCCGGGAGACCGAGGCCCGCCAGGCGACGGCACTCCTGACCGCGTTCGTCCGCCGGGCCGCCGAGCGTGGCCTGCCGCCCCGACCGCTCGCCGCGCGCAGCTTCGACGGCCGCGCGACCTATCGCACCAGGGCCAAGGGCTGGTATCTGAAGTCCAACCGCTCGGTCGCCGTGGGTGAGCACGGGGAGTATTACGTGCTGACCGTTCCGGCCTCGCTGCGTGCCCGGTTCGCCGGCGCCGATCTCTCCCCCAGCACACCCCGGCTGATCGTCGGAGCGGGCGGCGGCGACGGCGAGACCATCCCCTTGGCCCAGTTGCTTGATCAGCGACTCGACGCGGGAGTCTCCTGGCCTTGATCCGCCCACCGGCGGCCCTGTCCGCCCTGCTGCTCGCCGTGGCGACGGCGGTTGTCCCGGCCGCCCCCACGCACGCCGCCGACATCCCCTGCCCCAGGCCCGCCGTCGCGACGCCGACCGGCATCCCGCCGCGCCCGGTGCCACCGGCCGACGACCCGGTGAACAGCGCCGTCGGCGGGGCCGCGCTCGCCACCCACGGCCTGGTCGTCCCGGCCGGTGCCAAGCCACCGCCGGCGGTCACCGCCACCACGTGGATCGTGGCCGATCTCGACACCGGCGAGGTGCTGGGTGCCTGCGGCCCGCACGTCTACCAGACCCCGGCGAGCGTGCAGAAGACCCTGCTGGCCGCCACGGTGATGGACAAGCTCGACCCGAACCGGACCGTCACCGCGGTGCCCGGTGATCTCGACATCGAGGTCAGAAGCTCGGCGGTCGGCATCGTGCCGGGCGGGAAATACCAGATCTCCACGCTCTGGCTGGGTCTGCTGCTCAACTCCGGCAACGACGCCGCGAACGCGCTGGCCCGGCTGGCCGGTGGCGGCGGCGCGGACGGGGTGGCCCGGACGGTGGCCGCGATGAACGCCGAGGCCGAGCGGCTGGGCGCCCGGCAGACACACGCGGTCACGCCCAGTGGGCTCGACGGCAAGGGCCAGTTCACCAGCGCATATGACCTGGCGCTGATCGCCCGCAAGGACTTCGCCAACGCCGACTTCCGGAAGTACGTGCTGACCCGGTCCGCGCAGATGCCGGCCCAGCCGCAGCTGAAGAAGGCCGGCTTCCAGTTCCAGAACGAGAACAAGCTGATCTTCAATTATCCGGGCGCGATGGGCGGCAAGACCGGCTTCACCACGGTGGCCCGGCACAGCTACGTGGGTGCGGCCCAGCGCAACGGCAGGCGTCTGGTGGTGACCCTGCTCGGCGCCGAGGCCCGCCCCATGCGTGGCTGGCAGCAGGGTGCCGCCCTGCTCGACTGGGGTTTCGCGCTGCCGCGGACGGAGTCGGTGGGCAAGCTGGTCACCCCCGAGGAGATGGCCGCCCGCCAAGCCGCCGACACGCCGGCCCGGGCCGAGTCGGGCACCACCCCGTCGAAGAGGGCCGCGCCCGGCGTCCACTCGAGCGGCCCCGGTCCGATGACCGTGAGCCTCGCCATCGGCATCGCGATCCTGCTGGCCGGCACCCCGCTGCTGCTCCTGCTGACCCAGCGCAACCGGCGCCGCCCGGCCCGCCGCTGACCCGGCCGGGCCCTCAGGCCAGGATCAGGCCGAACACCCACACCACGGCCACCCCCAGCGCCGCGGTGAACTCGATGAGCATGGCCATACCGGCCGCACCCAGCGCCTTCTTGGTGGACGGCCAGGCCTGACCGGGGCCGAGCCGGTGCTGCTCGACCAGGAACACCCCGAGGATGAAGCCGAGGATCAGGCCCACCACCGGGATCAGGAAGAAGCCGACAAGGCCGAGCACGCCGCCGGCCAGCAGCGCCGAGTTGGGGATGCCCGCGCTCTTCAACCGCCGTCCCGGCAGCAGATATTTGATCAGCGCGCCCAGTGCCGCAACCAGGGTCGCGACCACCAGCACCAGCCATTTGACGCCGCCCGAGGCGTCGCCGAGAAGTGCCCACGCGAGCACGCCTAGCCAGCTCAGCAGCAACCCCGGAATCACCGGGATCACCACTCCCACCACACCCAGCGCTATCGCGATTCCGGCGATCACGTTCACGGTGGTACCGGTGTCACTGAGGTCCATGTGAACCAGCGTGCCCAACGGTCGCAAGGTCGCAAACACAGCAACCGTCACGCACCTTCAGGTGACCGAAAGGAGTACCTGACGCCGACCAAAGTTCTCTCCTGTCAGCCGGGAAGCCGCGTGAGCGAGCCGCCCGACCAACAAACCGGGGGAGCACACATGAACGCCATCGTGACGAACGCAGTCGACACCGCGCCCGCCGCCATCGTGCTCTCCGCAGCCGAGCAGGAGGAGCTGATCCGCACGCACATGCCGCTGGTCGGCCACCTCGTGCGTGACATGCTCACCCGCATCCCCAACCACATCCACCGGGACGACCTCACCAGCGCCGGCCTGCACGCGCTGGTCACCGCGGCCCGCGGCTGGGACCCGGAGCGGGGCATCCCGTTCCACCGCTTCGCGAGCACCCGCATCCGCGGCGCCATCCTCGACGAGCTGCGCTCGCTGGACTGGGCGACCCGCTCGGTGCGCACCAAGGCCCGCGCCACCGACACCACCCGCCAGCACCTGACCACCACGCTCGGCCGCACGCCGACCGCCGACGAGCTGGCCCAGGCCCTCGGCACCACCACCAACGACCTGCAGCGCACCGACAGCGACGTGTCCCGCGCGACCGTGCTGTCGCTGCAGGGCTTCACCACCAGCAGCGCCGACGACCTGGTCACCGAGAAGAACCCGGGCCCGGAGGACATGCTGCTGCAGCGTGAGCAGATCGGCTACCTGCACCACGCGATCAAGTCGCTGCCCGAGCGTCTGCACGTGGTCATCACCGAGTACTTCCTCAACGAGCGCCCGATGGCCGACATCGCCGCCGACCTCGGCGTGACCGAGAGCCGGATCTCGCAGCTGCGGGGCGAGGCGCTGGCGCTGCTCAAGGACGGCATGAACACGCACCTCAACCCGGACCTGGCCCCGGTTCCCGAGAACCCGGAGAGCATCACCGCCCGGCGCCGGGCCAACTACTACGCCAACATCGCGAGCAACACCTCGATGAACAGCCGGCTGGCGATGACCAACGCGCACGGCCACACGACGTTCGGCCGGACGCCCGTCGCGGCGGCCTGACGCAACCGGGCCCGGCTTCCCGCCGGGCCCGGTTCCGCGTGCTCAGGACGCCAGCGCGGCCAGCACCTTGGGCAGGTCGTTGCTGTGCAGGACACCCAACCGGCGGGTGGCTCGGGTCACCGCCACGTAGAGATCCGACAAACCGCGTGGGCTCTCCGCGATGATCTCATCCGGCTCGACGACCACCACGGCGTCGAATTCAAGACCTTTCGCCTGCCGTACGGTCATCAGCGCCACCTGGTTGAGCAGGTCGGGCTGCTCCCCCACGGCCGCGCCCGGAACCGCCTCGACCAGCTGCCGGCCCAGTTCCTCGGCCAGCGCCTCGGGCACGAGCACCCCGACCCGGCCCTCGCCCACCTCGGCGGTCTCCGCGCGTACGGCGGCAATCGTCTCCGCACCGAGCGCGACTCGCGGCACCCGCAGCGCCCACGGGTCGACGCCGGCGGATCGCACCGACCGCGGCGGCTGCAACGCCGCGTCGATCGCCGCCAGGACGTCGGCCGCCACCGCCATCACCTCGGCCGGCGTGCGATAGTTGACGGTCAGCTCGACCAGGTTCCACCGCTGCGCGACGTAGGGCTCGAAGACCTGCTCCCAGCCGGTCGCCCCGGTCAGCTCCGAGGTCTGGGCGACGTCGCCGACCACCGTCATCGACCGGCTCGGGCAGCGCCGCATCAGCAACCGCCAGGCCATCGGCGAGAGCTCCTGCGCCTCGTCGACGATCACATGGCCGAAGACCCAGGTGCGGTCGGCGGCGGCCCGCTCGGCCGCGGTCCGGGTGTCGATCACCTCGTGCCGCTCGACGAACGCGCTCGCGTCGACCACGTCGATGGCGGAGAGGATCTCCTCCTCCTGGTCCTCGAAGTCGAGCGACCGGGAGCCCTCGACGATTTCGAGAACACCCTCGGCGTACTCGATCGCCTCTCTTCTCTCCTGCGCTGCCTGGCGCTTCTGCAGGGTCTCGTCGACGCCGAGCAGCTCGGCCAGTTCGTCGAGCAGCGGGACGTCGGCGGGGCTCCAGCGGGCGTCGCGATCCCGGAGCAGAAGGGGGTCGCCGCCCGCCGATTCCAGGCGGTCGGCGTCGCTCAGCAGATCGCGCAGCACCTGGCGGGGGGTCAGCACCGGCCAGAAGTCGAACAGCGCCCGCTGCACGTCGATGTCCTCGCGCAGCTCGCGCCGGGTCTCGGCGAGGTCCGCGGCGGACAGCAGGTTCTCCCCGCCCAGCGGGTCGGCGCCGATCCGCTCGGCGATCTGCAGCGAGAGCGCGTGGATCGCCTCGGTCACGAAGATCGCCCGGGCCACGTTGTGCGGCCGCTCCGACCGGCGGGCCGCGGACCGGGCGTCCTCCAGCACCGACCGCTCGATGCGCAGCGGGTAGCCGTCGTGGTCGACCTCGACGTAGTCGTCCGGCACGGCCTGCCGGTCGGCGACCGCCTTGCGCAACACCTCGAGCATGTCGAGCCGGCCCTTGATCGCGGCGATGGCCGGCTTCTCGGTGGCGCGCGCCCGCACGCCCGGGAACATGTCACCGAGCGTGGCCAGCAGCACACCGGTCTCGGCGAGCGACGGCAGCACCTGCGAGATGTAGCGCAGGAACGTGGCGTTCGGCCCGAGGATCAGCACGCCCTGCTTGGTGAGCTGGGCCCGGTAGGTGTAGAGCAGATAGGCCGCCCGGTGCAGCGCGACCGCGGTCTTGCCGGTGCCCGGCCCGCCTTGAACGACCGTGACGCCGTTCAGCCCGGCGCGGATGATCTCGTCCTGCTCGGCCTGGATCGTCTCGACGATGTCGCGCATCCGGCCGGTGCGTTCGGCGGTCAGCGCGGACAGCAGCGCCGCCTCGCCGGTCACGTCCTCCCGGCCGCCGGCGCCGCCGGCCTCGAGGTCGAGGACCTCGTCGTCGATGCCGGTGAGCTTGCGACCCTTGGTGCGCAGGTGCCGCCGCCGTTTGACGCCGTCCGGGGAGACCGCCGTCGCCAGATAGAAGGCGCGCGAGGCGGGGGCCCGCCAGTCGATCAACAGGGGGTCCTGATCGTGCTCGGGCGCGGACAGACCGAGCCGGCCGATGTAACGCGTTTCACCGGCGGTGTAATCGAGACGGCCGAAACACAGGCCGTTCTCGACCGCATTCATCTGGGCCAGTTGATCGGCGTAATGGCTGCGGTTCGCCTCCCGCTGGGCGCGGCCCTGCGGGGTGCCGCCGGACTCCAGCAGGATGCCCTTCAGCCGCTCGTCGGCCTGGTCACGCAGGCTGTCCAGCCGTTGGTAGAGAGTGGTGAGGTACGCCTGCTCCGCGGCGAAGCTTGACAATGCCGCTCCCCTTTGTGTTATCATTCAGCGCGTGACGCCGTTTATCAGGCGTCTTTTTTTATGCTCGACAATCGCCCAGATTAGCGCATCGACTGGCGTGCTCCCAGGGGTAACGGCGTCCCGCGGAAGTGTCCGCAATCCGTCAAGTTCTCCGGCGAGCCGTTACGCGCGACCGTCGATCCGCATTAGTCCCGGCATGAACCGCAACCACCCGATCCGACGTCTCGGCGCGCTCGCCCTCCTCACCACCGCCGCTCTCACCCTCGTCACCGCGTGCTCCGGCGACGACGAGCCGGCCGGGAACTCGGCCGTGGCCGCCGCCGGTGGCCCCGAGCCCAAGACCGTCGAAGGCGCCAAGGCCGCCGCGCAGACCGTCTTCGACCGGTTCTCCGGAGGCGACTACGCCGGCGCCTGGGACCTCTACACCACGGCCGGCAAGACGGCGATCAGCAAGGCCGACTACATCAAGCTGAACCAGGCCTGCTCCCGCAAGGGTCTCGCGATCCAGCTCACCAGCGCCCGCATGGAGGGCCAGGACCGGGCCGTCGTCATCGCCAAGCAGCTGGTGGCCGCGCAGTCGTACACCATGCTCTACGAGGACAACGCCTGGAAGCTGGAGCCGGCCAAGGAGGGCCTCGCCCTCTACAAGCTGGGCGCGGCCAAGGCCATCGCGGCTCAGAAGAAGGCCGGGACCTGCGCCTCGTGACATGCGAAAGGGCCCGCCGCGAGCACACGGCGGGCCCTTCGCTGTCGTCACGCCACCTTCAGCAACCCGTCCGGGTTGGTCAGCTCCAGCCGGGTGTGCAGGGTGCCGCGCACCGCGATCTGGTCGTAGTAGGCGGCGCGGCGGCGGGCCACACAGCCCTCCTTGGGCGGGTTCTGGGCGGCCAGCGAGGGGTCCAGGTGGGTGTTCATGCCGTCGCGCAGCAGGCCCAGCGCCTCGGCCCGCAGCTGTGACACCCGCGACTCGGTGACCCCCAGCTCCTCGGCGATCCGGGCCATCGGCCGCTCGTCGAAGAAGTAGCCCTCGACCACCACCCGCAGCCGCTCCGGCAGCGCGTCCACCGCGTGCCGCAGGTAGCCCAGCCGCTCCCGGCGGATCAGCATCTCCTCCGGCCCGGCGCTCGGCTCGGTGACCATGTCATCGGCGCCGGCGGTGGCAAAACCTTGAAGACTGAAGACAACCGCGCGATGTACGTCGTCGTCGGCGGTCTCGATGTCCTCGACCGTGACACCCATCCGCGCCGCCACCTCCTGGATGGTCGGCGTGCGGCCCAGCTCGGCGGTCAGCTCCTGGCGTGCCGTGTCGGTACGCCGGGCCCGCTGCCGCACCGAGCGGCTGGCCCAGTCCAGGCCCCGCAGCTCGTCCAGCAGGGCACCGCGCACCCGGGCGGCCGCGAACCGGCCGAACGGGACGCCACGATCGACGTCAAAACCACGTGCCGCGTGTACGAGCGCGGCGTAGCCTGCGGACATCAGATCGTCACGATTGACGTGCGCCGGGACGCGGGCAAGCATCTCGCGGACCAGATGACCGACCAACGGCATGTGTTCCTGGACGATGTCCTGCTTACGGCGGTCGACTGGCGGACGGTCGGTTACGGCAACGGGGGCACCGCTCATAGTGGGGGAATCTCCTCGCGGTAACGCCCGGGTTGGGGGTGTCCCGGGCACTGAGGAGAACGGTGATCCCGGCTGAGTGCTAACCGGGTCCCGGCAAGGTGCAGCCCGGTTGCATATGCTTGATCCCCAACCATTGGAGTTCCCGCTACATGTTGACCTTCTCCGAGCTCGGCGTTCCTGCCGCTCTCACGCAGGCACTGACCGGCCTCGGCATCACCACCCCGTTCCCGATCCAGGCCGCCACCCTGCCGGATTCCCTGGCCGGCCGGGACGTCCTCGGCCGTGGCCGCACCGGCTCCGGCAAGACGTACGCGTTCGTTCTGCCGGTGCTCGCCCGGCTCGCGGCGTCCCCCTCCCCACGCCGCCCCAAGCGGCCGCGGGCACTGATCCTCGCGCCCACCCGGGAGCTGGCCTCCCAGATCGAGGCCACCCTGGCCCCGCTGGCCGCGGCGGTCGGTCTGCGCACCCTCGTCGTCTTCGGCGGGGTCGGCGCCAACCCGCAGATCCGCGGTCTGGCCGCCGGCGTCGACGTGCTCGTCGCCTGCCCCGGCCGGCTCGACGACCACCTGCGTAACGGCCACGCCTCGCTGGACGCCGTCGAGATCACCGTGCTCGACGAGGCCGACCACATGGCCGACCTGGGCTTCCTGCCGGTGGTGCGCCGCCTGATGGAGCAGACCCCGCGCACCGGCCAGCGCATGCTGTTCTCGGCGACCCTCGACAACGGGGTCGACGTGCTGGTCAAGCGCTTCATGCGCGACCCGGTCACGCACGCCGTCGACGCCGCCGCCGAGGCCCCCGTCGAGATGTCCCACCACGTGCTGCACGTCCGCGGCGACGACCGCTTCGGCGTCCTCGTCGACCTGCTCGCGGCCCCCGGCCGCTCGGTCGTCTTCACCCGCACCAAGCGGCGCGCCAAGGTCCTGACCCGCCAGCTCATCGCGGCCGGGGTGCCCGCCGTCGAGCTGCACGGCAACCTGGCCCAGAACGCCCGCAACCGCAACCTGGCCGCCTTCTCCGACGGCAGCGCCGAGACCCTGGTGGCCACCGACATCGCCGCCCGCGGCATCCACGTCGACGACGTCGGCCTGGTCGTGCACGCCGACCCGCCGGTCGAGCACAAGGCCTACCTGCACCGCTCCGGCCGCACGGCCCGAGCCGGCAACCAGGGCACGGTCATCACGCTGATGACCGACGACCAGCAGTCCGAGGTCCGCGACCTGACCCGCCGAGCCGGCGTCCGCCCGACCACGAGCCGGACCCGGCCGGGCGACCCGCTGTTGTCCGAGCTGGCCCCGGGGGAGCGCCGCTTCGTGGCGCCGCAGCCGGCGTCCGCCCAGACCGGCCGCACCACCCAACCCAAGCAGCGCACCGGCAGCCAGTCCGGCCGCGCCGCCCAACCTTCCCGGGCTGCCCAACCTGCCCGGGCCGGCTCTGCGCGGGCGGGTGAGTCGACGCGGGCCGCTCAGCCCTCCCGGGGCGGCTCCTCGCGGGCGGGTGAGTCGACGCGGGCCGCCGAGCCGCGGGGCGGCCGCTCCCGCGGTCGTGGGCGGGGGGCCGCACACGCCTCCCCCGGACTCGGCGGCGAGTCGGCGGCGGCTCCGGCGCGACAGGGCGGCTCCACCGGCGGAGGCGCGGGCCGGGCACGCCCGGCGGCCGGCGGTCAGACCCGCAACAGCCAGTCCACCGGTGCCGGAGGCGCGGCCGCGTTCTCGGCGTCGAGCCGGGCGGGACGCCGGGGCGGCCGCTGAGCTTCGGCCGTCGCGCCCGCCAGAGGAGGTCGACCCGATGATCCGCATCGTGCCCATGACCGAGGAGCACCGCGAACCGGTGCTCGAGATCTACCGTCTGGGCATCGCCACCGGCAACGCCACGTTCGAGACCGAACCACCCGGCTGGGACAGCTTCACCGCGGCCCGGCTCCCCGAGCACCGTTTCGTCGCCGTCGACGAGGCCGGAACGGTGCTCGGCTGGGTCGCCTGCGGCCCGGTCTCGCCACGGCCCGTCTACGCCGGTGTGGTCGAGCACTCGGTCTACGTCCACCCCGACGCCCGCGGCCGGGGCGCCGGCCGGGCCCTGCTCGCCGCCTTGATCACGTCAACCGAGGCGGCCGGGATCTGGACCATCCAGTCCGGTGTCTTCCCGGAGAACACCGCGAGCCTGGCCCTGCACACCGCCTGCGGCTTCCGCACCGTGGGCACCCGCGAACGAGTGGGCCGCCACCACGGCCGGTGGCGCGACGTGACCCTGCTCGAACGCCGCAGCCCCACCGTGCACTGACAGGCGGCCTCGCCGTGGCCGCAGCCGCGGCGGACGCCCGTCGCCGCTGACGGTGCTGTCGTCCGCGGCGAACGTCAACGTCAACACCGTGCTCGAGGACGTGCTCGGCAACCTGCGCGCGATCCGGCAACCGCATTCCTGCGCCTGGCCCGCGCTCTGCTCTGCTACGCCGCGCCGCTCGTCTCGACCTGTCAACCAGCGACCACCCCTGACGAGACGCGGTCTAGGTCGTCGGGACCTCTACCTGGATCTCGGCGCCCAGGTCGAAACCGTCGCACAACTCAAGTTCGTCGCCGCTCCAGAAGCGGCCCGGGTCGTACCAGCTCGGGTTGTGCCGGCGGGGCAGCAGGCCCATGTCCTCGTAGGTCACCGCGACCACCTCGGCGCAGTAGGCGGTCTCCAGGGCGGCGTCGGAGACGTCGGCCCGGCGCCAGCGGCGGGGACGGATCTGCGGGACCCGGCCGCGGGCCCAGCGGAACGCCAGTTGGGCCGACGAGGGGAACGGGGTGCCGTCGAGCCGGGCCACCGTTTTCAGCGCCTTGTCCTCCATGGTGCGCGAGACGCCGGGCTCGAGTTGGCGGAGCCAGCCTCGCTGGCCGTAGCGCCGCGCCCACACCGTCACCGCGTCACGCAGGTCGTGCAACTGGACGCCGCGCTGGAAGGTGCCGGACCACAGGTCGGGCAGGGACTTGCCGAGCTCGGCGTGCCACATGAGCGGTGGCATGTCCTCGATGACCAGGGACATGCCGACGTGGTTCACGGGGCTGTTGGTGAGGGTCTGGATCGCCCGGTCGGGGCCGGAGCGCCCGCGGAAGATCCAGATGTCACCGGTGCGCGTCAGGTCGATCGCCTGGTCCAGGCTGATAGCGGCATCCACGTGTCTATCCTCGGATGATGCGTTGGTGGAAAGTAGTGGGTCTGGCCGGGTTAGCAGGGGTTGCGGCCACCGGGGCGGTGGTCGCGCGGTCCGAGCGCAAGCGCAGGGCTTACACGCCGGACGAGGTCCGGCAGCGGTTGCATCAGCGAGCCGCCGAATCAGACAACGTCAGCGTCACGGAGTAACGACCATAGTCCGGCTCCGTCGGGGGCGCTGAACCACGTCTTGCCGCCGGAGCCGACCGCCTCGGGTGTGCCGGCCGGGCCAGGGATGGCACCGGCCAGCACCGCCTGGGTCGGTGACAGGCGGCGGATCGCCACGGCGGCCACGCTCTCCGGGTGGGTCTGGGCGAACTCGGAATAGAGCTCCTGGTCGTGCTGGCCGTCGTCGCCGATGAGCAGCCATCGGATGTTCGGGAACTCCTGCGCGAGCCGGCGCAGGGTGTTGCGCTTGTGTTCCTGGCCGCTGCGGAACCAGCGGTCAGCCGTGGGGCCCCAGTCGGTGAGCAGGAGCGGGCCGGCCGGGTAGAGGTGGCGGCCGAGGAACCGGGTGAGTGCCGGGGCGACGTTCCACGCACCGGTCGACAGGTAGAACACCGGGGCGCCGGCGTTGGCGGTCACCAGCCGCTCGTAGAGCACCGCCATGCCCGGCACGGCCATCCGGGCGTGCTCGTCGAGGACGAACGTGTTCCAGGCGGCCAGCAGCGGCCGGGGCAGCGCGGTGACCATCACCGTGTCGTCGATGTCGGAGATGAGGCCGAACTTGCAGTCGGGGTCGACGACCCGGACCGGCGCCTCGACGGTGGCGCCGCCGTCGGTGGAGAGCTGCGCCTTGGCCCAGCCCGGGGCCAGGTCGCCCTTGACCCGGCAGTCGACGTAGCCGCTGCGGTCGGTGCGGGTCTCGGTGACGGTCTCCCCGATCTGGATGCGCACCACGGCGTTGCTGACCGGGGACGACATGAAGCTGCGCCAGCCGCGCACCTTTTCCAAGCGCTTGCGCGCGTGCGATCCACGGGTCAGCACGACCCGCGCCATCACCCGGGCCCAGCCGGGCCCGCCGTAGCCGGTGTAGGCCGTGATCACGGGACGGAAGCCCCGGTTGCGCAATCGGCGCTCGACGATCTCGTGAAGTGCGTCCTCCACCAGGGCGGCCCGGTGCATCCGGGTCACCGGCAGAGCGGAACTCGCCGGAGTCTGCGTCACGCTGGTCTCCTAACCGTCGAGGGTGCGGCGGCCGTCCCGTGCCGGTTACGGTACCTGCCCGTGCCGACACTTGCGGGCGATTGCATACCCCCTCCAATCAGGACTCTCAAGCCGCCGCCGGGAGCTCGGCCGTGGTCCACTGCTCTGCCCACCATTGTTCATCGGCGGCCGGTTGCGTCGCCGCGGCGTGGCTGACGGCGCCCGCCTCGAGCCGCAGGGCCCGCAGCGACTCGGCCGCCGCCTCGGCCTCCTGCCAGGCCGTCCGCTCGATCTTGAGAGCCTTTTGATACCCGTCGAAGCGATGGGCGCGCACCGCCTGCCGCAGCATCGACTCCTGCATCACCGGGTGCAGGCGAGGGTTCCAGCCACGGTGTGCGTAGATGTCGTTCAACTGCGCGATGGAGATCTCCTGATTGCGGCAGGCGGCCCCGGCGGCGTGATGCAGATAACGCTCCCGATGGGCGTTCTCCCCCGGCTTGCGTCGCTTACTGATCAGCGGATAGGCGCATGCCTTGGCGGCCTGCCGGGCCAGCTTGTCGGCCGCGTCGAAAGCGGCCCACGCGGCGTCGAGTCGTTCCTGCGCGGAGTCCCACTCGGCCCGCAGACGGGCGGCGGCGGCCGCGGCCCGCTCGGCGGCCACCTCGGCGTCATCGGCGGAACGGCGGTCGGCGGGGCCGGCGGCTGGTCGGCGTCGCTGCATCCGGGCGATCACGACGGTCGCGAGCAGCACGGCACCGAGCATCACCGCCCAGAGGGCGGCGGCCTGCGGAACGGAGACGAGAAAGCTGTGCATGGCGGTTTCCACCGAAACACCTCACAGAGAGACGCGGCCTGCGTGGGGAGGTTGCGCTGAACGGGCCTTGACCGGGGCGCCCGCGAAAGGGCGGACTAGCGGCCGGAGCGCTGGCTCAGTGACCGAAACGGATCGCCGGCGGAGCCCGCTCGCCACGAACCCGGGGCGACGCGCCGGTCAGAACGGCGAGCGTTGCCAGGGCGATGATCGTGACGATCGGGGCCGGGGCGGGAGCGAGGTGCTCGACGCGTACCACCGAAGGGGCCGGCACCGACGCACGCACCGCGACCGAGGTCGCGGGGGCGGTTACCGACTCGACGACCGCGACCGACGGCACAGCGACCGGAGTCGCCGGCGCCGGCGCCGGTGTGGTGAACGCGAGAGCGAGCATCGCGAGCCCAGCGAAAAAGCGCATCAGGCGACGCGAGTCCCAGTGCATGGGAAGCACACGCGCCACAAATGTCACGTGGCTCAACTTACCGGCAAAGACCACAACGTGCACGGGTCCTACTCGTTGTGGTTCATTTCGGGCGCGTCCGGGTTACCCGCCGGAACGAGGGACTATTGACCGGTGGAACTTCAGGTGGTGGAGCAGGTGGCGACTCTCGGCGAGTGGATCGCCGAGGGCGGCGTGGTGGTGCTGAGCGGCGCGGGCCTCTCCACCGACTCGGGCATCCCGGACTACCGCGGCCCGTCCGGCTCGGCCCGGCGGAGCACCCCGATGACCTACCAGACCTTCACCCGCGATCCGATCGCCCGCCGGCGTTACTGGGCGCGTAGTCACCTCGGGTGGCGCACGATCGGGGCGGCCGTCCCGAACGACGGTCACCGGGCCGTGGCCCGCCTGCAGCACCAGGGCGTCCTCGACGGCATCATCACCCAGAACGTGGACGGGTTGCACCAGGCGGCCGGCGCGAACGACGTCGTCGAACTGCACGGCAACCTGGCCTGGATCACCTGCCTCGCGTGCGGTGAGCTGACCCGGCGCGAGGTGCTGAGCGACCGCCTCGACGAGGCCAACCCGACGTTCGCCGCAGTGGCGGTGGCGTTCAACGCGGACGGTGACGCCGAGCTGGCCGACGAGTCGCTCGACGAATTCACCGTGGTGGATTGCCTGGGCTGCGGCGGGATGCTGAAGCCGGACGTCGTCTACTTCGGAGAGACGGTCCCCGCGGACCGCGTGACTCGCAGCTTCGCGTTGGTGGAGAACGCCCGTACGCTGCTGGTCCTTGGCTCCTCGCTGACTGTCATGTCGGGCCGGCGGTTCGTGCTGCGGGCCGCGAAGCTGGGCATCCGGGTCGCGATCGTCAACCGTGGAGTGACCCGGGGCGAGCCCTACGCGACGCTCACCATCGATGCCCCATTGGGCATCGTGCTGCCCCATCTGACTGCCCTACCGGCCTGACATTCGCCGCAAACCCGGCGCGTTTCGGTGCGGTTACCAGAGCGATACACAAATAAAGTTTCTTTCTCATTGACGTGACGGCGGCCACTGGCGTTAACTGCCGGAACCGGTCCCGAAACCGGTTCCGCAATGCCCTCGCAACATGATCTCCGCACTCCGGAGACAATCGCGGGCCTCGACTCAGGAGGACCAGTGCCGATCACCATCGCCGACGTGGCGGCCCGGGCGAAGGTCAGCAAGACGACCGTTTCCCGGGTGCTGAACGGCAAGGGTGAGCTGGACGAGTCGACTGCCGCCCGGGTCCGCGCCGTGATCGACGAACTCGGCTATGTGCCCAGCTCCCGTGCCGTCGGGCTGGCCCGCGGACGCACCCGGGTGGTGGGCATGCTCGTTCCGTCACTGACCTGGCCGTGGATCGGCGAGGTGATCCAGGGTGCCGTCGACGTCCTCGAGACGGAGCGCTACGGGCTGCTGCTGTTCACGTGCAACCGCGGCGACGAGTCGATGCGCCAGTTCGGTGCCCAGGTGTCCGCCAAATCCTTCGACGGCCTGCTGGTCATCGAGCCCGAAGGCACCCTCGAGTACATCGCCACCCTGCACCGCCGCGGCCTGCCGGTGGTGCTGATCGACGACCGTGACCAGACCTCGGGCGAGATCCCGAGCGTCGGGACGACGAACCACGACGGGGCCGGCTCGGCGGCCCGGCACCTGCTCGAGATCGGCCGGCGGAGCCCGCTGGTGATCACCGGACCGGAGCGTTTCGGCTGCACCCGCCAGCGCCTGGACGGTTTCGCCGGGGTCTTCGCCGACGCCGGCCTGCCGATCGCGGCCGAGCGCACCTCGCTCGGCGACTTCACCGTGGCGTGCGGCGCCGAGGCCGTGCAGACCGCGATCGCGAACGGCGTCGAGTTCGACGCGGTCTTCGCCCACAACGACCTGTCCGCGCTCGGTGCCATGCAGGCGCTGCTGGACGCCGGCCGGCGCATCCCGCAGGACGTGGCGGTGGCCGGCTTCGACGACATCCCGACGGCGGCCCACACCCAGCCGCCACTCAGCACCGTGCATCAACCGCTGCGCGAGATGGGCGAGGCCGCGGCTCGTACGCTGCTGGCCCACTTCGAGGGCACACCCCTGCCCAACCGTCCGACAGTCATTCCGGCGAGCTTCGTCAAACGAGGCTCAACCATCGAATAACACGGTGAGCACCCCCGATCACTGATCGGTCACCGCCACGCGCCCTCTTGCACGGAGCCCCTGACCCGGCCCCGCGATGGCGTGCACCCCTCTTCACCCAAACACCACTCAGGAGTACCGATGCAGAGAAGGACTCTGTTCGCAGCCGTCCTGGCGGGCGCACTCGCCACCGGCGGCATCGCCGCGTGCAGCGACTCGCCCAACGCCAACAACGCGAACGCCAACAAGGGTGGCGTCGACTACCTGCGGATCGGCATGCCCAACGGCACGCAGACCGAGAACCACAACCCGTTCGCCGGTACGTCGTCGGCCAACGCCCTCGGCTACAAGTGGATGCTCTACGAGCCGCTGCTCATGTGGAACCCGGTCAAGCCGGCCGAGCCGGCCAAGCCGTGGCTGGCCAAGGAGGTCAAGTGGGCCGCTGACTTCAAGTCGGCGGACATCACGGTGCGCGACAACGCCACCTGGTCGGACGGGCAGAAGCTGACCGCGGACGACGTCGCCTACACGTTCACCCTGCTCAAGAGCAACGAGGCGCTGAACGCCAACGCCATCCCGTTCGGTGACATCACGGTCAGCGGCAGCACGGTGCACGTGACGTTCGCCGCGCCGCAGTTCGTCAACCAGAACAAGATCATGGCGAACACCACCATCGTGCCGAAGCACATCTGGGAGAAGATCTCGGACCCGGCGACGGACGTCAACAAGAACCCGGTCGGCTCCGGCCCGTACACGCTGAAGTCCTTCACCCAGGCCGGCGTCGTGCTGACCCTGCGGGACAGCGGCTACTGGGGCACCATGCCGAAGGTCAAAGAGCTGCGCTACACGTCCTATGCCGACAACAGCGCGCAGACCACGGCGCTGGCGAACGGCGAGGCCGAGTGGAGCTTCGTCTTCATCCCGAACTACCAGGCCACCTTCGTCTCGAAGGACCCGCAGAACCACAAGATCTGGGCGCCCGGCGTGCTCGGCATCCACGGTCTCTACATCAACACCACGGTGAAGCCGTTCGACGACCCGAAGCTGCGCCAGGCCATGAACATGGTGATCAACCGGGCCGACATCTTCAACCAGGCCGAGGCCGGTTACTTCCACCCGCAGATCAACAGTGTGACCGGCCTGCCGGACGGCGCCGGTGACGCGTTCATCGCGCCGGAGTACAAGGACAAGAAGCTCACCGTCGACGTCGCGGGCGCCAAGGCGCTACTGCAGAGTGCCGGCTACCAGCTCAACGGCACCACGCTCACCGACCCGTCCGGCAAGCCGGTGAAGATCACGCTCACCGACCCGGCGCCGTGGTCCGACTACCAGACGTCGCTGGAGATCATCAAGACGAACCTGGCCGAGATCGGCATCGCGGCCACCGTCGACAAGGCCAACCAGGACAAGTGGGACCAGAACGTCCAAAAGGGCGACTTCCAGGCCACCCTGCGCTGGACCAACGGCGGCGCGACGCCGTACGACATCTACCAGACCGTCATGGACGGTGACCTGATGAAGCCCATCGGCACCGCCTCCCAGCAGGGCAACTTCGGCCGGTTCAAGAGCCCGGAGGCGACCGCCGCGCTCAAGGCGTACGCCAACGCCACCAGCGACGCGGACCGCACCACCGCGATGAACCAGATCCAGAAGGTCTTCGTGGAGCAGGCTCCGATGCTGCCGGTCGGCTCCGACAACGTCGGTGGCGCCTACAGCACCAAGAACTGGACCGGCTGGCCGTCCGACGCCGACCCGTACGCGGGCATGCAGCCCACCCAGCCGTACGCGCTCGACGTGGTTCAGCACCTCAAGCCCGCCAACTCCTGATCGCCGGCCGCTCCCCGCACGGCACCCTCGTGCGGGGGGCGGCTCACCCCTCGTAAGGAAGCTCCGGCATGACGTCTCTCCAGGACGCCAAGGCGCCGGCAAACGAGGTGGTGCTTGAGGCGATCGGCCTGACCAAGCACTTCCCCGTCCGCCGGCGACTGCGTGATCTCTTCAGCTCGTCCGAGAAAAAAGCGGTCCACGCCGTCGACGACGTGCACCTCACCCTCCGGCGCGGCAAGGTAGTCGCGCTCGTCGGCGAGTCCGGCTCCGGCAAGTCCACGGTGGCCCGTCTGCTCGCCCAGCTCTATCCGCGTACCGACGGCGACATCCAGCTGCACGGCGAGTCGACCCGGGTCAAGGGCGGCAGCGCGTTCCGCGGGTATGCCGCCCGGGTCCAGATGATCTTCCAGGACCCGTTCGCCTCACTCAACCCGGTACACACGATCCGCTATCACCTGACCCGGGCTCTCCAGATCCACGGCCACGCCGGCCGCACCGAGGCGGACCTCGAGGCGGCGCTCACCGACCTGCTCGGCCGGGTCAGCCTGACGCCGCCGGAGCGCTACCTCGACAAGTTCCCGCACGAGCTCTCCGGCGGCCAGCGGCAGCGCGTCGCGATCGCCCGCGCACTCGGCGCCCGACCCGAGGCGCTGCTCGCCGACGAACCGGTGTCCATGCTGGACGTCTCGATCCGGCTCGGCGTGCTGAACCTGTTGCGCGATCTCAAGGAACGACTGAACCTGGCGATCCTCTACATCACCCACGACATCGCGTCGGCGCGCTACTTCGCCGACGAGACGATGGTGATGTACGCGGGCCGGATGGTCGAGGGCGGCGACAGCGAGACCGTCACGCAGACGCCGGCCCACCCGTACACCCGGCTGTTGATCGCCTCCGCGCCGGACCCCGACCGCCTCACCGGTGACCTCGATCCGACCGAGGAGGATCGCGGCAACGGCGAGCCGCCCAGCCTGATCGACCCGCCGTCGGGCTGCCGCTTCCACCCGCGCTGCCCGGCCGCGATGCCGCGCTGCTCGACCGATCTGCCGGTGCCGCTGACCATCGGCGACGCACCCGGGCACTGGGCCGCGTGCTGGCTCTACGACGTCCCCGAGGGGGCCGGCAAATGAAATACATCCTCCAGCGCCTCGCGTTCTACCTGTTCACCGCGTGGGCCGCGATCACCCTCAACTTCTTCATCCCGCGCCTCGTGCCCGGCGACCCGGTGCAGTCACTGATCACCAAGTACCAGGGTCAGCTCAGCACCAAGTCGATCCAGTCGCTCTATGTCCTCTTCGGACTCGACAAGGACAAGAGCCTCTGGAGCCAGTACATCGACTACTGGAAGCAGCTGTTCCACGGCGACCTGGGCTTGTCGTTCACCTTCTTCCCGGCCCCGGTCTCCCAGGTCATCGGCCAGGCGCTGCCCTGGACGCTGCTGCTCGTCGGCATCACCACGGTGATCAGCTTCGTGCTCGGCACCTCGCTCGGCGTGGTCGCCGGCTGGCGCCGCGGATCCTGGGCGGACGGGCTGCTGCCGGTCACCACGTTCTTCTCCTCGGTGCCGTACTTCTGGCTCGGCATCATCGCGATCTACCTGCTGGCCGGGCCGGACAGTTTCTTCCCGTCGTCCGGGGGTTTCGACTCGGGCCTCGTGCCCGCCTGGGACCAGTACTTCATCCCCAGCGCGATCCAGCACAGCCTGCTGCCCGCGCTGACCATCCTGATCTCGTCGGTCAGCGGCTGGATCCTGAGCATGCGCAACATGATGGTGACCGTCTCCTCGGAGGACTACATCACCGTCGCGCACGCCAAGGGGCTCCCCGAGCGGCGGGTCGCCGTCGCCTACGCCGCGCGTAACGCGTTGCTGCCGAACATCTCCGGCTTCGCCCTGGCGCTCGGCTTCATCGTCGGCGGCACGCTGCTGGTGGAGATCGTGTTCTCCTACCCGGGACTCGGTTACACGCTGCTGCAGGGCCTGGGGGCCAAGGACTATCCGCTCATGCAGGGCGTCTTCCTGGTCATCACGATCTCGGTGCTGGTCGCCAACCTGCTCGCCGACATCGCCTACCTGCTCCTCGACCCGCGCACCCGCAAGGAGGGCTGAGCGATGACGATACCCACCTCCAGCATCGAGCAGGTCATCCCCGGGCAGGGCTCGATGGCGCAGCCCGAGGAGCCCAGGCCGGGCCGGTCCAGGCGGCAGCGGTTCCTCTTCGTCCGCAACAAGAAGGCCGCCACCGGCCTGGTCATCCTGGCCGGCTACACGATCGTCGGGGTCATCGGGCCGTGGGTCGCGCCGTACGACCCCAGCGCCCGGGGCAACGACCTGGTGCAGGGCCCCTCGGCAGCGCACTGGTTCGGCACCACCCACCTGGGCCAGGACGTGTTCAGCCAGATCCTGGTCGGCACCCGGAGCGTCATGCTTGTCGGCTTCCTGGCCGGCGCCATCGCCACCGTGCTCTCGGTGCTGATCGGGGTCACCGCCGGTTACCTGGGCGGCAAGACCGACGACAGCCTGTCGATGCTGACGAACGTGGTGCTCGTCATCCCGGCCGTACCGCTGATGATCATCATCACCTCGGTGCTGAACAACGCCAGCGACATGCTGGTCGCGCTGGTCATCGGCCTCACCTCGTGGTCGTGGAACGCCCGGGTGCTGCGCGCGCAGACGCTGTCGCTGCGCCGGCGGGACTTCGTCGAGGCGTCCCGGGCCAGCGGTGAAAGCACCTGGCGGATCATCGTGTTCGAGCTGATGCCCAACCTCACCGCGGTGATCGCCTCCGGCTTCGTCGGCACCGTCATCTTCGCGGTGCTCTCCGAGATCACCCTGGCCTTCATCGGCGTCGTGTCGAACTCGGGCTGGAACTGGGGCACCATCCTGTTCTGGGCGCAGGGTCAGCAGGCCCTCGGCCAGGACGCCTGGTGGTGGTTCGTGCCGGCCGGTCTCGCCATCGCCCTGCTCGGCACGTCCCTGTCGCTGATCAACTTCGGCATCGACGAATTCGTCAGCCCCCGCCTGCGCAGCGCGGGCAAGACCAAACTCAGAACCGCTTCCGGGCGTACGGTCCGGATGCGCATCGGCTTCACCCCGGTGCTCGAGAACTCGCCGCTGCCGAAAACGCACGCCGTGGTCGCCACCCCGGTCATGAGAGAGGCCAAGTGATGGCTGAACCCGTCCTCGAGATCCGCAACCTCAACGTCGACTACGGCCTGGGCGACAAAGCGGTCCACGCCGTACGCGACGTGAATCTGACCCTGCATCGGGGTGAGGTTCTCGGCCTCGCCGGCGAGAGCGGCTCCGGCAAGTCGACGCTCGCCTACGGCCTGACCCGGCTGCTCGCGCCGCCCGGCGTCATCACCGGCGGCGAGGTCGTCTACCACCCCTCCTCGGCCGCGGCCTACGACGTGCTCGGGCTGTCCGACCAGCAGCTGCGCGCGTGGCGGTGGGCCGAGACGGCGATCGTGTTCCAGGGCGCGATGAACTCGCTCAACCCGGTGCACAAGATCTCCACCCAGCTCACCGACGTGCTCAAGGCGCACGACCCGAAGATGAGCGAGCACAGCCGCAACGCGCGGGCCCGGGAGATGCTCAAGCTCGTCGGCATCTCCGCCGACCGGATGGGCGCCTACCCGCACCAGCTCTCCGGCGGCATGCGGCAACGCGTCATGATCGGCATGGCGCTGATCCTGCAGCCCCAGGTCGTCATCATGGACGAGCCGACCACCGCCCTCGACGTGGTCATGCAGCGGCAGATCCTCGGCCAGCTGATCGAGCTGCGCGAACGGCTCGGCTTCTCGGTCATCTTCATCACCCATGACCTGTCGCTGCTCGTCGAGTTCTCCAACCGGATCGCCATCATGTACGGCGGCCGGATCGTCGAAGAAGCACCGGCGGCCACCATTTACCGGGACGCTCTCCACCCGTACTCGAAGGGTCTGTTGAGCTCTTTCCCGGCCCTTCGCGGACCCAAGCGCGAGCTCGCCGGCATTCCCGGATCGCCGCCGGATCTCGCGGGCATGCCCACCGGCTGTTCGTTTCACCCGCGTTGCCCCAAGGCCTTCGAGCCTTGTTCCACCGCCATCCCGGTGCTCGGTCGGCCGGACACCCCGGATGGAGCCGGCCGTTCCGTCGCGTGCTGGCTGCATCCGGCCGAGCAACCCGTCTCCGCGGTTTGACATCTCGTTTCCGCTGCGGGTCAGCTCGGTCGCGGGGCCGGCTTTCTCTCCGGAAGCCGGCCCCTTCGAAATCCACCTGGAGAGACATGAATCCCACCGCACCGAGCATCGTCATCCCGCCCGTCACCGGCCTGCCCGCCTCGTTCCGATGGGGCGTGGCGACTTCGGCGTATCAGATCGAGGGTGCCGCCGACGAGGACGGGCGCACTCCGTCCATCTGGGACACGTTCTGCCGTGCGCCCGGCGCCGTGCACAATGCCGACAACGGCGACGTGGCCTGCGATCATTACCACCGGATGCCGGCCGACGTCGCGCTCATCAAGAGCCTGGGCGTCGACTCGTACCGTTTCTCGGTGTCCTGGCCGCGGATTCAGCCCGGCGGGCGGGGGCCGCTGAACCCGGCCGGCGCCGCTTTCTACGACCGGCTCGTCGACGAATTGCTGACCGCCGGGATCGACCCGTGGGTGACGCTTTACCACTGGGATCTGCCGCAGGAACTCGAGGACGCCGGTGGCTGGCCGGCGCGGGACACCGCCTACCGTTTCGCCGACTACTCGATGCTGGTCTTCGACAAACTCCAGGACCGGGTCAAGACATTTACCACACTCAATGAGCCGTGGTGTTCGGCGTGGCTCGGGTACAACCTCGGCGTGCACGCGCCGGGCCGGCGCGACTTCGACGACTCCATCGCCGCCGTCCACCACCTGCTGCTCGGCCACGGGCTCGCGACCCAGCGCATGCGCGCCGCGTCGACCGGGGACCACACCTTCGGGATCACGCTCAACATGGGAACGGCCGACCCGGCCGGCGACACCGCGCTCGACCGGGAAGCCGCCCGCCGCGCCGACGGCATGGGGCTACGCATCTACCTCGACCCGCTGCGGCACGGCCGCTACCCCGAGGACATGGTCGCCGAACTCGACGCCCGCGGGTCCGCCTTCCCGATCCAGGACGGCGACCTGGAAGTCATCTCGGCACCCTTCGACGTGCTCGGCGTCAACTTCTACTTCGGGCAGGACTTCGCCGGCACCGACCTCGACGGCAACACGCACGACGAGGCCGGCGAACCGGTCGTGCGCGCCGTCCTGCCGGACACCCCGCGCACCGCGATGGACTGGCCGATCACCCCGGAGCGGTTCACCAAGCTGCTGGTCCGGCTGCACACCGATTACCCTGGCCTGCCGATGGTGATCACCGAGAACGGCGCCGCCTTCGCCGACGAACCGGACACCACCGGTTTCGTCACCGACGACGACCGCACCGCCTATCTGGCCTCGCACCTCGGTGCGGTGGCCGACGCCTGCGCACAGGGCGCCGACGTGCGCGGCTACTTCGCCTGGTCCCTGATGGACAACTTCGAGTGGGCGGAGGGTTACGCCAAGCGATTCGGCATCGTCCACGTCGATTACGAGACCCAGACGCGTACGCCCAAGCAGAGCGCCCTGTGGTTCCGCGACACAATTGGTCGCATCCGCGGCGAATAGGTTTTTCCGGGCGGGCCGGTTTCCGGGCGAGCCGGGTTTCCGGGCGGGCCCATCCTGCCGAAACGGTCGATGGGCCCGCCCCCGCGCGGGAGTAGTTTCAGGTGATGTTTCGTCGGAAGGTCCAGCCGCCGGCCGGCACCCGCATCGCCCCGACCACCCCGGCCCCCCAGGCCGACTGGTCCGACGACGAGCGCATCCGCGCCGAATGGCCGCCCGGCCAGCTGGACGGCACCGACGGCGCCCGGCTGGGCTGGAGCAACGGCATGGCCCTCTACGAGCGGGGCCCCACGTCCGCCCAACTGCTCAACGTGGCCGAATACCTGACCCGCGGCCTGGCCTACACCTACCTCGGCAAGCCCCTGATCACGGACGACCAGGCCGCCGAAACCGTTCGCCGGATCCTGCACCTGATCGCCGCGCTCCCCACCCCCGGCCCGCCGATCCAGGACGTGCTCGCCGCCCGCCTGACCCGACTGGCCCTGGCCGTGACCCGCCGGCGATCGTGGCAGCCCCCGTCCCTGGGCGGCGACGGTTCGGTCAGCGACGACCTGCTGCGCGCCCCCGCGATAGTCGACGCCGTGGCCGCCCCCGGCGTGGCCCGGAACGACAACCTGCGCCACTTCTTCGCCATGGCGGCCTGACCTTCCGGCGCCCGCCCGCCCTGCCTCGGCCCAACTTTTGGCCTTGCGCGCACCGGTGTGGCAACAAGCTCAGATACGCATCGTTGCTGGCCACGCCTCCGCGACTGGGGCGGGTGACCCGCTATGGGGCGACGCGGTCGCGGATGCTGTCGAGCACCGCCTCCGCCGCCCACGCGGCGGCGTCGGCGATGTCTCGCCGGTCCATACCGAACTCGCGGCGGAACGTCACCCACGTCCCGACGGAGTCGAGGTGTGACAGCGCGGCGATGACCGCCCTGCGTTTCGCCGCGTCGAGGGATGGCACCTCGCCGTCCAGCAACCGCTCCAATTGCGCCCGGCCGGGTGACGGCGTCGCGCCGTTCACGCCGCGCATCGCCGTCTCGGCGACGACGTGCGCGAGTTCCGGCCGCGCGTCGTACCGCTGCATCGCCTCGCGGATCACCAGGGGGATGTCGAAGATCGAGTGTGACTCCTCGCGAGCGAACACCGTCGCCTCGAGCCACGCCGCGGTCGCCAGCAGCAGGTCGACGCGCGTGGGATAGTTGCGGAACACCGTGCGCTCGGCGATGCCGGCCCGGCGGGCGATGACCCGGTTCGACACGTCGTCGCTGCCGATCTCCTCGATCAGTTCGGCGTAGGCGGCGAGGATGGCCGCTTGCGTGCCGCTCAGCCCCGGGACGGCCATCGATTCGGTCACGGCTTCGCCCACGTCGCGTCGGGCAGCTTGGCGAGGACGGTGTCGATCGCGTGATCGAATGCGTCGCAGATCTCGCCGGCATCCAGGTCGAAGCCCGTGCGCAGGCGTGCCCAGAACATCGCCGACGAGAAGTAACGTAGGGAGGCCGCGACCCGCCGCCGATCCCGCCGGTTGAGCGTCGGCGCCCCCACTTCGAGCATCGCCTCGATCGCCCGGGTGATGTAGGCCGGCTCGGTGTCGAGCGTCGGCGAGATCGCGGACGCCCGTGCGCCGACGTACGCGTACGCGGGCGACGCGTCGAAGGCACGAAAGCGCTCGTGCACGGCGGCTCGGAAATCGGACACGGTCACGAATGGCGGCAGCGGGAAGCGGGTCTGCTCGATCCAGTTCGAGAGGGCGGCGAGCAGGTGCGCACGCGTGGGGTACTGGCGGTAGATCGTGCGCTCCGAGATGCCGACCTCGTCGGCGAGGACACGATAGGAGATGTCGTCGAACGTGCGCTCACGCAGAAGAACCGCGGCGCTCGCGAGAATCGCGGTCGCGGTGTCGACCGGCTCCTCCACTACCTCCCCTTCCCCCGGGTCATCGCCCAGTGCCTGGGCCCGGTGACTTCCGGCGGGAGCACGTAGCGATCGGAATCGTCGAGCGTGAGGGCCAGCGACGAGACGTACTGCACCTCGCCGCGCGGCCCTCTCTCGGCCGAGGCCAGCATATCCGGACGCTCGAACGTATACCCGGTGACGTGGCAGCGGAGCCGCTCGCCCGAGGGGTTGCCGTCGTCGTCGAACAGGGGGGAGTCGATGCCGTCGGAGCGGCGGCGCAGGTAGTAGCGCCCCCGCGTGGCGAGTGCCGTGACCGGCGTGGCGACGATCGCGACGCCGATCGCGATGAGTACCGAGAACGGCTTGACGGCGTCGCCGAGCAGCCCGCCGAACGCGAGCAGCGACAGTATCGAGGCGAGCCCCACCGACACGAGCCCCACCGGGTTCCAGTCGTACAGCATGCCGCGGCGGAACTCGGGGAAGCGCGGCGAGATGTGCAGCACCCATTTGTTGATCGCGATATCGCTGGCGATCGTCACGAGCCATGCCATGACCACGTTCGCGTAGAGGCTCAGCACGAACGAGATGAGCGTGAAGACGTCCAGCATCATGAGCACGTACGCGATCACCAGATTGAAGAGCACGAATATCGTACGGCCCGGGTAGTGCTTCGCCACCCGGGTGAAGACATTCGACCAGGCGAGTGAGCCGGAGTACGCGTTCGTCACGTTGATCTTCACCTGCGCCACGACGATGAGCACCACGGCGAGCACGATGGCGAGCCAGTTGGGGATGAGGGCCTGGTACATCCCGACGAACTGTTTGACCGGTTCGGTCGCGTGGTGACCGAGGTTGGGTTCGACCTTCACGAGCAGGTAGACGGCGAGGAAGACCCCGATCACCTGCTTGGTGCCACTGAAGATGACCCAGCCGGGGCCGGAGAACACGAACGACGTCCACCACGAGCGGGCGTTCGACGGCGTGCGTGGCGGCATGGCGCGGAGGTAGTCGATCTGCTCCGCCAGCTGCGGCGTGAGGGCGAAGCACACGGCCGCGCTCGAGACGACGGCGCCGAAGCTGATCGAGCCGTCGGAGTTGCCGGTGAACGACGTGAAGGCGCGCACCGAGTCGGGGTCGGAGACGAGGATCCACAGCAGCGGCAGCAGGGCGAGGGCGAGCCACAGCGGCGTGGTCCAGAACTGCAGGCGCTCCAGGGCACGCATGCCGTAGATGACGATCGGGATCACCACGACGGTCGAGATCAGATAGCCGAGCCACAGTGGCAACTCCGTCGCCACCTGCAGCCCTTGCGCCATGATGGCGCCTTCCAGGGCGAAGAAGATGCAGGTGAAGCCGGCGAAGATCACCGTCGTGATCATCGAGCCGTAGTAGCCGAATCCCGAGCCGCGGGCGATGAGGTCGAGGTCGAGGTTGTAGCGGGCGGCGTAGTAGGCGACGGGCACGCCCACCATGACGATGATGACCGACGCGAACAGGATGCCGAGCGCGGCGTTGGGGGTGCCGTGGTCGATGCCGATGCTCGCGCCGATCGAGAAATCGGCGAGGAACGCGATGGACCCGAGGGCGGTTGCCCCGACCGAGGCCGCGCTCCAGCGCCGGAAGGTGCGCGGCACATAGCGGAAGGCGTAGTCCTCCAGGCTGTCCTCTGCGGCCGCGCGCGCGTTGTCCGTCGACACAGTGACATCCCCTAAGGCACCTTGCGTGGGGGCATCGTCCCTGTCCGGTGTTACGACGGCGTTGCCGGCGTGGGTCATAGCCCCTCAGATCGCCATGGCGGCTCGCACGGTGGAGGCGGCCGCCGAACCACCGTCGCCGGTCCGTGTGACGAAGCCCGAGGCGAGCACGACGTAGCGGTCGGCGGCATCGAGGGCGAAGCCGATGTGCTGCTCGACGAGCAGCACGTTGATGCCCTCGCCGGCCAGCTGGATGATGGTCTGCTCGATCTCGGCGACGATCGTGGGCTGGATGCCCTCGGTCGGCTCGTCGAGAATGAGCAGCTTCGGCTCGGTGATGAGGGCGCGCGCGATCGCGAGCTGCTGGCGTTGCCCGCCGGAGAGCAGGCCCGCCTTGCGGGTGGCGAACTTCTCCAGTGCGGGGAAGCGGGCCAGCTGCGCGTCGATGAGCGCCTTGCCGCGCCGGCGCCCGTCCGCGGCGAGCTGGAGATTCTCCAGCGTCGTGAGCTGGCCGAAGGACTGCTGACCCTGCGGCACGTAGGCCATGCCGCGAGCCACCCGCTTGTTGGGGGCGAGCGACGAGATGTCCTCGCCGTCGAAGAGCACGCGGCCCTTCGTCGGCTTGATGAGGCCGATCGCGAGGCGCAGCAGGGTCGTCTTCCCGGCGCCGTTGTGGCCGAGCACGGCCACCACTTTGCCGGCCGGAACCGTCACGCCGTGCAGCACCCGCGTACGCCCGTAGCCGGCCTCGATGTCGGTGATCTCGAGCATGTCAGTCCTCCGTCAGCTTCAGCGTCTCGGCCACCGGTTCGGGTACGACCGCCATGGCGGCCGTGGTGGCGGCGCCCGCGGTGCCGAGGTAGACCTCCTGCACCTTGGGATCGGCCTGGACCTCGGCCACCGTGCCCTGCGAGAGCACCTTGCCCTGGTGCAGCACTGTCACGCGGGTGGCGAAACGGCGCATGAAGTCCATGTCGTGTTCGACCACGAGCACGATCCGCTCGGCCGCGATGCGCTGAAGGAGCTCGCCGGTGGCGGTGCGCTCGTCGTGGCTCATGCCGGCGACCGGCTCGTCGAGCAGCAGAACCTTCGCGTCCTGCACGAGCAGCATCGCGATCTCCAGCCACTGCTTCTGGCCGTGCGACAGGATTCCGGCCTGCGTGGCGAGTTCGCCGGCGAGTCCGGTCTCGTCCACCGCGCGCTCGATGGACGGGTCGATTCCGCGCCGGGCCCGCAGCAGCGAGACCGAGGAGCGGTGGAGCCCGGCGGCGATGTCGAGGTTCTGCAGCACGGTGAGCTCGTCGAAGATGCTCGCCGTCTGGAACGTACGGCCGACCCCGAGGCGGACGATCTTGTGTACCTGCTTGCCCAGCAGCTCCTGTTCGCCGAGCCTCGCCGACCCGGTGCCTCTGGTCAGCCCGGTGATGGCGTCGATGCAGGTCGTCTTGCCTGCGCCGTTCGGTCCGATGAGGAACCGGACCTCGCCGGGATGCGCGTCGAAGGAGACGCCACCGACGGCGACGAAACCCGAGAACTCGACACGGAGGTCGGTGACGACGAGCGATGCGGCGGTCATGACCGAGCCTCCTTTGTTTCGCGGTAGTGCCGTTCGGCGCGGGCGGTCACGACCTGACCTCCTCGAGCTGGGCGGCGGCGATCGCCGGGGTGGGCTGGACGGTCGGGCGACGGCGGAGCGCGGCGAACCTGGCCGGCAGCGACGACAGCCCTTGCGGCAGGAAGAGGATGACGACGATGAACAACAGACCGAGGACGTAGGTCCAACCGTCGGGCCAGGTCGAGCCGAGGCTTGATTGCCCCCAGCCGACCGCCATCGCGCCGAGTGCCGGGCCGAACAGCGATGCGCGACCGCCGAGGGCAACGCCCGCGATCATGAGGATCGAGGCGGCGGCGCCGATCTCGGCGGGGGTGATGATGCCGACGATGGGCACGAACATCGCGCCGCCGATGCTGGCCATCAGCGCGGAGACGACGAAGGCGACGAGCTTGACGTTGGCCGGGTCGTAGCCGAGGAAACGCACCCGCTCCTCGGCGTCCCGGGTGGCGACCAGGAGCTCACCGAAGCGGCTGCGGTAGAACTGCCACACCGCGAGCAGGCAGACGATGAGCAGCGCGGCCGCGATGCTGTACACCATGACTTTGTTCGCCGGGTCGTTGAGCACGAAGCCGAAGAAGTACTTGAAATCGCTGAGCCCGGTGTCGCCGCCGGTCTCGCGGATCGTGGAGCTGATCAGGGTGGCCAGCGCAACGGCGAGCGCCTGCGTCAGGATCGCGAAGTACGCGCCCTTCACCCGGCGCTTGAACAGCGCGTAGCCGAGGATGCCGGCCACGACCACCGGGAGCAGCACGATCGCCAGCAGGGTGAACCCGGTGCTGCGGAACGGCTCCCAGAACGCCGGCAGCGGTGCGAGCGGGTCGTAGAGCACCATGAACCCCGGGACCTGGTCACCGGCGGTCTCCAGCGTGAGGTGCATGGCCATCGAGTACGCCCCGAGGGCGAAGAACACCCCCTGGCCCATCACGAGCATCCCGCCCCGGCCCCACGCGAAGCCGATGCCGACCGCGGCGATGGCCCAGCAGCAGTACTTGCCGACGTTGTTCAGCCAGTGATCGGAGAGTACGAGGGGGGCGATCACGAGGAGCAGGACGGCGAACACCCCGATGCCGCTGAGGGAGATCCATGGCTTCAGCTTGGTCATGCCAGACTCCTGGTTCGCACCGTGAACAGGCCCTGCGGGCGTAGCTGCAGGAAGACGATCACGAGGATGAAGGCGAGCACCTGGGCGAGGCTGCCGGTCGTCCAGTAGGCGAAGCACGAGAGGGCGACGCCTACCACCCACGCCGCGATGATGGTGCCCTTGAGCTGCCCGATGCCGCCGGCGGCGACGACGAGGAACGCCGGGATGATGTATTGCGCGCCCATCTGGGAGTTCGTGCCGCCGATGAGCGACGCGGCCACACCGGCGACGCCGGCCAGACCCGACCCGACGAAGAAGGTGAGGCGGTCGATGGTGCGGGTGGAGATCCCGGTGGTCTCGGCGAGGTCCCGGTTGTGCACGGTCGCCCGGATGCGGCGGCCGAACGACGTGTACTTGAGCCAGGCCGACAGCCCGGCGACGCAGACGGCCGCGAGCACGATGGTGAACAGCTGCCGCAGCGGCCAGTTGTAGCCGAGGACGTTCAGCTGCCCGTCGAGCCAGCTGGGCTTCTCCACCGGGACGCCCTGGGACGGGAAGATCTGCAGTGCCGCCTGCTGCAGGATCAGGCTCACACCGACCGTGACGAGCAGGGTGTCGAGGGGCCGGCGGTACATCCAGCGGATGATGGTGACCTCCAGCACGAGGCCGAACAGGCCGGCGACGACGAACGCGACCGGCAGCGCGACCGGGATCGACAGGTCGCTGGCGGCGATGACCTGCTGGACGAGGTAGGCGGTGAAGGCACCGAGCATGAGGAACTCGCCATGGGCCATGTTGATCACGCCCATCTGGCCGAAGGTGAGCGAGAGGCCCAGTGCGGCGAGCAGGAGCAGCGCACCTTGTGCGCTGCCGTTCAGCAGCTGTGGGATCAGTGCGTCCACGTGCGATCGCTCTCTGTGCGGATTTCGGGTCCGGGTGTGCGGGGTTGCATGCCGCAGGCGACACGCAACCCCGCGTTCGGGTGGTGGGGCGATCAGCCCGCCGCACCCACGAGCTGCTTGCGGATGGCCGCCGGGAACCAGTCGTAGCCCTCGAGGTACGGGTCGGGCTCGATGAACTTGTCCGAGGCCCAGACGATGTCGAACTGGTTGTTGGCGTTGATCTGGCCGATATGGCCGGGCTTGGAGATGTGGTGGTTCTTGCCGTCGAGGGTGACCTTGCCCTCCGGCGCGTCGAACGTGATGGTCTTCGACTTCGCCGCCGCGTTCACCGCGTTGACGTCGAACGAGCCGGCCGCCTCGACGAGCTCCTTGTACAGGTACAGCGAGATGTAGGCGGCCTCCATCGGGTCGGAGGTGACGCCGCTGCTGTTGGGGTAGGCCTTCCAGCTCTGGATGAACTTCGGGTTGGTGTCGGTCTTGAGCGACTGGAAGTAGTTCCACGACGCGTAGTTGCCGGTGACTGCGTGCCCCATGGCCGGCGCCTCCTCTTCGGCGATCGACACCGAGATGATCGGAGTCTTCGCCGGGGTCAGGCCGGCGTCGTAGTACGCCTTGATGAAGCCGACGTTCGACGAGCCGTTGATGGTGTTGAAGATGAAGTCGGGCTTGGCCGCCGCGATCTTCGCCACCTGGCTGGTCCAGTCGTCCTTGTCGAGAGGTACGTACTCCTCACCGACGATCTTGATGCCGAGCTTGGCCGCGTAGAGCTTGATGATCGCGTTCGCGGTGCGGGGGAAGACGTAGTCGCTGCCGGCGAGGAACAGCGTCTTCACCCCCTTGGCGGCGAGGAAGTCCATCGCCGGGATGATCTGCTGGTTGGTGGTCGCGCCGGTGTAGTAGATGTTCGGCGACGACTCGAGGCCCTCGTACTGCACGGGGTAGAAGAAGAGCCCGTTGCGCTTCTCGACAACCGGCTTCACGGCCTTGCGTGAGGACGAGGTCCAGCCGCCGAAGATCGCGGCGACGCAGTCCTGGGTGAGCAGCTTGTCGGTCTTCTCCGCGAAGGTGGGCCAGTCCGTAGCGCCGTCCTCCTGGACGTACTGGATCTTCTTGCCGAGGATGCCGCCGCTGGCGTTGATCTCGTCGGCGGCCATGTGCAGCACATTGGAGACGGTCTTCTCGGAGATCGCCATGCCGCCGGTGAGGGAGTTGAGGAAGCCTAGCTTGATGGTGCTGCCGGAGGTGTCGACGCAGCTGGCCGCCGCGGATGACCCGGCCTGGGCCGTGTCGTCACTGGCTCGGGCGCCGCAGCCGGCGAGCAGGAGGGCCATGGTCGTCCCGATGGCGCCTACCGCCGCAAGCGCACGCCGCCGTTTGCTGGGGGTGGTGGACATATGTGAGAACTCCGTTCGTGGTGAAGGGGGCGTGACGCCGGAGTCGCGGCACGGCGGATCGTGGGGATGCGGATGTCCAGGACGGCCCGGCGCCCCGGGTTCTCCGCCCGTCTCGCTGGCTGCTGCCGGAGCCAGTGAAAGCAGACTGGTCGCGAGTCATTACTCTGACATTTCCTAGATGTTCCACTTCTGTAGCCACCCACCTTGCACAGCGGGAAGTTCCTCGAAAAGTGCAGGAAGTCGTGGGGTCAGTGGTGTCAAACTTCTGCCGCGCCCCGGGATGCCGCGATGAACATGGCACAGTTCTGACATCTCAAGGAGGCACAAGGCGATCAGTCAGCTCGAGCACGGCGAAGCCGTCGGGCTCGCCTGGGGAACTGAGTCGTCAGCGGCGCGACCTCGGCGGCGAGCCGCCGGACCCGGGTGCCGTCGAGCAGCCGGCGCGGCACCAGGACCGCCTGCCGGTAACCGCCCGGCTTGCGGGTTCCGGCCCGGCTCGCGAGGCGCCGGCGGCCGGTGTGCGAGGAACACTCCCTACCGGGGTTCTGCGCTCTTTCGTTGCACCACGACGAGTCCGCGCGTGTCCACCCGACACCCACCGACCATCACTCATAGCACTACTCGGAAAGCCTCACCGCTCGCGGGAGTGGACCGGTGTCCAGATCGAACCCGCGGGCTAGCGGCGGGAGCGCTCCGGTGGCCGGCGAGGGCGGGGTGGCATGGCGATCATCGGCTCGTCCGGTTCGGGCAGGCCGCCGTCGGCCAGGAGTTGGGCGATCGGGAGGGTTGCCGCTCCCATCGCCACCGCGTCGATGCCCAGGGAGCACAGGGCGATGCTCGTCTGGGCGTAGGGGCGTCGCAGGGCATGCCGTGCCACCGCGTCGCGGATCTCCGGCAGGAAACGCTCGCCGAAGATCGAGCCGGCGATGCCGCCGATCACGATGCGTTCCGGGCTGAACAGGTTTATCAGGTCGGCGATGCCGGCGCCCAGGTAACCCGCGGTGGTGGTGAAGACCTCGACCGCGGCGGGCGGGATGGGATCGGCGGAGAGCAGGCGTGCCAGCAGGTCGGGGGTGAACGGATGGCCGGTCGCGGTGGCCAGGCGACGGCCGATGCGGTCGGCCCCGACATAGGCTTCCAGGCAACCGCGGGCACCGCAACGGCACTGCTCACCGTCGTACACCAAGGTCGTGTGGCCCCACTCGCCGGCGTTGCTGTTGGCGCCCCGGTAGCCGCGGCCGTCCATCACCACGGCGGCGCCCACGCCCGTACCGATCATGATGATGACCGCGTGGCGGGCCCCGCGGCCCGCGCCGAACCACATCTCGGCCTGGCCGAAGGTTTTCGCCCCGTTCTCCACGAAGATCGGGACGCCGGTGCCGGCCCGCAGCATCGCGCCGAGCGGAACCGCGTCCCAGCCGGTCGACTGGGAGTCGACCACGCCGTCGGCATCGACGACGCCGGGGACACCGACGCCGTAGCCGAGCACCTCGTGCGGCGAGACGTCGGCGTCGGCGAGGACCGTGTTGAGGCCGGCCAGCAGCTGGGCGGCGACCTGGTCGGGATCGTCGTCGTGGGTCAGTTCGGCCACTGCCAGCCGGGTCATCGCCAGGTCGTAGAGCTCGACCAGGATGCGGGTCTCGGCCACGTCGGCGCCGACCAGGTAACGGAAACCGGGCCGGACGCGCAGCAGTACCCGGGGTCGGCCGCCGTCCGAGCCGACCAGACCGGCCTCCTCGACGAGACCCTCCTCGAGCATCTCGCCGATCAGGTTGCTGACACTGGCCTGGCTGAGCGCGGTCGTGCCGGCCAATTGCTGCCGGGATTGCAAGCCGCCGTGGAAGAGATCGGTGAGCAGGCTCGACCGGTTGGCCCGGCGCACATCCCGCACCGTCGTACGCCTGCTTTCCAAACCGCACCCCGCCTGTCTAGGAAGTGGTCTTGCCCGGAAACTCTACGGCGCGGGCGGGCGGGCGGCCTCTATGGTGCCCTCGTGACCGAATACCTCGAAGTCAATCGGGCCAACTGGGACGACCGAGCGCCCGCGCATGCGGCCTCCCCCAGTTATGCCGTGGCGAAGTTCGCATCCGATCCGTCGTACCTCAGCCAGGTTGTCGCCTTTGACCTCCCACGGCTGGGCGACCTGACCGATCAACGCGGAATCCACCTGCAATGCCACATCGGCACCGACACGGTGTCCCTGGCCCGGCTGGGTGCCCGGATGACCGGCCTGGATTTCTCCGAGAAATCACTGCACGAAGCCCGGCGGATCGTCCAGCTCGCCGGGGCCGACGTCAAATTCGTGCAATCGAACGTCTACGACGCCGTCGAAGCGGTCGGCACCGGCTACGACTTCGTCTACACCGGCATCGGCGCGCTTTGCTGGCTGCCGGACATAGCCCGCTGGGCCCGAACGGTATCGGCCCTGTTGCGCCCGGGCGGCCGCCTGTTCATTCGCGAGGGCCACCCGGTGTTGTGGTCCATCGACGAGACCGCGCCCGGCAACGACCTGGTCATCAAATACCCGTACTTCGAACGCGCGGAGCCGCTGGTTTTCGACGACCCGGGAACCTACGTGGAAACCGATGCCGAATTCACCAACAGCACGACCCACGAATGGAACCACGGCCTCGGTGAAATAGTCACCGCCGTCCTCGACGCGGGCATGACGCTCACCGGCTTGGTGGAACATCAATCAGTTCCCTGGGAGGCACTGCCCGGCCGCATGCACGAGACCGCCGACAACGAATGGCAACTGAACGAAACCCCCGACCGCCTCCCGGTGAGTTACACCCTGCAGGCAAGCAAGAATTCCGAATAGTACGGGACTTGCCAAGTCCCCGCCCCGGCGACGGCCCGGGTGCGACACCGGGCCGTCGCGGACTACCGGCCCGGCGCCGGTGGCCGGGCTCACCCCCTGAGGGCCGCGCCGGCTCGGCTGAGTGAAATCGCGCGCCCGGTTCGTTTAAAGATCGACGCACGCGGGGTATCCCCGGTCACCCCCACGACCGAGGAGACCCCCGATGCGAACTGGTTCGATCGGCGCCGTCATTCTGATCATCTGGCTGTTTCTGGGCGGCGTGGCCGCCTATGAGCGTGGCTACTTCAAAGGCGACGGTGACGCCAGCTGCGCCGAGGCCGGCACCGTCCTGGTGACCATCGCGGCCGGTCCGCTGAACTGGCTCGGCGTCAACCCGAAGATCAAGTGTGACGTGCCCGCACCGAGCAAGTAGTTCCGCCACGTGATCCGGGCGGCGGCGCGGAACCCACCAGCTCCGTCGCCGCCCGCCCGCAATCTCCGGACCGTGCCCGCCGTCACCGCGACCGCCGGCGCGCGCCCTCTTGCTCGAGCTGCCTGATCCGGCCCCATGGCTTGTAGACGGAGAGGACCGTGGCGACGGTCAGGGCGGTGAGCGAGACGATCGGCGGCATGATCAGGCCGTTCGCCTCCATCGTGACCGGAGAGCCGGCGGCGACGGCCACGCCGTACGCGTAAGCCTCCGGCATCGTCGGTCGCAGCAGGACCAGGATGAGCGTGCAGAGCACGACGTTGAGCACCAGCTTGATGGTGACCCACCAGAACCGGACCAGGCCCCACCTGGTGCCCCAGCCCAGCACCAGGCCGGTGACCAGGCAGATCAGCGCCGAGACGGCCATCGGCCACCAGACGAACGTGCCGAACGCCTGACCGGCCAGGCCGCGCCGCACCGGGTCGTCGCTCCCGACACAGACCGCTGCCAGCACCGCGACCAGCACGTCGATGCCGATCCAGGCGCTCGCCGACAACACGTGCGCCACGAGCCAAGCCTTTCGGGTCTTCGGTCTCATGGCCCAGGCCTCGCGGGTCGCCGGTCTCCCGGCCTCGGCCTCGCGGGTCGTCGATCTCACGGCCTCGGCCTCGCGGGTCTTCGGTCTCATGGCCCCAGCCTCGCGGCCCGGAACGCTCGGCTCATCCGCTCACAAGCGACTCCGGTACTACGTCCACCGACGTAGCCTGGCTACGTCCCCGGTCCGATGCGCCCCGAGCACCGATGCGGCAAGGTGTGGGCATGCGCCCCCGCGATGCGGCCGTGCCGGCCGCGCTGATCCTCGTGGGACTGGCCACGCTGCCGCTCATCGACTTGCGCTCGGCGACCGACCAGTCCCCCGACTGGCTTGCCGCCGTCCTGGTCGTGGCGGCCGGGGCGGTGCCGGCGTGGCGCCGCCGATGGCCGGTGCCCGCGCTGCTCGCGGCCACCTCGATCACCCTGGCCTATCTGCTCGTCGGCTATCCGTACGGTCCGGTTCTCCTCTCGATCGCCGTTTGTGTCTGGTCGGTGGCCCGCAGCCGGCGCCCGCAGTCGGCCGCCGCCTGGTCCGTGGTGGCCCTGGTGCTGCTGATGGGCCACGTCCTGTTCGGTGGGCCGGGCCCGGCCGGGCTGATCCCCGGGCTGGCCTGGGTGGTCGTTCCGTTCACGCTCGGTGCCGCCCGCCGGCAGGTGGTCGAGGCGCAGCAGCGGGAACGGGCCGAGACCGAGCGCCGCCTCGTCGACGACGAGCGGCTGCGCCTCGCCCAGGAGGTGCACGACGTGGTCGGGCACGGCCTCGCCGCGATCCAGATGCAGGCCGAGGTCGCGCTGCACCTGCGGCACACCCGGCCGGAGCTGGCCCACGAGGCACTGGCCGCGATCAGCGCCGCGAGTGCCGAGGCGCTCGACGAGCTGCGCGCGACCCTGTCCTCCGTGCTGCCGGCCGGCCTTTCCCGGGTGGGCGAGCTCTGCGACCGGGTCCGCAGCGCCGGCGTGGTCGTCGAACTCAGCGTCGACGGCACGCCACGGCCACTGCCGGCGGCTGCCGACCTGGTGGCCTATCGCGTGTTGCAGGAGGCACTGACCAACGTCGTGAAGCATTCCGCCGAGCCGCACGCCCGGGTGGCGATCCACCATCAGCCCGGCGGTGTCGACCTGAGCGTGGTCAATCAGGCCGCCGTTGCCGACCTGAGCGTTGCCGACCTGAGCGTTGCCGACCTGAGCGTTGCCGATCAGGGCGGCGGGGCCGGCCCGCGCGTGGTCGATCGGGCCGGCGGGGCCGGCCACAGCGAGGGCTTCGGCCTCAGCGGCATGCGGCGCCGGGTCGAGCATCTCGGCGGCCGGTTCGACGCCGGGCCGCGGGACGGCACGTTCGCGGTGACCGCCGTCATCCCCCGGCGGTCGAAATGATCACCGTACTGCTGGCCGACGACCAGGATCTCGTACGCCTCGGCTTGTCCGTCCTGTTCGACAACGAGGACGACTTCACCGTGATCGCCCAGGCCGCCGACGGTCTCGCCGCCGTCGCGCAGGCCCGCCGAACCCGGCCCGACGTAGTGCTGATGGACATCCGCATGCCCGGCGTCGACGGCCTCGAAGCCACCCGCCGCATCATCGCCGACCCGGCACTGGCCGGCACTCGCGTGATCGTCCTGACCACCTTCGAACACGACGAATACGTCTTCGACGCGCTCCGCCTCGGCGCCAGCGGCTTCCTGCTCAAGAACACCAAACCGGCGCTCCTGCTCGACGCGGTCCGCACAGTCGTCGACGGCGGCGCACTGCTCTCCCCCTCCGTCACCAAGACCTTGATCCGCGAGTTCACCGGCTTGACGCCCCGCCCGACCACGCCCCACCCCCACCTCGATCGCCTCACCGACCGCGAACGCGAGATCGTCACGCTCGTCGCCCAGGGCCTGACCAACCACGAGATAGCCGAACTGCTCGTGGTAAGCCCAGCCACCGCCCGCACCCACGTGAGCCGCTCCATGGTCAAACTCGCCGCCCGCGACCGCGCCCAACTGGTCGTCTTCGCCTACCAGTCCGGCCTCGCCTGAGCCCCCGCCCGCGCCACCTGCCCAGTCGGCGCAGTTCCCCAACCCGGCGCGGCCCAGCAGCCGGCGCGGCCCAGCAGCCGGCGCGGCCCCCTGCTGGCGCGGGCCCCCAGCCGGCAGCCCCTAACTCGGCCCTGCCCCCCGCGCAACGGAGCGGTTGTCGCGGGCGACCGCGACCGGAGCAGGCCAACCGCCGGCGTGAATGCCCAGCCGGCGCAGATCTCAGCCAGCCGGCCCCAACCCGGCGCCGGCCCCCGCGTAATGGAGCGGTTGTTGCGGCCACCGCGACCGGTCCGGGCCAGCAACCGGCGTGGACTGCCTGCCGGTGCAGATCCCCAACCGGCGCAGGCCTCCAACCGCGCGGCCCCCCAACCGGCGCGGGTCAACAAGCGGCGCGGATCAACAAGCGGCGCGGATCAACAAGCGGCGCGGGTCAGCATGGCGGCGCGGGTCAGCATGGTGACGATGGCCTTCAGTGGAAGGGCGCCGTCCGGCCGCACCTGTCAGCAGCGGCCGGACCTTTGGCTGATCGTCCGCGCGCGCGGCCCCCGCGAAGGTGCAGGCACGCGCTCGCGGCCGCCCTCGCCCGCCACAGAACTGCATCGCTCTCGGCCGCACCGTCCCGTCAGAGATCGCGAGACAACCGCACTGCTCGATCAGCCCGCTCGCGGGTGCCGGGCCCGAGCCGACCACGCCACCGCCCTGCTCGACCTGGCTGGTCGCGCCCGCGCCGAGCCGCATGATCTGCCCTGGACTCAGGCAGCAACGTCGAGCCTGCGGATCGGCTGGGCGAAAGCGGCGAATTCAGGTGGCAAACGGCGTTCCTCGCCTAGGCCGTTGACGTGCCGCAACCCGTACAGAACATGCCGCCCGGCGTGACCTTCGTGCCGCACTGGCCGCAGAAGCGGTTGGCCTCCGAGGCGGCGGCGAGCGGGGTGCCGCAATGCTGGCAGTATTTGCCGCCGCCGGTGTCGTTGGCGCACGACGGGCAGCGACCGACCGCCGGCTGGCCGTAGGTGGTGCCCTGGGTCCAGTCGACCTGGCGGATCTTGTCGTTGAGCTGCTCGACCTGGGCTCGCGCCTGGATGCCGGCGATTTCCTGGTCGAGCTTCGGCGCGCAGTTCACGCAGACGCCGCGCTCCCCGTTCCAGCAGATCTGCCCGCAGACCCATTCGCCACAACGGTGGCATTGGGAGAAATGCGGCCGAACTTCCTCGACGGCGTTCTGCAGTGCCTTGTCCCACGCCGGCCCGCGGTTGCCGTCGCGCATCCACATCGAGTCGTAGCCCAGTTCGGAGGCCTTGCGACCCCACTCGCCGCCGACCAGGTCGCCGCCCATGCGCAGCAGCTTGCCGCCGAAACCGGTCACCGAATGTTTGAAGGAGGAGCTGTGACCGTTGCCGCAGCGCTCGCAGAAGAACTCGAACTGATAGCCCTCGCGCGTGGACCGGTCCTGGTAGTTGTCTGTGAAGCCGAACACGGGCCAGACGCTACGCCCATTCATCAGACTTATCGAGATCCACTATCTGTCGTCTACCTGTCCCGTAGCCTCCGGAGAACAGACCGTTTAGTGGCGGATCGAGGGGAAATGCACCAACCTACGATCTTGGTTGTCGAAGACGACCCCGACATCCTCGAGGTCACCGAACTGGCCCTGAAGTCTCGGGGCTTCCAGACGCTGGGCGCGAGCGCGGGCGCCGACGCCGTCGACATCTGTCGGACCCGCCAGGGCCAGATCGACGCCATCGTCGCCGACCTGTCCATCCCCGGCGATCAGAGCCGCTTCACCGACACAGTCGCCGCCGAATACCCCAACATCAAAATTGTGTACGCCACCGGCATCCCCCGGCACATCGCCCTGAGCACCGGCATGGTCCAGGCGAACGCCCCCTACCTGCAGAAGCCGGTGGACGCCGACCTGCTGGCAAGCGTGCTCCGAGGTCAACTCCTGGGAACCGGCTAGGCGCGGCCGGCACCGTCGTCGATAGCCTGATCAGCATGGCCATCGCACGCTTACCTCTGATCGCTGTCGACTGCCCTGATCCCGGTGCGCTCGCCAGGTTCTACGGCGCGATGCTGGACTGGAAGGTCGACGTCCTGTCTGCCGACCGGGCCGCGGCCTGCCCCGAGGACGGGCAGTGCATCGCCTTCCATCGGGTCGCCGACTACACACCGCCGACGTGGCCCGGTGCGGGACGGCCCAAGCAGATGCACCTCGACATGCTCGTCGACGACCTGGACGCGGCCGAGGCGGCAGTGCTCGCTCTCGGTGCGGCCAAGCACCCGGATCAGCCCGGCACGGCCTACCGCGTTTTCCTGGACCCCGCGGGTCACCCGTTCTGCCTCTGCCTGGCCCAGGCCTGACCGCCGGGTCGGCGCGGGCGCGGGGCAGCTAGGACGGCAGCAGGAACCGGCGGATGGCCGCGAGCCAGAGAACCGGGTTGTCGAAATGCGCCATGTGGGCCGCGTCGGGTATTTCGGCGAGTGTGCTGGCGGGAAGTGCGGCGTGCAGCCGCCGGGCGGTCCCGAGGGGAAAGGTCATCTCTCGCGCGCCGTGCAGGATCAACACCGGGCGGCCCCAGTCGAACAACACCTCGGCGGCGTTGTCGGGTCCGCCCGGCAGCAGCGATCCGTTTGCGTACGGCCGGTTGTAGTCACTGGAGAAGCGCACTCGATCGAGGACCTGGTGCCAGGCGTCGAGGCGGTCGAGGCGCCACACCTGCAGGGGGGCCTGCGCCACGGCCATCGCCCGGCTCAATGCGCCGTCCGGTGCTGTCGGGCCGGTCAGCAGGGGGTCGTCGAAGTTGATGTCGGTGCACATGTCGCGGCGCTGCCGGTAATCGGCGGAGGCTGTCAGCTCACTGTCGAAATCTGTGTACGCCGTGGTCGACGCCAGGATCAGCCGGCCGACGGCCTCGGGGTGTTGCCGCACCAGGCGCATGGCGATGCGACCGCCGAAGGAGAACCCGAGCACATCGACGGGGCCGGGGCCCAGTGCCTGGATGAGCGCGGCAACGTCGTCGGCCAGCAGGTGAGGTTGCAGCCGGCTTTCCGGCAGGTCCCCGATCGGCGGCGTGCGGTGACTGCGCCCGCAGCCGCGCAGGTCGAACAGGACGACGTGGGCCGTGTCGACCAGGTCGGCGAGGGCCGGCAGAAGGTAACTGTGATCCCAGGTCGGACCGCCGTGAATCACCACCAGCACCGGCCGGTCGCGGTCGCCGAAGCGGCGGACGAACAGGTCGACGCCGTTGAGCCGGACCACGGCTCCCTGCTCGGTGACGTCGTCCAGCGCGGCAACGTTCCCCACAGTCGTCCTTCCAGCATGGCGGCCGAAACCCGGCGTGGCCGGGTCCAGGACCCGCCACGCCGCACGACAGGCGGGAGATCAGCCTCGCTCGATCAGGTGCCCGATGATCTGGGGACCCATGATGACGGCGGTGCCGGAGCCGTCGCGGCGGGTGTCTGGTTCGGGCAGTTCGACCGGGTCGCCGGTGCTGCTGGCACCGACCGGACGCGGGCCCACCCACGCCACTGTCAGCTGCGTCTCGCCCTTGAGGAAACGTTGCACACGAACACCACCGGTGGCTCGGCCCTTGGCCGGGTAGAGCTCGAACGGGGTGACCTTCACCTGGGTGCCGGTCGACGTCACCACCATCGGCTCGCCGTGTGCGGAGTCGGCTGTCACGATCACGTTGAACGCGAGGACCTCGGCGTCGGCCGTCAGGTTGATGCCGGCCATGCCGCCGCCCTTGAGGCCCTGCGGGCGAACCAGTTTGGCGGCGAACTTCAGCATCGACGCGTCGGAGGTGACGAAGGCCAGCGTCTCGTTGCCGTCGCCGAGCCAGGTGGCCTGCAGGACCTCGTCGCCGTCCTTGAGGGTGATCACCTCGAACTCGTCGGAGCGGACCGGCCATTCCGGCGCGCACACCTTGACCACGCCGTGCTTCGTGCCCATCGCGAGGCCGGGACCCTTGTCGTCGGTGAGCGGGGCCAGGCCGACGACCCGCTCGCCCTTCTCCAGCGGCACCAGCTCGGCCGCCGACATGCCGCCGCGCAGCGACACCGTGCCGACCTGCTCGGGCAGCACCGGCAACGGCAGCACGTCGGTCTTGAACGCCCGGCCCCGGTTGGTGATCAGCAGGATGCGGCCACGGGCGGTCGAGTGGATCAGGGCGCGGACCGCGTCGTGCTTGACCCGGCCGGAGCGGCGGCGGGCCTCGGTGGCCTCCTCGCTCTCGGCGGCGGTGCGGGCGATCAGGCCGGTCGCCGACAGGATCACCTGGCACGGGTCGTCGGCGACCTCGAGCGGACCGGCCGGTATCGAGGCGGCGAGAACCTCCTTGAGGTCACCGTCGATAAGCGTGGTGCGGCGGGGCGCGGCGTACGAGCCGGCGACCTCGGCCAGTTCGTCGGAGACGACCTGCTTGAGCACCTCTTCGTCGTCGAGGATGCGGGACAGCTCGGCGATCTCGTTGCGCAACCGTTCCTGCTCGGTCTCGAGCTCGATGCGGTCGAAGCGGGTGAGCCGCCGCAGCGGGGTGTCCAGGATGTACGTCGCCTGGATGTCGGACAGCGAGAACTCGCTCATCAGGGACGACTTGGCGGCGGCCGCGTCGTCGCTGCCCCGGATGACGGCGACCACCCGGTCGATGTCGATCAGGGCGATGAGCAGGCCGTCGACCAGGTGCAGGCGGTCGAGCCGCTTGGTGCGGCGGAACTCGGTGCGCCGGGTCACCACCTCGTAGCGGTGGTTGACGAACACCTCGAGCAGCGGCTTGAGGCCCAGCGTCTGCGGTTGGCCGGCGAGCAGCACCAGGTTGTTGATGCCGAACGAGCTCTCGAGCGGGGTCAGGCGGTAGAGGTCGGCCAGCAGGGCCTGCGGGTTGACCCCGACCTTGCACTCGATGACGAGCCGGGTGCCGTGCTCGCGGTCGGTGAGGTCCTTGACGTCGGCGATGCCCGTGAGGCGAGCCGCCTGCCGCTGGCCACGACGCGGACCCGAGGTGATCGGCTTGCCCTTCACCTCGTCGGTGATCGCCTCGATGATCTTCTCGGTGCCGACGCCGTAGGGCAGTTCGGTCACCGTGATCGCCTGCCGGCCGCGACCGCCCTCGAGCGGGCCGGTCTCGGCGCGGGCCCGCATGCGCACCACGCCCCGGCCGGTCTCGTAGGCGCGGCGCACCTCGTCGAGGCCGAGCAGCTGCCCGCCGGTCGGCAGGTCGGGGCCGGGCACGAAGCGCATCAGGTCGTCGAGCGACGCCTCGGGATTGTTGATCAGGTGCCGGGCGGCCGCCACGACCTCGCCCAGGTTGTGCGGGATCATGTTGGTCGCCATGCCGACCGCGATGCCGGACGTGCCGTTGACCAGCAGGTTGGGGAACGCCGCCGGCAGCACCTTGGGCTCGAGGTCGGAGCCGTCGTAGGTCGGCTTGAAGTCGACCGTGCCCTCGCCGAGCTCGCCGACCAGCAGCATCGCCTCGTTGGACATGCGCGCCTCGGTGTACCGCGCGGCGGCCGGTCCGTCGTCGGGCGAGCCGAAGTTGCCGTGGCCGTCGATCAGCGGAGCGTTGAGCGAGAAGTCCTGCGCGAGGCGGACCAGGGCGTCGTAGATCGCGACGTCGCCGTGCGGGTGGTATTTACCCATCACGTCACCGACGACGCGGGCCGACTTGACGTAGGCCCGGTCGGGGCGGTGGCCCTGCTCGGACATCGACCACAGGATGCGCCGGTGCACGGGCTTGAGGCCGTCCCGGGCGTCGGGCAGGGCCCGTGAGTGGATCACCGAATAGGCGTACTCCAGGTAGGAGTCCTCCACTTCGGTGGTCAGCGGGTTGTCGATGACCCGGGCGCCGGCCTGGTCGAACGCGGACAGGTCGACGCGGTTATCGGTGTTCTTGCGGCGTGCCATGTGACAGCGACCTCTCAGGCGTCGATCGTCTCTTGGTCGATCCGGCCGGATGACTCGATCAACCAGTTCTTCCGGGGCTCGACACGCTCACCCATCAGCAGCTCGAGGGTCTCCTCGGCGCGCTCGGCGTCATCCATCGTGATGCGCCGCACGGTGCGGGTGGCCGGGTTCATCGTGGTGTCCCACAGCTCGTCGGCGTCCATCTCACCGAGGCCCTTGAACCGGGGCACCGGTCGCTGCACGCTCCGGCCGCCACGCTCGATGCGCGACACCGTGGACTCCATCTCCTGCTGCGTATAGGTGAAGATGGTCTCGGCGTTGCGGCCCTTGGTGACGACCTTGTGCAGCGGCGGCATCGCGGCGAAGAGCCGGCCCTGCTCGATCACCGGGCGCATGTATTTCGCGAACAGGGTGATCAGCAGCGTGCGGATGTGCGAGCCGTCGACGTCGGCGTCCGCCATGATCATGACGCGGCCGTAACGCATCGAGCTCACCTCGAAGGTGCGGCCCGAGCCGGCGCCGAGCACCTGCACGATGGCCGAGCACTCGGCGTTGTCGAGCACCTGCTGCAGCGACGCCTTCTGCACATTCAGGATCTTGCCCCGGATCGGGAGCAAAGCCTGATATTCCGAGCTGCGGGCCATCCGGGCGGTGCCGAGGGCGCTGTCACCCTCGACGATGTAGAGCTCCGAGCGGGCGATGCCGGTGGCCCGGCAGTCGACCAGCTTGGGCGGCATCGACGCGCCCTCGAGCGCGGTCTTGCGCCGGGCCGCGTCTTTCTGCTGCTTCTGGGTGAGCCGGACGCGGGCCGCGTCCACCACCTTCTGCAGGACGGTGCGGGCTTCGGCCTTCGTCTTGCGGCCGTCGACCCACTCCTTGACGTACGCCTCCGTCAGGCTCTGCACCACCCGCGTGATGCCGGCCGTGGACAGCTCGTCCTTGGTCTGCGAGGTGAACTGCGGCTCGGGGACGCGCACGTGGATGACCGCGGTCATGCCCTCGAGCAGGTCGTCGAGGACCGGCACGTCCTCCTTGGGGCGCAGCAGGCCACGGGTGTTGCGGATGGCCTCGGTCAGCGACCGCACCAGGGCCCGCTCGAAGCCCTTGCGGTGGGTGCCGCCGTGCACGTTGCGGATCGTGTTGGTGAAGCTCTCGACGGTGCGCTCGTAACCGGTGCCCCAGCGGAACGCGATCTCGATCTCGGCCCGGCGCTCGACGTTGGACTGCATCACCCCGTTGGCGTCGGCGGCGTTCTCCTTGTAGGTGCCCTCGCCGTGGACCATCAGGATGCCCGAGACCGGCTTGTCCCCCGCGTGGGCGAGGAACTCGACCATGTCGGTGAGGCCGTGCGGGTAATGGAACGTCTCGGTGGTGGTCTCCTCGGCGCTCTCGTCGCGCAGCGTGTAGATCACACCGGGCACCAGGAACGCCGTGTTGCGCAGTTTGGCCCGCACCGCGTCGACGTCGAGCCGGGCGCCGGTCTCGAAGTAGCGGGAGTCGTACCAATAGCGGATCGAGGTGCCGCTCGACTCCCCGCGCTTCATCTTGCGCACGACCCGCAGGCCGGACTCGGGGTGGAAGGCCGCCCTGGGACCGGGACCGTCGAAGGTGCCCGGCTGACCGCGGTGGAAGGAGATCTCGTGCACCTTGCCGTCCCGCTTGACCTGGACGTCGAAGCGCAGCGAGAGGGCGTTGACAGCGGAGGCGCCGACACCGTGCAGACCGCCGGACGTCTTGTAACCGGCGCCGCCGAACTTGCCGCCGGCGTGCAGCCGGGTCAGCACGAGCTCGACGCCGTTGAGACCGGACTTGGCATTGACGTCGGTCGGGATGCCCCGGCCGTCGTCGTCGACCTGCACCGATCCGTCGTCGTGCAGGATCACCGCCACCTGGGTGGCATGACCCGCGACACCCTCGTCGGTGCAGTTGTCGATGATCTCGTTGGCCAGGTGGTTGACACCGCGGCTGTCGGTGGAGCCGATGTACATTCCCGGGCGCTTGCGGACAGCGTCCAGCCCTTCGAGGTGCGTGAGGTCGTCCGCCCCGTACAGGATTTCCGCGGTCACTAGCTGCTTCTCCCGGTGGCCCTAGGTGTGGTCAATTCGCGGCGAGCCTACCGGGAGCCTCTGACAACTTCTGTTCAACGGTGTCGCGACACACTGCGGAGGGCGGGCGCCGGTGCCCCCATCGACGCCCGCCGTGAGGTGCGCGGACCTATTCCGCGCCCACCCCGCAGAGCTGCCCGGCGCCGACCGGGACCCGCTGCGGCTGCAGCGCACGCCACAGATCGAGCGGGTACGGCTTGCCGGCCACCCGGACCGGGGGCAGCTCCTGATAGGCGATCAACCGATCGGTGACCGCCTGGGTCGCCGCGCACACCACCACCGTGTCGTGCGGCGCGTACGCCTGCAGACGCGCGGCCGTACTGACCACACTTCCGCTGATCATCCCGTGCCCGAAATCCCGAGCGGCCTCGACATCGACGATCACGTCGCCGGTCGCCAGACCCACCCGGGTGCGGACAGCGAACCTGCCGGCCAGGAGTTGCCCCCTCAACGCCTCCTGGACCGACAGGCCCACCCGTACCGCCGAAGCGGCCGCCTCCGCACCGAAGCCCCCCGCCCCGGTGCCGAACACCGCCATCACCGCGTCCCCGACGTATTTCTCGATGACGCCGCCCCCCGCGCGGACCACCTCGGACACGGTCGAGAAGTAGTCCCGTTGCAATGCGCGGACCACCGCGCAGTCCAGTTCGTCGACCAGTGAGGTGAAGCCCACGATGTCGATGAAGAGGACGGTCACGGTCTGACGCCGCTCCTGCTCCGCCATAGCGATTGCGGTCATGTCTCACGCTCCCCCAGATCACTGCTTGCCCCGGGGAGAAACGGTGCCAGGACCGGTCCACTTCTGGATCGTCAGAACGACGTATCTCTGACCTTGCGGCGCCCCGTCATTTTGTGACGCAGAACAGACCGAACCGCCGACAACGTGATAGGTCGATTCGCACTAGGCTGCCCTGCATGGCCAGCGAGGAGGGGGACGACGGTCCGCTTGTCGGTCGCACCGACACGCTTGCCGAGGTCCTGTCCGACCTGCGCAACGTCGGTCCGGGTGGCACCGCCGCGGTGTTCGTCACCGGCGAGAGCGGTGTCGGCAAGAGCCGGTTGTTGCGGGAGACTGCCCGGGCGATGAGCGCCGCGGGTGTCGCCGTGCTGTCCGGAACCTGCCTCGACATCGGTGACGCATCCCCGTTGCACCCGGTTCTGCAGGCGCTCCGGCAGGCCGAGCCGCGACTGCGGCAGTCCGACACCAGTGCCGACGATCCGGGCGCCCTGCTCGACCGGGTCTCCCGCGATCTGCGCGCGGTCGCCGGCGGCCGGCGGCTGCTGCTGGTCCTCGACGACCTGCAGTGGGCCGACCGCAGCACCCGTCAACTGCTGCTCTACCTGTTGGCCGGGCTCGGCGGCGTCGAGCTGTCGGTGCTGGCCGCGGTGCGGGCCGAGGCGTTGCACGGCGCCCACCCGCTGCGCCGGGTGCTCGCCGAGCTGCGCCGGCTCCGGTCCGTACGCGTCGTGGATCTTTCCCCGCTGGACCGGGCCCAGACGCAGGAGCTGGTCAGCGCGATCACCGGGGGCCCCGTCGAACCGGAAGATTCCGACCGGGTCTTCAAGCGCTCCGGCGGCAACCCCTTCGTGGTCGAGGAACTGGCCCGTGACCTGCGCGACGGCCGGGTCGAGCTGTCCGACACGCTGCGCGAGATCTTCCTGTCCCGGGTGGACGAGTTGCCGGCCCCGGCCCACTCGGTGGTCCACGCGATCTCGGCCGGTGTCGAGCCGATCGAGCACGCCGTGCTGGCCCGGGTGACCAAACTCGGCGAGGACGAGCTGATCGAGGCGATCCGGGCGGCCGTGGCGCACCGGTTCGTGGCCAGCTCGGCGGAGGGTTACCGGCTGCGGCACCGGCTGGTGGCCGAGATCCTCGAGGCCGAGGTCCTGCCGGCCGAGGCCACGTCGCTGCACCGGCGTTATGCCGAGGCGATGGAGGCCGGCGGCACGATCGACCACGCCCGCCTGGCGCATCACTGGCAGCGGGCCGGTGAGCCGGCCCGGGCGCTGCCTTCGGTGGTCGCGGCGGCGCGGTCGGCGGAGAAGTTGTACGGCTTCACCGAGGCCCATCGTTACTGGTCCCTGGCGTTGGACCTGACCGCCGACGACGCCCCCGAGCGCACCGAGCTGCTGGCGCACGCGGCCGAGTCGGCCCACCTGTGCGGGGAGCACCAGCGGGCCCTGGCCCGGCTGGCCGAGCTGGCCGGGCGCCCGGACGCCCCGGGCCGCTGCGACCTGCATCTTCGTCGCGCGCGCTACCTCGCCGCGGCGGGGCGGTCGGCGACGGCCGAGGTGGAGTACCAATTGGCTCTCGAGGCGCCCGACTGCACCCCGCGCCAGCGGGCGTCGGCCGCGGCGTACCTCGCTGAACTGCTTGTTCATCTTTGCCGTTACGCCGATGCCTTCGAGCGCGCCGCCGAGGCCCTCGACCTGGCCGCGGAGAACGGCAGCACCGCTGACCTGGTGCGGGCCAGTGCCGCGCTCGGTTTCAGCTCGGCGTTCCGGGAGGATCCCGACGCCGGTCTGGCCGTCATCCGGCAGGCGGTGGAGATCGCCGAGCGCTCCGGGCACCCGGACGACCTGGGGGTGGCCTATCTGCACCTCGCCGAGCTGCTCACCGGGCCGCTCAACAAGGTCGAGGAGGGCGTGCTGGTGGCCCGCCGCGGCGCCGAGCGGCTGGCCTCGCTGGGGGTGGGCCGCACCTATCAGACCCGCCTGCTGGCCATCGCCGGCAACGGCCTGTTCCGGGTCGGCCAGTGGTCCGAGGCCGACACGGTGCTCGAGGCGGCCATGCGGCACCGGCCGTCCGGCGCCGACGCGGTCGAGCTGCTGCTGGCCCGCTGCCGGCTCTGGGTCGGGTTCGGCAACATCGAGGCCGCCACCCGCGATCTCGACGCCGTCGCCACCCTGCTCGCGGGCGGTGGCGCCAGGCACGTGCTGCCGATGCTGACGTTGCGCTCCGGTCTTGCCATGTGGCAGCGCCAGCACACCCAGGCCCGCGCGGCCGTGCAACGCGGACTCACCGAGACCCGCGCCGACGACCTGATGCTGCTCGGCATCCTGGCCTGGCACGGCTTGCGCGCCGAGGCCGAGGCCCTGAGCGACGGCGAGCAGGTCGACCCGGGTGCGCTCCGCCGGCTCAAGACGGTGGTGCAGCGGATGACCGACGGCGTCGACAGTGCCGCGACCCCGGTGCGCGCGGTCATCGACGGCTACATCGAACTGTGCAACGCCGAGATCAGCCGCATCGAGCAGCGGCACGACCCGGAGCCCTGGCTTCGGGCCGCCACCGCCTGGGATCGGCGCAGCCAGCCCTACCCGGCCGCCTATTCCCGGCTCCGGCGGGCCGAGGCGGCGCTCACCCGGCGGACTACGTCGACACGCAAGGCCACCGCGGTGATCGCGCTGCGCGAGGCGTACGCGACGACGATCGCGATGGGCGCGCGACCGCTCGCCGACGAGATCATCGCGACGGCCCAGCGGTTCCGAGTCGCGCTCGCCGACGACGTGCCGACCCTGCCGTTGCGCCCGCCGGACCCCAATCCGGGCGATGAGCTGGGCATTCTCACCTCGCGCGAGCGGGAGGTGCTGGCCGCGATGGCCGAGGGCCTGACCAACCGGGAGATCGGCGAGAAGCTGTTCATCTCCGAGCGCACGGTCGGCGTCCACGTCGGTCACATCTTCGACAAGCTGCAGGTACGCACTCGGGTGCAGGCCAGCCGGGTCTTCCTCACCGCGGCGTGACCTTTCCGTTACCTACGCGCCAGTAATACGTAGATCTACCGATCCCCTCGCGAGCCGCCGATGGAAGGCTTCTTCGCACGGGGGAGCACCGGCCCGGCGGCTACCGTCGCCGGTCCGGTGCTGGGGGCCCTCCGCGTGGAGAAGCATCTGGAGGAACCGATGACCCAGTCGGTCTGGGGCCCGGTGCGGCAGGAGATGTACGACTTGCTGCAATCGCACCCCGACGACGTACCCGCCGTGGTTGATCAGCTGACGAAGCTGCAGGACATTCTGGGCCGCGTGCCACCGCTGCTGGCCGGGAACCCGCTTTGCGACTTCAACAGCCTGTATCTGACGATCACCGAGGGTGTGCTCGAGCGCCTCTACGCGGGCAAGTTCAAGGACCCGGCTTTCCTCTCGCGCCTCGACGTGGAGTTCGCGGCGCGCTATTTCGACGCGCTTCGGGCCTGGGCCGGTCCCAGCGAAAGCCCGCGCTGCCCGCGCGTCTGGGCCGGACTGTTCCAGCGGATCCCCGGGCCGGACTGTCGTCCGCTGCCGGCCGCGTGCGCCGGGGTGAACGCGCACATCAACTTCGACCTGCCGTTCGCGCTGGTGACCACGTTCGACCACCTGGGCACCGACCCGATCGACGACAGCGACCAGCACCACGACTACCTGCAGATCAACGAGATCTTCGCGGTGTCCATCCCCGGCCTGCGCCGGGGCTACCTCGACAAGTGGCAGTTGCTCATCGACACGATGAACGGCTGCCTCGACGACTGGTGGCAGGGCGAGGCGGTGGAGTACACGAGGAATGTCGCGTGGCGTAACGCCCAGAAACTGTGGGGCCTGCGCCACGACATGGGCGCCACCGACAAGGAACGCGCGCACCTCGACCGGATCTCCGCCGACCTGGGGCGACTGCTGCTGTCCCCGCTCGGCGAGTTCCTGCAGTAGAAGAGCCTTACTGATGCGCCGCGGCCCGCCCCGGGGGAGGCGGGCCGCGGCCCTTTACCCGGACGCTTCGACTGACCGCGCTACTTGACCGCGACCAGCTGCGCCGAGGTGACACCGCCGTCCTTGGCGCCGGCGATGCCGATCTCCACGCCGGTCTTCAACGCCGACGCATCGACCTTCTTGCGGGCCTGGACGATGCGCAGCTTGTCGCCGAACTTCCAGGTGAGCGTGAAACCGTCGGTCGACTTCACCGAGACGCTGTCGGTCGTCACGGCGGTGACCGAGCCGCGCTGCACGACGACGGTCTTGGTGCCGGTCTTCGTCTGGATGACGACCTCACCGTGCAGGGTGTTCCGATTCAGATACTTACGCATGGCTTTGCGCGGGGCGTCGCCGGTGCCGGCCGACGCCTTGTCGGCCAGCCCGGTGTCCAGCCCGACGAGCTGAAGCGCGGCTGCCTCGTCACCGAGCCCGGAGCCGGCCGAATCCGAGGCGGCCGAGCCGGAATTGGTCGAATCGGAAGCGGCCGAGCCGGAAGCGGTGGCGGTCTTGTCGAGGCCGCAGCCGGCCAGGGCCAGCGTGCCGGTGAGGCCCAGGGCCAGAAGGGTTCGTCTCATGGGTCAAAGACTGCGCGCCGAACCGCAGGCTTCGGTCAGGGCAATGTTCGGGCCGGGTAAGGAAGCTCCACCGTGAACATCGCGCCGCCCTCGGGCGCGTGCCCGGCGCTGATCCGGCCGCCGAGCCGGCCCACCAGACGCGCCGCCAGGGCCAGGCCCAGACCGCTGCCGACCTTGCGAATCCCCTTGTAACGGCGGTTGAGGGCGCCCCGCTCGAACGCCACCGCCAGGTCGTCGTCGGTGAACCCGGGGCCACCGTCGCGGACCTCGATCACCGCCGCGTCGGCGCCCGCGCGCGCCGCCAGCACCAGCGGAACCCCCGCCGGAACCACACGCAACGCGTTCTCACAGAGGCCGTCGATCACCTGCCGGATGCGTCCCGGGTCGGTCTCGACGATCAACGGCGAGTCCGGCAGATGTACGCGTAACAGCGGGCCGTCCGTGGCACATCGAGCAGCCCACGCCTCGCCGGCACCCCGGACCAGCTCGGTCACGTCGACCTCCACCACGTCGATGGGCAGGTCGGCCGCCTCCAACCGGGAGAGAACCAGCAGGTCGGAGATCAGCCGGTCCAGGCGTTCCGCCTCGGCGAGCATCGTCGACCCGGCCTTCGCCGCACCGTCCGGGCCGACCACGCCGTCGGCGAGTGCCTCCGCGTAGCCACGGATCGTCGACAACGGCGTACGCAACTCATGCGAGACCGACAGCAGGAAGTCCCGCTCCCGGCCCTCGCTGACCTGCAAGGCGGCAGCGAGCTGGTTGATGGCGTCAGCCAGCTCGCCGGCCTCGGCCGGACCCTGCCGGGAGATGCGCACCGAGCGGTCGCCCGCGGAGAGTTTGCCGGCCGCCGACGCCGCCCGGCGGATCGGCCGCGCGATGAACTGGGCCAGCAGCGCGCCGGCGCCGATGCCGCAGGCGAGGCCGGCGAGCAACGCGATCCAGATGCTGCCGAGCACCTTGCCACCGATGCCGGTGGCCATCGTGCGGGTGAGCACCACGCCGGCGTCACGGCCGGTGAGCGGCCGGCCGACGATGAACGACCGGCGACCGTTCACCAGTGCCCGGGCGTCGACCTCGGCGTCGTCTGCGACCTGCTGGATCACCCGTTTCGGCAGGCCCGCATGGTCGGCGACGCCCGCCCGGATCAGGTAGACCTCGATGCCCTGCTCGCGCAGTTCGGTGACGATGCGTTCCCGGACGGCGGGGCGTTCGGTCGCCAGGAGTTCGACCGCGAGTTTGCTCTGCTCCACCAGTTGGTCGCGGGCCTGCGAGTTGACCGACCGGATCGCCACCGGGATCGCCACCAGCGCCGTCACGATCACGGCGATCACCGCGGTGGCGGCGGTGACCAGGACGACCTGGCCCCTGATCCGGCTAAGCATCGGCGGTGTAACCGACGCCCCGCACCGTGCGGATCAGCGACGCCGCTTCGCCGAGTTTCGCCCGCACCTGCGCCACGTGCACGTCCACGGTGCGGGTGCCGGCCGCCGACGCGTATCCCCAGACGCTGGCCAGCAGTTCCTCCCGGGTGAACACCCGGCCCGGCCGGCCGAGCAGGTGCCCGAGCAGGTCGAACTCGGTGGTCGTCAGCGACAGTGCCGCCCCGTGCACGGTGACCAGGCGCCGCGCCGGGTCGAGCACCACCGGCCCGAGCGTGCGGACCCGGCCACCGTCGGGCGGACCGGCCGCCCGCCGCAGCAGCGTCTTGACCCGGGCGACCAGCTCACGGGGGCTGAACGGCTTGGTCACATAGTCGTCGCCGCCCATCTCCAGACCGAGGATCCGATCGATCTCGTCGTCACGGGCAGTAAGGAAGATGACCGGCGTCCAGTCACCCTCCGCTCGCAACTGCCGCACGATCTCGGTGCCTTCGAGCCCCGGCAGCGAGATGTCGAGGATGCAGCAGACCGGCCGTAGCCGGCGCGCCGCGGCCAGTCCGGCGATGCCGTCGTGCTCGACCTGCACGCCGAAGCCGTCCCGGCTCAGGTAGAGCCGCACCAGGTCAGCGATCGGCCGCTCGTCCTCGACCACGAGGACCAGGCCCTTGGCTTCGGTCACCGAACCATCATGCCGGTTTCTTCATTCGAGCACTGTAAGAGCTTTTCCCTCCAGGTAGCGGCGTTCCGGCACGCTCGCGGTGAGCTTCGCGGCCCGGTTGAACGCGTCGTGCGCCTCCGCGCGGAAACCGGCCCGCTCCAGCAGATGCGCCCGCACCGCCTCGACCCGGTGGTTCCCTTCCATCCGGGCGTCGTCGCCGATCTCGGCGAGCACCGCGAGACCGGCCAACGGCCCGTTGGCGCGGGCCACCGCCACCGCCCGGTTCAGCGTCACGACCGGCCCCGGCGCGATCTTCTCCAGCACCTCGTAGAGCGCCAGGATCTGCGGCCAGTCGGTCTCGTCGTCCCCGGGCGCCTCGTCGTGGATGGCGGCGATGGCGGCCTGCAGCTGGTAGGGCCCGAGCGGTCCACGCCCCAGCGTCGCCGAGACCAGGGCGACACCCTCGGTGATCTGTTCCTTGCTCCACAGCGTGCGGTCCTGGGCGTCCAGCGGAACCAGGTTGCCGTCGGCATCCGTCCGAGCCCGCCGCCGCGCGTCGGTGAGCAACATCAGCGCCAGCAGACCGGCGGTCTCGCCGTCCTTGGGCAGCACCGCCCGCAGCAGGCGGGTCAGCCGGATGGCCTCGGCGGTCAACTCGGCCCGCTGCAGCGCCGGCCCACCCGACGCCGTGTAGCCCTCGTTGAAGATCAGATAAAGCACCTGCCGAACCACGCTCAGACGCGCACCACGCTCCGCCTCCGGCGGCGCCTCGAACCCCCGCCCACTCCGCTTGATCAACTGCTTCGCGCGGCTGATCCGCTGGGCCATGGTGCTTTCCGGTACGAGGAACGCCTGCGCGACCTCCGCTGTCGTCAGGCCGCCCACAGCTCGCAGGGTGAGCGCAAGCTGGGACGGCCCCGACAGAGCCGGGTGAGCACAGAGGAACAGCAGTTCAAGCGTGTCATCGGTACCCGGGACCTCAGCCGTCACGTCCTTGAGGGCGACCTCCGTCTCGCGGCGGCGACGCGCACTGGCACTGCGGAACTCGTCAACCAGCCGCCGCGAGGCAACCGAGAACAGCCACCCCCGCGGATTGTCCGGCACCCCCTCCCGCCCCCACTGAAGCGAGGCAGCGAGAAGAGCTTCCTGAACCGCGTCCTCCGCCGCATCGAACTGCCCGAACCGCCGAACAAGCCCGCCCAGCACCTGCGGAGCAAGCTCCTTGAGCAGCCCCTCGATCTCCCCCACCACCCGCCGCCCTCCCGTGCTCACCCCGCCGACGGCGCTGGCCCGCGTTGCTCAGATCTCCGGCGTTTGCCCGCGTTGCTCAGACCTCCGGCGTTTGCCCGCGTTGCTCAGACCTCCGGCGCTTGCCCGCTTTTGCTTAGATTTCCGGCGCTTCCCCGATCTTGCGCAGCTCAAGGCGCTGGGCCCAGACCGCGACCTCACCGGCGAGCTCGATCGCACGAGCCTCGTCCTTGACGTCAAGCAGCCAGTAGCCCGCAAGCGCCTCCTTCGACTCTGCGAACGGCCCGTCGGACACGACGACCTGCCCGTCCGCGAGACTCACCGTCTTGGCGGTAGCCGGAACGTCAAGCCCTTGAGCGTCCACGAACTCCCCCGCGGCCATCAGCCTGGCGTTGAACTCCTGCATGAAGGCGATCATGTCCCGCACCCATTCCTTGGACCGCACCTCCATCATGTCGGTGGCGTCCCCGAACATCATCAGCATGTACTTCATATCGATCTCCTACTCATCCAGGCACCGCCATGTCACGGCCACTGTCAGCGGATAGTCGGAGCCCACTCCCGTTGCTCGACATCCCCCACAAACTTTTCTCCAGAGGCCCGTGCGCAGCTTCGCTCTGCCCACCTTCCTCGCGGCCGGCGCCTCTTCCCGCCCCTGTCTGCCCTGCCGGATCCGCCGTGGTTCGCCCAGCCTCCCAGCCCTTCTTTGCTTCGTCATCGGCCCTGGGTCCCTCCTACTTCTGCCCGCCCTCCGCGTACCCCAGTCCGCCCCCTCGCCTCCTAATCCCCCCTCACCTCCGGGTCCACCTCGCCTCCTGGGCACCCTTGCCCCGCCCGCCCCTCGCATTCCGGTCCGCCCTTGCCCGCATTCCGGTCCCGGCCTGCCTGCGCCCTACCTCTGCATCTCGGTTCGTTCCGGCTCCGTTCTCCTGCACGGCTCAGTTCGAAAGTCCACCGAACTCGCGCTTCCGGCCGGTCTTCAATTCGAGCGCTTCGCACCCGAGGCTCCCGGAGGGCAAGCCTTTCCCCCACGCCTGACAAGCCGAGAACTCAAATGTTGATTGGTCGCGCCAACGCTGCTGTTGCCAACCTCGGATTGGCATGATCGTTCAATCTGACACGGCGAAGAATGCTGGATAAGCTATTCATGCGGCAGCTGCACATGTTCATCAGCGCGGAACTCGCCAGCATGCGAGACCGAACGAAATCACGAAGCTGTTCGCCGGCGGGTGACGCCTTTCGCCGCGCGCATGAGCGGCACAGGCGGTGGGGATCGAAGCGCCGCCACGCTCAAAAGCTGTGCCGGTTACGCGGCTGTTCATCCCGGTGCGGAGAGGCGGGCTTGCATGATCATGCGGAGCCGATCGTCGACGGCATCCACAGTTCGGGCGGAGGCCGGCGAAACCTCCACCTGCCAGACACCCGTCACGCGGAATCGTGGTGGCGGCCCGCGCCTAGCGATCAGAGTCGTGCCAATTTCCCGTTTTGGCGACCCGGGGAAAAGGCGGCAATCGACCAGATCAGCGGACAAGAAGCCGGCCGGGCCGCCACCATTACCCGGAACGGGGGTGGAGATTGCGACGTGGGTCATTCAACTCGGCGAGGAAGGTTGGCGGCCCAGGGCCACACCCGTGACTCACGGCCACTCCGAGTAAAGGAACGTGCAATTCAGTCCGCTGATAGCGCGACGCCCTGCCGAGACAAGGGAATTGATGGGTCGACGGGCAATCATGGGACCTTGCAAATTCTGGCCGGGAGGTAGCGCATGAGAGGCAGGCTCGGGTCGGCGGCGCAGCTAAAGCGCAAGGCGCGAGGGCCGAGGGCGACGAGAAAGGGCGGAGAGGACGGAGAAAGCGCAAGCCGAGTACCGCTGGGTTCGGCTTGGCCTTATCGGGTGTGGGCCGGGTGCCGCACGCCCGAGTCCTGCTACCCGGCGTGCGGTTCAGAGGCCGGCGCTCAGCGAGGGGCGGAACTCAACGACACCCCAGCAGACTGGGGGTGGGTGGCCGGCGACCGGGTGCGGCCGCCGGCCACCTTGTTGGAAAGCGCTCTCCAAACTTTGACCACCGTGCGCCAGGTGGAGGGCTGACGTCAAGAGGGTGTGGGGTTTTGTGGGGATTAAGAGGCCTGGAGGGTCCCTCGGTATTGACATGACGGAAAGGGCGGCGTAACACTTCGCGGACGGACGGAGAGCGCTTTCCCCGAGTGCTCAGCACATTCCCCGGTGCCCTGGCCGCTCTATCCCCTGGAGTTTCCGTGAACACGGCATCCTCGCCGCCTCGGCTGTTGTGGCGGCGCCTCGTACCCATCGTTGTCCTCGCGCTCGTCGCGGCCTATCTCGCGGTGGCGCAGCTCGGCGCGCATGCCGCCGACACGCTGCTCTCGCAGGGCAAACCGACAACCGCGTCCTCTCAGGAAGGCGCGGACACCGCGCCGGGCAACGCCACCGACGGCAACGCCGGCACCCGGTGGTCCAGCACGTTCAGCGATCCGCAGTGGATCCGCGTCGACCTCGGCGCGCCCGCGACCATCACCTCGGTGGTTCTGCAATGGGAGGGCGCCTACGGCAAGGCGTACCAGATCCAGACCTCGACCGACGGCAACACCTGGACCAGCGTCTATTCGACCACCAGTGGCGCCGGCGGCACCGAGACGCGCACGGTCAGTGGCAGCGGGCGCTATGTCCGCATGTACGGAACGGCGCGGCCCGGCGGCTACGGCTACTCGCTGTTCGAGTTCAAGGTCTACGGCTCCACCGGCAGCACGCCCGCCGCCTGCGGCACCACCAACGCCGCTCAGGGCCGGCCGACCACCGCATCGTCGCAGGAGGGCGCGGACGTCGCGGCCGCCAACGCCACCGACGGCAACGCCGGTACGCGCTGGTCGAGCACGTTCAGTGATCCCCAGTGGATCAGCGTCGACCTCGGCTCGGCGCAGAACATCTGCCAGGTCGGGCTCCAGTGGGAGGGCGCGTACGGCAAGGCGTACCAGATCCAGACCTCGACGGACGGCAGCACCTGGACCGACATCTATTCCACGAGCAACGGTGCCGGCGGCACCGAGACGCTCACGGTGAGTGGTAACGGGCGCTACATCCGCATGTACGGCACAGCGCGTCCGGGCGGCTACGGCTACTCGCTGTTCGAGTTCAAGGTCTTCACAAGCGGCGGCACACCCACCACGGGCGACTTCACCACTGTCTGGTCGGACAGCTTCGACGGGGCCGCCAACACCTCGCCGAGCGGCGCCAACTGGCTGCTGCGCACCGGCACCTCCTACCCTGGCGGCGCCGCCGACTGGGGCACCGGCGAGGTCGAGACGGCGTCCGCGAGCACGGCGAACGTCTCGCTCGACGGCGCCGGCAAGCTGACCATCAAGGCGATCCGCGACGGTGCCGGCAACTGGACGTCGGGACGGCTCGAGACGCAGCGCACCGACTTCGAACCGCTCGCCGGCACCCGGACGAAGTTCACCGCGGTGCTCAAGCAACCCGACGTGGCCAATGCGCTCGGTTACTGGCCGGGCTTCCGCGCTACCGGAGCGGCGTATCGCGGCAACTACAACAACTGGCCGGGCGTCGGCGAGACCGACATCATGACCGACGTCAACGGGCGCAACCAGCTGGCGCAGACACTGCACTGCGGCACCGCGCCGGACGGGCCGTGCGCGGAATATAACGGGCGCTCGTCAGGCTTCGCGAGTTGCCTCGGCTGCCAGTCCGGTTACCACGAGTATTCGCAGGTCATCGACCGGACCAAGACCGACGAGGAGATCCGGTTCTCTCTCGACGGTCGGCAGACCTGGATCGTACGGGAGTCGCAGGTCGGCGTGACGGCCTGGAACGCGGCCGTGCACCACGGCTTCTTCCTGCGCCTGGACCTGGCCATCGGCGGGTCGCTGCCGAACGCGATCGCCGGCCGTACCACTCCGACCGCCGACACCACGTCCGGTGGCGTGCTGAGTGTGGATTCGGTCAGCGTGTCCCGGGCGACCGGCACCGCGGCGACGGCGATGACCGACCCGGCGACGCCGACCGCACCGAGCGTGGTGAAGGTGACCGGCACCCAGGGCAACTGGCAGCTTCAGGTAAACGGTGCCGGGTACCGGCTGAAGGGTTTGACCTACGGTCCGCCGCAGGCCGCCGCCGACGGATACCTGCGCGACCTGAAGAACATGGGCGTCAATACGATCCGGATCTGGGGCGTGGACGACGCGAACACCCCCGGCCTGCTCGACAAGGCGGCGCAGCAGGGCATCAAGGTGGTCGTCGGGCACTGGCTGAACCAGGGCGCCGACTATGCGAACGACACGGCCTACATGAACTCGGTCAAGACCGAGATCGTGAACCGGGTCAACACCCTGAAGAACAAGCCGGGCGTACTGATGTGGGACGTCGGCAACGAGGTCATCCTGACCATGCAGGACCACGGGCTGTCGGCGGCCGAGGTGGAAGCGCGCCGGGTGGGTTACGCCAAGTTCGTCAACCAGCTGGCCCAGGCCATTCACGCGGCCGACCCGAATCACCCGGTCACGTCGACCGACGCCTATACCGGCGCCTGGCCCTATTACAAGCAGTACGCCCCCGATCTGGATCTGCTCGCGGTCAACTCGTACGGGGCGATCGGCAACGTCTACAACGACTGGGTGGCGGGCGGTTACACCAAGCCGTACATCGTCACCGAGGGCGGGCCGGCCGGTGAATGGGAGGTCCCCAACGACGTCAACGGCGTACCGACGGAGCCGACCGACGTGCAGAAGCGCGACGGCTACACGAACAGCGTCAACACGATCAACGCCCATCCGGGAGTGGCTCTCGGCGTGACCGAGTTCCATTACGGTCTCGAGAACGACTTCGGCGGAGTGTGGCTGAACACGTTCACCGGCGGGTGGCGCCGACTCGGTTACTACGCTCTCGCGCAGGCCTATTCGGGTCAGACCCCGGCGAACACGCCACCGGTCATCTCGTCGATGTCGGTGTCGAACCAGACCGCAGTGCCGGCCGGTGGAACGTTCACCGTCGATGCGACGGCGAGCGATCCGCAGGGCGATCTGATCCGCTACAACCTGATGTACTCGGACAAGCACATCACCGGCGGGACCGGCCTGACCAACGTCACCTTCACCGACAACGGAAACGGTTCGTTCACCGCCAGGGCACCGGACAAGCTGGGCGTCTGGAAGGTCTACGTCTACGCGTACGACGGTCAGGGCAACGTCGGTATCGAGCAACGGTCGATTCGCGTGGTGCCACCGACCGTTCCAGGCACGAATCTCGCCAGGGGAAAAACCACCACGGCGTCGACCTACCAGCCGACCGGCACGAACGGGCCGCAGCTGCCGCAGTACGCGACGGACGGCGACTACGGAACCCGCTGGGCCGGCGAATGGGTGGACACCGCGTGGCTGCGGGTCGATCTCGGCTCGGTGCAATCGTTCAACCACGTGCAGCTGGCCTGGGAGGCCGCCTATGCGACCGGTTATCAGGTGCAGACGTCGGCGGACGGTTCGAACTGGACCACGGTCTACAGCACATCCAGCGGTGACGGTGGTTTCGACGACCTGAGCATCAGCGGCTCCGGCCGCTACGTGCGGGTCGAGGCAACCGGCCGGGCGACCACATATGGCTATTCACTGTGGGAGTTCGGCGTATATAAGCAATAGATGCTGGAGATCGCCTGCGACGAGTCCGGGTACGAGGGTGAGAAGCTCATCGGCTCCACGACCCGGCTCTTCGCGCACGCCTCGGTCAGCCTGGCGGAACCTGCCGCCGTGCTGGCCGAGTTGCGTGTCCGCATCAGGTCGCCGGCCACCGAGTACAAAGCCAACCATCTGCTCCGGCCGCAGCATCGCCGGACGTTGCGCTGGTTCCTCGGCGAATCGGGTCCGGTGTACGGTCGGGGCCACGTCTTCCTCCTCGACAAACCGGCATTTGTCCGCCGGGTCTTCGACGAACACGTCGGTGGCGAGTTTCCCGGCCCCGAGAGCGCCAACGACATTCTCCGGACCAAGGCAGAGCCCGATCTCGACGTTCTGCGGCCGACCGCCCGCCACCGGGCAGCGGCGTTCCGGGAATGGTTGAGCGCGGATCCGGTCGGCCGCTCCGTCCTCGATCCGCTGGTCCCGGCAATCGTCGCCGCGGTCACCCACTGGGGTCCGGTGACGATCGCCCACGACCGGCAGACACAGCTGCCGCCGCGACGCGTCGAAGTCCTCAAGGAACGCTGCCCGCTGCGGGACATCCGGTTCCTCGAGGCTCTCCGACACCCCGAGATCCAGATCGCCGACATTCTCGCCGGAACCGTCCGCGCGCTCACCGAAGCGGGCGACCCCGAGCTGATCCATCTTCTCCCGCCCTACACCGATGCCGGATCACGAAGCACTGGCGAAGTCGGCCCCGAATAACCCCTAATTGAGTACCTTGTATCGATGCGCGTCATGGTTTGGAACGTGTGGTGGCGGTTCGGCGGGAACTGGCGGCGGCGCGAGGAGAGCATCGCCGCGACGGTCGGAACGTATCGGCCGGACGTGCTCGGACTCGTCGAGGCCTGGTCGGGTGACGGCACCGACCAGGCGGAGCGTCTCGCCCGGCCGGGCGGCCTGCACGCGGCGTGGATCCCGGCCACCGAGCCGGGCGTGGAGGATCCGGAGCACCCGGGGATCGGTTTCGGACTCGGGCTGCTCAGCCGCTGGCCGATCCTGTCTCGGGAGCGCTGCGAGCTGCCGCACGAGCAGCGCGGCGGGCCGGCCCCGGCGGCGTTGCGGGCCAGCCTCGATCATCCGCGCGGACCACTGCACGTCATCGTGGCCGGCACCGAGTGGGAGGAGCGGTTCGCCGGCGATCATCTCGCGCAGACCCGGGCGCTGGCGGCGCTGGCCACCGATCCCGGACTGGACGGGCCGATGCCCGTACTCCTGCTTGCTGATCTCAACGCCGCGCCGGACCAGCCCGAGCTCCTTCCGCTGCTCGACGCCATGGTCGACACCTGGGTGGCGGCCGGCGCCGATCCGGGCGCCGTGACGCTGGACTCGCGGCTGCCCTGCGCGCCCGACGCGCCCAAGCAGCTCGACCGCCGCGTCGACCACATCCTGGCCCGGCCCGGCCGCCCCGGCCTGCCGCTCGCCGTGCACGGCGCGTTCCTGGCCGGCGACCGGCCGATCGGCGGCATCCACCCCTCAGACCATTACGCGGTCGGCGTCGACATGGAGCCGTGAGCGGCAGGAGTTCGCCGGCGGAAGTTCACATGATCGGGCCGAGCCGGACGATGGGACCGGGCGACCGAGTCCCCCACCGGCAAAGGACCATCACCATGAGCATCACCGCGATCGGCTCGACCAGCAGCAACAGCACCGCCCAGTCCGAGCTCGAGAAGTACCAGCAGAAGCTGACCCAGGACCTCGCCGCGAAGGCCGCCGCCAAGGTCGCCGAGTCGGACCACGACCGGATCATCGCCGAGGACCGGGCCGCGGTTCTCCGGGCGCAGCAGGCGGTCCAGCGCGAGCAGCAGGCGGCCAAGCGCGAGAACGAGGATTCGCGCACCAACAGCATCAGCGGTTACAAGAGCAAGCTCGACATCTCGATGTGACCAGGCGAAACGGTGCGCCCCGCGAGCTTGCCGCGCGGGGCGCACCGTCGCTCAGTGGAACACCTTGAGGCCGACGACGCCGGCCACGATCATCAACAGACACATGACGCGTACGAGGTTGGCCGGCTCACCGAGCGCCACCATGCCGACCACTGCCGTACCGACCGCGCCGATTCCCACCCACACCGCGTAACCGGTGCCGATCGGGATCGTGCGCAGTGCGTAACCGAGCCCGATCATGCTGAGCACCAGCGCGACCACGAAGATCACAGTCGGCGCGAGTCGACTGAATCCGGAACTGCGATCGAGGGCAATCGCCCAGATGGTCTCCAACGCGCCGGAAACCACGAGAACGGTCCATGCCATGACGAGTCACTCCATCGCGGTCGTCTTGTCATAGCCGGGTACGACACGCCCTCGTCCGGGATGGCCGCATAAGCGGGCATCTAAGACAAGGATAGCAACACCCCACCGAGGCGCCGTGGAAACTAATCCATCGAAGCCGGTTAATTGTTACAAGAGCGTTGCGACCCATCGATATCTAATCGTTGACATACGTAAAGGTAAAAGACCAGACTTACCGGCGTGAAAGCGATAGCCCGAGTCCTGCTCGCCGGCACTCTGCTGCTGAGCGGCTGCACCAGCTCGGCGGCCGATCCGGCACCCACCCCGGCGGCGCGTGCGGCCAGTCAGTTCGGCGGCACCGACCTCGCCTGGATCGAGATCAACATCGCGATGGACGAGGAGCTGCTCCCGCTTCTGGAGATCGTTCCCGAACACAGCGGCAGCGACTCGCTGCAGGCCCTGGCCTTACAGGTGCAGGGATTCACCACCGCCGAGCTGAGCGCGCTGCGAGCGCTGCACGACCAGGCGGGCCTGCCGTCGGAAAACCCGCACAAGGGGATGCCGATGCCCGGCATGGTCACCCCGGACGACGTGACCAAGGCCGCCGCGCTCACCGGAAAAGACTTCGACGCGTACGTTCTGAAACTCATCCAGGAGCATCTGGACCAGAGTCAGAACCTCGCGGAAAGCGAAGACAAATCGGGAGTCGAGGAGCAGACCCGTTCCCTGGCGACACAAATTCTGCGTACCCGTGAATTGGCCGAAACCACGCTGAAGAACGCTTCCCAGAAAGCATCTTGAAAGGGGCGCCAGCAGAGATGGCGCCCCTTTCAAACAAATCAGGGAAGCACGTAGTTCTCGTTCAGGGCGGCGCCACGGTCCGGCTTGTAGAGGTCGAAACCGCGCGGGTCACACTGCAGACCACCGTTGATGCAGTGGGTCGTGAGGGCGGCCAGAGTCGGGCCGTCCCACGCGTTGTAGACGTCGTAGTGGAAGCTGAAGCCACGCCCGCTGGAGAAGTGGACGTTGCTCATGTTGCCGCTTACCGGCCACGCCATCTTGAACTCGATCATCGGCACCGCGACCGGGTGATCGTTCGGGCAGACCCCGAGCACGGGGTACGCCATGTGGCTCTTGTGGTCCGGCGTGTCCAGGTGCAGGCCGTCCCAGCAGCTCGGCGCCTGGTAGCGGGCGTTCAGCTGGGTGCCGGCCGGGCAGTTCGCCGGGATGTCCCAGTTGAACGTGCTGTCTCCGCACTCGAAGCCCTCGACCGCACCCGGGCTGTTCCGGAAGTCGTCGATGGTCGCAGTCGGGCTGCCCACCACGTAACGCAGGCCGACCGGGAACGGCCGCACGCTGCGATAGTCGATGACCCCACTCTTGTAGTAGATGACCTGGCGGCCGACCGGTTGCACCGCGGTGGTGCCGTTGAGCAGCGTCGGCATCCAGTAACCGGTCTTGTCACCGGGCGTGATGCATGAGGTGCCACCAGCCTGCAAACTACCCAGCGTCGTCATTGCGTTCGTGGTCGCGTTGCCCATGAACGTGTGCGAGTGCGAGGCCCCCGGCAGGCCCGGGAAGACGATCGGGTCGTCCGGCAGGTTGGTGCGGCTCACCGAGCAGTTGGCCTGGAACTCGTGGTGCGTGGTGGGCGGATTCGTGTCCGGCGGCACGGCGGTCGACGGGGTGACCCCGGTGACCGGCGGGTTCGCCGGCACATAGCCGGGTCCGTCCGGGGCGGGCGGGCTGGAGAGCGAGCCGAACACCTTGAACTCGAACAGCGAGTAACCGTAGGTGGTAGCGCGCTGCGTCCCGTACATCCGGACATAGCGCCCGGTGCCACTCACTGTGAGCGTCTCGGTGCCTCCGGCACCATTGCTCTTCGCGGCGACGGTGGTCCAGGCATTGCCGTCAGCCGATGTCTGGATCTGATACGCCTTCGCGTACGCGGTTTCCCACTGCAGTTGTACGGACGTGATGCTCGCCGAACCGCCGAGGTCGACGCGCAGCCATTGGGGATCGCTCCAGGCACTCCCCCACCGCGTCGAGGAATTGCCGTCGACAGCCGCCGCAGCCGGCGAGCCGCCACTTTCCGTCGACGAGGCAAGGGTGGGCCGACCTTGCGAAAGCAGAGTGTCCGCCGCGTGCGCCGCTTGCAGTCCGACGACGGTCAACGTCCCGGCCACGGCGGTGACCGCGAGAGGCGCCACGATCCGCCGCATGGAGTGGCGATGGCGATGGCGTTGTTCGTTTGGAGTCTTCACTCGGGATCTCCAGGGGGATAGACGTGTACGCCCCGCGCGGGGAACGCGAGGCGGCCTTTGGAGAGCGCTTTCCGAAGTGTTACGCCGACATGTCACCCCCGTCAATGCATCCCAGTTCCGGAACCAACCGCCCGCCGCCGGCGCCCCTGGCGGTTTCGTTGCTCTCCAGCGGCCCTTCATCAGGGAAGATGGGGTCTTGAAGTGCCCCGGAGACCCCTTTCTCCCCGAAGATGTGGCCTCGGCGGACGCGCGAGACCCTCCGCAGGAGATTTGGGCGCGCCTCCGCATGGAGACGGAGCCGCATCCAGACGGCCACCGAGGAGCGACACCCCAGGAGCAAAGCTCGCAAATCCCCGAGGGTGCCCCCGAGGCGCGGCGCCTCGCGCGCCCGGCCTCCCGAACGACCAGCCGGCCGGCCTCCGCAGCCAGCTGACGTTCCCGAAGGCCAGCAACTCTCAGCCGGCCAGCGCCTCAGCCGGCCGCCGTCTCAGCCCGCCGGCGCCTCAGCCGGCCGCCGTCTCAGCCGGCCGCCGTCTCACAGAGGCCGGCGGCCCAGCGAAGACCAACGGCCCGCGAAGACAAGCAATCCGCGGACGCCACGACATCTCCTAGACCAAAGTCGACTGTCCCTCGGATGCTCGAACCGGAAGACTGAACGAGCGCCCAACTGGGAGACACAGCGCGCGCAAGGCACAGCGCGCGCAAGGCACTCAGCCTGCCTGGAAGGCACAGCGCGCGCAAGGCACTCAGCCTGCCTGGCAGACACTGCAGGCGGGAGCCACTCAGCCTGCCTGGCAGGCACTGCAGGCGGGAGGCGCTGCGTTCGGGGACAACGCGTTCGGGAGACAACGCGCGCCCCGGAGCTTGTTCTCGGTGGCGGCCCGGAGCGTCTTGGGCTTCGGCCATCGGTGGGTTGGTGCTCCACGGCAGACCGATCCGCTGGGGCGGGCAGACGAGGGCTCGGGTGTGACCGCCGTCGGATCTGTGGGTTTGGGGCGCAGGAGCCGCCGTGCGCGAGAGGCGCGTTGTCGGCGGTGGGTGGGCAGGAGGTCGCGCTGGTGGGCGGGGCGGCCTGATTCGGCGGGGAGGTGGACGGTCGTACGGTAAGAAAGACTCGGAGAGCGCTCTCCTCATGTGCTATAAAGGCCGCATGCAACGTGACCGGCTGCCTACGCTCGAGGATGTCGCGCGGGTGGCGGGGGTGTCGCGGGCGACGGTGTCGCGGGTGGTCAATGGGATCCGCAATGTGGATCCGCAGCTGCACGAGGTCGTGTGGGACGCGGTGGGGAAGACCGGTTATGTGCCCAATCGGATGGCGCGGTCGTTGGTCACTCGCCGGACCGGGACGGTTGCCCTCGTGGTGTCGGATTCGGAGTCGCATGACGACGATCCGTTCATGAGCCGGTTCTTCGCCGATCCCTATTTCGGGCGGGTCGTGGGCGGGCTCATGAGTGTGCTGCGGCAGTCCGGGGTGCAGCTCGCGTTGCAGATCGTGGGCAGTGACGACGGGCGGAAGCGCCTGGTCGGGGATCTGCGCAACGGGCAGGCCGACGGGGTGATCGTGTTGTCGCTGCCGGCTGTCGATGCTCTGCCCGGCATGCTCACCGAGGGCGGCGTGCCGGCTGTGATGATCGGGCGGCCGGCTGAACCGGTGCCGATCAATTACGTTGACCTGGCCAACGAGTCGGGGGCGACGCTTGCCGCCGAGCATCTGCTGGGGCGTGGGTGTCAGCGGGTCGCGATGATCTCCGGGCCGGCTGATGTGCCGGCCAGCCACGACCGGATTTCCGGATTTCGGCGGGCGATGGCGAAGCACGGGCACGGGTGGGTGCCGATCGTGGCGGGGAACTTCACGCAGGAGAGCGGCGAGGACGCGATGCGCACGCTGCTGTCGCAGACGTCCGACCTCGACGGTGTCTTCGTGGCCAACGACGTGATGGCGGCCGGTGCGCTGCTGGCGTTGCGCGACGCCGGCCGCCGTGTTCCCGAGGATGTGGCCGTGGTGGGCTTCGACGACAGCAGCGCGGCCGTCACGGCGCAGCCGGCCCTGACGACCGTGCGTCACCCGCTGGAGGACATGGCGGCCGAGGCCGCGCGTCTGCTGCTGGCGCGCATCGAGGATGCGGAGATGCGGGTCTCCTCGGTGATCTACGAGCCGACGCTGGTGCTGCGCAAGTCGGCCTGACAGCTCACCGCCAACGGCCGCAAGTCGGCCTGACAGCTCACCGCCAACGGCCGCAAGTCGGCCTGAGGGCTCGCCGGCCAACGACCAGGGAGCCTGACTTAGGGGCTCGCCGCCAGGAACAGGAAGGCGGCAAGCAGGGCCAGGTGGACGCCGCCCTGCAGCACGTTCGCGCGGCCAGGCACGATGGTGAGGGTGCCCACCCCGACGGTGAGGGCCAGCAGGACCATCTGGGTGCCGCCGAGGCCCAGCAGCAGCGGGCCGTCCAGCCAGATCATCGCGATGGCGATCGCCGGGATGGTCAGGCCGATGCTTGCCATCGCCGAGCCGAGTGCCAGGTTGAGGCTGGTCTGCACGCGGTCGCGGGCGGCGGCCCGGACGGCCGCGATCGTCTCCGGCGCAAGCACCAGCAGGGCGATCACCACACCGACGAAGGACTGCGGGAGCCCGGCGCCGTCGACCGCCGACTCGATCGACGGCGAGACGCCCTTGGCGAGGCCGACGACACCGATCAAGGCCAGGAGCAGAAGGCCCAGGCTGAGGTACGTCGTGCGGTTGCTCGGCGGCTCGAGGTGCTCCTCGGAGTCGATCACCTGGCCGGCCGTCGTGATCGGCATGAAGTAGTCCCGGTGCCGCCGGGTCTGCACGGTGACGAACAGGGCGTAGAGGGCGAGCGAGGCGACCGCGGCGAAGGCCAACTGGGTCGGCGTGAACTGCGGGCCGGGCCGGCTCGTGGTGAAGTTCGGCAGCACCAGGCTGAGCGTGGCGATCGTGGTGACGGTCGCGAAGGCTCCCCCGGTGCCCTCGGAATTGAACACGGCCACGTGCCGGCGGGCCGCGCCGACCAGCAGCGACAGGCCGAGCAGACCGTTACAAGTGATCATCACGGCGGCGAAGACGGTGTCTCGGGCCAGTGACTGGGCCTTCTCGCCCCCACTGATCATCAGGGTGACGATCAGGGCGACCTCGATGATCGTCACGGCCACCGCGAGCACCAGCGAGCCGAACGGCTCACCGACCCGGTGGGCGACCACCTCGGCGTGGTGCACGGCGGCGAGCACGGCCGCGCCGAGCAGGAGGGCGACGATCACCACGGCGGGTGGTGGCAGGTCACGGCCCCACGTCAGGATCAGGGCGGCGACAGCGACGATCGGGACGGCCACGGTCCAGTGGGCTAGGTAATCACGAATTTTGGCTGCCATCCGACAACTCTGCCAGACCGGTTCCGGCGAGGCAGGATAACGGCATGGCTTATGTGAACCCGTCCGGTGAGTTCAACCGGGATCAGCGGTACATTCCAACCCGAATCACCGCGGACGGGCGTGACGGATATCCCGTAGAACCGGGACGATACCGACTCATCGTGAGCCGCGCCTGCCCGTGGGCCAACCGAGCGATCATCGTGCGGCGGCTGCTCGGGCTCGAAGACGTTCTCTCCATGGGCATCGCCGGGCCGACCCACGACGAGCGGAGCTGGACGTTCGACCTCGACCCGGACGGACGCGACCCGGTGCTCGGCATCGAACGGCTCCAGGAGGCGTTCCTCGCCCGTTACCCCGATTACGACAAGGGCATCACGGTGCCGGCGATGGTGGACGTGCCGACCGGTCAGGTGGTGACCAACGACTTCAGCCAGATCACCCTCGATCTGTCCCTGGAATGGTCGGCCCATCACCGGCCCGGGGCTCCCGCGCTCTACCCGGAGGAACTGCGGGCGGAGATCGACAAGATCAACCGGTTCGTGTTCAGCGACGTCAACAACGGCGTCTACCGGGCCGGGTTCGCCGGGACCCAGGAGGCCTACGAGAAGGCCTACCACCGGCTCTTCGACCGGCTGGACAAGCTGTCGGGGCTCCTCGAGACGCAGCGTTACCTGGTCGGGGACACGATCACCGAGGCCGACGTGCGGCTCTTCACGACGCTCGCGCGGTTCGATCCGGTCTATCACGGCCACTTCAAGTGCAATCGCAACAAGCTCATCGAGATGCCGGTGCTCTGGGCGTACGCGCGGGACCTGTTCCAGACGCCCGGATTCGGCGACACGATCGACTTCGTCCACATCAAGCAGCACTACTACGTCGTTCATCGCGACATCAATCCGACCGGGATCGTGCCCGCCGGCCCACTACTGGCGAACTGGCTCGAGCCGCACGGGCGGGAGAAGCTCGGCGGCCGGCCGTTCGGGGACGGGACGCCGCCGGGGCCGCCCTCGCCGGCCGAGACGGTGCCGGCCGCGCACGGGGCTATCTGAGGTCGGCGTTCTCCAGGACGTGGCGGGGGAAGCCGACCCTCGCCACCTGGAGCATCTTCCGGCCGATGAGGTCGGTCCTGGTCACATACTTCGGGAAGGCCCGCTCCAGCGCCGGCACCAGCGGCGCGGCGGCCGTGTAGATCGTGTTGACCCAGCGCGTCTTCGACCGCACGCCGTGCATCGGCTGGATCATCCCCGGCCGCGCGGCGTAGCCGTTCGGAAGCAGCTCGATGACCTCGCGCTCGGTGCGGGCCTTGACCCGCGACCACATCTGCCGGCTCTGCGCGCTGGTGCCGGCTCCGCTGACGTAGATGAAGCAGGTCCGCGGGTCGATCTCGGCGAGGGTGCGCGCCGCGGCCATCGGATAGTCGTAGGACACCTTCGTGTAGCTCGCCTCGTCCATCCCCACCGAGGAGACGCCCAGGCAGTAGAAGCAGGCGTCGAAACCCGTCAGCTCGTCCCGGATCGGGCTCAGATCACCGAAGTCGGTCAACTTCACTTCGGTCAACTTCGGATGACGTACGCCGGTGGCCGTGCGCACCACGGCCAGGACCTGCTCGACATCGGGCGCCAGGAGGCTCTCCCGGAGCACGCCCTGCCCCACCATTCCGGTCGCCCCGAAGATCACTACCCGCATGCGTCCACCTTATGGTCGATGGGGCCGGGAAGTGTCGTACGGCGCGTCTAGGGTTTGCCCGTGCCCGTTGAGAAGTGGTCCACCGCCCAGGTCGAGACGCTCGCACCCGACCCGGCGTCGGTGCGAACGGCGCGCGGCCTGTCCGCTCCCGGCTCCTGGTCGGAGTCGGGGCGGCTCGACGACATTCTCTGGGGCCGCTGCCGCAACTATCAGGTGTGCGTCGACCTCGCCGGGCCGGCGTTCAAGTGCTCCTGCCCGAGCCGCAAGATCCCGTGCAAGCACTCGCTCGGCCTGCTGTTGCTCTGGGCCGAGTCCGATGTGTCCGACGCGCCGGCGTCCGAGTTCGCGCGTGCGTGGCAGGCGGCTCGGGCGGCCAAGGCGGCCAAGCCGCGAGCCGAGTCCACGCCCGATCCGGCCGCCGCCGCGAAACGAGCCGAGCAGCGGGCCGAGCGGGTCGCCGGCGGCCTGGCCGAGCTGGCCCGCTGGCTCGACGACCAGGTGCGCCAGGGTCTGGCCGGCGCCCAGCGTGGCGGCTCCAAGCCGTTCGACACCATGGCGGCGCGGCTCGTCGACGCCCAGGCCCCGGGGGCCGCGGGGGCGGTCCGGCGACTCGGCTCGATCGCCGGCATCGGCCCGCACTGGGCCGATCGGCTGCTCGGTGAGCTGGCGCTGCTGCACCTGCTGGTCGCGGGCTACGACCGGCTCGGCGAGCTGCCGCCCGCGCTGGCCGCCACCGTCCGCAGCCGGGTCGGTTTCCCGGTCAGCACCGAGGAGGTGCTCGCCGGGCCTCGGGTTTCCGACCGGTGGCAGGTGCTCGGCCAGGCCGAGTCCGACGACGGCAATCTGACTACCCGCCGCACGTGGCTGCGCGGCTCGTCGACCGGCCGGTTCGCGCTCGTTCTCGCGTTCGCCGCGGGAGGCCAGCCGCTCGTCTCCGACCTGGTCCCGGGCACCGAGTTCCGCGGCGACCTCACGTTCTATCCCGGCGCGGCCCCGCTGCGCGCCCTGGTCGCGTCGCGGGACAGCGCCGCCACTCCGTTCGCCCGGCCGGCGGGGGCGACACCCCTGGCCGAGGCTCTCGCCGGGTGGGCCGCCATGCTGGCCGGCGAGCCGTGGCGCGTCGACGCTCCGGTGCTGCTCTGCGGGGTCACGCCGAGCGACGACGGCTGGCTGGTCGACGAGTCCGGGGCCGCGCTGCCCCTCGGCACCGCGCACCGTGAGCCCTGGTGGCTGCTCGCCACGGCCGGAGCCACCCCGGCGGTGGTGGCGGCGGAGTGGTCGCCGACCGGCCTGCGCCCGCTCGCCGCCTGGCACGACGGCCGGTTCGTCCCGGCCGCCCCGGCCGGGCTCGACTCGGGTGCGCCGCGCGAGCCCGAGCTCCCGCCCGACCTGCTCGCCGCCGCCCTGGTCGGCACCGCTCGCCGGCCGTGGCCGGGCCTGCTGGAAGCGGCAGCGGTGGCCCTGACCCGGCGCCGAGCCGGCCTGACCCCGGCCGCCTCGGGCCACACCCCGATCCCGCCGGCTCCGCCGGAGACCACCCCACCGCTGCCCGAGGCGGCCGGCCGGCGCCTGGGGCGCATCCTCGGTGAGGGCGTGCCCGGTGGCGCCCAGCTCGCCCAGGAACTCCTCGCCCAGTGGCTCGACCTGGCCGCCGCAACCGGCGGCCACGTGCCGCCGGTGGTGCTGCCCGCCCTGCTCGACGCGGGACGCCGCAACTCGATGATCCGCCCCGCCCTGGCCCGGGTGGCTGGGCGGCGCGGCGCCTGGCTGGCCGGCATGCGCGCCGACTGGGGCTGGCTGCGCGACGAGTCGGCGGCCGACGCCGCGCCCGAGGCCTGGGCGACGGGCACGGTCGGCGAGCGTCTCGGCCATCTGACCGAGCTGCGCCGCCGAGACCCCGCCGCCGCCCGGGAATTGCTCGAGAAGTCCTGGGCGCAGGAGTCGTCAGACGATCGAGCGCGGTTCGTGACCGTCCTGGGCACCGGCCTGTCCAGCGCCGACGACCCGTTCCTCGACCAGGCCCTCGACGACCGCCGCAAGGAGGTTCGCGAGGCCGCCCTCGACCTGCTGCGCACCCTGCCGGGTTCGGCGCTCGGGGCGCGGATGGCCCAGCGCGCCCAGGCGGCCGTGCGGCTCGACGCGGGACGGCTCGTCGTCACGCCGCCCGACGACCTCGACACCGGCCTGCGGCGCGACGGTGTGGCCGCGACCCCGGCTCGCGGCCTCGGTGTCAGCGCCTGGCTGCTCGAGGAGATCCTGGCCGGCGCACCGCTGTCGATCTGGTCGTCCGACCCGGCCGTGATGCTGCGCCTCGCCCACGGCAACGACTGGGAGAGCGCGCTGGTGCACGGGTGGGCCAAGGCCGCCGTCGCGCAGAACCACGCCGGGTGGGCGACCGCGCTGCTCGGCGGGGCCGGCGGCAACCTGCGCGAGTCCGTCCGGTGGGACCTGCACCTGGTGCTGCCACCGGTCGAGCTGGGCCGGCTCGCCGCCGACGCGCTGCGCCGCGAGGACGGCATGGCACACCGGCTGCTGGCCATCCACCCGGGCGCCTGGCCCGAGGAGCTCTCCGTCGCGGTGCTCGAGACCATCGCCCACCGCGCCCGCACCGACCGGCACACCTGGCAGCTCGGCGAGCTCTGCCGGTCGGCCTCGATCGCCATGCCCCCGACCTACGCCGAGTTGGTCGGCCGCCTCGCCGTCCAGCTCGATCAAGAACCGGCCGACCAGTCGCGGGTGCGTCCGGTCGCCGACCTCGCCCGCACGCTCACCTTCCGCCACGAGATGTCTCAGGAGTTCCAGTGACCGCGCTGCGCCCGCACGCCGAGGATCAATACGCTGAAGAGCTGGCCCTGCTCGCCGCGGCCGACGACCGCACCCGCCCGCCGGGGTGGCGACTCTCCCCGCAGGCAGTGGTGACCTACCTCCTCGGCGACGGTGCCAAGATCACTCCGAAATACGTGGGCCCGCGCCGCCTCGTCGAGGTCGCCGTCGCGACCCTGGCCACCGACCGCGCACTGCTGCTGCTGGGCGTGCCCGGCACCGCCAAGACGTGGGTCTCCGAGCACCTCGCCGCGGCCATCTCGGGCGACTCGACGCTGCTGGTGCAGGGCACCGCCGGCACCGCCGAGGAAGCCATCCGGTACGGCTGGAACTACGCCCGTCTCCTCGCCGAGGGTCCCACCGAGGCCGCGCTGGTGGCCAGCCCGATCATGCGCGCCATGCAGACCGGGACGATCGCCCGGCTCGAGGAGCTCACCCGGGTGCCGTCCGACGTGCAGGACGCGTTGATCACCATCCTGTCCGAGAAGACGCTGCCGGTCGCCGAGCTCAACACCGAGATCCAGGCCCAGCGCGGCTTCAACCTGATCGCCACCGCCAACGACCGCGACCGCGGCGTCAACGAACTGTCCAGCGCCCTGCGCCGCCGGTTCAACACAGTGGTCCTGCCGATGCCGGCCTCCGCCGACGAGGAGGTCGAGATCGTCGCCCGCCGGGTGGCCCAGCTCGGCAGATCACTCGACCTGCCCGAGGTGCCGACCGCCCTCGAGGAGATCCGTCGCGTGGTCACGGTCTTCCGCGAGCTGCGCGGCGGCCTCACCGAGGACGGCCGTACCAAGCTGAAATCCCCCACCGGCACGCTCTCCACCGCCGAGGCCATCTCCGTGCTCACCAACGGCATGGCCCTGGCCGCGCACTTCGGCGACGGCACCCTGCACCCCGCCGACGTGGCCGCCGGCATCGTCGGTGCCGTCGTGAAGGACCCGGTGTCCGACAGCGTCGTCTGGCGCGAATACCTCGAGACAGTCGTCCGCGAACGCCCCGACTGGCTCGACTTCTACCGGGCCGCCCGCGATGCCTGAACACCTCTACGGCATCCGCCACCACGGCCCCGGCTCAGCCCGCGCCGTGGTCGCCTCCCTCACCGAGCACCCACCCCAGATCCTCCTCGTGGAGGGCCCCCCAGAAGCCGACGACCTGCTCAAATGGGTCGCCGACCCAGCCCTGGAGCCCCCCGTGGCCCTGCTCGGCTACGCCCCCGACGACCCCGCCCGCGCCGCCTTCTGGCCGTTCGCCGTCTTCTCCCCGGAGTGGCAGGCCATCCACTGGGCCGTCACCCACGACATCCCCGTCCGCTTCTTCGACCTCCCCTTCGCCTATCGCCTGACCAGCGACCCCCCCCCCCGCCGCTCCCCCACCCCCGCCCGCACACCGCCCGCGTCCCCCGACCACCCGAGCACCGCCCCCGCCGACCCGTCCCCCGCCGGCGCCGCTCCCAGCAACGCAACCTCGCCCGGCGCCGCCTCACTCCGTCCCGGCCCCATCCCACCCAGCGCGACCCCGCCCGGCGCGACCCTGCGCGACGCCGTTTCACCGCGCGCGACCCAGTTCGGCGAGGCCATGACCGGCGCGACGTCGATCCGTGCTGGTTCGGCCGGCGCCGTCTCATCCAGCGCGCCCCCGCTCAGCGAGGCCCGGTCCTGCTCAGCTCCTGCGGGTGCTAGCTCCCCCGTCCCCAGCGAGGCCCAGCCCAGCGCCCCCTCATCCAGCGCCCCCTCATCCAGCGCCCCCGCACCCCGCGCCGCATTGCCCGGCGTCATCTCATCCAGCGCGATTTCGTCAAGCGCGACCCCGCCCGACGCGACCCGGCCCGGCGCGAGCCCGGCCAGCACGACACCTCCCGGCGCGAACCGGACCAGCACGACCCCGACCAGTGCGAGCCCGACCAGTGCGAGCCCATCAATCCCGAGCCCATCAAGCCCGCGCACATCAACCGGGAGCGCACCGAGCGGGAGCCCGGCTGGGGTGGCGGGAACCGGGGAGGTGGAGAGCGGCGATGCGGCGCCGGGCATGGTTGGAGAAGGGGATGTTCGGGTGCGGCCGGTGGATCCGATCGGGGAGTTGGCTGCGGCGGCGGGGTACGACGACCCGGAGCGGTGGTGGGAGGACGTGGTCGAGCATCGGGGGATGCCGGCGTTCGAAGGGATCGCCGAGGCTATGACCGCTATCCGGGAGTCTTTTCCGGAGGATCCCGATGACCTGGTTCGCGAGGCTTACATGCGGACCGTGCTGCGGGAGACGCGCAAGCACTACGACGACATCGCGGTGGTGTGCGGGGCCTGGCATGTGCCGGCGCTGACCCGGAAGGTTGCGGCCAAGGACGACGCGGCGCTGCTCAAGGGGCGGCGTAAGGCGAAGGTGGCGTTCACGTGGGTGCCGTGGACCTATGGGCGGCTGGCCTCGGGGTCCGGTTACGGGGCGGGGGTGCGTTCGCCGGGGTGGTACCACCACCTGTTCGCCACTGCGGACGAGGTCGTTCCCCGGTGGCTCGTCGATGCGGCCGGGGTGCTGCGGGCGGAAGGGGTGCCCACCTCGTCGGCGCACGTCATCGAGGCGACCCGGCTGGCCGAAGCACTGGCGACGATTCGCGGGCGGCCGCTTGCGGGGCTGGCCGAAGTGACCGAGGCGGCGGAAGCGGTCCTGTGCGACGGGGAGCCGCTGCGCGTCAACCTCATCAACAACCGGCTTGTGGTCGGTGAGCGGCTCGGTGGCGTACCGGAGGACATGCCCGCCGTACCCCTGGCCAAAGATCTCGCCGCGCAGCAGCGCGCGCTGCGGCTGAAGCCCTCGGCCCTGGATCAGGATCTTGAACTTGACCTTCGCAAGGAGATCGGGCTCGGGCGCAGCCGGCTGCTGCATCGGCTGCGCGTGCTCGACGTGCCGTGGGGGCAGCCGCCGCCGGCCCGGCGCGGGGGGACAGGCACGTTCCGCGAGGAGTGGCGGTTGCGATGGCAGCCCGAATTCGCGGTACGGCTGGTCGAGAGCAGCATGTTCGGCACCACCGTGGTCGCCGCCGCGACCAGCAAGGTCATCAAGGCGGCGGCCGACGCGGAGACGCTCGCCGAGGTGACCGCGCTGGTGGAGACCTGCCTGCTGGGCGATCTCGGCGGCGCTTATCCGCGGGTGCTGGCGGCGCTCGACACGCGCGCGGCGCTCGACGCCGACGTCAACCATCTGATGGCGGCGATTCCGGCGCTCGCGCGGACGCTGCGTTACGGCGATGTGCGGCAGACCGATGTGGCCGGGCTCGCGACCGTGACGGCGAGCCTGCTCACCCGGGTCTGCGCGGGGCTGCCGTCGGTGGTCGGGTCGGTCTCCGACGAGGCGGCCGCCGTGCTGCGTGACCGGATCGACGGGGTGCACTCGGCGATCGGGCTGCTGTCCGACGACGACCTGCGCGAGCGCTGGCTCGCCACGCTGGCGTCGCTGGCCGGGCGGGGGGACCTGCACGGGCTGCTGGCCGGGCGGCTCACCCGGCTGCTGATGGACGCGGGGCGGCTCGACGCGGCCGAGGTTCGCCGGCGGCTTCGGCTGCCGCTGACCGTCGGCACGCCGCCGGCGCACGGGGCGGCCTGGGTGGAGGGTTTCCTCTCCGGCGGTGGGCTCCTGCTCGTGCACGACGACGAGCTGCTGGGGCTGCTCGACGAATGGCTTGCCGACATTCCGGCCGCCGCGTTCGACAACGTTCTGCCGTTGCTGCGGCGCACGTTCGGTGCGTTCGAGGCCGGGGAACGGCGGGCGATCGGCGAGCGGATCTCCGGGAAGCGGGCGGTCGTGCTCGAGGGTGGGCTCGGCTTCGACCCGGCGGCGGCGGACCTGGTGCTGCCCACACTGAGTGCCCTGCTGGGCCACAAGATCAACGCCGCCGAGATCAACGGGGGCGCGATCAACGCCGGCGCGATCAACGCCGGCGCGATCAACGCCGGCGCGATCAACGCGGCCGAGATCACCGCCGGCGCGATGGCCGCAGGCGCGGGGACGGGCCATGGCCGGCGGACGGGCGACAGCGCGGGGACAGGCGACAGCCCGGGGAAAGGCGACAGCGCGGGACGGGTCGGGGAAGGGGCGCGATGAGTACGGAGAGTGGGCCGGAGCGGGCACGGCGGTGGCGGCTGGTGCTCGGTGGGGCGGCGGAGGAAGCGCTCGGGTCGGCTGACGGGCGCGACGGGGCGATGGACGCGGCGCTGGCGGCGCTCTACGACGCGGGCCGAGCCGGGGATCCCGGGACCGGCAGCAAACGGTCGGCGGGGCTCGGTGGGTCGGCGCCCAAGGTGGCCCGCTGGCTCGGCGACATCCGGGAGTATTTTCCGTCGACTGTGGTGCAGGTGATGCAGTCCGACGCGATCGAGCGGCTCGACCTCACCCGGCTGCTGCTGGAGCCGGAGATGCTGGCGGCCGTCGAACCGGACGTCCATCTGGTCGGCACGTTGCTCTCGCTGAACGGGGTGATGCCGGCCAAGACCAAGGAGGCGGCCCGGCAGGTGGTTCGGCAGGTGGTCGACGAGCTGGAGAAACGGATCACGCAGAAGACCCTGGCGGCGGTCAGTGGGGCGCTCAACCGGGCCGCCCGGATCAACCGGCCCCGGCACGCCGACATCGACTGGGACCGGACGATCCGGGCCAACCTGAAGCACTATCAGCCCGAGCACCGCACGGTGATTCCGGAGCGGCTCGTCGGGTACGGGCGGCGGACCACTGCCGTGCAGCGTGATGTCGTGCTCTGCGTCGACCAGTCCGGGTCGATGGCCGCGTCGGTGGTGTTCTCGGGAGTGTTCGCGGCGGTGCTCGCGTCGATGCGGTCGCTGCGCACCTCGCTCGTCGTCTTCGACACCGCCGTCGTCGATCTGACCGAGCAGCTCAGCGATCCGGTCGAGGTGCTGTTCGGCACCCAGCTCGGCGGGGGCACCGACATCAACCGGGCCATCGCCTACAGCCAGCAGCTCATCACCCGGCCGCGGGACAGCGTCTTCGTGCTGATCAGCGACCTCTACGAGGGCGGGGTGCGCGAGCAGATGCTGCGGCGGGTGGCCGAGATGACCGCGGCGGGGGTGCAGGTGGTCGTCCTGCTCGCGCTCTCCGACGAGGGGGCACCGGCGTACGACCATGAGAACGCGGCCGCGCTCGCCGCCCTCGGGGTGCCGGCCTTCGCGTGCACCCCGGACGCGTTTCCCGATCTGATGGCGGCGGCGATCGAGCGGCGGGACCTCAAGGCCTTCGCCGAACGGCTCCAGAACACCGGGTCGTAAAATGGATCAATGCCATTGAGCGGAGAGTACGCACCGAGCACATCCGACTGGGCTCGGGAACAGGCCGAGAAGATCGAGGCGTCCGGCGGGACCGAGGGCAACGAGTTGCAAGGCATGCAGGTCATCGTGCTGACCTCGGTGGGCGCGAAGACCGGCAAGCTACGCAAGACGGCGTTGATGCGGGTGGAGCACGACGGTGAGTACGCCGTGGTCGGTTCGCTCGGCGGGGCGCCGAAGAACCCGGTGTGGGTCTACAACCTGCGCAAGCAACCGCACGTCGAGCTGCAGGACGGCGTGGAGAAGCACGACTACCTGGCCCGCGAGGTCTCCGGGGAGGAACGGGACCTGTGGTGGAAGCGGTCGGTCGAGGCGTTCCCCAACTACGCCGATTACCAGACCAAGACCAGCCGGCTGATCCCGGTCTTCGTCCTGAGCCGCCGGCCCGGCTGAGAAAAGCCGCCGGCCGGGCTGCGACGAGCCGCCTGGCCGGCTGGGCTGAGCCGCCGGCCGGGCTGGGACGAGCCGAGGGGGAACCTCGGGAAAACCGGATGCCACCGGGCCATCGATGGACGATCATCGCAGGATGCGTACTCCCCATCAGGCTGTCGACCGGCATGCCGGGCGGGCTGTGGAGTCGGTGACCTCGCCGGCCCACGGCGCCCTGCCGCTGTCCGGTTCCGTCGATGACGCCGACCGGCTGGTGGACGTGGTCGACCTGCTTGCGCTCGACGCCTTCGCGACCGGGCGGGAGCCGTTCGGCCGCAGCACGTACTTGGAGAACGTGCGCGCCGACGCCCCGCTGTCCAGCGACGACGCGCAGATCGTGCGTGACGCGGTGGAGGACGACGGGCAGAGCCGGCTCTCCGTCGGCGACGGCTGGACGCTGCACGTCACGCGCTGGAGGCAGAGCCGGCGCGCCCGCATCACGGTCACCGCGGTGACGTCCGAACTGGCCGAGTCGGTGCTCGACACGGTGAAGGACAACGCGGTCGAGGAACCGGAACCGACCACCGATTCCGTACCCATCGGATTCTGGCATTTCGGTCCGCACGGACCGCGCCGCGTGCAGCGGGAGATCGACGCCGCGCCCTGGGACAAGATCCGGGGCAACTACGCGTCGCCGGTGGCGCAGACCCTCGACAAGCTGATGACGCTCGACGGCTCGGTGGTCAACGGGCGGCTCCTGCTGCTGTACGGCGAGCCGGGCACCGGCAAGACGACGGCGTTGCGGGCCCTCGCCCAGCAGTGGCGCACGTGGTGCCAGGTCGACTGTGTGCTGGACCCGGAGCGGCTGTTCAACGACCCGGCCTACCTGATGAGTGTGGCGCTGGGCAGTGGCGACGAGGACGAGCCGCGCTGGCGCCTGCTCATGCTCGAGGATTGCGACGAGCTGATCAGCGGGGAGGCCAAGGCGAGCGCCGGCCAGTCGCTGTCGCGGCTGCTCAACCTCACCGACGGGTTGCTCGGTCAGGGCCGCAACGCGCTCATCGCGATCACCACCAACGAGGACCTGGCGAGCCTGCACCCCGCGGTGGTCCGACCGGGACGCTGCCTGGCCAGCATCGAAGTGGGCCGGCTCCCCTACGCCGAGGCGAGCGAGTGGCTGGGCTCACCGAGCGGGATCGGCTCCGAGGGGGCCACCCTCGCGCAGCTGTACGCGTTGCGGACCGGCGCTCAGCCGGTGACGGTTCCGACCACGACGCCGCCGACCGGAATGTACCTGTGACGCTGTGCGTAACCTGAGGGTCACCGAGGACACTCTTCCCCGCCGGGGCAGAATATGGCGCGTTCAGGCTCACGCGACACACTGCTGAGGGGGAAGTCGTGCGCGCTGTCTACCGGGTCCTTGCCATGATCATTGCCGCTGGAGTCGTCATCCAGACGGCCGCCATCGCATTTGCACTCTTCGATATGGTGCACCGAACCGACGACGGCGTTCTCTACACGAAGGACACCGAGAACGGCGGCCTCGCCTTGCACCAGGTGCTCGGCGAGATGGTGATCCCGCTGGTCGCCCTGGCCTTCCTGATCGTGGCGTTCTTCGCCCGCATTCCGGGCGGCGTCAAGTGGGCGGCGATCACGTTCGGCGTCCTGGTGCTTCAAATCCTTCTCGCGTACGCGGGCAAGGCGCTCCCGTTCGTCGGTGTGCTGCACGCGATAAACGCGTTCGCCCTCGCCGCGGTCGCCTCGATCGCCATGCGCAAGGCCCGGCTCGCCGGCTCGGCGGCGCAGCCGGTCGCCGCGTAAGCGGATGCGCGACTCCGTCAAGGCCGGCATCGCCGTGGGGGCGGCACCGGCGGTCCTGGGTCCGCTCGGCTATTTCTGGCAGCAGAGCCTGGTTCCGGACACCTACGACATGGCCACGATGGGTTATGCCGACTTCGGTGGCGGGCCGTCCGGCGGCCATTCGCACGGCCCCGGGGGCCTCGACGTGGCGACCCTGACCGGGCCGAGTGCGGGCAACCCCGAAGTGAGTGTCACGCTGACCGTGCGCGTCGAGAACGGCCGGTACACGGTCAACGGGAGCTCGCCGGGGCCGGAGATTCGCGCGGCCAAGGGCCAACTGGTGCAGGTGACACTGGTCAACGACAACGTCGGTGACGGCGTCACGCTGCACTGGCACGGCCTCGACGTGCCCAACGCGGAGGACGGCGTCGCCGGGGTCACCCAGGACGCGGTCGGGCCGGGGCGCAGCCACGTCTACCGGTTCACCGCCCAGGACGCGGGCACCTACTGGTACCACTCGCACCAGGTCGGCCACGAGCAGGTGAGGAAGGGCCTGCTCGGCGCGCTCGTGATCACCGACCCGGCGGCTCGGCCGCCGGACGTCGATCAGGTGGTCACGGTGCACACCTATGACGGGCGCCGCACCGTCAACGGACGGCCCGGCGTGGTGCGGCTGGAGCGCGCCGAACCCGGCCGGACAGTCCGACTCCGCGTGCTCAACACCGATGCGGGGCCGCTTCGTGCCTGGGTGACCGGCGCGAGCTACCGGGTCAGCGCGATCGACGGCCGGGCCGTCGAGCAGCCCCCGGAGGTCACGGACAGGTCGGTCGTGGTGGCCGCCGGCGGGCGGATCGACGTCGACCTCGTCGTACCCGCCGACGGCCGGGTGCGGCTCGATGTGGGCGCGGGTGCGGCCCTCGCCACCGCCGACGGCAGTGGGAGCGGCAGCGGTGCCGGCGGCCAGGGTGATGCCGGCCCGGCGGGCGGGCCGGCGCAGACGGTCGACCTGCTCAGCTACGGGGTGGCCACCGGCCTCGGGTTCGATCCGGCCAAGGCCGATCGCAACTTCGACTACCGGATCGGGCGCCGCGCGGGCTTCATGGACGCAAGCCCGGCCTGTGGTGGTCGATCAACGGCCACCTCTTCCCCGACGTGCCGATGTTCATGGTGTCGACCGGGGACATCGTCCGGACGACCATCGCGAACACCAGCGGCGAGGTGCACCCGATGCACCTGCACGGCCACCACGCCGTGGTGCTGAGCCGCAACGGCGTCAAGGCCACCGGCAGTCCGTGGTGGTTCGACTCGCTGGATGTCGGCGACGACGAGACCTACGAGATCGCGTTCGTCGCCGACAACCCCGGCATCTGGGTCGACCACTGTCACAACCTGGAGCACGCGGCCGACGGCCTGCTCGCCCACCTGGCCTACACCGGCGTCACCACGCCCTACCGGGTGGGTGGCGACGCCGGTAACCGGCCGGAGTGAGCGGTCGCGTCAGAACGGCGCGACCGTGAACGTGGAACTGCTCGTCACGTCGGTCTGGAAGTAGTCGGGATCGGTGAGAGCGGCGTCCGGCGCGCCGTTGCTCACGACGGTCAGGTGGTAGGAGCCGTTCGGCACCGGTGTGGCGCCGAAGAGCATGGCGTTGCTCTGCCGGCTGAGAGTGAGGCTGCCCGTTCCGCCGCCGACCGCCGGCATGGAGATCGTGGCGCTGCCCACGGCGCCGCCGCCGGCCGGGTTGACCGACATGATCGAGCTGCCCACCGGGATGCCGAGCGAGTTGGTGCCGATCATGGCGGGCGCCTCGTTGCCGGTCAGCGCGGCGCTGGTGATCACGGTGGAGCCGTCGGTCGCGGTGACGCCGGTGAGCGTGAACGTGGTGCCGGCGGTGGCCGGCGCCGACAGGGTGGCGGTGGTGCCGCCGGGGCCGATCGACAGGATCGAGGTGCCGTTCGCGATCCCGGTCGTGTTGCCGAAGACGCGACCGACGTCGGCCTTGGTGAAGGTCCAGCCCGGCATGAGGCTCACCGTCGCGCTTCCGGCGGTGGTGATCAGCGCGTTGCCGAACCCGCGCAGCGGCCCACCGATGGCCAGGGGCAGGTAGCCGCCGACGGTGGCCGGTTTGGAGAGCAGGGCCCGGGTGGGGCTGAGCACGGCGCTGATCGTGAGGCCCGGGCTCAGCTGCTGGTTCGGCGAGGTGACCGGCAATCCGGTGTCGTTGCGGTTGAACCGGCCCGCCCCCGAGGTGACCAGGCGGCTTCCGGCGATGACGTTGGCGTCGTCCACGTTGTTCGCGTAGGTCGCCGGGTCGAAGTAGCCGGTGCCGGCCGCGTTGAACCGGCGGCCCAGCTGGAGGGTGCAGACGAGTTCCTCGTCGGTGATCGGCAGCACGTCACCGCATTCGGCGACCGGACCGTTGGCCCGGCTGCCGTCCCCGGCGTCGGCGCCGTTGTAGACACCGTCGACGAGGAAGATCCGGGCCGCGGTGCCGGCGGCACCGAACGGGATCGACAGGAACTTGCTGCCCTGCAGGACCACGTCCACGTTGCCGGCACTGCTGGGCGCGGTGTTCGGCGCGGCCTTGATCATATTGAGGTACGAGTACGCGCCGACCAGCGTGCGCGTGCCCATCGGCGTGGTCACGATGAGCGTGACGTCGTCCTCGGCCGGGTGTGCCGGGGCGAGCGCGGTGAACGCCCGGTCGTTTATCAGCTGGATGTTGGTCAGCGCCACCCCGCCCAGCGTGGCGGTGATCCGGCCGGGTTCGGTCGGGAAGTCGGTGCCGAGGACGGTGACGGTGTTGCCCCCGGACATCGGCCCGGCCGACGGCGTCACGGCGGTGGGGGTCGCGGTCAGCGCCGCCGTGTAGGTGGCCGACGCGACCAGGGCCCCGCCGGCGTTGTTCGCATAGACGCACACCTGGTAGGGGGTCGGCTGGTTGCCGGTCAGCGTCAGCGGCGGCACGTTGAGCAGCAGCCGGCCGGAGGTGATCCGGCGGACCGCGGTTCCGGTGAGCGCGACCGGCGCCGGGCCGGTCGCCGTCGTGCTGTAGGCGGGCGGGCAGGCGGCGCCGGTGACGAGCAGCACGCCGGGCGCGGGGACGCCGGTCAGGAACGGCATCGACGACGACACCGAGACGGCGTTGTTGGCCAGGTACGACCCGGCGGGCGGGTTCACGGTCGCCACGTTGGCGCCGTACGGCGCCGCGCTGAGCAGTGCCGCGGTCGCGGCGGAACCGTCGTAGAGGCAGATGGTGTACGCCGTCGGCGCGCCCCCGCCGGTCGCGACCACCCCCGGTGGCACGGTGAGGCCGACCGCGGTGGCGGACTGCTTGGTGACGTTGGTGGCGACCAGGTTGGCCGGGTTGGCGGTGCCGAACGTCGCCCCGCACGAGCCGGTCGTGAAGGTGGCCGTCACGCTTGCCGGGGTGGTGAACACCGGCGTCTCGGGTCTGGCCGTGACGGTGAGCTGGTTGCCGCCCCCGGCCGGCCCGCTCGCCTGGCTGACCGCGAGCGGCGCACCCACGTACAGCGTGGTGCTGCCCTGCAGGGCGCTGTTGCCCGCCGCCGTGTCGTAGACGCAGGCGTTGTACGCCTTGACCGCCCCGTTCGTGCCGGTGACCGGCCCGGTCGGCACCGTGAAGCTGACCGAGGTGCTGGTCCTGGCGGTGACCGCGGGGATCCACGGGCCGGTGTTCGTGGCCAGGGCGATCTTCGCGGGGCAGGCGACGGTGTTCAGCTGCACCGCGACCGTGCTCGGATAGTTGGCGGCCGGGTCGGTGATGGTGGCGGTGCCGCCGACCGGCACGACCACCGGCCCGAGGACGGGCGCGGCGAGGGCGGCCGCCGGTGCGACGAGGACGGCGGCGGCACCGGCCACGCCGGCCGCCAGCAGTCGGAACGAGGGCATGCGGAGTTCTCCTACGACGAATGTGACGAGGTGGGAGGAGACCCGCTGCGGGGGTGGACGGCCGGCTCCGGAAAAAGCCTAACCCCGCTCATCATGACTTTTACGAAATGTAGGTGATGGGGGAAAGGTCGGACTGGCGGCTAGCGGTGGCCGAGGAGCCGGCCCAGGGCGGCTCGGGCGGGCGGCCCCCAACCGGCCTTACCGCCGGGCCGGCCGTGCACGCCGGCATCGCCGATGAGCAACCCGCTGAGCACCCGAGCCATGGCCCACCCCCGAGCCCGCCGAACCGTGGCGCCGTCAGGCCCCGGGCCCGGCGCCGCGGTGGCGGGTGGGCGGTAGGCGGTGAGCAAGTCGTCGGCGTCGGGGAGCAGGAGCCAGGCGGCGGAGAGGTCGTAGGCGGGGTCGCCGGCGCACATGTCGCCGAAGTCGATGATGCCGCTCAAGGCGCCCTCGGTGGTCAGGACGTTGGCCGCGTGCAGGTCGGCGTGCAGCCACAGGGGTGGGCCGGTCCACGCCGGGGCTTCCAGGGCGTCCTGCCAGACGGCGTCCACCGCCTCCGGGTCGTCGATCAGTCCCAGTTCCGTCACCGCGGCCAGACCTCGGGCGAAACCCTCGGCCCGCTCGGCCAGCGGACCGCCGCGGTCCTGGCCGGTCGGAGCGTCGCCGGGGGCGGGCTGGTGCAGAGCGGTCAGGAACGCGGCCAGGGAGTGGGCTGAGTTCCGGGTGATCGGGGCCTGATCGGCGGGGGTGCCGGGCAGCCAGGTGGTGATCAGCCACGGGTGCGGGAAGAGGTCGGACGGTTCGCCGAGGAACTGCGGGACCGGGACCGGCAGGGGCAGGCCCGGGGCCAGCGCCGGCACCCAGGTGTATTCGTTACGCAGCAGCGTGCCGGCGTCGGCGGTGGCCCACGGGAGCCGGACGGCGAGATCGTCGCCGAGGCGCCAGAGCTGGGCCGCCCAGCCCCGGGCGCCCAGCCGCACCGGGTGCTCGGCGAGGTCGGGACGTTGCGCCCGGAGGAGATCCCGGATCAGGCCGGCGGTCACTTCGATCATGCTGAGCCTTTCGCCGCGACGTGCCTCTTGTCGTCCGCGGTCGGGCCCCACGACTCGAGGGTGACCGGGGCGCCGAGCAGCGAGCCGATCTCACCGGTCCAGTCGTCGGGCCGGTGGGTGGCGCCCGGCCGCGCCCGCGCCAGCAGCGTAGTCAGTCCCTCCTGATAGGCGAGGTCGCGGAAGGGTCCGGGCACGATCCGGTTCCACGCGACGCCCTCGAGGTCGTAGGAGGTGCAGACGCGCAGGCCGGGAACGCGGGCCGGCACGTCGAGGTGGGTGACCGCGAGCTCGTCCACGCCGCCGCAGACCTCGACGGCGTAGCGGTGGGCGACGGCGTCGAAGTGGCCGGCCCGGAACGCGCCCTGCCACTCACCCACCCCGTTGTGCGGTTCCGGCAACGCCAGGGTGGGGTCGGCCGTCACGAACGGGCCGGCGCCGTGCCTCGTCGTGTAGGTGCGGACCACCCCGAGCCGTACGAACGACGGGCACAGCTCCGCCACGTTGTCGAAGGTCGTCGTCGACCAGGTGGTGTGCGGGTGCCAGCCGCGCCACTCGTCGAGCAGCACCCCCTGCGCGCCCTCGAAGACACACGGACCCTCGCCGAGCAGCCGGTCGACGTACGCGCCGCCGACGATCGACACCGCTTGCCCGAAAGCGCGGAAGACGTCGACGACCTCGTCGAGGGAGATCTGCGGGTCGGCGCCGTAGAAGTCCTCGACCGCCGCGAGGCGGCGGCGGAGCAGGGCCGGGGAACGGACATCCCCCGCGCGCGGGGCGTCGGCGTGCGACAGACCGTACGCCATCGTCTCGCCGATGCCCAGGCCGCACGAACCGTGCCGGGCCGCCCCTCGCGCGACCTCGCGGCGCTGGTTGGCCGCCCGATGCCACGGAGTGGCGAGCGGGGCGTTCTCATCCACCGTGAGCAGGTGGAACGGGTTGCCGAGAGCGGCCGCCTCGAGGGCCAGCGACAGCGGATCGACAACCATGAACCGGGTCAGATGGGTGGGCACCCCGCGCAGGGTGCCCGACCCGAACTGCGCGAACGTGTGGTGCCGGCCCGAGGGCAGGACCACGTTGTGCGCGGCCTGCCCTCCCCCGTTGAACCGCAGCACCGCCCGCACCGGCGCCGACGCGCAGAGAGCGTCGACGACGGTTCCCTTGCCGGCGTCCCCGTAGCCGAGGTCGACCACCGCGACGTGCTCGTTCACAGCCGCACGTTCCCCGACGGCGCGTCGGTCACGTCGAGCGAGGAGCGCACCACCGGGCCCCGCTGGAGCGGGGCGAGCGCCTTGCCGACCGAATCGCCCGCCGACGACCCGACCTCGACCAGATCGGCGAGCCCCTGGCCGAGATCGATCGTGTCCTCGCCGAGGCCGACCGTGACCGCGATGGTCTCGCACACCGCGTCGAGGTCGTCGAGCTCGAGCACGTTCTGCCCGAGCAGCGCACGCCACCGGGTCAGGATCTCGGCGTCGCCGCCCCAACCGGCCGCGGTCGGCATGATGTAGTAGATGTCGAAGCTCTGGCGCAGCTCGGCGATGATCCCCTCGGTGCTCATCGGCTCGCCCAGCTCGGCGCCGATGAAGCGGCGCACCTCGGCCGGCTTGACCTGTGGGTAGGGCATCTCGTCGCCGATCAGGAACAGGTAACCCCGGCGGCCCCGCTTGGCGAGCGAGTCGAGCGCGGTGTGCCGGGCCATGAAGTACATCGCCAGCTCGTATGACTCGCGTTTCTGACCGCCCCCGCCGCCCTCCAGCACGATGCGAGCCAGGTCGTCGTCCATCCGGTTGTCCGACTCGAACTGGCCGACCTGCAGCGGCACCCGGTCACAGGTGGCGTCGCCGACCGCGCCGAACATGATGTGCGGGTCGGTGGCGTAGCCCTTGCGGGTCAGCAGGCCGAGCAGCTGCGGCAGCTTCGTCTGCAGCACCCGCGGCACCGAGCCCATCGAGCCGGTGACGTCGAACAGGACGGCGATGGGCGTACTGAAAGGGTGTTCTTCGCTGTCGCGGCTCTCCCGCCGGTCGACGCCGTTCGGGTCGAGCGCGGGGTGGGCCTTCTTGGCGCCGCCGTCGCTGTAGGCGAAGGCGCTCGCGCCGTTGGCGGTGCGGTAGTTGGCAGCAGCGGTGTAGACATCGGTGGACCAGCGTCCGCTTCCCATGATTTTTCCTCCTACAGCGACAAGGGCCGGAACTTGCGCGGCCCGAGGATCTCGTCGAGCTCGGTCAGCAACCGCCACGCGTCCTGCGGGCGCATGCGCGGCGCGTCGAACATGCAGCCTTCGGCGAAGCGCTTCAGCGGCGCCGGCATGCCCGCGCCGATCAGCCGGCGCATCAGCGCGGTGGCCAGGTAGATGTCGGTGGCCGGGAGGTTCTCCCGGTTTTCGGTGACCTCGGGCGGATAGTGCTTGCCTTTGATGAGCGCCTGCGGGCGGGCGACGGCGTAGCACCAGTCGACGAGCGCGAGGCCGTGCTCGCCGGGATGGATCAGCACGTGCTCCTCGAAGACCGCGCCGTGCACGACGCCGGCCCGATGCGCCCAGCCCAGCGCGACCAGCAGCCGGCGCCACATCCAGGCGGCGTCGCGCCAGTCCAGCTTCAGGCCGGTGAGCGGCACGAAGCCGGCCAGAAACTCCAGATCGTTGACCACCCGCCGGTTTCGCCGCGGGTCCTCGTGCACGAAGCTGTCGATCAGCTTCGGGGCGTAGGGCCGGTATTTCGGATCGCCCCGGTCCGCCAGTTGTCGCAGCGCCGCCGCCTCGGCCTCCATCAGGTCGTTGTCCCGAGGCTCGCGCGGCACCTTGCGCAGCACCGCTCCGACGCGGGTGAGGTCGGCGATGTCCCCGCTCAACACGACCCGGCCGGCCTCCTCCCGACCCGCGTAGAGCCGGCCGAGCTTGGCGAAAGCCGCCGTCGCGGTCACCCCGCGTCGCGCACCGGCGGCGTCCGGGTGGATCAGCTTGGCCAGTTTGCGGTACGTCGTCTCGTCGCCCCCGCCGGCGTCGGTCTCCGCGTCGAGGGAAGCGGCCAGCGATCGCCACGAGTCGTGGTCGTCGATCAGCGCGACCGCCGCGTCGAAGTCGATCATCGGATGCCGTCCTCGCGGGCCGGTCGCAGCAGTGCCGGATGCAGCAGGCGCGCGTCACCGGCCCGGTAGAGCTTGGCCCGCGGCCCGCCGCGCTCGCCGCCCTTGGCGGTGGTCCCGCCGGTGCTCTCCACGAAGCCCGGCACCGACAGGACCTTGCGGTGGAAGTTGCCGGCGTGCAGTTCCTCGCCCCACACCGCGGCGTAGACCTGACGCAACTCGCCGATGGTGAACTCGCGCTCGACGAACGCGGTGGCCAGCGGCGTGTATTCGAGCTTCGCGCGGGCCCGGTCGAGGCCGTCGGCCAGCACCGCGCCGTGGTCGAAGGCCAGGCCGGACGCCTCCTCGACCGGCACCCAGTAGGCCGCCGAGGCGTCGCCCCCCGCTCGCGCCTCCGGCAGGCTGGGCGCGAAGGCCAGGTAGGCGACCGAGAGGACTCGCATGCGTGGGTCGCGACCCGGGTCGCCGTAGGTCTTCAACTGCTCCAGGTGAGCCCGCTCGAGCACGCCCAGGCCGGTCTCCTCGGTCAGCTCGCGCAGCGCGGCCGCATCGAGTGTCTCGTCGGGCCGGACGAACCCGCCCGGCAGCGCCCGGTGGCCGGCGAACGGGTGCTCGCCCCGCTCGACCAGCAGGACACACAGCCGGCCGGCTCGGATGGTCAGCGCCACCACGTCGACGGTGACCGCGACGGCCGGGTAGTCCCGCGCGTCGTAGCCGGCAAGGAACTCCTCCTCTCCCATGGCGCGCCTCCTCAGTTGTTCTCATCTTGAGTCTGTCTCGAACTGAGAACAACCTAGCTCAGCGACCGCCACGCGTCAAGTTTCTTTTCCTAGCCTCGCCTCAACAAAGGCATGCCTTACCTTTGGAAAAGGGCGACAAAAAGCGTCCGGCGCTCCATTCCCGGGGCGCCGGACGCTGGTTCGTGAACGCGATTACTTCTTTTCGTAGGTCAGGCAGTCGGCCTTGTCGCCGGACTCGCCGACCACGATCGCGGGCGCACTGCACTCCAGCTCGGCGTTGTGCTTGCACTCGGCCCGCTTGCACGCGCCCACCTGCGCCAGCGGCCTGCCGAGGCCGCCCTTCTCAGCGCTTTCGTAGAACGTGTCGCACTCGGCCGAGCTCGCGCTGCCGATGGTGATCGCGTACGCCGTACAACCGTCGTGGTTGTAGCTGCACGCGCTCACGGTACAAGTCTGAACGCGCGGCATTTCCATCATCTGCGTCATGACGGGCTCCCTCGGGTCTCGCGTGGATACGACACGACGATAAACCAATGGCCGTTCTTTACCCAACTCGACGCGATCAATTCACGCGACTATTTACAATTTAGGTAAGGCGACCCTCAATTCCACGGAACCGCATTTCGCGGATCGCCTGACAACGCGCTCGATCCGTGCTAGTGCCGACAACTTGTCCGACATCTAATGAAATTCATGACTCTTAGCTATCAGGCAACTACGAATCGTTACGCTTCCGGCGAGACAGCCCGTGACTGCTCATCGAGTGTCCGGGCTCACCCATCCATAGACGTGGCCCAACGGGCCCGTAGGAGGACCTCGCATGCGCAAGTCCAAGTTCGCCCGGTCACGGCTTGCCGTAGCCGCCGGGCTGGGCACGGGAGCGGTCACGGCCGCACTCCTCGTCGCCCCCAATGCGGCATTCGCCGCGATCAGTCTGAGCAAGCCGGTGGCGGCCCCGGGCGACACGGTCACGCTGACCGACGACGTCACCTCGGCCACGCCGTTCACGGCATCGACCAAGATCGAGCTGCAGTCGGCCAGCTGTAACGCGAAGTACGTGGCGGCGAGCACCTCCGCTGTGCCCGCCACGACCACCGCGCCCGGCGGCGCCTCGGCCACGGTGACCTTCACCGTTCCCCCGGCCACGGCCGGCACCAACGGCACGGTCAAGAAGTGGTACGTCTGCGCCTACGACGGCAGCACCGCCGCCACCAGCCTGCTGCAGGGCAGCAACACCGCTTACACGCTCACCGTCGGCTACGTGCCGACGCTGAGCTCGACCACCGGTATCACCGGTGGTGGCGACTCGGTCACCATCACCCCGCAGGCCAGCTACCCGGTCTTCACCGGCGTCACCACCATCGGCGCCGTGTTCAACACCGCGGACTGCACGGCGACCTACGCGACGCCGACCACCGGCACCACGTCGACCGTCACCAAGAACACGGACGGCAGCGCGACGCTGACCACGCCGTCGGGTGTCTCCTCCACGACCGGCCTGCTGACCGCCTACAACATCTGCCTCTACAACGGCACGGCGACCAGCAGCGCGCTGATCTCGCAGGCGGCCTACAACGTCGGCCAGCTCAGCCTCAGCCAGAACACCGGCCCGTACGGCGGTCTCAACGGCCTGAACATCACCTCGCCCAACATGTTCCTGGCCGGCAACGACACCCCCGGCGTGAACATCACGTCGTCGGCGTGTGCCGGTACCTACGCGGACCTGGGCACCACCGGCTCGGCCGGTGGCAGCACGCTCACCGGTGGCCAGTCGGTCGCGTCCAGCAAGATTCGCAAGCTGACCGACTCGCGCCTGGCGGTCACCGTTCCCGCGCTCTTCACGAACGCGCCGAACTCCGCCACGACGTGGAACATCTGCGTCTACGCGAACCAGAGCGGCGGGGCGCTGATCGCCAGCGTGCCGTACACCCTGACGACCGTGCCGTCGGCCACCGCGATCAGCCCGAAGGCCGGCCCGGCCCTGGGCGGCAGCAAGATCATCGTGTCCGGTACCGCGCTGCCGATCGAGACCGGCAAGATCACCGCCACCCTGGGTGGCACGGCGCTGACCAACATCGTGCCGATCAGCGCCACCGCGTTCTCGGCGATCACGCCGCAGCACGCGCCGGCCAACAACGTCGCGCTGGTGCTCACCACCGACGCGGGCTCGTTCACGCTGTCCAACGCGTTCTCGTTCACCGCGGCGCTCAAGGTCAGCCCGAACACCGCGCCCAACACCAAGGCGATCGACCTGGTCGTCAACGGCGTCGGCTTCCAGAGCGCCTCCTGGGGCAACACGCTGCTGACCGGTTCGCACATCGTGCTCACCCGCGGGACCTACGACCCGTCGGCGAACGCGAGCAGCAACCGCGCCAACCCGCCGATCGCCGAGTGCGGTAACCCGCTTGTCCTCAGCGACACCGAGGTCATCTGCACGCTCGACCTCACCCAGCGTCTGGCCAGCACCGGCGCCGGCTACGTGGCCGCCGTGGCGCCCGCGACCATCTCCGGCACGATCGGCACCACCGCCGGCAGCCGGGTCCTGGTCGACTCCGCCACCGGGTTCACCGACGCTCTCGTCGGTACGACCGTCACCAGCCCCAACGTGCCGGCCGGCACGACCGTCCTGCGGTACATCGACACCGGTACGGTCCTGATCTCGAACAACGCCACCGGCACCGGCACGACGGGCAACGCCACGTTCTCGTCGCCGCTGGTCCGGACCATCACCACCACCACGACCAGCGCGGCGAGCACCGCCCTCGCGGCCAACGCCCTCACGCCCCTGCTCAAGGCCGACGAGGGTCGCTTCCTGGTGAGCGCGACCTCGCTCGTCGGTGGCCAGAAGCTGCTCACCTACACCAGCGGAACCGCTGGTGTGCTGAGCGCCAACGCCAGCGGCGGCCCGACCACCGAGAGCACCCAGGTCCTGTCGGCGACCCTGCCGGTTCCGGACGGTGCCTACAACCTGATCTACGTCAGCAACACCGCGGTGGGCGCCAACGGCTCGGATGTCACCTACATCCAGAGCATGATCTCCAGCGGCTCCACCTTCACGGTCTCCTCGTTCTGATCGGGAAGATCCGCAGATAGCACCGAATAGCAGCGGCCCGGAGCATTCGCTCCGGGCCGCTGTTCGATTCGCGGAAAGCCGGTCAGGGCATCTTGTTCCACTGCTTGTCGAGCGCCGCGACGCTCTTGGCGGCGTTCGGCCGACCGGTCGGCACCACCGCCACGGTGATCACGCTCTTCTTCGCCGACGTACGCCAGCAGAGCAGCAACGTCGGCCGCGCCGTCGGCTCGTCCTCGTTGCTCAACTGGAGCTTGTTCGTGCACTTCGCGGTGCCGACCCGGTGGCCGCCGTCGGCTGCCCAGAGCATCTCCCGCCGGCCGGTCAGGTCGTACGGGGCGGAGACGATCCGCATCGAGCCGCCCTCCTTGAGCGACCCGATGTTCTGCTCGGTGACGCCGCCCTCCTCCGGCGATCCGACCGACGTCGCGGTGCGCGGGTGCTTGACCGACACACCGCCCTTGGCCGCCGCCTCCCGGGCCGCCTTGATCCGCTCCTCGGGCGACTTGCTGACTTCCTCCTTGACCACCGGGTCGGTCAAGGACACCTTCGGCAGGATCGGGCCCGCCTGTTTCCCGGTGGCGGACGCGGAAGCCGGGGCGGAGGCGGAACTCGTCACCGAGTCGGCCTCGCCGGTCGGGAGGGACTCGACGGCGCCGGCATTCTGCGCGGTCGACGATTTCCCGGTCGCTTCCGAGGTGATCGCATAGGCTCCACCACCCAGCACGGCGGCCAGGCCGAGCACGCCGGCGATCTGTTTACGGCGGCGGCTGACTCTCGGTTGATCGACGCCGTCGTCTTCGATGGTCATGTCGACTATCCCTTTGTTCGGCGTTGGGCCCGCCGGGGCGGGCCTCCGAACATTCATAGTCGCAACGCATCGGACAAAGCACGGCAAAACCAGCAATCAGCCAGCCGGCTCTCAGTTACAGGCGGTCCCACTGGGTGTCGAGGACGTTGAGGACCTGGGCCGAGTTCGGCACTTCCTCGGGGGTCACGGCCAGCACAGTCACGCTGCGATCGGCCGTGGTACGCCAGCACAGCAGCATGTTCGCGCGTACGGCAGGCTTCTGGCCCTGCGCGAAGCGGAAGTTCTGGGTGCAGAGCGCCCCACCGGCCGGGGTCCCGCCATCCGCCGCCCAGAGCAACTCGCCCTGGCCGCTGAGGTCGTAGCGGGCCGACTTGATCCGCAGGGTGCCGCCGCCCGGAAGCGGCCGCTCCTCTTCGACGAGCGAGTCGACGGCCGCGGCCGCGATCTTCGGCTGCGCCGAGGGGGTGAGCGGGCGCTGAACCGGGTTGCCGGCCGCCGCCGCCCGAGACCGCGCGGCGTCGACCTCCGTGCGCACCGCGGGCTCGGGGGATCGTGTCCTCCTGGCGGCACCGGCCCTCGTTCCGGACACCGGCGGAGTCGACGCCTGCGGCTCCGGAGCCGGCACGTTGCCGGCGGGCGCAGTCGCGGCCGGCCCGATCGCGTCGGCGTCTCGCGGGGCGCTGTCGTCGGCGCGGGAGCCGACCAGGAAGGCACCCCCGCCGACCACCACGACCAGGGCCGTGGCCGCGCCGATCGCGATCTGCCGGTTCCGGCCGGAGCGCGGAGTCGGCCGGCTCATCCGAGCCTCTCCCATTCTTGCTCGAGGAGTTGGACGCTGCGCGCGGCCGATGGCTTGCCGGCCGCGGCCACCGCCATGGTGACCACGCTGCGGCTCAGCGACACCCGCCAGCACAGGAGCATCGACGGCATTTCGCGTACGTTCGGATCGTCGGGAAAGCGCATGTTCTGCGTGCAGCGAGCCGTGCCGTACGCGCGCCCGCTGTCCCCGGCCATCGCCAGGTCCCGCTGGCCGGTCAGGTCGAAGCGAGCCGACTGCACCCGGACCGTTCCGTCGGCGGTGGTGAAGTTCCGTTCGGTGACCCCGACCCCCTGGATCGACAGCTGGTCGGCGGCCCCGGACGGGACCGACGGCACCGGGGTGGGGCTGGTCGACCGGCGGACCGCGGCGATCGTCGACCGGACCGCCGTCGAAGGTGATCCGCTGCTCGCGGCCGGGGCCGGGGTGGCCTGTTCGGTCGGTGGCATCGGGGCGAGCGCGCCGATGTCCTGGGTGACGGTGGGCCGGCGGCCGTCGAGGATCTGCGCGGTCACGAAGTAGGCGGTGGGTCCGAGGATCGCGGCCAGGCCGATCGTGCCGACGATCGCCTGGGTGCGCCGTCGCCGCCGCTGCTCCTGCACGGCCGAGTGGTAGACCACGCCCTCGTCGTCGTCACGGTTGCTCACGTCCCGCCTCCTCTCCCGGCCAATCGTGCCAGCTGAGTGGACAAAAGATGGCAAAACGGCCTACCCGTTTGGCACTCACCTCGCACCGCGGCTCTCACCAGCGCCGCCCCGGTCCGGACGAATATTCGGGCGTCTGTTCGACGGGGAGGCAAGGCATGGACAAGCGAATTCGACGCTACGGTGCGGCCGTTCTGACGGTGGGCGCCCTGGCCGGCGCCGGGCTGATGCTGGCGGACGGCATCACCATGCCGACCGGCCCGGCGGCCATCGACACAGCCATCGGCGGGCCCGCGCTTCCCTCGGGCTGGGCTCCGAATGGCTGGGCTCCGAATGGCTCGGCTCCGAATGGCTCGGCTCCGAATGGCTGGGCTCCGAATGGCTCGGCTGCGGACGGCTCGGTGCCGGCGGGAGCGCGGGCCGCCGCGACCCGGCCCGCGATCGAGCGCGAGCCCGCCGGCCGGGCGACCCGCAACCTGGACGTCGCGCCCGAGACGCTGGTGCCGCGCAAGGTCTCCGCCGCGCACCCGGCCCGCATCGTCACCACCACGATCGGCAGGGACGGCCGCCCGGTGATCGCGGTGCACACCGCGAACAACCGGGCCGGCGCGGTCAGCCAGGTGCGCCGCGCGCAGCGGACCACCGGCGCGGTCGGCGTCGAACTGGACGTCCCGGTCAAGGTCGCCGCCGTGGGGACCGGCACCGACCCGTACCGCGGTTATCAGTGGGACCTCGACGCCATCCACGCCCCGCCGGCGTGGGCCCGCACGACCGGCGCGGGAGTCACGGTCGCCGTGCTCGACAGCGGCGTCGCCGTGACCCACCCCGACCTGGCCGGCCAGGTGCTGCCCGGGGCCGACCTGACCGAGGGCACGGTCGGACCGTCGCACGACGTACACGGTCATGGCACGCACGTCGCCGGCACCATCGCCGCCGCCGCCGGCAACGGCCTGGGCATCGCCGGCATCGCGCCGGATGTCAAAATCCTTCCGGTACGCGTCCTGAACGACAACGGCGCCGGCTACATGTCGGACGCGGCCGCCGGTGTGGTGTGGGCCGCCGACCACGGTGCCGACGTGGTCAACCTGTCGATCAGCGGCGCTTCCCCGGAGCAGTCGATGACGACCGCGATCGAGTACGCCCGCAGCCGCGGGGTCGTGATCGTCGCCGCCGCCGGGAACGAGCGTCAGAAGGGCAGTCCGGCCAGTTACCCGGGAGCGCAGCCGGGTGTGATCGCGGTCGCCGCGACCGACCAGTCGGACAGCGTGGCCTCGTTCTCGACGGCGGGCGGTTATGTGGACATGGCCGCCCCCGGGTACGGCATCGTCAGCACCTACCCCGCGAACCGGTACGCCGGCATGAGCGGCACCTCGATGGCGGCACCGCACGTCGCCGCCGCGGCCGCGCTACTCCGCTCGGTCGACCGCACACTCACGCCGGCCCAGGTGGAACAGGCCCTCGAATCCTCGTCAGCGGATCTCGGCACTCCGGGCCGCGACGACGACTCCGGCTACGGGCGCCTGGACCTCACCGCCGCGCTCGCCGCGGTGACGCCGCCGGCCCCGGCCACCCCGCCCACGCCGTCCCCCGAAGCGACCACCGCGCCCGACGCCACACCGGCACCCGACGCCACACCGACACCGGAAGCCACACCCACCCCGGAGGCCACCTCGAAGCCGGACGCCACGCCGACGCCGGAGAGCACGCCGACGCCGGAGGCCACGCCCGAGCCGAAGCTGACGATCGATGCCGGCGCGCTGCGGCGGTGGGCGCCCGCCGGCAACGGCACCTACACGACGTTCACGGTCCTGTCGGCGGGCCGCCCGGTGCCGAACCGGCCGGTCGACCTGTGTGTCTCGGTCCAGAACAAGCCGTTCACCTGCACCTCGGTGCGCACCGGACCGGACGGCCAGGTGGCGCAGGAGCAGCGGGCCTACGGACCGTTCCGGATCCGGCTCATCGTTCCGAGCACCGAGATCACCGCGGAGGTCACCTACGCGCTCAGCTGAGCGCGGCCCACTCCCGGGCGATGACGCCGGCGCTGTCGGCCACCGACGGGTGGCCGCCATGATCGACCATCAGCGTGACGACGCTCCGGGTGGCCGACGTGCGCCAGCAGAGCAGCAGGTTCGGCTGCCTCGACGGGCGCGCGTCGTCGTTGAAGTGCAGGTTCTGGGTACAGCGCAGGTCGCCGATCGGGCGGCCGGCGTCGGCCGCCCAGCGGAGCTCCCGCTGCCCGGTCAGATCCGACCGGGCGGTGATGATCCGCAGCGAGCCGTCGGGCCGGTGCTCGCTGCGGACGCCGACCTTCTCGATCCCGGCCCCGGCCGCACCGAGCCCCCGCTGATCGAGCGATCCCGACCCGGCCGATCCCGACCCCACTGGCCCCGACCCCACTGGCCCCGACCCCACTGGCCCCGACCCTGCTGGCCCTGACCCCCCTGGCCCCCGCGCGGGTGAGTTGGACCCCGCCGTCCGCGGGCCGGGCCCCGGCGTCCGGGGTCTCGCGCCGGGCGCCGGTGACTGCGCGGGCGGCGGCACCGACGGGGCGGGCAACGCGGCCGGCACCGACGGGCTCACCGAGAAACGCGCCGCGCTCTTGGCCGGGGTGGCCATCGGTGCCGGCGAGAGCGCCGAAGGAACCGGCGCCGGCGGGAGCGGTGGCCGGTCGGTCGGTGGCTGGTCGGTCGGTGGCCGGTCGGTCGGTGGCTGGGCCGGGATCGAGGCGTACGGCTCGGCGGTCACCAGGTTCTCGCCATCGAGGCGGGTGCTCACCGCGTACCCTCCGCCGCCGGAGACCGCCGCGAGGACGACCGCGCCGAGCGAGAGCCACTGGCGCCGGCTGGGTCGGCGACCGGGGGCGGCGTGCTTGCCCATGTGAGAAATCCCTACCGCCCGCGGTCACGGGCCTGAACCTCATGCTCCCATCGGGCTGGATAAAGCGGACCAAAACCGCGAAGTCATCAAGATCATCAAAATCGATTCTCCCGCGCGAAATGATCATGCGGTTTACTCAGGAACCATGGCCATCATTTCCCGCGGCTTCGGCGGCCGGCGACGCGAGTCGGTCGACGGTCTGCCTCCAGGTCAATACCTGACCCACGACTTCCCGGTGCTCAGCGCGGGGCCGACACCCCGCATCCCGCTCGACCGCTGGCACTTCACCATCACCACCGAGACCGGCCAGAAGACCGAGTGGAACTGGACGGAATTCCTCGCCCTCAAGAGTGAGGACGTCACCACCGACATCCACTGCGTCACCAAATGGTCGAAACTCGGCACGACCTGGCGTGGCGTCTCGCTGGACACGCTGCTCGAAGACGTCGACACCGCCGCCGACTACACGATGGTGCACAGCTTCGGCGGCTACACGACGAACGTCCCGCTCGAAGATCTGCTGGACTCCAAGGCCTGGATCGCCTATAAGTTCGACGGCGAGGATCTCGAACCGGAGCACGGCGGGCCGGCCCGGATGATCGTGCCCCACCTGTACTTCTGGAAGTCGGCGAAGTGGGTCAACGGCCTGACCCTGATGAACGAGGACGAGCCCGGCTTCTGGGAAGCCGCCGGCTACCACATGTACGGAGACCCATGGCTCGAGCAGCGCTACCAGGGCGACTGACCTGGCGAGAAGCCACCGTAACCGGCGAACGGTGGGAGACCCCGTCAGCCCGCACGCTGATCCTCGACGTGCCCGACTGGCCGGGTCACCTGCCCGGTCAGCATGTCGACGTCCGGCTCACCGCGCCGGACGGCTACCGCGCGCAGCGAAGCTATTCGATCGCGTCGGGCTGGTCACCCACGGCCAAAACGGTCGAGCTGACGGTGCAGCGGGTGGCCGACGGTGAGGTCTCGCCCTATCTGGCCGACACGATCGAGGTGGGCGAACAACTCGAGCTGCGCGGCCCGGTGGGTGGCTGGTTCGTCTGGCGCGAGACCCAACCGGCCCCGGTGCTCCTGATCGCCGGGGGATCGGGCGTGGTCCCGCTGATGGCGATGATCCGGGCCCGTGCGGAGGCGAAGGCCAAACAGCCGTTCCGGCTGATCTATTCGGTACGCACGCCGGCCGACGCCTGTTACGCCGACGAGCTTGCCCGACGCGTACGCGATGATCCCGGTCTTGACGTTCGGTGGGTCTACACCCGGACGCCCCCCGCGAAGAGGATCGACGTGGCCACGATCAACAGTTACGGTTGGCCCGCCGACTTCACCCCGGACTGCTACGTCTGCGGTCCGACCACGTTCGTCGAGACTGCCGCGGACATCCTGGTCGCTCTCGGCCATGACCCCAAGCGGATCCGCACGGAACGCTTCGGAGGCACGTCATGAACCCTCTCGACGGCAACGCCCTCGCCGGCGACCTGCGGGAGCTCTTCGCGGTCGACGTGACCGTCGCCCGGTACACCTGTGCCGGCTGCGGCCACGCCGATGCCGTCGCGACGCTGCTCCTGTGGGGTCACGGCATGGGGCAGGTGGCCCGCTGCCCGCACTGCTCGGATGTCGTGCTGCGGATGGTGCACGCACCCGATCGGGTCTTCCTCGACCTGCGCGGATCCGTCCGCCTCGAGCTGCCCCTCGCGGGCTCCTGACCCGGCCGGCCAGACATGTTCCGCCCCGCCGACCCGGGCGCCCCGGTGGACGACGATCTGCTCGCCGTGCTGAGCCGGGACAGCGTGGCAGCCGGTCCCGACCTGGTGGCCACGATCCGGGCCGCCCAGGACGACGTGGTCAGCACCGAGCTCGACCGGGTGCTGATCGTGCAGGGCGGTCCGGGCACCGGCAAGACGATGACGGCGCTGCGCCGGGTGGCGTGGCTGCTCGACGAGGGCCTGCTGGACGACGCCGAGACCCTGGTGGTGGGCCCCTCCGAGGCGTTCGCCCGGTTCACCGACGACGTGCTCACCGGCTGGGGTTACGACCGGGTGGTGCATCGGGCGGTGGGGGCGCTGCTCTCCCGGACCCCGGGCGTACGCGACGAGGCCCCGCACATCGCCCGGCTCAAGGGCGAGTCCCGGATGGTCGGCCTGCTCAAGCGCGCCTACGCCCAGCACCAGAGCCGGCCGGCGGCGGAGGTGCCGGCGTCGATCGACGTGGGCGGACAGACCGTCAAGCTCGACTCGATGATCGTCCGGCGGATGATCGAGACGGCGGTGGCGAGCGAGGCCCCGATCGGCGACCGGCGGCGCATCCTGCGGGCGACCATGGCCGCCGCCAGCAAGGACCCGCGGCTCGTCCTGGAGGCCGCCGACCAGTTGGCCGACCGGCTGTGGCCCCGGTTCGAGCCGGCGCGATTCCTGCGCGAGCTGTTCGGCTCCCGCAAGCTGCTCGCCGCGGCGGCGGGCGGCGAGTTCACCGACCGCGAGGTGGCGTCGCTGTACCGGCACGACGACTCGGACCTCTGGTTCGATGCCGACCTGCCGTTGCTCGACGAGGTCGACCACCTGACCGGCCTCGAAGTCAAGGGCTTTCTGCACGTCGTGGTCGACGAGGCGCAGGACCTGTCCCCGATGCAGATGCGGGCGATCGCCCGGCGCTCCCGGACCGGATCGATAACGGTGGTGGGCGACATCGCCCAGTCGACCGGACTGTGGGCCCGCGACGACTGGCACGACCTGGAAGCGGAACTACCCGCGGCGATCCCGCACGAGCACCGCGAGCTGCGCTTCGGCTACCGCATCCCGCGGCAGATCTTCGATCTCGCGGCCGAGCTCCTGCCGATGGCGGCGCCGAGCGTGCAGGCACCGACGACGGTACGCGACGGCAACTCCGAGCCGGTGATCACGCCGGCCGACGTCACCACCCGGGGCCGCCTCGTCGCCACCGCCGCCGCCGAACACGCCGACCGGGGGCGCTCGGTGGCCGTGGTCTGCCCCGCCCGCTGCCGCGCCGAGGTCGAGGCGGCGCTCGACGACGAAGGTCTCCCCTGGCACCCGGCCGGCGACGACGAACCGGGCGGAGCCGGGGTCGCGCTGCTCGCCCCGCACGAGGCCAAGGGGCTGGAGTTCGACGCCGCCGTGGTGGTCGAACCCGGCTACATCCTCGACGACGACTCGCGCGGGCACCGGTTGCTGTACATCGCGCTGACCCGAGCGACCGGTTTCCTGCACCTCATCGGGGCGCCCGAGGACCTGCCGGTCGAATACGGCGCGGCCGCTGCTCCCCCAGCCGCCGCTCCCCTGGGCCCGACTCCCCCAGGCCCTGCTCCCACCGCCGCTGCTCCCGCCGCTGCCGGGACCTCAGCTCCCGCTGGGACCTCCGCTTCCGAGGGGAGCGGGGCCTCCGTCGCGGCCGAGGCCGGTGCCTCCACCGCCGGTGCGGACGCGCTTCTCGCGCAGCGTGAGCCGGTGACCTGGTCGCCGCCACCGCGGCCGGCCGAGCCGGAACTGGAGCCCGCGGTGCGGGAGGCGATCGACGTGGTGGTGCGGTCGCTTGCCGAGACGTTGCTCGGCAGCCTCACCCCGGAGTTGTGGCCGGTGGCGTTGCGCCGCCTGGAGGACCTGATCGCTCCCGAGGCGCTGCCCTGACTGGACCTGCCCTGACCGGACCTGCCCTGACCGGACCTGCCCTGACCTGACCTGACCGGACCGGCCCAGCCGGGGCTTAGCGGAAACCGCCCCGGAGCCGCTGTCCGAGCGACGGCGCTTTGGGCGGAGCGGCCGGCGCACGCGGGGTGGCGGGGCGGGAACGGCCGACCGGGCGGTCGTAGTCGGCGGTGGCGATCGCCTCGATGATCTGGCCGTCGCCGAAATTCTCCGAGTCGGGGATCGACGCGACGAAACCGACCAGGACCCCGTTCCGCATGATCTGAGCCTCGAGCCCGGCCGTGCCGTCGTTGTCCCAGATGGCCTCGCGGCCGTCCGGCAGGACCACCCGGATGCCGTATTGCGTGATGCCGGCCTGCGGCAACTTCACGTGGGCGAAGACGTTGCGTGCGCGGAGTGAGTCGACGACCCGACGTGCCCGTTCCTCTTCCATACCGGAACGGTAGTGCGATCGACTGTGGTGTTGCTGAGGGTCCGCTGTACCGATCTTGAGAGATCGCGATTCATCGATCTTACTCCGCCGTCCCGGTAAAACAGGACGTTTCTTGTCCCAGCTGACCGGCCTACCTTGCGGTAACCGGAGCTCCGGCTTCCTCTCCCCCACGGACCGGAGGCCACCCCGATGAACCGCCGTCACCTCGTCCTCGGCTGTCTCGTCACCACCTCGTTCCTGGTTGTCGGTGCCGCCGCCCCGGCATCCACGGTCGACTACGTCGCGCTGGGCGACTCCTACTCGTCGGGCGTCGGCGCGCCCGGCCAGTCCGGCAGCTGCGCACGCAGCCCGAACGGCTTCCCCGGCCAGTGGGTCGCCAAGCACGCCCCGAAGTCGTTCACCGACCTGACCTGCGGCGGCGCCGTCACCGGCGATGTCCTCGCCACCCAGGCCCCGGCCATCCCGAGCGGCACGGACCTGATCAGCATCACTATCGGCGGCAATGACGCGGGCTTCGCTCCGATCGTGCTGACTTGCCAGTTCGCCGGCGACGCCACGTGCACGAGCACGGTCGACGCCGCCATCGCCAACATCACCGCCACGCTGCCGGCCAAGCTCGACGCGACCTACGCCGCGATCAAGGCGAAGGCCCCGGCCGCGAAAGTGATCGTGCTCGGCTACCCGCTGCTCTTCGACACCGCGTCGTCGAGCTGCGGCCGAACTACCTTTTTGCACCTTTTCCGGGACCACGCGAGCGCCGCCGCTTTGGCAGGATCCTCGCCATGGTTCGCCTCTACTCGCTGTTCGTGCTCCTGGACCTCGCGCTGCTCGTGGTCGCGCTCATCGACTGCCTCTCCGCCGAGGAGTCCCTGATCCGCGCCCTGCCACGAGCGCCCTGGGTGTTCATCATCCTGCTGTTCTCCCCGGTCGGGGCGATCGCCTGGTTCGTGGCCGGCCGGCCCGCCCCGGCGGTGCGGCTGAGCAACGGCACGGTGTGGCGGCCGGGCAGCGGTTTCCCGGAGAACGAGCGGCCGCGTCAGCGCTCGACGGCCCCCGACGACGACCCGGAGTTTCTGAAGAGCCTCGCGTCCACCGCACGCGATGATGAGGCGATGATGAAGACCTGGGAGGCCGACCTCCGCCGCCGCGAGGACGAGTTGCGCCGCCGGCAGCAGTCCGACCCGGAGTGACCACGTCACTCTTCTCGCTGTTCCCGTCGATGGGCGAATACCCAGCCTATGACGACCGGGTCTACGACGCCTTCGACACCGCCGACGACCGCCATCGGGCCTACCGCGCCGCCGTCCGGGCGGCGGCGCCGGGCAAGGTCGTCGTCGACATCGGCACCGGTCGCGACGCACTCTGGGCGGTCGAAGCGGCGCACGCCGGCGCGCGGCACGTCTACGCGATCGAGGCGGACGGCCGCACCGCCGACCGAGCGGCGGAGGCGGTCATCGAGGCCGGCCTGGCCGATCGGGTCACGGTCCGGCCGGGTCTTTCCAGCGACACGACCCTTCCCGTACGGGCGGAGGTCTGTGTCTCCGAGATCGTCGGCAACATCGCCTCCGCCGAGGGCGCGATCGCCGTCCTGGCCGACGCGCGAGCCCGGTTGTGCACCCCCGACTGCACCTGGATCCCGTTCCGAATCCAGACCTGGGCCGCCGCCGTCGACCTGACCGGCGCGGAGCTGCCCCTGGCCGCCGCGGCCCGGCCCTACGTACACCGCATCTTCGAGGCCACCGGCGCCCCCTTCGACCTGCGCCTGTGCCTGGCCGGCCCGGCCGCCGAGGCGATCATCTCCGCCGCGGCCCCGGTCGAGTCCCTGGTGTTCGCCGCTCAGCACCACCCACCCACGACCGACCACACCACCGTCGAACTGCGCATCGGCACCGCCACCGGCACAGTGACCGGCTTGCTGCTGTGGACCAGGGTGGCCGCCGAATCCCGAGGCGGCCGCGAGATAGACACCCTTACCGGCGACACCCGAGCGTGGGCCCCGGTCTACGCCCCACTCCCGTCCCCGCTCCCCGTGACTGGCGGCGCTCGCCTGCCCGTCACCTTCACCCGCCGGCCGAGTGACGACGCCGTCCACCCCGACTACGAACTCACCGTCGCCGGCACCCCCGCCTGGCAGAGCCCGCATCACGGCGGCCCCTTCCGGGCGACCCCGCTCCATCGCGCCCTCTTCACCGCCGACGGCACCGTGCGCCCCCCGCGCGCCTGACCCCTCGGACGGCCGCCGGACCACCCCTTCCTCCGTCGAGCGTGTCCCCCGGCTTACCGTGCCGCGCGCGCCCTCAACTGGTGCCCGCTGTGCGCTTCCGCTCGCCGGGGAGGACGCGCCGCCGGCCAATGACTTCGACGCCTGGATGGCCGGCGTCGGCGTCGCGGTCGGTTCCGGAACGTTTCGGAGGCATTGCTTCTTAGTTAAAGGAATTAATAAACTTGGTCGGATAGTGGTTGATCTATCTGCTGGAGGGCTCGTGAGGCGATCGACGGCGGCGGCGTTTGCTGTGCTGGCTGCGGTGGGGCTGGTGGGGGCGGGTCAGCCGGCCAGGGCCGGCGGGCCGCATCGGCCCGGGGCGCTGGTCAGCGGGACGTATTCGAGCGGGGCCGGGCACGCCTGGGAAGAGCTGCCCGGTGTGCGGGTGGGGGCGGACCGTGGCGTGCGGGCGGACGCGACCGTTGTCGTCGATCCCGGTCAGGAGCGGCAGCAGTACAGCGGGATCGGCTTCTCGCTCGACGAGGCGAGCGTGTCGAACCTCTGGAAACTGACGCCGGCCGAGCGGGAGAAAGCGATCCGCCTGCTGGCCGACCCGAGGACGGGAGCCGGGCTCGACCGGTTCCGGCTCACGATCGGCAGCCCGGACCTGATCGACCATCTGCCGTTCTGGTCCTACGACGACCTGCCGGCCGGGGTCACCAGCGACTACGACCTCAAGTACTTCACCATTCAGCGCGACGTCGACCTGCACATCGTCGAGACGGCCCGGCTGATTCTGAAGTACAACCCGAAGGCGACCTTCTTCGCGTCGGCCTGGAGTGCGCCGGCGTGGATGAAGACGAACAACAAGTTCCTCGGCGAGGTGGCGCTCAAGCCGGGCAGCACGAGCAGTTACTACCAGGTCGGCAAACTTCGGGACGACGCGATCGACGTCTTCGCGCGGTACTACGTGAAATACCTCCAGGCGTACGCGAGGCAGGGGGTGCGGATCGACGCCCTGACGCTGCTCAACGAACCGGGCATGGACGTGGTCTATCCGGCCATGGACATCAGCGTCGAACAGCAGCAGAAACTGGCCGTCGCGATCAAGCGGGAGACCCGGAAAGCGGGCTTGCGCACCGACCTCTACGTGCACGACTTCAACTTCTGGGATTGGCGTGACCCGGCGAGCACCGAGACCAAGAACTACTACCGCATCCTGAACGACCCGGCCGCGCGAAAGGCGGCCGACGCGATCGCGTTCCACCCCTATTGGGGCGACCCGACGGTCATGCGCGACGCGTACGAGGAGTTCGGCAAGCCGGTCCACCTGACCGAGACCAGCGATTTGAGCCCGGCGACGGTGCTCGACTATTTCCGGCTCGACGCGAGCTCCTATGTGCTGTGGGCGCAGGCGACCGACCAGGACGGCGGCACGCTGCACTGGACCGACAAGCGGGACAACAACGTCGACTGGGATCAGGTCGCGGCGACCACGAAATGGCCCGACCGCCTGGTCAAGGTCGACACGACAAGCAAGACCTTCTCGGTACGCGATGAGCTCTACCCGCTGGGCCAGTTCGCCAGATACCTGAAGCCGGGCGACACCCGGGTCGAGTCGAGCGCCTCGGCGAACGGCGTCAGCAACGTCGTCTACCGGGACGGAAACGCATTCACGGCCGTCATCGCCAACAGCAACACCGTTCCGTCGAAGGTACGAGTTCTGCTCGGCGCCGAGTCGTTTGTGGTCGAGGTGCCGGCCGGCGCGTACGCCACGTACCGCTGGAATGCGCATCCGCCGACCACCCACCGCAACCACGCACCGGTGTTCGCGCCGACGGCGCCGGTGACCGCCGACCAGTACGTGACCACGACGTTCCGGCTGTCGGCCACGGACCGTGACCGCGACCGCCTGTCGTTCTACGCCACCGACCTGCCCGCCGGGGTGGCATTGAACGCGGAGACCGGCGAAGTGACAGTGCATCCGACGACAGCCGGTGAGCAGACGCTGACCTTCCATGTCACCGACGGTGCGGCTCGCGCGTCGACGACGGTGCACCTGATCGTCGCCCCGCACGGCGCCCCGATCGGCGAACGCGTGGAGGCCGAGTCCTATGTGGCGCAACACGGCTGGACCGACGGCGGCGCCAACTTCGTGGAGAGCAACGCGTCGGCGAGCGGCGGTCGGAACGTCGGCTGGACCGCGGCCGGCAACTGGCTGCGGTACCGCGTCGACGTCGCCACGGCCGGCCCCTACGACCTGGAGCTGCGCACAGCCAACGGTACGGGCGCGGTGGCCGCCGACGCGATCTCGGTGCGGGATGCCGCCGACGCGAAGCTGGCAACGGTGTCGGTGCCGGACACCGGCGGGTGGGCCGCCTACCAGTCGGTGCACGTCCCGGTGGCGCTGTCGGCCGGTGCGCAGGAAATCACCGTCTTCTGCGAGACCGGCGGCTTCAACCTGGATTATCTGCGGCTCAGCTGAGGCCGGAAGCTGACACACTTCGATGTCATGAACATCTTGCCGGTCGTGTTGACGACGTTCGGTGGTGCCCTTTCGGCAACGCTCGGTGTGGTCGTCGGTGGGGCCGTCACCCGGCGTTCGCAGGAACGGCATTGGCTGCGAGACCGCCAGCTGACCGCCTACGAGGAGCTGTTCGCGCAGTACTCGCGTTTCATGATGGAGTTGCGGCGCGCCCACCTGGACCGGCGGCCGGCCGATGTCGACTGGGCGGCGTGGAGCGTCGCCCTGACGTCGGCGAGCCTGGTCGCGCCGCTGAGCGTGGCCACCGCGATCGACGGCTTCGGGCGCGCGGTCGGTGTCTTCCTGTCCGCGGTGTCGACCCGCGACCCGGTGACCGACCCGGTCGACGAGGACGGCCTGGACGAGGCATCCCGCCCGGCCGCCGAGGCGCATCTGGTGCTGCTGAACGAGATCCGCCGCTCGCTCGGCCGCGACCTCGGCGAGATGACGTTCTATCTGGGCGGCACGGTCGGCCGCCACCAGCGGGGGCACGGCCCGGCCGGGGAATCCCAGCCGGGCCGCGATCCGGTCTAGTCGAGCAACTCGGTCACCGTGCCGGCGGCGACGGTGCGGTTGCCCTCGCGGACGGCGAAGCCCAGGCCGACCTCGAGCGCGACCGGCTTGCCGAGGTCCACGACGACGGAGTCGAGCGTGTCACCCGGCATCACCAGGTCCACCCCGGCCAGCTCCAGGCCACCCGACACGTCGGTCGTGTGGAAGTAGAACTGGGGCCGGTAGTTGGCCTCGAACGGCGTGTGCCGGCCGCCCTCGGCGTAGGTCAGCGCGTACAAGGTCGCCTTGAACTTCTGGTGCGGCGTGACACTGCCGGGCACCGCGACCACCTGGCCGCGCTGCACCTGCTCGCGCTTCACGCCACGCAGAAGCACCGCCGCGTTGTCGCCGGCCTGCGCCGACTCCAGCGACTTGCCGAACATCTCCAGGCCGGTGGCGACGCTCGCCACGGTCGGGCCGAGGCCGACGACCTCGACCGGGTCGCCGACGCGCAGCGTGCCGCGCTCGACCTTGCCGGTGACGACCGTGCCCCGGCCGCTTATCGACAGGACGTTCTCGATCGGCATCAGGAACGGCTCGCCGAGCTCGCGCGGCGGCACCGGGACGTAGTCGTCGACCGCCTCGAGCAGGTCCACGATGGAACCCACCCACTGCGGCTCGCCCTCGAGGGCCCGCAGCGCGCTGACGCGCACCACCGGCACCTCGTCGCCGGGGAAGCCGTACTCGGAGAGCAGCTCCCGCACCTCGAGCTCGACCAGGTCGAGCAGCTCGGGGTCGTCGACGGCGTCGCTCTTGTTGAGCGCCACCACCAGGTACGGCACACCGACCCGCTGGGCGAGCAGCACGTGCTCCCGCGTCTGCGGCATCGACCCGTCCTGCGCCGACACGACCAGGATCGCACCGTCCACCTGCGCCGCCCCCGTGATCATGTTCTTCACGTAGTCGGCGTGGCCGGGCATGTCCACGTGCGCGTAGTGGCGCGTCGGGGTCTCGTACTCGACGTGCGCGATGGTGATGGTGATGCCGCGGGCGGCCTCCTCCGGCGCCTTGTCGATGCCCTCGAACGCGACGTACCGGTTGGCGGCCGGGTCGCGGTCGGCGAGAACCTTCGTGATGGCGGCGGTCAGGGTCGTCTTCCCGTGGTCGACGTGTCCCATCGTCCCGATGTTGACGTGTGGCTTGTTGCGGATGAACTGGCTCTTGGCCATGGTTTCCTCACTGGTGGCAAGGTTGTTTCTTCCTCGGACCGCGGTGTTTTCTCGCCGCGTCAGAACCCGCGCAGGTGACAGCGACCCTTCCCCGGGGTTCTGCTGCCGGTGGGGAAGGGTCAGCTTCGGGTATCGGCGCCGCTGAGCGGACGCACGCGCACGGGAGCCACCGAAGAGGGCAGCTGCCAACCGAACGCGAACATGTGGATCACGGTAGGTCGCAACGCCGTGGGGCGCGACTTGATTTCAGGCCCTGCCGATGTCGGCCAGCGGGGCCATCACGATCCGCGGGTGGGCGGCGGGATCGAGCCACCGCAGGATCCGGACCATTTCGGTACGGCTGACCGACACGCACCCGGCGGTCGAGCCTTTGCCGTTGACGTGCAGGAAAACGGCCGAGCCGCGGCCCGCGACGGCCGGTTTCCGGGCGACGTACTCGCGCCGCTGGGCATCCCAGGCCACGCTCGCCGCCCGGTTGAAGTCGATCACCGCCGCGTAGGCGTACTGCGTCGGGTAGGAAGCCAGTCGCTCGGCCTGCGAGATCCGCCAGGTCCGCCGGGCCGACGCGCTCGGCTGGAACAGGTTGTAGGTGCGCGGGTCGCGCCGGTCGCCCACCCAGTAGTCGTTGCCGTCGACCCGGCGATAACGCACCCGGGTGCCGCTGGGCCGGGCCGCCAGTCCGAACGTCTCGGTGATCCGGAACGTGCCCGCCGGGGTGGTGCCGGTGTCCTGCACCCGCCTGGTCGCCCACTGCCAGCCGGCGTAGCCGTTGCGCGCCGCCATCGCCGGGAACGCCTCGCGCCAACGCCCGTCGCTCCCGCGCTGGTAGGTACGCAGCGTGGCGTAGCTCGACTTCTGACTGCGCCCGGTGACGACGATTACCTGCTTGGCGTCACCCAGGTGGGTCAGCCTCGTCGGGAACCACGCCGGATCGGCCTGGGCCAGATCGGCCGCCTGGGCGGGGGTGGCGAGCCCGAGCACGATCAGCCCCGCGAGAAGCAGGATCCTCATGGTCGGACGGTAGCGGCTCACCAGGTGAAGGCGGAACCCTTCGCCGAGCTCGCAACGGTCCGCCCCTGCCGCTCATAGCGATATGTCATGACAACCTGGTACGCGTAGCCTTTTTCCGGCTGGGCGGCGACCGGATCGCATCCGCGGGTCGACGCATCGCCGTCGAACTCGAGGTTCGCGCACGTCGTCGGGCCGGCCACAGTGCGCCCGCTGGACACCTCCCGCAGCGACACAGTGATGCTGCCGATCCCCCCACCCGGCGCCGTCAGCAACGCTTGATATCGCACGTCGCGCCCCGACATCTGACACGGTTGCAGCACGAACGGCGTCCGGCCGCGCACGTCGAACTCGATGCTCCGCCCACACTTCCACGACCCGTAAGGCGTAGCTTCCGGTTGCGGTGACCGCGTTTCAGTCACGCTCGGTGCGGCAGCCTTCGACGGTACGCCACTGGGCGTAACCACCCGCGCAGCGGCCGAACCGGGCTGCTCATGCCCAGCGGCCGAACCGCGCTGCCCAGGTCCAGCAGCCGAACCGCGCTGCTCGTGCCCGTCAGCCGCGGCCCGCTGCTCGTGCCCGTCAGCCGCGGCCCGCTGCTCGTGCCCATCGGCCGCGGCCCGGTGCGCCGATTTCCGCGGCGCCGACGCCTTCGGCACCCGCACCGAAGGCCCGACCGACCGCGTAGGCCCCACCGCCACAAACTGACTGCCCACCTCGTCCCGACTCACCCCACCCCGCGGCCCGAAGTCCCACGCCGTAGCGGCCACCGCCACCGCCGCCACCACCCCCGCAACCAGCGTCACCATCGCCCCGGGCCGCTTGACCCACCGCCAACTCGCCCCCTCGGCGCCCCGCTCCCCGGAAAGCGGCACCGCAAGCAAACCGACCGACTCCGGATCCACAGTCCCCCCGGGCCTCCGCCCGTTCCCCCCTTCGCGGCCACGGCTGAGCCCGCCGCCCGTGCGGCCGCTCCCCCTTGCGCCGCCGCCGCTGAACCCACTCCCACCGGGGCCGATCCCCGTTGCGCCGCTACCCCTCCCGCCACTCCCGGTCGCGCCGCCACTGAGCCCGCTGCCGCTCAGGCCGCACCCGCTGCCGTGGTCGCGCGCCGGGCCACCCGAGTCGCAGTCGGGCCCGGCGTTCACGCCGCGATTGCCGGGCGCGCTTCCTCCCGCGTGGACGCTGCCCGGCCCGGCCTGGTTGAGCCCCCGCCAGCCGATCCCGCCGTCATCGTCGCGGCGCACGCCGGCGCTGTCGAGGGCGGCGAGGCGGTTCGGGTAGAACGCCGAGTCGTCGGCGTAGGCACTTCCCGGCTCGGTGAAGTGGCCCTCGGGCCGGGGCAGGGCCGGGACCTCCGCGCAGCGTCCGGCCGCGTCGGACAGGGCCGCCACCAGCTCGGCGGCGCTCGGACGGAGCCGGGGCTCGGTCGCCATGCAGTCCTCGATCAGCTCCCAGATCACGTCCGGGATCCCGGCGCGGCGCACCGGGTGGCCTTCCAGGTGCCGGCGCATCAGGTGCGGGATCGAATCACTTTCGTACGGCGGGTGTCCGCTGACCAGCTCGTAGAGGAGCACGCCCAGCGCGTACACATCAGTTGCCGCACTTGCCTTGACCCCGTGGAAAGCCTCCGGGGCCATGTAATGCGGGGTTCCGACGACAGCGTCCGGGGTGGTCATGCTCGCTGTGTTCAGGATGCGGGCGACGCCGAAGTCGGTGAGCCGCGTGTCCAGTCCGCCGCCCTGCACCTGGAGCAGGACGTTGTCCGGCTTGAGGTCACGATGGATCACCCCGAGTTCGTGCGCCTCGGCCAGCGCGGACGCGACCTGGGCGGCGAACCGGCACGCCTCGCCGGGCGCGACCGTCCCGTTCTCGCGCAAATGATCGCGCAGGCTGCCGCCGTCGACGAGGTCCATCACCAGCCCGAGGGTCTCACCCACGCTGAACAGGTCCCGCACCCGCACCACGTTGCGGTGCCGCAGCATCAGCAGGATCGTGCGCTCCTGTACGAAGCGGGTGACAAGCTTGGGCTGCCGCAGCAGACTTTCGTGCAGGAGCTTGACGGCTACCGGCTCGCCGGTGCCGCGTTCGACACCCCGCCAGACGGTGCCGGTCGCACCCTGCCCGATGGGATGCTGCAGGACATAGGAGCTGCCCACGCATCGCCCGCCGAGATCCGTGGCCGACGTGCCGGCGGAATCCGCGCGTACGACGCCGCTCATGCGATCCTTGGTCACGAACTCTCCCCTCAGGCCGTCAGCGATGCCCCGGAATCCTGCTGTTTGTCCGGATCACCTGGCAAGCCCGCGTGTCTAAGTTCGCACCTTTGGTAGGGATAGCCGCATTCGCGTCACTCGTGCGCCCGGCGCTCGTTCCACCTTCACGAACACGCGCTGACCAGCGAACTTCTGGCCCCATGGGTCCCTGGCCGGGCACGTTTCCAAATCGTGGGCAATCCGTCCCACCCACCGGACTTGGCGGGATCGTGGCCGGCGGGATGACCCCTTCTTCAGTGAAAACGGGCCGGGCGCAGCGGGACCGGGCTCAGCGGGACCGGGAGGGGCCGGTTCGGGGACGAAAGGCCGGCCCCCGCAAAGGATGCGGCGGCCGGCGTTGGGGTGGAGCAGGGTGACGGCT
>NZ_BOMM01000035.1 GCF_016862195.1 Paractinoplanes ferrugineus | reverse complement strand
GGTGCTCTGTGGGCCGCCAACCCTGACCTTGCACACGCACCAATCCCAGCGGCACTAGGAAGCTGGGCTCGACCATTGGAAGGCCCGTCTAGTTCCCGCTGGCTGCTTCCCCGCCATGACGGTTCAGTCGCCGATCCGGCCACAGAGCTCACCGCAACCGGCGGTGCAGTGACCGTACCGCTTGACGTGCCTGGGAGAACCGCCGCTGAGGTTCTAGAGGCCTTGGCGGGCTATCCCTCGCTCGCCGGCGCTCGTCCGCTGAAGATGGGGCATGGAGGAGATCCGTTCGCCGATGGATCGGACACGATCTTCCGCGATGCAGATCTCTCCCCGTGGAGCCCTCTCGCGTATATCGGCGTCCCCGCACCGCGCCAAATGACGCTCCAGGGCCGCTGGGGGCTGCTGGATAGCCTCTTCTCGGTCACGGAGGAACGAAACGGCAAGGTACGTGGAATCGCCCTGCCCGCGGTTGGTGGCCATCCTGCGCCGGTCCCGTTGATGCTGTGGTGGGCCTTGCTGCTCGGCCTTTCGTCGCTTGTTCGCTACCACCCGACCGCCTGGACCCGCGCGATCGACCTCGACACGTCGGTCTTGGCTGCGCCGCTCCGCGAGGTAATCGACATTGCGAAGGTACGGGTGCCAGAGCGGCTGCTGACTGCGCTGACTGACGTCCCTTGAACGCTCAGGGCTCGGCCAGGCGGCATGCCTCTAGCCGTCTCTCAGTCTCCGTCTCGTTCACTGGTAGTCGGCACTACTCGGTGACGTTCGCCTTTCGCCCCCGTCCGCTGGCCAGGACGGCAGAGCATCCCGGAGGACACCGACGCGCAGACTTGGAAAGCGTGTTGAGGGAATCCCCTCACGAGTTCGAATCTCGTATCCTCCGCCAGCGTGAGCAGGGCAAACGCATACAGTTCGGACCCACAGGGTTCGACCTTCTTGCGTTTCCGTCTCAGTTGGCCCCCTCCTTCGGCTCGAGAAGACCCACACGCGTCGATGCGATTCCGGCGACCCGCAGACCGTCTCGCACTCTGGACGCTTGCCCATCACCACACGCAGCACTTGAAATCCCTGTAGCACGCTGTAGCACAATCCTGTACAACGAGAGTGGTACAGGAACGCTGGACGGTCAGCGCCAAGGCGGCTGATCGACGAGCACTCGGAGGACTCCGTCAACGCTGACAGCATCATCGATCTCGTAAGCAGCCTCCGTAGCATCGGAAACGACACGTCGATCTGTGAGGTGAAGCGGGCCCGCGGTGGTCTCCCCATAAACATCTGGGAGACGATCAGCGCCTTCGCGAACGCGGCTGGCGGTTGCATCCTGTTGGGGATCGACGAGAAGGACGATTTTCGGATCAGCGGCGTGGTGGACGCTGGTGCTCAGGAATCGCAGTTGTCCGCGATCTGCTCTGAGATGGAGCCTCCGGTACGGGCACAGATCTATTCCGTCGCCATCGACGACGAGATCGTGGTCGTATGCGAGGTACCGCAACTGCCCAGAGACCAGCGACCGTGCCACAAACGCTCCATCGGCCCGTGGGCAGGGTCCCGCATCCGGGTAAGCGACGGCGACCGGAAGCTCACCGACTACGAGGTCAGTGTGCTGCTGTCCAACCGACGCGAGCAGAAGCACGACCTGGCGCCCGTCCCAGGCGCGAGCGCCGACGATCTGAACTCGGAACTCGTCAACGCTTTCCTCCGGCGGATCCGCGATACCCGAAGTGACATCTTCCGCAGAGTCGACGACGAGCGTGCCTTGATGATGCTCAACGTTCTGACCAAGCAGGGGGACCAGGCCATTCCCACCCTCGCGGGCTTACTCGTTTTCGGCCTGTACCCGCAGACCTTCGAGCCTCAGCTCGACATCACCTTCGTGGTCTATCCATCCTCCGAAGCCGGGCTTCTGGGCAACTCTGGGGAGCGTTTCACGGAGAACAGATCGATCGACGGCTCCATCCCCTTCATGGTCGCCGAGTGCATCCGGCTCCTGAAGCGCAACATGCGACGACGCAGCATCGTGTCCGGCATCTTCCGCACCGAAGAGTGGGAGTATCCCGAAGAGGTTCTCCGAGAAGCCCTGGTCAACGCGATCGTTCACAGGGATTACTCGGAATTTGCGAGAGGAACTCAGGTCCAGGTCGAGATGTACCCTGACCGCCTCCTGATCCGGAATCCCGGTGGCCTGTACGGCCCCGTCGATGTGCGGTCCCTGGGCGTCACCACGGTCACATCCTCTCGTAACAAGGCACTTTTGAAGATTCTGGAGGACACCCCCTTCGGCGATGGTCACATGGTCTGCGAAAACCGTGGAACCGGCATCGCCCGGATGCTTCTGGCGTTGACTGACGCAGGGATGGAGCCACCCAGTTTCGCCGACGACATAGCCTCCTTCTCCGCAGAATTTCCCAATCACACGTTGCTGGACGAAGAGGCCCTGAACTGGCTGGGGTCCCTCGACGGGTACCCCCTGACGAGAGCCCAGATGACCGCGCTGGTGATGATGCGCAACGGCATCGCTCTCAACAACAGCAGCTATCGCGCCTCGACCGGCGTTCGGGACAGCCGGGCGGCAAGCCGTGATCTCCGGGACCTAGTCGACCGCAGGCTGATCGAACAGTCTGGTACGCGAGGGACAACCGTCTACCGGCTGATCGGAACCCGTGCCGAAGAGGCCGGCCTCTTCGACCGACCAGCGCCGGGCAAGGCGATATCGTCACTCGGCCTGACCCCAAACGAGCGTGCGGTGCTCGAATTTGTCCGCCGAGCGGAAACCTCAAGAGCCCGCGTCGAAGAAGCAACTGGACTCGCCTATCACCAGGTCGTCCGAGCACTCCAGAGCCTTCGCGACAAGAACCTCGTCCAGATGAACGGCAAACACCGCTCGCGCTCGACAACCTGGTCCGCGACCTGACAGGTCAAGCTTGGGGGGAGAACAATTCTCAGTTTCCGTCTCGTTCGCCCGCGTTCACAGGGATGCGCGCACGCCTCATCTGACACACGAGCGCTGGCGGCAGGCAGCGCCATGTTGGGGCCGGCCGCCAGCCCCTCAACGATCTTCCGGCACGAACTAGGCCGGACCCATGGGTCCGGCCTAGTTCTTGGGGGGTGGGTCAGAGCTGCGACGCGGCTATCGCATCCTCGACTTCCGGGAATATCGCGAAATATCGGCTCAGGCCGACGGTCTCGAGTAATCGGGTCAGGAACGGGGTGGAGCCGGCGAAGCTGAGCCAGCCACCACGGGCGGTGATCACCTGCTTGCTCGTTATGAAGGCGCTCAACCCGATCGAGTCACAGAACTTCAGGTCGGTCAGGTCGACCACGATCCGGGGCACTTGGCGTTCCAACAGTTCGGCCAGTGTGATGCGAAGTTTCTCGGCGGTCTCGGCGTCCAGTTCACCCTTGAGATGCAGCACCGCGACGTCGCAACGGTGATCGGTGACAAAGGCCTGCATGGGGCAGAACGCTAGATCCAGGAAAGCGCTCTCACCCGGACAGCAAGTCCGACCGGCGCGGAACGCGAACGGGCCGGGCCTCCGAAGAGGTCCGACCCGTTCGAAAAAAGTTCGGCTGGCCGATGGATTGTCATAGTGAGCGGCGCAGCCGGCCCGACGACGCGCTTAGATCTCGCGCCAATGCCAGCGTGGACCACGCCACGCGTCCGCCAGGATCAAGGCCGAGGTCTTGCCTGGACACGATTGCACCTTCGACTTACCCTGCGGCCCACCCATCTGAGCTTCGACTTCCCACAGTTCGCCGTCGGTGCGGACGTAGACGTCGCGGCGTGCGACACGGACGTCACCATTCCACCAGTGATGCTCAACTCTCACGTGTCAAATCTAGGACAGTCACCGGACATCGGCCTACAGCAATCTTGTGAAATATTCTCGCCAGCCGGTTGGACCGCATTGTCTGATCCGGTGGTTTTTGGCCGCGTGACTTGCGCTACACCCTAGGTATTAGGGCGGTTCCCTAACCACCACGCAAAGTAATCACTACAGGTGGGGACCAAGGCCTCTCGACGCCGAAACGACGGCGTTACGTATATGACATCTGATCTTGGCGAACAGCCGAACGGCCGATCACCGACCGGACCGTACGGCCGAGGGATCTTTCACCACCGAGCGTGATCGCCACCGGGCCACGAAAAAGCCCGGCGGCTCCGTTTCCGGAACCGCCGGGCTTGTGCGCGGTGGTGAAGGGATTTGAACCCTTGGAGGGCTTGCACCCTCACACGCTTTCGAGGCGTGCTCCTTAGGCCGCTCGGACACACCACCGCGAAGTAGGTTACAGGAGCCGCGAGGGGGCCCGACGCCGGGTCACCCATTGCCCGAGAAGTAGGCGCTGAACTGGCAGGATCGGCGGCATGACGAAGCGAGCAGAGGAGCGCGAAGCATGAGCGTGCACATCGGCGGGCAACCGGGCGACATCGCCGAGCGGGTTCTGCTTCCCGGCGACCCGATGCGGGCGAAGTGGATCGCGGAGAACTTCCTGCAGGACGCCAAGTGCTACACCCAGGTCCGCGGGATGCTCGGCTTCACCGGCACCTACCAGGGCGTCCGGGTGTCGGTGCAGGGCTCCGGCATGGGCATGCCGTCGGCCTCGATCTACACCCACGAGCTGATCAACGAGTACGGCGTGACGTCGGTGATCCGGATCGGCTCGTGCGGCGCGCTCGCGATGGACCTGCGGCTCGGCGACGTCATCGCGGCGATCGGCTCGGCGACCGACTCGAACATGAACCGGTCCCGCTTCGACGGCCTGATCGACTACGCGCCGGTGGCCAACTTCGAGCTGCTCCGCACGGCTGTCGAGGTGGCCGAGCGGCAGGGCACGAGCATGCGGGTGGGTCCGATCCTGGCCGCCGACGCGTTCTACACCGACCGGCCCGACCTCTACGACTCGCTTGCCGACTACGGCGTCCTGGCGGTCGAGATGGAGTCGGCCGCGATCTACACGATCGCCGCACGCTACGGCGCCAAGGCGCTGACCATCCTCACCGTCAGCGACCACATCAAGACCGGCGACAAGATGGATTCGGCCCAGCGTGAGCAGGGCTTCGGCGACATGGTCAAGATCGGACTGGAGACCGCGATCGCGGACGCTGCCTGAGCGTGCTGCCGCGGCGTCACCCTGGGCGATGCCGCGGCCCCTCCGGAGGTACGCGACACAACTCCCACAACCGCACCGGCGGCCGCTCCCTGCTTCATCGGAAGAAGTCACGCAGCAGACTGGCGCACTCCGCTTCGAGCACCCCGGAGTAGACCTCCGGCCGATGGTTGAGCCGGCGGTCCCGCACCACGTCCCAGAGTGACCCGACCGCCCCGGTCTTGGGCTCCCACGCCCCGAAGACGAGCGTCGACACCCGGGCCAGCACCAGGGCCCCGGCACACATCGTGCAAGGCTCCAGAGTCACCACGAGCGTGCAGCCCTCGAGGCGCCAACTCCCGGCCCGCACCGCGGCCCGGCGCAGCGCCAGGACCTCGGCGTGCCCGGTCGGGTCGCCGGTGGCTTCCCGCTCGTTGCCGGCCGCCGCGAGCTCGCGCCCGTCGGCGTCGTAGACGACCGCCCCCACCGGCACGTCGTCCGGGGACGCCGTCGCGACCTCGATCGCGCGACGCATCCAGGCCTCGTGCCGGGGGGACACCGCCAGGCTCACCGGGTCCTGCTCACGCCTCGCGCAGCTCTTCCATCTCGTCCCCGCACCCGACCTTCTGGCAGATCTCCGCGGTGACGTCGGAGGGCAGCATGCCTTCCTTGCCACACAGGCCGAGCAGCCGTTGCGAGGTGATCCCGAGATCGTTGAGCAGATCCGCGTCACCGACCGGGTCGGCGTCGGGATCGGCGCTCGGCCGGTCCTCGTCGTCCTCGTCGTCGGCGGCGGCCGACGAGGTCAGCTCGTCGATCTCCAGGGCCGGTGCCTCGATCTCGCCGAGCAGCACCGAGCCGATCCGCGACTCCTCGGCGAACGCCGAGTCGGAGCCGAACACCCGCAGGTCATCCCCCTCGTCGAGACGCAGGATCGCGAGGTACTGATCGTCACTCTCGACGAAGAGCAGCGCCACATCGGCGTCCGGCTCGACGTCGCGCAGCGCGTCGACCACCTCGTCGATGTCGGCGAGGCCGGTCAGGTCCAGCTCGGACGCCGTCCATCCGTTCTTTCCACGGCCGACGGCGGCAGCGAAAGTCGACAAAATTTCCCCCCACGCGACTTTTGTCTTCAGCGAGTGACGGTAGCGGGAAGAACGGCGGGCGCGGTGCGCCACGCCCCCAATCGAGTGGGGAAGTCAGTTCGCCAGGCGACGGCGGGTGGCGATCAGCTCGCGGAGACGAGCCCCGCGGAGACGCTGCGGCTGTGCGGACTCGCGTGCTTTCGCATCGGCGAGAGCCGCGAGCAACTCAAGACGGCGACGGCGACGATCGGGGTCGAGCCGTGGCGTTGAGGGAGCCATGAAGCCGAGATTGCCGACCGCGGGAGGTCTCGTCAAGACCTGGTGCGGACGACGACGATCGCGGCACGTTTCCCGGCCGACATTTCGGACTGATCGCCCTCGGTTACCAGAGCGGCCAGTTGTACGTCGTGATCCACGCGTTGGCGACGAAGGCCAGGGCGACGGACAGCCCGAGGCCGCTCGCGAGGGCGACTCCGACGGCGACACCCCGGTCGCCGATGAGGGCGAGGACCAACGCCACCACCCACGCCGTGATCGCCGCCACAATCGTCCACCACACGTACGCCGCCAGGCCGTCGGCCAGACCGCCGAAGAGCCCGAACCACAGCAGGGCCGAGCCGAGGCCGGCCATCACCCCGGGGGCCGAGACCGGGTGCGGCTCGCGGAACACCGGCCGCGTCGGTCCGGGGAAGAGCCCGGACGGCGCACGGCCCGCACCGGTGCCGGGCGCCTGCGCGTAGGGCGATGCCGACGGATAGGCGGGTGACTGCGGGTAGGCGGGCGACTGCGGGTGAGCGGCCGTCTGCGGGTGAGCGGGTGCCGGCGGATGGGCGGGCGCCGGCCAGGTGTCGTTCCGCTGGGCCACCGGCGTACCTCCGTCTCGCGGGACCGTCTCCTCGCAGCCTAGCCGGGTCGGAAGCATCGGCACGGGACGGCGGTTCGGGGCGAGTTCTGCCACGATGGCACGATGCGTCTGATCCGTACCCTCGCCGGACTGGCCGCGTCGGCACTGTTCCTGACCGCCTGCGCCGGATCGCCGGGCGGCGCGTCGACAGCCGCCACCCCGCGATTCGTCAATCCGGCGACGGCCGCGCCGACGATCACCCCCGGGCTGAAGCTGCCCTCGTCGGCACCGGCGACCTCGACCACGCCGAGCCCGAGCGCCAGCGTCGCCCCGAGCGCCAAGACCCCCGCGGTCAAGGTGAAATACGTCTTCCCGGTCAAGGCGTCGAACGTGGCGTTCCACCCGACCCACTCGAAATATCCGGCCACCGACATCTTCGCCGACTGCGGGGAGACCGTCGTGGCCACGACGAGCGGCGTCGTGCTCGAGGTGAGCCGCACGGACGTGTACGTGAAGGGTTCGGCGGACGGGCCGAACAACGGTGGCCTGTCGGTGTCGCTCCTCGGCGACGACGGGGTCCGCTATTACGGCTCGCACTTCAGCAAGGTGCTCACGGACATCCGCGCCGGCGTCCGGGTCACCGCCGGCCGGCCGCTCGGCAAGGTGGGCCACACCGGCAACGCGAACGGCGTCTGCCACCTGCACTACGGCATCTCGCCGCCGTGCGCCAAGGTCGGCGACTGGAAGGTGCGCCGGGGCGTGGTCTGGCCGGCCACGTTCCTGACCTCGTGGCGCGCCGACGGCCAGAAGAGCCCGGTCGCCACCGTGAAGGCCTGGAAGTCCTCGCACAACTGCAAGGCGTAAGCGCGCGGGGCGCACCACCGGGCTGAACGGCCGGGTGTGGGAGAGTGCCCGGGTGAAGGTGGCGGTCATCGGACTCGGGCTGATCGGCGGTTCGCTGCTCAAGGCGCTGGCGGCGGCCGGGCACGCGGTGACCGGATATGACACCGACCCGGTGACGCGCGAACTGGCCGGTGCCGCCGACTCGATCGCCGAGGCGGTCGAGGGGGCCGAGATCGTCGCCCTGGCGGTGCCGCTCCCCGGCCTGCCCGGCGTGCTGGGCGAGCTGGCCCGGCTGGGCGACGAGGCCGGACCGGCTGGGCACGGCGCTCTGCTCACCGACGTGACCTCGGTCAAGGGGCCGGTACGCGAGCTGGCCGCCGAGCACGGCATCCGGCGGTTCGTGGGCGGGCACCCGATGGCCGGCAAGGAGACGTCCGGCTTCGCCGCGGCCGACCCCGAGCTGTTCGACGGATGCGCCTGGGTGCTCTGCCTGGAGCCCGGCGAGACCGACCTGGCCGACTGGCTGACCGTGGCGGCGTTGTGCACCGCGATGGGCGCGCGGGTCGTCCCGGCCACCGCGGCCGAGCACGACCGGGCCGTCGCCGGGATCAGCCACGTGCCGCACCTGGCCGCCGCCGCGATCGCCCGCCGGCTGGTCGGCAACCCGCTCGCCGCGACGCTGGGCGCCGGCTCGTTCCGGGACGGCACCCGGGTGGCGGCCACCCGGGCCGAGCTGACCGCCGCGATGTGCGGGGGCAACGCGGCCGCCGTTCGCGAGGTGCTGGCCGCCGTGATCGACGATCTCCAGCTGCGGCTCGCCGAACTCGGCGAGCCCGATCCGGTCGGCGCGCTGGTCCCGGCCCTGCGCGAGGCCGGGGATGCCCGCCGGGCATGGCCAGCACGTCCCGGCCCGGCCACCGTGGCGCCCGCCGGGGTCGAGGAATTGCTCGCTCTTGGCCGGGATGGCGGCTGGGTCACGGCGGTCGCGGAAGATCTCGGCACTGTGGCGACAATGCGGCCGGAAAGTGGCCGCAATTCTTCCTAGGCTTCTGGTGCCAACGCAGCAGAACCTAGGAGATGACATGACCGCTCAGGTCGGCACGGTAAGCAACGAGCAGGAGGGTCTGCTCGGTTACCTCGCCCAGATGCGCTACGTGATCCGGTTGACCGCGTACGGCCTGACCGAGGAGCAGCTGCGAGCCACTCCCAGCGCGAGCGCGCTCAGTGTCGGTGGCCTGATCAAGCACGCCGCCTCGACCGAGGAGAACTGGCTGTCCACCATCCGGCGCGAGCCGCAGAGCGTGGACTACGCCGCCTACGCCGAGAACTTCAAGCTTGCCGACGGCGAGACGATCGACGACGTGTTCGCCCGCTACGACCGGGTGGCCGAGCAGACCGAGAAGACGGTCACCGAGCTCGGCGACCTGAACTACGAGATCGAGGTCGACCACTCGGTGCCGTGGAACCGTAAGGATATGACCCACTGGAACGTGCGCTGGATCCTGCTGCACCTGATCCAGGAGACGGCCCGGCATGCCGGGCACGCCGACATCATCCGGGAGACCCTCGACGGAGCCACGGCGTACCCGTTGATGGCGGCCGCCGAGGGCTGGCCCGAAACCGCTTGGCTCAAGCCCTGGTCGAAGCCGAGCTAGGGGCGTTCACCCCGGTCGAGGCGGATCACCCGGCGGTCGGTGACGATCGCGGTGACGAGGTCGTGCGGCGTCACGTCGAACGCCGGGTTGGCCGCCTCGGACCACGGCGTCACCTCGGCCGAGCCGCGGTCCTCGATCTCCACGACGTCGCCGCTCGGGGTGCCCAGGTCCACCGTCGACTCGGGCGCCACCACCACGAACGGCAGGCCGGCCCGGCGGGCGCCGAGCGCGTGCGAGTACGTCCCGATCTTGTTGATGACGTCGCCGTCGGCGCAGATCCGGTCGGCGCCCAGGATGACCGCGTCGACCTCGCCACGTGCCATCAGGAAGGGACCGGCCGAGTCGACCGCGACCCGGTGTTCGATCCCCCATCGGCCCAGTTCCCAGGCGGTGAGCCGAGCGCCCTGCAGCAGCGGCCGGGTCTCGCTGGCGATGACCCCGGCGAGCGCGCCGCGCTCGTGCATCTCGCGCACCACGCTCAACGCGGTGCCGAGCTCGACCGTGGCCAGCCCGCCGGTGTTGCAGTGGGTCAGCAGTCGCGGGCGCTCGCCGCACAGCTCGGCCATCAGATCGGCACCGCGTTTCGCCATCGCCGCCGACGCGGCCAACTCTTCGTCGCGCACCCGGCACGCCTCGGCCAGCACCGCTTCCGGGCCCTCGGGCAGCAGCTCGGCCGCTCGCCGAACGCCCCGGGCGAGGTTGACCGCCGTGGGCCGGGCCGTCTCGATCCGGCTGACCGCGGCGTCGAGCGCGGCCGGGTCGTCGGCGTGCACCCGGGCGGCCAGGGCCACCCCGAACGCGCCGGCCACCCCGAGCGCGGGCGCGCCCCGCACGGCCAGCGACTGGATCGCCGCGATCAGGGCCGGCACGGTGTGCAGGCGCAGGATCCGCACTTCTTCGGGGAGCACCGTCTGATCGATGATCTCGACGGCCCCGTCCACCCAATCGATCGTCCGCACTGTCCGAGCCTAACCGCATACGCTTACCGCATGGCCTCTCGTGATCCGGTCGCGGACCTCCGGCGCATTGCCTTCTACCTGGAGCGGGCCAACGAGGCGACCTACCGGGTGCGCGCGTTCCGCTCGGCCGCCAGCACGATCGCCGCGCTGCCGGCCGCCGAGCTGGCCGCCCGGGTCGACGCCGGCACGCTGTCCGAGCTGGCCGGGGTCGGCGACGTCACGGCACGGTGCATCACCGAGTCGCTGGCCGGCGAGGAGCCGGTCTATCTGCGCCGGGTGGCGTCCACCGAGGGCACCGACCTGACCGCCGCCGCGGCCGCCCTGCGGGAGGCGCTGCGCGGCGACTGCCACTCCCACTCGGACTGGTCCGACGGTGGCTCGCCGATCGAGGAGATGGCGCTGGCCGCCGTCGAGCTGGGCCACGAATACCTGGTGCTGACCGACCACTCGCCGACGTTGAAGGTGGCCAACGGGCTGACCCCGGCCCGGCTGCGCCGCCAACTCGACCTGATCGCCGAGGTCAACGACGCGCTGCCGGACGGCTTCCGCATCCTCACCGGCATCGAGGTGGACATCCTCGAGAACGGTGCGCTCGACCAGGAGGACGAGTTGCTGGCCCGCCTCGACGTGGTGGTCGGCTCGGTGCACTCCAAGCTGCGCGACGAGTCACCCCGGATGACCAGGCGGATGGTCAAGGCCGTGGAGAACCCGCACCTGGACATCCTCGGCCACCTGACCGGCCGCAAGGTCCTCGCGCCGGGCGAGGGCGACAAGGGACACCGGGGTGGGCGCACCCGCCCGCCGAGCACGTTCGATCTCGACAAGGTGATCGGCGCGGTGCTCGAGCACGACAAGGCCATCGAGATCAACTCACGGCCGGACCGGCTCGACCCGCCCAAGCGGATGCTCACTGTCGCGGTCGAGGCCGGCTGCCTGTTCAGCATCGACACCGACGCGCACGCACCGGGCCAGCTCGACTGGCTCGGCAACGGCTGCGAGCGGGCCGCGCTGTGCGGGGTGACGCCGGAGCGGGTGGTCAACACCTGGTCAGCCGATCGCCTGCTGGAATGGACTGGGGGTCACAAGTGACCCCACCGGTCCCGTAGTGTCGCTTCGTGGGACAAATTGACGACCTCGCCGACCGCTATGTCGAGGACTGGGCAGCGCTCAACCCGACCGGGGCGACCTATGTCGGCATCGCCGGTCACGACGACAGGACCGACGACCTATCTCCGGAGGGCTTCGAGGCCCAGGCCGAGCTGACTCGGCGCACCATCACCGAGCTCGACGTGCTCGAGCCCGAGCACGAGTCCGACCAGGTGGCCAAGGACGCCATGCTGGAGCGGCTCGGTCTCGAGCTGGCCACCTACGACGCCGGCTATTCGAAGAGCGCGCTCAGCGTGATCACCAGCGGCCTGCACGGGCTGCGCGGCGTCTTCGACGTGATGCCCACCGACAGTGAGCAGGCGGTCGCCAACATCGCGGCCCGGCTCAACGCGTTCGACCACGCCGTCGAGCAGTACAAGACGACGCTGCGCGAGGAACTCGACGCCGGGCGGGTGAGCGCTCGCGCGCAACTGCTCGCGGTCGCCGAGCAGTGCGACGCGTGGACCGACCCCGCCCGGGACGACTTCTTCCACGGGCTGGTGCGCCGGCTCGACTCGTCCGGTGCGCTCGCCTCCGAGTTGGAGCGGGGCGCCGCCGCCGCCACCGCGGCCACCGCCGGCTTCGCGTCCTTCCTGCGCGAGGAACTGGCGCCGCGGGGCCGGGAGAAGGAGGCGGCCGGCCTCGAGCGCTACGAGTTGGCGTCGCAGTACTTCCTCGGTGCCAAGGTCGACCTGCAGGAGACGTACCTCTGGGGGTTTGCCGAGCTCGACCGCCTGGAGCGGGAGATGGACGTCTGCGCCGCCGCCATCGCCGGCTCGGGTGCCCCGGTCGCCAAGGCCGTCGAGATGCTCGATGCCGACCCGGCCCGCCGCATCCCCGGCAAGGAGGCGTTCCGCGACTGGATGCAGTCGCTTGCCGACAAGGCGATCGCCGATCTGAACGGCACCCACTTCGACATCGAGGAGCCGGCCCGCAAGATCGAGTGCTGCCTGACGCCGACGAGCGACGGCGGCATCTACTACACCGGCCCGAGCGAGGACTTCTCCCGTCCCGGCCGCATGTGGTGGGCGGTGCCGGAGGGCATCACCGAGTTCTCCACCTGGCGCGAGGTCACCACGGTCTATCACGAGGGCGTGCCCGGCCATCACCTGCAGGTCAGCCAGACCCTGCTGCGCGCCGACCGGCTCAACCGGTGGCAACGGCTGCTCTGCTGGTGCTCGGGGCACGGCGAGGGCTGGGCGCTCTACGCCGAGCGGCTGATGGACGAGCTCGGTTATCTCGAGGACCCGGGTGACCGGCTCGGCATGCTCGACGCCCAGGCACTGCGCGCGTGCCGGGTGATCGTCGACATCGGCATGCACCTCGAGCTGGAGATCCCCCGGGACAACCCGTTCGGCTTCCACCCGGGTGAGCGGTGGACGCCGGAGCTGGGCTGGGAGTTCCTGCGGGCGCACACCCGGATGGCCGAGGAGGTGCTGCGCTTCGAGTGGAAGCGATACCTGGGCTGGCCGGGGCAGGCACCGTCGTACAAGGTCGGCGAGCGCATCTGGTTGCAGGCACGGGCCGAGACGAAACAGCGCAAGGGGGCTGATTTCGACCTCAAAGAGTTCCACCGCGACGCCTTGAACCTCGGATCGCTCGGCCTGGACCCGCTGCGGAAGGCACTCGGCCGCCTCTGAGCAAATCGGGCTTTTCGCTCCGTCAAGCGTGGCGAAAGGCCCGTTTTGTCTTTCCAACTCGCCTTTTTGATTGCCATTCATAAACCTTGAGCAATCATCTGGCTACGTTGGGTGAATAGTAAGCCGAAGCATGATCGTTACCTATTGCTAAACTCGTATCTTTTGGCGCGCCCGCTCTCCCGCTACCATCTGCGCGATGGTCAGCCGTATCTCGCCAACCGCGCTGCGCTGGGAGTTCGCCTCACGCGTCGGCTCTTTGAGACACGCGCTACAACCAACGACGGCCACCGCCCCATCCACCGATCAGCCGAGAGAATTCTGACCCTTGGAAAGGCTCTTTCCGAGGATTTCTCAGCTAGATTGGCCCGGATCCGTGCGCTTATCCGGCTACGGACAGTAGCCGGCACAACGGCTCGACGCGTGTTGCAGGCGGAGGAACGAAAGTAATGAACAGCCGGCGAACCCGTTTACGCTCCGCTATCGCGGTGATCTTGACGGTCCTTGTCCTCGTGCCGACGGCCGTCCTCTTCGGACGGGTCTGGCAGCAGAACTCGGACCAACGTGCCCAGACAGACCTCGAGAAGAAGGGCGTGGAGTACACCACCGCCCTCGCACCGCTGGTCAGCGCGCTTGTCGAGTCGCAGTCCTCGGCGCTGCAGGGCGTCACGGCGCCCCCCGGATCACTGGCCGCCGCCGTGTCCCGGGTCTCGGCCGTCGACGCCGAGCTCGGCAGTGACCTGAAGACCAAGGAGCGCTGGGCCGATCTCCAGGCGAAGATCGCCAAGCTGCCCAAGGCCACCGGCGGCCAGGCCGGCCTCCTGCAGGCCCACATCGAGGTGACCGACCTCACCCTGGCGCTCTACTCCGCCGTACGGCGCAACTCGGAGCTCAGCCGCGACCCGGACAGTGACATGTCCAACCTCCAGCAGGCGGCCGCCGTCGACATGCCGACCACGGTCGTCCGGGTGAGCCGGATGGCCGACTACGCGCAGGCCCTGCAGGCCGCCTCCGGCAACGCCAAGGCCACCCTGGTCGTCCAGTTCGGCCAGGAGGTGCTGGCCGTGCAGGACTCGGTGAACTCCCTCACCGAGAGCTTGCAGGCCGCGGTCGACAACACCAGCAGCCCTACCCTGAGCGGCAGCCTGGTCACCACGCTCGACTCGTTCCGGCGCGGCGTCGAGTCGATGACCCGCGGCGCCAACCCCGGCGGTATCCCGAACGCCGCGACCATGTCGACGGCGCAGACCGCTCTGCAGACCGCCCTGAACGCGCTCGCCGGCGTGACGCTCAAGGAGATGGCCGCACTCCTCGACGACCGGTCCGACACCCTGAGCTACCGGCGGATCGAGGCCCTGATCGCGGGCGCACTGGCCGTGCTGCTGGTGATCGCCGCGCTGGTCCTGCCAGTGATCATGCGGCGCCGCGAGGACACGACGGCGACTCCGGCCGCCGGCGTGGGCGAGTCGACCCGGGACATCCCGCCGAACCGGCCCACCGGCCCGTACGGCGGACAGTACGACCTGGCCCCGGCGTACGGCGACAACGACCCGACACGGCGGGAGCGTTCCGGTGCTCTTCGGTAAACTCCGCATCCTCGGCAAGCTGGCCCTGCTCGTACTGGTCCCGCTGCTCGGCGTCGTGGCGCTGAGCGTGCCGATCATCGTCACCCGCGTCAACGACGCCCAGACCGCGCAGAAGACGCTGGACGTCGTCCAGCTCGCCACCCGGGTCAGCACGGCGGTGCAGGAACTCCAGGAAGAGCGTCTGCTCTCCATCGGTTTCCTGACCGGCCTGATCCAGGAGCCCGAGCTGGCCGTGCAGAGCGCCAAGGCGCGCGACGCGGTGGCCCGGGTCACCGACGGCGGCGACCAGGAGATCAGCCGGCAGCTGCGCCGCGCCCTGCGCGGGACGGACCGCATCGAGAACACCCGGCTCAACGTCCTCAACCGGGCGATCCAGCCGAACGTGCTGGTCACCGAGTTCACCGCGGCGATCACGCCGATGATCAACGGGCTGGCGCTCTCTGCCAACGCCGACCTGACCACGAGCGTCGGGCGGCAGCTTTTCGCGCTCGAGCAGGCCCTGCGCACCGACGACTTGATCAGCCAGGCCTCCGGTTACCTGACGGTCGCCACGATCACCCAGAACGCCGGTTTCGTCAGCCTCTTCTACTCGACACTGGTGCAGCTCCAGCAGGTCATCTCGAACGCCGAGGCGTTCTTCACCGACGTGCAGTACAAGCTCTACCTGGGCGCCCAGGACGCGTTCTCGGCCCGGGTCGGCCCCGACTTCCTCACCAACGCCGCCGTCGACCCGACGAACGCCGTCAAGCAGCTGCAGATCAAGACGCTGTTCCCGTCGCTGCGGTCGGTGCTCGTCCTCGGTGGCTTCGTGGAGAAGCGGGTCGCCTCGGACGTGAACGCCATCGTGACCAACAACCGGGACACGGCCCTGCGGGATGCCTTCCTCCTCGGTGGTGGCTCGCTGATCCTGCTGCTGCTGGTGGTCACGCTGAGCATCTTCATGGCGCGTGCGGTCGCCCGGCCGCTGCGCCGCCTCACCGGCTCCGCCGACCGCATCGCCCGAGCCGCCGAGGCCGAGCTCGAACGGGTCGCCGACGACGACGCGGAGTCGGTACGCCCGATCCGCCTCGACCCGGTCGACGTCGAGGCCCAGGACGAGATCGGCGACCTGGCCCGCGCGTTCGACCGGGTGCAGACCACCGCCGCCCGGCTGGTGGAGCGCCAGGTTCTCGGCCGGCGCAACGTCGCCCAGATGTTCGGGCACGTCGGACGGCGTACCCAGAACCTGGTCGGCCGCCAGCTCGCCCTGATCGACAACCTGGAGCGCCGGGAGACCGACAGCGACCGGCTCCGCGAGCTCTACCGACTCGACCACATGTCCAGCCGGCTCGGCCGGAACGCCTCGTCGCTTGTCGTGCTCTCGGGTGGGGCCGGTGCGAACGAGCACATGGCGCCGCTGGCGCTCTCCGACGTCGTTCGGCTCGCCCTCGGTGAGATCGAGGACTACACCCGCGTCGACGTGGACGTGCCCGAGGAGATCGTCGTCGTGCCGGCCGTCCTGGCCGACCTGACACTGCTCCTGGCCGAGCTGATGGAGAACGCCACCGCGTTCTCCCCGCCGCACACCCGGGTGCTGATCTCGGCGACCGAGCTGCGCGGCGGTGCCCGCCTGGCGATCGTCGACAACGGCCTCGGCATGACACCCGAGCGGATGGCCGAGGAAAACGCCCGGCTCACCCGCCGTGAGCGGCTGGACCTGGTGCCCACCGAGGTGCTCGGCCTGTTCGTGGTCGGCCGGCTCGCCCGCCGGCACGGCATCGAGGTGACCCTGACCGACACCGCCGAGGGTGGCGTCACCGTCTGGGTCGACCTGACGCCGGGGCATCTGATCTCCCGGGTGCCGAGCAGCACGATCATGCCGGGTGCGCCGTTCGACGGGATGCCGAGCCCGACCCCGGGTTACCACACGGCGGAGTTCTCCCAGGTCCTCGCCGGTTCCGCGGCGCGCGCCTCGGTTCCCGGCAGCCAGCTGCCGTTCGACCCGAACGTGCTCGATCGGGCCACCAAGACCCTCGAGAGCGGGCGGACGTGGAACGCGTTCGCGGCTCCCAACCGACCCGAGGTGGGTGCGGCACCGGTCGGTCCGGCGCTGCCCGCCGCGCCGGTCGTGGCCGAGCCGGTCTACGACGCCGAGCCGGTCTGGTCGCCGCCCACCGTCTACCAGCAGCCGGTCGCACCGGATCTGGGCGCCCCGGTCGCCGGCCGGGTGCCGGCCTCGCTGCCGGAACTACCCGCCGCCGGTCCGTCGGCGTGGACCCAGCCGCCGGTGGAGGCACCCCAGCCGACCTGGAACGAGACGCCGCAGCCGACGTGGAACGAGACGCCGTCCCAGCCGACCTGGAACGACGCCCCGCAGCCGACGTGGAACGAGGCGCCGGCGCCGGCCACATGGAACGACACCCCGGCGCAGCCGACGTGGAACGACACCCCGCAGCCCACGTGGAACGAGACGCCACCGCAGCCCACCTGGAACGACGCGCCCGCGCCGTTCATCCCGCAACAGCGCACCGGGGAGCAATATCCCTACCAGGCTCCGGTGCCCCAGGCGTACGCCCAGGAGCCGCCCGCTCCCCCGGCGGCCGGCCCCGGCGCCCCCCTGCGCCGCCGGGTTCCCGGCAACCAACTGCCGACCGAGAGGGGCACGCCGCTGCCTGCCGCACCACCGTCCCAGGACGACGCGGTGGCCGCGCGCGCTGCCTTCGACGCCTTCGAGGCCGGCGTCAGCCGCGCCCAGTGGGACGTCGCCGAGACCGACATGACGGCCCCGCCGTCGGCCGGTCACGCACCCCTCGCCCGTCGGGTTCCGGGTGCCACTCTCCCGCGGGAGGCGCGAGACACGCCGCCTCCGCCCGCTCCGGTACCTCCGCTTGATCCGGATGCCGCACGAGCACTGATGGAGCAGTTCGAGTACGGAGTCGCACTCGCACTGAACGAAACTCAGCCACAACACGAGGGACAACCGCGATGACTTCCCCCTACACGGAAACCGGCAACGGTCAGAGCTACGGCCAGCCCCCGCTGAGCGCCGAGGCGAAGACCTTCAACTGGCTGCTGGACTCGTTCACCTCCGGGACCGCGGGCGTGATCGAAGCCATCGCCGTTTCCTCCGACGGTCTGCTCATGGCGATGTCCGCGATCAAGGACCGGCCGAACGCCGAGCGCCTGGCCGCTGTCGTCTCGGGTCTGACGAGCCTGGCCGGCGGTGCCGCGAGCTGGTACAGGCTGGGCGGGCTGAACCGGGTGATCATCGACATGGCCGACGGTTACCTCCTGGTCACCGCGATCAGTGCCGGCTCGGTGCTGGGGGTCATCGCCGACCGGTCGGCCAACCTCGGCACCCTCGCCTACGAGATGACGCTGTTCGCGACGCGCGCCGGGGGTGCGCTCAGCCCGCGCCTGATCGCCGAGTTGAAGAACGCCGTTCAGCAATGACCTATCCGGACCCCGACGACCCGGCCCGACCGGCTCGGCCGAGCGTCCGACCTTTTCTGCAGTCTGGCCCGCAAGCGGCCGGCGGTTACCGCCCCTCATCCGGGGTCGAATCGCCGGCCGACGAGCGGACCACGACACTGCGTCCGTTCGTCATCACGTCCGGACGCACCGACGGCGCCGATCCCGAAATCGGGATGGAGACCCAGGTGACCGTCAATCAAGCCGCGATTCCCATGCGGCTCTCGCCGGAGATGCGCTCGATCGTTGCGCTCTGTGGCGAACCCCTGTCCGTGGCGGAGATCTCCGCCCGGCTGCGTCTGCATCTCGGCGTCACCCGCATCCTGGTCGGCGACCTGCGCGCCGCCGGTCAGCTGGACGTCCATGTGCTGGACAACGAGACCCCCGACCCTGAGACCATCATGCGAGTGATCCGTGGACTTCGAGCAATCACCTAACCACGCCCGCGGGACCGCCCGGGTGGGTAACGACCAGCCGAAGAAGGCTCCGGTCCCGGTGAAGATCATCGTGGCCGGCGGCTTCGGTGTCGGAAAGACGACAACGGTGGGAGCGATCTCCGAGATCGCCCCGCTCACCACCGAGGCCGAGATGACCGCGGCGTCGGTCGGCATCGACGATCCCGGTCAGGCGGTGACCAAGACCACGACGACCATCGCGATGGACTTCGGCGTCCTCACCATCGACCAGACGCTCAAGCTCTACATCTTCGGCACGCCCGGCCAGCCGCGGTTCGCGTTCATGTGGGACGACCTGATCCGAGGCGCACTGGGTGCGCTGGTTGTGGTCGATACCAACCGGATCGACGACTGCTACCCGGCGGTCGACTATTTCGAGCGGGCCGGCCTGCCGTTCGTGGTCGGAGTGAACACCTTCAATGGCCAGATGACCTACAGCCTCGAAGAAGTTCGATGGGCTCTGGCCGTCCGGGACGACGTTCCGGTGCTGTCCTTCGATGCTCGATTCCGCGCTTCCGTGCGAGACGCCCTGCTTGTAGTCCTCGATCAGGCTCTGGACAAGGCCATCCGCGCGAAGTCCACGTAGGGTGGCGGCGGCGTAGCTGAGATCGAGGTTTTCAAATCGGTCTTCCAGCGGGCAGAGTGTTTGCGGGGGCTACCCGCACAGGAAGGGGCGGTGCCGTGCGAGGAGGGTTGGACGACGCGCTCGAGAAGCTGGCGCGCCGTGATGAGCTACGCCGGCGCGCGGCCGGGGAGACCTCCGGTCCGTCACCGGCCGTGTCCGAGTTGGTCGAGGCGATCGCCTCGGTCGTCGCCCGTTACCCCGAGCTGGGCGTGACCGTCGGCGCCGAGGGCTCCGGCGAGCCGGTCCTGCTGCACTTCTTCTTCGCCGACGGCCAGGTCCAGGTCTCGGCGGACACCCCGCCGGCGCAGGCCGAGACCGCTTCCACCGCACGGCACGCCGACTTCGACATCGATCTCGACGAACCGGTCGCCGCCGAGTCCTATTACGCGCCGCCGGCTTCGCCGGCTCCGGGGCGGATGAGCCACGACGACCACAACCGTTTCGGTCCGGCCGATTACGAGTACGCGGAAGGCGCCTACTACCCCGACTCGGACACCGCCGAGCGGCGTTACGGTTCGTTCGACCAGCCGTCGGCCGATGCGCGCTACCCGGCCCACGACGTCGGCGAGGACTCGCGTGACCTCGGTGCGCGCATGCGCGATCTGGGCATGGCCACCCACGGCGCGGCCCCCGACTATCCGCCGCATCCGTTCGCGGCCACCCCGCCGCCGCCGGTGCCTCAGCAGGCGCAGGAGCAGACCCGTCGCATTCACGCCGAGTCGCTGAACGCCGACCGGCTGCCGCCGCAACCACCGCGGGGCGGCATGCCGACGCCGCTGCCGAAGCCGATTCCGCTTCAGGTGGAGCGCCCGGAGGAGACCGAGATGGCGGCCCGGCGCCTGGCCGCACTTCTGCGGGATGACCCGTCGCTCCTCAACCAGCCACCCGTGTAACGCTGCGTGTCTTGCGGCTGTCACTGAGCAACACTCTAAGTAGCGTCACACTGCCCGGTTATGCCCATTTCTGACCAGCTTACGAGGTCTGGGTTGGGCCGTTCGGACACATAAAGTGATGTGGCCTTGATTCACGCTCAGTGACTGCCTAGCGTTCCAGCCATGTCGCTGCCCGAAGTCCACCTCGCCGGAGGCACCTGTGCCGAGGCTGTCCGCCTGGCCCCGGTCGCCGCCGCCATGCGGGCCCAGGGCCTGCTCGAACCGGTCCTGCTGGCCTCCGGGACCGACGTGTCCCGCGCCTACATCGCCCTCGGTCTGGCCTCCGACGTCACGCTCCCGACCGCCGACAGCCTCTCCGCCGGGCTCGCCGCGTACGACAAGCTGTGGGCCGAGCGCACCCCGGCCGCCGTGGTGGTGCGCGGGGACAACCTCGCGGCCGCGCTCGCCGCCTACTGGCGGCGCATCCCGGTGCTGCACCTCGACGCCGGGCAGCGCTCCGGGACACCCGAGACCGACGCCGCCGACTCCGACCGCCGGCTGCTCACCCAGGTCGCCACCGTGCACCTGGCCGCGGCCCCGCTGGCCGCGATGAACCTGCTCGACGAGTCGGTGGTGGCCGGCGACATCCTGCTCACCGGCGGCACCGCGGTCGACGCCGCGAACATGCTGGCGGCGCGGATCCGGCTGGCCGGCGCCCCGCGCCCCAACCGGGTGCTGCTGGTCGGCGTCGGCGCCGCACACGACAAGCCGGTACGCGAGGCGATGCTCGACCTGACCGCCCGCCACTTCGACCTGGACGTGATCGGCGCCCGGACGCCCAGCCCCGACCGGGTGAAACTGGTCGCGGCGGCGGACGTGGTCCTGACCGACGACTTCGACCTCGCCGAGGAGGCGCTGGCCGCGGGCGTGCCGGTGCTGGTGCCGGGCGAGGGACGCGGACTCACCGAGGCCCTGCACACCGGAAGCGCCAAGCAGGTCGACCCGGAGGTGTCCACGCTCGTCCGCGAGATCGACGAGCTGCTGGCGAGCCGGCTGCGGCGCGACTCGATGGGCGCGATCGGCAGCCCGTACGGCGATGGCCTCGCCGCCGGCCGGGTCGCCCAGGCCACCGCCGCCCTGCTCGGCCGCGGCCAGTTCCCCGATCCGATGCCCGCCCGGCCGCCGGCCGGCGTGACCAGCTGAAGGAGCCCCATGGACGTCGTCGGGTTCTGGACCCGGTCGTGGACGAGTGACGACCCGGACGCGGTACGCAAACTGCTCGCGCCGGACGTCGAGGTGGAATGGAACCTCGACGCCCCGGTCGACGACGAGGAACTGCTCCAGGTGCAGCACCGGATCGCGGCCTTCGCCGATTCGGTGACGGTGACCGGGCAGACGGTGGCCGAGGACGGCACCGCGATCTTCTACGACCTCGCGGCACCGTTCGGCACGGCCCGGATGATCGAGTTCCTGGCCGTCTCGGCGGGCCGGATCACCGAGGTCCGTCAGGTCTACGACGTGACCTCGGTCGACCGCTACTTCCCCGGCCTCTACGCCAACTAGACCCGGTCGAGCAGGGCGAACAGCTCCACCCAGTGCCGCTGCTCGGCCTGCTGGTGGTACATCGCGGTGTCACTCATGGTGAAGCCGTGCGGGGCGCCCTCGTACACCTCCGAGGTGTAGGTGACGCCCTCCTGGTCCAGCGCCGCCTCGAACACCTTGATCTGGTCGGCGGTCATCGAGCTGTCGTTGTCGGCGTGCGCGAAGTAGAGCTCGCCGGTGACGCGGCCGACCGACAGGTGCGGGCTGTCCGGCGTGTCGGTGACGACCCCACCGGCGTGGAAGCTGGCCAGGGCCTTGATCCGGTCCGGGTGGGCCTCGATCGCCCGCAGGCCGTTGCGGCCGCCCATGCAGTAGCCGACGGCGACCACCGGCTCGTCGGCGACGCCCGGCTGAGCGGCGAGGAAGTCCAGGTAGGAACCGGTGTCGGCGGCAACCCGCTCGGCGGTCAGCTCCTGCATCATCGGGCCGAGGCGGCCGAAAGCGGCGCCGCGCTTCTCCGGGTCGTCCAGTTCCTCCGGGGTGACCAGCCGGCCGGACGCGCTGCGATAGAAAAGGTTCGGCACGAGTACGGCGTAGCCGCGGTCGGCGATCCGCTCGGCCATCTCCTGCAGCCGGGGCCGCAGACCGAACGCGTCCATGAAGAACAGCACGCCCGGGAAGGGACCGTCACCGTCCGGTTTGACGAGGTAAGCCTCGGCCGTGCCGTCCGCGGTCGGGATCTGCACTGTGGTGGTCTGCATCTAGGCCTCCTGCGCCCCGCATCATCGTTGATCAACCAAAACGTAACACCAACCGGGGAAGCACCCCCGCTCTCGCCGTACCCTGTCCTCCATGCCTCAACGTTTGCGCGCGGATGCGGAGCGCAACCGCACCTCTCTGCTGGGCGCGGCCCGAGAGGTGTTCGGCGAGCACGGTCTCGACGCGTCGCTCGACGAGATCGCCCGACGGGCCGGGGTCGGCAACGCCACCCTCTACCGCCGTTTCCCGACCCGGCGGGACCTGATCGCCGCCGTCTTCGCCGGGCAGATGTCCGAGTACGTCGAGCTGGCCGACCTCGCCATGCGGGAGCCCGACCCGTGGCAGGCGTTCGTCGGCTACCTGTCCCGGCTGTTCGAGTTGCAGGCCACCGACCGGGGCCTGTCCGAGCTTCTGGTCAGCTCGAGCTTCGACGACGACGCCCGGCTCGCCGAGCTGCGCACGGCCGCGCAACGGGGCGCCTCGGAGGTCATCGCGCGGGCGGTGGGGGCCGGGGTGCTGCGCGCCGACTTCACTCGGCGTGACCTCAGCCTCCTCATGCGGGCCAATGCGGGGGTCATCCAGCGCTCCGGGCCGGACGCCTGGCGACGTCAGCTCGAGCTCCTGCTCGGCGGTCTGGCCTCGCGATAGAGGCATTTAAGGATGTTTAAGGTCGCGTGAAGGTCAGTTAATTACCGGCCGGTTCAGAATTAGCTCCGTCGTCACCCCCCGCGATCGGAGTCATCCATGCAACGCAGCCGTCTGCGCCTCGCCATCTATGCCTCGGCGGCGGTCCTCGCCGTCGGCGGTGGCGTCGGGGCGGCCGTCGCGGCCACCACCCCGACCACCAAGGCCGCGGGCGTCCTCAGTGCGACCTTCACCAAGGACAGCGACTGGGGTTCGGGCTACCAGGCGAAGTACACGATCACGAACGGTACGGGCGCGGCCGTCGACGGCTGGCAACTCGTGTTCGGCCTGCCGTCGACCGCGAAGCTCGGCAGCTTCTGGGACGCGACGATCACCACCTCGGGCAGCACCGTCACGGCCAAGAACCCGGGTTACGCCCCGACGATCCCGGCCGGTGGCCGGGCCGAGTTCGGCTTCGTCGTGGCCGGCAGCGGCAGCCCGACCAGCTGCACCGTCAACGGCGCCTCCTGCGCGGGCGGCGGCACCACGACCGCCCCGACGACCGCCCCCACCAAGGCGCCGACCCCCCGGCCCAGCACCGCCGCGCCGACGACGGCGCCCACCACCAAGGCCCCGACGACGGCGCCGACCACCAACCCGCCGACGACCTCGGGGCCGTCGACCGGGGGCGTACTGGTCGCCCCGTACGTCGACATGGGTCTGCTCTCGAACGGCTCGACCACCCTGGCCCAGTTGGGCAGCAGCGGCAACGTCAAGTCGTTCAGCCTGGCGTTCGTGACGAGCGTCGGCTGCAAGGCGAGCTGGTTCAACGCCTTCGACCCGCGGCAGAAGCAGTTCGCCGACCAGATCGAGGCGGTCCGCGCGGCCGGCGGTGACGTGAAGGTGTCGTTCGGCGGCGCCACCGGCATCGAGCTCGCCCAGGCCTGCACCAGCGTCGGCGCGCTGCAGGCCGAATATCAGGCGGTCGTCTCGGCCTACCACCTGAAGTACATCGACCTGGACATCGAGGGCGCCGCGGTGGCCGACCCGACCACGATCGCCCGCCGCTCGGCCGCGCTCGCCGCCCTGCAGAAGGCCAACCCGGGTCTGAAGATCTCGCTGACCCTGCCGGTGCTGCCGGAGGGCCTGACCGCCGACGGCCTCAACGTGGTCAAGTCGGCCAAGAACGCCGGCGTCGCCCTCGACCTGGTCAACATCATGGCGATGGACTACGGCCGGGCCGGCCAGGACTACGGCGACCTAGCGATCCAGGCGGTAAAGAGCACCAAGGACCAGATCAAGCAGGTGTACGGGAACAGCGACGCGGCCGCTTTCCAGATGGTCGGCGTGACTCCGATGCTGGGGGTCAACGACGACCAGGGCAAGTTCCTGCCGAGCGACGCTCGTGACCTGATCGCCTTCGCCAACGCCAACCACCTCGGGTTCGTCTCCTACTGGGAGGCCAACCGCGACAAGAACGCCTGCACCGGCGCGCTCTTCCAGTGCACCAACGTGGCGCAGACGCCGTTCGAGTTCAGCAAGATCTTTGCCGGCTTCACCGGCTGAGAAGGCTTTCCTCGCATCCCCAGAAGGTAAGGAAACGCGGCTCCGGGTCCCCCCAACCCGGAGCCGCGTTTTCTATCCGAGGCCGCGACCGGCGGTGGCCAGCGCTTCCTCGGCCAGGTCCCACAGGGCGGTGCCAGGCGGTGCGTCGAGCCACATGTTCACCGAGACGCGCAGCGCCACCAGAAAGGTGGCGGCGGTCATCCGCGCGTGCACGCCGAGCGGGTCGGGCTCGGTCAGACGTTTCGCGACCTCGGCGGCGAGCTCCCGCTCCACCGCGGCGAAGGTCTGGGTCTGGGCCGCGAGCAAGGTCGGGTGGGTGCGCACGAGCCGGCCCTGCGCCACCCGCTGCGGGTCGAGCCCGCCGAGCTCCCGGTTGAAGTCGGCGGCCACCGCGGTGAGGGCGGCCCAGGGCGGTTCGCCGGCCGGCCTGGCGCGCACCGCGTCGAGCAGCCGCTGCACCCGTTGGAAGTCGCCGTACATCAACGCTTCCTCTTTGCTCCCGAAGTAGTTCGAGAACGTGCGCCGGGAGACGCCGGCGTCATCGGCGATCGCCTCGACGGTGATCCGGTCGAGGCCGTGGTCGATGGCGAGCCGGACCGCCGACTCGTGCAGGGCCTGCCGGGTGGCGGCCTTCTTGCGCTCGCGAAGCCCCGGCTCCGCCGTGGTGCTCATGGCATGAGCGTACCGGCGTGTGATTCGGTTCTCAATGTGAAAGATTGCGCAATGAGCAGCCTACCTCGATAGTTGTATGTGACACACACTCCGATGGAGGCCCGCTCGATGAGCTCCAAGCCAATGTCCCACCGCCAGATCATGGAGGCCCTCTCCGGCCTGCTGCTGGTGCTCTTCGTCGCGATGGCCAGCTCGACCATCGTCTCCACCGCCCTGCCCACGATCATCGGGGCGCTGGACGGCAGTCAGACCCAGTACACCTGGGTGGTCACCGCGAGCCTGCTGACCGCCACCGCGTCCACCCCGATCTGGGGCAAGCTCGCCGACCTGTTCAGCAAGAAGCTGCTGGTGCAGATCTCGATCGTGGTGTTCGTGCTCGGCTCGATGATCGCCGGCCTCGCCCAGACCGCGGGCCAGCTCATCGCCGCCCGCGCGTTCCAGGGCCTCGGCATGGGAGGCGTGCAGGCACTGGTCCAGGTCGCGATCGCCGCGATGATCCCGCCCCGGGAGCGTGGCCGCTACAACGGCTACCTCGGCGGGGTCATGGCCGTCGCCACCGTCGGCGGTCCGCTGCTCGGCGGGGTCATCGTCGACACCACGTGGCTCGGCTGGCGCTGGTGCTTCTACATCGGTGTGCCGATCGCCATCATCGCCCTGGTCGTCCTGCAGAAGACGCTGAACCTGAGCGTCCTCCGCCGCACCTCCGTGAAGATCGACTACTGGGGCGCCTCGCTGATCGCGGCGGGCGTCAGTGTCCTGCTGATCTGGGTGTCGTTCGTGGACAGCTCGTTCGCCTGGGTCTCCTGGCAGTCGGTCGTCATGCTCGGCGCCGGCCTGGCTCTTCTCGCGGCCGCCGTCTGGGTCGAGTCCCGGGTCGCCGAGCCGGTGGTTCCGCTGTCGATCGTCAAGACCCGCGGCACCGCCCTCGCGATCATCGCGAGCCTCGCGGTCGGCATGGCCATGTTCGGCGGCGCGGTCTTCCTCGGCCAGTACTTCCAGATCGGCCGCGGTTACTCGCCCACCGAGGCGGGCCTGCTCACCATCCCGATGATGGCGGGCGTGCTGGTCTCCTCCACGATCGCCGGCCGCATCATCAGCCGGACCGGGAAGATCAAGCCGTACATCGTCGCCGGCACCCTGGTGCTGGTCGCCGGGTTCGCCGGACTCTCGGTGCTCGACCACGAGACCCCGCTCTGGTACGTCGGCATCGCGATGGCCCTGGTCGGCATCGGTGTCGGCATGTCGATGCAGAACCTGGTGCTCTCGGTGCAGAACACGGTGTCCCTCAAGGACATCGGCGCGGCCAGCTCGACGGTGGCGTTCTTCCGCTCGCTGGGCGGCACGATCGGTGTCTCGGTGCTGGGCGCGGTGCTGGCCCACCGGGTCACCGACAACCTGACCCACCAGCTGGGCGCGTCGGCCGCCGCCCCGGGCGGGGGCAGCCTCAACATCGGCGCCCTGCCCGACTCGATCCAGCACGTGGTCCGCGCCGCCTACGGCGACGCGACCGGGCACATCTTCCTGATCTCGGCCGCGGTCGCGGCGGTCGGCGTGCTCGCCGCCCTCCTGATGAAGCCGACCGAGCTGCGCTCGACGGTCGACCTGGCCGCCGCGCCGGCCCCCGCCACGCCGGAGACCCCGGTTCCGGCGCTCACCCGCTGATCTCCGGTCCCTCGAGCGGCGTCCCACCTCGGTGGGGCGCCGCTTCGCTGTCGGCCGGATCACGTACTTGGGATCTTCCGCTGACACAGAGCTAGCCTTTCGGAACGGAGTGCTATTCGAGGGGTGGGAGTTGGACAGGTCTGACCGCGAGTCGCTGTCGGCCGCGCTGCTCGAGCTCGAGGACGAGATCAACTGGGACGCGGCCGGCATGCTCGAGCGGGCCACCCGGATCGAGCGGCAGGCCCGACAGCTCGGTGACGATCTGCTCGTCGCGCGGGCCCGGCTCAGCCAGGCCAACCTGCACATGCGGGCGGGTGACCTGGCCGGCGCGGCGCGGCGCATCTGGAAAGTGCACCAGTGGGCCGCCGAGCACGAGGCGCGGCAGCTGACCGCGCGCACCCACCTGGTCTGGGCCGGCATCCACCGGCACCTCGGCGACGTCGCCCAGTGCCTCGAACACTCGATCCTCAGCGTCGAGCTGCTCGACGACGACGCCACCGAGCACATGCGCATCTGGCATCGGGCCAAGCTGGCCGACGCGCTCAGCCTGGCCGGCTCGATGGATGCCGCGCGCCTGCGCTACCGGCAGGCGGCGGACCTCGCGCGCCGCCTGCGACGACCGGACCTGCAACTCGCGGTTCTCAACAACTATGCGTACGCCGAGTTCGCGGCCGGGCATCACGAAGAGGCGCAAAGCGTGGCGGCCTGGCTGCAACGCCATGCCGAGGCGCACGGATTCGAGCTCGATGCCGCGTTGCTCGACACGATCGGCGCGATCCAGATCGAGAACAGGCAGTACGCGACGGCCGAGCGGACGCTGCTCAGCTGCATCGACCGGCACTACGACGGCAACCAGGACGACGCCGACGCGCTCGCCGAATACCTGCTCACCCTGGCCCGGGCGCAGCGCTGCCTCGGCGCGTACGGCCGGGCTCAGCGCAGCCTCAACGCCTCCCGGCGCCTCTGCGCCGAGCGTGAGCTCGGGCATGTGCTCGTCAAAGTGCATCAGGAGCAGGCCGAGCTGTACGCGGCTCGCGGCGAGTTCGCCGAAGCGTTCGCGGCGCACAAGGACTTCTTTGCCGCGCACACCGAGCAGCATTCGTTGCGCCGGCAGGCACAGGCCCGTACCCGTCAGGCCATGTTCGAGACGGCCGAGGCCCGGCAGGAGGCCGAGCGGTTCCGCGAGCAGGCCCGCCGTGACCCGCTGACCGGCCTGCGCAACCGCCGGTTCCTCAACGAGCAGTTGCCCGGCCTGATCGAGTCCGACCCGGAGCTGACCGTGGCGATGGTCGACCTCGACCACTACAAGCGGATCAACGACCGGCTTTCGCACGAGGTCGGCGACCGGGTGCTGGTGCAGGTGGCGCGGCTGCTCGAGAGGGCCGCGGAGGACATCACGCCGGACGCGTTCGTGGTGCGGATGGGCGGTGAGGAGTTCCTGTTGGCGCTGCCGCAGACCCCCGCCGGGCGGGCGACGGCGGCTCTCGACGAGCTAAGGCAAACGATCAAGGGGCACGACTGGGAACCGCTCACGGCCGGTCTTCCGGTGACGGTGAGCATCGGTGTCGCGTGCGTCGGTGATTTCGTCGAGCCGGCGCAGATCACCCTGCTGTCCACTGCCGACCGTCATCTGTACGCCGCCAAACACGGCGGACGCGACCGGGTCGTGTCGTCCGTAACCGATTCCGGGCAGGGGAGCCGAGCGCCGGCCGCCTGACTTGCGACTCCGCCGGGTAGCCGGCGATCGAGCAACGTGAATGACCGCCCCCGCCGCGAGCGGCTACCCTTACCACTCCGGGGGACATGCTTGGGGAGGACTGGGTCGTGGGCAACGAGGTTGCGCCGCCAGGGGTCAACATCAATGTGCCGCACTCCGCCCGCATCTACGACTACTGGCTCGGCGGCAAGGACAACTTCGCCGTCGATCGGGCGGTCGGCGAGGCAATGATCAAAGCGATCCCGGGCATGCGTTACATGGCCGGGGAAAACCGCAAGTTCGTTCACCGGGTGGCCCGCGATCTGGTCGCCGAGCAGGGCATCAAGCAGTTCCTCGACATCGGCACCGGCATCCCGACCCGGCCCAACCTGCACGAGATCGCCCAGCGGGTCGACCGGTCGGCCCGGGTGGTCTATGTGGACAACGACCCCATCGTCCTGGTGCACGCGCGGGCCCTGATGATCAGCACGCCGGCGGGCCGCAGCGAGTACGTCTCGGCCGACCTCCGCGACCCGCAGTCGATCCTCGACGAGCCGACCCTCAAGGACACGCTCGCCTTCGACGAGCCGATCGGGCTCACCCTGATCGCGATCCTGATGCTGCTGGCCGACGCCGAGGACCCGTGGGCGATGGTCGAGGCGCTGCGCGACCGCATGCCGTCGGGCAGTTGCTTGGCGATCACCCACCCGACCGCCGATTTCGCCCCGGACGAGGTCAACCAGGCGGTCAGCGCCGCGACGAGCGCCGGTATGACGCTGGTGGCCCGCTCACACGACGCGGTCCGCCGCTTCTTCGGCGACTGGGAGTTGCTCGAGCCGGGCCTGGTGCCGGTGTCGAGCTGGCGCCCCGACTCGGCGGTGGACAATCCGGAAGCCGCCTATTACTGGGCCGGCGTGGCCCGCAAGCCGTAAGCCGCCGCCCACGGGGCCAGGCTTCAGCCGGGCCAGGGTTCCCGCAGGGCCGGGGCTTGCGCAGAGCCGGGGCTTGCGCAGGGCCGGAGCTTGCGCAGGGCCGGGGCTTGCGCAGGGCCGGGGGTTCCGCAGAGCCGGGGCTTGCGCAGGGCCGGGGGGGGGGAGCGGTTTAGGCGGGGGCCAGAGGCGAGCGGGCCCCTGGCCCCCGGTTATCGGGGGGCAAAGTCTCGTCGGTAAGGCTTGGGGACCGGTCGAGCGGCCCGGCACGGGGGAACCGGACCGCCCGACCGGCCGTCGGGCGGCGCCCCTTCGCCGGGGCGCCCTGCGGGTGTGGCGACGTCACACCCGCAGTCGTGGTCGCTTTCGAGCCAGTGGGGCCGGCAGTCGCTCCGCACGGATCAGGACTTGCCGGCGACCGGCCGCGTGGCCTGCCGAATCGATCTCCTCGGCCTCGGCTTCCAGCCAGACCGCGCCGTCACGCACGACCGAGCTTGCCCACTCGACGTGCACGATGCGTAACCGGAGGCTGCCGGAGCCGTCGCGATAGTCCGACTCGGCGAATTCCTGGGTGGCCCATCGGGGCTGCCGGGCCAGGAGCCGGCCACCGCGGAAGATCAGCGCGGTCGGCACCGGAACGGGTGGACCCGGCAGCCGCCCGGCACGTCGGCTCCGTCCGCAGCGGACATAGTCAAGCGCGCGCGTCGGAATCACCGTCCTCAGCCGACGGACCGGACTCGATCACCCTGGCGTTGGGGCGGGTCAAGGCATACCTGACCCCGCCGAATCGGTGGGTGACGGTGCTCGCACGCGCGGTGGCGGCGCTCACCTCGTCAGTCGGTGACTCGTCCCGGTAGACAAGCGCCGGGTTGCCCCGCCGGTGTGACTCCACACCGTCGGGATCGCCCTGGTCAGCGTGCTCCGGTCCGATATTGGGAATCGACATGCTCGTTACCTCTCGCTCAAGACGCCCCCGCCAAGGAGCCCCGCTTGAGGCCGCGAACGTCGTTTCCGCGACCGACCCGTCACTTAAAGATGTCACCCTAAGTGACACCCGAACCTATCGTACGTGCGTTATCATGCTCACAATCCCGTGAGTACGCAAGGCCAAATGCACGTGCATTTGCACAACGTGTGATCTGGCCGTCGCCACGAGAGACCGCCGTCTCCGGGCGATCCCCGACCGGAGCAAACCAAGGGAGTTTCGAATGAACGCGGTTAACGGCATCCCGGCCGGCCAGTTGGACGGTGTCACCTGGCAGAAGAGCCGGCGGAGCAACCCCAGCGGCAACTGCGTCGAGTGCGCGGTGCTGCCGGGCGGCGATGTCGCAGTTCGCAACTCGCGGGACCCCGAAGGCCCGGCCCTGATCTATACGCCGGCCGAGATCGAGGCTTTCCTCGGCGGAGTTCGCGACGGCGACTTCGACAACCTGCTCGCCTGATTCGGCTCGATAGAAAGAACTCAGGCCCGCCGTGGACGGCGGGCCTGAGTGTTGTTCGGCGGGCTCTAGGCCGGGCGGCCGACCTCGTTCAGGAGCTTGCCGAGGATTTCCGGCGTGTGGTTGGGCGGCTCGGCGTCGATGCAGACCCGTTCCATGGCCATCGCGTACTGGTCGACGTCCTCGCGCTTGTCGAGGTAGATCGCGCTGGTCAGCTGCTCGACGTAGACCACGTCGGGCAACTCGGGCTCGGGGAAGCGCAGGATGGCGAACGGGCCACCCGCCGCGGCGTGACCACCGGCGTGGAACGGGATGATCTGCAGGCGGACGTTCGGCTTCTTGGCGGCGTCGATCAGGAACTCGATCTGCGCCCTCATCACGTCGATGCCGCCGATCGGGCGGCGCAGCACGGCCTCGTCGATGACGGCCCACAGCTGCGGCGCGTCGGGCCGGTCGAGAACCTGCTGGCGCTGGCGGCGGAGCTCGACCCGGCGGTCCATCTCCTCCGGCGTGACGCCGGCGTGGCCGAGCATGATGACGGCCCGCGCGTAGTCCGGCGTCTGCAGCAGACCCGGGACGAACTGGATCTCATAGGTGCGGATCAGCGAGGCCGCGGCCTCCAGGCCGAGGTAGGACTGGAACCAGCCGGGGAGGATGTCGCTGAACTGCTGCCACCAGCCCGGGTTGTTGGCCTGCCGGGCCAGGGTGAGCAGCGCCTCGCGCTCCTCGGAGTCGTTGACACCGTAGAGGGTCAACAGATCGGCGACGTCGCGCTCCTTGAAGCTGACCCGACCGAGCTCCATGCGGCTGATCTTCGAGCCCGACGCCCGGATCTCCCAGCCCGCATCTTCCCTGCTGATGGCCTTGGCCTCACGCAAGCGACGGAGTTGGGCGCCGAGCAGGATGCGCAGCACGGTCGGGCCACTGCCCGGTGCCTCCTCCTGCGAACCCGCGCTCACCTGACTCCTCGCATCACTGTTTCGGGCTGCCGGTCGCAGTCCCTAAGCATCCTAAAGGGGAGATCGTCCACAACGAAACAGCACCAGCTTATCTCCGGAGGGTGACGCTCGAGGCGTCCGCGAGAGGCAAATGCACGTGCATCCGGCCTTGCGAACGCCTCTGTCGGCGAGGATGATAGCGGACACACAAGCACCACCTGCTGACACACATGCGTACTAACTGCTGACACAGCGTGCTGTTCTCGGCCTACACGTGCGGCTGGGTGGCGATCATCGCCGACCTGACTACCGAGTCTCCGAGACCTGGGAGGGCCATCTCGATGTCCACGGCACCGACGTCCCCACCTCCGCCCACCACGCCGACAGTCGCCCCGCCGCAGCGGGATCCGGCCGATGTAGCGCCCGCCGACAGCTACCATCCGGCCGACCGGGTCTGGGTCTATCGAGACGGATGGCGGGCCGGTGTCATCGAGGCCGCTTCGCCCCGGGCCGTGACCGTGACCTATCGCCCCGGCGCCCATCGCGGCACCGGAGTCGACACGTTCACCGCCCCCTACGTGAGCGTGCGCTCCTCGGACGACCCGCTCGATCGGCGCGGCGACCGCAACCTCGTCGGCCGGCGCATGACCCCCGCGGGCCTCCCCGTGCGAGGTTCGGCGGCATGACCGATGCGGTGACCGTGGCGGCCATCGTCGGCCTGCTCAGTCTCCTCAGCGGCGTAGCCCTGGGATGGTATTTGCGGCGAACCAACGACTGGTGCCCGGCCTGTGGCGACCAGCTTGCGTGTGAGGGGTGCGGTGCGGGTGCGGCCTGGCCCAAGCACCCGGTGACCTCCACCAGCCCGCACTGAACCATCCAACCCTTCGAGCCGGCGCATGAGCGCCGGCTCTTTTTGTCGTTCGGGTCCCCGATCGGGTGAATCTCAATAGCCGCAACAACCGCATTGGTCACTCAGCGTGACCTTTTCGCGGTTCGCAGGGCCGCACGGCGGAGGCTATTCCCCCAAAGGGTCGATATTGAAGTTGTCACGGAACACGTTCGCCGGGTCGTACTGCCTCTTCAGAGCCCGCAGCCTGCCCAAAATCGCCGGTGGCCACGCCTCCGCGAGGCGTTCCGGGCTCTGGTCGGTTTCGAACGAGAGATACAGACCGCGGATGTACGGGGTCATTTCCGCCCACGCGGCGTCCAATCTCGACTTCGATGCCCCGAATGCGACCACTGAGAAGTTCGCCGCTCGGTGCGAATACGCCGTGGCATCCGCCGGCACGTCGGCCACCGCACCGCCCACCGACCTGATCTGGAAGAAATAGGCAGTGCCCGAGTTGACCAGGGCCGCGGCCGCCCGGCAGAACTCCGGGGTGAGGTGGTCGACCAGACCGGAACGAGCCACCGGGTCACCCTGGCCGTCGTGCTGGGCATCCGGCACATTCATCACGCCGGCGTAGGGCAGCACCTGAACCTGCTGGTCCAGCAGCGGCGCGAGCTGCGCGATCGGGGTGAGCCGGTCGATGATCGTGTCCGGAGTGGACGAGTCGACCACCCCGTACACCTGGGCGAGAGACTGCCCGCGCCGCGGCGCACCGACGATGATGTTGGTCGTCAGGTCCCGCGGGGCCGCCTCCATCGCCGCACCCCACCGCTCCAGCAGGCCCGCGGTGTCCGAGGCATCGAAGACGAACTGCCCGAAACCGACCTCTCCCACCTCGTCGACCTGGAACTCGAATGACGTGACGATGCCGAAGTTCGCACCCGCTCCACGTATCGCCCAGAACAGCTCCGGATGCTCGGTCTCGCTGACCCGCACCCGCGTGCCGTCGGCCAGCACCAGGTCGGCGGCGCGCAAGTGATCGATGGTGAGGCCGTGCTCGCGGGCCAGCCAGCCGATGCCGCCCGCCGTCGCCAGCCCGCCGACGCCGACGCCGCCGTAATCGCCGCTCGACAACGCCCACCCGTGCGGGGCGAGCGCGGTCGCCACGTCTTTCCAGCGCGCGCCGGCCTCGACCCGGACGAGTCGCTGTTCCTCGGAGAGAACCGAGATGTCGCGCATCTCGGACAGGTCGATCACGATGCCACCGTCGTTCGTGGAGCGTCCGCTGATGCCGTGGCCGGCGCTGCGTACGGCCAGTGGCACCTTCTGCTCCCGGGCAAAGGCGAGCGCCGTCACCACCTGGTCGACGTCACGCGCCTTGATCACCAGGCCGGGCGAACCGCCGCGCATGTAGGTGGACCGGACTTTCGCGTACCCGAAATCGCCCGGCTCGACAGCCGTCAGCGAATCGGGAAGAGCCTCGTAATCGATGCCCTCGCGGCGTGCCGCAAGCGCGGCAGCGCTGCGCACCGGCCCGGCCGGCACACCGGCCGCCGACCGGGCCCGGGCCACCCCCGCGCGCACCGCCGGGATCACCTCGGTGGCGAACTGTTCCAGCTCATAAGGGTCGTCCGTGCCGAGGATCAGGGTGCCGACGCCGTCCTCGAGGATCAGCGACAGCAGCTCGTCCACCGTCTTGCCGGTAGGGATGTTCAGCAGCCGGCGGATCTCCCGCGGGTCGCGCCCGGCCGCCGCGGCCGCCGCGTCGATGATCTCGTTACCGCGCGCCAGGTCCCCAGGCTTGAGGTAGCTGAGGGAGGGCAGCCACCCGTCCGCCTTCGCCCCGACGAGCCGCAGCATCCGCGGCTTGTAGGCGCCCAGCCAGATCGGCACCTCATGGGCCGGGGCCGGGCCGCGTTTGGCGCCCTGGAGCTGGAAATACTTACCGTCGACCCGCAGCTGGGAGCGCTTGTCGACCCGCCAGATCTCGCGGATCACGTCGATCGCCTCGGCGAGTTGCTCGACCGACTCGGCGGGCGTACGCCGCGGGAAGCCCATCGCCACCATCGCGTCCCAGAACGCGCCGGCGCCCAGGCCCAGCGCCAGCCGCCCGTCCGACAGCAGGTCGAGCGAGGCCGCCGCCCGGGCCAGCACCGGCGCCGGCCGCATCGGCACGTTCAAGACGTTGCCGGCGATCGTGATCGTCGACGTCTGCGCGGCGACCCAGGTCAGAAGGGTCCAGGTGTCCAGAAAACCGGCCTGGTACGGGTGATCCTGGAAGGTGACCAGGTCGAAGCCGAGCTGCTCGCTGAGCTGGGCACGGGTGACCGCGGCCGCCGGCGGGTCGTTGACCGGCGTGATGAATGTTCCGAACTCGATGGCGTGCCCATAATCCACAAGGTCGAGCCTAGGTGCGCGTCGTGGCCGATTTCCTGCGTCCCGCACCACATGACGATCGCTCAGTGGTCCGCGTCACGCTGGGTCTCCTTGAGGGCCTCGACCTCGGCTCGCAACTTACGGATCTCGTGCAACAGCAGGACCATGTCGGCCCGGGTCGCAGCGCCGGTCGGGCGGTCGGCATCCGACAGCCGGTCGACGATCCAGCTGGCGAGCGATCCGGTGGTGAAGCCGATCAGACCGAGACCACCGATCATGAGCGCCACCGCCACCAGCCGGCCCTCCACCGTCTCCGGATAGAGATCGCCGTACCCGACCGTGGTGATCGTGCAGATCGCCCACCACAGCGCCTGCGGGTAGGAGGTGATCGTGCTGTCCGGATGCCCCCGCTCGGCGTCCAGCACGGCCAACGCCGCGATCAGCACGATCAGCACGGTCGCCGAGATCACGTAGACCGCCAGCCGCCCCCGCGTCCAGGCAACCGCATGCCGATTGAGCACGCGCAACGCATTGAGCAGACGTAACGCACGCAACGGACGTAACACCGGAAGGATCAGAACAGCCAGGTCGAACCAATGCGTACGGATAAATCGGGTTTTGTGCTTGGCCAGCCGCAAGCGGATCAGATATTCGACGAGGAAGATCGACCAGATCACCACATCGGCCAGCTCGCAGGCCCGCCGCCAGGCCGGATCCAGGCCCGGGTCAAGAACCGGCAGGGCATAGACGCCGATGAAAAGCAGGGAAAGACCGGTCAAGGGGTACGCCGTCGCGTGCTCCCAGCCCCGGAGGCGTTCCTCTTCCACGATCGCAGCTTGCCTTGTGAATGTGTTCCCTGTTGGGCAGATGGCGAACGTGGGCGTTTCGCGGGTTAGGCGAGGGGCACCTTCTGCCCGTCGGGAAGTCACAGGAGGTGGTCCCCCGTGCTCGAACCGAACGAAAAGGCCATGTTCGACAGCCTGGTCAACGGCCTGCGGACGAACGACCCCGGGTTCACGCGCCGCATCGACAGGCTGGCGCGGCCCAAGCGCAACCTCTACCTGGTGCTCGCCATTCTGCTCTGGACAGCCGCCCCGATATGCATTGTCTTCGGCGGATGGACCGGCCTGTTTCTGGCCCTGGTGGGCGTGGCCTACGGCCTGCACCTCATGTCGAAGCGGGGCGGCATCACCGGCGCAGCCGTCTGGCCCGCCCCACGGCGCCGCCCCGGAGTCTCGAACTAGCCGTCAACGCCAGGTGTCGCCGGTCAGCCGCTCGTACACCTCGATGTAGCGGTTGCGGGTGGCCTCGACGACCTCTTCGGGAACCTCCGGCCCCGGCGCGGTGCGATCCCAGTCGAGCTTGCTCGACCAGTCCCGCAGGAACTGCTTGTCGAGGTACCGCTGGGTGCTGCCCGGCTTCCACTCGTCCGCCGACCAGAACCGCGACGAGTCCGGCGTGAGCAGCTCATCCCCGAGCTTCAGGGTGCCGTCCTTCGCGTACCCAAGCTCGATCTTGGTATCCGCGATGATGATCCCCTTCCCGGCCGCGATCTCCTGGCCCTTCCGGTAGATCTCGAGCGTGACGCTCCGCAGCTCCTCCGCCGCCTCCGCACCGACCTTGGCCTGCACCTCGGCAAAGGTGATGAACTCGTCGTGCCCCTCACCGACAGCCGCCTTGGTGGTCGGCGTGTAGATCGGCTCCGGAAGCTGCGAACCCTCGATCAGCCCGTCCGGCAGCGGGATGCCGGTGATCGCCTTCTCCCGCTCGTACTCCTTGAGGCCCGACCCGGCCAGATAACCCCGAGCGATGCACTCCACCATCACCATGTCGAGGCGCTCACACCGAATCGCCCGGCCGGCCCACTCGACGGGGACGTCGGTGCTGGAGATGACGTGGTTCGGGATGACGTCGCTGAGCTGCTCGAACCACCAGAGCGAGAGCTGGGTGAGGATCTTCCCCTTGTCCGGGATCGGGGTGGGCAGGATGACGTCGTAGATCGAGATCCGATCCGAGGTGACCAGAAGCAGGTCCTCCCCGTCGGCGTAGACGTCCCGAACCTTCCCCGAGTGCAACAGCTCCACGTGATCCCCTTCGCGGTACTTCGTCGGAATGTGCAGCTTTTACGCTAGCCGACTGCCTGATTCGCTCCGCTAAGTGATAGCTCAGAGAGATCCGCGGACTGCGTCCCGCGCAGCTGGAGGTAGGCGCCGATACGCGCTCCACACCCGTTCTAGAGGCGTAGAGCCCCTACGATCGGCCTCGGTCCATCGACGGAAGCGCTGGCGATCGCGATCATCGAGCGCTTCATAGCTAGCGAGAACTTCATCTGCCCTGGCCGGTTCGCCGCCGGAGCCCGAGTGGCAACGCTTGCACTCGGTGACCAGGCTATTCGTCGTCTGACCGTCAGGAAGGACAGTTGACCTTTGAACCACCGAAAGTAAGGCCGTCTGATTGGGATCGTCAAGGTAGGAGTCACCTGCGGCCACACCGCATTGGGTGCACATGTGTGAGTCTCGAGCAAGAACGCTCGTCTTTTCCTTAGCCGAAAACCGCCTCTCCGGTGCGGCCGCCCGGCGCGCCGACTGCTCCCAGACGGGCACGCCCGCGCCAACGAAGCGCTGATCTTCCCGTAAGAGAGTGGCGTCATCGGCGCTAGTCCTGATTACCCAGCCAAACTTCCGTAGATCACGCATACGACGATCGGCCTGCGCGACCCCGGGAAAGGACTGGCGGAGATGCTCCTTGGTGAAGGTGTTGCCTACGCCAACTTCCTGCATCAGCCAGAGGGCACATCGTTGCATCGTTCCGCCCTTAAACGCTTGGTCATCCCACCTTGGTAGATCCACAACCACACATCCCGTACTAAAATCGGACGACACACCTCGACGAACCACTGCCATCAACGCCAACAGTGCTGACATCATGCATCAGTCAATCCGGCAGGTAAGCGCGGGAGGCTTCAGTAATGTCGAACTTCGGAACCCCACCCGAAGGCGAGAAAATTCGGACGCTTGTCGAGGAGCGTGTGCGCCAGGCAACCCTGGAGAACGGGGCGAAGGTTACGATCGACTGGCGTGACGAACAGAGACACCTCCCGGTCATCTCTATGCCGACCGACATGGTCTACTTCAATCCCGACACTCACCGTATCCGTGCCCAGCGCAGCCTTGACCGGGAACGGACTTTTGAGCTAGAGAAGGCACCCTGGAGCGAGGTATCTCAGCAGTACCTCCACCATCTTCTAACACGCAAGCCGTCCAATCCGGACCAGGTTGACCCAGACTACACCGCACTCTGCGAAGAGCTTGACGAATTTGGGCAAAAGGAACCCGGCATCATTAGTCCGGACGGAATTCTGGTGGATGGAAATACTCGGTGCGCCGCCTTAAGGGAACTCGGCGTCAAAAACATTCGAGTTGCTGTGCTGCCGATGGATACGTCCCGCCGAGACATCAACTCAGTCGAACTGTCACTCCAGCTTCGTCGAGACAAACGGCGTGATTACTCTTATATAAACCGGCTGATCGCAGTCGAGGAGGAGCTCGCAAGCGGTCTGCGTGAGGAGGACGTCGCACGGGCATTCAACATCAAGCCTCAGACCCTCCGGCAAGACCGATGGGTTTATCAGCTCATCAAAGAGGCGATCGACCGCAGCAGAACCGCAAAAGGAACTGCCCTGCGCGAAATCGACTTCGAAGATCACCAAGAAAAGCTCCGCGAGCTCCAGCGCGATTATTCGAAGCTCGTAAGGACTAATCCCGATGCTGCCGAACAGCTCAAAGAGACGCGCCTCTCGATGGTAGTACTGAACTATCCGAAGACCTCGGTGCGACTCGCAGAATCTGACTTTTACGGTAAATATCTCGATTCCCGGCTTCCGGACGGACTGCGTCCCTCAAAGCAGGAAGCCGCAAGCATAGCGATCCCTGGCCTCGCCGGTGTCGTCGTGCCCGGAGCCTCGGTTGCTGCCACCACCACACGCGCATTGACCGATTCGCTGCTACGTGCGAGTGCCGCAGCGAAGGCTGGCGGTAAACTCAAGCCTGCTGAAGTGGCCGAAACAGATAGTCTAATCAAGACGGCCCGTAGTACTTTCGACATTGCCGTCAAGATGGCCGGCCAGAACGCTCAACTTCAGAAGCGCCAGGTCGCGGTGACTGAGCGAGTCACCGACGCTGCCGACTACCTCAACCAATGTGGCGCTGAGTTCGCCGAGGCCCGCGCAAAGCATGCCCTCGACGAAGAGGCATTTGACGACGCCCTGATCACACTACGTGACAGCCTGGCCCGGCTGGCTAGACAGGCTGGACGTGCTTTTGATACGCCTGGTGACGGCGTGAAGTGGCTTCTCGACTCGACTCGGAACCCGTTGAGCCGATGACCGTGCTTGAACCAAGCCTCCATGTCGAGTTCGGAGATTCTGCTGGCAAGGCGCGTCTACGTGCCCGCCCGGGATGTGAGGATGATCTGCGGCGGCTCGCACTTCGTTTCCAAAGCAGCACTCAGCGATTGCCCGGCACGATTGACCTTGAGCTCGATGAATTGCTGACGAATCTTGCTTGCCTAGGAACATGGCCGGAACCTGGCACAGTCGTGTGGGAACCAAAACTTGCCCAGCTGGCGACGGATTCCGCAAGAGACGCGCATTCCGTTGCCGAACGACTTGACCACCAGTCTGTGCAACCAGCGGAGGTCTCCCCTGGCCAGATCGACGAACTGCTTGGCCCCAACTGGGTCGGCGACCTCACGGACTTCCAGCGGCGGGACATCGCCCACCTGCTTTCGCTTCGCCACGGTGCGAACTTCTCGGTGCCGGGGGCAGGCAAGACCAGGGTCAGCCTGGCTGTTTTCGAGGCCCTTCGGCGTTCGGGCCACATCGAGCGGCTTCTCATAGTAGGCCCGAAATCCTGCTACGACGCGTGGATGTACGAAAACGTGGTATGCCTCAAGGCACCGCTGCGTATGGCGGTCTACGACCGTAGCCCGGATCCCGCCGCCGAGGCGTTCATCATCAACTACGAACGCCTCACTAGCTCTGTCAACGAGCTCGGCACCTGGCTCGGTTCTCGCAAGTCGGTTCTGATCCTCGACGAGGCTCACCGTATGAAGCTCGGAGCAGACGGCATCTATGGATCTGCCTGCTTAGCACTCGGCCCGATCGCCGATCATCGACTAATTCTCACCGGCACGCCGGCGCCAAACGGCGCGAGGGACCTTGAGAATCTCTTTAGCTTTGTCTGGCCTGGGCATGGACGGGCGAAGGTCATTCAAACAGTTGGCGGTGGTGACCTTGTCAAAGCCAGCCAGGTACTCCGACCGCTCTTTGCTAGGACCACAAAGACTGAACTTGGCTTGCCGCCAGTGACGGTGCGACTGCGTGTTGTTCAGATGCCCCCTCTTCATCGGGAGATCTACGACGCCCTCTTAGGGCGGTTTTCGGCTCGGGTGGCCAACGCGGAGGCAGACTTCCAGACCCTCGGCAAGATCGTCGTATACATGTTGATGGCAGCTACAAGTCCGGCCTTGTTAGCGGTGGGAACTACCCGGCATGACCCACTCGCCTATCAAGTTCCGCCCCTCGCGGTTCCTGAAGATGCGCCACTCTTCCAAATCATGCGGGATCTCCCCGCCTACGAGACGTCCCCGAAGTATCAGGAAGTCCTAGCAATCGTCGCCGAGAATGCTGCCGCTGGACGCAAGACACTTGTGTGGTCAACGTTCATCCGAAGCCTTAATACGCTGATGCAAATGCTGCAGGAGTTCCAGCCTGCACTGGTCCACGGTGGAACGCTTGACCGTGAGGGGGAGATCGAGCGCTTCCGGAGCGACCCGACATGCATGGTTTTGCTTTCCAACCCGGCAACGCTGGGCGAAGGAATCAGCCTGCACAAGGAGTGCCACGATGCGATCTACGTCGATCGAAGCTTCGCCGCCGGACAGTTCCTCCAGAGTATCGACCGCATTCACCGTCTCGGCCTCGCACCTGGCGTTGAGACACGAGTGACCATCTTGGCCGCCGAAGAAACCATTGACGATGTGGTCGAACATCGCCTTGGCGAGAAGCTGCGCTTCATGGGAATCATCTTGGACGATCCCGCAGTTCGGGTGCTTGCAGATCTCGCTGGAGAGCCCACGGTGGGTAGTGAAATTGAGGCCAGCGACCTGCGGGCAATTATGGGCCATCTCCATGCCAATCCCTCCTGAGCCGACGCTGCGAGCAGCGGTTCGCTGGCTGGAACGGCTGCCCCAGTCTGGCGTCGCACGTTGCCGCGCTCTCTTCACCAACCATCGCGACTTCAGCGACCTGACACCGACCCAGTACGAGGTCGCTTATGCTTGGTTAGCGACGACCGGACTACTCGATAGCCTAGTTGGCCCGGACGCGCCTGCGCAGCGTGTCTTCACCTCGGCGATCAGCACAGGCGGAACGACGTGGCTACAAGATTTCGATGTACTGGTCCGCACTGTTGACGAGCTTCCCGAAGATGCTCTGCTCGCGGCCGAAGCATTGGGTATCAGCCGACCTAAGGCGTTCGAACATGTCTCGGCGCTGTGGGGGAAGGTTGACACTGAGGAGCGCGCCCGGATCGGGTTGGCCGGCGAGCTTGCCTTGTTCCGGCTGATCAAAGCGAACGTTCCCGGCGACGTAACACACGTCGCTGCAAACTGCGATGGACTCGGCTACGATATTGCCGTTTCTTCTCCTACCGCAAACGCCCTAATTGAAGTCAAATCGACGCGGCGACAATCACGCGCCACGATTTACCTGTCTCGCAACGAGTTCGAAACCATGCGTCGGGAGCCGACGTGGACATTAGTCCTCTTACGACTTGACATAGACATGGAAATAGTAGCTATTAACACTGTCACCAGGACGTGGATTGAGAAGGTGGCACCGATAGATAGTTCTATTTACGCTCGTTGGGAGACAGCGCGAATCGAAGTTTCACCTGACCAAATTCGACGCGGCATAATTGCCTTGCCAGACAATATTAGCCTACTCTGATTAGCCCCTGAACCACGCAGCAACGCTGTATCAGCGCAACCGCACTACGAGAGCGGCAGGCACGAATGCGAAAAGAACGTGACGACCTTAGTCGCATCCCCAACAATAAGCGCAGAAGAGAACACGGAGCAAGAATCTTGCTCGGTCCAGGACAAATTTGCCTGAACGACCGGGACGAGGCCCATGTCATAGAGACAGGCCAGGATGACGTTGACCTGAAGACGGTTCACTCCTGGATAGAAAATCGACAAGATTTCGCGTCAACCATTGGAGATGCTCTCGAAGATACCGTCTACTATGTTCTTGATTGTGCGCGCACCGGCCGATACGACCTGGGTGATCCTGACGTCGACAGCGACGAGAAGCGCGTGATCGGAACCAAGCTTCAGTACCACGTTCTTCAATACCTTGGCCTGCCAAAGAAGAAGCACCCTGACACCGAAATTGCGAGTGTTGATGTTGAGCTAAAAGGGACAATAGGTTCGAATTGGACTATCCCTCGCGAGGGTCAGTGCGGAATTACTCTCGCCATCCGGCTTGATATTGAAAAAAACACGCACGAGTCTTGGCTCATTCGCACTCATCGGGCTTGGCTCAACGACGGGATTAACAATGACGGCAAACGCACAATTAGCGCAGCTGCTCGCATTCGCTTTGGAATCAAACTCTATCCAGAAAAAAAGATGCGCGAAAACCCACTCAAGAGGCTGACTCCAGGCCAAGCCGCTAAGGTATTTGACAGCCGGGGCCAGGAGCCGAGACTAATAGACTTGTTCACATCACTTCCGGAGACGGTGATACCTCGACCGACAATACTTACCGTCTGCGCGGGCCGCAACGACCCGATCAACCGCGTTCGGAAGATCCGCAATACCATGCGAAACAACGGCTACGAGCTCTTATGCGGGACATGGATCGAGCACCGCAGAGTCGCCGAAGAGTTGGACCTGGACCTAAGCTCAGCCGCGTGGGCAGCTGTTCCTCTCGATAAACTAGATGAGAGCAGCAAGGCCACGATCCGCCGCGCTTATTCAGCGCGAAATTTCTCCTTTGAAGGAGGATCCGACGGCCTTCACTCTGAGCTCTCCGATCAAACAGCTCGCGAGAACTGAAACTAGTTCAGCGGTTCGCGCCCAAATTCTCATTGCCTAGCTAATATGGGACCGGTGCTTCTCGAACTGATCGTGTCGGCTGTGGTCGGCCTGCCCGATGAAGGCTTTGAAACCGCCCAGCTTGTAGGCAACGCCGGTCGCACGCTCTTGGATGTCGATGTCGAAATCCCGACTCAATAGGCTGATCCGTCGTTCGAGCTCTGGTGTATCCAGCACCCCACTCGCTCGGCTGAGCTGGTCGGCACTGACGAAATCAGTGGCTGCTCGCAAGGCTTTATAGATGGGATCCTGCTCAGATGGCTGGGGCGCAGTACGCGGGGCCTCACCCTTGAAGGCACGCATGATTGCTTCGCCCACGGCAGCCGCCACGGGCGGCGGAAACGCATTGCCGATCTGCCGGTACCGGGTGGTCTTGCGTCCCTGGAACTCCCACGGGAAGTCGTCAGACCAGCCCTGGATGCGGGCAACCATCTCGGTCGTCAGTTTCGGGCCCACCTCGAACTTGGCACCCGGGCCAGGAGGCGCATCAGCTACGCCCAAAGCGTCAACGCCCAGCTCTTTCCACGCACGTTTGGCGCGGGTTGGGCCGAGATCGGCGCCTCCATGCTTTTTGGAGCCGCCCACGATCGTTGGTGCGATCCGGTTGGCGCCCGCAGCCCATTTTTTGGCGTCCTCCCAGCCGCCTGCAGCCATCATCTCGCCGAGCGCCTCACCGACAGTGGGCGTCTTTTCGACTGGCTCCGGCCATTGGAAGTACGCGGCGTCGGCAGAGCGCATGGCAACCAGAACAAACCGAGGCCGCAGCTGGGGAACGCCGAAATCGGAAGCTTGGAGGAGTCTCCACGAAGCCACGTAACCCATGGATGCGAGGCGATCGAGCACATGCTGCCGATAGCCGGAGAAGCGCGGCATGCTCAACCCACGGACGTTCTCCAGGAGCAGAGCTCGTGGCTGCATAACATTGGCAAGTTCGACAGCCCAGGCAAAGAGATCGCGTTCGTCGGTCGCTCCGAGCTGCTTACCCGCAATGGTGAAGGGAGGGCAGGGGACACCTCCCGCCAGCAGAGCGACCTTCTGGTACTTCTTTGGATCCCAAACGTCACGACTGGCCACGTCGCCGTGTGCGACTTTCCAGGAAGGCCTGTTGTGCTCAAGGGTGCTCACGGCATGGGCATCGAGCTCAACGGCAAGTGTGTGCTCAAAACCTGCCTTCTCTAGCCCAAGAGCCTGGCCGCCGGCTCCGGCGCAGATCTCAACTACATCGTGACTGGCCACAAGGCATCCTTCCTGGGTGAGGCACGCGCGAACTGTTGCGGAGTATCTTGCCTCAAGCACTGAGGCAGCTGCGCGTCCGAGGTAGTGAGGGGATGGTCGTGTCGTCAGGTGACCCTGAAGAGCGACGACGGCAAGCTCATACGAAGGCTCTATATCCGGCCCCGCTGAACCCGGGCCGGTCTCGCAACATGCAAGCCAACCGTCGGAGCAACACCAAGCCCGAACTGGCGCTTCGCACGGCGCTTCACCGTCTTGGCTATCGCTATCGCAAGGATCTGCTCCTCAAGTTACCCGATGCACGAGTACGCCCGGACATCGTCTTCACGAGGCGAAAGGTCGCCGTGTTTGTCGATGGATGCTTTTGGCACGTCTGCCCAGAACATGGTCGGCAGCCAACCACGAACGAGTGGTACTGGGCGCCTAAACTCCGGCGGAACATGGAACGTGACGGCCTAGCTAATAAGGCCCTAGGCGAGGCGGGTTGGAAGGTTATTCGCATCTGGGAACATGAGCCGCTTGACGGAGCTCTCGCGGCCGTGCGCTCAGCATTGGACTGATCGAACATACGTACGATACTACCTTGCAGTGGTCGCTTGTCTAGCCCAAAACGGACAGGTGTTCGCCCTTGGACCTTGGTCGATACCGGCCTTGCCGTCTAGGGTCATCGCTCATGTCCAATGATGCCGCCCTCGACCAGGTGGTCGCGATCTTGCGTGAGCTAGATCCCACCGGTGGTCAGACAGCGCAGGTTCTCCGGGAAACGCTCGATCAGATTTATGACGGGCAGCGTACCGGCCGCTACAGCATCGACAGGCTAGCGAAGACAGAGCGTACGCACATCGGCTCACTTGTCGAGATCAATCTTCAGCGCCGCTTCAAGTTCGCGGATGGCATCGATCTGGACTTCTCCATCGCGGGTCACGATGTAGACGCGAAGTACTCGATGCGCTTCGGTGGCTGGATGATCCCGGTGGAGGCTCAAAGCAAGCTTTGCCTGCTACTCCACGCCGATGATCTGGCAACCGTGTGGTCACTAGGCGTGATCCGTGCAGACATTTCAATCCTAAATGCTCCAAACAGGGACCTGAAGCGCACCATCAACGTCGCAGGGCTTGCCAGAGCCTCTTGGCTCTTCCGCGAAGCTCGACTGCCGGAGAACACGCTGCTCCGACTCTCGCTCACCGATCAGGCAGCCATCATGTCTAAGCCGCCTGGGCGGCATCGAGTGGCGGAGCTGATGCGCCGCGCTGAAGGCCGCGTGGTCAACCGAGCGTCGGTTGAAGCCACAGCTCAGCAAAAGGACAGCATGAAGCGGGCTCGAGCTAATGGTGGCGCGGCCGACATCCTCGCACCCGAGGGGTTCCTTCTGCTCAGTGGTATACGTGTGGCCGCCCAGGCGGCCGCCATCGACCTGGGCTTGCCGGTGCCGAAGTCAGGCAATTTTGTGCCGATCAGGGTCCATCCAGCAGAGCGTGATTATGAGGGAGCAACTGCCCGAATCGACGGCATGGTCATTCGGCTGTGGCAGCCTGGCGACCGTAGCTTTAACACGCAATCACTGTCAGTGTGGCTTAATAGGCGTTTGCCAAGAATCCAGGGCAATCTTGAGGACGATTAGTCTCGGCGGCGTCAGAGGTTAGGGCGCGAAGCTCGACAACTCGCCGTCGTTGAGGATGTAGAGGCGGCCGCCGGTGGGGATCTGCCGTCCCGCCAAGGGTGTCGCCTGGGTCAGGATGGCGCCGGTGGTCGGGGACAAGACTGGGCCGCCCGTGTAGAGCAGCCCGCCCGCGCGCACCGGCTGACCGGCGGGGGTCGGCAGGCGGCGCGACCATAGGGGGCGGCCGGTTGAGGCGGTCAAGGCATCGACGGTCTGGTCTTCGGTTCGGTAGACGCGGCGACCGTCGGTGGCGACCGACTCGGAAGCTTTGCCCTTGGCGGTCCACATGACGGCGCCGGAAGTGGCGTTCACGGCGGACATCGCGGTGCCGTTGGTGACCAGGAAGCGGGCGGCGTCGGGGGTGGCGGCCTGAGCCTGCCAAACGCCGGGTTTCGTCCACAAGAGAGCGCCGGTGGTCACCGACAGGGCGGAGGTGGTGTTTCCGTTGGTGGCCAGGGTTCGGCCATCGGCGGAGACGGCGGAACCGATGAAATCGACGCGCTTCCAGACCTGTTTGCCGTCGGACACCCGGTAGCCGGTGGTGGCCGTCTCGTCCGAGGGGGATTCGCCGGAGATCACGACCATGCCCTTGTCGACGACCACCGAATGGATCGGCATGTCGGACTCCAGTTGCCAGCGAACCTTTCCGGTGGACAGGTCCAGGGCCAGCAGGCGGCCGTCGGGATCGCTGTTGGAATTGCAGTCGCCGTCGGCCGCGACAAGCGTGTTGCCCGAGACGGCCATGACGGCGGCGTCGGAGTCCATCGGGTCGTCCCAATTGAAGCGCCACGCGGGGGTGCCGGTGAACGCCTGGTAAGCGGAAATGCCGAGTTCGTCGGTGGCGATTACCCGGCCGCCGGCGACTATCGGGGGCATGAAGCCGCCGCAGGAGGCGTCGCTGTCCCGCAATTTCACCGACCAGCGCTGGGTGAGTCCGTCGATGGTGGCGGCGTTGACGGCCGATTCCGCGGGATTGTAGTAGCTGTCTTCGGCGTCGAAGCCCGGGTGCTCCCAGCCGACGGAGCCGGCCGCGTCAGCCGAGGTCACCGGGGCGACGGCCAAGGCGAAGGACAGGACCACTGCTTGGGTACGGCGTAAAGCAGTCAAGATGCGTGCCCCCACGACGATCGTTTTGTCCGTTAAGCACCACAAAACTTATGCCTGTCGGACCGAAACCGTGGGAGGAAACGCGGAGGAGTTGGGTCTGGGTCAGCCGTTCATCAGTTTCAACATCTGCCGCACCTCACCCTGGCGTGACTCGCGCACCCGATTCGCGAACGCCTTCGCCTCCTTGTTCGAGCCGTTGGTCGTCTCCAGGTGGGCCATTTCGATGGCGTTGTGCTGATGCGCCAGGAACAGGTTCAGGAACGCGGTGTCGAAAGACGAGGGCGAGACCGTGGTCAGCGCCTTGATCTCCGCGGGTCCCGTTGCCGGCAGACCGCCGTGGTCGGCGTGCAAGCCGGCGGCCGGGTCGGCCGTGGTCGGCTTGCCCCACTGGGTCAGCCAGCCCTGGATCATCGTGAGCTCGTCCGCCTCGGTCGCCCGGACCGCTTCCGCAAGTGTCTTGAGCTGCGGGGAGGTGGCGCGGGTGGCGGCCGTCGAGGTCATCTCCAGCCCCTGCTTCTGGTGGTAGGACAACATCTGCAGGAACATCACGTCGGTCTCGTTGAACGAGGAGCCGGCCTGGATCTCGGCGACCGCCTGGGTGCCGGTGGGCGCGGGGGTCGCGGCCGTTCCGCAGGCACCTAGCGCCAGCGGCACGAGCAGGGAGAGTACGACCCGGCGCGTCACAGCGGCAGCCACAGCGCGAGCGTGTAGATCGACGGCTCCCAGCTGTTGATCGAGGTGTGCGACTGCCGGCATTGGTAGCGCTTGCCGCGATAAGTCACGACATCGCCGATCCGGTAGGACGCGTTCGCCGCCCACGCTTTCCCGGGAGCGCCCGCCCCAGGAACGGAAGCAGGAGGAACGGAAGCAGAGGTAGCGGGAGTGGAAGGAGCCGAGGTGGAAGAAGCAGAAGCAGAAGGCGCGGAGGTAGCAGGCGCAGAAGTAGCAGGAGCGGGCGTCGACGAAGATCCGCCGCCGATGTTCAGGTCGACGCAGCTGTAGAAGGCGTTGACCGTGTCCCCGATGTTCCAGACGGCCAGCACGGTGTGCTTGCCGGGAAACTTGCGCAGATCGATCGTGTGCGACACGACGGCGTCGGGCTGGGCGTTGCCGCCGGACACCGAGGCCACCTTGGCGCCGCCGAGGTAATAGGTCCAGTCCGCGGTCCGGTGCCGGGCCGTCATCACCCAGGTGAAGGTGACCGACGTGCCGACCGACTTGGCCGGCCAGTTCCGGGCCTCGTCGGCGAGCACCGACCAGGTCGAGACGCCACCGTCGCAGGACTGCCGGCCTTTCGGAGCCTCGACGCTCTGTGGCTCGTACTGGATCTGCCCACAGCCGGCGACGGCGCCGGACGCGCACAGCGCCTGCCGGGAGGGCGGGGTCGAGACGTAGCCGTGCGCGAACGCCGGCGAGACGACGGCCAGGCTCGAGCCGACTGTCACGCCGAGGGCGACCAGGGGGTAGGCGATTTTCCTGCGCATGCGGAGCACGGTAGGCAGTGGAGCCATAACGGCTCCTTAAAGAACCCGGAACGAATCATGAAGGCGCGAACAGGATGCCGACCCGGGCTCCGCCGAGCGGTGAGCGGGCGACCACGAGTTGACCGCCGGATTCGTCGGCGGCTCGGCGCACGATGTCCAGGCCGAGGCCGGTCGAGCCGGCGCCGCTGACTCCGCGTTGCACGGATCGTGCCGGGTCGGGGATGCCCGGTCCGGCGTCGTCGACGAGCAGGCCCTCGGGCGAGATGTGCACGCGGAACGCGGTGCGTTCCGGGGTGTGCGAGAAGACGTTTCCCAGCATCGCGTCGACGACGAGGATCAGGTCGCTGTGCGACATCGGCAGCATGACCGGCACGTCGCCGCCGAGCACTTCCCACGGGCGTTCCTGGTCCTCGGCCAGCACCGACCAGAAGGCGAGCCGGTCGGCGAGCACCTCCACCAGGTCGGCCTGTTGCGGGCCACGGGCCTGGGAGCCGCGCCTTGTGCCGGTGATGATCGCGTCGAGCTCCGAGTCGAGCAGATCACAGGCTTGTCGCATCCGTTCGGCGACCTGGCCCGGCGGCAGCGCTTCGGCGTCGAGGCGGAGCGCCGTCAACGGCGTACGCAAGCGGTGCGAGAGGTCGGCAGCGAGCTCGCGCTCTCGTTCCAGCAGCCCGTGCAGGTCGTCGGCCATGGTGTTGAAAGCGTTCGCCGCGTCGCGCAGTTCGCGCGGTCCGATCGGCTCGACCCGGGTCGCGAGATCGCCGCCGCCGAGGCGGCGGGTCGAGCCGGCCAATTGGCGGGTCGCCTTGACCATCTTGCTGCCGAGCCGGTCGGCCAGCACCACCGAGCCCGCCACCAGCAGAATCGCCAGACCGCCGAGGATCAACCAGGCGGTCCACACCCCGCGTTGCATCTCGGAGTCGGGCACGTAGACCTCGACGACCACGGTGCGGCCGTCGGTGAGCACGGTCGGCTGGAGATAGGCGACGCCGTCCGGCGCGGGTGCCAGCACGGACCTTCGGTCCTGTGCGGCGAGGGAGATCTGGCCGGCATCGGTGTGCGCGACGCCGATCGGGGCGACATCAGGCAGGTGTACGGCCAACCGACCCGCGCTGCCGGCGGTGGTGCTCGCGACCGCGTTGGTGAGCAGCGTCGGATCGGCGTCCACGCCCAGCACGGTGACCAGAGAGGTGGCCTGCTGGCGGGCGTCGCTGACGGCCCGGTCGTGGGCGATCTGCCGGGTGGCGACCGCGAGCGGCACCAGGAAGGCCAGCGCGACCATCGAGGTGATCGCGAGGGCCAACCGGTTGAGCGCCCACCTCACCGCGGATCGACCATCATCACGCCGACTCCGCGCACCGTGTGCAGGAAGCGTGGCTGGGCCGCCGTCTCGCCGAGCTTGCGGCGCAGCCAGGAGATGTGCACGTCGATCGTCTGTTCCTCGCCGATGCGGGCCTGGTTCCAGACCTCGTTCATCAGCTCCCGCCGGCTGATCACCTGGCCGACCCGCTCGGCGAGGTAGGCGAGCACGTCGAACTCGCGGCGGGTGAGTTGCAAGGGCTGGCCGCCTAGTTCGGCGCGGCGCTGGCGCGGGTTGATCACGAGCTCACCGACAGTGATCTCGTGGGTGGCCTGTTCGGGCGTCGTACGGGCGCGGCGGAGGACGGCGTTGATGCGGGCGAGGATGTGGCCGCCGGAGAACGGTTTGGTCACGTAATCGTCGGCACCGGCACTGAGCAGGCTGATGATGTCGGCCTCGGAGCGGCGGGCGGTGGCCACGATGACCGGCACGTCGGACACCGAGCGCATCATCCGCAGCGCGTCGGTGCCGTCGATGTCGGGCAGCCCGAGGTCGAGAATGACCAGGTCGGGCCGCTCCTCGGTGACGATCTTGAGCGCATCGGCGGCCCGCCCGACCGGCCGCACCACGTGCCCGGCCTCGGAGAGCGCCCGGGACAGTGCGGCCGTGATGTTGCGGTCGTCCTCGACCAGCAGGATCAGCGCCATGCGGTGCAGCATAGGTGCAGGTGAGATTATTGCCGCGTGCGATCTTCCGGGTGGGCTCCGTTCGCGGGCTGGGCTGCGGCGACAGCGACGAGCATCGTGCTGGCCAGCGTGGCCATCCTGCCGGTGCTGCGCACCACCGAGCCCAAGGACCGCGCCCTGGCTCAGCTTCCGGCGGCCAAGTCCGGCTCGTTCCCGGCACCGTTGCCCTCGGTGACGTCCGCGGTTGCCCCGGAGTCCCCTGATCCGGCATCGCCGACGACTTCGCGGCCGCGCACCACGGCTCCGGCGAAAACCGGTAAGCCGACCACCGCGACCACCCCGCCACCGGCGAAGGCGACCACGCTGCCGCCGACCAAGACCGAGGACGGCTGGACGGTCACCACCGGCGACGGCGGTCTGCGCACCTACGTGCGGCCTTTCCAGGTGGCGGGCGGCCAGGCGGTCATCCGGATGACCTCCAACGGCGTGGTCACCCTGGTCACGGCCACCCCGGCCGAGGGTTTCGCGGTGCAGAAGGTCCAGGACTCACCCGGCAACATGGCCGTCTACTTCAACGAGACCAACCACAGTTTCATCATCCACGCGGTCTGGTGGGACGACCGCCCGTTCGCCGAGGTGAGCGAGGTCGGCGGGTAAAGACTCCCCGATCGGGTCGGATTACCTCAGCTGCCTGCGGGTATGTGTTCGCGGCAGAGGAGGGACGTGCACATGACGACGCAAACCGAGCAACAGTCGACCGCTGATCTGGTCCGCCACATGAGCGAGCAGGTCTCCACGCTCGTACGCGAGGAACTCACCCTTGCCAAGATCGAGATGGTGGAGAAAGGCAAGCGCGCCGGCATCGGCGCCGGCCTGTTCGGTGCCGCCGGCAGCCTCGCGCTGTACGGGCTGGGTGCGCTCTTCTTCACGATCGGCGCCGTGCTGGCCCTGTGGATGCCCGCGTGGGTGGCCGCCCTGATCGTGACCGTGGTGCTGTTCGCCGTTGCCGGCGTGCTCGCCCTGATCGGCAAGAAGCAGGTCGGCCAGGCGCTGCCGCCGGAGCCGGAGGCGGCGATGCAGAGCGGCCGGCGTGACATCGAGACGGTCAAGGACGCGATCCGGGAGGGACGAGACTCATGAGCGGCGACAACAGGACCGCCGACGAGGTCCGGGCGTCGATCGAGGAGACTCGGGCCGACCTCGGCGAGACGGCCGCCGCACTGGCCGCGAAGGCCGACGTCAAGGCGCGGGTGAAGCAGGCCGCGACGGACAAGAAGCAGGCGGTCGTCGAGCGGACGCAGGAACTGACCGCCGCGGCGGCTGAGAAGGCCACCGAGATCAAGGCCGCAGCCGCGGGCAAGGCCGCCGAGGTCAAGGAAGCTGCCGCGGACAAGACCGCCCAGGTCAAGGAAGCCGCCGCGGACAAGACCGCCCAGGTGAAGGAGGCGGCCGCGGTGAAGGCCGCACACCTGCGGGCGGCCACCGACGAGAAGAGCGCGCAAGCCGGTGTCGCCGGTGATCGGGTGGTGCACCAGTTCACCGAGGGAAGCCCGGCCGAGGTGGCGCGGCGGCCGGTGCCGCTCGCCCTGGTGGCGGCGATAGTGCTCGGTGGTGCGGCGGTCATCGCGACCGTGCTGCGCCGCCGTCGGTAAGAGATCCAGAGGATAGCGGCGGCACGTCGTTCACGGCGTGCCGCCGTCTCGGCTCGAGGACAGCGCTGTCGATGAGGTGTTCGTCCGCCACTGGACCACCGCGACCGGGACGGCGACGAGCAGTAGAGCCACGACCGCCGTGCGCAGAGGTGACCGGGCCAGGGCGGGGCTGTGCCGGATCGGGTTCTCGACGAAGACGTGCGTGACGATCGCCAGCGCGACGCTGAGCAGCACCAACCCCAGTCTTGCCCGAGGCGGCAGGGGGCCGTGGGCCTGCTCCGCGATGATCAGCATCGGCCAGTGCCACAGGTAGAGCGGGTAGGAGATCTGCCCGAGCCAGCGCAGCGGGGCGACCCCGAGAACCGCGTCCCCGCGCCCGGCAAGCACCAGCATGGTGGCGACGACCGGTAGCGCCGCGGCGTAACCGGGGACCGGGGTGCTGTCGTCGAAGCTCAGCGCGGCGACCACGATGCCACCGAGGCCGAACCCGGCAAGCGCGGTCGCGACCGCCGGTGGGATGCGGTCGAAGCGGTCGGCGACCAGCGCGAGCAGACAGCCGGCCCCGAGTTCCCAGGCGCGGGTGGCCGGCGAGAAATACGACCAGGCGGTGCCGGTCTGCACGATCGAACAGGCCAGCGAGCCCGCTACGGCGAGAGCCAGCACCAACGGCGCGCTGTGCCGCAGCCCGAGCCAGATGAGCAGCCCGATCAAAGCCGGCCAGACCAGGTAGAACTGCTCCTCGACAGCCAGCGACCAGAAGTGCTGCAGCGGCGACGGGGCGGACTGCGACCGCAGGTAGTCGACACCCTGGGCGGCGAAGTTGAAGTCGGCGGCGAACAGTGCGGCCCATCGACCGTCCGCCGCGATCTCGTCGCCGCGCCCGGACCCGAGCCAGTGGTAGCCCGCCAGCACGACCGTGACCAGCACGAGCGCGGCGGCGGGCAGGAGGCGGCGGGCGCGCCGGCCGTAGAAGCGCAGCAGCGAGATCTCACCGGTCGCGGCCAGCTCCCGCATCATCAACGAGGTGATCAGGAAACCGGAGACGACGAAGAAGACGTCGGCCCCGATGTAGCCGCCGCCGATACCGGGCACGCCGGCGTGGCCGAGCACGACTGCCGCGACCGCGACCGCGCGCAGCCCCTCGATGTCGGGACGGAACCGCAGGGACGGTTCGGCGGATCGACTCGCGGCCGTGGGCATCTCGGTGGTGGTCTGCATCATCGTCGTCGAGATTAGATCTCTAATACGGTCAAAAGCCCCATTCAGGTATGAACGACGCGTCCAGCGGGAGTTCCGCGAAACCGCGACGGATGGCCGACATCTGTGCTAGGACATTGACCCCACCTGCCACCATGGGTTGGTAGCGAAACAGATCAACAGGGGGCTGAGCAGAGACAATGGGCGGATTCGTCGGGGCTGCGCTGAGTTTCCCGACAGTTCTGTTCACCCCCTTATTGATCATCGTGATCGGGTTCTGGGTCGTGGTCGTCGCGGGCGGCGCGGATCCCGACGCCGGCGACAGCGGCGACCTGTTGAGCTTCGCGGGCCTCGGCGGCGTGCCGGTCTCGGTGCCGGTCTCGCTGCTGGTGGCGTTCGCCTGGTTCGGCAGCCTCGCCGGCGCCGAGTTCCTGCCGGGCTGGGTCGCTCTGCTCGGCGCCCTGCTCGTCGGCTGGCTGCTCACCCGCGCGTTGATCATCCTCATCAGACGGTACGGTCCGGTCGGCACCGATCCGTCCCGCACCGATTTCCTCGGCCGCACCTGCGTGATCCGGACCGGCCGGGTGACGCTCACGTTCGGCCAGGCCGAAGTGCGGGCCGACGACGGATCCTCGGCGATCGTCCAGGTTCGCCAGGCGGGCGACGACGACTTGCGCGCGGGCACCGTCGCGGTGCTCTACGACTTCGACTCCGACGGCGAGTTCTTCTGGGTCGTCCCCGCCGACATCGCGGAGCCGAACCGCGGCCACAAACTTCCGGAATGAAAACCAGGAAAAGGACTAATTGATGGACGTAATCTCGACAGGTCTGGGCATTCTCGTCGCCGTCATCGTTCTCATCGTCATCGGTGTGCTGTTCTTCCTCAGCCGGATGTTCCGCAAGGTCGAGCAGGGCAAGGCGCTGATCATCTCGAAGGTGCGCCGGGTCGATGTCACCTTCACCGGTGCCGTCGTGCTGCCGGTGCTGCACAAATCCGAGATCATGGACATCTCGGTGAAGACGATCGAGATCGTCCGGACCGGTCGGGAAGGCCTGATCTGCCGGGACAACATCCGTGCCGACATCCGCATCACGTTCTTCGTGCGGGTCAACAAGACCACCGAGGACGTCATCAAGGTCGCCCAGGCGATCGGCACGGCCCGCGCCAGCAACGAGACCACGCTGCAGGAACTGTTCAGCGCGAAGTTCTCGGAGGCGCTCAAGACGGTCGGCAAGCAACTCGACTTCGTCGACCTCTACACCAAGCGGCACGAATTCCGCGACCAGATCATCGAGGTCATCGGCACCGACCTCAACGGTTACAGCCTCGAGGACGCGGCCATCGACTTCCTCGAGCAGACGCCGCTGATCTCGCTGGACGCCAAGAACATCCTCGACGCCCAGGGCATCCGGAAGATCACCGAGTTGACCGCCATCGAGTCGGTGCGCACCAACGACTTCCGGCGCAACGAGGAGAAGGAGATCACCCGGCAGAACGTGGCGGCCCGCGAGACGATCCTGGAGCTCGAGCGCCGGCAGGCCGACGCGGAGATCAAGCAGCGCCGCGAGATCGAGACGATCCGGGCCCGCGAGGAAGCCGAGATCGCGCTCGCCCAGGCCGAGGAGATGCTGAAGGCCGAGGGCGCGAAGCTGGCGACCCAGCAGCAGCTCGGCGTGCAGGGGGAGAACAAGGCCCGCGAGATCGCGGTGGCCGAGAAGAACCGCGAGCGCGTGATCGCGATCGAGACCGAGCGCATCGAGAAGGACCGGATGCTCGAGGTCATCGGCCGGCAGCGGGAGACCGAACTGTCCACCATCGCCAAGGACAAGGAGGTCGAGGCCGAGCGGCGCTCGATGGCCGAGGTCATCCGGGAACGGATCGCGGTGGAGAAGACGGTCGCCGAGCAGGAGGAGAGCATCAAGCGCCTGCGGGTGGTCGAGGAGGCCGAGCGTACGCGTCAGGCCGTGATCATCGCGGCCGAGGCCGAGGCGCAGGAACACCTGGTCAAGGACATCAAGGCGGCCGAGGCCGCCGAGGCCGCCGCGAAGTTCCGGGCCCGGGAGGAACTGCTGCTGGCCGAGGCCCGGCAGCAGACCGCCGAGCTGGAGGCCCGCGCCAAGATCCGGCTGGCCGAGGGCACCCAGGCCGAGGCGGCCGCGGCCGGCCTCGCCGACGTGCAGGTGCGCGAGCGCAACGCCGAGGTGGTCGAGAAGACCGGCCGGGCGGAGAACGTCGTCGAGCGCGAGAAGGTGCTGATCGCCGCCGAGGCGATCAAGACCAAGCTGCTGGCCGAGGCCGAGGGTCTGCAGGACAAGGCGGGCGCGATGGCGGCGATGGACGACGCCACCCGCGGCCACGAGGAATACCGCCTGCGGCTGGAGATGGAGAAGGAGATCCGGCTCGCCGGCATCAGCGTGCACCAGCAGATCGCCGAGGCGCAGGCCCAGGTGCTCTCGGTCGGTCTCGCCAAGGCCGACATCGACATCGTCGGCGGCGACTCGATCTTCTTCGACAAGCTGCTCGGCTCGATCACGCTCGGCAAGAGCGTGGACGGCTTCGTGGAGAACTCGACGGTGGCGCAGGCACTCGGCTCGCGCTATTTCGACGGCGAGGGCGACTTCATGGGCGACCTGACCCGGGCCCTCGGCAGCGTCTCCACCGGCGATCTCGCGAACGTGAGCATCACCGCGTTCCTCACTCAGCAGATCAAGGCCGGTAACGGCGACACCGGCAAGCTGCGTGAGCTGCTGGCCGCCGCGGAGAAGATGGGCCTCGCCGACGCGAAGGTGCCGGCGGACCGGTGACGCTCGACGCGGGGACGTACGAGGTTCTGCGCGCCCGGCTGGGCGCGCAGGCCAAGGAGTTGGCAAACCGGGCCGAGGCGCTCAACGACAAGCGGGTCGAGACGTTCGGCGGCCGGCAGATGAGCCTGCTCGGCACCGAGCGGGTGCGCACCGAGAACAACTGCGTGCCGCGCGACATCGCGCACGTGGGCGGCTCGATGCTGTTCGGCTACAACGTCTTCATCGGGCTCAAGGCGGAGACGTCGGTGGCCGACGTCCTCGCCGTGCACGACTTCACCGACGGCAAGCTGATCCCGTCGGCTTCGCCGCTGCTCGAGGACCCGGCGTTCCAGAAGGACTTCGCCGAGCTCTACCGCTATTTCCGGGAGACCCGGCTGCTGCAGCTGCGCCGGCTCGAAGGGCAGCTGCTCGCGGTCTTCCAGACCGGGGCCCGGGCCGACGACCTCAAGGTGCTGCGCTGGCGGGTGGCGACCGACGGCACAGTGTCCTATCAGGACAACCGGGGTGAACGAGACCACGTCTTCCCGCCGGCGTGGGACTTCGAGTGGACCCAGACCACCCGGGACGACCACATCCAGGGGCGGCATCCGCACGTCTCGATCGAGGACGCGGTGTTCGTCGAGACGGTCGGCGGCACCCTCACGGTCAAGGTGGAGAACAACACCGAGGACGGCGAGGGGATCTTCTCCGAGCCGGTGGACGAGCCGCTGCAGAGCCTGGCCGACGCGGCTATCGCGTACGCCCGCATCGGACCTTTGATCTTGATCCGGGTCTTGCCCTACAAGGAGACCACTCAGCGTCATCTCGTCTTCAACACGCGGACGAAGGACGTGCGGCGGCTCGACGGGATCGGCCAGGCCTGCCAGCGACTGCCGGAGGACCAGGGGATCATCTTCCCGGGCGGTTATTACCTGGCCACCGGGGCCGCCCGGACGTTCGACGCGGACACTTCCGAGCTCGAGTTCGAGCGGGTGGTGCGGTCGGTGAACGGCGAGGACGTGCTGTACGTCTTCCACGCCCGCGCCACCGGCCGTTACCTTCTGTTGCCCTACAACGTGATCCGCAAGGAGGTGGCCACCCCGATCACGTGCCACGGCTGGTCGCTCTTCGACGACGGCACGCTCATCGCGTTCCGGCACGACTCCGACGAACCCACCCGGGTCCACCCGATGCAGATCTGGGAGACGCCGTTCGTCTCCGACACGTTCGCCGCCGCTCAGCCGATCGGCGCCGGACCGCTCGACCGCATCGGCAACGCCGACCTGGTGCGTGGCATCGCCGACGCGCTCTCCGTGGCCCGCATGGTCGACGAGATGTCGCCGTCGGGGCCGGTCTTCGAGGCGATCATCGCGGCCTGCTCGAGGCTGTTCGACAACTACTTCTGGCTCGGCGAGGCCGACCTGCAGGACCTGGCCACGCCGCTGCGCGAGGTACGGGCCACGGCCGAGCAGGTGCTCGACGAGTTCGAGTCGGTGCAGCAGCTCACCGCGCAGGCCACCGCCGCGGTCGAGGCGGCGCAGGAGGCCGCGACCGCGCTGATCCGCCGGGCCCGCGGCGAGGTGCCGACCGGCACCGACGGCTGGATCGGGCTGCTCGCCGCACTGCGCCGGCAACAGGGACAGGCCGTCACGCTGCGCGAGATGCGCTACGTCGACCTCGCCCGCCTCGACGGGCTGGCGGCCTCGCTCGCCGCCGAGGTGGACGAGACCGCCCGCCGGGCCGTCGAATACCTCCGTCAGCCGGACGCGTTCGCCGGCTACCAGCAGGCGGTCGACTCGCTCGTCGCGTCCGCGTCGGCGATCGCCACCGTGGCCGCCGCGAAACCGGTCACCGACCGGCTCGAGGAACAGGCCGACGGCCTCCAGGTGGTCATCGACGTGGTCGGCGGGCTGGACATCGCCGACGCCACCGTGCGCGTCGCCATCCTGGAACGCATCGGTGCGGTGCTCGGCGGGATCAACCGGGCCCGCGCCACCCTCGACGGGCGCAAGCGCGAACTGGTCGCGGTCGAGGGCCGAGCCGCCTTCGCGGCCGAGTTCGCGCTGCTCGGACAGGCCGTCACGGCCGGGCTCGCGGCCGCCGACACACCCGAGCGTTGCGACGAGCAGTCGGCGAAGCTGATGCTCCAGGTGGAGGCGCTCGAGTCGCGGTTCGGCGAGTTCGACGACTTCCTCGACCAGCTCACGGCCAAACGCACCGAGGTCTACGAGGCGTTCGCCGGGCGCCGCCAGGGACTCGTCGACGACCGGCAGCGGCGCGCCGATCGGCTTGTCGCGTCGGCCCGGCGCACCCTGGTGAGCGTGCAGCGGCGGGTCGCCGGGCTGGCCACGCTCGACGAGGTCAACACCTACTTCGCCACCGATCCGATGGTCGGCAAGCTGCGGTCGGTGGCGGCCGAGCTGCGCGCTCTCGGCGATCGGGTGCGGGCGGAGGAGCTCGACGGACGCGTCAAGGCGGCGCGGCAGGAGGCCGGCCGGGCGCTGCGCGACCGGCTCGATCTCTATGGCTCCGACGGCGCGACGATCCGCCTGGGCCGGCACACGTTCGCGGTGAACACGCAGGCCATCGACCTGACGCTGGTGCCGGACGGCGACGAGCTCGCCTTCACGATCACCGGCACGGACTATCGCGGACCGATCCGCGACGCCTCCTTCATCGCCGACACGCGCCCGTTCTGGCCGCAGTCGCTGCCGTCCGAGAACTCCGCCGTCTACCGCGCCGAACATCTGGCCGCCGCGATCTTCGCGGCCGATCCGGCGGGTGCGGCGACCGCGCTCGCCGACGGTTCATTGCGCGATCGCGTACGGCGTGAAGCCGAGTCCCGCATCGACGAAGGATACGAACGGGGCGTCCACGATGCCGACGCCGCCCTGATCCTGGCCGCCCTGATCCGCCTGCACGCCGGGGCCGGGCTGCTCCGCTTCGAGCCGTCGGTTCGGGTCGCGGCGCAGCTGTTCTGGGCCTTCGACACCACTGCCGAGCAGCGGGCGGCCTGGACCCTGCGGGCGGTCTCGCTGGGCCGCGCCCGCGAGGTCTTCGGCTTCGCCGGCCCGCTGCTCGAGCTCGCGGCCGAGATCTCCGCCGCGGCCGGCTCGCCGGTGGGCGAATACCTGGTCGAGGAGCTGGCCGGCGGGACGGCCGGATTCGTGACCGCCGCCGGGGCGCGCAACTTCCTGGACAAGTTCCACCGGGCCGGGCGGGGCTACCTCGACGATCTTGCCGGGCTCCCGACCGTCGCGGAACGGCGGCAGCTCATCGGTGGGTGGCTGGCCGCGTTCCGGGCCGCCGACCCGGCCGCCGGCAGTGCGGAGGACCTCCTCGAAGCGGTCGCGATCGAGCTCACCGGGACGCAGCTGACCCGCTACGACTCGGCGGCGGCGCTCGAGGCCACGGTCGACGGGCTGCTCGGCGTGCACCCGCGGATCGAGGGCGGGCGGCTGGCCATCCGGCTCGACCGCTTCCTCACCGCCACCAGGTCGTTCCGGGAGAACACCGGGCCGGCCTTCCGGGCGTACCAGAAGCGGCGCAATGCCCTCGCCGACGCCGAGCGCAGTCGGCTGCGCCTGGCCGAATATCAACCGGCGGTCCTGACCGCCTTCGTGCGCAATCGGCTGCTCGACGAGGTCTACCTGCCGCTGATCGGCGACAACCTGGCGCGACAGCTCGGCGCGGCCGGCGACGCCAAGCGCACCGATCAGTCCGGCCTGCTCCTGCTGATCTCGCCGCCCGGCTACGGCAAGACGACCCTCATGGAGTACGTCGCCAACCGCCTCGGCCTGGTCTTCGTCAAGGTCAACGGGCCCGCCCTGGGGCACGACGTGACCTCGATCGACCCGGCCTCGGCACCGAACGCGACCGCGCGGCAGGAGATCGAGAAGATCTCGTTCGCCCTCGAGATGGGCAACAACGTCCTGCTCTACCTCGACGACATCCAGCACACGTCGCCGGAACTGCTGCAGAAGTTCATCTCGCTGTGTGACGCCCAGCGGCAGATGGAGGGCGTCTGGGAAGGCTCGACCAAGCGGTACGACCTGCGCGGGAAGCGGTTCGCGGTGTGCATGGCCGGAAACCCGTACACCGAGAGCGGGCAACGGTTCCGCATCCCCGACATGCTCGCCAACCGGGCCGACGTGTGGAACCTCGGGGACGTGCTCAGCGGCCGCGCCGACGTGTTCGAGATGTCCTATCTGGAGAACGCGCTCACCTCGAACCCGGTGCTGGCGCCACTCGCCAACCGTTCACGCGACGACCTGCCACTGCTGGTGCGTCTCGCCGGCGGGGACGAGACGGTGCGACCCGACCGGCTCTCCTACGCCTACTCGGCCGCCGAGCTGTCGCAGGTGCTGTCGGTGCTGCGAAAGCTGCACCGGGTGCAGCGGGTGGTGTTGCGGAACAACCAGGCCTACATCGCGTCGGCCGCACAGTCCGACGAGTCACGCACCGAGCCGCCGTTCCGTCTGCAGGGCTCCTACCGGAACATGAACAAGCTGGCCGAACGCATCGTCCCGGCGATGAACGACGACGAGGTCGAAGCGGTCCTCGACGACCACTACGCGGGCGAGGCGCAGACCCTGACGACCGGGGCCGAGGCCAACCTGCTGAAGCTGGCCGAGTTGCGGGGCCGGTTGACCCCGGCGCAGACCGTACGGTGGGCCGAGGTCAAGGCGGCTTACCTGCGAGCGAGGGCTCTGGGCGGGGCGGGCGACGATCCGATGACCCGCGCGGTCGGCGCGATCGGCCTGCTCGCCGACCGGGTCGGTGAGGTCTCGGCGGCGATCGCACGCCAGGGTTAGTGGATCGAGCAGCCGCTGTGCTCGGGGCGCTCGGTCAGCTCGATGATCGCGTCGAGGCGGTCGCGGGTCTCGATCAGCTCGGCGATCTGGCCGTCGATGCGGTCACGCTCGGCGGCCAGCCGCGCTCGCGACTCGGGTGTGCTCTCCTTGGCGTCCACGCACGGGAGCAGCTCGGCGATGGTGCGGCTGGCCAGGCCGGCGGCGTAGAGGTTCTGGATCAGCTGCACGCGGTCGACCGCCGCGGCGGCGTAAAGCCGCTGGCCGCTGTTGCTCCGGGTGGCCGCCAGCAGGCCCTGCTCCTCGTAATAGCGCAGCGCCCGCACGCTCACGCCGGCCTCGGTGGCCAGTTCGCCGATCCGCATGGGTGACTCCCGTCGCAATACTTGCCCCTGACGTCAACGTCAGGTTCTAGCGTATCCGGTATGCAGATTTCCGGAGCAATTGCCCTGGTCACCGGCGCCAACCGCGGCATCGGCCGCGAGTTCGCCGCCCAGTTGATCGAGCGCGGCGCCACCAAGGTCTACGCCGCCGCCCGCCGCCCCGAGTCGATCGACGTGCCGGGCGTGGTGCCGCTCCGGCTCGACATCACCGACCCGGACTCGATCGCGGCCGCGGCGTCGACCGCGAACGACGTGACCCTGTTGATCAACAACGCCGGCATCTCCACCGGCGCGAACCTGATCTCCGGCGACCTCGACACGATCCGCCGCGAGATGGACACCAACTTCTGGGGCACGCTCGGCATGATCCGGGCCTTCGCCCCGCAGCTGGCCGGCGGCGCGGTCCTCAACGTCCTCTCGGCGCTCTCCTGGTTCGCCTATGACGGCGCCGGTGCCTACGGCGCGGCGAAGGCCGCGACCTGGAACCTGACAAATGGCGTACGCCTCGAGCTCGCGGCCCAGCAGACCCTGGTCACCGGCCTGCACCTGGGCGCCGCCGACACCGACATGATGGCCGACTACCAGGGCCCGAAGATCGCGCCGGCCGACGTCGTGAAGGCGGCCCTGGACGGCATCGAGGCGGGCAAGCTCGAGGTGGTGGCCGACGAGTGGAGCGCCCACGTGAAGGCGAGCCTCGCCAAGGACCCGAGCGAGTTCTACACCCAGCTGGCCTGACGGCGGCGTCACCGCCCGGATCGATGGCCACGATCCGGGCGGTTCGGCCGCCGACCGAGTTGATCGGGTGCGGTTCGACGGGTCCCGTCACTAAATTCGAAAGTTAGTTTAACTAATACCTTGTGGTCGGAGACATCGATGGCTGAGGATGTCGAGCAGCGGCGCCGCGTCCCCAACCGCTCTCCTCCCCGAGGTTTCCGAGATGACTCGTAAACTGCTCCTGCGCGCCCTCGTGGCGACGATTGTCCTGCTCACAGGCGTTGCAGCGCGACCCACCGAGGCCGCCGCGGCACCTGCCTTCAAGGTGCTCGCGTTCTACAACGGCACCTACGACGCGGCCCACATCGACTTCGACAAAGAGGCGAAGGAGTGGTTCCCGAAGGCCGCGGCGCAGTACGGCTTCAGCTGGGAGGCCACCACCGACTGGAGCCGGCTCAGCGCCGGCGGTCTGGCCGGCGTGCAGGTCGTGATGTTCCTCGACGACGGACCGCCGGCCGAGCGCCGGGCCGCGTTCCAGACCTACATGCAGAACGGCGGCGGCTTCCTCGGCTTCCACGTCAGCGCGTTCACCACCAGCGCGAACGACTGGAGTTGGTACTACAACACGTTCCTCGGCTCGGGCAACTTCGTCTCCAACACCTGGGGTCCGACCGCCGAGACGCTGAAGATCGAAGACCGCGACCACCCGTCGACAGCGGGACTGCCGGCCACGATCCAGTCCTCGGTGAGCGAGTGGTATTCCTGGAGCAACGACCTGCGGCAGAACTCCGACATCGACATCCTGGCCTCGCTCGACCCGTCGACCTTCCCGGTCGGCGACGACCCCAACCAGCAGTGGCGCTCCGGCTTCTATCCGATCATGTGGACGAACAAGAACTACAAGATGTTGTACGCGAACTTCGGCCACAACGGCATGAACTACACGACCAATACGCGTACGTCGTCGACGTTCGCGAGCGCCCAGCAGAACCAGTGGCTGATCAACGGACTGCGGTGGCTGGGCGGCGCCGCCAACCCGCCACCGCCCGCCACGAACTGGCAGACCATCGTGAACAAGTCCAGCGGCAAGTGCGTCGACGCCCGCTCCGCCGGCACCGCCAACGGCACGGTGATCCAGCAGTACGCCTGCAACGGCTCGACCGCCCAGCAGTACCAGCTGGTCCCGACGAGCGGTGACTACGTGCGGATCAACCAGCGGAACAACACCGCGCAGGCCCTCGACGTCACCGATGTCTCCACCGCCGACAACGCGAAGATCCAGACCTGGACCTACAGCGACGGCCTCAACCAGCAGTGGCAGGCCGTCGCCGAGGGCAGCGGTTACTTCCACCTGGTCAACCGCAACAGCGGCAAGTGCCTGGACGTGCCGTCGGCCAGCACCGCCGACAGCGTCCAGCTGGTCCAGCACACCTGTAACGGCACCGGCGCCCAGAGCTTCAAAATTTCCTAGCCGCCCCCGCCGCGGGCCCGCCGGTCATCGCGCCGGCGGGCCCTCGGTGCGGTGGCAAGCCCAGCGCGACCCGCTGCTGGACGAGTTCTCCGCCAGGGGCGGTCACGGGGAGGGCGTGAGGTGGGCGCGTTCTCCTTGCGCGCCGAAGAGGGTGAGTAGTTCCGCGGGCTGGATGTCAGCGCTGCTGATCTGATGCGGTGTGCGGGTGTCGAACTCGGCGGCTTCCCCGGGGCCGAGCCGGTACTCCTGGTCGCCGAGAATGAGCCGGACGTGGCCGTTGAGAACGTAGAACCATTCGTACCCGTCGTGGGTCTGCAACGTCGTGGTGGCCGGGCCCGTGGCTGGTGGGTAGATCACCTTGTAAGCCTGGATGCCACCGGGGCGTCTGGTCAGGGGTACGACGGTGAAGCCGGCTCGCCGCACGGGGCGCAGGTGGATGCGCGGATCTCCGGTGGGCGGTGCGGCGACCAGATCGTCGAGCGGGACGCCGTGGGCGCGGGCGAGCGGAAGCAACTGTTCCAGCGTGGGGCGCAGCTTGCCGTTCTCGAGACGGGACAGGGTGCTCGCGGTCAGGCCGGTCTCGGCGGCCAGGGCGGCCAGGGATTGGCCCCGGGCCCGGCGCAGGGCGTGCAGGCGCGGGCCAACTCCGGCAAGGACGTCCTCCGAGGTTGTCATGGCCTCATGGTGCGGATCCGCAACGTTCTTAGCAACCTGGCAAACCTGCTGCTCATACTGGCGGCGGAGGTAAATCGACGATTACGCCCGCACCTACCGGCGTCCACATCACGCCCTCCAGCCGAGCGGTCGTCTACTGATCGTCGACCACGGCTCGACCACGCCCGGGTCGTGGAACAAAGGCCCGGACACGCATTACCCCACACCCCGTGCGATCGCCGACGAGCTGGCCCTCGACCCGGACCGGTGGATCGTCGCACGCGCCGACATCCCGCGCCGCCGGGCCACCGGACCGGCAGGCCAGACTGCCACCGTCACCGACCACGTTCTGCTCATCCGACGACACGATCGGGAACGCTGATGCCGCCCACCACCCGCCGCAAGCGCAAGGACACCGGTCCCGAATGGACCGCCCCCGGCGAGAAGGCCACTCTGGTCGGCTTCCTCGACTACCTCCGGAATGCCATCATGGGCAAGGTCGCTGATGTGCCGGAACCCCAGGTCCGCACCGCCGGCGTGCCGTCCGGCACCAACCTTCTCGGCCTGATCAAACATGTCACCGCCGTGGAGAGGTTCTACTTCCTCGAAGAACCGATCACCGACATGCGCCGCACCTTCCAGCCCACCCAGGACGAGACCGTCGACAGTCTGCTCGCCGGCTATCGGGCTGCCATCACTCAGGCGAACCAGGTCATCGAAACCTGGACCGACCTCACCCAGCCGGCACCCCGGCCCCCGGGCCGCGGCGCCCTGCCGCCCTCGCAGCGATGGGTCCTGGTCCACATGATCGAAGAAGTCGGACGCCACGCCGGCCACGCCGACATCCTCCGCGAACAGATCGACGGCTCCACCGGCCGGTGAGGCAGGTGGCTTCGCTGTCCACCTCAGTCGTTCCGTCAGCCGGGGTCACCGGCGAGGACTGCTGGGGTCGGGGGTGTTCGCGGCGCCTCATCCGTCTCGGTCCCGCCCGGGAGATTGCGCACCCTCGCTCGACGCACCGCGCCTGGAAGATCCGACGTTGGTCGGCCGACGCAAAAGGGTGGCCCCACCCGGACCTTTCGGACCCGGCAGGACCACCCTCGTACTGCACCTCGTTTCGCATTCTGCCCGGAAGATCGGAATTCGTCGAGATCACCGGAGGGAGAACTTGACGTGCCGGTGGATGGGAGATTTGCTGCGGGCATGAGTGAAGTCAGCGTTGAGCGGCGGATGTGGTCGCTGTTCGAGCCGGTGCACGCGGTCACCTACTTCGCGCCCGAGGGCGGGGCGGTGTTCGAGGCCGCGGGGGTGCGGGGATTCTGGCGGCGCTACTTCGCCGGACGGGCGGCTCCGCTCGGACCGGTCGGGGCGAAACCCGTGATAGCCGCGTTCTTCGGCTTCGCGCCGAGGATGGTGGAGCGCGCGCTGCCGGACATCTGGACGCGGATCACGCCGCAGGGGGCACTCGACGCCCGCCTGGAGGGAGTTCGGGCGGCCCTCGCTCCGCTGCTCACCGGGCTGGCCCTCGACGAGGCCGCCGACCTGCTCGAGGCCGCCGCCCGCGAGGTCGACCTGCCGGGCCGGGTCCTCGGGGCGGCCAACGCCGACCTGCCCTGGCCGGAGCCGGGCGAGCCGATCGACCGGCTCTGGCACGCGGCGACGATCCTGCGCGAGCATCGCGGCGACGGTCACGTGGCGGCGCTGCTCACGGCCGGTGTCGACGGGTGCGAGTCGCTCGTCTGGCGGTGCGGGCGGGACGGTCAGCGGGCGGGCATGCAGCCGGCCCGTGGGTGGACCGACGACGAGTGGGACGGGGCCGCCGAACGCCTCGAGAAGCGCGGCTGGCTCGCCGCCGACGGTTCGATCACGGTGGCCGGCCAGGAGGCGTACGCCGAGGTGGAAGCCCTGACCGACAGCCTGGCCGGCCGACCGTGGCGGAGCGTGGACGCCGCCCGATGCGCGACGCTGCTCGAACCGGTCGCCGAACGGATCTGGCCGCTGCTTCCCGCGAACAATCCGATCCCGCTGGCGAGAAGTCAGGGGCAGACCGCGCGATAGGGGACGCCCGGCACGTACTGCGCCCACTCCGACGCGGTCAGGGCGTCGCCTCCGGACGTACACAAATTGCTTATGACCTGCTTTTCATCGGTCGGCCAGACGGTGACCCGGCCGCGGCTGCCGACCGCCAGCAGGGCGGCCCCGTCGGGCGTGTAGGCGATCGCGTAGGTCTTGCCGTCGGGGTTGGCCGCGTGCAGTGCCGTGCTGGCCTCGGCCGAGCCCCGCCGCCAGGTCCAGACCGAGCCGTCGCCCCCGGACGCCGCGAGCGTCTTGCCGTCCGGGCTGAAGGCCAGGCTGAAGACGTAGTGGGTGGGACCGGTGAGGGGTTCGCCGACGGGGGTCGGCAGGGCCGGGTCGGTGAGGTCCCAGAGGCGGATCATGTCGTCGGCGCCGCCGGCGGCAATGGTGCGTGAGTCCGGCGAGAACGTGACCGAGTAGGCGTAGTTCTCGAATCCGGAAAGTCGCGGCATGGCCTTCGCCTGCGCCGGGTCGGTGACGTCCCACCAGTGCACCTGCCGGTCGACGCTGGCCGCGGCGAGGTAGCGGCCGTCGGGGCTGAACGCGATCGACGACGCCAGGCCGCCGGAATCGAGGGTGGGCAGCGCCTTGGGCGCGCCCGGGTCGGTGATGTCCCAGACGTGCACGAAGCCGTCGTCCGAGCTCGCCGCGACGAGCTTGGCGTTCGGGCTGAACTGCACCGACTCGATGAGCCCGGTGGCACCTTTCAAGACCACGGAGCGGCCGGACGACACCAGCAGGACGTCTCCGGTGCGATTGCCGGTGACGTAGGAGTTGCCGTCGGCGGAGATCGCGACCGAGCCGGCCGAGGCGCCGAACGTGGCCGGGTTCGCCGGGCTCGGCTGACGCTGCGGCGCGGCGCCGGCCAGCGACCAGAGCGAGACCTGGCCGTCGGTGCCGGTGGAGGCGACCGCGAGCCGCTGACCGGCCCGGTCGATCCCGAGCGCGAACAGGGCGCCGTTTCCGGGGTCGGCACTGCGGGGAAGCACCGGGAACGTCCGGACGGTTCCGTCGGCGGCGGCGACGTTCAAGAGCTTTCCATCCGACGCGTACGCGATAGAAGTGACCTGGGCGGCCTGAGCCACCATGGAAAGCCGGGCCCTGGTCCGCACGTCGAAGAGCGCGATCGCGTTGTTGGAGCCACCGACCGCGATCCGGGTGCTGTCCGGCGAGAAGGCGACGGCGTTGACCCAGGACGTGAAGCCGGTGTCGAGCTTCGCCGCCACTTTCCGGCTCGCTACGTCGATGATCGCGGTGGTGCCGTCCTTGGTCCCGGCGGCCACGCTGCGGCCATCCGGTGCCCAGCCGGTCGCGTTGACCGTGGTCCCGCCGATCGCTATCGCGGTCGGTGCGCCGGCGAGGCGGTCGGCGGCCCAGAAGAGGGCCCGGCCGTCCGAGCCGCCGCCGACGAGCGTCGTGCCGTCGGGGCTGAACGTGACGGTCTGCATGACCTCGGCGCCGCCCCGGATCGGCTCGTCCTTCCACTCGCCGCCGGTCCACGACCAGGCGCGCAGCGCGGGCTTGGAACCGGCCGCGACGAGGTGGTTCCCGTCAGGGCTGAAGGCGATCGACTCGACCGCGTCCTGGCTGCCGGGCACCTCGCCGACGGCCTCCGGTTGCGCCGGGTCGTGCACGTCGACCAGGTGCACTCTGCCGTCCTCGCCGCCGATCGCCAGGATGTTGCCGTCCGGACTGAAGGCCAGCGCGAACACCGCCTTGCCGCGGACCGCGGCGGGGATCGTGGCGACCTTGGCCCCGGGCCGACCGGCGGCGTAGCGGCGCAGCTCGACGCTGCCGTCCCGGGCGTTGCTGATCGCGACGAGGTCGGCGGCCGGGTTGATCCGCAGCATGGTCGGGCCGGACGGGCCGGCCACCCGGTGCACCAGGCCGTCGGCGGTCGCGTCGAACAGCGCCGACCGGGCGTCGACGGTCGGCGAGATCCGATAGGCGGCGAGCGCCAGCTGCTCGGCCAGCGCCGGGTCGAACTCGGCGGCCCGGGTCGACTCGATCGCGACCTGGCGCGACAGCGCCTCGTCGCGGGCCTGGTCGGCGGCCTTGCGCTGGGTGGCGGCGACGCTGCTGGCCCGGAACGCATAACCGGCCGAGCCCGCCGAGACCACGACCAGCACCAGCAGCGCCGCGACGAGCCGGCGCAACACCACGATGCGTCGGCGCTCGGCCTGCTGCTCGGCCTCGCGGGCGGCGGTGCTGCGGTCGAGGTAGTCCAGCTCGAGCGTGTTCATCGAGGCCCGGCGGTCCGGATCGCGGGACCACTCGAGCACGTCGCTGAGGATGTTGCCGCGCATCAGCAGCTCGTCGGCGCTCTGCTCCTGCCAGTTCCGGGCGGCGCCGGTGAGCCGCCGGTGCACCCGCAGGCCGGCGTGGTCGGCCGCGATCCACTCGGCGAGGCGGGGCCACGCGGTGAGCAGCGCGTCGTGACTGATCTCCAGGTTGTGCTCGTCGACCGTGACGAGACGCAGGGCCACAAACCGCTCGATGACCGGCTCGATGTCGTCGCCGTCAGGACGGCCCGGCAGTTCGCCGCGGGTGATCCGGCGTTTCGTGGTGACGTGCTCGTCGTCGATCGTGACCAGGCGCAGGAACAGTCGCCGGGCCAGTTCCTGCTGCTCCGGGCTGAGTCCCGCGTACGCCTGCTCGGCGCTCTGCTGGACCGCCCCGCCTAGACCACCGGCCGCCCGGTAGTGGCCGAGAGTGAGCCGCCCCTTCTTGCGCTCCCCCCACGCCGCCCGCAGCGCGTGCGACAGCAGCGGCAACGCGTTCGCCGGGCGCCGCACCGGCAGGATCTCCGCCAGCAACACCTCGACCAGTGCCTCGTCGACACTTGTCTGCCAGGCCGCGGCCGGCCCCTCGATGGCCGAGCGCAACTCGGTCTCGCTGAGCGGCGGCACCACCATCTGCCAGCCCTGCAGAGCCGGCAGCAGACGCGGGTCGGCGGCGGCGCGGGGGAAGAAGTCGGCGCGCATCCCGGCCACGACGAGTGTCCGCGACCCGAGCGCGGTCAGCGCGGCCACGAGATCGTCGTCGGGCCCGGCCTGGGTGTAGAGCTCCTCAAACTGGTCGACGATCAGCACACGCGGCTCGGGTATCCCGTCGAGTGCGTGATCAAGAGCGGTCAACGGGTCCTTGCCCGGGACCATGAACGCCACTGCCAGATCGTCGTCGAGGTCGGCGACCGCCGGTTGCACCCCGGCCCGCAACAGGGAGGACTTGCCCGACCCGGAGGCACCCACCACGAAGAGCAGTTTCGCCGTCAGCTCGGTCTCACGCAGCGCGAGCATGCGGTCGAGCACCTCGCTGAGGAACGCCTCGCGGCCGAAGAACAGCGCGGCGTCCTCGGCCTCGAACGGCCGCAGACCCGGATAGGGCGCGCCGTCCGGTCCGCGCCGACTCTGCCGGCCGTCGGTCGTGGCGCGAACCCGGTTCAGGGCCTCCTGCCAGCGGCTGAGCTCGTCGGGGTCGGAGATCTCACAGGCTTCGAGAAGCTTGCGGAACTGCGCACTCTGCGCCGGTCCGGGCAGATGGCGGCCCTTGACGTAATCACCGACGGTCGCGGTCGGCAGCCCCGCGCGGGACGCCAGCTCACGGATGGTCAGGCCGGCGCGTAGCCGAAGCTCGGTGAGGACGGCGCCGAGCTCGTCGCGGCTTTCGATCCGCTCGGGTGCGGTCTCGATGCTGTCGGTAATGGCCGGCCTCTTTCGGATGTCGCTGCGTCCCTCGGACATCCGAACCTAGAACAGTGACGTGCTGACCACGATCGGTCTATCGGCCTGCTGACCTCGACTAACGGCGAGCGGGCAGCAGGTGGACGGCGCGACCACCTACTGCCCGAACGTGCCGCTACCCCGACCGCCATCGCGGCGAACGGCACGTGCCAGTCGAGCGTATGGCGGCCTGAGTCCCGTCCGGGCATTCCTCGGACAACCTCGGACATGGGTGTCACAAGTTTCGTCCGCCTCGTGTCACCCAGGGGAGTTACCGGCTCGACGACACGCACGGGGGCATTCCCCGACCGGGCGCAGTGCGCCGGAATCGTGTCGGCGCGGGTCCCGAATTCGTTTAAAGATCAGCGCATCGATTAATTGAGCGTCGACCTGCACTTCTGCTTGATCCAGTTATCCACCGGGGGCCGAACGCCTGCCCAGATGGCCCGTTCGTACACATGGTCATCGGCCCTTTGTCCGTTATGTCTTTCACAGGTGAAAACCACAAGTTAGTGCCTCCAAATGCGTCTTTGCCTGCTTATTGTCTGACGCATCGAGAGCGGAATCCCCCTCCGCTCCTCTACGCAGGAGGTCTCCTCATGAAGAGCACGATGGTTCGGACGGTCGCTTCACTGGCCCTCGCCGGCGCCGCGGCGTCCGCGGTCTCGCTCGCCACGGCCGGGTCCGCCCAGGCCACCGGCCGCGGCCCGCAGCCGATCACCAACCGGCTGACCACGGTGACGGCCAACACGCCGAGCTGGGTCAACATCTTCTGGCGGACCGACCGGCCGGTGTGCAACGCGCGCATCTCGGTCGACGGCGGCCGCGAGGTGGCTGTCTCCTACCGCCGCCCGGGCCGGTTCACCGCCTTCACCACCGGGGACACGCTGCGCCCGGGACGCACCGCCATCACCCAGATCCAGGTCACGCCGATGCGCCGGGTCAGTGGCCTCTCGGTCCTGCGCACCACGATGACCTACAACGACTGCGGCCGGCACGCCCGCACCCAGTTCACCCGGGCCAGCCTGGTGCTCCCGGTGATCCGCACCATCCGCCCGGGCCACCCGACTCAGCCGGGTCACCCCGGTCAGCCGGGTCACCCGGTTCGTCACTGATCAGGTTTCCCAGCCTGCCGCCGCTCCGGGCTCTCGGGAGCGGCGGCGGGGCCGTCATCCGGCTCGAGCCGACAAGAGCTGGGGGGCGGCGCACCTCAACTCCATGCCGCCACCGTTGAAGGGCCGGGCTCCCGTCGGAGTCCGGCCCGCGCCCAGGTCAGGTCTAGTAGCCCGTGGAGGCGTCGAAGCCGAGGCCCATGACGATGCCGGCGATCACGATGGCGACGGCCATGGCCACCCCGATGCCCACGGCGGCAAGCCCGACCATCAAGGCCGAGGTGCGGGCGATGCCCCCCATTCCCGTCGCGACCGTCTTGCCGAGGCTGGGGTGCTCCCAGCTGATCGGCGCGTAGGTCTGGCGGCTCAGCGCGATCGGTGGCAGGGGGATGGAGTCACGGTGCTGACCGGGGCCTCCCGAGTCCTGCTCCGTAGCGGTGGGAACTGCTTGGATCGGCCGCTCAGCGGACCGGTTACCTTGCAACAACATGATGTCGCCTCCTTTGGCTCCAACACGCTCTGTCCCTGAATCATGACCGCTACTCAGTGTGAACGAGATGGGCCGTACGGCCTATCCTTTTCGCCGGTATCCGCCGTATATTTGGCGTATGTGCGCGGACACTGAGTTATTCAGTGGTCCCGGTTGCGATAGTGCTGGGCGACCAGGGTGCCGGCACAGATCAGGGCCACCACGCCGAACACGGAGCTGACGATCGGGCTCCCCAGGACCGTGGAGAGAACCGCGTTGGCGGCGCCGGCCACGATCAGCGTGACCCAGAGGACGGGACGCAGGATGTGGCGCGGGGTCTCGGCAGCCACCGTCGGGGTCCGGGAGATGCGGTATTCGTCGTTCATCATTGCCTCCTCGGCTTCGTTTCCGGTGCTCCCCACGCTATTGACGAGGAGCGTGGAAGCCGATCCGGCAGGCACGACACTCCAGGTACAGCCTGCTGTACTTTTTGGCCCGGGAGCTGACGTCCAGGGCGGCGAATGTCCTATCGTCACCGCCGGGAGGTGGCCGATGACCTGGATTCGTAAGCGGTTCCGCGCCTCGGTCGACGCCCTGGAGCGCATCGTCGGCGGGCTCGGCACCTCCGTGCTGGCCCTGGGTGTGTTCTTCTGGATGGTGATCGTCCTGATCCTGTCGCTGGTCGGCATCGGCTTGCCGGCCGCGCACGACTCGTTACGAGCGCTGCGCTCGGTGGCCGAGCGCGAGCGCGCCCGCCTGACCCGATGGGGCCCGCCGGTGTTGAGCGCCGGCCCGGTCCCGGCCGGGCTCAAGGTGGCGCTCCGGGACCCGTTCGTTCATCGCGAGCTCCTCTGGTTACCGCTGCACGGCATCGGCGGCTTCCTCATCAGCCTCTTCGGTCTCTCCGTCCCCATCTACGCGGTGCAGGACATCACTTTTCCGCTCTATTACCGCCTTCTCCAACCCGAGGACAGCGCGCCGAGCATCATCTGGTGGCGCATCGACGGCCTCTTCGACGCGCTGCTGGTGAGCCTGATCGGCGTGGGGTGGCTGGTGCTCGCGATCCTCGGCGGGCCGCTCTTCGCCCGCGTCCAGGCGGCGGCCGGTCGCCGGCTGCTGGCCCCGCCGCCGGGGGTCGACCTGTCCCTGCGCGTCGCCCAGCTCACCGCCACCCGAGCCGCCGCGCTGGACGCCCACGCGGTCGAGCTCCGGCGCATCGAGCGGGCTCTGCACGACGGCACGCAGAATCGGTTGGTCGCGGTGAACGTGCTGCTCGGGGCGGCGCGGCGGGCGCTGCAACGGGATCCGGCGCGGGCCGACGAAATCCTGGACCGGGCGCAGGACGCGGCGGAGCAGGCGCTCAGCGAATTGCGTACGGTGGTGCGCGGGATCTTGCCACCGGTGCTCGACGACCGTGGTCTCTCCGGTGCTCTCGACGGTCTCGCCGCGAACTGCGCGGTTCCGTGCCGGGTCGAGGTCGACGTGCCGGTGCGCTGCGCCGCCTCGGTCGAGGCCACCGCCTACTTCGTGGTGGCCGAGGCCTTGACGAACGTGGTCAAGCACAGCGGCGCGAGCAGCGTCGCGGTCACCGTCCGGCGCGAGCACGACCGGTTGCACGTCGTCATCGAGGACGACGGCCACGGCGGCGCCGACGAGGGTTCGGGTTCGGGGCTGGCCGGCATCCGCCGGCGGGTCGAGGCGTACGACGGTCGGCTCACGCTGACCAGCCCGCCGGGCGGGCCGACAAGAATGCTGGTGGAGCTGCCGTGCGGATCGTGATCGCCGAGGACGACGCCCTGTTGCGCGAAGGGCTCGCACTGCTGTTGCGGGCGGAGGGGCTCGATGTCGTGGCCACCGCGGGCAACCCGGGCGACTTCCTGACCGAGGTCGACGCCCACAAACCTGATGTGGCCATCGTGGACGTCCGGATGCCGCCGACCCACACCGACGAGGGCATCGTCGCCGCGGTGGAGGCCCGGCGGCGCCAGCCCGGCCTGTCCGTGCTGGTCCTCTCGGCCTACGTGGAGCAGGCCTTCGCCACCGATTTGTTCGCGATCGGCGCGGCCGGACTGGGCTACATGCTCAAGGAGCGGGTCGGCCGGGTCGAGGAGTTCCTCGCCGCGTTGCACCGTGTCGCCGACGGCGGCACCGCGATCGACCCCGAGGTGATCGGTCAACTGCTGGCCCGCAGCCGGCCCGACTCCGGCCTCGGCGAGATGTCGCCGCGCGAGATGGAGGTGCTGGCGCTGATGGCCGAGGGCCTGGGCAACACCGCCATCGCCGAGCGGCTCTTCGTCACCGACGGCGCCGTGCACAAGCACATCCGCAGCATCTTCGCCAAGATGCGGCTGTCGCCGGACGAGCAGGTCGACCGTCGCGTGGTGGCGGTGCTGCGCTACCTCGAGAAGAGGTAGAGCCTGCTGTACCCGGGAACCGGCAGCCCACTGGATGGTTCCCGAAGCCCCTGATCAATAGCGTTCTCCGTGCGCGCACCAACACAGACGACACGGAGAGGCAGAGAGATGCTCGTCCATTCAGGACCCATGGTCGGCACGGCGGTTCGCGTCGAAAAACTGACGAAGGTGTACGGCGTTGGCAGCGCCCCGGTCACCGCGCTCGACAGTGTCGACGCCGCGTTCGGGCGGGGCACCTTCACAGCGGTGATGGGCCCGTCGGGCTCCGGCAAGAGCACTCTGCTGCAGACCGCGGCCGGACTCGACCGGCCCAGCTCGGGCCAGGTCTTCATCGGTGACACCGACCTGACGCGGATGTCCGAGACCAAGCTGACCGAGCTGCGGCGCACCCGCGTCGGCTTCGTCTTCCAGGCGTTCAATCTGATCGGCGCGCTGACCGTCGAGGAGAACATCGTCCTGCCGCTGCGGCTCTCCGGCGCCCCGGCCGACCGCGCCTGGCTGGCCCAGGTGGTCGACCGGGTCGGCCTCGGCGATCGGCTGCGGCACCGGCCGGCCGCGCTCTCCGGCGGACAGCAGCAGCGGGTGGCGATCGCCCGGGCGCTGGCCACCCGCCCCGAGGTGATCTTCTGCGACGAGCCGACCGGCGCGCTCGACAGCCGGACCGCGGCTGACGTGCTGACCCTGCTCCGCGCGGTGGTCGACGAGCAGGGGCAGACGGTCGTCATGGTCACCCACGACCCGGTCGCCGCCTCCTATGCGGATCGGGTCATGGTGCTGGCCGACGGCCGCGTCGTCGCCGACATGCCGCAGCCCGGGGCCGCCCGCATCGCCGAGCACCTCGCGTCGCTGGACCGGCGGGCCGCCCGATGATCGTTCTCGCCGCCAAACTGCTGCGCCATCGCGCCGGCCCGGCCGTCGCCACCCTGATCGCCCTGGCCGTCGGCGTGCTGATCCTGGTCGCGATGGGCACGCTCGTCGAGTCCGGCCTGCGTTTCCAGCCCGAGCCCCGGCTCTTCCGATCCGCCGACCTGGTCGTCGCCCACCGCGAGATCAGCCAAACCAGCAAGGACTTCACCGGCGACACCGAGACCACCACGGCCGCGCTCGCCGACGGCACGGTCGACGGCAAGCTCGTCGCCCGGATCCGGCAGGTGCCGGGGGTCGCGACGGTGGCCGGCGACGACCGGGTGATAGTCGATTCGCCGGCCGCGGTCGGGCACGGCTGGGGCGTGTTCGCCTTCACCGGCCGGTCGATCGCCGAGGGCTCCGCCCCACAGACGGCCGACGAGGTCGTGGCCGACGTCCGGCTCCGGGCCGCTCCCGGCGATCAACTCGGGCTGACGATCGGCGGTATCCGTAAGTCGTACCGGGTGAGTGGCACCGCCGACACCGGTGCGGCGCAGGTCTTCTTCACCGACGCCCAGGCAGCGCGGCTCTCGGCGCACCCGGGCCGGTTCGACACGATCGGGCTCAGCACTCGACCGGGAGCGGACGGCGGCGCGGTCACCGAGGCGATCCGGCGGATCGCGTCGGATGCCGGGGTCACCGCCTATTCGGCCGGCCAACGAGGGCACGCCGAGCAGTCCGCCGGCCTGAACGCCCGGAGCCTGCTGATCGAGGCCGGTTCAGCCTTCGGTGGCTACGTGGTTCTGCTCATCGTCTTCGTGGTCGCCGGCACGATCGGCTTGTCCGTCCGGCACCGCCGCCGTGACCTGGCCCTGCTGCGGGCGGTCGCGGCCACTCCGGGTCAGCTGCGGCGGATGTTGATGGCCGAGACCATGCTGTTGAGTCTGGTCGCCGCGATCCTCGGGGTACCTACCGGTCTGCTGGCGGCACGCTGGGTGCACGGCGAGCTGATCGACCGCGGGTTCATCCCGGCCGGCTTCCCGCTTGCCGCCGGTGGCCTCGCCGGCCTCGCCGCGGTCGGCGTCGCGGTGCTCGTGGCGGTGCTCGCCGCGTTGATCGCCGGGCGCCGGGTCACCCGGATCAAGCCGGTCGAAGCGCTCGGTGAGATCGCCGTGGAACCCTCCCGCAGTGGGCCGATCCGGCTGGGGTTCGGCCTGGTCACGCTGATCGGCGCGGGCGCCGCGGGCGGGTTCGCGGCCACCATGAGCGCGGCTACCGCGGCGCTTGCCAGTGCGGTCGGCATGCTCTACCTGTTCGTCCTGGCGGTGTCGCTGCTGGCGCCGTGGATCAACGCGTTCGCCGCCCGGCTGCTCGCTCCTCCGCTGTCGCGGCTGTGGCGGGCCAGCGGATATCTCGCGGCCAAGAACCTGCGGGCCAACGCGCAGGGCATGGCCACCGTGTTGACGGCGCTGGTGCTGTCGGTCGGCTTCGGTGGCTCGGTGTGGTTCCTGCAGGACAATCTGGAGCGACAGACCATGACGCAGAGCCGGGCCGGCACGCTGGCCGACCGGGTCGTCGTGCCGATCGGCGGGGACGCGGCGGCTGAGATCCGCGGGCTCGGCGGGGTACGGGCAGCCACCGGGGTGCGGCACACCTCGGTCGTCGTGACGTCCTTCGAAGGAGTCCAGGCCGTCGGTGCGCAGGCCGTCGATCCGGCCGCGCTGTCCACCACGATGGACCTCGACGTGACCGACGGCAGTCTCGACAAGCTCGGCGACGGCACCGTGGCGGTCTCCGTGATGCAGGCGTCCACGTCCGGGTGGCAGGTCGGTGACCAGGCCGAGCTCTGGCTCAGCGACGGAACGCCGGCCAACCTGACAGTGGTGGCGCTCTACCGGCGCGGGCTGGGCTTCGGCGACGTCACGCTCGCCAAGTCGACGGTGGCGGGCCACCTGGCTCGCGACGCCGACGACGAGGTGCTGGTGCGCACCGGCCCGGGGGCCGATGCCGCGCTGGGCGCCTGGACGACCGCCCACCCCGGTAGCACGGTGATCGACGCCGGCACCCGTGACCAGCAGATCGGCGCCGACCTCGCACTCGGCGCGTGGCTCAACAAGCTGCTGATCGGCGTCATGGTGGGTTACGCCGCACTGGCCGCCGCCACGACCATGGTGATGGCCGCCCTCGCCCGCCGTCGCGAACTGGCCCTGCTCCAACTCGTCGGCGTCACCCGGCGCCAGATCGGCCGGATGGTCAACGCCGAGCAGGCGGGCCTGCTCGGCACGGCCGTCCTGATCGGCGCGGCGATCGCGGCCCTGACGCTCGGCTCGATCGTGCGAGCGCTTACCGGCAGCCCGATTCCCTACGTGCCGCCACTGGGCTGGGTGGCCGTGCTCGGCGGCGTGACGCTGCTGGCCCTCGCAACCACGATCTGGCCGGTCCGGCGTCTGCTCCGCATCCCACCGATCGACAACATCGGCATCAAGGAGTGAGGCCGCGGCCGGGTGGCTGGGGCTGGGTGTCTGGGCTGGGTGGCTGGGGGCCGGGGCGTCCGGTCAGCCGAAGCTTCGTGCGCAAGCGGGGCATCCCGGGCCACCCGGTCGAGGCGATTCACCCCATTGGACCGTTACCGATCAAGCTGAAGTTACCCTGGGCGCCAGCTGGGAATATTCGGTTTCTTGAATTTATGGGAGCGCTCCCGTAACGTCCCTGACACACTCTCGGCGCGCCGCTGCTCCGTAACTCCCCGCGACGTTTCCCCCGGTTGAGGAGCCTCCTTCATGACCAAATTCCCCCACGGTTGGCTGCGCGCCTCAGGGCGGCGCTCCGCGCGAATGATCATCGGAACCGCCATCGCCGCTCTCACCCTCGGGGCGATGGCCGCCCCGGCCTCAGCCGCCGGGCCGACGATCTCCACCGTCGCCGCCGGCTACGCCCACACCTGCGTGATCCGCACCGACGGCGCACTGTTGTGCTCGGGCAGCAACGACAGCGGCCAGCTGGGCGACGGTACCAACGGCGCGAGCGCGGGCAAGACCAGCCCCGTACGCGTCGGCACCGCCACCACCTGGGCCGGCATCGACGCCGGCACCAACTACAACTGCGCCATCCGCACCGACGCCACCCTGTGGTGCTGGGGCAAGAACTTCCGCGGTCAGCTCGGCGACGGCACCACCACCAACCGCAACGTCCCGACCCAGGTCGGCACCGCCACCAACTGGGCGAGCGTGAGCGCCGGCGACAGCCACACCTGCGCCACCCGCACCGACGGCACCCTGTGGTGCTGGGGCTTCAACCGACTCGGTCAGCTCGGCACCGACCCCTCCTCGGTGTACTACGCGACCACCCCGCTGCAGGTCGGGACCGCGACCACCTGGGCCGGCGTCACCACCGGTTACGCGCACACCTGCGCCACCCGCACCAACGGCTCGCTGTGGTGCTGGGGGGACAGCTCCGCCGGCCAGCTCGGCACCGGCAGCCTGAGCTACAGCACCACCCCGGCACAGGTCGGCACCGCGACCACCTGGTCGACCGTGGCGGCGGGGTACGCCTTCACCTGCGCCACCCGCACCGACGGCACCCTGTGGTGCTGGGGTGAGAACGGCTACGGGCAGCTCGGCTCCAACACCACCTACCAGACCGCGCCGCTGCAGGTCGGCACCAACACCACCTGGTCGTCGGTGAGCGCCGGATTCAACACCGCCTGCGCGACCCGCACCAACGCCACCCTGTGGTGCTGGGGCAACAACATGGCCGGCCAGATCGGCGACGGCACCACCACCAACCGGAACGCTCCCACCCAGGTCGGCACCGCCACCACGTGGACCAGCAACGTGGCCGTCACCTACCACACGTGCGGGCTCCGCACCGGCGGCAGCCTGTGGTGCTGGGGCAACAACCTCTCCGGCCAGCTCGGCGACGGCACCACCACGAACCGCTCGACCCCCGCTCAGACCACGATCTGAGCCGGGCCGTTCGCGGCCCGCGGTCCTGCCCCGGCTAAGGCTGACGGGGCAGGACCGCGCAATTCGACGCGGCCGGCCACCCGCGGTCCTGGTCCACGACGTGGTGCGCCGGCCCGCACAGCCGAAGATCGCGTCGCTGACGCACATGGTCGACAGCCATTTCGGGGTGGCCGGCCCGTCGGCACTGAGGTACTCGTCGACCAGTGCACCCCGCGCCGGTCGTGACTGGACGAACCCGTTCACCGACCACGCCAGCGCCCCCACCAGCCCGGCCCCGTCGATCGCCGCCGTGACCGCGGCCAGGTCGGCGGGCGGCACTTCGGAACAGGTAGCGGTCAGCCGCACGTCCGGCGCCTACGACGAGCGCAGTTCCGCCGCCGACGCGACCCGCCCCACCACCTGGCTGTAGCCGTAGCGCCCACGCACCGCGAGGGGCCGCGGCCCCTCGCGGCCCGCCCAGGAGGCCGCCGGTTCGATGTAGGCCCCGGTGACCGCAACGGGTTGCCCGGTGAAGTCGGTCGACTTGTACATGATCCGAGTGGCCCGCCCCGGCAGCGGCCCGCTGATGCCCGGCAGCGACAACGCGAGCGGAAGCGGCTCGCTGCGCCCAAGCGCCCCGTCGCCCCGGCTGACGTGCGCAGGTGCCGGACGGTAACCAGTCGAGACGGGTCCACGATCGACTACGGAGGGTAAGACCGAGGAGTCGGGCCACTCGACGTCCACAGGAACTACCGTAAGTAGCCCTTGGCTACCCCTCCGTCGCCCATGCAGGTCCTTGCAATGCGTGCTCCCAACATAACTTTGGGACAGAACAGCAGCTGGACCTATTGATCATTGATCTATCAGAAGAATGTGGACGGTTAGCCATCTACAACCCGGTCCTCCACGGACCGTAATTAGTAGGGAGTTTGGAACGAGGGGGAACGATGGGCGCGCTGACGATGGCATCCGTCTCCAGCTACGGAGCGGTAGTACTGGTCCTTGCCATGGGGTCGCTGATAGGACTGGCGCGAGCCTTCATCGCGCACCGGACGCGATTGCACTCGGAACGGGAGGCCTCGGCGCGCATTGCGGCTCGGGCAAGCGGGCTGATCGGGCTCGCCGAAAGACATCGCGGCGCCGTACGGATCGTGGAACGCGATCGTGACGGGCACCGCGAGGTGGAGTTCGGGCGGCAGGATTCGTTGATCGTCGGCAACGGCGAGGAGGCGGCGTGAGCGTGGTGGACGGGTCGGCCGCTCTGCTGCCGGAGCCGGCCGACGAGGAGGCCGCGCAGCAGGCTGACGACGCGCGTCTCAAAGAGATCTACGACGAGGAATTCGGCACCTTCAGTGTGCAGAGCTACCGCATCGCCGAGGGGATTCTTCGCGCCGGCTGGCGGGATCACGAGGCGGTCAAAGACGCTCTACAGACCGCGTACCTGCATGGTCGAGTTCATTGGCCGAAGATCCGGAGCTACACCAAGCCGATCGCTTGGATCATCACCACGGCCCGGAACCGGCTGCTGAAGGAGCACGACCGCGGTCGGCGTGAGACCGCCACAGCGCCCGAAGATCTGCCCACGGGAGCACAGCCGAGCCTCGCCGACACCTGGGAGGCCCAAGAAACTTATCGTGGCTGGCTGCAACAGCTACCGCCTCGGCACGCTGAGGTTTTCCAGATGTCACGGCACGGCTTCTCCAATGAAGAGATCGCCCGGACGCTCGGGCTGGCCGATACCAGCGTTCGTCACTACAAGGCGGCGGCCAACCGACAACTACGTCAACTCGCCGAACAAGCCGGCTACAAGGACTCGGATAGCCGACGGCGCCCGGGAGGTGCTCATGGATCTCGATGACATCCTGGCCTTGGCCGAGGCGGCCGAACCTGGCCCACTGGAAAACGCCCGCGCCCGACGAGTCGCGCGCACAGTGCAGGCCGAGTACGACCGTTCATTGACGGACCGGTACGAGATTCTCGTCGACACCGATCTCGTGGATCCGCTCACCGCGAACACCGACGAGGCGACTCGAATCGCGCGCGCCGCGCAGTTGGCGAAACGAGGCGCCATCATCTGGCGGGCGACCGGCTCCGGCAAGTCCATGAGCATCCCGGCGTGGTCGGATGAGATGGCGACGATCTTCGGCTACGCGCCGGGAACTCTGCGTCTCACACCGGACCGGCTTCTCGAACTTATTCATCCGGCCGATGCGCGGGCATTCCAGAGTTCGGTGGAGCGGGCGTGGCGACGAAGCCACCCGAACGAGGTCACCTTCCGCGTGATCCAACCAAGCGGCAACGTTCGTTACGTGCACTGCGACATCGAGATACTGACGACGGACGGCGAGCCCTCCGGAATCAGCGCTACCGGAGTGGATGTCACCGCACTCGAGCTCGCTCGGCAGGAGCGACGTCGACTCGCCACCCGGGAAGCGATGCTTTGCGCCGATCTCGCCGCTGCGGATGCCGTTACCGGGCTGCCGACGCGTGGCTTCCTCACCGACGAAGTCGACCGGGCCCGGCGCACCAGCGGGGGCGCCCTCATCGTCGTGGCGACGGAGCCGGCCACCCGCCTCTCGAAGACCACGACCGACGAAGACCGTGACCAGCTGACGTCGGAGGTCGCCGGACTACTGCGCACGATCGCCGACTCCGGCCTGACCTGCGGGCTCGTCGGGCCGGGCCTGTGGGGCGTGCTCGCCTTCCCACCGCAGGACTGCCCCGCGGCGACCGAACTCGCGCAGCTGCTCGTCGACAAACTCCGGAGCAACCTGTTCAGCGTCAATCAGGAGGCGCTGCGCCTGAATGCGTGGGCGGGCGTAGTCAGCTTCGCCAGCGGTACCGCCGCCTCGGGGTTCGATCTGCTCATAGACGGCGAACACGCGGCACGTGACGCGGCCCGGAAAGGCACCCCGGTAAATGTTCTGGACCGGCCCGCCAAGGACGAGGAACGGGCGAGTCGCTGCCGATCCCGGGTTCAGCACGCGGTGACGACCGACCGGTTCGCGCTCTACGCGCAGCCGCTAGTAGACCTCGGTATCAATGAGGTGACGCGCCACGAGATCCTGCTGCGCGTCCGCGGGGACAACGGTGAGCTCGCCGCACCGTGGGCGTTCCTCGACATGGCGGAGCGGGTCGGCGAGATCCTGTCGGTGGACAAGTGGGTCATCGACCATGCCTTGGAGCTGATCGGCCAAGGGGTCCAGACGTCCCACTATCAGGTCAACATCTCCGGGAAGTCGCTCGCGGACCCCGGCCTGCTCACCTTCGTGACCGACGCGATCCGCCGGCATCGGGTGAAGCCGGAGTGTCTGACCTTCGAGATCACCGAAACCGCACTGATCGAGAATCGCAACGAAGCTCTTGCCTTCGCGACGGGTGTGCGGGAGATCGGCTGTCACCTCGCGCTCGATGACTTCGGCACCGGATACGCGGGTCTCGCCTACTTGAAGTACCTGCCGGTGGATCTGGTGAAGATCGACGGCGTGTTCATCGTCGATATCTGCCGGTCCCCGACAGATCAAGCCGTCGTGTCGAAGCTCGTGGAGCTGTGCCACGAGCTCGGCATTCGGGTCGCTGCCGAGTACGTCCAGGACGACGAGACCGTCGAACTGCTGAGGCAGTACGGCGTCGATTTCGCGCAGGGCTACCGGATCGGGCGGCCCGAGCCGATCGCGGCCAGTCTGCAACCGGCGGAGAACACGATCGAGTTCGAGATCCATTTCCCGGAACGGCGTACCGCCATGGGCTGACACCACTCTCGGCAGCGGCGGGCCGGAGGTGGGCGTCATCGGGCTCGGCGGCATGGGCATGACGCACGCCTACGACCTGGCCGCTGAGCGGGACGAGGCCACCTCGATCGGGGGACGCCGAGCGGGAATTCGGCGGGAGCGGCTGAGCTGACCCTCGGTGAGGCGGATCGGGCCGAGTCGGACGCTGTGCCGACGCCGTCGGGGACGCGTTACTGAAGTCCTGGCGGCATGCGCGGCTAGGACTTGATGCAGCAGCCTTGGCAGACCTTCGGCTTGGGGAGCGTGAAGGCCAGGCAGCAGGTTTTGCGCTGGACGTCGAGCTTGCCGGTTTCGTCGGCGACCAGGTCGATGAGGTCTTCGACGCCCAGCGCGCGCTGCAGGGTCGCGATCGTCTCGGCGGAGGAACCGGGGATGGCGTCGGCGGAGCGCAGGACGCCGTAGGCGATGCCGGAGGCGAGGGAGCCGAGCAGGGTGCGCTTGCCCAGCCGGACGCGGTTGTGGATGGCATTGAGCAGCGGCGTCAGGTGGTTGTCGAGCAGCGTCAGGCGCAGCTCGGCGAGCAGGGCCGCCTCGTCGGCGACCACCCGGATGCGCGGATCGCCCAGCAGCGCGAGCGGGTCGTTGGGCAGCACCGCCACCGGGATGTCGGCGCGCAGGCCCAGAGTCAGCAGCGGCCGCGGGTCGTTGAAGTGGATCAGGACGTTGGCGCTGGTCAGCAGGGGCACGCGACGGGCCGAGGCAAAACCGAGAACGGCGGGAAGAGCCGCCCAGTACGTGTACGCCTTCCAGGCGAGCGCGGCGGCGGCGTGCGGCTGGGCTCGCCAGCGGCGACCGGCCGTCTCCAGGAGGAGATCGAGCTTCGTGGTGGCGAGATCGGCCGAGCTAAACCAGTTGGCCGGCTCGTGCACCAGGAGGTCCGGGGCGAGCCCGGCGATCTCGGTGCTGGTGCCGAACATCGCGGTCAGTGTCGTGGTGACCGGGGTCAGCGGCGCGAGCGAACGGCTGGTTGTGGTGGCGGTCACTGACGGCTACCACACCGCGGTGACACAACCGGGCCAGTCACCGCTTTCACCTCGCCTTACCTCGTCACACGAACCAGTGTTCCGGACCCTCAAGACGACTCACCGTACACCTCTAAGGCTAGCCTAACCAACAACGGCGACAGGGATCTTTCGGACGAATACCCTAGGCAAGGGTTGCCTAACAGTGCGTTGAACCGTTCCAGGAACCGTCAAGGTATCTGTCGGCTAAGCGCTACAAGGACCTTGAGGACATCGAGCGCCAGTGACACTGAATGTCCCGTCGCGAAGGGGACATCGATGATGACCACATCGCCCGTCGAACGGGCCGCTGATCAGTTCGTAACAGCTCTGGCGCACTGGCGGGTCGAGCGCGGTATGAGCAAGAAGCAGTTGGCCGCCCGCATGGGCTTCGACCCGTCGTACGTCAGCCATGTCGAGGGGCGGCGACATAAGCCCACCGAGGACTTCGCCCGGCGGGCGGAAGCCGTCCTCGGCGCCGGCGGAGTCATCTGGCAGCGCTTCCAGGAGTACGACGAGCTGCGTCACGCGCGCACCAACACGCTCCAGCACCGGGACCCGCCCGTGCCCGTCCAGTGGATGCCGCCCGGCACCGGCCTGATCGTCGAGCAGGAGGTCGCCGAGCTGACCTACGGCAACGGGTCCTACCGCTGCACGGTTCGCCGCAACCTCTACAACGCCGGCTCCGAGCCGGTCACCCGCTACCTGGTGAAGGTCTCGGTGGACCGCTACCCGCACGACCCGACCGGCTCGAACCGGCACCACCGCACCCACCCGCTCCGCTTCGACGAGATGGACCTCGAGGCGGCCGCCGGCGAGGGCAGCGCCGCCGAGCCGATGCACTGGCGGGTCAAGCTCGACCGGGACGCGGCCAAGGAGGTCTGGCTGCTCTTCGCCAACGACCGCGGTCAGTTCCCGCTCTACCCGGGCGACCGCACGACGATCGAGTACGCATACACGGTCGGGGTCGAGAAGTGGGGTCAGTGGTTCCAGCGGGCGGTGCGGCTGCCCACCCGGCGGATCACGGTGCGGCTCAACTTCCCGGTGACGTTCGACCCGCAGGTGTGGGGGGTGGAGACGTCGCTGGCCGCCGAGGTCCCGGTACGTACACCACTTGAACGCACGCACGACGGGGAGCGGGCCATCTTCGAATGGTCGACCGACGCGCCGCAGTTGAACGCCCGGTACCGGCTGGAGTGGCGGTTCCGGGGCCCGAACGCGCCGTCGTTCGCCGAGTACGCACCGGCCGAGGAGAACGGCAAGCCGCGCGCCTCGTCGGCGATGCGCGGCATCGGGATCGTGCAGCGCGGCTCCGACCTGCTGCGCCAGCGCGCCCGGCACTTCCAGCTGCCCCGGGAGGCGACCGATGCGCGGGAGGCGGTGAGCGCACTGCTCTCGTCGCTGTGCCGGCTCGAGGACCTGCACGACTTCAGCAAGGGCGTGGGGCTGTCCGCACCGCAGATCGGCCGGTCGGTGGCGGCCGCGGTGGTGCAGCCACCCGATCGGGGTGCCGAGCCGGTGGTGCTGCTCAACCCGCGCATCGTCGGCGAGTCCGGCGACCGCGACGAGCAGTACGAGGGGTGCCTGTCCTTCTTCGACTACCGCGGTCAGGTGCGCCGGGCCCTGCGGATCGAGGTCGAGCACGCCCGCTACGACGGCGCCCGGGTGATCACCTCGTTCGACCGGGCGATGGCACGGCTGGTCGCGCACGAGATCGACCATCTGGAGGGCCGCCTCTACGTCGACCGGATGCACGCCGAGTCCAACCTCGTGCCGGTGGCCAACTATCAGCAGGCCGGGAGTCCGTGGACCTATTAGGGCAGGTCGGTGAAGCTGTCGTACTTGATCCGGATGGACGGCACCTGGAGCTCGGCAAGAGTCTTGAGGGTCGACTTCACCATCGCGCCGGAGCCGGAGACGAAGAAGTCGTGGTTGTTCCACGGGCCGTACTTCGCGACCACCTCCGAGATGTTGCCCTGCTCGCCGGGGAACGTCGGGTCCTCGCTGCACGCCTCCACGACTGACAGCCACGGGTAACGCGCCGCCAGCCGGTTGAGGTCGGCCAGGTCGTACAGGTCCTCGCGGTCCCGCGCGCCGATGAAGACGTGCACCCACCGCGTCCGGTTGTAACGGGTCAGCTCCTCCAGCAGGGACTTGATCGGCGCCAGGCCGGTCCCGCCGGCGATGAACACCACGTCCCGGGTCGACCGCCGGTCCAGGTTCATCGTGCCCATCGGGGCGGCCAGCTTGATCATGTCGCCGATCTGGAGACGGCGTACCAGGGCACTCGACACCCAGCCGGCGCCCACCGACCGTACGTGGAATTCCAGGGTGTTGTCCTTGCGCGGAGCGTTGGCGACCGAATAGGTGCGCCAGAGCCGCGGCTGATACTTAGGGCACTCCAGACTCAGGTACTGACCGGCGCGGAACTCGAGCGGCTGCATCGGCTGGACCGTGAAGACCGCGATGTCCTGGGCTCTTCGCTCGTGCGCCACCACCTCGGCGTACCAGTAGGGCGGGTTGTCGTCGGCGTCGGCACCGGCGAGCATGCGGGCGGCGATCACCGCGTACGCGTCCGCCCAGGCCTGGTCGTATTCGACGCCCCACTGCTCGCCGGCGTGCGCCCGCATCGCTTCGATCAATGCGCCCCCGACCACCTCGTAGTGTTCTGGTTCCACGTGAAACTTCTTGTGATCACGACCGAGTGCCTTCAGGTATTCGTCGAACTTCTCCGGATCGTCGAGCGTCTGCACCGCGGTGACGATCGCGTTGAGCAGGCGGGAGCGTTGCACATCCATGTGCACCGGGAACAACTCGCGCAGGTCGGGGTGGGAAAGGAAGATCCGGGCGTAGAAGTAGCCGGCGACCTTTTCCTGATGTTCCTCGACGAGTGTCCAGCTCTCCTTGAGCAAGCGTGCGAGGTCTCCCATGCACTCAGATTGCTCACGTCAGTCGCTTTTCCGACGCACCCGAAGTGCGACTGGTCTCATCGAGGTGACGAATGATCGGCGCGTCGCTTGCCCGGATCGTCCGTTTGTGCTTGGCCTAGAGTGGCCGTCGTGACCTTAGATCGAGTTGCGCCCACCCGGCGCGTGCTCACCGTCGAGATCGTCATCGTGCTGCTGCTGTCCCTCGGCGCGTCGGCCATCTATGCGGTCGTGTCGCTGATCGCCAAACTCACCGCGGGCAAACCCCTGTCCGCACAGTCGGCGGTCCTCAACGCCTCCCGCTCCCCCCGGCCGTACCTCGATCTCACCTACCAACTGCTCGAGATCAGCTTCGCGCTGGTGCCGGTCGCCCTGGTCCTCTACCTGCTCATGCGCGACCAGATCCCGGTCCGGCAGACCCTCGGCCTCACGGCCGATCGGAAGAGCTTCGACGCGGGCTGGGGCACGTTGCTGGCCGCCGGCATCGGGATTCCCGGGCTCCTGCTTGTGTACGTGGCAAAGGTGCTCGGCCTCAACGCGCAGATCGTGCCCGCGGCCCTGCAGGACGTGTGGTGGGCGATCCCGGTCCTCGTCCTGTCCGCGATGCAGAACGCCGTGCTGGAAGAGGTGATCGTCGTCGGCTACCTGATCACCAGGCTGCGCGAGATGTCCCTGCAGCCGGTGTGGATCGTCGCCGCCTCCGCCCTGCTTCGCGGTTCCTACCACCTCTACCAGGGCTTCGGCGCCTTCGTGGGCAACGCCGTGATGGGCGTCGTGTTCGCCCTGTTCTACCTGCGCTTCAAGCGTGTGATGCCGCTGATCGTGGCGCACAGCATCCTCGACATAGCCGCCTTCGTCGGCTACACCCTGCTGCCCGCCTCGTTGCTGGCCTGGCTCAACTAGTCGCGAAAGCCCGCCCTAGCCGCGATAGTCGCGATAGTCGCGATAGTAGGACTCCGCGCGGGCCGCCACGGTCTGCGCCGACGCCGTGCCGGCCAGGATCGCCGCCAGCAGACTGGCACCCGGAAAAACCCGGTTGGCCAGCCGCAACGCTGTCCACCCACCGGTCTGCGACACAAGCATCCGCCCGAACCGCCAAGCCGCGTCGCTGAGCCCACCCTGGTCATAGGTGGGCCGGCGCGCAGCGGCAAGCGCCGCCCGGGCATCCGCCCGGCTCGGGTGCACCCGAGTGATCACCAGCAGATCAACCGCCCGCTCCGGATCGGCCGGATCCAAGCCGTACGCCGCCGCCACATGCAACACAAGCTGAGCGTGCGTGACAGCCGCCGCCCCAAGCAGCGTGACCGGCGTATAAGACCCGGCCACCGCCCCGAACACACTCCCCCAACCGCCCAGCCGCGCGAATTGCCGAGCCGCGAGCCGAGCAACCGCCCGATCTCCCGCCGCCGGATAGGACTCCCGCGTCCGCGCGGCCCAGTCCCGAGCCTTGGGCCCGAACGCCTGCACAGCCGCAAGCGCAAGCAGCTCCGGCGCATGCCCCGGATCCGCCACAAGCTTCGCCCACGCCTCCGTACGCCCATCCCCCCGGACCCCGACCGCAGCCCCCGCTCTTCCCTCCGCCACGCCGCCCTCCGCCGCGCCGCCCTCCGCCGCGCCGCCTTCCGCCGCGCCGCCGTATACCGCGCCGGCCTCTGCCGTGGCGCCCGCTACTGGGCCGGCCTCTACTGGGCTGCCCGCTTGGGTTGGCGCGGCGATGGCGGCCTTCTCGACCACGTCGCCCGCCTCCCCGCCGGAGGGCTGCGCGACTACCGGTTCCGCCGCCACCGCCTCGGTGCCGGCAGGCTTCACCACGACCGCGTCCGCAGCGGGCTCCGCCGAGACCGAACCAGTCGACCTGGCCGGGGCGTCTGCGGCGGGTGTCGTGTCAGCCGCCGGGTTCCGCACAGCCGGAGGTGTTGCCGTCACGTCGGATTCGGCCGTTGCTTCGGTGGCCGCAGCCGGCTTGATCGCGGCAGCCTTGCGGGGTGGGCGGGGCGCCCTCTTCGCCGGCGCCACCTTCTTGACCGGCACGCCCTTGGCCGGACGCGCTGGCTCGGCCGCAACCTCCGGCTGTTGCGAGGACGAGCGTGCCGTCGCCGCTTGGGACCCTGTCGCCTGGGCATCGGACTCGCTGGCGGCGGGCCGCCCTCTCGCGGGACGCGGCAGCGCAGCCTGGGGATCCGGCGCTCGGCTGACAGGCGCTTGAGCAGGGGGCGCTTGAGCCGCAGGCGCTTGAGCCCTGGCAGGTCGTTGAGTAGAAGACGCTTGTTCTTGAGCGGCTGGCCGCCCCTCCGCGGGGTGCGGGAGTGCGGCCTGGGCCTCAGACTCCTGCGCGGGGCGCGGTGGTGCAGCCTTGGCGGGCTCTTGAGCGGCTGGCCGCGCCTCGGTGGGATGCCGCGGTTCGGCCTGGGGCTGCTGGGCGGCCGGCGGGGCCGGGCGCGTCTTTGCGGGACGCGGGGGCACAGCCTGGGCGGCCGGGCTCGAGGCGTTCGGCCTTGGGTCGGCGGGGCCTGGGACGGCGGGGACTGGGACGGCGGGGCTTGGGTCGGCGGGGCTTGGGGCGGCGGGGCTTGGGGCGGCGGGTCGGGCCGGGCGGGACTTGGCCGGGCGCGGGGCCCGGGTGGCGGGCTGCGGGGTGCTGGGCTGCTGGGCAGCGGGGCGGGTCCGGCGCGGCGGGGACTGCTCCGTGGGCGCTGAGGTGTCGGACTTGGGCTGGACTGGACCGCGGGTAGGCGTACGGGAAGGGGGGTTTTGAGAAGAACGAGGCGGTTTGGAGGCAGATACCGGTGCGCCGCCCGGGTGATCCTCGGCGCTGGGGGGCTGGAAGGTGACCGCCGGGGCCGGCTTCGCGGCGCGGCGAGGGGCCGGCGCGGCGGGCTTCTCCGCGGGTTGGTCCTGCTCGGGCGCGCTGAACGCGGGCGGGGCGGACCGGGCGCGCGGAGTTCTACGGCGCTCAGTGGGCGGCTTCTCCTCCATGCCGTGGCAGCCTAGCCGTTTCGGGCGCGTTTCACCTGCTGGAGTCCGGTGCGAACGCCGCGGCGCGCGCGAGGGGGCAACCTCTTTGTGCGCAGCTGACCGGGTCCGGTATCCTCAACCGTCGGTGGCTCAACGGCCACCGGGGAGACTTCGCCTAGTCTGGTCTATGGCGCCGCACTGCTAATGCGGTTGGGGTTTTATAGCCCCTCCCGGGTTCGAATCCCGGAGTCTCCGCGCGAAAGCCGGGTGTGTATGCTGGCTGAGCACTTGAACGAGCGCCCGTAGCTCAATGGATAGAGCATCTGACTACGGATCAGAAGGTTAGGGGTTCGAGTCCCTTCGGGCGCACCACTTGAGCAGGGAATATAGCCATTCGGCTATGTTCCCTGCTTTCATGTGGGGCACATGTGGGTCACAGTTGCGCCCACATTTTGGCCGTGTTTCCGCAGCTCAGCGGCTGTTTGCGAGCGCGATTTCCCGCATGGAACCGGTTTTCGACAGGCGAACACCATCCGAGCACCATGGTCCTGCGAAATGGGATCTTTGGGGCGCTGGAGTGAGTACGAACAGGCTGCGGTGGCCATCTTCTTGCAGGTCGCGGGCTTTCGGCACTCGCACGAGTGAAGACGTCATGGCTCAGGGGCATCTGATTCTGGGGCAGATGCCTGAAAGTCTCCGGGACGCTGCAATAGGTCGCGGGCCAGTGATCCAGGCTGCACCGTCGTCGGTGCGCCTCCCATCCACTTCAGCGAGAACGGGTCTTGCGGGTCTTCCGATGTGACCTGGCGATGCTGCGTGAGACGGGACGCCGCCGGCTCGTCTGCCGAGTTCTGGGCTAAGCCGAGATGTACGGGTCCGGGCACGCCGGCTCGCTGGACTTGTGGCCGGCGGCTGGTGCGTTTGGTGATCGGAGCTTTCTGGGTTCGGCCAGCGATGTCGAGGATGAGTTGAACGGTGTCTTCGGCGGCTTTGCGTTGGATCGCGGGAAGCACGCTGGTGTAGACGTCTGCGGTGAGCGCGACGGTCGAGTGCCCGAGTTGGTCCTGGATCGTCTTGATGTCGACGCCGGCGCTGTGCGCGAGGCTGGCCGCGCCGTGACGTAGGTCGTGCAGGCGCACTGGCGGCAGGTCGGCACGATCGATGAGAAGGCGCAGGCGCTGGGTGAAATAGCCCGGGTGGAACGGTGCTCCGTCGGGCCGGGTGAACACGTACCCGCTGGGCAGGTAAGGCTTGTCGTCGTTGTCCCGTCGGACGTGGTGGCGTTCCTGCTGTCGCTGGTGCAGCTGCAGTACTCGCACGGTGTGGCTGTCCAGTGCGACGGTGCGGCGGCCGGCCGCCGACTTCGGTGGTCCTTCGTGGATGGCGTAGCCGGCGGTGGTGCGTTGCCGCGCGATGACGAGTAGGCCGTTGTCGAGGTCGACGTCGGTCCACCGCAGGCCGGCGGCCTCACCACGGCGCAGGCCGCGCAGGGCGATGAGCCACCACAGGGCGAAGAGGCCGTCGTGGCGCACCGCGTGCAGGAACGTCGCCAACTGCTCGGGCGTCCATACCGCAACGACGGGGTGGTCGCCGGTGGCTTGCCAAGCAGCCACGCGAGGCTGCGTCCACACCACCGCGTGGGGCCGATCGCGTGTCGGTAGCTCCAGCCGGATGGCGGGGTTGCTGGTGATGACGCCTTCACGGACCGCCGCGTTCAGGGCTGCTCGCAGCGTCGTGCGAACGTGGTGAAGGGTGCATACGGAGTGGGGGACTCCGTGTCGGTTGGTGGCTTTGCCGATCTCGGCGAAGGCGGCGGTGAGCTGTCGCGCGTTCAGTTGCGCGAGAGTCATGGCGCCGACATGGGGGATCAGGAAGCGTTCGATGTCGTGGCCGTAGTGCGCTTTCGTGGTGGCGCGGATTCGGGTCCGGGTGGACAGCCAATACTGCAGCCACCGCGCGACGGTCCAGTTCTGCCCAGTGCATTCCTCGCGCGACATTTCCAGCAAGGTGTCGCGCGCTTCCCGGGCGGTCTGTTCGGAGACAAATCCGCCGCGGCGAACGCGGTTCACCCGGCCCAGCACGTCTCGGGTGGAGCAGGCGAAGTACCAACTACCGTGGTCAGGGTCGAGCAGTCGGGTGCAGTGCTCGCCGGAGCGCTGTCCGGTCGCCTTGTCGATGCACCCACATCTCTTGAAGATTCCGCTGTTGCCTGTCATGTCGTGTCCCCGTTCTTGTTGTCCTACCTCGTACTCGTCGGCGAAGTCACAGCCGGATGCCTCCCGAAGGGTGCCTGGGCTTGTCTTGGCGGGCCGGAGCGTCCTCGTCAGCAGCCTGCTGATGAACGTCATTGGCGACGCCGCTTGGCAGAGCGCCGCGGTGTTCGCGGTCACCGACCTACTGCGATCGACTCTCGTGGCAACGAGCACCCGGAAACCGGGTTTGGCGGTGCCCGCCACCGGGCTGAGTCGGGCGGCGTTGGTTCTATGAGGGGTTGCGAGCGGCAAGGCCGCCGATGTCATCCCCGAGTCCGCACCCGCGGCGATACCCGCTGCTCAAACCGGAAATTCGAGTGCTCACGGCACTTTCCCGCAGGAGCAGCCGACGAGGTCTGATGCGATGCACAGCCCAGCTGATGGCTTGCCTTTACTTTGGTTCACCATCCGTGTTCATGGCTCACCATGGTTCCCTCTTAATGATTATGGCTCTCTGGCGGGTGGGATGGTCGCCTAGTGATCGACCACGACGGCCCGACCCCTCTGTACGTCCAGGTGGCAGATGCTATCGAGGCACGTATCCAAGCGGGCGACCTTCTGCCGAACCGGCCGATCCCCTCGGAAAACCAGCTCGTCCAGGAGTACGGCATCGTTCGAGGCACCGCCCGCAAATCGATCCAGCTTCTGCGCGAACGCCGGCTGGTGGTAACCGTTGTCGGTCGGGGCACGTACGTTGCTACTCCGACGGACGATCAAGCCTAGGGTGCCGAGGCCGCCAGATCGACAACCCTGGCATTCGCCTGACCTGCTAACCGTCGCCACCCGGCTTCGAACCCTGAGCGGCTGCGATCCGAGGTCAGGGGCCGAGGCCGCTGACGACTCGGAGAGTCTGGGTTGTCAGGAGTGCGCCGGCGATGCCCCATCAGTGAGGTAGATCGTCGTGCCTTTGGTCCGGGCCGCAAGCGCGGCCTCGATGCGGGGTGCGACGCGTGGCGGGAGTAGACGTCGGCACTGCTCAGGGTCGTGGAACCCGAAGGTTTCCAGCTCGTCGGAGTCGACGCGGATGTTTTGGTTTCTGGTGAGCCGACCGCCGTCGAAGATGAAGTTCACCAGGGCCCGCGGGCGAGGCCCGGCCGGGGAGGCCCAGTCGACGACGAGCAGGTCACCCACGTGCAGGGCAAGGCCGAGTTCTTCTCGTAGTTCGCGTCCGGCAGCAGCGTGTGGGCTCTCGTGTTGGTCGACGTAGCCGCCGGGGATGGCCCAGTGATCGCGGTAGTTCGGCTTGACCAGCAGCACCCGGCCGGCGTCGTCCGTGATGAACAGGGCGGCGGCGGCGTGGAAGGACGCCAGCTGCGCGTACCACTTGTCCGGCTCTACCCACGCCATCCGGTGACTCTATCCGTGGCTGGCGGTGGAGACATAGGCGTGAGCCCTGTGCAAGAAGCCGTCGACGGCGTGATCGCCGCGATGGGGGGAAAGCCGTTTGGCGAGGTCGGTGATCCGGTCGGTGACCCGGCGGGAGCGCACTCGGCCGGCGAGGTCGAGCGCGTCGTGACCGAGCTGGCTGGCATGTTGCGGCTGGGCAGATGTCCCGGCGGCGTAGACGCTCGCGATCAGCGCGGTGTGCAGAGCCCGCGTACGCACGCTGCCTTCTGCCAGGTGCAAGGCCTGCTCGGCGTGGCCGAGCGGTTCCTTTGTGCGGCCGAGGTCGCGCAGGCAGCGGATCGCGGTGCCGGCCAGGTGCGCTGGAGTGAAGTAGCCGGCCCAGGTGGGTTGCTCGGATCTGCCGATCTTCGCGGTGGCGTGCTCGGCCAGCCGGAGCGCGGCGGTGCAGCTGCGGGCATCGCCGGCGATGGCGTGGGCGCATGCTTCCGCGGTGTGCAGTCGGGCCATCACCAGGATGTGGGCGCGGCCGGTTCCGCCGGCGACGGCGGCGCGGGCCAGCCGCACTGCCTCCGCAGGCTGGCGGAGATAAACGGCTTGGGTGGACATGTTGGCCAGGATGTGCGCGCCGAACCCGGCGTGGTCGGCAGCCTTGGCCAGTCGTAGGGCTTGGATGAAATGTCTCTGGGCAAGTCCTTGATCGCCGATGTCGTAGCTCATGAACGCGACCTGCCCGGTCAGCTCGGCGACCGCGGCGAACAGCTGTCGTCCTACCCTGTCGGTGTAGGTGCCGTGCAGCATCGGTTCGACTTCCCGGTGCAGCCATTCGGCCAGCGACGCGCGAAATTGGCCGCCGCCATGACGTCGGTCGAGGTCGAGGAACTGCTGCTGACAGGCGCGTAGCGCGTCGACATCGGCCAGCGTGACCTGGCGGCGTCCGCGGTGTGAGGCGTCCGGATCGCCCGGGTTGAAGTGCCAGCGCCACCCTGCTTCGGCGGTGGCGGATGCGACGAACGGGGCCGCGCTGAGTGCGTCTCGCCGGGTCACCTGATGCCGCCACAGGGCAGTAACGGTCGTACGGGCTTCTTCGAGGTCAGCGGCGAACGTCAGGCCAAGGTCTGCCGAAGCTACCCCGGCGGTGAAGCCGAGCTCGTCGATGGCGACCGCCCTGCCGATCCGCCGGGCCAGCACCTCGGCGATCACCTGGGGTACCGGCTCGTCGGGTTTACGGCCGCGCAGCCACCAGTACACCGAGGCCGCGTCGTAGTGCAGATCCAGATGGTGGTCTCGGCCACGCAAGTTGACCTGCCGGGTGAACGCCGCGCGCGCCTGCCCGTATCCCGCCTGATGGAGGAGCGCCTGTAGATGGTGATTCGACACTGCCTTCGCCATCGACCCCATCGCCACCCTCACTGCCTGTCACGGATTCTCATCATAGAGCGACATCAGCGTGTGTCGTGGCGTACGCAACTGCGCGCAAGGCCCACAACCGGGCGCAACCGCAGCGGCATTCCGGGACCTTCCGTCATCGGTCGTGTGCCCGTGAGCCTGGATGCGGAGGTGAAGTCCGTATGAGTAACGCCCTGCTCTACGTAGTGGACGAGATTGACCAGCGACTTGCCCAACTGCGGACGCAAGCGCGCGCCGTGGGCGTGACCGTGCTGCCGCCGCTGCTGGCGTTGGGGACCAGCGAGCGAATCGGCTCCAACTGGCTGTCGGACACGCTGCGACCGGTGATGCCCCAGCACAACGAGCCGTTCCGGCAGCAGCTGGGTGCGACGCATCCACTGTCGCCGGTCAACCCGTACAGCGTCGAAGTCGACCGGGTGCCCTGGGCGCTCCTCGGCCAGTTGGGCTGGCACGCCTTGGTCGAGTCTGTGGTGGCCAAGTACGCGCCGGTGCGGCACCTGGTGAAGGAGACCAACCTGTTCTTCACCACCAGGTCCCTACTGCAGCTGTTAGCCGATGCCCCGGTGGTCGTGCTCACCCGAAGCCCCATCGGTGTCGCGAGTTCATTCGTCCGCTCGAACCTCTATCACCGATGGGGGTACGCCGACCGGTATCGGCAGATGATCACCATGACCGGTGCCGGACCGCATGCCGGGTTCAGCGCTCTGGTGCCCGACGACGATCCGGACGAGCTGACGGGGCTGGTCCGGATGATCGTGCTCAACACGGTGCTGCTCGCCGGTGCGGTTGACGCCCGGGAGTACACCCACATCCGGTACGAGGAGGCCGTGCTCGACCGGGCAGCCGCCTGGAAGGCCCTGGCGGATCTAATGCCCCGAACCCTTCCCCGTACGCCAAGCCCCGTGCGGCCGGCCCGGGACGACCTGTTCGCCACCACCAACCAGAAGACCAACCTCGTCGCACAGCTCACCCGGACAGAGGCCACCCAGGTAGAGATGTGCGCCGCCGAGACCCTGGCTGCGGCCTCCGACCTGGTGCCGGCCAGCGTCCTCGACCGGGCGCAGACCTGGATGACCGGCGCCGGGCAGTACCAGATCGAGGCACCTTCCAAGCCGCCCCGCACCGGGCACACCCGCGCCGAGAGCCCGCCAGCACGGGAAATCGCGTACGCCGACCTGCGAGGGCTGGCGTGGCGGAACCTGCTGGTCAGCAACGCTGAATTCTGCGGCCTACTTAACGCCGTGCACGCCGCCGGGGTGACGAACACCCGGCGGGGGACCCATCTGTTGCTGGTGCCGATGCCGCACGAACGTGGAGGGCGGGTTCACTGGTCATCCGAACGCGAGAGCTGGACGGTCAGCCCTGGCTTCGACCATCACCCTGTGTACTGGGTGACGTGGCTCGGCGCGGCCGTATTCGCGGCCGTCAACTCCGCCCGGCTTCCTACACACGGCGAGCTGCGCATACTCGCTGCCGACACCGAGGCGTCCAACCACGACTACGCGATCGGCGATGTCACCCCGGTATCTCACCTGACCGCCCCGCACGGCATCCACCACCCCCTCGGCAACCTGCAGGTGTGGTGCGGCGACGGACCGCCCGCACTCTTTGGACAGCCAGTCGAGCGATGGATCCACGGTGCCGCCTGGAACACCCCCGCCACCGCCGAGGAGGTCGACCGGCTGCGGTCACGGCACCTGCTGGGCGCCTCCCGAGGCGTCGGCATCAGGCTGGTGCGGGACGAGACGACCCCCGTCGCCGGCCGGACCATTGCGCAGGTCGCCACCGTCTTGAGCACTTGGATTGGCAGTCTCACCGACCGCAGCCGGACCTTGGCCGACCTGGACTCGGACGTCGTGTGGGCGCTACAGACCGATGTTGCTCTTCAGGCCCATGTATGACCCGGCGTCAGGCCAGCCGGCTCTGGCGAGCTCCACGAACCGGTCGCTGAACCCCCGCGACGGCAAGTCCGCCAGCTTGACGAACTCCACCGCGCGGATCGGCCGGGTATCCGCCCCCGCCTTGACCGCCCCGAGCGTGCCACCCACCCGACGGCATTCGAAGGACAGGTGAACGACGTGCGCCTTCACCACATCGCACACGTACAAAAGGTCGCCGACCTGGATTTCCAGACCCGTCTCCTCCTGCAGCTCCCGCACCAGAGCTTCCTCGATGGTCTCGCCGGGCTCGACCTTGCCGCCGGGCAGCGACCACGTCCGGTCGCCTTCAGTGTCCTGGTCCAGCAGCAGGATCTGGTCGTCCTCGATCACCATCGCAGTGACGCGCACATTCATCGGCACCCGCAAACCGTAACAATCCCCAACGATCACCACGCGGCGGCGCGGCCATGACCGCCCGGCCGATCACCCAGGTGGTCGTCTGCGCCGGCGGCCTCGGTACCCGGGTCGCACCCTGGGCCCGGCACATCCCCAAGGAATTCCACCCCGTCGCCGGACGGCCGGGCATCCTGCACCTGCTCGACGAACTGACAGCACTCGCCCCCGCCCGTGTCGTGGTCGTCTACCACCCGTTCTACGAGCCGTTCATCGCCTGGGCCAAACTCACTCTCGGCCGTGACGGGCAGGCCGCCTACCAACGTGCCGCCGGCTTGCCGCGCTGCGACTTGCCGTTGTACGACCAGCTAGACCTTCGATTCATCCCGCAACAGGGCCGGTACGCCGACGTCACGTCGGTCCTCAACGGCGCTGACCACCTCCGCGCCGGTGATGACCTGTTCGTCGCGTTCGCAGACAACCTCTATCCGTACGCCAACACCAGCCTTGCCCTCGCCGCCATCCCGACAGGGCACACTGCAGTGCTGGTACGGCCCTACGACCCGGCCGACGCCGGCCACCGCGGCGTTGTCATATCTCGCCACCTCGATGAAGAGCTCATCGTCGCCGAACTTGTGGAGAAGCCCTCGCACGACCGAGCCCGTGAGCTGGAGGATCGATACGGCGAGTCAAACATGTGGCTGCTGGAAGGCCGCGCCCGGCTGAGCAGCAAATTTGTCGATCAGCTACGCGGCGCACGGGTGACGCCCGGTGCCGAGCCCAAGCTGTCGCTGGCGATTGGTCGGTATGCCCACCGCGAACCAATACGCCTGGTCGTCACGCACTCCACAGTGACGGACCTGGGCAAGTCGGCGGCGGATACCGCGCGGTGAACGTCAGGACAGGGCACGGTGACAGAGGTTGCGTGGTCGCCGTCAGGTGATCGGATCGCGGCAGTGCCAGGTGATGGACTTCAGCCCGGAATTTGACGGACGACGGCACTGACCTGGCCAACCCTGACCACCCCAGACGACGCGAAGCCCGACGGCTTATCGCGGAGGAAAACCCGGCTGAGTGATCACGAGCGTGCGTGGGGCGTCAAAGTGGTTGGCCGAGGTCCGACGTCGTCCATCCGGGCGGGGGCTTTTCCAGGCCGATCAGGACGTCCAGGTCGAGAAACTCTTTCAGCAGCGCCCTCAGGTTGCGCCCTTCGATGATTTCGATTCGTCCGTTCGCCACGGCGAAGTCTCGGCTCGCCTTACCGACCCAGGAGGTGGTGACTAGGACACCTTTGGCTGCGCGTTTGTGGTCCATGACGCATCGATTTTCGGCGGCCCGGCGCTGGCGGCCAGGGCTTCCTTTCCTCACCGCCGGCTTTCGAGGGGCGTGTTGTCCGCGGGCGTGGCATCCAGGCCCGCGAGGATGAGCGCTCAGTTCGGTGTGGTCCGGCGGCGGTCGGAGGCGGCGACCTCCTCGGCGCTGCTGACGGTCCATCGTTCGGTGCGGCTGTCGAAGAGGATGATGCTGCCGTCGTGCAGGACGATCCGGTCGCGGTAGCCCTCGGGGTCGGCCGCGGTCGTGGCGTCCTGGTCATATTCGGCCAGGGCGGGGATGACGTCGGCGAGCAGGATCGTCATCGTCATGGCGGGTTCGTCGAACGCGCGGTTGAGTGTCTCGGCGACGTCGGCGGCGCCGGCGCTCAGGTGCGGACCTTTCGTCGTACGGCCAGGGCACCTCGAAGATCGCCCGCTTTCCTGGGTGCATCGTGCGGCACGCCGAGGCTTGGGGCGTGCTGCCCCGCGAGCCCGAACAGCTGAAGGCGCCGGGAACGCCACCTACCGCTTGAGCCCGGCCACCTCGCCTAGAAAATCTATGGCGAAGCGACTAGACATTCTTGCCAGCCCTGGTTAGTGTTTCTCTCGTTGACAGCAAAGATCGTTGAAAACGCAGACGAAGACCGAGCGTCAAGCAGGGCCCGGATTGTTTCGTGGCTCGCTCGGCACCGCGGTGAGACAGCATCACCGCACGCATTTCGGCAAGGCACGTGCAGGACAAGACCTTGACGTAATTCCAGGTCAGGGCACATGCGGGTAGGGCCGGTGCAGGTTCAGGGCTCAACCCGATGCAGGACAGCAATCGACGTTTGCAAGTGAACCAAGTGCTAGTCAAGACCTTGACGTAATTCCAGGTCAGGGCAGACGCAGGTGGGGCCGATGCAGGTTCAGGGCTCAATCTGATGCAAAAGATCAGCCGTACGTGTGCGGGGCCGTGAAGTTTGCGTGGGGCTCCGACACCGGCAGGTAGTACGACAGGAATTGGAAGAAGAGGAAAGGGAGGGACGAGCACCGTTGGATCGCCCGCCGTCAGAACAGTTTTCCGGTTCTGGGGTGGACACCGCAGTTTCCATCGAACGTGAGGTGGTCTCCGGTCACGCTTATGCGATCCTCGCACCGCAAGCCGGAAACGGCGGCAGGTGCGGAAAAGGCAAGCCGACGAACGTGTCGGTAGATGGTGTTGTGAACCCGTAACCCTGGGCCCCGGTGCTTCTTGCGCCGGGGCCCTCGTCATTAAGAGGAGAGTGTGGATGGCCCAACCCGATGACATGCTCGACGACGAGCACTACCCCGCCTACACCATGGGCCGCGCCGCGGAGATCACCGGCGCCTCGCAGGACTTCCTGCGTCGCCTCGAGAAGGCGAAGCTGTTCACCCCGTCCCGATCGGCCGGAGGCCACCGCCGCTACTCGCGCCACCAGGTGCGTCTTGCCGCGCGAGCCCGCGAGATGGTCAGGCAAGGCATCGCGCTGGAAGCCGCCTGCCGCATCATCGACCTCGAGAACCAGCTCCAGGAAGTCCGCGAGAGCAACCGGAGCCAACCGCACGGACAACAAGTGGAAGCCGCCTGAGTCTGATCGCCTCGCGTTGGCTAGAGCAGCGCCGTGCGCTTTCTCCCGGTGGCTTTCTGCTCGAGCTCGCCCTGCCCTACGCACACACAGAAGCGACCGTACGTGCGGTGTCCCGGGTCGCATCTTGACCGGTAGCGTGGCCGCGAGGGTCAGTTGGCCGGTAATCCCGAGGCCGGGCGGGACCAGCAGAGCGGTGTCGTCCCGCCGTTGCCGGTCTGGGCCGGCGAGGGCGTCGATCTGATCAAGGACGTGCCGTCGGCGGCGGACCTGGTCACCGCTCTTGCCGGTGAGGCTGAGATCGCCTTGGCTCGGGCTGGACGGGGCCGACCAGCGACTTGAGTTGGTCGCGCGTCAGCTTCGGCTCGGGTCGACGCAGTGTTTCGACTTCGGCCGAAGGTGCGGCGCACGCCCCGGAACGGTGGAACGTGCGCCGAAACCTGTTTGTTGATCAGTACGCGCGCCAGTCGGTACGTGCAGGTCAGAAGCGGCCGGTCAGAAGGTGCACTGGATGGTGGCGTCGTCAGCGCGGATCGATGAGAAGCCGCCCTTTCCGAGCAGCGAGACCCGGAAGTAGACCGTGTTCGGGCCACCGGTCCAGGGCGGCACGGTGACCATGGTGTAGGAGCTGCTGTTGAGGGTCACGTTCTTCAGCGAGATGTACGTCCAGGTGGACGGGTCGATGACCTCGACGTTCACGCTCGCGCCGCTGAGCCCTTGGAGGTAGACGGCGGCCCCGCAGGTGATCCGACTCGAGTTGTTGCGCAGCACGACGCTGCGGCCGACCGACGAGAACTGCGTTTGGGCCCACAGGAAGGCGTTGTTCGGAGCGGAACGGGCGGTGCCGGCGTTGATGTCGAAGCCGGAGCCACTGGCGCCGGATGCTGTGGCCTGCCACGTCGACGCCGGTTGGTAGTCGAAGCCGTCGATGAGCTGCCAGATGCTGGCATGCGCAGCGGTGGCGGTACCGGCGATCAGACCCATCGACAGAACCGCGCCGAGCACAGCTCGTCGAACGGTCCGCCACGGGCGGATGCGTGAACTGATCTTCATTTATGAGCTCCTTGGTTCAGCAGGTCGAGTGTGAACCTGGCGCGCCGCTGAATTGACTATGTCGAGCGCAGTGGTGACCGTCAATGCGTTGTCAGAATGCATCGGAGGCCGTTTGCGTACCAGCCGATCAACGACACAACAGCGCGACTTCCACCAAAAATGAACCCGACTCACCGCCATCAGGGAGGAATCTGGGGAAAACACCGGCGGCGCGAACGCGGCCACTGTTCAACGGATTGCCATCTATTGTCGTCCATAAATGTGTCCGTTCGGCGGTTGACGCTTGCACCAAAGCAAATACCCTTACCGATCGGCACGCCAGGTCCGGCGCCACGGTGAAAAAGGAACCCGCGGCCGGGTCCTCAACTCGAGGACACAGCACCCGATCAAAAGGTGTGATTCCCCGTTCCCCGGCGGCGCTTCTCCCGCCCATCGAAGGAGGCTTATCTTTATGAGCTGGATGCAGCGCCTTACTCCGCGGTTGGTGGCCTCGTTCGCTGTACCCCTGTTCGTGTTGTGCGTGGTGGGCACCTTGGCGTACCGGAACACCACGACACTGGAGAGGAACAGCGGCCAAGTCGCCCACACCTACCAGGTGCTGCAGGGGCTCGATGAGATCACCGGGGTGTTGAAGGACGCCGAGAGTGGGCAGCGTGGCTACCTGATCACGGGAGAAGCCGCGTATCTCACGCCGTACACCGAAGCGTCCCAGGCGGTGACCGGACGGATCGACGCGGTTGCCAAGCTCACCGCTGACAATCCCGTTCAGCAGAAGCGAATCGCGGAACTGCGCCAGCTCGTACAGGCCAAGTTCGCTGAAATGAGCGAGACGATCGAGTTGCGCCGCACCGGCGGGTTCGCCCAGGCCCGGGACATCGTGCTGACCAACAAGGGTGCGGCGGTGATGACCCAGATCCATGCCGCCCTGGCCACGATGGGAAATACCGAGTCAAGTCTGCTCACCGTGCGGGCCGACCAAACGGCGCAGACCGCCAGCACATCGCGGGCGGTGATCATCGGGGGCGTCCTGCTTGCCGCCGCACTTGTCATGCTCCTGGCCTGGCTGCTGGCCCGCAGCATCCTCCGGCCGCTGACCGGGCTGACCAGGCGGCTGGCGGAAATCGCCGACGGCGGGGGTGACCTGACGAACCGGGTCGACGAATCGCGGCGCGACGAGTTCGGGACCCTCGGGGCAACCTTCAACCGATTCGTGGCGAAGCTGGCCGGCATCATCGCGCAGATAGGTGACCAGGCGAACTCGCTCGCTGCCGCCAGTGAGCAATTGTCGAGTGGCACCCGCCACATCGCCGGCTCCGCCGAGCAGACCTCTCGTGAGGTCGGCGGAGTCGCCGGTTCCACGGAGGCGATGAGCATCTCCCTGACCACTGTCGCCGCCGGGGCGGAGGAGATGGGCGCCTCGATCCGCGAGATCGCCTCGAATACCTCCGACGCCAGCCAGGCCGGCATCGAGGCGGTGCGCGTCGCCGAGGAGGCCAGCCGGACCGTCACGATGCTCGGCCAGTCCTCGGCCGAGATCACCAACGTGGTCAACCTGATCACCGCGATCGCCGAGCAGACCAACCTGCTGGCGCTGAACGCCACCATCGAGGCGGCTCGCGCCGGGGAATCCGGCAAGGGATTCGCCGTGGTGGCCAGCGAGGTGAAAGACCTCGCCCAGGAAACCGCGCGGGCGACCGAGGACATCAGCAAACGTGTCCAGCACATCCAGCAAAGCGCTTCCGCGACGAGCGAGGCGATCCGGCGGGTGAGCGAGATCGTCGCCCGGGTCAACGACTACCAGACCACCATCGCCTCGGCGGTCGAGGAGCAGACCGCGACCACCTCCGAGATGTCCCGCAACGTGACGGAAGCCTCGGCGAGCAGCCGCGAGGTCTCCCAAAGCCTGTCAACCGTGTCGACAGCGGTGTCCGAGACGTCGACCGCGATCGTCTCCTCCGAGCAGGCAGTCGCCGAGCTCGCCCGAATGAGCGCCACGCTTCACGGCCTGGTCGGCCAGTTCAAGTACTGACGCAGTCCAGCAACCACCGGTCGATCATCGGCCGAAGGAGTTGTCGCCGGCGGTCGGGGCCAAGTCGCCCCGGGCCGCCGGCGCTCGGTTACTTGACCTTGACCGCGTCTGTCGCGCCGGCGGTGTTCTTGGTGGTGTTGCCGGCGTACACGGCCTTCCAAGTTCCGGTCTTGGCGGCGGTGAACTTCTTGGTGAAGGCGCCCTTGCTGTTGGTGGTGGCGCTGCCCTTCAACGAGTACGCCTTCGCACCGTTGGCCTTGAAGTAGATCTGCACGGTGGCCTTGGACAGCGCCTTGCCGTCAACCTTGACAGTGCCGGCCGCGGTGAGCTTCTTGCCCTTCTTCACCGGCTCCGGCGACGCGTTGAAGGACAGCGTGGACGGTCGCTTGAGCGAGATACCGACCTTGACGACGTTGGTCTGCTGGATGTCGCTCTCGTCGTCGGCATCGTTCGGAACGGCCGCGCCGTAGACCTCCGCGCGCCACGCGCCAGGGGTGTATTTGCCGCAGAAGTTGAGCGAGCCGGAGTAGGTGGCGCTGGACCCGACCCGGTTGAGTTTGGTGCCGGCATAGGTGTCGTCGCCGGACTTGCCGGGTGCGTACAGGTCGATGCCGACGAGCGAGAGGAGGTAGCCGGACGTCGGCATGGGCGCGCTGAGCACCGCCGTGAAGGTGACCTTGCTACACCCCGCTTTGGAGCTGAGCACGAAACTCGTCTTGCTCGTCGACACGGACTTGACCGTCGGCAGAGCCGCGGAGCGGGCGGCCTGAGCCGGCGCGGCCGTCAGCAGCGCGGCGGCCGGTGCGACGGCGAGCAGAAGGGCGAGGGCGCGGTGGCGCACAGAAGTCATGAGCGTTCCAGTCACGAGAGGATCGACGTTCCGGCGAACATCAGCGGGAAAGATCATGCGACACGATGCAACGCGACCGTACCGTCCGTTCGGACAGCATTCACCTGCCGAACCGATCCATCAAAGCCATCAGGGCGCAGCATTTCCTTTTTGGACCGTACGCTGCTTTCGAGGCGAATTCCGAAGAGCACGGCTTATCCACCGCATCGACCCCGACGGGGCCGTCCCGAACCGACTACTCGCTCTATCCTCAGTGGAAATTACGTCCGACGATGTACGCCCGCCGCTTCGACAGTGACATCGTCGCCACTCGAATGAGGAGAAAAAGCGTGCCTTTCAGTCGGGACACCACCGTCAGCAGCCTGGTTCGGGCGGCCGTGAGTCGCGTCGGCCTCGGCCCGCGGCAGGGGCCGCTACCGGTTAGCAGCTGGGAGACGCAGTACGAGGGTGGGGGCTGGGACTACCTTTACGAAATCGGCGAGATCGCGCACTACATGGCGATCGTCGGCTACTCCCGCTACGGCGGCAAGCGGCCGGACGTCCTCGACATCGGGTGCGGGCAGGGCCGGCTGGTGGAGCTGATGGACCGCTCCCGGTTCGGCCGTTACCGGGGAGTCGACCTGTCGGCGAACGCGATTCGGCAGGCCAACGAGCGCGCGGGCGACGGGGTGAGCTTCGAGGTGGCCGACAGCAACGTGTGGGAGCCGGCCGACCGGTTCGACGTGGTGGTGTTCAACGAGTCGCTGTATTACCTGGAGCGCCCGCTCGAAGTCCTGGCCCGCAGCACCCAGTGGTTGTCCGGAAACGGGCTCGTCATCATCTCGATGTTCCGCGGCGCCAACGTGAAACGCCTGTGGCGCCAGGTCGACAAGATGCCGGCATTGCAACTGCAGGACCGCACCATGGTGCGCAACTATTACAGGATGACGTGGGACGTGGCCGCCTACCGCGTCCAGCAATAGCGCCGAGGCTCGTTCGAGCACCCCACGAACGCGTTCGCTACGATCAAATGATGAGCGCGCGCCGCATTCCCGTCAGCCGCCGCGACCGGCCGGCCAAGCCGCCCCTGAGCCGCGAAGGCGTCGTCGCGACCGCTCTGCAGATCATGCGTGAAGAGGGACTCGAGCGGGTCACCATGCGACGGCTGGCGACCGAACTCGACACCGGGCCGGCGTCGCTCTATGTCTACCTGCGCAATACCGCCGAACTGCACGGCGCCCTGCTTGACGAGCTACTGGCGGATTTGCCGGCGCCCGCCGAGGACCGCGGTGCGGCCTGGAGCGAGCAGCTCACCGAACTGCTGATCGCCTACACCACGCTGCTGTTCGGCTATCCGAGCCTGGCCCGGTCGGTGCTCACGCTGCGTCCGTACGGGCCTCGGTATCTAGCGCTCATCGAGTCCATCCTCGGGCTTCTCGCCGCCGGTGGCGTTCAGACCCGGCAGGCCGCCTGGGGGGTTGATCTGCTCTTGCAACACGCCACGGCAACCGCCGCCGAGCAGGGCAGCCGCACGGAGGCCGGCGAAGCCGAGCACGAGCAGGAAGAACTCGTCGCCGCGATCAGCGCGGCGGCAACCGAGGATTACCCGCACATAGTCCGCGCCCGCGACGAGCTGTTCTCCGGCACCGGCCTGGAGCGGATGCGCTGGGCTTTCGGTCAGATCCTCAAGGCCATCGCCGACTGACCCGCGACCACGGGGTCGGGCTTCTCCACACCGCTTGACGCACCCCGGTCGGCCGATCGGACCTTGTTCGCTACGAACACGTTCGTTATCGTGGTGTAGCGAACGCGTTCGTAGAGAACGAGATCCCCAGTGATTGCAGGTGCACCCATGACCACGACGCCGCCGGCCGAGGCAACGCCGAAAACGATCTCGAACACCCAGCTCTGGCTGACTTTGATCGCCGTACTGCTGGCCGATGCCCTCGACCTGGTCGACTCGACGATCACCAACATCGCCGCCCCGTCGATCGTGCACGACCTCGGCGCCGGCGAATCGCTCATCAAGTGGCTGGGAGCCGCGTACGCTCTCGCCCTTGGCTCGCTTCTCGTCCTTGGCGGCCGGGTGGGCGACAAATTCGGCCAGCGGCAGACCTTCCTCACCGGCATGGCCGGCTTCGTGGCGGCCTCGGCATTCGCGGGCCTGGCCCCCAACGGTGGGACGCTGATCGCGGCCCGCGTTCTCCAGGGCGTCTTCGGCGCGTTCCTGATTCCGCAGGGCATGGCGATCATCACCGCGACGTTTCCCAAAGCGGCGATGCAGAAGGCGTTCTCGGTGTTCGCGCCGATGCTCGGCATCTTCGCGGTAGGTGGCCCCATCCTGGGCGGTTTCCTGATCGACGCGAACCTCTTCGGTCTGCACTGGCGCCCGATCTTCCTGATCAACATCGTGATCGGCGGATTTGCCCTGGTCTTCGCTTGGCGGTTCCTGCCGAACGTGCCGGCGCATCGCGGCACGCGGCTGGACGTGCTCGGTTCGCTGCTGCTCATCGCGGCGTTGTTCGGCGTCCTGTTCGGCCTCATCACCGGGTCCACCGACGGCTGGGACGCCCTTCCGATCGCGAGCATCGTCGTCGGTGTCGTCGTCTTCGGCGGATTCGTGCGGCGTCAGGCGACCACTCCCGAGCCGCTGCTCGCCCGTTCGCTCTTCACGAACCGCGGTTTCACCGCGGGTCTGATCATGGGCCTGCTGGTCTTCGCCGCCTTCGCCGGCCTGATGTACGTGGTGTCTCTGTTCTTCCAGTACGAACTGCACTACACCCCGACCCACACCGCCATCAGCCTGATCCCGCTGACGATAGGAATCATGGGCGGTTCCGGGGCCAGCGCGGCATTGATCGGCCGCCTTGGCCGCCGGCTGGCGTTCGCCGGGCTCCTTCTCGACGTACTCGGCATCGCCGTCCTGCTGTTCTTCGTCAACCGGGCCGGCCTCGACATCACCTGGTGGCAGAACGCCATCGCCCTGTTCATCATGGGACTCGGCGCCGGGATCTGTTTCAGCACGATCTTCAACACCGCGCTCGGTGACGTCGAGGCCCACGAGGCGGGCGCGGCCAGCGGGTCGATAAGCGCGGTGCAACAGGTGGCCAACGGGATCGGCTCGGCCGTGGTGACGAGCGTCTTCCTCACCACCGTGGCTTCCGGTGGCGTCCGAGCGATGACCATCACCCTGCTCGTCTCGCTCGGGCTCGTATCCCTCTGCCTGCTCGCGGTCCCGCTCCTGCCCAAGCAGGCCGCCGAACTCGACCACTGACGCCTACCCAGATAACGCCACGTACAGTACGAAACGTACGTATCGCCGCTGATCTTCTGATCTTGCCTGGGTCTTGCCGATCACAGCGACGCATGCGGTCGAACCGGTGGATCGGCCCGCTCAGCGGGTATGGCTTGGTTACGGCATCCCGACGAGCAAGAGGAGAACTATGAGTTCCGCAATCCCGGCCATCTCGCTCAACGACGGCCGTACCATCCCGCAGTTGGGTTTCGGCGTCTTCCAGGTTCCGCCGGAGGAGACCCGCGCGGCTGTCGAGACGGCGATCGAGATCGGCTACCGGCACATCGACACCGCCCAGATGTACGGCAACGAGGCGGGCGTGGGTGAGGCCGTGCACCACTCCGGCCTGGACCGCAGCGAGTTCTTCATCACCAGCAAGCTCAACAACGGCTTCCACGAGCCGGACGACGCCCGCAACGCGTTCGACGACACCCTCAAGGCGTTGGGCACCGACTACGTCGACCTGTTCCTGATCCACTGGCCGATGCCGGGGAGCTACGGCGGCGACTTCGTGCAGACGTGGAACACCCTCGAGGAGTTCTACCGCGACGGCCGGGCCCGCTCGATCGGCGTCTCCAACTTCACCGAGCACCACCTCGGCCGGCTGCGCGCCGAGACCCAGGTCCGCCCCGCGGTGAACCAGATCGAAGTGCACCCGTACCTGACGAACGACGCCCTGCGCGCGTACAACACCGACAACGAGATCGCCACCGAGGCGTACTCCCCGATCGCCCAGGGCGAGGTCCTCGCCGACCCGGTGATCACCGAGATCGCCCGCCAGGTGGGCAAGACCCCGGCACAGGTCGTCCTGCGCTGGCACATCCAGCGCGGCGACATCATCTTCCCGAAGTCGAAGACGGCGGAGCGGGTCCGCGAGAACTTCGAGATCTTCGACTTCGAGCTCGACGGCGGCGCGATGGGCAGCATCACCGCCCTCGACCGCGGCGACAAGGGGCGTACGGGCGCGAACCCCGACACCATGAACTACGGCGCCAAGAGCTGACGAACGCCGGCCCGGGCCACCAAAATGGCTCGGGCCACTGGGCGTCGGCTCAGGTGACCAGCAGGATTTTGCCGGCGAGTCCGCCCTGTTCGGCTCGCCGCAGGGCGGCGGCGGCCTGCTTGAGCGGGTAGACGGAGTCGATCGGGGCGTGGATGTCGCCGGCGACCAGGTGCGCGAAGAGAGTTTGCAGGTCGTCGCTGAGCCGGCGGCGGTACGTGGCAAGGTCGCGGTGCCCGGCCCAGATGTCGAAGAACTTGGCGTGCCGGCCGTTGGGCAGGATGTTCCACAGCTGCAGCCGCAGGTAGTGACGCATGAACGGGACCATCGGGTGCTTGGCGCCGGCGACACTCATGTCGCTGAGGCTGACCAGGTAACCCCCGCGGGCGAGCATCCGCCAGGAGGTCCGGATGCCGGGGCCGCCGACGTGGTCGACGACGCCGGCGACGCCGTCGGGGGCCAGCTCCCGCACGCGGCGACCGACGTCCTCGGCGCGGTAGTCGATCGGGATGACGCCGAGGGCGCGCAGGCGGTCCTGCTGGCTGGGGCCGGCGGTGCCGATGACCCGCAGACCGGCGCGCAGGGCGAGTTGGACGAGCACGGAGCCGACACCGCCGGCAGCCCCGAGCACGACGATGGTGGCACCGCGCCGGGCGCCGATCAGGCGGAGGACCCGAATCGCGGTCAGGCCGTTGATGATGACGGTCTCGGCGTCCTGATCGGTCACCGCGTCCGGGACCGGAACGAGGTCGGCGGCGTCGAGCACGACCTGTTCGGCCCATCCACCGATCTTGGTGAGGGCGGCGACGCGTTGGCCGAGGGCCAGGCCGGCCGGAGCGTCGGCGCCGAACTCCTCGATGACCCCCACCAGGTCGTAGCCGGGGACGAAGGGGAACGCGGGCTGTTGGTAGTACTTGCCTCGGCGCATCGCCTGCTCGGCGAAGGACACCCCGGTCACGGTCACGCGCACCCGCGCCTGGGCTGATCCGATCGGCGCGAGTGTCGCCTGCCGCGGCTCGATCACCTCGGGCTCGCCGACCGAGGGCAGGACCATCTGCAACGTCTTCATCTGCTCGTTTCCCTCATGAGCTGGCGGGTTCATGCGGATGAGTAAACGCCGTTTATTTACGGGCGTCAAGTTAACTTGTACGATCGGGGCATGACGACACCGCCGACCACCCCCGCGAGACGTGTACGCAACCCGCGTGGCGCTGGAGCCCTGCTCGGCGATCAGATCGTGACGGCCGCCCTCACCGTGGTCGACGAGGGCGGCGTCGGCGGGCTCACCCTGCGGGGCCTGGCCCGGATCGTCGGCGTCAGCGCCCCGGCGATCTATGCGCACTTCGCCGACATCGACGCGATCCTGCTCGCCGTGGCCAGGCAGGCGTTCGCCGACCTCACCGAGCACCTCAGCGCGGCCGGCCACGGCAGCGCCCCACCCGAGACCCGGCTACGAGCCGTCTGCCGAGCCTACCTCGACTACGCCCAGCAGCATCCCGGCCGTTACCACGTCATGTTCAACGGCCAGTGGGACGCGACCGCCGCCATCGACCGTGGAGCCGTCGAACCACGCGTCGTCAACGAACTGGGACAGGACGCGCTGAGCGTGTTCGTCGAGGCGATCCGCGCCTGCCGCCGCGATCCGCCGCGCGATCCGTACCCCGACGCCGTCATCACCTGGGTTTTCCTGCACGGCTACATCCACCAGCGGCTGGTCTCCCGCGCCTTCCCGTGGCCACCCGACATCACCCAGGACGTCCTCGAAACCGTGGTCGGCCGGTGCCTCCGATAACTGCCCGCCCGGCCGCCGCGTCGTCGTGCGCACCGCGCATAGGGCATCCTGTGCACTGTGAGGCCCAGGTGCTCCCTTTATGTGGACGTCGGTTATCTGCTCAGCGCCACAGCCGTCCGGGTGACAGGAACGTCGCTACGGAACGGAATTCAGGTCGACTATGAGCCACTGATCGACGCGCTTGTCCAGCAGGCCGAGGCGCTGTCCGAGCTGCCGGTGCTGCGAGTGCATTGGTACGACTCGGCGAGAGACGGCGTACCCGACACGCTGCAGCAATTCATCGGTGAGCTGCCGAACGTGAAGTTGCGGCTCGGCCGGTTCGGCGTGGACGGCCAGCAGAAAGGCGTCGACCTGCGGATCGGGCTTGATCTGGTGACGCATGCCCGCAACGGAGCCGCCGACGTCTTCATCCTCGTCTCCGGGGACGACGATCTGACCGAGGCGGTCGAGGAGGCGCAGGTGCACGGCGTGCAAGTCATTCTCCTCGCCGTTCCCAACGCGGAGGACCGGCCGCACGGCATCAGCCGGCACCTGATCCGGGCGGCCGACGGGCTCAAGATTCTCTTTCCGGACACCATCGACCAGACGGTGACGAAGGTCGAGATGTCTCCGCCCCCGACGCAACCGACGGCGCAGTCGATCGCGGTGGGCGGGCCGGGCGGACGACTGCGGGCCAAGGCGAAGTACGAGGAACCGGCCGAGCTCGCCGAGCAGATCGACTCGGTGGTCACCAACGTCCTGACGACTTTCCGCAGGTCCGCCACCCCGGAGGCGCTGGCGGAGCTGACGACGGGAAAACCGTCGATTCCGCGCGACATCGACAAGGCCTTGCTGACCGACCTGTCGGATCGGCGCGGTGGCACCGACCTGAGCGAGGCTGTGCGGCACCAGCTTCGGGGGGAGTTCTGGGAGCAGTACGACAAGGTCTAGTCGAGTCGGCCACACCGGCGAATGCCGTTCCGGACGCCCAGAAAATCTAGTCTCGAAGAACTAGACATTCTTGGCTCCGCTGGGTAGTGTTACTCCCGTTGACAGGGAAGATCTGTGAAAACGCAGACGTGACAGGCCGAGCGTCAAGCAGGGCCCGGAAGTTCTCGTGGCTCGCTCGGCACCTGCGGCGGAACGACCTCGCCGCAAGCAACACGGCAAGTGCAAGTGCAGTCAAGACCTTGACGTAATTCCAGGTCAGGGCACCGCAGGTGGGGCCGATGCAGGTTCGGGGCTCCGTCTGATGCAAGAAGATCCGTCGCACGTGGGCGGGGCCATGAAGTCGCGTGGGGCTCCGACACCGGCGGTGGTTTCCACCGTAGTAATGGAATACAGAGGAAAGGGAGGGTTTAGCGCCGTTGGATCGCCCGCCATCAGAATGTAAGACGATTTCTGGGGCGGACACCGAGGTCCCATCGAATTGTGAGGTGGTCTCCGGTCACGCATATGCGATCCTCGCACTCGCCGTCGCTGCTAGCGACGCAGTGTGGAAAAGAGAACCCGACGAACCTGTCGGTAGATGGTGTATTGAACCCGTAAACCCCGGGCCCCGGCGCTTTCCGCGCCGGGGCCCTCGTTCTTGAGCAGGCCGGTCGAGTGCGGCCCCGGGTTATCGGTACTCAAGAGCCGAGCGTGGGCCGGTGTCGACCAGTTCGCCGGGCGGAGCGGCGCTACGGGCGTCAGGCAGCCGGATGAGCCCGGCGTTGCGGCCGCGGTGCGCCATCAGAACGTAGGACACGAGCCCCAGGGGAACCATGACGATGCTGATGAAAGCCGCGTAGAACGGCATCAGCAGCAGTGCGTAGTCCCGGTGGGACCAGTGCAGGTAGGCGCTGAGGACGACGTACAGAGCGATGACCCCGCCGATGACGCCGACATGTCCTTGGCCCAAGGCAAGCAGCCGCAGCGGCAGCATGGCGAGGGTGACCACGAGGCCGTAGCACCAGAAGAACGGGTGCCGGAAGCCGACGTGAGCATTGATGACGAACAGCCGGAACTCACCGCCGGCCCAGGCCAGATGCTGCCGCCACCAGTCCTTGAGTGTTTCCGGGACCCGGGTGGGAACCTCGAACGGGACGTGCCCGACCCGCAGGCCCATGGCTCCGGCCAGCACTCCGGTCTCGACGTCGTTGCCCTGGAAGAACATCGAGTGGTTGTTCATGACGCCGTGGAGCGCGGGGGTGCGAGCGGCATGGCACGCGCCCGAGACCAGCCAGGGGGCAATGACCCGCAGCTTCATAGCGAGGCGGTACTCGTGTGCTTGGAACCGGGTCAGTAGTGACTTGTGGCGGTTGGACGGGACAAGGCGGATAGAGGCGAGGTCGAGTCCACGGCGTCGCAGGGCCCCGACCAGGATCTCCAGGGGTTGACTTGTGGTCGTGTCGGCGTCGAGGCATACGACGTATGCCTCGTCGATGGTGGGGAGCACCGCCCGGATCACGGTGTCCCGGACCGTGCCACCGGTTGCCCGTTTGTTTCCCGGCGTGGACGAGTTGTCAGCGAGCGCGCGGAAAATGCGGAAGTCGTGTCGCCGCGCTATCCAGGACAGGGCTTCCTCGAACTCGGGCGACTCTCCGGTCGTGGTGCAAAGGACCACGCGCCGGCCATAGCGGGCCAGGTAGTCGACGTTCTCGAGGTACTTGATGTTTCCGTAGATCGGGACGAGGACAGCGAAGTCGTGGAACTCGTCGGTGCCGACGGCGGAAGCGGCGGAATGCCGGGCCCGCAACCCGCCGATCCCGTCGATCAGGAGCCAAGCCAACGGAATGAGCAACAGCGACAAGAACCAGCCGGCTGTCATCGCCATCATGCGACGAACTCGACCAGGGCCGAGTCGGGGACCGGCTTCGGCTCGACAAGCGTCCACAGCATATCGAGCAGTTCGGTGGAGGATGCCGAGGCCGCCGCTCGACACAGTCCGTCGACGGCGGCCCGGAAGACGGCATTGTCGAGCGCCGGGCGGTCGATCCGGGAGATGCGTGGGTGTGCTGTCGCCCCAACCGCTTCGATGGTGCTGTCGACGAGCTGCTCGTGCATTTTCTCGCCGCCGCGCAGGCCGGTGAACACGATCCGGTTGTCAGCCTTGGTGAATTCCAGGTAGCGCTGCACGAGGTCGAGGATCCGTACCGGTCGCCCCATGTCGAGCACATAGGTCTCGCCGCGGTGGGCGAGGACCGCGGCCTCGATCACCAGCGTCGCCGCCTCGGGGATCGTCATGAAGAAGCGGGTGACGGCCGGGTCGGTGACGGTGATGTCGTTCGCGTTCGCCACCTGCCACCGCAAAGAGGTGAGCAGGCTTCCGCGGCTGCCGAGCACATTTCCGAAGCGCACCGAGGCCACCCTGGTGAGCTCGGTGGCGTAGCTGGCGGCAATGTTCTCGGCCACTCGCTTGGTCGCGCCGAGAACGCTGGTCGGGTGCGCTGCCTTGTCGGTGGAGATGTTGACCACCAACTCCGCGCCGGCCTCGACCGCCGCGGCCACGACGTTCTGAGTGCCCTCGACATTTGCCTTGACTCCCTCGGCGGGAAACCTTTCGAGCAGCGGAAGGTGCTTGTGTGCGGCGGCGTGGAAGACGATGTCGGGCCTGATCTCGGCGAGGATCCGCCGCATGGTGCCGGCGTCGCGGATGTCGGCAAGCAGGACGAACGGGTCGGTGAGCAGCCCGTGCCCCTGCAATTCCAGTTGCAGCGCATGAAGTGCGCCTTCGTCGTGGTCGAGGAGGTACACGGCGGTGGGGTCGAGGCTGCGTACCTGCCGGACGATCTCGCTGCCGATGGAGCCGCCCGCGCCGGTGACGAGGACGATTTTTCGGTTCACGAGGGTCCGCGCCTCGGCGCTGTACACAATATCTTGGCTGCGGCCCAACAAGAACGGCGCAATATCCGCGGTAATGGCGGTGCACACAGAAGGCTCCTGAGCAGAATAGTTTTCCAAGGTGCGGGGAAACAATATCCGCGCACCCACCGATAGCAAGCCCTCCGGCGCGCTTAGGGACTTTCGGTCGACCCCGTTCTGATGATGATCCGGGCGATTCTCGCCATCCGGCGTGGTGTCCGATCAGCGGGCACGTACGCACGGACGAAACGCAGGAAGTAGCTGTACGCTCGCAGTCATGCGGCGGGCAAAAAGGATTTCAGCTTCCCTTGTGATCATCTTTCTGGCCGCTACCGGCGCTCATTACTTCTGGCCCAACGAATCGCCATCGATGCAATTCAAAGACGAATTCGATTCAATGGATGCAGCTCTCTGGACGGCCGGCAAGCGCCACCCTCTCGGACGAAGTGTGATGGACCCGGCAAACGTCGAGGTCCGGGGCGGTGAGCTGCGCCTGAGGATGCCGGGCGGGACGCTCGGCGGCGCCGAGATGAAGACCGTCACCCCGGTGGGCGCGGGAGTGTTCGAAGCCCGGATGAAGTTGGCCGATGCCCCTACCTCGGTGACCGGACTGTTCCTTTACGCGCCCCCCGACCTGGCGCACGAGATCGATATCGAGCTCTTCAACCAGCCGGCCGGCCGGATCCGCTTCTCGACCTATGCGGACGGCGCGTTGACGCACACCAGTGAGCAGGCGCTGCCGTTCGACCCGACAGCGGATTTCCACCTGTACGGAATTGCCCAGACCCGGACCGGCGTGGAGTTCTACGTCGATGATGAGCTCGTTCAGGCGTGGGACGACGGAGTGCCTCGCGAGCGGATGAACTTGTACCTCAACACGTGGTATCCGCAATGGCTGGCCGGAACACCCGCATCGACTATGCGGTACACAGCCGTCGACTTTGCCACCTACCGGGCGAACCCGGCCGGATGAACCCGGGGCGAACGGGCTGAACGAGCACGGATCGGGACCTTACGGTGCCGATGTGACTACCAAGAGTGACTACACGAACGGCGGCCACCGGCGCCGCGGTGGGTCGGCCCTCGCCGTGGCGTTGATCGGGCTGCTCGCCTTCACCGGCATCGCGACCGGGCTCGCCAACCCGCGGGCCGGTTTCGCCGCGGAGAACCGGAGCGAGGCCGGTAACCGGAGCGTCGTGCCGGGCATGAACGGCATCATCGCCGTGCGCCCGGACGGCAAGGTGTTCGCCACCGTCAGCGACGGGTCGGTGCGGCAGTGGAACACCGCCACCGGGCTCCGGGTCAGCCGGCCGTTCGGGGGCCAGGTCGCACCGATCCATTCCATCAACTACAGCCCGGACGGCGAGGTGCTGGCGGTGGCCGGCGACCGCGAGGTGTCGCTGTGGGACGCCGCCACCGGGCAGCGGTCCGGGCGGCCCCTGGCCGGCCCGGTCGGGGCGGTACGGTCGGTGACTTTCAGCCCGACCGGGCAGCTCGTGGCCGCGGCCGGGATCGACGGCACGATCCGGCTGTGGGACTCCGCGACCGGGGCCCTGGTGCGCGCCCTGACCGGCCACGTCGGCGCGGTGGGCTCGGTCGTGTTCAGCCCGGACGGACGGCACCTGGCGACGGCCGGGACCGACAACACCGTGCGGCTGTGGGACACCCGCACCGGCCAGGCGGTCGGCGACGCGCTGATCGCCGACCCCGGTCCGGTGTACGCGATGAGCTTCAGCCCCGACGCGCAACTGTTGGCCACCTCCGACGGCGGCAGCGTGGTCCGGCTGTGGGACGTGGCCACCGGCGAACTCGCGGGTGCACCGCTGACCGGCAGCGCCGCCCCGGTGTACGCCCTCACGTTCAGCCTCGACGGAACGCTCCTGGCCACCTCGTCCGGCGGCGACAACACGGTCCGGTTGTGGGACGTACTGACCCGTCAGCCGGCCGTCGCGCCCCTGGTCGGCCACACCGGCCCGGTACGCGCCATGCGCTTCAGCCCGAACGGAAAGCTGCTGGCCACCGGCAGTGACGACGGGACCGTACGGCTGTGGAACCCGGAGACCGGAAGTGCCGTCGGCGAACCGCTGGCCGGACACGAGGGGCCGGTCTGGGCCCTGCGCATCACTCCGGACAGCAAACGCCTGATCACCGCCGGCAAGGACGACGAGGCCCGGCTGTGGCGTCTGCCGAGGAAGCTTGCCTGACGAGCGCGGCCGCCCCGGTGTCCCCGGGGCGGCCGCGTGACTATTTCCGGACGGGGCCGACCGGGGCGTGGCCCTTGGTGACCGCGCCCGTGGCCGCCGACTTGGCCGTGGCCGAGGTGTAGCCGGCCCGGGTCGCGGTGACCGAGACCGACAGCTTCTTGCCGAGGTCGCTCGGCCGCACCAGGTAGGTCGCCTTGGTCGCGCCGCTGATCGGGTTGCCACTCGCCGTCCACTGGAACGTGAAGGTCGCGTTCCGCGGATCCCAGGTGCCGGTCGACGACTTCAGCTTGGACCCGACCACCGCGGTGCCGCTGATGACCGGCGCGACGGTCGCCTTGAGGGCCGGCTGAGCGATCACCGTGAACGCGTTGGCGAGCCGGACCGCCGAGTTGTAACCGTCGGGCTGGACGTCGACCGAGGCCGGGCCGGTCACCGCATAGGTCAGGTCGACGGTGGCGGTGAGGGTCCGCCGATCGGCGGACACCCCGGTGATCGTGCCGCTGAGGTAGTTGCCGTCAGCCGTGTGCACCGCGACGTAGTTGCCCGTGTTGAAGCCCGAGCCGGTGATGTGAAGGGTGCGGACTCCGCCGGTCTCCACAGTGCTCGGCGACACCGACGTGACAGTCACCGGGTCGGCCTCGACGTAGAAGCTGTAATACGTCTCCGACGAGCGCGCGCCGGCCGCGGTCCTGCTGGTCACGTGCAGGTTGAAGTAGCCCGAGGTGGTCGGCGTCCACGTCACCTCGGCCGTGCCGGCGGGGCCGACCGCGACCTCGGCGTTGTAGACGTCGGTGCTGTCGATCGAGTAGACGAACTTGGTCGCCTCGGCCTGCTGGGCCTTGAAGGTGAACTTACCCGGGGCGATGTGACCGGAGCCGCGGGCCGGGAAGTCGGTCGAGGTGACCACCGGGCCGTTGGTCACCGACCAGGACGTGCCACCAGAGTCGGTGCGCACACCCGCGGCGTTCCGAGCGATCACACTGACGTACGTGTACTGCGCCTTGGTCACCGTGAACTTGAACGTCGCGGTGCCGTCCGCGGCGGCGGGCACGATCTGCTTCGTCGTGGCGTCGTTGTTCAGGACCGCTTCGTACTCGGTCGGGTTCGCCATCTCGGTGCGTGCGGTGAAGGTGGCGGTCGTGCCGACCACGTCACCGCCGGAGCGGGTGACCGTCGGAGCGGCTCCCCAGACGCTCATCGACAGCCAGCGCGACTCGGAGAGGGTGCCGTCGGCGCTGCGGGCCTGCACCCGTACGCCGATCGTGTGCTGGTTGGTGTTGTCGGCCGTCCAGGTCAGCTCGGCCGAGCCGTCGGCGGCGGCCGGGATCGTGGTCTTGGCCGACTCCGACGAGTCGCCACCGACGTTCCAGTAGACGTACGAGGTCACGTTGCCGGTGCGCGGCTCGAGGTGGAAGCGGAGCGACGACCCGATGATCACGCCGCGGTCGATGTCACCGGTGACGGCCGGTCCATTGTCGACGTAGAACGGGTAGGCCTGCTCCGGATGCGGCGCACCGTCGCGGGTCACGTTGCGTACGTAAAGGGTCTGGTGCCCTGGTTTGGTCGGCGCGATAAGCGCACTGGCCCGGCCGTCGGCGTCGGCGTCGGCGGTGCCGGCGGGACCGTCCTGGTCGATGTGCCAGGCGAACGACGTGGTGTCCGCGATGTTCGCCGAGAAGTCGAACTGGCCCGGCACCCCGACGTTGTATTTCAGGTCGCCGTAGCCCTCGGAGTTCTGGTAAGCGGCGGAGAAGACGCTGGGCCGCGTCTCGCGCACGTTGAAGGCGTAGTACTGCTGCTCGGAGTAGTTGCCCGCCCGGTCGATCGCGCGCACCGACAGTGAGGTGGAGCCGGCGGTCCGCGGCTTCCAGCTGATCGTCGCCGGCCCGCCGACCGCACCGGCCTGGACGTTCTGCCACCCGGTGGTGGAGCCGGAGTCCACACTGTCCCAGAACATGTAGGTGTAGCTGACGGTGTCGTCGGCGGCCGGCGTGAAGGTGAACGAGCCGGCGGTGCCGATCTCCCCGTGGGCGCTGTCACCGGCCGGGTAGTCGGCCGAGGAGACGGCCGGTGCCTCGCCGCCCGTGCGGTCGACCGTGTAGTAGCAGGTGTCGCTCCACGGCGAGGTGTCGGAGCCGGCGACGACCCGGACCTTCCAGGCGTACGTGACTCCGTCGAGCTGTCGTGCCGGGTCCTCGAGCTGGACCAGGAGCTTGCCGTTCGACGCACCCGCCCGTTCGCTCCAGTCCTGCGGCGCGTCGGGGTGGGCGGTGTCCCAGACCTGGAAGTCGGCGGTCGGCTCGGCGCCCCAGACCGCTGTGTCGTAGTTGCCGCGCAGCAGGACGGCCTGCGCGTCGTTGAGCCGGGTGGGACTCAGATAAGGACCGGGTGCGGCGGTGGCGCAGGCCTGGTCGGCGGTGGTGAGCCCGGTCGGCCCGCCGGCCGCGGCGAAGGCCGGCGCGCTGCCGAGACCACCCGCCCCGATCCCGAGCGTGCCGGCGAGAATGAGCGAACACATACGTCCTGGACGCATGTCGTGCCCCCGTGAACATCGATGGGCCTCAAGTGGGCCCGACCGGCGAGAAGCATCGCATAGACGAACATTGACCGAAAGGACGATACGGAGCCGATCCGTCCCAAGGAGGATCAGCGAACACTTCGATTTGTCTCGGGGACCGATGAAGCTTTCTCGTACGGGACGGATCCTGGCCACCGCCGCCACGATCCCGGCTCTTCTGCTCAGCACCGGTAGCGCCGCTCTGGCCGCCACCGGCACCCTCACCCTGACCGCGCTGAACCGCGCCGGCACCAAGGTCACCATCTCGGCGACCGCGGTCGACGTCGACACCAGCTTCGGATACACGATCAAGACCGGCGCCGCCAAGAAGCTGCCCAAGGGAACGTACGCCGTCCTCGCCCGGATCGTGACCGGCGAGACGACCACGCTCGCGGGCTACACCGTGAACGTCTCCGGCGCGGCCAAGGTGACCGTCGACGCCCGCCAGGGCAAGCGGGTCGGCGTGGCCCTGAGCCCGGCGCCGGACGGGCTCATCACCCAGATGTCGGTCCGGGTCTGCTCGCTGACCGGCGCCAGCTACGACGTCGAGGCCGGTGGCGACCAGATCTACGTCGTACCGACCGGCTCCAAGAAGGTCGGCTTCGCGGCTCTCGGCTCGTGGACCGACCTGTCCGGCACGACCGACAGCTATGCCGTGCTCAACCAGACCACCGGCGTGCCGGCCGACCCGACCCGCACCTACGGGCCCGCCGCGCTGGGGACCGTCCTGGTGGAGTCGCGACGCGGGCCGGGCGGCACCAACTCCAGCGACATCGCCGTACAACCGGTCGCCCCCGGCTGCGGCCACCGCCTCTTCGCCGAACTGGTGAGCACCGACGTGCCGACCGTGACCCGGCTCCGACTCTCGCCGACCAGCTGGGACATCCGCTCCGACGAGTTCGCGACCGCGAAGAAGACCGGCGAGTCGTGGGACATCGGCGGCTACATGACCACCCGCAAGGTCGTGGCGGGCCAGACCACCGGAGCGCGCTTCTACGCCTCGGCCTGGGGACCCGGCACGCTGCTCCCGACGATGGCCGCCGGCCGGCTTTCGTACAACCTGAACAACGGCTTCGAGGACCCGTACTACCCCGGCACCGGGTCGAACGTCGAGGGTGGCGACCGGGCCACGGCCGTCCTGCGCTTCGGCAGCAAGGTGGTCGCGACGAAGAAGGACACCGGCTGGATGCCGGACACGACCTTCCTGTCGTACAAGGTGAAGAAGGCCGGCTGGTACACCTTGACCAACTCGGCGAGCCGGTACTACCCGGAGATCACCTACTGGCCCGGCATCCTGTCGACCTCGTCGGTGGCCACCTACCGGTTCCAGGCCAAGCCGAAGGCCACCGCGCTCGCACCGGTCTACGCGGTCCAGATGATCCCGGCCGGGCTGAGCCTCTACAACAAGGCCGGGCCGGCGAGCACCACGAACGTCGCGCTCAAGCTCACCCGCAAGTCCGGGAGCGAGCTCAAAGCGGGCAAGAACCCGACGGTCAAGACCGTGACCGCGCAGATGTCGACGAACGGCACGACCTGGCGGTCGGTGCCGGTTCGCAGGACCGGCGGAAGCTGGACGGCCGTGGTCAGCAACCCGTCGAGCGGGGCCGTGTCGCTACGCGCCCGCGAGACCAACACGGACGGCTCCTACACCGAGGTGACGATCTTCCGGGCGTACGCCATCGGCTGAGTAGATCCGGCACGGCCGGTTACTCCGGGGGCGGTCGCAAGACCGCCCCCGATCAGTCGATGTCGGGGCCGGTGAGCACCGCGTCGGGGTCGTCGACCAGGTCGCGCACGTCCCAGATCCAGGCGCCGCCGGTCCAGGTCGGCTCGAAGCCGAGCAGGCCGGTCATGGCCCGCAGCATCTCCGAGTCACGCACCTGCGGAGTCAGCATGACCACGGCGGCCTTCCAGTAGCGGAGGTCGGCGAGGGTCATCTCGCGGCGGGTGTCGGTGATCTCCGGAATCGGGTTGCCCTGCTTGATCGAGACCATCAGACCGTTGGTCGGCCGCCACGGCGGCGAGAAGATCGCCGTCCGGTCGGTCGGGTTCAGCGGGTTCTGGTTCGGCAGCAACGCGTACGCGCCGGCGATGCGCATGTCCTGCCCGGTCGACGCGCTCCACCGGATCGCGTCGGGGTTGCCCGAGTCGGGCAGCGGCAGGGTCACCACGGTGTGGTTGTCGTCGACGTACTGCCGCCAGGCACCGGACGAGACGAACTCGGGCGTCGGGACCATCTTCTTGGTGGCCAGCGGGGTCGGAGCGAGCGGCACCAGAGCCATCGCCACCGCCGTGATCATGGCCACCCGGACCGGGCCGCGGGCCGACGGCTGGGCGCGCACGAGCTCGATGGCGCGCTGCACGCCCAGAGCAAGCAGAATGCCGACAGCCGGCGCAATCGCCATCGCCCACCGGGTCGGAACCGCGGAGTTGAGCACCGGAACGCTGTGCAATACCGCCCAGATGCCCGGTACGCCAGTGTTGATCCCGTTGAGGAAAATTCGCGGTCCGAGCGACATCGCGGCGAAGAGAAGTGCAACCCCGCCAAGCGCCAGTACGGCCGCTGTACGGCGCATCCAGACGATCAAGCCGATGAACAGAATGACCAGTCCCCAGCCGAAGAATGCGTTCTCCTCCTGCGGATTCTGGGCGAGCCGCTCGGCCAGGATGTTGTTTCCGGCAACCGACCGACTGGAATAGGCCGTGAACGACCCGAGATCGGTGCCGAAGCCGCGCACGAACTCCGGCAGGCCGTGATAGCTCTGCGGCCCGAAGAACTGAACGGACAGCGGATAGGCCAGCACGGCGAGCGTGACCGAGCCGGCCACGAGCAGGCCGCGAACGAATCCGCGCACCTCACCGGGGGCGCGCTTGCGCCGGACCACCGCCATGATCGCGCAGAAGAAGCCGAGACCGACGGCCGTCATGAACAAGACCTCAAGGTTGATGAAGGCTTGCCAGATCAGCAGCAGGGCGAGGATCAGACCGTTGCGCAGGGCCCGTCCGGCCTCCCGCAGGCGCAATGTCCGCCAGATGATGAGCGGCACCAGGAATTGCGAAACAATGTTCGGGTGACCACCGGCGTGCGAGACCATGCTCGGCGCGAATGTGCAGAAGAGCGCGCCCACCCAGGCGGCCAGCCGGGAAGTGACGAACTGGCGGGAGAGAACGAAATACCATGAAATGCCGGTGAGGGCCAATGCAAGTGTGAGAAAAACGTTGTAGGACACATGCGGCCCGAAGAGCAGGGTCACCGGAGCGAGCGGCAAGGAAACGGCCAACACCGAGGTGTTGGCCATCATGTTCACCCCATCGGGGTAATTCATGCGATCGGAGAAGAACGGATAGACACCGTCAGTGAACACACGAGCGCCATGCGCCAACATCCACTCGAAAAATGCCTGATCCTGCGGATCGTCGAGTGACTCATGATCAAGATGCAGCCAGAACGGCGACGTCAGATAGAGCGCCACGGCGATGAACGTCACTATCGCAAGGACGTCCCGCCAGTTGAGCCAGCGCAGGCGACGGCGCGGTTCGAGCGCCTCGCGCTCCTGCTCAGGGGCGAGTGCGACACCGGGTACTACGGAGGGCGGGGCGACCGTCTCGACATCTGTGTCCAGTGCCAGCAGCTCCGCGTCCAAGTCCTCGGGGTCGGTCTCTTGACGGGACGGCAGAACGTTCCCGCCCGCCGACTGGCCTGTCGAGTCAATACCCGTAATCGTCATAGCACCGGCCACCCTAACCGAGCTTGGTAACGGTGTTGTGTCGAGCGCCCGAGGCGTGATCCAGCCGATATGAACGCTGTATTCGGGGCATCCGCAGCTAGCGGGACTTCGCGGCCAACGCGGCCGACTACCCCGCCACGCTATGTCTCAATCAGGCAAATAATGAGTGGCTGAGGGCCTCTCAACTTTCTCTTCCGCTCGCCGGATGGTTAACTCGATCGGTCCCGCTGTCAGCCCTCGATCAGCAAGACAAGGGAACTCAACTTATGGCAGACATCACTGGAGACCAGCGGATCCAGTCCGAAGTGCTCGAGGGCCTCGCTACGGCCGTCAACCACCGTCGGTGGTTCGTCGAGCTCGCGCTCCCGTACCTGGGTGACAACCCGATCGAGATCGGCAGCGGCCTCGGCGACTACGCGATCGAATGGGCTGAGCACCTTCCGCGGTTCACGGCGACCGAAGCCGACCCCGATCGGCTCGTGCAGCTCAAGGAGCGCATGGCCGACTACCCGAACATCGATGTCCGGCAGATGTTGCTGCCGTCGACCGATGCCGCGGGTGAATACAGCGCGGCGGTGTCGTACAACGTGCTGGAGCACATCGAGGACCATGTCGGCGCGCTGCGCAGCATGGCCGAGCTGGTCCGCCCCGGCGGCCGGGTCATCCTGATCGTGCCCGCCTTCATGTTCGCGATGAGCCAGGTCGATATCGCGACCGGCCACATCCGGCGCTACACCAAGAAGACGATGCGCGCGGCCATGAACGAGGCCGGCCTCGACATCGAGAAGCTGCACTACGCCAACGCCCTGGGCCTCATCGGCTACTACGGCGCGACCAGCATCTTCAAGCTGGCGCCCAAAGAGGGCCCGATGGTCAAGGTGTACGACTCGCTGGTGCTGCCGGTGACCAAGGCCGCCGAGTCGCTCGTGAAGCCGCCGTTCGGCCAGTCGGTGTTCGTGGTGGCGCGCACCAAGAGCTGAACCTCGCGGGACAGCCGAAAGCCGCCGGGCTCTACCCGGCGGCTTTGTCGTGCCCGGGATGCGCGCGGCCTCAGCCCTGAACCTGGAAGGTGGGGCGGACGGTGGCGCGGGCCAGGGTGTGGAAGGCGAGGTTGAAGCCGACGTACGCCGGGGAGGCCTCGGGGCTCACCTCGAGGGTGTCGACGTCGATCGCGTGCACGGCGAAGACGTAGCGGTGCGGGCGGTCCCCGGGCGGTGGCGCCGAACCGCCGTAGTTGTTCTCGCCGTAGTCGTTGCGCACACAGAACGCGCCGTCGGGCAGCTGGTCGATGCCGCGCTCCAGCTCGGTCACCGATGCCGGCAGGTTGACGAGCACCCAGTGCCAGAAGCCGCTGCCGGTCGGCGCGTCGGGGTCGAAGCAGGTGACCACGAAGCCGCGCGTCTCGGCCGGGAAACCCGACCAGGCGAGCTGCGGGGACAGGTTCTTCCCACCCACGCTGGTGTGCGCGAACAGAGCGTCGAGTGGCTGCCCGTCCGTAACGTCCGTGCTGGTCACCGTGAAGGACGGGACCGGCGGCAGGATGTCGTACGGGTCGGGGGCGACGGCGCGGTCGAGACTCATGGCGATGTCCTCCGTCGAGATGGTGAAAACCTCCTCCTGATTCCCACCTTGATCGAGCCTAACCGCCCCGGATGACGCCGAGCTTGCGAGTCCGTTGCGCCACACCGTCACCCGATCGGTGCGACGCACAGGTGGTGCGCGGCGGAAAGGTGTGCCGGGGCGATGCTTCTGTCCGACACCCGACCGGGTGCGTGCGGCTGAGATCCCCGCGCCCGGTGGCGAGAGATAGCAAGTCGGCACCTGCCAGAAGGCGGGTGCCGACTGCTGTATCCGAATACATCGTGACGGACCGTCCGGAATGAGAGCATTTGAGGGTGAAAGCCCCTGTGCCGTTCGATGAGCCGGCTCGGCTCGCCGCACTGCACGACGCCGGGGTCCTGGACACGGCTCCGGAAGAGGACTTCGACGACATCGCGCTGCTCGCCGCCGAGATCTGCGGCACATCGATGGGGCTGGTCAGCCTGGTGGACAGCGACCGGCAGTGGTTCAAGGCCAAGGTCGGGCTGGATCTCAACCACGTGCCCCGGGAGTTCTCCTTCTGCTCGCACACGATCATCGGGCACGAGCTGCTCGAGGTGCCGGACGCGAGCGCGGACAAACGGTTCAGCGACAACCCGTACGTGCTCAACGGGCTTCGGTTCTACGCGGGCGTCCCGGTGGTGTTGGACGGCACGTACGCGGTCGGCACCGTCTGTGTCGTCGACCGGGAGCCGCGGAAGCTCAACAAGGCGCAGCGGCGCGGGTTACGGAGCCTGGCCCGGCACGCTTCGGTGCAGCTGGAACTGCGCCGTTACGCCCGGCACGCGGGCGACATCGCCGATCGGATGCGCCAGCTCGACCGCATGAAGGACTCGTTCCTGGCGACCGTGAGCCACGAACTGCGGACGCCGTTGTCGACCATTCGCGGTTACCTCGAGATGCTCCTCGAGGGCGACTTCGACGGTGAGACGTCGCGCCGCTTCCTGGGGGTCATGCAGCGCAACTCGGACCGGCTGCTGCGGCTCATCGACGAGCTGTTGCTGGTGGCCCGCCTCACCGACGAGGCGATGGAGCTCGACGTCAACGAACTCGACCTGGCCGACCTCACCCATCAGGTGACCACCGGGTGCCGGCCGCTGGCCGAGCACAAGAAGGTCCGGCTGCGGGACCACACCGGCAGCCCGGTGCCGGCCCGCGGTGACGCCAAGCGCCTCACCCAGGCCCTCAACCACCTCGTGGTGAACGCCATCAAGTTCACCGCCGAGGGTGGCGAGATCATCGTGACCGCGAAGTCCGACGGCGAACCGGAAATGACCATCACGGACAACGGGGTCGGGATCGCCCAGGAGGACCTGCCGCACGTGTTCGACCGGTTCTACCGCTGCGCGTCCGCCGATCTGATGGCGGTGCAGGGACCCGGCCTGGGTCTCGCGATCGTCAAGTCGATCATCGAGGCGCACCACGGCAGCGTGCACCTGTCGAGCGAGCCGGGCGTCGGCACGACCGTGCGCCTCACCTTGTCCAACCGGTGAACATCTCCCGGCAGCCGGCCAGGCCCTCGATCTCGACCGGGATGCTCCGGGCCGCCTGCCACGACGGCCGATCCGGGCGAAGGCGGCGGCCGGTGACCGGTACGCCCCGGATGACGTGCCTCGTGATGCCGTCGTCGAGGTAGCCGAGCTTGCGCGACACCGCGTACGACGAGTGGTTGTCCTCGAACGCCTCCGACGTCACATATTCCGCGTCGAGCCCGGCAAAGGCCAGCTCGAGCACGGCCGCACGCATCTCGGTGCCGTTGCCCCGGCCGTGGAAGTCGCGGCCCAACCACGAGCCGGTCCCCGCCTCGCGCCGCACGGCGAACCGGTTCGCGTCGAGGCTCTGCGTGCCGATCACCCGGCCGTCGGTGATCGCCACCAGACCGAGCGACCAGTTTTCCGGCTGCCACGACGCCCAGGTGCCCCATTGCCACTGAGGGTTATTCAGGGCCTACCTTGACTCGCAGTGAGCCGCAGATCAGCGACCGGATCCCCACCGCCCTGAATAATCCTCACTGAAGTACGCTACTCGCGACCCTCTCCGGCGATTGGTCGGTCCATTCGGCAGAGAACGGTTGCACCGCCGCATCGTGCACGCCGGCGGCCGCGACCTCACCCAGCTCGGCGAGCCGGGCGAGGTCGGGCATCCGCATTTCGAGACGGGGAGTGCGGAGCACGAGACCGAACAGCGGCCAATTGTCGACAACCATGGACGTGATTGTCGCTGCCGCGGGCAATCAAGCGAACCGATTTACAGGCGCTCGACCGACAATCCCGAATAGAGCCTTCGATACACCACTCCGACGCGGCGGTTACCGGCATCGATCATCATCCCGTTGCCCATGTAGATACCCACGTGGCCGGGACCCACGACGAGGTCGCCGGGGCGGGCCTGACTGCGGGAGATCCGTCGGGCCCGGGCCGCCTGGGCGCCGGAGGAGTGCGGGAGGCGGATGCCGGCCCGCGCGTACGCCGCCCTGGTGAGGCCGGAGCAGTCGAAGCCCCGCCCACCCTCACCGCCGCTGACGTAGCGCTTGCCGACCTGCTGCCGGGCGTACTCGATGACGGCTGTCATGTTGCCCAGCCGCATCACCCGCTGATGCCGGCGGGGTACGGCCGTGTGCCGGGTGATGACGGTCCGGACCCGGGTCGGCAGCCGGCGCACCAGGCGCTGCCGCACGCTGCGGGTGGCGGCTGGTTCTCGCCGGTTGACCTGGGATCGGGTCGCCCGGTGTTCGGCGGCTCGACGCTCGGCCCGCGGCTCGGCCGCCCGGGACTCGGCCCGCGACTGGGCCGCCCGGGACTCGGCCCGCGACTCGGCGTCCCGGGACTCGACCGCCCGGGAGTGGGCTGCCAAGGACTGGGCCGCCCGGGACTCGACCGCCCGGAGGCGACCGGCCAGACCGGCCGAGCGGCGTGACGCCGAGGTGACCGGCGGCCGGGCGACCGGCGGACGCATGGCGGCCCGCCGGATCGTGGCGCGGGAGGCGCGATCGGCCAGGACGGCCCTGGTGGCGAAAGCGGATTCGGAGTCGAGAGGGGCCGTTTCCGGGCTGATCCGGTCTTCACTGACCGGGGCCGGGGGTGCCGCTTGCACGGCGACGGCGTTCTCGACAGGCTCTAGGGCCGGGGTGACCGCAGCCAGCGCAATCGCGCCTGCAGTAAGCACCCGACTCGCGGACGGACGGTGCAGCGTTGCCTCCGAAATCGGCCCGGGGCACTCGCGCGAATCCCAATGGTCCGGCTATAACGTCTAGCCGCACCCGCACCGCCCGACGATGGACGAAATTGGGAACCCGGACAACTCGTCATTTCCGTCGACCATGCCAACACAGATCGGGAATCTTTTGGGGCTGAATTCACACAATCACCCTCACCCCATCGAGGAAACGAATCGTTTTTGAGCTGTTTATCTGTGATCTTCTATTTCTAAATTGTCCAACGTCTCGGGCGTGTCTCGACTTCAGGACGAGCCGAGCCGACCACCCCGACCATGCCCGGGGCCCTGAATCAATAACTCGGAAAGGTGGTTCCGGGCCGAGCCGGCGAGCGCGGAGGCTCGGCCCCGGACGTCGGCGACGGCCGACCTCGGCCGACGCCGACGCGCCGCGAAACAGCCCCATATCGCGGTAGAAGCTACGTAATACGCCCGAAGGTGTTACGTTCGGTCACGGCAGCAACAGGATCTTGCCCAGGTGGTCGCTGGACTCCATCAGGTCGTGCGCCGCGGCCGCCGCTGACAGCGACATCGTGGTGTGGATGATCGGCTTGATCGCGCCGGCCTCGACGAGCGGCCACACCTCGCGTCGCACACCGGCGACGACGCGGGCCTTGTCGGCGGTCGGGCGGGCGCGCAACGACGTGGACGAGATCGAGCCCCGCTTGGACATCAGCTGCACCAGGTCGAGCTCGGCGGTGCGGCCGCCCTGGAAGCCGATGACCGTGATGCGGCCGTTGACGGCGAGCAGGTCGAGGTTGCGGGAGAGGTATTTCGCGCCGACGATGTCGAGCACCACGTCGGCCCCGGCGCCATCGGTGAAGTCCTTTGTGGCCGCCACGAAGTCGTCTGTCGTGTAGTCGATGACCAGGTCGGCGCCGAGCGCCCGCAGCTTGTCGTGCTTGCTCGCGCGAGCGGTGGCGATGACGGTGGCGCCCAGCGCCTTGCCGAGCTGGATCGCGAACGACCCGATGCCGCTGCCACCACCGTGCACGAGCAGCGTCTCACCCTTGCGAAGGCGATCCCGGTCGACGACGTTCGACCAGACCGTGCAGGCGACCTCGGGCAGCGCCGCCGACTCCTGCAGCGACAGGCCGGTCGGCACCGGAAGCAGCTGACCGGCCGGGATCGCCACCCGCTCGGCATAGCCCCCGCCGGCCAGCAGGGCCGACACGCGCTCGCCCACATGGTGACCGGTGACACCGGCACCCACCGCGCTGATCACGCCGGCGCACTCGAGACCGGGATATTCCGAAGCACCCGGGGGCGGCGGATAGGAACCCTGGCGCTGCGAGACGTCGGCCCGGTTGACCCCGGCCGCGGTCACGTCGACGACCACCTCGCCGTCACCGGGCACCGGGTCGGCGACCTCGCGCAGGACCAGCCGTTTGTCTTCGATCACGATCGCTTGCATGGCTCTAGCTTGCCCGAGGCGTACGACCGGAAACGAAGAAGGCTCGCGAGCAGCGCCCACCGCTGCTCGCGAGCCCTCTGCCCGGGTGGATCAGCCCTTGTAGGCGCCGATGATCTTCGTGAACTGGTAGGCCGACTGCGACACGCCACTGCACGTGTCGTCATTCGGGTATCCGCCCGAGCACTGCCGGTCCCGGTTCAGCGACCAGAACGTCAGGCGGGCGATGGTGTGCTGCTGCGCGTACGCGGTGATGGTCTGCATGTCGGCGAGGGTGACCACCGCCTTCTCGTCGGTGATGCCGTTCATCGACGAGATGCCGACGTGCCTGTAGGCCTCCGCGTCCGACCAGCCGTACGCCGACTTGAGCCGGTTCTTCAGCCCGTCCGCCGCCTGGATGGTCAGGGCGCCCTGGTTGTTGCCGGTGCTGCCCCAGTCGAAGGTCATGATGCCCCAGCCGTCGATCACCAGACCGGCCGCGGCGGCTCGGTTGATCAGCGAGGAGTCCGGCCCGGTGGTGCCGCTGCCCAGGGTGATGTAGGTGATGATGCCGGGGTTGTTGGCCTTGATGGTCTTCAGCGCGTCGACCGTCTTCTGCTGGTCGGCCGCGGTGTTGTACGGAGTGCCCTCGATGTCGATGTCGATGGCCTTCAGCCCGTACGCGTTGATGACCTTCTGGTAGGCCCCGGCCAGCGCCGAAGCGCTCGAGCAGGTGTGCTCGAGCCACGGTCCGGCGGCGCCGCCGAAGGAAATCACGACGTCACCCCCGTTGGCGCGGATCGTGTTGATCGCGGCCTGGTCGGCCCCGCCGGTCAGCGCCCGGCCGCCGTCCCACTTCGGGTCGCAGTTGCCGCTGTTCAGCATGAACGCCATCGTGAACCACTTGACCCCGGTGGTCTGGGTGACGGTGGTCAGGTTCGGCGGGTTGCCCCACCCGGTGTAGTAGTAGGGCGCGACCGCCTTGATCCCGGGTCCACCGGTCGACGGCGGAGTGCTGGTGGGAGGCGTGGTGGTCGGCGGCGTGGTCGTGCCCCCGCCGAGGGTCCACTTCTGGTTGGACGTGTTCGTACAGGACCAGATCTGCAGTTTCGCGCCGTTGGCGGTGTTCTTGTCCTTGACGTCCAGGCACTTGCCCGACGCGGAGTTGAGCAGAGCGCCGTTGGTGAGGGTCCACTTCTGGGTCGCCACCGTGTCGTAGCAGTCCCAGAGGTGCACGGTCCCACCGTCCGCGGTCGAGTTGTTCGCCACGTCCAGGCACTTGCCGCGGGCCTGGACCTGGCCGTTGTCGGCGATCGTCCACACCTGGTTGGTGTTGCCCGCCGTGCAGTCCCAGAGCTGCGGCAGGTTGCCGTTCGCGGTGGAGCCGTCGGTCACGTCGAGACACTTGCTGTTCAGGCCGCTGACGAGAGTGCCGGCGCTGGCGGCCGACGCGTTGGTGATGCCGATGACGCCCATCGTGGCGACCACCGCCACCCCGCCGAGAACTGCGAGAAGCTTCTTCATGCCGGAACCTGCCACTTCTGGTTGGCGGCGCCGGTGCAGCTCCAGATCTGCAGCTTGGCCCCGTTTGCGGAGTTGTTGTCCTTGACGTCGAGGCACTTGCCCGACACGGTGTTGATCAGGGTCCCGCCGGAGGCGGTCCACTTCTGCGACGCGACCGTCGAGAAGCAGTCCCACAGATGTACGGCGGCGCCGTCCGAAGTGGAGTTTCCGGCCACGTCGAGGCACTTGCCGAGGCCCTTGACCGAGCCGTCCGCGCCGACCGTCCACTGCTGGTTGGTGCTTCCCGAGACGCAGTCCCAGAGTTGGGGCTGGTTGCCGTTGGTGGTCGAACCGCTGGTGACGTCGAGGCACTTGCCACCGAGCCCGGTGATCGCGCCCGTCCTGTCGGTGCCGGTTCCGCCGCCCGATCCCGGCGTTCCGCTCCAGGTGAAGGTGGCGCTCGTCTTCGTCGGCAGCGAGTACGTGAAGGACTGCCCGCCCCAGTTGACCTTGACCGACTGGGTGCTGCCGCTCGTGTTGTAGGCGATCAGCGCCTTCGACCCGTCGCTGTTCTTGAACGCGACGTTGGGGACTGTCGAGTTGGCCGACGAGTCGATCCGCACCGCGCCCGGCTTCACGAACTTGGTGAGGTGACCCATGGTGTAGTACTCGACGGTGTAGTCCACCTGGCCGCGCCGGCCGTCGTTGCGGTGCACGGTCACCAGACCGGTGCACGTGCCGCAGCCGCCGTTGTGCGGGCCCATCGACTCGTCGACGGCGAGCGACCACTTCGTCCAACTACGACCCCAGTTGCGGAAGTAGTCGATCAGGTCGCCCATGTCGTCGGCGTGCTGGTTGCCGACCCAGGTGCCACCCGAGTGCTCGGTCATGTACGCGTTCACCGACGGGTACTGGTTGTGCACGGTGCTCGCGGTCGACGGATTGCCGCCGTAGTCGTGCCAGGCGATACCGCCGAAGTTCGGGTGGTTCCGGATGGCGCTGTCGGCCACCAGCGGCGCCACCCATTGGTCGTACGTGTCGAAGTTCCAGTCGCCGATCAGCAGCTTGGTGTTCAGGCCCGCCGACTGGAGCGCCGGCAGCAGATCGTTCTTGGCGAACGACTGGAGACCGGAAACCGCCCACTGCATCGAGGGGTAGCCGGCGCAGCAGCCGGGCTCGTTCTGCTCGGTGACGTACTTGATCGGCACACCCTGCGCCTGATAGCCCTGGATGTACTTCACGAAGTACTGCGCGTACGCCTTGTAGTACTGCGCCTGCAGATAACCCTGGCTGTAGGCGTTGTTGTCCTTCATCCACGTCGGCGCCGTCCAGGGCGAACCCATCACGAACATCGAGGGATTCAAGCCGTACGCCTGCTTCGTCAACGCCATGACGTCGGCGTCCCGCGAGAGCGCGAAGTCGTTCACGTCGCAGCAGGTCGGGTCGTACGAGAAGTTGTTCTGCGCCAGGTCGGACGACCCGATGACGTTGCGCAGCGCGCTGACGCCGATGCCGTTCGAGTTGCTGAACAGCTTGGTCAGCACGTCGTTCTGAGTCGCGGCGGAAAGCGCGCCCGACCCCTTGAGGTCGAAGGCGGCGGTGTCGGTCATCGACGCACCGGCGCCCTCGAACGGCTGGTAGGTGGTGTTCTCGTTGACGCTGATCGTCTGGTTGCCGGCGCCGCTGCTGCTCGCGAACGAGATGGGGGTCTGTTGCTGCAGCCCGCGGGTGACGGTGCGGCCACCGCTGTCGCTGGTGGTGGTCAGATAGACGTTGACGCTCTCGCCGGCCGCAAACGCCTGCGGCGCCGTGATCACGACCGCCGCCGCGAGCACAGTCGCGGACGCCGCCACGATCAGCGTCTTTCTTCGGGGCATGGGGATGGACATCTTCGGGGGACTCCCTTGCCGTAGGTGGGGGCCGTGGGCGGGGATCAGTAAGGTAGGTGAACAATAAACACCCCGATCGATACCCTGTCAACCGGCAAGCACGCTGCCGCAAGGCTCGTTTTAGCAGCTCAGAAGCCTGTTAAGAGTCTTAATATAAGTTTCGGTTAAGAGGGGTCACCAAGCCACGTGCTCGAGTCTGGCAAACTGGGAGCGCAACACTTGGAGGACTCGCCTAGTGGCCGATGGCGCCGGTCTTGAAAACCGGTATGGGGAAACTCATCGTGGGTTCGAATCCCACGTCCTCCGCACTCGTCGTGAACCGCAGAAACCCCCGCCGACCTGCGCGAAGCAGGACGACGGGGGTTCGTGTTCTCGAAGCCGGCGACTCGTCTATTCGCGGAAGTAGTCGGCCCACCCGCGTGCGTACTGGTCGACGGAGAAGTGGCGGAAGTTGCCGGCGGCTTCGCACTCGGTCAGGTAGGCCAGGGCGGCGTCGGCGAGTTCGGAGCCGTCGGCGGCGAGATGTGCCTTGGTTGCGTCGAGGCCCGCGCCGCAGAGCAGCTGGACGTCCAGGGCGCAGTGCGCGTCGAAGCTCGATTCTTTGGCTTGCCAGATGGTCAGGACGTCGTTGAGGTCGCCGGCGTTGAACAGCTGGACGCATGCCAGCTTCATCAGCTCGGTGTCCTGGTCATCCTGAATGAGCTCCGCTTCGGTTCGGAGGATGCGCCGGATCTCGCCGAGTACGTCGGTCGAGGGTCGAAGGCCATAGCGGCGAAGCAATTCATCCTCGTCCACGAGCACTCCGTTGGGTGGCCGCCTGTGCCAGTTGCGGCAGTATTCGGTCACGCCATCCGGGTCCCATGCGGTTGAAGGCGTCGCGTTCGGATTTCTGATCGAAGTCGAACCCGCTGTGCTCGAAGAACAGCCGAGTACCTTGGCCCTCCGCAACCAGACGCCAGGTCAGCGTCCAGGTCTTGTTGAACGTGTAGACCAGCTTCGCTTCGGGGACGACTTCGAGGACTTCGCAGGGCACGGCTCCCCATCCCGGCATCTGGAGATGGAAGCGGTGGCCCACGGTGGCGGCGATGTCGCCGGGCACCCACCAGCGCGCGTGCAGTTCGGGGTCGGTGAGCGTGCGCCAGACTTCGCTCGGTGGTGCGGCGACGAACTGGTCGACGGTGATGGTTCCGGTCACTGGTCCTCCTCGGCGACATCGGCGAGTGAGCGCAGTCGCTGACGCCAGAATCGTTCGAACGGGTGGAGCCAGTCGCCGACGTGGGTGAGCGGCTCCGCGGTCAGCCGGTAATGCCGGTGCCGGCCTCTGGGTTCGTCGTGCACCAGCGCCGCCTGGCGGAGCACCCGCAGGTGCTCGGCTACCGCCGACCGGCTCAGGTCGAACTGGTCGGCGAGGTCGCCCGCCGTCCGAGGCCCGGCGGTGAGCAGTTGCAGCAGTCTGCGGCGAACCGGGTTCGCCAGGGCGAGGAACACGTCGTCTTCGGACACCACCACACGATACGTCGGAGATTGCCGACATGTCGATGATTTCCGACGCGTTGCCGGGCTTCCGGGCCGACTACGCGGAAGGCCCCGCCGAGTGGCGGGGCCTTCGCTTTGTGGTCACCGGCAGGCGGGGCCGCCCAGCGGCCGGTTCGAGCGGGGCCGGGGCCGTGGTGGGCGGTCTTCGCGGACGGCGGTCACTTCGCGGCGATGCGAAGAACCGGTGGACAGCGGGCCGGCGGCCAGGAGGGTGATGCCGAGAAGGCGTAGCTGAGACTTCAAGAATCTGCTCCCCCGTTGATGATCAACGGCCAGCCACGTTAGTCGGATCCGGGGCGGTGCATGTGTCCCGCCAGAAATGTACCGCTACTTCGTGAAATTGAAGTAGAGGTACGGACTGTAGTTGGTGGCGTTGACGGTGTCGCCCGACTGGCCGGTCAGGTAGCCGGCGCGGACTCGATAGTTCACGCCGGTCTTGCGGCTGTTGGTGAACGTGACAGTGGACTTCCCGGCGCTGGACAACGCGTAATAGCCCGACTTCACCGCCCGCCACCGGCCTCCCGAGTAGGACTCGACCACCAGGTACTGCTTGCGCTTGGGGTATGCGGTCATCGTCGTCGTGAACACCGGGTTCGCCTTCTTGCGGAAGACGAAGTAGGAGCCCTTCTTCTTGTAGTTCTTCGACACCGCCGTCGACACGCTCGCCCGGGTGTAGACCATCGCGGAGGCGGACGCCGGGGTGGTGAAGTCGTCGCCCGCGAACGTGGCGGTGACCAGGGTGTTGCGCGACAGCTTGAGGGCGGCCGTCACGTTGCCCTTGGCGTCGACTGCCTTGCTGGTCAACAGCCGCTTGGGGTCGGTGCCGGCGGGGTCGGCGTAGATCGCGACGGTGCGGTTGACGTCGGTGGCGCCCAGGTGCGCGGAGAAGGTGACCGTCGTGCCCTGGTTGTAGTACGCGCCGTTGTGGTCCAGCGTCAGCGTCGCCGGCTGCGGCACTGCTGTCGTGACGGTTGTCTCGGTGACGAAGCCGGCGACGCGCAGCCGGTAGGTCACGCTTCCGGCGGCCGGTGCCGTGTCGGTGAACTCGAAGCTCTCGGCGGGCACCGTGGTGGGCCCGACCCGCGCCCCGTCGGCGAGCCGGGTGATCTCCATCGGCAGGCCCGCCGGCGAACGGTCGGCGTAGACGTTGCCGGTGATGGTGAACTGCTGGCCCGGCCGCACCCGGCTGGGCGCCGACAGGAAGCCGTTGACCTCCGGCTGCGCCGGCGGATCGAAGACCTGCATGGCGTACGGGTGATTGGCGTTCGTACCGCTCGTGATCGCGTACGCGGTGTGGGTGCCGGCCACGAGCGCGAAGCTCCGGATGCGGTTCCCCGGGAAGTAGTAGCCACTGTCGACGGTGGCCACCCGCTCGACCGAACCGTCGGGCGCGAAGTAGGCGAGACCGTCGGGGCTCGCGTTGACGTCGCTGATCACGACTGTGCCGTCGGCGGCGACCGTCACCCCGTTCGGGAAGAGCCCGACGGCGTAGCTACCGACCTCGGCCAGGTCGGTGGCCCGCAGCCGGACCGCCCCGGTCTGCTGGGAGCCAAGCAGAACCACCTCGCTGCCGTCCCGGGTGAGCGCGGCGTCGAGGTTGGCGGTGGCGTCGGGCAGCTCGCGAACGGCCGTCACCGCGGGTTTCCCGGTGGAGGCGTCGAGGATCGCGATGCGACCGTATTGAATCCCGACACCGGTGATGACGACGTGCTCGCCGACGGCTTCGAGGTCACGGATCGCGGTCCAGTTGCCGTCGAGCTCGGGGAACAGCTCGACCGAGGAGGTCGCCGGGTCGAGCGAGCCGAGCCGGCCCCACCCGTACGCGAACCAGATCTTGTCGCCGACCGTGACCAGCCGCCCGGCCCGCACGTCGGTCCCGAGCGGATAGGACGCCACCCGCGTCATCGTCGCGGTGTCGTAGGCGACGATCGCGGACGAGGCCGGCTCGCTCAGATAGAGACGATCGCCGGTGAGCAGCATCCCGCCCTGGGACGGCACGTCGAGCAGGCGCACCGGGTTGGCCTCGTAGTCGGTGACGAGGAGCTTTCCGTCATGCTCGTCGCCGATGATCACGTGGTGGTGCGTCGCGTCGACGACAATCTGGTTGGCCATCTCGAGCGGCAGAGTCCACGCGATGGGCGCCGGGTCGGCGGAGGCCGAGGCGGCGGGGAGCGCAGCCGCTCCGCCGAGGGCGACGGTCGCGGCCAGGAGAACACGAGGGGTCCACTTCAACACCCCGGAAGCTTAGGGCCGGATGCGCCCGATTTGATCATCCGAACGGTCACGACGAGGCGTGACCGTTCCGACGTCGGTGTTCTGGTCGGGCGGATTCACGATCATCTGGGCGCCGGGGCCGCGCGCCGCCAGCCGATCGGCCGGGTTGATCAGGTTGCACCGCTGCAGGGAGAGACACCCGCAGCCGATGCACCCGGTGAGCTGGTCGCGCAGTCGCTCCATCAGCACGATCCGCTCCTCCAGCTTGCCGCGCCAGCGCGCCGACAGCCGGGCCCAGTCCGCCTTGGTCGGGTTGCGACCCTCCGGGAGCTCGGCAAGCGCGTCGCGGATCTCCTCAAGGGACACCCCGACCTGTTGCGCGATCTTGATGAAGGCCACCCGCCGCAGCTCCGAGCGCTGATATCGCCGCTGGTTGCCGGTGGTGCGGGTGGAACTGATCAGTCCCTCGCGCTCGTAGTAGCGCAAGGCCGAGGGCGCGACGCCGCTGCGCGCCGCGAAGTCGCCGATGGCGAGCGTCTCCATCCGAGGCCCTTGAGTTGAAGTGAACTTCAGGTTGCAGCCTATCCGCATGACACTCACCGCACTGCCGGCCGACCCGCTCCGGCCGCTGATCCGGCGACTGACCGGAGACGAGAAGCACGCACCCAGCTCATACTCGACGCTTGATGTTCTCTGGGTGCTCTACGACAAGATCCTCCGGATCACCCCGGCCACCGCCGAGGCGCCCGACCGCGACCGGTTCCTGCTCTCCAAAGGCCACGGGCCGGCCGCCTACTACGCCGTACTGGCCGCGAAGGGATTCCTCCCGGCCGACTGGCTCGACGACCTCGGCGGGTGGGACAGCCCGCTCGGCCACCACCCGGACCGGATGCTCGTCCCGGGCGTCGAGGTCGGCACCGGATCCCTGGGACACGGCCTCGGCCTGGCCGTCGGCACCGCCCTCGGCCTGCGCGCCCAGGGATTCCTCGACACGCGAACCTTCGTCCTGCTGGGCGACGCGGAACTCGACGAAGGATCAAATCACGAGGCCATCGCGTACGCCGCGGCCATCCAACTGCCGATGACGGCCATCGTGATCGACAACCGGTCGGCGACGCACGGCTGGCCCGGCGGCATCGCGGCCCGTTTCCCCGGCTGGATCACCGCCCTCGTCGACGGACGCGACCACGACCAGATCGAGTACGCCCTGTCCCGCCGCTACGACCGGCCCAACCTGGTCGTGGCCACCGTCGAGTCGAAGGGTTGAGCCGCGATGCGCGAGGCGTTCATCGACACCACCACCGAACTGCTGGCCGAGGATCCGCGAACCGCTGTGGTGCTTGCCGACATCTCGGCTTCGGCATTCGCGCCGGCCGCCCGCCGCCATCCCGACCGCGTGCTCAACGTCGGGATCCGCGAACAGCTGATGACCGGTGTGGCCGGCGGGCTCGCGCTGACCGGGCTGCGACCGTACGTCCACTCGTACGCCCCGTTCCTGATCGACCGGGCGTACGAGCAGATCAAGCTCGACCTCGGACACCAGGACGTCGGTGCGGTGCTGGTCAGCATCGGCGCGTCCTACGACGCCGCCGCCGAGGGTTACACCCATCAGTCGCCCGGGGACGTCGAGTTGCTGGACACCCTCGACGGCTGGACCGTGCACGTACCCGGCCACCGGGACGAGGTCGCTGCGCTGCTGCGGGCCGCCGCCCGGCACGACGACCGGGTCTACGTGCGGCTCAGCGAACAGGAGAACACTCAGGCCTACCCGGACGCCGGGCGGCTGCAGGTGATCCGGCGGGGCGGCCCGCTGATCGTCGCGGTGGGCCCGATGCTCGACCCGGTGCTGGCGGCGACCCGCGACCTGGACGTCACGGTCGCCTACACGAACACGCCGCGCCCGCTCGACGCCGAGGGACTCCGCCTGCTGAGTGAAGGCGAACTCGTCATGGTCGAGCCCTACCTGGCCGGCACGTCGGCCCGCCAGGTGGCGGAGGCGCTCAGCGACGTACCTCATCGGGCGCTGCATCTCGGGGTCGGCCGGACCGAGATCCGTCGCTATGGAACGTGGTCGGACCACGCCCGCGCACACGGCCTGGACCCGGCAAGCCTGCGCACGCGCATCACCGAGTTCATGTGGTGAGTCTGCCGCCGCGCGTGGCCCCGCATCCCGGCGAAGTTGGCGCACCGGCGCATTGACAACGGCCGATGGCAGTCGGATGGTCGGATTATGTCCTCACGCGCCCGCGCGACCCTGTTCGTCCTCACCATCACGGCCGCCACCGCCCTCGTCGCCACCACGATCGATCCGGTCCGGGCCGCCCCGTTCACCGCGGCACCCGCCCCCGTTGCCCAGCTCAGCGGGGCTGCACCGCTGACCACGCAACCGCCGCCGAATCCGAGCGCCTCGGCATCCACCAGCAGCAGCCCGAGGCCGACCGACAGCTTCCCGTCATCGTCGGGTCCCGCCCCGGCCCGGCCGGGGCCGATCACCGGCCTGCGCGTCGCAGCCGCCACACCGGGCTCCGTCACTCTCGCGTGGGATCCCATCCCGCGGGGCTGCTGCGACCTCAGCCACACGATCATCGAGTACTCGGAATACGAAGACACCTACCTCGGCACGGCGAGAGTGGAGCGCGGGGTCGACACGGTGACCGTCACCGACCACATCCGACCCACCGGCGAGTACTTCTTCTCGGTCACCGCCGTGGACGTCAACGGCCTCCGCTCGTACCCGACGGCCCTCTCCGTGATCGTGCCCAACGCGGCGACCGGCGACATCACTCCGCCGGCGCCGCCGAAGGCCCCGGCGATCGACCGGATCACCACCAACCGGGTGCGGCTGACCTGGGCACCGGCCACCGACAACGTCGCGGTTACCGGCTACGACATCTACCACATCAGCAACTACACGGTCCCCTCGACGCTCGTCGCCAGGACCGCCGGTACGTCGGTCATGCTGCCGTTCGACACCGGCACGGTCCCGAGCGGCGGGTGGGTCGTCCGCGCGCGGGACGCCGCGGGCAATCTGTCTTTCCGGAGTGAGATCGTCTGGCCGCCCGCAGCGCCGGTCCAGCCGTGTGGTTTCGGGTTCAGATATCTGAGTGAGCGGCGAGGGATGTTCACCGCCCAGGTGACCATCACCAACCCCGGCTGGTTGAGCCTCGACTTCTGGTGGCTCGCGTTCCGATTCGGCGGCGATCAGCGGATCACGTCGGTCCGAGGGGCGCAGTTCTCCCAGGACGGGTCGCTGGTCGTGCTGAACGGTCCAGCACAGGCCCGGGCCCTTCCGTCCGGCGGCAGCGTCACCGCCGTCATCGAGGGACGAATCAGGACCGACCGGACGCCGCCCACCGCGGCCACCCTGAACGGGGTCGCCTGCGTCGCCGGCTGATCGGCGGGCGGGATCGAGTCAGGCGGCGATCGCGCGGGCCGGGCGGAAGACGTTCTGCAGGAGGGCGTCGAAGTGCCACACCACGTCCGGCTCGGCGAGCTTCAACCGGAATCGCTCGCGCACCCCGTCCACCGCCGTCGCGGCCATCTCGACGGCCGAATGGGAGGCGTCAAGATTCCAGGAGACGTTGCTCAAATGCCGCAAATTGGCATTCAGATGCAGTCGCAACCGATGGAGCACCTTCGTTTCCTGAATCACCACGAGGCGCCGGCGGGTCAGCAACATCAGGAATTCGCCGCCCATCGGCGCCTCCGGCCGAGAACATCGGCTGACCAGCACAGTCGCGTCGTCCGGATCGACGCAGCGACGAAAGATCGGGATGTGTCGGCTGACGGCCGGAATGGCCACACCGGCTTCGGCGGCGGCGGGAAGGAACGTACTGGAAAACACGTCCATATGGCGTTCAACGGGTGTTTGCGCCGTTCGGCATCGGCCGTCACCCGATGGATAGCTGGAATAGTGGTCGCATGCAGTGGCGGATCAAGCCGGTTCTGCCGGTAACCAAACTGATGGGCGCGGTCGCGATAATGGTGCTGGCGGCCGCGTTCGCCGGCGCCGACCCGATCCGGTGGGGGATCGCCGGGGTCGCGGCGGCCGGCGTCTTCCTGTGGGCGCTGCGGGATCTGCTCGCGCCGATCCGCCTGGCGGCGGACCCGTCGGGGGTGACGGTGGTCACCGGATTCGCCGGCCGTCGGCACCTGCCCTGGACAGCGATCGAGCGGGTACGGGTGGATCGGCGCACCCACCGTGGTCTGCGCACCGAGATGCTCGAGCTGGACGCCGGCGACGCGATCTACCTCTTCAGCACCAACGACCTGGGCGCCCAGCCCGAAGAAGTCGCCGCCACCCTGTCCGACCTGCGGGCCACTGCGGTGTCGCTGGACGAGAACCAGGTCGGTCCGGCCTGAGCGGCCCGGCCTGAGCGGCTAGGCCAGGAGTGCGACGGTGCGCACCACCGAGGCGGCCAGCAGGATCAGGAAGAACGCGGAGCACCCGACCGTCTGCACGACGGTGCGCCGGGCCGGCGGGGCGTAGGCCAGCACGGCGGCCACGATGGCGCCGGCGACCAGTCCGCCGAGGTGGCCGGCGACCGAGATGTTCGAGATGGTGAACGTGAAGAGCAGGTTGACCACCAGCAGCGGGATCAGCGCGGTCACGTCGAGCTTGAGCCGGCGGTTGACCACGAACATCGCCGCGACCAGGCCGAAGACCGCGGTCGAGGCGCCGGCGGCGGGCTGGTTCTGCGGGGTGAAGACGTAGGCCGCGACATTGCCGCCGAAACCCGCCAGAAGGTAGAGCGCGGTGAACCGGATCGGGCCCAGCTGAGCCTCGAGATAGCGGCCCAGCTGCCAGAGCAACATCATGTTGAGCAGCAGGTGGAGCACGCCGTAGTGCAGGAACATGGCGGTGCCGAGCCGCCACCACTCGCCGGCCGCGACACCGTGTACCTCGCCGCCGAGGGTGTAGGGCGCGTAACCGAGCACCTCGCCCCACTTGGTGACCGCCGTCGACGAGCCGAGCAGACCGAACCAGCCACCGGAACCGGCGACGGCCTTGGCCCCACCGACGATCGCCGACAACACCATGACGGCGACGTTGATGCCGATCAGGGTGCGGGTCGCATAACCGGCCAGGCCGGCCTGGCTGCCGCCGAACGCCGACCGGGCCTCCCGCTGGGTCTTGCGACCCTCGGACACGCACTCGGGGCACTGGTGACCGACCGAGGCCTCGACCATGCAGTCGGGGCAGATCGGCCGGTCACAACGAGTGCACCGGAGGTAGGTCTCCCGGGACGGATGTCGATAGCAGACCGGTGCCGTCGAGGGAGCCTCACTCATGCGTACAAAGGTACGTCAGTCCTGCACGCGCTCGATTTCCACGCGCTCGATGACGACGTCCTCGACCGGCCGGTCGCCCGGGCCGGTCTTGGTGGCCGCGATCGAGTCGACGACCTTGGCCGACGCCTCGTCGGCGACCTGACCGAAGATCGTGTGCCGGCGGTTCAGGTGCGGGGTCGGCGCGACCGTGATGAAGAACTGCGAGCCGTTGGTGCCGGGGCCCGCGTTCGCCATGGCCAGCAGGTAGGGGCGGTCGAACTGCAGCCCCGGGTGGAACTCGTCGGCGAACTTGAAGCCGGGGCCACCGCGACCGGTGCCGGTCGGGTCGCCCAGCTGGATCATGAAGCCGGCGATGACCCGGTGCGAGATCGTGCCGTCGTAGTACGGGCCGGAGCCCGCCTGGCCGGTGCGCGGGTCGACGTATTCCTTGTTGCCCTCCGCGAGCTCCACGAAGTTGCGCACGGTCGCCGGGGCGTGGTCCGGGAACAGCTGGAGCCGGATCGAGCCATGGTTGGTGTGCAGGGTGGCGTAAAGCGTCTCGGCCACGGGTACTCCTGTCGTTGTCGCGGTCGTCCCTCGGGTACCTCTAAGGGGCTATGGGACAGTTCTTTGGCAATTCGGATCCTCCCCCATGTGTCAGATCCGGCAGCGCCGGGGTACCGATAGAGGGCACGATGACGTGGGAGAGAACCACAGGGAGGTGGGCACTGGTGTTCGCAACGATGCGCCGCAAGCGTCGCAACCGGCGGATGAAGACTGAGCTCGGGCAGAGCGTTGACCACTTCAAGCGCGCGGCTTCGCTCGCGGCTCAGGAGACCAGCGCGACCGTGGGCCCGACCCTCGCCGCCGCGGTCGACCGGGTTCAGCCGGCCGCCGCCAAGGCCAAGGGTGCGGCGACGAGCGGCTGGGACAGCGCTCTCGCCACGATCACCCCGCTTGTCGCGGCCGCAACCGACAACGTGCGGCAGACCGGCAAGGTGACCAAGAGCGAGGCCAAGAAGTCCGCGAAGCAGAACAAGAAGAACGCGAAGAAGCTGCAGAAGCGGGCGAACGCGATGTTGGGCCGCAAGCAGGGCCGTCGTGGCTCGCGTCTGCTGGGCTTCGCGCTGCTCGGCACCGCTGTCGGTGTCGGTGCGGCGTACGCGGCCAAGCGCCGCAAGGCCGCTCAGTGGGACGAGTACGACCCGGCTTCCCCGACCGCTCAGGTCGGCGGGGCCGACGACGCCGCGTTCGAGCCGGTCGAGCCGACGGCGTACACCACGCCGAACGGCACCGTGTCGGACCCGGCTCAGCAAAGCCCCCGGTAACGCACTTATTGACCCCGGGTGGGTGACGTCGTCTTGACGTCGCTCTCCCGGGCTCGGGCCGGATCGAGTGCCGGCCCGGGCGGCAGCAGCGAGATCAGCGCCGACGGCACCCGCTGAACCGCCACGTCGCTGTCGTAGCCGAGCTTTTTCAGCAGGCTGCGGCCGGCCAGTGGATAGGCGCGGCCGGTGTCGGTCACCACGATGATCGTGCCGGTGCCGGCGGGCGCCTCCGGCGTCGCCGTCACCTCGGCCACCACGCCACGGCCGCGGGTGAGGTGCCAGAAGTCGGCAAGCATCCGGTTGGGCTGGGCGCCGGCGGTGTCGACCGCCTCACTGCTCGGCAGCGTCGGATCGATCCGCAGCCCGTCCCCGATCGGCTTGTTGTCGGCCGTCGTGGTCGGCAGCGTCATGCAGGCCACCCCCGGGTTGCCGGGGTGCAGTGCCGGCACCGTGGCGGGTAGCGCGCCCGGGTCCCTGGTGTCGTTGAACTTGGTCTTCGACGTCGGCATGGTCAGATAGTCGCCGCCGATGTCGCGTGGGCTCCCCCGGCCGGCGACCTGCATGAGGATTGTCTGCAGCGGGGTGAGGACGGCCGCGCCGTCGGACAGGATGATCGAGACTTCCTTGCTCTGCCCGGTCACCAACTGACCCACCTCGAGGTTGCCGACCGGTGAGTCGTCCCCCACATTTCTGATCGCCGGCGCGACCAGGTCACCGCCGCGCGGGATGGCGTTGAGCCAGGCGGTCGAGACCTGCCACGGGTCCTGCGAGGCCCAGCCGAACGCGCGGGTGGTCGCGAGCAGCCGCTCGTCGGGGATGACGAAGCGGCGGTTGGCGTAGACCAGGTCGGTCTCGAACTTGTCCTGCACCAGCAGGGCCTCGTTGCCGTTCTGCGCGACCGTGCCGTCCTTGAGCTTGTCGCCGATCAGCAGGGTGCTGCGCGCCTCACCCTGCTCACCCTTGTTGTCGGTGCAGATCGACCAGCGCTCGGTGATCAGACTGCCAGGCAACGGCAGTGAGTCGGGAGCGTCCGGAATGCCGAGCGGCGGACCCAGCGGCACCTTGGCCAGCCGATCGGCCGCGATGCTCTTGAGCTGGGGCTCGTCACTGCTGGCCAGCAGCAGGCCGGAGGTGAAGTTGAGCACCGGGTGCAGCTTGGCGTCGGACTCCAGATAGACGAATCGGGCGCCGGAGCCCTTCTCCTGGAAGACCACGCTCGTGTCGGTCGGCTCCACATTGCTGTGTCCGGTCAGGACGCCGTAGATCGTGGCGCCGAGCACGGCGAGACTCGCGATCAGCAGGCTGACCAGGGCTGTCGTGCCGGCCCGGCGGAGTGGCGACTTGGACGGATCGGGGTCGTGCGTGACCAGCGCGGCCACCACCCGCTGAAGCGAGTACTGGTATGAATGCAGCTGATCCTGACGCGACGGCACCCCATCACTTTAGGGGTGTGCGTCGATGTGGAGGGGGCGGCCTCTCACAGCCAGCCGTTGCGGCGCAGCGCCCGGTACAGCAGAACCGAGACGCCGAGGATGATCGCCCACCAGGCCGGATAGCTGTAGAGCCAGTCCAGCTCGGGCATGTGCTTGAAGTTCATGCCGTAGACGCCGGCCCCCGCGGTCCAGACCGTGGCGATGGCCGCCCACGCGGCGATCTTGCGCATGTCGTTGTTCTGGTCGACGGTGACCTGCGCGAGCCGGGCCTGCAGGATCGAGTTGAGCAGATCGTCGAAGGACGAGACCTGCTCGACCGTACGCGTCAGATGGTCCTGCACGTCGCGGAAGTATTTCCCGATCCGCTTGGGCACGATCGCGACGATCGTGGCGAGCGGACGCTGCAGCGGCACCACCGCGCGCCGGAACTCCACGAGTTCCCGCTTCATCTGGTAGATCGCCTGGATCGGGCTGCCCGCACCGCGGGTGAAGACGCCCTCCTCGATGATGTCGAGGTCGGCCTCGACCTGGTCGGCGACCGCCAGATAGTGGTCGACCACCCGGTCGGTCACCGCGTAGGCCACCGCCCACGGGCCCTGCTCGAGAAGCGCGGCCCGCTCGGTCTCCAGGTCCAGCCGCACCGAGCCCAGCTCGGAGGCGTCGCCGTGGCGGACCGTGATGACGAACTGCTCGCCCACGAAGAGCATCATCTGGCCGGTCTCGACGACCTGCGAGGTCTCGGTGATCTTGTCGTGCGGCACGTACCGGGCGGTCCGCATGACCAGGAAGTGCACCGTGCCGAAGTTCTCCAGCTTGGGCCGCTGCTCGGCCTTCACCGCGTCCTCCACCGCCAGCTCGTGCAGGCCGTACGAGTGCGCGATGGCGGTCATCTCCTCCTCGCCCGGCTCGTGCAGGCCCAGCCAGACGAACGCGTCGTCCCGGGAGCAGGCCTCGCGAAGCGCCTCGTCGGGGGAGAAGGTGCCGGGCAGGCGCACGCCGGCCGCGTACACCCCGCAGTCGACCACGGCGCTCGCGGCCGGGTGCGGCCGTGACCCGTTCGCGAGGCCGTCCGTCGTGCCGAGGAGCCGGTTCATCGCCCGCAGCGGGGCGAAGGCTCGAACCAGCGGCTTGCTCCGGCTCCAAGTGCCGTTTTCACGCTCGCTCATGAGACCTCCCCCACTTGTTACGACGGGCACACCGAATGCGCCGGACGGGAAACGGTTACCCGCCCGGCGCAACGAGAACCTTAGGCGCGGACCTCTTCGATGGCCTCGGCCAGTCGGCGGACACCTTCGTCGATCTGGTCGACGGTGACCGCGGAGAACGCCAGGCGCACCGAGCTCTTGCCACCGTCGAGCAGGAAGTCCGTGCCCTTGACGATAGCCACACCCTTCTTCATGGCGGCCGGGAACAGCTTGTCCACGTCCACGTCGGTGGGCAGGTCGACCCAGAGGAAGTAGCCGCCGTCGGGCTCGGTGAAGACCGCGCCCGGAATGTGCTTGCGCAGCGAGTCGGCGAGCACCGAGGCCCGCTCGGCGAGCGCGGCGCTGACCGTCTCGATCGACTTGGCGATGTCGCCGGAGACACAGAACTGGTGCACGATCGCCTCGGAAACCATGCCGGGCGAGATGTAGAGGTTGGTGGCCTTCTTCGCGATCGCGTCGATGAGCGCGGCCGGGCCGACCAGGTAACCGACGCGGACGCCGGGGCAGACCGTCTTGGTGAAGCTGGAGGCGTGGACCACGACGTTGTCGGAGTCCATCGACAGCATCGAGGGCAGCGCCTCGCCGCGGAAGCGGATGTCGACGTACGGGTCGTCCTCGAAAATGATGAACTCGTATTCGACGGCCAGCGCCACCAGCGCGCGCCGCTTCTCCTCGGACAGCGTCAGGCCGGCCGGGTTCTGGTAGTTCGGGATGATGTGGGCGAGCTTGGGACGAACACCCGATTCGAGCAGGGCGCGCAGCTCGTCGACGTCGATGCCGTCCTCGCGCAGCGTGACCTGGTGCACCTTGGCCCCGAGCTGCTGGAGGCTGAGCAGCGTACGGTCGTAGGTCGGCTTCTCCACCACCACGGTGTCGCCCGGCCGCACCAGGTGGTTGAAGAGGAAGGCGTCCGCCTGCAGTGACCCGTTGGTGACGATGACCTGGTCAGCCGACACCCCGTGCTTCTCCGCGATCCACTTGCGGAGCGGGACATAGCCGACGGAGGTGCCGTAAGCGGTCATGCCGGAGGGGTCGGCGTCGAAGGCGCGCACCGCGGCGGCCTTCAGGCCCTCGACGTCGATGATGTCCAGCGACGGAGCGCCACGGGCGAAGGAGATCAACTGCTCAGCGGTCATGGTTTCCAGCTTACGAGCAGCCTCTATAGGATTTTTCTCTACCTCGTGCGGTCCGCGGTGTGAGACACCGACGGTTATCCTCGCGGGGCCACACGCATGCTTTGACAGGAGATCCCATGATCGGCTTGATTCTCGCGGCGGGCGCCGGCCGCCGCCTTCGCCCCTACACGGACACGCTTCCGAAAGCGCTCGTCCCGGTGGACGGCGAAACCACGATCATGGATATCTCGTTGTCGAACCTGGCCGCGGCCGGGCTCACCGACGTCACGATCGTCGTGGGCTACCGCGCCGGCGCCGTCGAGGAGCGGGTCTCCACGTTCCAGGAGAAGTACGGCGTCAAGATCAGCCTGGTGCACAACGACAAGGCCGAGGAATGGAACAACGCCTACTCCCTCTGGCTCGCCCGTGACCACTTCGCCCAGGGTGCGTTGATGGTCAATGGCGACACCGTACATCCCGTGAGCGTCGAGCAGACCCTCCTGACGAGTCGTGGTCCGAGCATCCTGCTCGCCATCGACAATCTGAAGAAGCTGGCTGACGAGGAGATGAAGACGGTCTTCCGGGAAGATGGACAGCTGGCCAAAATCACCAAACTGATGGACCCGGCGGACGCGTTCGGCGAGTACATCGGCGCCAACATCATCGAGCCCGCGGCCGCGGCCGGCCTGGCCGACGCCCTCAAGACCACCTGGGAACGCGACCCCAACCTCTACTACGAGGACGGCTTCCAGGAATACGCGAACCGCGGCGGCGAGGTGCGCGCGGCGACGATCGGCCAGGTCAGCTGGGTCGAGGTCGACAATCACGAGGACCTCGCCAAGGCGCGGGAGATCGCATGCCGCTACTAGCGCGCAGCATCCAGACGCCCCTGCACATCGACGTACGTCGCGGTGCGGTCGCCGACCTGGGTCGCATCCTGGCCGACGGCCGCATCTCGGCCGGCGGCGACGTCGCCGTCGTGGTCGGCCCCGGCCTCGGTGAACGGGTGGTGAACCTGATCCGCCCCACACTCGGCGCGGCCGACGTCTACACCACCGTCGGCGGCACCCTGGACGCTGCGCTCGAACTCTCCGGCAAGCTTCGCGCCCGCAGCTACGACGCGGTCGTCGGGATCGGCGGCGGCACCACCGTGGACACCGCGAAATACGCGGCCAACCGGTGGGGCCTGCCGATGATCTCGGTGGCCACCAGCCTCGCCAACGACGGCATCGCCTCACCGGTCGCCAGCCTCATCCACGACGGCATCAAGAACTCGTACGGCGTGCACATCCCGTTCGGCGTCGTCGTCGACCTGGACTTCGTCGAGAACGGCTCGGAGCGCGTCAACCGTGGTGGCATCGGCGACGTGATCAGCAACATCTCCGCGCTCGCCGACTGGGAACTGGCCCGCGAAGTGCGCGGCGAACCGGTCGACGGGCTCGCCGCCTCGCTCGCCCGGATGGGCGCCGAGGCGGTGCTCAACATGCCCGGCGACATGTCCGACGACGCGTTCGTCACGGTGCTCGCCGAATCACTTATCGCCAGCGGCCTGGCCATGGCGGTCTGCGGCAGCAGCCGGCCCGCCTCCGGCGGCTGCCACGAGATCATGCACGCCGTCGACTCGCTGTTCCCCGGCACCGCCTCGCACGGCGAGTTGGCCGGCCTGGGCGCGCTGTTCTGCACGTTCCTGCGGGGCGACGAACGTCGCTTCACCCAGATGTCCGAATGCCTGGCCCGGCACCAGCTGCCGCGCCTGCCCGCCGACGTGGACCTTGACGCGGGCCAGTTCGTCGAGGCGGTCGCGTTCGCCCCGCGCACCCGGCCCGACCGCTACACGATCCTCGAACACCTGGCCATGAGCCCGGACGAGATAAGCCGAAAGCTGGCCGACTATGTCGAAGCCGTCACCAACCGCTGATTCCGGCCCGGTCGCGGCCGCCCCCTCCGCCGCCGACTACTACGCGGTCAACCGCGGGGGCGGGCTGTTCAGCGAGGCTGTCAGCCAGCACCTCGGCGCCCGGATCGCGGTCGGCGCCCACAAGCGTGGCCTCGCCCCGTCCGTGCTCACGGTGTTCAACCTCGGCCTCGGCTGCCTGGTGTCCTTCGTGGTCATCGCGGCCGCCGGCCCGGTGGCCGAGGGCCGGGTCTGGGCCTGGCCGATCGGCCTGCTCGCGCTGATCGGCTGGCAGCTGGCGTACGCGTTCGACTGCTCCGACGGCCAGCTGGCCCGAGTCACCCGGCAGACCTCGATCGCCGGCGGGCGGCTGGACGTGCTCTGCGACGTGGCCGTCCAGATCTCCCTGGTCTCGGCCCTGGCCGCCACCGCCAAGGCGCAGGTGTCCGACACTCCCGCGTGGCTGCTCGCCGCGTTCGCCGGCACCTGGATGGTCAACCTGGTCACCTCGGTGATGCAGGGCGGCGAGCAGGCCGCGAGCATGGTGACGAGCCGCTCGCTGCCGATCCGCCTGGTCAAGCTGGTCCGCGACTACGGCGCCGTGATCGCCCTGGCCGGCCTGGTGCTGGCCGTCGCACCACAGTGGACGGTCTGGTTCATCGGCTTGTTCACCCTGGTCAACGCCGCCTTCCTGGCCGCCAGCATCATCTTCTCCGCCCGCACCGCCCTACGCGGCTGACCCGGCCGAAGATGACGCTCGGGCGAGCGGCTCTGCTGCTCAAGCAGTACCGTGCGCTCGATTGGTACCGGCGGTCAGCGTTGGAGGTTCAGAAGCTCGCCTACTTCTTGCACTGAATCATGTGCTGATCGCCATGCGGCTCGACTGTTAAGGAAAGCCCGATAGATCGCGTCGTCGACCAGCTCGTACGGCACGATTGCGCTCCCGTCGTCGCCGTGCAGCAGTCGGGTGACCTAGACGCGTACCGGGATTGCTGAGGAGGTGCCGAGCAGTTTGCCGGTGGCGTCGAGGGCTTCGGCGACGACGTACTCCGGGGTGCCGGGGACGGTCAGGGTGGTCTCGAAGCCGGACCGCGGGGCCTCGAGGGTGCCGGTCAGAGCGCCGGGCTGGGCTCCGTAACGCGCCCGCCAGCGGTTCACCCGGGTGGTGCCGTTCCAGCTTGCGCTGACCACCACGTTGCCGCCCAGGACGGTCAGGCCCAGGGCGGGCTGGTCGAGTGGCTCGCCGGTCCAGTCGACCTTGTAGGCGCGGTAGGACTGGTTGTCGAGGGGGATGTGGCCGGCCAGGCGGACGCTGCCGTCGACGTTGTGTTCGGTGAAGTGCGGCATCTGACCCCAGCCGATGAACGAGCCGCCGTCGGCCAGTTCGCGGAAGTTGCCCTGGGTCGGGGCGGACACCCGCTCGGGGTGGAGGTACTCGGCGACGAAAGCCGCGGTTTTCGCCGTCTCGTCGAGCTTGAGCACCAGCCCGCGGGAGTAGTCGCGCACCTTGGTCACGCCGGCGCCGTTGTCGAAGACGCTGTAGGAGCCGTCGCGGCGTTGGCGGAAGTCGTGCTGCCAGGCGAACTTCGCCTTCTCCTCGACCGTGAAGTCGGACTTCTTGCCGCCGAGCCGCCAGATCACCTTGCCCGACGATTTGTCCAACTTGTAAGCCGTCCAGGTGTGCCGGGACGAGATGATGATGTTGCCGTCGGCGGCCAGGCCGACCGAGTTGGCGTGGAAGTAGTCGTAGGGCAGATGGGCCGAGTCGCCGCCGGGCAGCGGGGCGTACGACTCGTCGAGCGGCACGTGCTCGCTTGCCCGCCACTCGAACAGCTTCTTGCCGGTGGCGATGTCGATCTCCTGGATCACCCCGTCGTGCAGCACCCCGTCGGTCGGGCCGCCCACCGGGCTGAGGTCGTACGGGATCGGGTCGTAGATCCAGAAGAGTGCCGTGTCCCGCGGGGTGATGACGAAGTCGTGCTGGTCGGCCTGCTCGCTGCCGGCCGCCCGCACCCGGGTGACCTCTCGGTAGGACCGGTCGGCAAGCACGAACTCACCCTGGCCGACGCCCTGCCCACCGGTGCCCCCGATGGTCCCCTCCCACCAGGTGAGCACCGGTTGGTTCCGGTATTTCTGCACCTTGAAGTCGATGGCGACGGTGGCCGGGTCGGGCACCTTCTTGAACCAGATCGGCGAACCCTTCTCGTCGACCATGAGGGGGCCCCACAGGCCGGTGCCGGACGCCGGTGACAGGCAGATGTAGCCGCCGACGGTGGCGTTCGCGGGCGTCGTGATCGTGACGTCCGGCATGGTCCGCAGGTCGGGCCGGGACCGGTACTTGGCGGGTGTGGGCGCCGGCTCGGTCGCTTTGACCGCCGGGGGTTCGGAGCCGGAGCCGAGCGCATAGCCGACTCCACCTCCGGTCACGCCGACGATGGCCGCGCCGCCCACACCCAAGAGCAGTTTTCTTCGATCCACCCGGAGAGCATTCCCCCGTGCCCCCATGCTCTACCTAGGTGCCAGCTGTGACTTCCCGATAGATGTCGAGCAGCCTGGCGGTCAGCACGTCCGGATGGAATTCGCTCAGATAGCGACTCCGGGCAATCTTCCCAAGACCGGCGGCCTCGTCGCGGGCCACCGGCAGGGCGGCGGCCAGCGCCGCCGGCTCCGGGGGCACCAGCCAGCCGGCTTCCGCCCCGATGAGGTACGGCAGACCGCCGACCGCCGTGCCGAGAACCGGGCGGCCGTCGGCCATCGCCTCCAGGATCACCGTGGGCAGCACGTCGTTCCAGGTCGGCACGGCCAGCACGACCGCCGCCGCGCGCCGGGCCTCGACCATCCGCGACCGGTCCAGAATGCCCGCGTAGGTGATGTCGGAGCGCTCGGCCGCGGCTTTCTCGGCGAGCGGCCGCAGTTCCCCGTCGCCGGCGATGAGCAGCGGGCCCAGCGAGCCGTCCGGATGCCGCTGCCACGCGTCCAGCAGCAGTTCGAGGCCCTTCTCCGGGGACAGCCGGCCACCGAAGAGGAAGCCCTCGCCCGGCGGGGACGGCTCGCCCGGGTCGGGATAGGCGTTCGGCTTCACCACGATGCGTTCGTCGGGGATGCCGTAGTCGCGCAGGTGGGCGGCGATCCGGTCGGTCAGGGCGACGTATCGCTCGACGGACTTCCAGGTGGGCCGGTGCACGGCCAGGGTGGTGGCCATCAGAGCGCTCTGCGCGGCCGATCCCCGGTAGCAGCGGTGCTTGACGGCCGGCCAGCCGACCAGCTTGCCCCGGCAGTCCTGACAGTTGTGGCCGTCCCGGAAGTACAGGCCCGACGAGCAGACCTGGCGGTAGTTGTGCACGGTCTGGATCACCGGCACCCCATGGGCATGGGCCGTCTTGATGACCCAGGGCGACAGCAACGGGTACGGGTTGTGCAGGTGCAGCAGGTCCGGGCGTTCGTCGGTCAGCAGTCGAGCCAGGTCACGCTGGGCCGGGCCGCCATAGATCGGCGAGATCGGCAGAAGCGCCTTCTGCACGGCCGGGAGCTCGCCGATCGAGTCCGAGCTGCGCTGGAACGGCAACACCTCCACCCCGACCGCCCTGAGCTGGGCGATCTCGGTGTCCACGATGACGTTCTCGCCCGAGGGGATCGCTTCCCGATAACGGTTGTGCGCAACCACCACCTTCATGGCCGGAAACGCTACCGTTGACCTCGTGCCGGAACTTCCCGAGGTCGAGGCGCTCGCCGCATACCTGCGTGAGCGCGCGGTCGGCCACACCGTGCAACGCCTCGAGGTGTCCTCGTTCAGCGCGCTGAAGACGTTCGATCCGCCCGCCTCCGCCGTCGCCGGGATGCCGGTTCGTGACGCCGGCCGGCATGGCAAGTTCCTCGACATCGCCCTCGGCGACGACCTCCACCTGATCGTGCACCTCGCCCGAGCGGGTTGGCTGCATTACCGCGACGCGTTCAAGTCGCCCGCCCCGCTCAAGCCGGGCAGCGGGCCGATCGCGATCCGGATGCGGCTCGACGACGGCTCCGGGTTCGACCTGACCGAGGCCGGCACCCAGAAGTCGCTGGCCGCCTATCTGGTGCGCGATCCGGCCGAGGTGCCGGGCGTGTCGCGCCTCGGGCCCGACGCGCTCGCCCTCTCCGAGACGGAGTTCGCCGAGCGCATCCGCTCGCGCAACGGTCAGATCAAGGGTGTGCTCGTCGACCAGGAGGTGCTGGCCGGCATCGGGAACGCGTACTCCGATGAGATCTTGCACGTCGCCAAGATGTCGCCGTTCGCGCTCACCGGCAAGATCACCGACGAGCAGATGGGTGAGCTCTACCGGGCGATGCGCGAGGTCGAGACCGACGCGGTGACCCGGTCGGTCGGGCAGAAGGCGGCCGAGCTCAAGGGCGAGAAGCGCGCTGGGCTGCGGGTGCACGCTCGTACAGGTCTGCCCTGCCCGATCTGCGGGGACACCGTGCGTGAGGTTTCCTTCGCCGACAAGAGCTTGCAGTACTGCGCTACGTGTCAGACCGGCGGCAAACCGCTGGCCGACCGCCGCCTGTCGAAGCTGATTCGATAGGCCCGATAGTTACTTTGTGTGCCTGAACAACTCGGTGTGGTAGAGCCTGTGCGACGTGCGCTCCGTTCGGCCGGTTCCATCGGTATAGTGGCCCGGTCCCAGGCAACGCGCTAAGGGTCGACGGGTGCGGGCCGTGGTGGCCGACAGCCGAAAGCTCGTGGCGGTGCGTAATCTTTTCCGGATGCGGGAGGACGTAGGCGAGGTGTCGACAAGCCTGCATCACCCGGTTACCGACAGCAGCCGGAGCAAACCCGTGCCGTACGACAGCTTCGAGTGGCAGCAGGAGCCGCCACCGAGCAACGGCGTACCCCGATCGGCCTGGAACCGGACGCACAAGCGCCTGTCCCGCTGGCACCGGCCGTACACGTTGGCGCTTGTCTTCCTTGATCTTCTTTCGGTCCTGCTGGCGAGCTATCTGGCCGCGACCTACCTGGAGAAGTCGAAGTCCGGCTTCGACAACCGCAGCCTGCTCTTCCTGCACGGCCAGGAGCTGTTCAGCTTCTTCGCCTACATCGTCCTGCCGCTCGGCTGGCTGATCCTGCTGTGGGCCAACGGCACCTACGACCGGCGCTATCTGGGTCTGGGCAGCGAGGAGTTCAAGCGGATCGTCCGCACGTCGGTCACGGTCGTGGCCGCCGTGTCGCTGCTCGCCTTCGCCACCAAGACCGGCCTGTCCCGTGGGACGGTCGCGATGGTGTCGGCGAGCGCCGCCTTCTTCCTGCTCACCGACCGGGTGCTCGCCCGGCAGGTGCTGCACCTGGCCCGCCGCCGGTTCGGCCACGGCGCACACCGGATGGTCCTGGTCGGCACCCTGCCCGAGGCGCTCGAGGTCTACACGGCGGTCACCCGCTCGCCGGCGGCCGGCCTCATCCCGGTCGCGATCCACCTGACCGACGGCTACGCGGCGGCCCGCGGCATCGAGACCCCGGTTCCCGTCTACGCGACCCGTGACCTGCTGTCCCTGGTGCGCGAGGTGGGCGCCGACACGATCGCGGTCTGCGGTTCGGCGAGCGCCGAGCCGGGCGAGTTGCGCCGGCTGGCCTGGCAGCTCGAGGGCACCGGCGTCGACCTGGTGGTGGCGCCGCAGCTCACCGACATCGCCGGCCCGCGCGTGCACATCCGCCCGATCGAGGGTCTGCCGCTGCTGCACGTCGAGGAGCCGACTCTCTCCGGCCCCGGCTGGCTCGCGAAGAACCTGCTCGACCGGGTCGCGGCCGGGCTAGGCCTGCTCTTCCTGAGCCCGTTCCTGCTGCTCATCGCGCTCGGCATCAAGATCTCCGACCCCGGGCCGGTCTTCTTCCGGCAGCCCCGGGTCGGCCACGAGGGCCGCACGTTCCGAGTGTGGAAGTTCCGCACGATGTACGTGGACGCCGAGGAGCGCAAGGCCACGCTGGAGGAGCTCAACGAGTCCGACGGCATGATGTTCAAGATGAAGGTCGACCCTCGGATCTTCGCCTTCGGGCAGAAGCTCCGGGCCACCTCGATGGACGAGCTCCCGCAGCTGATCAACGTGCTGAAGGGCGAGATGTCGCTGGTCGGCCCCCGCCCGTTGCCCGCCGACGACGGCGACTACCTCGGCGACGTCCGCCGGCGCCTGCTCGTCCGCCCCGGCATGACCGGCCTGTGGCAGGTCTCCGGTCGTTCCGACCTGAGCTGGGACGAAGCGGTGCGGCTCGACCTCTACTACGTGGACAACTGGTCGCTCACCTACGACCTTGGCATCCTGTGGCGCACCATCTGGGTCGTCCTCAAGCGCAAGGGCGCCTACTGACCTTTTGATGTTCCTCGGCGGCGTGCCGCCGAGGAACTTCAATGACGGCCTGAGGCGTCAGCTGTAGCTGCAGGTGCTCTTGTACGACGAGATGGTGGCGTCCGTCGGGTTGGGGCACAGGAACTGGTCGTAGCGGGTGTCGTTGTCGATGAAGCGCTTCAGCCAGGAGATGCTGTACTTCGCGATCGTGGTGTTCGACGACGTCGGCGCGCTGTGCGAGGCGCCCTTCAGCTCCATGTACGCCTTGTCGAGGGTGCTCGGCAGGCTGTTGTAGAACGCCAGGCCGTGCGAGGACGGCGGCGCGACGGTGTCGCTCTGGCCGGCGATGACCAGGGTGGGGGTCTTCACCGCGGTCCAGCTCTTGGTGCCGTGGTACGGCGCCATCGGCACGCTTGCCTTGATCGACGTACGGGTCCGGGTCGCCGACAGTGCGCCACCGCCACCCATCGAGTAACCGCTCACCCCGAGCCGGGTCGCGTCGATGCGGCTCTTCACGGTGCTGGTCCTGGTCAGGTAGTCCAGGGCGGCCAGCAGTTGGGTGCCGCGGGAGTCGGGCTGGTCGTAGACGCTGTTCGTGTCGATGATGAACACGACGAAGCCCTGCGACGCGATGCGCGGGCCGAGCCAGGCGACGGCCGACTGCACGTTCGTGAAGCCGGGAACGATCGCGACAGCGCCGAACGTACCGTCCGCGGTGCTTGTCGGGTAATAGATCGTGCCGCCGCCGAAGCCGCTGACGGCCGACTTCGCGACAGTGACCTTGGCGGTGGCATAGGGGCCGGTGGTGGCCTCGATGCTGGCCTTGGAGGGGGCCGGGCCACGCTCATAGGGGTTGGCCGCCAGAACGGGAGCTGTTGGTGCCGCCACGAACGCCAGGAGCATGGCGAACACGGCGATCAGGGCGTTGCGGACGGCAGCCCTCGATCGCCAGGACGATGTGAACATTTAGCTCTCCCCAGGGTATGGGTGTTGCTGCGAGGGACCCGACGAGGCTTCTGACCTCACTGGATCGATATTGCTCGATGCTGTTAAAAGTTGTTACCACTCGGTAATCCCAATTGGCCCCCTGCCAACAAGGTATGACCGGGCGTGCTGGCCATAACCTGTGTCGCGTGGCGGATCAGGTTGGGAGCGCTCTCGCGGTCATCGCGGTCATCGCCGCCCTGGCTGCCGCCGTGGTGGCGGTCGTTCGCCTCCGCGCGCGCCGCGGCATAGCCACCGCCATGCAACGGGCCACCTACGACGTGCTGCACACAGCCGCGCTCGCCGCCGAACCGCTGCGCGGCGGCCTCACCACGTCGAGCGCCGGAAAAGCGGTCCGGCATCTACGCGCGCTTGTCGGTGCGGTCGGTCTCTCGATCGACGACGGCGACCACTGCATGGCGTACGACGGACGCGGCACCCACCACGGCGAACAGTTCACCGCCGCCGCCCGGCGCGCTCTCGCCACCCACCGCACGGTCGTGCTCGCCGGCGGCGAACTGCCCTGCGACCGGGTCGACTGCGTGGTCCGCGGTGCCGTCGTCGCACCCCTGTCCGGGCCGGACGGCCGGGCCACCGCCGCCCTGGTCGCGGTGGCCGACGCCCAGCCGGCGCCGGGTCTCGTGCAGGCCACCGCGGAGACCGCCCGCTGGGCCGGCTCCCAGATCGCCCTGGCCGAACTCGACACCTCCCGGGAACGGCTGGCCCGCGCCGAGGTGCGAGCCCTGCGCGCCCAGATCAGCCCCCATTTCATCTACAACGCGCTGACCGCGATCGCCTCGTTCGTACGCACCGACCCCGAGCGGGCCCGCGAACTGATCCTCGAGTTCGCCGAATTCACCCGCTACTCGTTCCGGGCCCACGGCGAGTTCACCACCCTCGCCGAAGAGCTGCGCTCGATCGACCGTTATCTGACCATCGAGCGGGCCCGCTTCGGTGACCGGCTCCAGGTGCGCCTGCAGATCGCCCCCGAGGTGCTGCCGGTAAGCCTGCCGTTCCTGTGCCTCCAGCCGCTGGTGGAGAACGCCGTGCGGCATGGTCTGTCGCGTAAGCCGGGCGTCGGTATGGTGAGCATCGAAGCTCGTGATGCGGGCGCCGAATGCCACATAACGGTCGAGGATGACGGCGTCGGAATGGATCCGGCGGTGTTCGCGCCCGGCGACTCGGAAACCGACGACGGGCAGCACGTCGGCCTCACGAACGTCGACGAGCGCCTGCGGTCGGTCTTCGGCGACCGTTTCGGCCTGGTGGTCGAAACCGCACCCGGCGAGGGGACGAAGGTGAGCATGCGGGTTCCCAAATTCCATCCAGGTGTACGAGCATGACGCTCGTCGTGCTCGCCGTCGACGACGAGCCGCCCGCCCTGGACGAACTGGCCTACCTGCTGAACGCGGACGGCCGGGTCGCCCACGTGCACCGAGCCGGCGACGCCACCGAAGCCCTGCGGGTGCTGCGCGACACCGAAGTCGACGCGGTCTTCCTGGACATCCGCATGCCCGGCCTGGACGGCATGGAACTGGCCCGCATCCTGCGCCGCTTCGCCCGCCCACCGGCAATCGTCTTCGTGACGGCCTACGACGACGGTGCCGTCGACGCCTTCGACCTGGGCGTCACCGACTACGTCCGCAAGCCGGTCCGAGCCGAACGCCTGGGCGAGTCCCTGCGCCGGGTCGCCGGCGTGCGTCTCACCCCCGCACCCGCCCCCGCCGCCCCCCAGGACGAGCCCACCATCCCGGTCGAGCTGGCCGGCACCACCCGGATGCTCCCGCGCTCCTCCGTCCGCTGGGTCGAGGCCCAGGGTGACTACGCCCGCCTGCACACCTCCGACGCCTCCCACCTGGTCCGCGTCTCCCTGGCCACCCTCGCCGAACGCTGGGCCGACGCCGGTTTCGTCCGGATCCACCGCTCCTACCTGGTGCAGATCCGACTGATCACCGAGCTCCGCCTGACCAACTCCGGCTACGTCGTGGCCGTCGACGGCGTGGAGCTCCCCGTCAGCCGCCGCCACACCCGCGAGCTCAAGGACAAGCTCATCCGTGCCGCCAAGCACGACTGGACCCGCTGATTCCCACAGATCCACCGTTAATCCACACCGTTGTCCACAGGCTCACAGGGTTCTCCACAGACTTATCCACAGGCTCCGCCCCTGGCCTCGCTGCTCTGCGGCCCGCGGCGGGCTCGCAATAGCTGACAAAGTGGGCAAATCGTGAGCCAGGGTTGCGCTTGAGAGGGGCCAAGGAGGGACGGCGATCGAGGGGCATCTCCACAGTTCGTTCACAAAGTGCGCGCCCGGTCTGCACGGGTGATCAATAGGCTGCCTGTCGCGAGTTCGGCACGGGAGGCACGGGGGCTCTTCGGCCGGGCTTGCGCATACTCGGTTAGATCGCGGGCGGGCTGGAGGTGGCGTCGGTGGAGAAAAGGGTGCTTGTCGTCGAGGACGAGCGGACTATCGCCGACGCGGTGGCGGCTCGACTGCGGGCTGAGGGCTTTCTGGTCGAGGTGGCCGGGGACGGGCCGGGTGCGGTGGCCGCGGCTCGGCGTACGCCACCGGATGCGATCGTGCTGGACGTGATGTTGCCGGGGTTCGACGGGCTCGAGGTGTGCCGTCGGATTCAGGCGGAACGGGCGGTCCCGATCCTCATGCTGACCGCCCGCGACGACGAGACCGATCTGCTGGTGGGGCTTGCGGTGGGGGCGGACGACTACATGGTCAAGCCGTTCTCGATGCGGGAGCTCGCCGCCCGGGTGCACGCGCTGCTGCGCCGGGCGGCCAAGGGGGCGGCCGGGCCGGTCGGGCCGCCGACGTTGCGGTTCGGTGATCTGGAGATCAACCAGGCCGAGCGGCGGGTGCTTCGGGCCGGGGTGGAGGCCCGCCTGACGCCGACGGAGTTCGACCTTCTGGTGCATCTGGCCGCGCATCCGCGCACGGTTCTGCCGAGAGAGCGGTTGCTCGCCGACGTCTGGGGCTGGGCCGACGCGTCGGGTACGCGCACGGTGGACAGCCACATCAAGGGTCTTCGCCGGAAGTTGGGTTCGGACCTCATCCGTACCGTGCACGGGGTGGGCTATGCCCTTGAGGTCGAACGATGAAAAGCCTGCCCAGGCCGCTCGACCCGGTCCGATCCATCAAGATCAAGATTGGGATGATCCTGGTCGGGGCGGGGGCGGCCGGCATGATCTGGTTCTGGCTGTGGCTCGGCTGGTTCCCGCTCTGGACGTCGGTCACCGCGATGATCGTCGCGCTGACCACGCTGCAGTTCCTCGCGCACGGCATGACGTCGCCGCTGCGGGAGATGACGGTGGCGGCCCGGCGGATGGCGCAGGGCGATTACACCAGGCGGATCCGGGCGACCTCGCAGGATGAGGTGGGCCAGCTGGCCCAGACCTTCAACCAGATGGCCGCCGACCTCGCGGCGGCGGACCGGCAGCGGCGCGAGCTGATCGCGAATGTCTCGCATGAGTTGCGTACGCCCATCACCGCGCTCCACGGCCTCCTCGAGAACATCGTCGACGGCGTGGCCGAGGCCGAACCCGCGATGATGCAGACCGCCCTGGCCCAGACCGCACGACTCGGCCGCCTGGTCACCGAGTTGCTCGACCTGTCCCGGGTGGAGGCGGGCGTGGTCCCGCTCGATCGCCGACCGATAAACGTGCCCGACTTCCTCGACGACGTGGTCGCCGAGGCCCGAGTGAACGCGGCCGGCGCCGGCCGGGACGTCCGTTTCGAGATCGCCGCCCCGCACGCGGTGGTGCCCGGCGACCGCGAACGGCTGCACCAGGTCTTCGCCAACCTGCTCGACAACGCGGCCCGGCACAGCCCGGCGGGCGGAACCGTGCTGGTCCGCGCCGAACGCCGCGACGATCACCTGCTCATCGCGGTCGCCGACGAGGGTGACGGCATCCCGGCCGCGGAGCGTGACCGCGTCTTCGAGCGCTTCACTCGCGGTGAACGCCCGGCCGGTGGCGGCACCGGTCTCGGTCTGGCCATCGCCCGCTGGGTGGTCCAGATGCATCAGGGCACGATCGCGGTGGTCGACCCGGACCGAGACCTGCGCGGCTGCCACATCCACGTGAAACTTCCGCTGCACACCGCCTGATCCCACTCGTTTCGCCGGCCCGGTGCCCCCGGGCCATCCGACGCTGCCCTCCGGAGGCCTCGCCATGCCCGAAATCCAGCCACCAGCCGGCAACCAGCCGCCGCGAGGCAACCAGCCACCCCCTGGAAGCCAGCCACCGCACGGGAGCCAGCCCCCGCACAGCAGCCAACCGCCACACAGCAGTAGGCCGCCGCACGGGAGCCAGCCGCCGGGCGCGTGGCCGAGCGATCCGGCGTGGTTCAACGCGCCCGGCCCGGCGGGCGCGGCGACGGCGACGGCGACCAGGTTGCCGCCCGCGCTCAAGAACCCGATCGGGCCACCGACCGAGCACGGGCCCTGGCCGTCCGATCTGCTCTGGGGAAAGCAGTGGCCCGGCCCGGCCCGTAGTGCGCCGGCCGCCACCGTCGTCGCGATCGCGATTGCCGCCGTGGTGGCGGCGATCAGTCTGCCGCTCGACCGGGCCGGTGTCGGGTGGCTGGTGATGGCGGTAGCCGGGACCGTGGCCCTGGTGATCAGCGCGATCCTGCCGGAACCGCCGGCCAGTGGGCCGTCGCCGCTGGTCGTCAGGCCACGGCCGAAGCGGTCGGTCGACGCGTACGGCTGGGCCGGCCTGACGGTGGCGCTGGTCGCGGTCGGCACGTTTCGCTCGGCCGGTTGGCTGTTCGCGTTGTGCCTGTTGATGGCGACGCTGACAGGGGCGCTCGCGTTGACCGGCGGGCGGTCCATGCGCAGCATCGTGGCCGGCTACACGATGCCGCTGATCGCCGTGTTCCGGGCGCTGCCGTGGCTGCGACACGGCACGACGCGACTGCGTGGGCGGATCGGCGGGGGTACGGCGAACGTGCGGGTGCTGGCCACCGTCGTGGTGTCGATCGCGCTGCTCACCGTGTTCGGGGCGTTGTTCGCCTCGGCTGACGCCGCGTTCGCCGGCGCGCTCTCGCACCTCGCCCCGGACGTGGACGTTCCGTCGGCGTTCCGGTGGATCTTCGTATTCGCGCTGGCGGTGGCCCTGTTCGGCGGGGCGGCGTTCTTGCGTACGGCACCGCCCGACCTGACCGGACTCGACGGCACCGAGGGCCGCAAGGTCGCCCGGTTCGAGTGGGCGGTGCCGCTCGGCCTGCTCGTCCTGCTCTTCGCCGGCTTCGTGGCGGTGCAGCTCGCCGTCCTGTTCGGGGGGAACCGGCACGTGCTGGACACCGATGGGCTGACCTTCGCCGAGTACGCCCGGGGCGGCTTCTGGCAGCTCTGCTTCGTCACCGGTCTCACCCTGGTGGTGCTCGCCGGCGCCGCTCGCTGGGCGCCCCGCGAGAAACCAGCCGACCGCCTGCTGTTGCGTGTGCTGATGGGCGCCCTCGCCGGCCTGACGCTGCTCATCGTCGCGTCGGCGCTGCACCGGATGAACGTGTACGCCGACACCTACGGGCTGACCCGCCTGCGGCTGCTGGTCGCCTGCTGCGAGGGCTGGTTCGGCCTGGTCCTGGTGCTGGTGCTGATCGCCGGCATCCGGATCCGAGCGCCGTGGCTGCCCCGGGTGGCGATCGCCGCCGGGGTACTGGCTCTGCTCGGCCTGGCCGGCGCGAACCCGGACCGGGTGATCGCCGAGCACAACATCAAGCAGTCGCGCACGCTCGACGTCGCCTATCTGGGCACGCTGTCACCGGACGCGGCCACCGGGCTCGACGGTCTCGACTCGGCGCGGCGCCGGTGCGTGCTCGCCCACCTCGACATCGCGCTGCTGGAGAGCCCCGACGACTGGCGCGGCTGGAACCTCGGCCGGGTGCGGGCCCGTACGGTCATCGCGGATGCCGGGGACGTGAGCCAGACCTGGCAGTGCCCTTGACTTCTGCGGCCGGGCCGTAAGACTCCCGGACATGGACGGCGATCAGGCTCCGCGGCGTACGCGGGTGGTGCTGGGTGAGGTCGCGGCCCGGCGCCGCCCGACCGACCGCACCCACGCCGACCTCGCGGAGCAGACCCCGGTGGGCGAGGCGCTGGTGAAGGGTCTGGTCCGCGCCCAACTCGCGCTCGCCCTGCGCCTGGCGCTGGTGGTGGTGACCGGGCTGGGCGCGCTGCCGCTGCTGTTCGCGGTCGCGCCCGGGGTCGGGTCGGTGAAGGTGTTCGGGATCTACCTCCCGTGGGTGCTGCTCGGGGTTCTGTCGTTTCCCTTCCTGGTGGGCGTGGGCTGGGCGTACGTGCGGTGGGCGGAACGCAACGAGCAGGACTTCATCGCGCTGATCCGGAAGCCGGAACAGTGAACCCGTACCTCCTGCCGGGTTTGATCGTGGTGGTCCTGGTGACCGTCGGCATCGGCGCGTACGGCCTGCGGTTCGCTCGCACCACCTCGGATTTCCTGGTCGCCTCGCGTTCGGTGAGCCCGGCCTGGAACGCGGCGGCGATCAGCGGTGAATACCTGTCGGCGGCGTCGTTCCTCGGGGTGGCCGGGCTGATCCTGCGGTACGGCGTGGACGTGCTCTGGTACCCGGTCGGGTTCGCGGCGGGCTATTTGGCGCTGCTGCTCTTCGTGGCCGCGCCGCTGCGCCGTTCCGGGGCTTTCACGCTGCCCGACTTCTGCCAGGTGCGCCTTCGGTCGCTGCCGCTGCGCAGGCTGGCCAGCGTGTTCGTGGTGTTCATCGGCTGTCTCTATCTCGTGCCGCAGTTGCAGGGCGCCGGGCTGACCTTCACGACCATCACCGGTGGGTCCTACGCGTGGGGCGCGCTGCTGGTGGGAGCGGTGGTGACGGCGAACGTGGCGCTCGGCGGGATGCGGGCGATCACCTTCGTGCAGGCGTTCCAGTACTGGTTGAAGCTGACCGCGTTGGCCGTACCGGTCATCTTTCTGATCCTGCAATGGCAGTCGGACGGACGACCGCAGGTCACGCCGCCGGCCGGGACGACGTTCCCGGCCGCCACGTCGGTGGTCGTGTCGCAGGACGCGGTGGTCGACGGCCAGGTCGTCCACAAGGGAGACGAGCTGCACTTCCCGGCCGGGGCGGCGGTGCCGCAGGTGAGCACCGTGGATGCGACGTTCGGCGACGGCTGGTTGTTGCCCGGCGGCAACACCACGCTCTTCGCCACCTATTCGCTGATCCTGGCGACCTTTCTCGGCACCATGGGGCTGCCGCATGTGCTCGTGCGGTTCTACACGAACCCGAACGGAGCCTCGGCTCGACGGACCACGCTTGTCGTCCTCGCGCTCGTGGGGCTGTTCTACCTGTTGCCGACGCTCTACGGCGTGCTCGGCCGGGTCTATACGCCTCAGTTGCTGATGACCGGGCACACCGACGCGGTCGTGCTGACCTTGCCGGAGGCCGCGCTCGGGGCGGGCCATCTGGGCCGGCTGCTCGGGGCGCTGGTCACGGCGGGCGCGCTGGCCGCCTTTCTGTCCACCTCGTCGGGGCTGCTCACGAGCGTGGCCGGAGTGGTCTTCACCGATGTGCTGCACGCCGGCCGAACCGGGTCGGTGCGGGACTTCCGGGTGGCGACGTTGCTGGCGGCGAGCGTACCCATAGCTTTGTCGCTTTATGTCTCGAATATGGATGTTTCCCGCGTCGTCGGATTGGCCTTCGCGGTCGCGGCCTCCAGCTTCTGCCCGCTCCTCGTGCTCGGCATCTGGTGGCGCAAGCTCACCGATTTCGGGGCGATCGTCGGCCTCCTGGTCGGCGGCGGGGCCTCGATCGCGGCCGTCCTGCTCACCGTGCTCGGGCCGCCGCTCAGTGGCTGGCCGGCCCAGCTCATCGGGCAACCGGCGGCGTGGACCGTGCCGCTGGCGTTCCTCGCGATGATCATCGGCTCGCTGCTGACCAGCCGTCGCGTGCCGGCCGACGTGGGCGCCCTGATGCTGCGACTGCACGCGCCGGAGTCGCTGCGCATCATTTAAGGATGTTTAAGGTGCGACCCCCATCCCTCGTTCGGAGCGAGCCGTAGTTCTCGTCGACCACCGAGCAGAGGAGCGGGTCGATGAAGCGTTACCGCCGCAGTCGAGTCAACGGGGGAAACCGGAAGCTGCTGATCGGCGGCGTCGCGTTGGCGATCGCCGGTGGCGCGTTCGCGATCAGCACCGGGGTGAGCAGCGCCGGCGAGAACTGTGTCGGCCTCGACCAGGCGCTGCGGCAGAACCTGCAGTTCATCGCGGCACAGCGGGCGACCCCGGACGCCCTGTCGGCGGCCCGCATCGACAACCGGCAGGCGGTCGTCGATCTGATCAACCAGCGGCGCCAGGTGGCCGGCTGCGACGCGGACGTCGCCGGCGAGGTCGCCGGGGCCGCGGCTCCGGCCAAACCCGCGCCCGCCACCCCGGCCAAGCCGCCCACCAAAGCCCCGGTCAAGCCGCCCGCCAAGCCGCCCACGAAGGCCCCGGCCAAGCCGCCGGTGGCCGGTAACGGCAGCGGTGAGGTCGTCTGCAAGGGCTCGACCGTGACGCTCTCCGGTGAGGCCGGCGGCCCGTTCGCGTCCAGCGGCACCTTCCCGATCGGCACCACCCTCAAGGTCACGAACCTGGACAACAACAAGAGCATCACGGTCAGGGTCCAGACCACCTCCGGTAGCTGCGTGCTGCTCAACAACGCGGCCTTCGAGCAGGTTCGCGAGCCGGGCAAGTTCCTCATCCGGCGCGCTGTCATCGAACGAGTGGGTTGATCCCCAGGCCCGGACCATGCCGCTGAACGGGGGTGGTCCGGGTCGGCCGGATACCGATACCGTCGGGCCATGACGGTGCCAAGGCAACGCACGGAGGACCAGGTCGCGGCCATGTCGCTGCGCGGCCTCGTGAAGCATTTCGACACCAGGCTCGCCGTCACCGGGGTCAGCCTCGAAGTCCCCGCCGGGTCCTTCTTCGGCCTCCTCGGCCCCAACGGGGCCGGCAAGACCACGACGTTGTCGATGGCCGTCGGCCTCCTGCGGCCCGATCAGGGGCAGGCTTTCCTGCTGGGGTACGACGTGTGGGCCGACCCACCGGCGGCGAAAGCCCGGCTGGGAGTTCTGCCGGATGGAGTACGCCTTTTCGACCGCCTCACCGGCCCGGAACTGCTCGCCTACCACGGTCTGCTGCGCGGGATGGATGCCACGACCGTCGACCAGCGAGCCCGTGAGCTGCTGGAAGTGCTCGAGCTCGGGGCCGGCAACCGCACCCTGGTGGTCGACTACTCGGCCGGCATGAAGAAGAAGATCGGCCTCGCCTGCGCGCTGCTGCACGCACCGCGTCTGCTGGTGCTCGACGAGCCGTTCGAGGCCGTCGACCCGGTGTCGGCGGCGCTGATCCGCGACATCCTCCAGCGGTACGTCGCCGGCGGCGGCACGGTCGTCTTCTCCAGCCACGTGATGGAGGTCGTCGAGCGCCTCTGCGACCACGTCGCGATCATGTCGGACGGTGTGCTCCGCATGCACGGCCCGCTCGACCAGGTGCGCGGCGACCGCTCGCTGGAAGATGTCTTCGTGCAGGTGGTCGGCGGCCGGGTGGCCACCGGCTCCGAGCTGGCCTGGCTATGACGGTCTGGCCGTTCGTACGCCTCAAGCTGCGTCTCACCGCCAACGGACTACGCGGCCGACCCGCGCGAATAGTTCTTTTTGTCATGGGCGCACTGGTGGCCGGTTTCTTCGCCATCGCGGGTTACTCGTCATTCGCGGTGCCCGGCGTGCTGAACAGTTCGTTCGGTGCCGAGCTCACCCTGCCCCTGGGCGGTGCCGCCCTCGTGCTGGGCTGGCTGTTCCTCCCACTGATCTTCTTCGGCGTCGACGAGTCCCTCGATCCGGCCCGCTTCGCCCTGCTGCCGCTCACCCGCCGCACCCTGATCGCCGGCGTGTTCACCGCCGCCATGGTCGGGCTGCCCGCCCTGGCCACACTCGCGGCCACGGCCGGGATGGTCGACACCGCGGCCCGGCTCGGCGGCCCCGCCGCGGCCCTCGCCCAGGTCGTCGGCGTGCTCCTGGGCCTGTTCCTGTGCGTGGCCGTCAGCCGGGCGGTGACCAGTGCGTTCGCCACCGCCCTGCGTTCACGCCGCTCCCGCGACCTGGCCGCGATCATGCTGGCCCTGCTGGCCGCCGCCATCGGGCCCCTGCAACTGATCGCCCTGGCCGGCGCCCAGCGAGCCGACTGGGACACGGTCGCTTCGGTCGCCCGAGTGGTGGCCTGGACACCGCTCGGCGCCCCGTACTCGATCGGTCTCGATGTCGCCGCCGGTCACACCTGGCAGATCCCGCTGAAGTTGCTGATCGCCGTGGCGGCGATCACCGCCCTGCTGTGGTGGTGGAGCAGGACGATCGAGAGCGCGATGGTCGGCACCGCCTCCGCCGCCCGCCGGAAAACCGCGCCGACCACTCGCAACCCGGTCGAGCTGCTGCTGTTCCGGCGTGTCCCCCGCACCCGTTTCGGCGCCCTGATGTCCCGCGAACTGCGCTACTGGTGGCGCGACCCGAAACGCCGGGCCAACCTGATCACCTTCTCGATGGTCTCGCTGTTCCTTCCGGTCTCGGCCACGGTGAGCGCGGGCTCGCCGGCAAGCATGTCCCTGCTCGTCGGCACCCTGGCCGCCCTGGCCCTGGCCAACCAGTTCGGCTTCGACGGCTCGGCCTACGCCGCCAACATCACCAGCGGCGTCCCCGGTCGGACGGAACTCACCTCCCGAACGGCCGCCCACGCCGTCTACACCCTCCCGGTGTTGCTGGTCGGCGCGGTCCTGGTGGGCGTCCTGTCCGCCGATCCGGCCCGAATCCCGAGCACGCTGGGCCTGCTGCTCGCCGCGTACGGCGTGGGTCTCGGCCTGGTTCTCCCGCTCTCGGTCCGAGCCGCCTACGCGTTGCCCGAGTCCCCGAACCCGTTCGCGATGTCCTCCGGCGGCGGCGCCACCAAGGGCCTGCTGGCCTTGGCCGTGCTGCTCGCGGCCGTGCTGGTGAGCCTGCCGGTGCAGCTGATCGCCCTGTTCATCGGCCCGATCTGGCTGTGGATAGGTCTGCCGGTCGGGGTCGCCTACGGCATCGCGGGCTTCCTGATCGGTTCCGGCGTGGCCGCCGACCAACTCGACCGCCGCATGCCCGAACTCCTGGCCACCATCACCCCGAACCGGTGACCACTAGCGCTTCTTTCGCAGGCCGTCCCGCTTCACGAAGATGACTCGGCGTTGCAGTGCGTCGCCGTTCGGGCCCAGCACGTAACCGTCTATCCACAGCCAACCGTCGTAGGTGATGCGGGGATCGACCCGGATCACCCGGAAGGTCAGTGCCCGGTCGCCCTGGAACTGGACGCTGGCGGCACCTCCGACGCAGAGCACGTCGCCGGGTTGGGGCAACGCCTCAGTCATCCGCTGTCTCCCCATATCACCCAGTACGTACCTGGCCAAGGATGGGATTACGTTACACATAGGTAAGTATTTTTCTGTATCTGAAAGGTGACCCTGTGACGAGCGACGTACCGGGCGGCCGCATTCATCTGACCGACCCCTTCGCCACTCCGGACGAGGAGAAATCGGCCGTTCGCCGGCTCCGGGGCCGGCTCGCCGCACCGGTCACGCTCTGGACCGCGCCGGGGCCGGCCGGACTCACCGTGTCGTCGATGCTGGTCGCTGACGGTGAGCCGGGACGGGTCCTGGGGCTCATCGATGCGGAGAGCGAACTCTGGGACGCGGTGGAGAAGTCCGAATTGTTCACCGTGGCCCCGCTCAGCCCGGCCGATCGTCAGCGAGCCGACCGGTTCGCCGGGTTGATGCCGGCTCCCGGCGGGCTCTTCGCCGGCGACGACTGGCAGCAGACCGAGTACGGACCGGTACGGCCGGGGCTGTGGGCCGGCTGCCGACTGGTCGAAGCCCGGCCCTGTGGCTGGGCCCTTCTGATCGAGGGGGTCATCGAGACGATCACCCCCGTCGATCCGAAGCCGCCACTGCTTCACTACCGCGGTCGATATCGCGAGCTCGCCGGCTGACCGCCCACTCGGCGCACTCAGACCACCACTCGGCGCAGGGTCCGACCGGGCGTCGCCGCAACCCCGCAGGTCTTCGTACGTTCCCGGAAAAGTCCGCCCCCACGAAGGTGGTGATCCCCGGTGACGACAGAAGTACCCGCCTCGTCCTCCACCGAGAGATACCGGGCCGTTCAGCAGTCCGAGGATTTCCAGCGTCTGCGCTCCAAGCTGCGCAGCTTCATCTTCCCGATGACGGCCGCGTTCTTCCTCTGGTACCTGCTGTACGTCCTGCTCTCCGCATATGCCCGCGGTTTCATGGGCGCCAAGATCGTCGGCAACATCAACGTGGCCCTCGTCTTCGGCCTGTTGCAGTTCCTGTCGACATTCCTGATCGCCTGGTACTACTCGCGCTACGCGAGCCGGCAACTCGACCCGATCGCTGACGAGATCAACGCCAAGATGAACCGTGAGAAGGCCGAAGCCGCCGGGAGCGCTGAGTGATGCAAAGTCATTTCTTCGCCGCCGAGGCCACCACGTCGGGCTCCCGCGGGCTCACCATCACGCTGTTCCTGATCTTCGTGGCGATCACGCTGGCCATCACGATCTGGGCCAGCCGGCAGACCAAGACCGCCACCGACTTCTACGCCGGCGGCCGGCAGTTCTCCGGTTTCCAGAACGGCATGGCGATCGGCGGCGACTACATGTCGGCCGCGTCCTTCCTCGGCATCGCCGGCCTGATCGCGCTGTACGGCTACGACGGCTTCCTCTACTCGATCGGCTTCCTGGTCGCCTGGCTGGTGGCGCTGCTGCTGGTGGCCGAGTTCCTGCGTAACTCGGGCCGCTACACGATGGCCGACGTGCTGGCGTTCCGGATGCGGCAGCGACCGGTCCGGACCGCGGCGAGCGTCTCCACCATCGTGGTGTCGATCTTCTACTTGATCGCCCAGATGGTCGGCGCCGGTGCGCTGGTCTCGCTGCTGCTCGGGATCAAGCCCGGCCAGACGTTCCTGGGCATGGACGCGGACACCGCCAAGGTCGCCACGATCATCCTGGTCGGCGCCCTGATGATCGTCTACGTGGTGGTCGGCGGCATGAAGGGCACCACGTACGTCCAGATCGTCAAGGCGTTCATGCTGATGATCGGCGCGTTCCTGATGGTCATCCTGGTGCTGGCGCACTACAAGTTCAACCTGTCGGCCCTGCTGGGGGACGCCGCCAAGCAGTCCGGCAAGGGTTCCGCCTTCCTCGAACCCGGTCTCCGGTACGGCGTGGAGACGGCCGGTGACGCGGCGAAGACCTTCTACAGCAAGATGGACCTGCTCTCGCTGGGCATCGCACTGGTGCTCGGTACGGCCGGTCTGCCGCACATCCTGACCCGCTTCTACACGGTGCCGACCAGCCGGATCGCGCGTAAGAGCGTGCTCTGGGCGATCGGCATCATCGGGGTGTTCTACCTGTTCACGCTGGCCCTCGGCTTCGGCGCGGCGGCCCTGGTGGGCGGCAAGAACATCACCGCGCAGGACAAGGCGGGCAACACCGCCGCCCCGCAGCTCGCGCAGGCACTCGGCATCGATTACCTGGGCGGCAACACCGGCGGATCGATCCTGCTGGCGGTCATCGCGGCGGTCGCGTTCGCCACCATCCTCGCGGTGGTGGCCGGCCTGACGCTGGCATCGTCGTCGAGCGTGGCGCACGACTTCTACGCCAACGTGATCAAGAAGGGTGCCGCCTCCGAGCGCGACGAGGTGCGGGTCGCCCGGATCTCCGCCTTCGGCATCGGCGCGATCGCGATCGCGCTGTCGATCTTCGCGCAGAGCCTGAACGTGGCGTTCCTGGTGGCGCTGGCGTTCGCGGTGGCGGCGTCGGGCAACCTGCCGGCGATCATCTACAGCCTGTTCTGGCGGCGGTTCAACACCTCCGGGGCGCTGTGGTCGATCTACGGCGGTCTGCTCAGCGCGGTGTTCCTGGTCTTCTTCTCGCCGGTCGTCTCCGGCTCGGCGACGGCCATGTTCCCGCACAACGACTGGCACTGGTTCCCGCTGTCGAACCCGGGCATCATCTCGATCCCGATCGGCTTCCTGTGCGGCTGGATCGGCACGATGCTCTCGAAGGAGGACGACTCCGACAAGTACGCCGAGCTGGAGGTCCGGGCCCTGACCGGACACGGCGCCCACTAGGACGTTTACGCAGCGGAAGGGGGGAGTCACCCAATGACTCCCCCCTTTGTGCCGTCCGGGTGTCGATCAACGGGCGAAGGGGCGCGGGGTACGTAACCTTTAGAGCATGTCGCAGACCACCGGTAGAGCCGCCGTTCCGCCTCAGGGACCGAGGGAGTACCCCGGTGGTCCGTCACCGGTGCCGCCACGGGGTAACCCGTACAGCGGAAAGAAGAAGATCCGGCCCCGCTGGGGCCGCATCGCGCTCCTCGCCGGCCTCGCCGTCCTGGTCATCGCGGTGATCGTCGGGATTTCGCTGTACGGCTACGCGAGCAACCTCGACCAGGACCTCAAGCGCACCGACGCGTTCTCCGGCATCACCGGTGACCGCCCGGCCAAGTCCGTCGCGGGCGCGCAGAACATCCTGCTGGTGGGCAGCGACTCGCGCGACCCGGATGCCAAGGAGGACCAGGCCAACGCCTGGCGCGCCGACACCCTGATGCTCATGCACGTGCCGGCCGACCACAAGTCCGCCCAGCTCATCTCGATCCCCCGGGACCTGTGGGTGGTCGTGCCCAAGAGCAACAGCGCGGGGTGCAGCGACGGCAGCCGAGCGAAGATCAACGCCTCGTTCGCGTTCGGTGGCCTGCCGCGTGCCGTGCACACCGTCGAGTGCCTCACCGACGTGAAGATCGACCACGTCATGGCGATCGACTTCGGCGGCTTCAAGGAGGTCACCGACGCGCTCGGCGGCGTCGACCTGAAGGTCGACAAGACCATCACGTCGATCCACAAGCCGCACCGGGTCTTCAAGAAGGGCATGATGCACATGGACGGCGCCCAGGCGCTCGACTGGGTGCGTCAGCGCTACCAGTTCCCCCGCGGTGACTTCGACCGTCAACGCCACCAGCAGGAGTTCCTCAAGGCCCTGATGGAGAAGGCGACGACCAGCGGCACGATCACCAACCCGGGCAAGCTCAACAGCTTCCTCAAGGCGGTCACCGCCGCCGTCACGGTCGACCACGACTTCTCGCTCACCGACGCGGCCGTCGACTTCCGCAACATCCGGGGCGAGAACCTCACCTTCCTCACCAGCCCCAACAAGGGCAGCGACACCATCTCCGGCCAGTCGGTGGTGGTCTCCGACCGGGAGAAGGCACTCGCCCTCTACAAGGCGGTGTCCGGCGACAAAATGAATGACTGGATGGCGGCGAACGTCAAGAAGTGAGCGACCACGTAGGCTGAAAGTTGTGTTCGGACCTCAAGTACCCAGCGTGACTCCGGCCGAGGTGCCCTCGGATGCCTACCTGCTCGACGTGCGCGAGCCCGAGGAGTGGGCGGCCGGCCATGCGCCCGGCGCCCACCACCTGCCGATGATGGAGATCCCGCCGCGAATGGCCGAGGTACCCGACGACGTCGAGGTCGTCGTGGTGTGCCGGTCCGGCGGGCGCTCCGGTCAAGTCGTTTCGTACCTGCTGAACAACGGGTGGGACAACGTGCGCAACCTCGACGGCGGCATGCAGATGTGGGCGGCGGCCGGCCGCGAGATGGTAAGTGAGAACGGGCAACCGGCCCAGGTCCGGTGACCCACAGACCTCTCGTCTTCGCCCATCGCGGAGGCGCGGACGCGCTGCCGGAGCACACGCTCGGGGCCTACCTGCGTGCCCTCGAGGAGGGTGCGGACGGCCTCGAGTGCGACGTGCGGCTCACCCGTGACGGCCATCTGGTCTGCGTGCACGATCGCAACCTCAAGCGCACCAGCAACGGCCGCGGCCTGGTCAGCGGCAAGACCCTGGCCGAGTTGGAGCCGCTGAACTTCGGCTCGTGGCATCCCGGCTACCCGGCCGACGAGGACCTGCCCGACCTGAGCCGGCTGCTCACGCTCGACCGGCTGCTGACCGCGCTGCGTGAGTGCGGGCGACAGGTCCGGCTACTCATCGAGACGAAGCATCCGTCACGGCACGGAGCCGACGTGGAGCGCCGCCTCGTCGAGTTGCTGCGCCGGCACGGTCTCGCCGACGGCCGGCCGGACAACCTCGTACAGGTCACGGTCATGTCCTTCGCCGCCCTCGCCCTGCGCCGGGTCCGGACGCTGGCCCCCGCGATCCCCACGGTCTACCTGCTGGAGATCCTGCCGCCGGGGGTCGGGCGCGGGAAACTGCCGTTCGGCGCGCGCATCGCCGGGCCGGGCGTCGGCCTGGTCCGGGCGAGACCCGGTCTGGTGCCGGCGCTGCGACAGGCCGGCCATCAGGTGTACGTGTGGACCGTCAACGAGCCCGATGAGCTGGAAATGGTGCTGGAACACCAGGTGGACGGCGTGATCAGCGACCGCCCGGGGTTCGTGCTGGAACGCCTCGCGAAAGTGTGAGCTCGACCACGGTACGGTGAATCCGAGCAAGATCCGCGTCTCCGGCTCTGCCGAAAACGAAGGAAGCGAGGCAGACTCGCAGACATGCCGCAGCGTCCCGACTACGCCGCGCTGACCCGGGGTCAGATCGCGGTCCTCGATCGGCTCAACGCCGGCGAGACGGGTCTGCCTGTGGTGCAACGGGTCGTCCATCTCGCCGAAGAGGTGCTGGGCGGCCTCGGGGCCGGCTTCGTCGAATACTCGCCCGGCCACGGCCGGGTGGTGGCCGCGAGCGGCGCGTTCGCCCCCGCGATCGGCCGCCGGGTCGACGGCGGCCCGATCTTCGGTGACCTGCGTGGCGTCTTCGACGTCAAGTGCATGGCCGGCGACGAAGCGGTCGGTTCCCTGCACGTCTACTTCGGCGCCCAGACCCCCGAGCCGAGCCCCGAGCTGCACGCCGTGCTCGAACTGCTCGGCGCCCTCCTGGGCCGGCTCTACGCCACCCAGCGCGGCCTGTCCGCCGACGCCGACCAGGCCCGCCGCCAGGAAAACCGCGACCTGTGGGTGGCGGTGACCAGTCATGAGCTGCGCACCCCGGTGACGGTCATCAAGGGCTATGCCGACACGCTCACCAACCATTGGGACACGCTCGGCGAGAAGGGTCGCCAGGAGGCGGTGCGGGTGGTCGGCACCCGGGCCGGCGAGCTGGCCCGCCTGGTCGACCGGCTGCTGTCGGCGGTCAGCGAGGACGGCGAGATCGGTGGCGGGACGATCGGCCCGTTCGACCTCACCGAGACGCTGCGCGGCGCCGTCGACGAACTGCCGGCCGTCCTGCGGCACCGCATCCGGGTGGACAACCTGCCCCCGGAGCTGCCGAAGGCGTACGGAGATCGCGACTCGATCGCCACCATCCTCACCGAGCTGGCCACCAACGCCGAGAAGAACTCACCGCCGGACAGCCGGATCGAGCTGTGCGCCGCCGCCGACGGGGAGACGCTGCGCTTCCGCCTCTCCGATCGGGGCACCGGCATCAGCCCCGAACACGTCGAACGGGCCTTCGAGCGCTACTGGCAGGCCGAGGGCGGCGAGCGGCGCCCGCATCCCGGCGCGGGCCTGGGCCTCTACCTGGTGCGCCGCCTGGTGGAGCGTCAGCAGGGCTGGGTCTCGCTGCGTCCCCGGCCGGGCGGCGGCACCACCGCCGAGGTCCGCCTGCCGCGCGCCTGAATTTCTCTTCCGGAGCGAAGCGCCTAGGCTGTCTCGCCGTGAGCAAGCGTCGCAACCAACGCCAAACCGCACCCAAGCGTGAGAAGGTGCGCGACATCTTCGTCGCCCGTCCTTTCGAAGGACTCGCGGACGAGACGGAGTGGATCGCCCTCCGTGAGCTGGTCCCGGCCGCCTCGGCGCCGCTGACCCTCAAGCCCGAGATCATCGAGGAGTACGGCGACCGTCCGGTCACGCTGTCGACTGTGCTGCCGATGGCCTGGCCGGCGATGACCCGCACGGACGGCCGGGTGTTCATCGGCCTCCAGCGGCACGTCCAGTCGGGGGACGTCTCCCGCGACCTGTCGGTGGCGATCCTGGCCGCCCTGCGCACCGAGCCCGGCGGCACGGTGTCGGTGCCGGCCCTGCCCGGTGCGGGTCCGCGCCTGCAGGACATCCTGGTCGACGGCCCGCTCGAGATCACCATGCAGGAGGGCTTCGAGTACTGGCTCGACGCCGACCAGGCCGAGGACCCGAACGTGAAGGCGTCCCTCGAACGGGCCAACGCGTCGATCTACCCCACTGTGCGGCTGGCGGCGGCCAAGGCGGCGTACTGGTGCCGGGTGGCCCCGGACAAGGGCCACGTGCGCTGGGTGCTGCCGGAAGCCGAGGACCAGGCGTTGGACGCCCTGGCCCGGCTGTCCGCCGCGGGCGACCTGCTGCTCGCCGAGAACACCAAGTTCGCCGGCATGTTCCGGGCGCACGGCCTGCTCGTGCCGGTGTGGGACATCCCGGGTGAGGCCGAGGGCGCCGACTGGGAGACGCCGGTCGCCGACTTCGCCAAGCGTTACGCCGACACCCTGGCCGAGACCGGTCCGCTCGACGCCGACGCCCGGCGCGCCAAGCAGGGCCTGATCGGCCGCCAGCTGACGTTGCGCTGAGCCCTGCCGACGGAGCGGTTCGAAACAGCCGGGTTGGACCGCTCCGCCGGGTGCCCCGGTATCTGCTCTGGGCTGCACGTCGGTCTACGGCGGCAGCTCGATCCCGATGCGCAGCGCCCCGGCTCGTCGGCGTTCACGGTCGACGGCCGACGCCCTCGCTCGTGGTCTCGGAAGTCACTGTGCGCTGAGCGGAGCGCGCTCGACCGGGCAGCTCATGCACCTCGGGCCGCCACGGCCGCTGCCCAACTCCGAACCGCTGATCCGGACCACCTCGATGCCGGCCCGCTCGAGTTGGGCATTGGTCTCGATGTTGCGCTCGTAGGCCACGCACAGCCGCGGCGCGATCGCGAGGGTGTTGTTTCCGTCGTCCCACTGCTCGCGCTCGGCGGTGACCGGGTCGAGGCCGGTGTCGATCACCCGCAACCGATCGATGCCCATCGCGTCGGCGGCGGCTTCCAGGAACGGGCGCGGGGCCAGGGCGCGCGGCTCACCACCGGCGTCCGATTTGACGGTGTACGCGCGGAGCGTGTCCGCCACGTACGGGTACATCACCACCGCGTCCGTGTCGACCATCGTGCACACGGTGTCGAGGTGCATGGTGGCTCGTTCCTGGGTGATCGGCACCACCAGGATGGTGTGCGCCAGACCCGCCGCGAAGACCCGCCGGGCCAGCCGCTCGGCGCCGGCCGGCGTGGTGCGCTCGCCGACCCCGATGGCCAGCACGTCCGGCGCCAGTACCAGCACGTCGCCGCCCTCGACATGCTCCAGAGCCGGGTCGTAGAGCAGCTCCACTCCGGCGAACCGCGGGTGATAGCGGTAGATCGCCCGGGTGAGCGTGGTCTCGCGCTGCCGGGCCGGCATGGCCAGGCTGGTCACCGCGACCCGGTCGCGCACCCACACCGACGAGTCCCGGGTGAACAGGAGGTTGGGCAACGGATCGATGATGAAGTCGTGCTCGTCCATGAGCTCGTAGACGAGGCCACCCGGGCCCGGCTTCAGCTCCCGGTGGGCGAGCCCGGCCATCAGCACGTCAGCGAGCCGGCGCGGGTCCTGATCGGCGAGGTAGCGGCCGACCGAGTCGCGCAGGGTGTCGCCGAGCCGGCGGTCGTCGAGCACCGCGCCGGTCAGTTCGGCGCGTGCCTCCGCCACCGCGAGCGTCTCGGTGAGCAGGTCGGCGAGGTAGAGCACCTCGACGCCACGATCGCGCAGAGCCTCCGCGAACCGGTCGTGCTCCTCCTGGGCACGACCCACCCAGGGGATGCCGTCGAAAAGCAGTGAGTCGTTGTTTCGCGGGGTCAGCCGGGCCAACTCCGCACCGGGCCGATGGAGCAGGACCGTACGCAGCGGACCGACCTCGCTGTCGACGTAGTTCACCCCGTACTCCTCGCGTTCGCTTGATGACGTTCTGACTAGATCATGAGACATCGGTGCGCGCGAGCGAAGGTGAGGCTAACTTCGTACTTGAAAGCTTTGTGCTCGAAGCTGCCGAACCGGGGAGAGAACGCCGCGATGCACCATCCGCAAGAAAAATTCGTGCGTGAATGCGGCATTCATCCCCACTCACTCCAGCCTCTTTCGCCACGATGTCTTGCCTCCGTACCGGGGCATGCACGTACGGTAGTGAAAAGAGAGCCCGAAGAGACCTTTTGCCGGAGGTCGCAGTGACTGTCTTCCCGCGCCCAGCCCTTCCCGCGCCCTCCACAAAGGCGCTACCTACGCTCGATCGTCCAGTCCCGCCCCCAACCCCCCTCGACCCGGCGGCCCGCCCGTCGCCCGCCGAGTGGGCCCGACGCCGTCGTGCCGAGCGTGACGCCCGCCGACTCGAAGCCGCCGGCGCTCGCGCGCTGACCCGCCTCGATCGACTGGGTCCCAACTGGCACATCGTGGACTGGCCGCGCACCGACGCGCAGGTCTACTCCGAACCCGATCTCGCCGACGACCGTGCCGGATTCCTGGCCATCGGTCCGGGCGGCATCTACGCGGTGACCGTGGCCGACCACGGCCGGGCCCGCGTGCTCATCGCCGGCGACGTCGTGCAGATCAACGGCAAGCGCCCGGCTTACATCGCCGAGGCCCGCCGGGAATCCCGCCGCGCCAGCAAGGCACTCTCCGCCGCGGTCGGCCTGTCCGTGCCGGTCACCCCCGTGCTGACCTTCGTCGGCTCCGGCGTGATCAGCGTGCACGGCCTGCCGAAGGAGGTCCTCGTCTCGACCGACAAGGAGCTCGACCGGCTGCTGATCGCGGGCGGCTCGCGCATCTCGCCGGCCACCGCCAGCAAGCTTTCCGCCGTCGCGCACCACCCCGCTACCTGGGCAAACGCGCCATACCGCCCGGCCGGCGACTACCGGTGGCACCCTGACGGACAAACGGCCGCTGACAAGCGCCCAGCACGCCGGTAACGTTCCTTCCGTGCAGTCGTGAAGTTGACGCCGCGCCCACGCGTGGCGTCAACTTCATGATCCGAAGGAGCGAGGAGGACCGGGTGGGTCACATCGAGCTCTCCCTCTCAGGAGCGTTCGTGCCGCAGGCACGGACACCGGCCGAGGCCGAGTTCGTCACGAGCGTCGACCGTTGGACCTCGACGGTGACCGAGGCCCCCGAGCCGTGCCTGGTGATCGACACCACCACCACGATCCTGGCGCTGTCCGTCTCGTGCAGCGAGCTGTTCGGCCTGGGTAAACCGATCGAAGTGGTCGGGCAGCCCCTCAGCACCGCGATCCGCCTGATCGATTTCACCGCCCTCGCGGCCGCGCTCGACGAGGCCGACGTGGAAAAGATCCCGCCGCTGCTGGCAATCCGCAGCAAGCGCCTGGCCCGTGGATTGCTGCGGGTGGCGCCCATCCCGGGCGAGCCGCCGCTCACCGTCGACGCGATCACCACTCCGCTGCTGCACAACGACGAGGTGGCCGGCTCGCTGACGTTTTTCTCGCCGGTGCGTTGATGTGGCGTTTGCCGCACTGCGAGCGTTGGGCATTGACGAAACAAAACCGTAGTCTGCGTTAATGCTCGATCTAGATCTGCTACCGGAGGAGTACGCGGTGTGTCGGCTTCCGGCCGGCTCGCCGATTCCGGCTTCACTGGCCGCCGGTCCGGACGAAAAGGGCGTCATCTCGCTCAGTTGGGCGCCCGACGAGTTGTCGATCATCTGCCCGGCCGACCGGGTGCCGGACGACGCGACCGCCGACACCGCCTGGCGCTGCCTGCGTGTGGTCGGCCCGCTCGACCTGGCCCTGACCGGGGTGCTGGCCTCCCTGATCGGCCCGCTGGCTGAGGCCCGGGTCAACATCGTCACGTTCTCGACCTACACGACCGACTATCTTCTCGTGCCGGCCGTGCGGCTGAGCGAGGCGGTCGACACCCTCACCGCGGCCGGGCACCGCATCGCTTCCTGAGGCGTGCACGCCTAACATGTGCGCGTGTCCCCCCACACACGCCTCATCCCCCGCATGCTGATCCCCGCCACCTTGGGCCTACTGCTGTTGACCAGCTGCGGGAAGCCGCCGCGGGAACTTCCTTCATCGCCGCCGCTCAATGCGAGCCAGAGTGCGGTGCCGTTGACGCTCCCGCCGTCGCTGGGCTTGCCGCCACTCGGCCAGACACCGCTTCCCGGCCAGACCCTCCTGCCCGGCCAGCCCGCGCCCGGCCAGACCGGTTTTCCCGGGCAGCCTTTCCCCGGGCAGACCGGGCTTCCCGGGCAGCCCGCGTTCCCTGGGGTGCCTGGTCGGACATATCCGACTTATAGGTATCCGACGGTCGCGCCGACAAAGCTCGGGCCCGAGACCGTCTCGCCGACGCCTCGGCCGACGCCGGCACCCCGCTGCACCGGCTCACCCACCAACGTCCAGATCCTCGACCTGCTGAAGAAGCAGGCAGGCGTCCCGAAGGCCACCCTGAAGGTCGTCAACGGACCGTACTGCGCGACCGACTGGTCGTTCAGCGCGGTCGAGGTGTCCGGTTCGAACCCCGATCAGCTCGAGCCGCTGATGGTCGTCACCAGAGGCAAAGACGCCACCCTGGCGATCGTCGCGGCCGGCTCCGAAGTCTGCATCGCGCCGGTGCAGACTTCGGCCCCGCCCGGCATCCGAGTGCTGGCCTGCGGCTTCTGACCGCCGGCCGGGCGGCGCCCCGCTGATGCAGGAACGAGCGGCGCCCGCTGGTAGGCGGGTCGGGAACGGGCGGCGCCTAGAATCGCGGCATGCCCGGAACCCCGCCGACCCGTTTCGTCTACCTCGGTCCCGAGGGCACCTTCACCGAGGCCGCCCTGCGCACCATCCCCGCCGCCGAGCACGGGCTGCGCACGCCGGCACGCAGCGTGCCCGAGGCGCTCGAGGCGGTGCGCAGCGGGGACGCCGACGCCGCGCTGGTCCCGCTGGAGAACTCGGTGGGCGGCGCCATCCCGGTCACCCTGGACGAACTGGCCACCGGCAGCCCACTGATGATCACGCGGGAGGTCGTGCTGCCGGTTGAGTTCGTGCTGGCGGCCCGATCGCTCACGCCGCTCGCCGACATCCGGACGATCGCCGCGCACCCGCAGGCGTCCGCTCAGTGCCGCAACTGGCTGCGCGCGCACACGCCCGACGCGACCGTGATCGACGTGCTGTCCAACGCGGCCGCCGCGATCGCCGCGGCCGCCGGGGAGTTCGACGCGGCCCTGTGCGCGCCGATCGGGGTGCCGCGCAACCGGCTGACCGTGCTGGCCGAGAAGGTCGCCGACCACTCCGACGCGGTCACCCGCTTCGCCCTGCTCACCCGCCCCGGCCCGGCCACCGAGCCGACCGGCGACGACGTCACGTCGCTCGCTCTGTCGATCCGGCACGACCAGGTCGGAGCCCTGCTGTCGGTGCTCACCGAACTCTCGGTGCGCGGCGTCAACCTATCCCGGATCGAGTCGCGGCCCACCGGTGAGCAGCTCGGTACGTACGTCTTCTTCCTCGATTGCACCGGGCACGTGGCCGAGACCAGGATGGGCGAGGCCCTGAAGGGCCTGCGCCGCGTCTGCGCCGAGGTGCGTTTCCTCGGCAGCTATCCGCGGCACAGGCTCACCCCGGAGGAGCCGGTGCCGTCCCCGCCCGGCCTCTCGGACACCGACTTCGCCGACTCGGCGGCCTGGCTGGCACGCCTCCGAGCCGGCGACAGCGCCTAGTTGCCGAGGATGTTGCCCAGCAGGCCGCCACCCTGGCCGGACTGCTGACCGCTGCCGGTGCCGGCAAGACCACCCGGGGGCTCCTCGGAGGGCTGCACGACCACGAAGCCCTGACCGGCGAAGCTCATCGTGAAACGCTCGCCGGTGGAGCGGCCCAGCAGCGTGCCCAGGCCGAGCTGCTCGGCGCGGTGATAGCCGGTCTGCAGGCTCGCCGACCAGCAGATCGCGGCCTGCGGGTCGACGTATGTCGGCTGGTCCACGCTGAGCACCACCGGGGTGCCCTTGGTGGTGACCGCGATCCGGCCGTGCCCGCTGAAGACGCAGTTGAACAGGCCGGCGTTGGACATCATGCCGGCCCCGCCGACCATCTTGATGTCGTAGTTGAGGGTCGACTCGAACGCGAGCACGTTGGCCCCGTTGATGGAGAGGCCGTCGCCCGGCTCGAGGTCGATGAGGTGTACGTCGGCGGCGCGCTCGGCGAGGAAGACGTCACCCGTGCCGCGCACCCGCATCAGCGGCACACCCTCGCCGGTGAGTTTGGATTTGATGAACTTGCCGATGCCGCCGGAACCCAGCGCCTCGAACTGAACGTTGCCCTGGTACGCGACCATCGAGCCCTGGCGAGCCATGAACTCGCCGTTCAGCTCGGCCTTGAGCAGCTTCGAGTTCTGCAGACGCAACCCGGGCTGGGCCGACTCCTTCTCCAGGTTTTCCGCCGAAAAGAGCTCGCTGCGCATGAACGTCCTCCTGTGTGCGATGTGGCACCAGGGTAGGACCCCCCACCAAAAGTGGACTCCTCCGTCAGCCCCAACCCAGCTCATGCAACCGGTGATCATCTATGCCGAAGTGGTGGGCGATCTCGTGCACGACGGTGATCGCGACCTCGTCGATCACGTCGGTCTCGGTGTCGCAGACCCGTAGCGTCGCCAGGCGGTAGATGGTGATGCGGTCGGGCAGCACGCCCGCGTAGTCCCATCCCCGATCGGTGAGCGCCGTCCCCTCGTACAGTCCGAGCAGGTCCTCGCTGCCGTCGGGGGGCGCGTCCTCGACCATGAAGACCACGTTGTTCATCATCGACAGCAGTTCGACGGGCACTTCGTCGAGCGCCTCACCGACGAGTTCTTCGAAGCGCTCGCGACTCATCTCGACCGGCACAGTCCCCATTGTGCCGCGAGCGTGCCGGTGCGGGCTCGGGCCCGCACCGGGCTTTGCTGCTAGGCGAGCTTCGCGGAGAGCGTGATCTCGGTGCCCGGGGCGAGCAGCCGAGAGATCGGGCAGCCCTCCTTGGCGGCCTGGGCGATCTTCTGGAACTCGGAGTCGTCGATGCCGGGCACGGTGCCGACGGTCTCGAGGTCGATCTTGGTGACGCTGAAGCCGGCGTCGGTCTTGTCGAAGTGGAGCTTGGCCACGGTCTCGACCGCGGTGTCGGTGTAACCCGCGTCGGCGAGCGCCTTCGAGAACGCCATCGAGTAGCAGCCGGAGTGCGCGGCGGCGATCAGCTCTTCCGGGTTCGTCCCCTCGCCCTCTTCGAAGCGCGACTTGAACGAGTAGTTCCCCTGGTAGCCACCCTTGCCGGTCTTGATCGTGCCGGAACCCTCGGTGAGGTTCCCATCCCAGCGGGCAGTAGCGGTGCGAATAGGCATGCCCAAAACGCTAGACCATCCCGCGGGGCCTGGCCGGGCGACCGGGCACGGGCCATCATGGGTCTCATGCCCCCCGAGCGCCCCCCGATCGATCTCGACCCGCCGCCGGCCGAGACGGTGGCCGAGTTCGGCCCGGTGCAGGCACCTCCCACCGGGCGCCGCCGGCAGCTCGCCGACCTCGGTCGCGGCCTGACCACCGACCGGCGGCTGGTGCCGCTCGCCGCGCTGCTCGGCGCCGTCGCCCTGCTCGCATCGCTCGTCTCGGAGTGGCAGGTCACCACCGTCGACGCGGCGGTCTTCGGCTCCGACGGGGACTTCGGGGACCGCCCGGTGCCGACCGACATCTCCGAGCTCGGTGCGCTCGGTGCCGCCTTCCTGGTCGGTGTCTTCCCGCTCGTCGTCGCCGTGGTGCTGACGATCTTCGGGCCGCAAGCCGGGCGCCGCTGGGTGCGGCTCGCCGGGCTCAGCGTGGGCGGCACCCTGTTCGGGCTGCTCTTCGCGCTCATGGTGTCGATCGGCGGGCAGAGCCGGGTGGTGCCCAATCTCTACAGCATGTCGCTCGATCCGGGGCAGATGCACATCGGTTACGGCCGCGGCCTCTGGTGCGCGGCGGCCGGGGTGTTCTTCGCGATGCTGGCGCTTTACTACTCCGACCGGTCCGGCTCCTGGACCTGGCGGCGCCCGGCCACTGACGGCGACGAACAGGTGCCGGTCGACGAGCCGTTCGAGCTCACGGTCGGGCCGGCCAAGCCGTTCACGATGCTGGGCAACGATCACGACACACCCAGCGGTTCGGGACGACAGGGGATATCCGGGTGAAGTCGGTACGGGCGCGCCGGTAGGCTCGCCTCGTGATTGACCTGCGCCTGCTTCGCGAGGACCCCGAGCTGATCCGTGCCAGCCAGCGTCTGCGCGGCGAGTCCACCGACCTGGTGGATGCGCTGCTGCGCGCCGACGAGGAGCGCCGGGCCGCCACGCAACGGTTCGAGGCTCTCCGGGCCGAGCAGAACTCGCTGAGCAAGCAGGTGCCGAGGGCGTCCGGCGACGAGAAGGCGGCGCTGCTGGCTCGCACCAAGGAGCTGGCCGGCGAGGTCAAGGCGGCCGCCGCGGCCACCTCGGCCGCCGACGACACGCTGCGCCAGGCGCAGCTCGCGGTGCCCAACATCGTGCAGGACGGCGTGCCGCCGGGTGGCGAGGACGACTTCGTGGTGCTCCGCGAGGTCGGTGACCGCCCGGTGATCGAGAACCCGAAGGACCACCTCGAGATCGGTGAGGCCCTCAAGGCGATCGACACCGAGCGCGGTGCCAAGGTCTCCGGCTCGCGCTTCTACTTCCTGACCGGGGTCGGCGCCCTGCTCCAACTCGGCATGCTGCAGATGGCGATCAACCAGGCGGTGGAACACGGCTTCACCCCGTCGATCACCCCGAGCATGGTCAAACCGGAGTCGATGGAGGGCACCGGCTTCCTCGGCGCCCATGCCAGCGAGGTCTACCGTCTCGAGGCCGACGACCTCTATCTGGTCGGCACCTCGGAGGTCGCGCTCGCCGCGTACCACGCAAGCGAGATCCTGGATCTCGAAGCCGGACCGATGCGCTATGCCGGCTGGTCGTCGTGCTATCGCCGGGAGGCCGGGTCCTACGGCAAGGACGTGCGCGGAATCCTTCGGGTGCACCAGTTCGACAAGGTCGAGATGTTCTCGTTCTGCAAGCCGGAGCAGGCCGCCGAGGAGCACCAGAAGCTGCTCGCGATGGAGGAGGAGATGCTCGCCAAGGTCGAGATCCCCTACCGCGTGATCGACGTGGCGGCGGGCGACCTCGGTTCGAGCGCGACGCGGAAGTTCGACTGCGAGGCCTGGGTGCCGTCGCAGGAGCGCTACCGCGAGGTCACCTCGACGTCGAACTGCACGACGTTCCAGGCGCGGCGGCTCAACATCCGCTACCGCGACGCCGACGGCAAACCGCAGACCGCGGCCACCCTGAACGGCACGCTCGCGACCACCCGGTGGCTGATTCCGATCCTGGAGAACCACCAGCAGCCGGATGGTTCGGTGCGGGTGCCCAAGGCACTCCAGCCCTACCTCGGTGGTCGCGACGTCTTCGAACCGGCCCGCTAACGGGCAATACATCTGCCCGCTACCAAAAGTCATAGTCGCTGCTAGCTGCGCAGGTGTACCGTTTTCCTTCCGCCCTCCGCGGGGGTCAAGCCCCACCCTCGGAGGTTATCGATGGTCAAGCCTGGACTCCCCAAGCTGATCGCGACGGATCTCGACGGCACACTGGTGCGCAGCGACGACACCGTGTCCGCGTACACCCATGAGGTTCTCGAACGAGTCCGGGCCGCCGGCATTCGGATCGTCGGCGCGACCGGCCGGGGGCCGCGCCTGACGTCGCTCACCCGTAACGACATCCGGGTGGCTGATTTTCTGGTGCTCGCCCAAGGCGGCTGGGTGCTCGACCAGGCCGAGTCGAGCTACCTGCTGCGCTCCCGGCTCGCCGGATCGACGCTGGCCCGGGTGCTGGCCGACCTCGAGGCCGAGGTCGGTGCGCTCTCGGTGCTGGTGGAAGCGCTCGAGCACGACGACTCCCCGCTGTGGGGCGACTACGACCCCACCTGGCGCTATCCCGTGGTGGTCGAGCGGCGCGAGCGAGCCGAATGCCTCGGCGGCGATGTGATCAAGGCGTTCGCCCGGTCGTTCGACTATCACGTCGACGATCTGCTCGAGGTGGCCCGACGCATCGTTCCGCCGCACGTGGCCTCGGTCACCCAGGCCGGCCTCGACTATGTCGAGATCTGCCCGGCCGGCGTCGACAAGGGCACCGGCCTGTCGGTGGTCGCCGAGGCCGTCGGGGTCGACCCGCGCGATGTGCTGGTCTTCGGCGACATGCCTAATGACCTGCCGATGTTCGCCTGGGCCGGGTGGAGCCGGGTGGCGGTCGCCAACGCCCATCCGGCCGTCATGGCGGTGGCCGACGAGGTGACGTTGTCCAACGACGAGGACGGGGTGGCGGTCTATCTCGACAAGTTACTGTCGAGGTGATGGCTCAATACCCTTTCCAGCTTGTCGCCTCGGACATCGACGGCACCCTCATTCGCGACGACGGCACGCTGAGCAAGGACACGCTCGAGGTGATCCGCGCCCTGCCTGTCCCTTTCGTGCTCGTGACCGGCCGTCCGGTCCGCTGGCTCCGGCAGCTCTACGACCAGATGCCGGAACCGGTGCCGGCGGTCTGCGCCAACGGCGCGGTGGTCTACGACCCGCGGACCGATCGCGTGCTGCGCGCCCAGCCGCTCGCCGCCGACATCCTGCTCGACGTGACGAAGCGACTGCGGGAGGCCGTTCCGGACATCACCCTGGCGGTCGAGGTCGACGAGGGCCGGTCGTTCTGGCACGAACAGGCCTGGCCGGTGCGCTGGGCCAAACCGGACCAGACGATCCGGGCCATCGCCACCGCCGAGGAACTCACCTCGGTGCCGGCCGTGAAGCTTCTCGTGCGCTCGGCCAACTACACCGCCGATGAGTTCTACGAGCTGGTCAGCGGCCTGCTCGGAGAGATCGCGACGGTGACCCACTCGTCCAGGAGCGCACTGGTGGAGATCTCGGCGGCCGGGGTGACCAAGGCGGCCGGGCTGGCCTGGCTGTGTTCCCTGTCCGACATCGAGGCGAGCGGGGTGCTGGCCTTCGGCGACATGCCCAACGACATCCCGATGCTGACGTGGGTCGGCCACGGGGTGGCGATGGGTAACGCCCACCCCGCCGTCCGCGCGGTGGCCGACGAGGTGGGTCTCACGAACGAGGAGGACGGCGTGGCGCGTTATCTGCGTGACGCCTTCGACCTCTAGAGATATTGCCCGGTCGGCCCCTCGCCCGGGTTTTGCGGCTGACCCGGCATGCCGGGCAGGCGACCCATCGGAAGCGCCGGGCGGCCACCGCCCGCGCCACCACCGCGCATCTGCTCCAGTTGGAGGCGGGCGGCCATCTGCTGGGCTACCAGAGCGGCCTGGATGCCGTGGAAGAGGCCTTCGAGCCAGCCGACCAGCTGAGCCTGGGCGATGCGCAGCTCGGACTCGCTGGGCGGGGTCTCACCCTCGAACGGCAGCGACAACCGTTCCAGCTCGTCGCGCAGCTCGGGGGCGAGACCGTCCTCGAGCTCGGTGATGGAGCGCTGGTGAATCTCCCGGAGCCGGCCGCGGCTCGCCTCGTCGAGCGGGGCGGTCCGCACCTCCTCGAGCAACTGCTTGATCATGCTGCCGATGCGCATGACCTTGGCGGGCTGCTCGATCAGGTTGCCCGGCTCCTCAGGGGTCAGGGTGCCGTCGGACTCGACCGTGCCCATCGGGCGGCCGTCCGGCCCGACCACGATGACGGAGCCGTCTTCCTGCTTCTCCGCGGTGCGGTTGTCGTCGGTCATGCGATCCATCTTCCCGCACGCGTTCCACGCTCTGCTTCAGGGCCTTAGCTCGGCCACCGCGCACTTCACGCTGCCGCCGCCCCGCTTGAGCTCGGTCAACTCGACGGGCACCGGGTGGTAACCGGCGGCGCGCACCTTTTCGGCCATCGCGGTGGCTTCGGTGTTGAGCACGACGTGACGACCGTCACTTACCAAATTGAGCCCGAACGCCTCGGCGTCGGCCCGGTCGGCGAGCACCGCGTCCGGGAAAAGCTGCGCGAGCACCCGCTGCGAGGAGACCGAGAACGCGTCGGGGTAGTAGGTGACGTTGTGGTCGTCGAGGGCGGCCAGCGCCGTGTCGAGGTGGTAGAAGGCCGGGTCGACCAGCCGGAGGGAGACGACCGGGCGGCCGAGCATTTCCTGGGCCTCGGCATGCGCCTTGGAGTCGGTGCGGAAGCCGTAGCCGGCCAGGATCAGGCCACCATGCGCCTCGGGGAGGTAGGCGAAGTCGCCCTCACCCTCGTTGACGTGCTCGGCCGCCTGGTAGCTCCACTGCGACGTCTCGTAGAAGTCGCGATGCGCCGCGGCCTCGTCGGCGCGCTGCGGATAGCGGAAGCGCGCGCCGTAGACCGTGCCGTCGACCGAGAAGGCGCCGTTGGCCGCGTAGACCATGTCGGGCAGGCCGGCGACCGGGGCGAGCACGTGGACGGTGTGGCCGAGGTCGACAAGGGTCGTACGCAGGAGATCCCACTGCTTGACGGCAAGCGCCGCGTCGACCGGGACGGTGGTGTCCATCCACGGATTGATGGCGTACTCGACCGTGAAGTGCTCCGGCGGACACATCAGATATGTCCGGTTTCGCGGCAAGCGCTCCGTCTGGCTCATGAGGTAAAGCGTAAGTAGGCTTGAGCGTACGAAACAGCGAGAAATCTTGTGTGATGGAGGCGAATCGTTGCAGATGGACGCCGTAGACCAGCGAATCATTGCGTTACTGGTCGCCGATGCGCGAGCGTCGTACGCGGAAATAGGGTCAAAGGTCTCGCTCTCCGCGCCGGCGGTGAAGCGGCGGGTCGATCGTCTCCGCTCGGACGGGGTGATCAAGGGCTTCACCGCCGTGATCGAACCCTCGGCGGTGGGCTGGACGACCGAGGCGTTCGTCGAGCTGTTCTGCACCGGGCGGACCACTCCCGCACAGATCACGGTGGCGACCCGGCGGCACCCCGAGGTGATCGGCGCCTACACGGTGTCCGGGCAGGCCGACGCGCTCGTCCACCTGCGGGCCGCCGACATCGGGCACCTCGAGCAGGCCCTTGAACGGCTGCGGGCCGAATCGTTCGTCACCTCGACCCGCAGCATGATCGTGCTGTCCCGGCTGGTGGAGACTGCGACCGTGGCCCCGGCGCCGGAACCGACCATCTCGGGCTAGCGTCCAACCGGCCATGCGCCGACCGGTTCTGCTTCTCGCCACGCTCCTCACCCTCGGTGGCTGCACCACCGCCGCCACGCCGGGCCCGGCCACGCCGTCGGCCCGACCGCAGCTCGACCTCGTCGCCTTCGACTCCTGCGACAGCCTGCTGACCGAACTGCGGGCGGCGACCCAGCGCACCGTCACGAGCTACGGGCTCACCGCGCCGATGCCGGAGTCCTGGTCGGGCGTCGGGCGGGCCGCCTCCACCCCGCCGCATTCCAGCACCAACGTGCACGAGCCCGGCGTCGACGAACCGGACGTCGTCAAGACCGACGGCCGGCGGATCGTCACGATCGACCGGGGGACGTTGCGGGTGATCGACCCGGCCACCCGGTCGGTGACCGGCAGCGTGGCGCTCGGTTCGCCCGGAGCCGCCCAGCTGCTCCTGTCCGGCGACCACGCGCTGGTGCTGACCGCTGAGCGGACCATGGCGGGCCGGCTCCGCGGCGGGTTGCTGCCGCCCAACGGCAATGTGGACCTGACATTTGTCGATCTGACCGGTGCTCCGAAAGTGCTCAGCCACTATCGGAGCGTGGGGCGGGTGGTGGATGCCCGGCAGACCGGCAACGTTGCCCGGGTGGTGCTCAGCTCCATCCCCCGGATCAACTTCCCGACGACCGCCGCCCGCGACGACGTCCTGCTGCGGGAGAACCGGGCGGCGATCGGCACCGCACCGATCGACGCCTGGCTGCCGTCATGGCAGGTGACCGGCGGCGGGTCGGCCGCCACCGGTCGGCTCGGCTGCGACGACGTGCGGCGGCCCAAGTCGTTCTCCGGGGCGAGCCTGCTCACTCTGCTCACCTTCGACCTGAACGCGCCGGCCCTCGACAGCGGCAACCCGCTGGGTGTGGTCGCCGACGGCGAGATGGTCTACGGGACGCCGTCCACCCTCTACATCGCCAACGACCGAACAGCGGAGCCGGGCACCGAGATCTTCCAGTTCGCCACGCCGCCGACCGGGGGCAAACCGGTCCTCGTCGGCTCCGGAACGGTTCCCGGGACGCTGCTCGACCAATACGCGATGTCCGAGTGGGACGGTCGGCTGCGGGTCGCCACGACCGCGAAGAACGAGTCAGCCGTGCGGGTGCTGGAGAACCACGGCGGCGATCTGGTGCCGGTCGGCGAGGTCGGCGGGCTGGGGGCCGACGAGCAGATCTATGCCGTACGTTTCCTCGGGTCCCGCGCCTACGTGGTGACGTTCCGGCAGACCGATCCGCTCTACAGCCTCGACCTCAGCGACCCGACCGCGCCTCGCGTCACCGGTCAACTGAAGATCACCGGCTATTCGGCGCACCTTCAGCAGGTCGGCGAGGATCGCCTCGTGGGCGTCGGTCAGGAGGCCAGCCCTGATGGCGTACGTCAGGGGATGTCGGTCTCGCTGTTCGATGTCGGCGACGCCACCCCGCGCCGCCTCGATCAACACGTGACGGCGCGGGCGGTGTCCGATGCCGAATTCGATCCGCGTGCGCTGCTGTGGTGGCCCGCGACCAGCCTGCTTGTCCTGCCGGTCAAGGGGTCCCGCGAAGGTGCGACCGGTTTCCGAGTGGAGGGCGACAAGCTGCGGGAAGTCGGCCACCTCGACGGCTACGTGCGGCGCTCGCTGGTGATCGGCGACAACCTGTGGACCCTCGGCGACGGCGGCCTGACCGTCGCCAGCCTGTCCACTCTCGACACGCTGGCGACGGTGCGGTTCCAGAAATAGGTGCCGGTCTAGAGGTACATGCCGGTGCGGTGATCTTCGGTGGGCTGCTTCGACGGCGCGGGTTTGTCGCCTTCGCCGAAGAAGCGCTTGCCGCCGAACTCGCCGTGCAGCCGGTCGTCGAGCTCGTCGGCCAGGCCGGTCATCACCTGCACCGCGAGCATGAGGTGGGTGGCCTGGAAGTTGCGGCCGAAGACCGGGATCGACGCCCACACCGTGTCCTGCGCGATGTAGAGACGGCCGATCGGCATCCGGTTGGTCAGCTCGGACAGCTTGACGTAAAGATCCTCGGTCGGCTCGACCTCGGTGAGGATCGGCGAGAAGACGTCGACCAGCGGCGGATTATCCCGGACCCGGACGAAAACCATCGCCGAGCCGGCCCGGATGCCGATGTCCCCGTCGGTGTCCACCTGAAGCTGGTCGACAGGCGTCTTGGTCATCGTCGCCACAACCGTGCGCACCCGCTCCTCGAGCGGCACGTCGTCGGCCGCGGTGGCGAGCGCCGCCGACAGCCCTTCCTCGTCCAGGTCGTCGAGGTCGTCGAGGTCGAGAACCTCGCCGATGCCCGGCTCGTGCCGCGCGGTGGCCAGCGGCGCCGACTCGATCGGCTCGTCGTTCTCGTCGTGCACGAGATAGACCAGGAACGCCGGGTGCGGCGCACCGTAGACGTCACGCAGGGTGCGGCTGACGATGGTGGCCAGGCTGCTGGCCTTGGCCTGGGTGGAGCTCAGGCCGAACGAGTCGCCCGAACCCGGCAGCACGCCCGGCGGCGACCAGCCCAGAGCCACCAGGTCGGCGACCGTGGCCCGGTCCATGCGGTAGCCCTCGGGCAGTTCCGCGTTGCCGACCGCAAGCGCCTCGACCACCCCGGCGGGCAGCACGCGCAGGCTCACCGAGTAAACGGCGAGCCCGGTGCCCGACGCCGTCGGGTCGAGTGTCACGTCCACGTGCGCGCCCGGAGCGAGTGTCGGCACCAGTGCTGCAAGCGCACTCGCGAACTCGCGCCAGGCCTCGGTCACCTTGGCCCGCAGGTCAGCCGTGCTCGGTTCATCGAGCAGGATGTTGTCGTTCGACTCATCTGCGGCGCTGTCTGCCGTCATGATCCCACCTCCGTCTCCGTCACCTTATCGAGAGACCTCAGGAGGCGGGTTTCGACCACGAGAGCGCAAGCTGAGAAAGCCGATCCGCCACGTCCGCGGGATCCGCGCCGCGCCCCACCGCGACCCCCATGAGGTACGCGGAAACGGGCGCTCCCGGCCGGACGACACCGTGGGCGACGTCGCGAGCCACGTCGAGCACCGCCTTGACCGGCACCTCCGCCGCGTCCAGGCCCAACTCCTCGCTCGCGGCCTCGACCCAGGCCTCCAGCTCGCTCATCGTGGCCCCTTCTCCCGTGCTTCCCCGGCTTGGCGCCAAGGTCGGGTCACCTGGCCCATTCTTCGGCGGTGCGGAGGTCGTCGTCGGTGTCACAGTCGAACCACGGCGGCGGGCCCGGCCGGCGCCAGGACACCTCGGCCACCCGCAGGTATTCCATCAACTCGCGAACCGAGGCCCCGGCCAAACTTCCGCGTTCCTCCTCGAGCCGCGCCACGGCGTCACGCAACGCCGCGGTACGCCACACGCCGCACAGCATCTGCCGCCGGCCCTCGGCGTCGCGGTAGACCGCCCCCTGCATCGGCGCCGACTCGGCGGTCAGCCGCAGCACGTCGATCGCCTCGCCGGTCAACAGCGGAAGATCGGCGGCCAGCAAGGCGGTGAACGTGACGTTCGCGGGCACGAGCGCGAGACCCGCCGCGGTGGCCGCGACCGGGCCGCTGCCGGGCGGCTGCTCCCGGGTGGAGTGCACGGGAACCGGCAGGTCGGGCGGCACCGGGCCGACCACGATCCGCGGATCGGCATCATGCACCGCGGCCAGGACTCGGGTCAGCATGGACTGACCGCCGACGGGCACCATCGGCTTGTCCGCGCCGCCCATCCGCCGTGCCGCGCCACCGGCCAGCACCACCGCCGCAAACCCTCCCACGTACGTACCGTATCCCGAGCGCGTGTCGAGCGTGACCGCGCGCTCACTTCGCGGTCGTGGATCACTATCGGCCGCGCGCTGTTTCCGGCCTCCCGACATCGATGCTCGCGGGCATAGGCTCGACCCATGGCACGTACGTCGACCCGGCGACCGGTCGTGAAGATCAACCTGAACATGGCCGGCGCTCCTCGGCGCGGACCGGACGAACTGGCCGCCGAGGAACCGCTCGAGATCCGGGTGCGCAAGCGGCCGCTCGCCGTCACGATGCGCACGCCCGGACAGGACATCGACCTCACCATCGGCTTCCTCCTCAGCGAAGGGATCATCAGCTCGGCCGAGGACGTGGTGACCGCCCAGCTGTGTGCCGGCACCGACACCCCCAACACGTACAACGTGGTCGACGTGACCCTCGGCGCCGACGTGCCACCGCCGGTCACCGACCCGAGCCGGAACTTCTACACGACGAGTTCCTGCGGTGTCTGCGGCAAAGCGAGCATCGACGCGGTGCGCACCCGCTCGCAGTTCGACGTGTCCGGCGACCCCACCGTCGTGCCCGCCGGCACCCTTGCGGCGCTGCCCGACCTGCTGCGGGCCGCCCAGCGCACCTTCGACCGCACCGGCGGACTGCATGCGGCCGGGCTGTTCACGGCGGCCGGCGAGCTCGTGGTGTTGCGCGAGGACGTGGGCCGGCACAACGCGGTCGACAAAGTGATCGGTTGGGCCGCGCGCGAGGGCCGGTTGCCACTCACCGGTCACCTGCTGCTGGTCTCCGGCCGCGCCAGTTTCGAACTCACCCAGAAGGCTTGGATGGCCGGAATCCCGCTGCTCGCGGCGGTGTCGGCACCGAGCACCCTGGCCGCGGAACTGGCCGACGAGGCCGGGATGACCCTGGTCGGCTTCCTCCGCGGCGCCACGATGAACGTCTACACGGCAACTCACCGCGTAACCGTCTGAGCACTCCGAGTCTTGCCTCCGCGCTGGAGGTTCGCCGGAGTGGCCGTCGATCGGACCGCCTTCGCGCACCTTCACCCGCCGGGCGGCGCCGGCCGCGCCCGCAACCGCTGCCCCGCAACCGTTGCCCGCAACTGGTGCCCGCGACCGGTGCCCGCCGCCGGTCACAGCGATTGGCGGCGGGTGCCGCGACGAATCCGCCGCCCGGCACCGGCCGCCGGCCGACCCCGCTTCTTGTCCTTCGCCCTCGCCTGCTCGGCCTGATTCCTGGCCGATGATGGCTCCGTCCCCGGCGGGTGCAGGGCCACCAGCGCCGTCGGCCCGATTCCGGCGCTCAAGATCCGGTCGAGGGCACCGGCTATCCGATTGCCCGGATTTTCTCGCAGGGCTCGGTCGAGCGCGACACGTGCCAACGCTCCGTCACCGGACTGCCAGGCGGCGAATCCGAGCACACAGGCCGGGCCCGGCGCATAGACCGGGTCGACGAGGCGCAGCACCTCGTTCCACAACCGCATCCGCCACTCCTCCGGGCCGGAGCGCTCCAGGGCATAGTCGAGCACCACCGACTCGACCATCAGGACACCCAGCCAGGCGACCTCCTTGCATGACGGCATTCGGCCCGCACGCGCGACTCGCTCGGCCTCCCGGATCGCCTGCCGTCCGGCTTTACGCACCAGGCGCCCGCCGCGTCCAGCCTCGACGTCCGCCGCGGTCAGGTCGGTGAAGCGGGCTTGGGCTTTCACGGTGGCCTCCGCCATCTCCCGGCGCACGGCACCCTCGGCCGGCGCCACCCGAGCGACCAGCGCCTTCCGGTCGGGCAGCGCCACCAACCCGCGATAGACCGCCTCGGCCGCCAGGTCGGACCGGCACGGCGTGCCGTCGGGCGGGCAGCACGAGGGATCAGCGCACGTGTAGGACCACCAGCGTCCCTCGGTGATCCGGAGTGCCTCGGTGACCCGCACCCCGGTTGGCTCGAGGGCGGCCAGCAGGGCGTGCACCGCCGGGGTCACCGCGGGCGGTGGCCCGTAGCCGAGGACTATCACCTCCGGAGCTCGCTGGAGCGCGATCATCTCGGCCACGTCGTCGAGTGCCTCGGCCGGCGGTGGCAGGTCGTAGCGCATGCCCACGACGACGATCCGCCGGGCGAGGCACAGCACGACGATGCTGTCGGTGGGATGGAAACCGATGACATAGGGCGCGTAAGCGACTGCCTCGGCGGCGGAACGGACGGTGATCGAGCAATCCGGGGTCATGCCGATGAGCTTGGCGTCCCGAGCCGATCAGGGAAGTGCCAAAACGTGAGCCTGTGGACAACGCACCGTTGTCCACAGGCTCCAAAGAATCTTGTGCGACCTACGAGCGGAACTGCATATCGTGCAGTTCCACCCCTTCCCGGTGCCGCTCCTGAGGGTGCCGCCCGAGGTCGAGGGTCAACTCAACAGAGGAAAGCACGTCGTAACCGGCCGCGTGCAGGCTCCGGATGGCATCCACGTTTCGCGAGTCCGGCGAGATCGTCAGGGTGGTCATGTTCCGCTTCTTGGCCTCGTTCGCCACGTGTCTCAGCAGTTTGCGCCCCACACCCTTGTGTCGGTGAGAGACCGTGACGACGATCGGCTCCACCACGCCGACCCGCCCCCGCATGGTCAGCCCGACCAACCCGATCACCCCGTCGTCCGCGTGATCGGCCACCCAGAGCCCGCTCAGATCGAGACGGGTCAGATATTCCTCGAAGCCCTCGCCCCTGTCGTCGGCCGGCTCCCCATACATGCTGTTGTGTTGATTGGTCAGCTCAGACCACAGTCGCCGACCCGCGGAGTGGTCACCCGGACGGTACGAACGCACTGTGACAGGGCTCATGCCGACATTTTGACTCCGATTTCGGGCGTCCGTGAGCCGAAGTGGAAGATAGCCCCGTGGACCAGGCGTACTTACGCGCGCACCCCGAGCATCTCCCGACATTTCTCACTCACCAGCGCATCCGCGAGACGCCGGTGGGGGGCGGCAGCGTCTCCGCCGCGAGCCGCCTGACACTGGACGACGGCACGTCGTTGTTCGCCAAGACCTGGGCTGCCGGCGACCCGCCGACCGGCTTCTTCGAGGCGGAGGCCAACGGTCTGCGCTGGCTGGCCGAGGCCGGCGCGGCCACCCCCGAACTGCTGGTGGTTCTTCCCCAGATGATCGCTCTGGACTGGATCGATTCAGCGCCCGCCACCGCGACCGCCGCCGAACGCCTCGGCCGCGCCCTGGCCGCGCTGCACGGCGCCCCGGCCGAGGCATTCGGCGCTCCGTGGCCGGGCTACATCGGCCCGCTACCCATGGACAACACCCCACACCCGGGCCCGTGGCCGGCCTGGTTCGCCGAGCGCCGGCTCTGGCCCTACCTGAAGTCGTCGGCCGCCAACGGCGCCCTGTCCCCGTCCGACACAGCGGTCGTCGACCAGGTCCTCGACAGGCTGGCCGACATGACCGAGGACGTGACGCCAAGTCGCACCCATGGCGACCTCTGGCCCGGCAACATCCTGTGGTCCACCGGCGACCGGGCCTATCTGATCGACCCCGCGGCCCACGGCGGTCACCCGGAGACCGATCTGGCCAATCTCCATCTGTTCGGCGGCGCCGCACATCTCGACCGCATCCTGTCGGCATATCTGGAGGTCCGCCCCCTGGCCGACGGGTGGCATGCCCGGATTCCCCTGCACCAACTTCATCTGCTGCTGGTGCACGCGGCGGCCTTCGGCGGCGCCTACCAGAACGCGGTGGTCACGGCCGCGACCAAGGCGCTGCGCGCGTTCTGACGCGGGTCAGACCGGCTTGTTCGCCTCGATCAGGAAGCGCTGGGAGTGAGCGACGAACGGGCCGTGCTCGCTGATCTGTGTATGCAGGGCCGCCAACCGGTCGGAATAGGCGGCGACCGTGAAGTCCGGGACGGTCCAGATGACCTTGCGGAGAAAAACGATCACGGCCGCTACGTCGAAGAACTCCATCCGTAGCGCCTCGGAGCGCAGGTCCACCACGGTCAGGCCGGCCTCGATCGCGGCGATGCGTGCGCGCTCAGGATCGCGGACCGGGCTAACCGGTTGCGAGCCCATCATGAAGTCGGTCAGTTCACGCACTGAGCCGGCTCCGACCTGCTGCGAGAAATAGGTGCCGCCGGGTGCTAGCACCCGGGCCACCTCGCTCCAGCGGGACGTGGCCGGGTGGCGGCTGACGACCAGATCGAACGAGCCGTCCTCGAAGGGAAGGTCGTCGTTCTCGTCGACCTCCACCACGCGACCGCTTAACGCGGCGAGTCGTTCCCGGGCCAGCGCCGCGTTGGGTGACCAGCCCTCGGTGGCCACCAGTGTCGGCGGAGCCCCGGGTATGCCGGCGAGCACCTCACCCCCGCCGGTCTGCAGGTCGAGCGCCCGACCGGCGCGGGCCATCCGGTCACCCATCAGCCGCGCGTAGCCCCACGAGGGCCGCTGCTCGGTGGCACGTCCCGCGAACCAGGAGAAGTCCCACCCTTCGACGGGAACGCTCTGGCCTTCGGCGACGAGTTCCGCAAACGACTTCACGGCCCGACCCTTGCAGTCCGCTCGCCGCCGATCAACCGCATTCCGCTCCGCCAACTGTCGAGGTCGAACTGGAATCCGGCGTCTGTTCTGGCGACAACGGCCAAGGGCGCGTCGTTGACGGGTTCTCGCACTTGCCAGGCCGCTTGGGGAATCTTCGCCGCAGGTGCCCGCGTGGATCGGGGAAGCGGGCCGCAACCGGCTCCACCGGTGGAATCATCGCCCGGCCCGGCGTTGCCCAAAGCACTGCTTCGCCAGCGGCAGTCGGCTATGTCAGCCGCTAGATTCGTAGTCATGAGAGAAGCGGGACGGTCTCGGACGGTGGGTGCCGTCTGTGCTTGAGCTCGCAGATCGATTCGGGCGCGTGGCCAGGGATCTTCGGGTCTCGCTCACCGATCGGTGCAATCTCCGCTGCACTTACTGCATGCCCGAGGAAGGGCTCGCCTGGTTACCGCGCGAGGAGCAGCTCACCGACGACGAGGTGCGCCGGCTCATTCGGATCGGGGTCTCGATGCTCGGGATCACCGAAGTGCGATTCACCGGCGGGGAACCCCTGCTCAGACGCGGGCTGCTCGACATAGTGCGGGACGCCGCTTCGCTCACACCGCGGCCTCAGCTGATGCTGACGTCGAACGGGATCGGGCTGGAGCGGCTGGCCGTGCCCTTGCGCGAGGCGGGGCTCGACCGGATCAACGTTTCGCTGGACACCCTGGACCCCGAGCGCTTCCAGGCACTCACGCGACGCGATCGGTTCGCTGACGTCATGCTCGGTCTGACCGCGGCCAACGCGGCCGGACTGACGCCCGTGAAGATCAATACGGTGCTCATGCGGGGCATCAACGACGACGAGGCGCCGGCACTGATGCGTTTCGCGCTGGCCAACGGCTACCAACTGCGATTCATCGAGCAGATGCCGCTCGACGCGCAGCACCGGTGGGACAGGCACACGATGGTGACCGCCGACGAGATCCTGGCGGCGCTGCAGGAATTCGATCTTCAGCCTGACTCGGTTTCACGTGGAACAGCGCCGGCCGAGACCTGGTTGGTGCCCGGCCATCTGGATGCCGCCGGGAACCCCGCCCGAGTAGGCGTGATCGGCAGCGTGACCAGACCATTCTGCGGAGATTGCGACCGTACTCGGCTGACCGCGGACGGACAGGTCCGCAACTGCCTGTTCGCGACCGACGAGAGCGATCTGCGCAAACTTCTTCGTGCCGGAGCGTCCGACGACCAGATCGCCGAGGCATGGGTGATCGCCATGCGGGGAAAGCGGGCCGGCCACGGCATCGACGATCCCAGCTTCCTGCAGCCCGCCCGCCCGATGTCCGCGATCGGAGGGTGACATGTCCTCGAGCTTGACCGTCCGCTACTTCGCCGGTGCCCGAGCTGCCGCCAACGGTGTCTCCGCCGAGCCGGCCGAGGCGACGTCACTCGACGAGCTGACCCAGTTGCTGTCCGACCGCCACGGCGAGCGGCTCGCCATGGTGTTGAAGTCGGCGAGCTTCCTGGTGGACGGCTTGACCTGCCACGACCGTCGCGCCCCGCTACCAACCGGCGCAACGATCGACGTGCTGCCGCCGTTCGCGGGCGGCTGACACCGCGGCCGACTGGCCCCACCCCGGCTGACTGGCGACCGCGGTCGGCTCACACTGCGCCCGACTGACCACCATGAGGCCGCGTTCCCTTACAGCTTCAGCGCGACGCTTCGCACGGTGACGACGAGGTGCGGGGTTACCGCAGGTGCGGGCGGGGGCCGGTGCACTACGCGAGGCGGCCACCAGCACCGGTAGCGAACTGGGGTCGAGGCAACGCGGCAGGTAGGGCGTGGGTCCAGGGCGAAGATCGGTTCCCAGGGCCGGGGGCAGAGGCCAAGGCGCGAGGTCGGCGGAACCAAGGTCAGCCCGGTGAGGCCGCCGCTGGGGCACACGACTGGGGCGCAGGGTGATGAGCACGCTGCGGGTGCGCACTGCTGGAGGTG
>NZ_BOMM01000034.1 GCF_016862195.1 Paractinoplanes ferrugineus | reverse complement strand
CGCACGACGGGGTGGGCACGGCTGGCAGGACCGGGAGCACGGCTGGGGCGCAGGACCGGGGGCACGGCCGCGACGCAGGACCGGGGGCGGAGCTGGGGTGCAGGGCCGGCGGCACGGCTGGGGAACACGATCGCTGGGCACACAGCGGCCGGGGCCACGGCCGCCGCGGGCACGGTGGCCTGGGACAACGATGGCGGGTGGGAGTGGGCGGTTTGGGGTGTGTGGGGTGGGGACGACTGTGGGCCTGGCAGGCTGCTCAGGGTGTGCCGGCCGAGTCGGGCGGTGGGGAGTTCTGGTCTACGGGGAGACTTGGGGACCGGGTGGTGGGCTGAGGAGTTGTTTTGCTGGTTTTTGTGGTGTTGGTCTTTCTTGTCGTTGTGCTCATTCACTTTTATCTCTGGAAGCGGCTGCTGAAAGATCCAGTTCGATCTCCTCGGGCTCGGCGGGTCGGCGCGTTCGTTGCGGTGGGGCTTGCGGCGCTGGTTCCGGCGACCCTCATTGGGACTCGGACTGGTTACGCTCCGTGGCTGGCATGGCCGGGGTACCTGTGGCTGGCACTGATGTTCTATCTGCTCGTCGTGCTTATTCCGCTCGAGATCCCGCGCGCGGGCGTATTGCTGTTCTGGAAGAGCCGTTCGCGCACAGCGGGAATTGCACAGAATGAAGCTCAAAGTGACGGTGTCACTACGCAAAGCGAGACACCCGCAACGGAGAACGCGAACGGGGTAGAGCGGCGGCTTGTGCTGGCTCGCGGGGCGGCAATCTTTGCCGGACTTACCGCGGCCGGGATCACCGGATATGGGATGAAGACGGCGCTTGGCGGGCCGACTCTCGATCGGTTCACCATGCCGCTGGCAAAACTTCCGCGGAGCATGGACGGGACGCGCCTTGCCGTGGTGTCCGACATCCACCTCGGGCCGCTCACCGGAACCCGGCATGCGGGGCGCATCGTCGACCTGATCAATTCAGTGGATGCGGACGTCGTCTGTGTCGTCGGCGACCTGGTCGACGGCACGGTTGCGGAGCTCGGGCGGTTCGCGGCGCCACTGGCCGACATCAAGTCGCGGCACGGGGCGTTCTTCGTGACGGGCAATCACGAGTACTACTCGGGCTATGAACCCTGGCTGGAGGAGTTGACCCGGCTGGGCGTGCGGTCGCTCCGCAACGAACGGGTCGAGATCAACGGGCTCGACCTGGCGGGCGTCAACGACCTCGGGGGTGCCGCGCACGGTGACGGGCCGGACTTCGCCAAGGCGCTCGGCGACCGGGACACCGCTCGGCCGGTCGTGCTGATGGCGCACCAGCCGGTGGCCGCTCACCAGGCCGCCCCGTTCGGGGTCGATCTCCAAGTTTCCGGGCACACCCATGGCGGGCAGATGGCACCCTTCAATCTGCTGGTCGGCCTGCAGCAGCCGGTGACGTCCGGGTTCGGCGACGTCGACGGTGTGCCGGTCTACGTGACCAACGGTGCCGGCTTCTGGGGCCCACCGGTTCGGGTCGGGGCGCCACCACAGGTCACGGTTGTCGAACTCCGGACGAGGTAGCGAAACCAGGTATCAAGATCCGTAAGTTTGTCAGCGCGTGGCGATTGGTAACGGCACCGGAGGGCGTGACAGGATGCAGCGCGTGCCCTCGGACAACGCAGGGTCCTCGGACGCCGCGGACACATACGTCGCGGACCTGCACATCCACTCCCGGTTCTCGCGTGCCTGCTCCCGCGATCTGACGCTGCCCAACCTGGCCTGGTGGGCGCGCCGCAAGGGCATCGCGCTGCTCGGCACCGGCGACTTCACGCACCCGGCCTGGTTCGACCACCTGCGGGAAAGCCTGGTCGACGACGCCAACGGCCTGTTCAGCCTCAAGGCCGACGAGGCGACCGAGGTCACCCGACGGCTGCCGGGGTCGCTGCAGGCCACCAGGGCCGCGAAGTTCATGCTCAGCGTCGAGATCTCGACGATCTACAAGCGGGACGACCGCACCCGCAAAGTCCACCACCTGATCTACATGCCGGACTTCGCCGCGGCGACGAAGTTCAACACGGCACTCGGCCGGATCGGCAACCTCACCGCGGACGGCCGCCCCATCCTCGGCCTGGACTCGCGTGACCTGCTGGAAATCACCCTCGACGCGGGCGGCTATCTGATCCCGGCGCACATCTGGACGCCGTGGTTCTCGGCCCTGGGCTCGAAATCCGGGTTCGACGCGATCGCCGACTGCTACGCCGATCTGGCCGACCATGTCACGGCGGTGGAGACCGGCCTGTCCTCCGACCCCGCGATGAACTGGCGAGTGTCCAGTCTGGACCGCTACCGCCTGGTCTCGAACTCGGACGCCCATTCGCCGGCGGCGCTGGCCCGGGAGGCGACGCTGTTCACCGGCGAGCCGGACTACGCCGCGGTCCGGGACGGCCGGAACCTCGCCGGGACGCTGGAGTTCTTCCCGGAAGAGGGCAAATACCACGCGGACGGCCACCGGGCGTGTGGCGTGAACTGGGAGCCGCAGCGCACCCGGGACGCCGGCGGCCGCTGTCCCGAGTGCGGCAAGCCGCTGACGGTGGGCGTGCTGAGCCGGGTCGAGGATCTTGCCGACCGGCCGGAACAATTCGTCCGCGAAGGTCAGCACGTCGAGCATCTGATCCAGTTGCACGAGGTCCTGGGCGAGATCAACGGCGTCGGCCCGAAGTCGAAGACGGTCGAGGCGCAGCTCAACCACCTGGTCGCGACGCTCGGCGCGGAGCTGGACATCCTCCGCAAGGTGCCGCTCGACGAGATCGGGCAGGCCGGCGGCGACGACCTCCGCGAGGCGATCACCCGCCTGCGCAGAGGAACGGTGCGGCGCATCCCCGGCTATGACGGGGAGTACGGCGTGATCACCCTGTTCGAGCCCGGCGAGCTGCGCAACAAGACGACGGCGCCGCAGGTCGAGACCCTGTTCGACATTCCGGCCTTCGACGTGCCTCAGCAACGCAAGCCGGAGAGATCCGCCAAGCCCAGCAAAGCCGCCAAAGAGGCCAAGAACGCGGCGGAACAGAAGCCGCCACCCCTTCCCGCGCCGGTCAGCCCGCACGAGCCGTTCGAGCCGATGCTCGCCGGCATGGAGGAGGTCGGCACCGGCCTGCTCGATCGCCTCGACGCCATGCAGCGGGTGGCGGCGAGCGCGCCCGGCGGTCCTCTCCTGATCGTGGCCGGGCCGGGCACCGGCAAGACCCGCACCCTGACCCACCGCATCGCCTACCTGTGCGCTGAGCTGGGCGTCTTCGCGCACCGCTGCCTTGCCATCACCTTCACCCGCCGGGCCGCGGCCGAGCTCAAGGAACGCCTCGACACCCTGCTCGGTGACGTCGCCGAGGACATCACGGTCGGCACGTTCCACTCGATCGGCCTGTCGATCCTCAAGGACAACGCCAAGGCGGCCGGCCTGGGCGCCAACTGGCGCATCGCCGACGACCACGAGGTGGCCGAGGCCCGCGACCAGGCCGGCGACGACGATCTCAGTTATCAGAAGCTGCTCCGCCAGCAGGACCTCGTCGACCTGGACGACCTGATCGAGCTGCCGGTCCAGATCCTGCGCGAAGAGCCGGCCCTGGTCGAGAAATACCGCAAGCAGTGGCAGTGGATCTTCGTGGACGAGTACCAGGACGTCGACGACGTCCAGTACGAGCTGCTGCGCCTGCTCAGCCCGGCGGACGGCAACCTGTGCGCGATCGGCGACCCGGACCAGGCGATCTACTCGTTCCGCGGCGCCGACGTGAAGTACTTCCTGCGCTTCAACGAGGATTTCGTCGACGCCCGGCTGGTGCGCCTGACCCGTAACTACCGGTCGAGCGCCCCGATCCTGGCCGCCGCCGTGCAGGCGATCACACCGAGTTCGCTGGTCAGCGGCCGGCGGCTCGACCCGGCCCGGCTCGACCCGGAGGCCCCCCTGGTGGGCCGCTATTCGGCCGGGAGCGTGGCCGACGAGGCCGACTTCGTGGTCCGCACCGTCGACGAGCTGGTCGGCGGCCTCTCGCACCGGTCTCTCGACTCGGGTCGGGTCGACTCGCGGGCGACCGCTATGGGCGCGCTGTCCTTCTCGGACATCGCGGTGCTCTATCGCACCGACGCGCAGTCCGGTCCGATCATGGAGGCCCTGTCCCGGGCCGGTGTGCCGGTGCAGAAGCGCTCGCACAACCGGCTCCGCGACCGCGCCGGTGTGCAGGTCATCGCCCGTGAACTGCGGCACGCGCGCGGCCTCAGCGGTTCGCTCGCGGCCCGGGTCAAGCTGACCGCGCAGGTGCTGGCCCAGCGCTTCGCGGCCCCCACGCTCGACTCCGAGCAGCTGTCCCCCGAGGACATCTGGACGGCTGCGGACCTGCTCATGCCGCTGGCTCACCGCACCGGCGACGACCTGCCGGCGCTGCTCCAGGCGATCGAGACGGGCGCCGAGGTGGACGCGCTGGATCCGCGGGCGGAAGCGGTGAACATGCTGACCCTGCACGCGGCCAAGGGCCTCGAGTTCCCGGTGGTCTTCCTGGTCGGCTGCGAGGACGGCCTGCTGCCGCTGCGCTGGCCGGGCAGCCGGTCGAGCGACGACGAGATCGCCGAGGAGCGCCGGCTGTTCTTCGTCGGCCTGACCCGCGCGCAGGACCGCCTCTACGTGAGCCATTCGGCGCGACGGTTCCGGCACGGCAGCGAACGCGAGCAGAGCCCCACGCCGTTCCTCGACGCGATCGATTCCGGACTTTTCGAGCGCCTCGGCGACACGGTCCCGGCCCGGCCGAAGGATCGCCAGCTAAGACTGCTGTAACGCCAGTCCGGCCAGCGCGCCGAGCAGCAGCGCCGGCCCGAAGGCGAAGGGTCCGCGACGACCGCTGACCAGGCGGAACAGCGCGGCCGATCCACCGATCAGATGCGGCGCGAGCAGACCGACGATCAGCGCCGGCGCGCCGGCGAACCCCAGGATCAGGGCGAGCACGGCGGCCAGCTTCACGTCACCGAGCCCGAGACCACCGAGCAAGAACAAGATTGTGTACGCGATGAGCACCGCGACCGCCGCCACCAGCGAGACGCCGATCTGCCCCGGGCGAAGCACCGCCAACGGCCCCGCCGCCGTCACCGCCAGCGCCCCGACCAGCGGATCCGGCAGTCGCAGGCAGCGTAGGTCGATCATCGCGAGCAGCAGCCCGGGAACGGCCGCGAGCAGGTAGGCCGGCAGTTCCGGGACCGGTCCGAGGGTGGCTGCCAGAACCCCGGCCACCATCCCGCCGGCGATCACCGGCCGCCCGTACGCGTCGGAGCAGGAACACGCCGCCCCCACCCGTACCCAACTGGGCAAGCCTGCTCCGAACGGCCGCAAGCAGTCCGCACAGCCGGCGCGAGGCGGATCGGCGAAGCCGACGGCGAGCCGGTGGGCGAGGCGCGGCAGGAAGGCCGCGGAGGCCGCACCGAACACGACCGCCAAGATCACTAGGGGTGATGACACGACAGTGGACCGTATCGGTAGCGGGTACGCGGCGGCCGTCGTGTTGCCGACACCAGCGGCGATTCCGTGCGGGTTCGGGCTGCCCTCGCACGCTACGGTGGCAGGCAGCGCTGGACCGCATCCGGAGGAAACCCCATGTCGCAGAACGGCCCGCACTCCGGCCCGCCGTGGTCGCACGGGAGCTCAGACGAGCCGTATGCGGAGCCCGCCGACCCGTGGGGGGAGCAGAACGCACCCGACCAGTCGTGGGGCGGGCATCCGCCGTCGATCCCGCAGCAGCCGGTTTCGTCGTCCTATCAGTACGCGATGCCGTCCGATGCCGCCCCGCCGGTGTGGGAGCAGACCTCGCCGCCGTCCCGGTCCAGACGGAACACCCCGATCATCGCCCTGGTGGTGACGCTGGGCCTGCTCATCTGCGTCGGTCTGGGCACGACGGCATGGCTGCTGAAGACCCGTAACGACAAGCCGACGGCGAGCGCCTCGCCGTCCAACGCCGCCGCTGTGCCCGGCCCCGCCCCGAAGGGCAGCGAGGACGCCCGCTTCAACGTGAAGAAGAACGACTGCGTCGTCAACGAGGGCACCGACGATGTCCCGGAGATGAAGTCGACGGCCTGCGTCTCCGGCACCTACAAGGTGTTGGAGCGGATCAACGGCAAGACCACGGGGGAGAAGGACGCCGAGGGCAAGTGCGCCAAGGTGTCCGGCTACACGAAGTGGTATTTCTACGACAGCGACCTTGACGACCTGGACTTCGTGCTCTGCCTGAAGGAGCAGAAGTCCTGACCCTAGGCCACTCTAGCTCGTTCTAGGAACGACGCTAGATAGCAGTAGATCCACCACGAGAGCTTTCTATCGTCATGTCTAGCGTTTTAGCTAGATGACCCGATACGGTGCTATCCGTGGATCCGGTGCGGAATCCCTACGCGCCCGGCGCCGGTCAGCGACCGCCCGAGCTGGCCGGTCGTGGCCGTGAGCTCGACGCGTTCGACGTCGTCCTCGAGCGCGTCGCCCGTGGCCGCCCCGAGCGCAGCCTGGTCCTGACCGGCCTGCGCGGGGTCGGCAAGACGGTCCTGCTCAACACCCTGCGCTCGGCGGCGATCGGTCGTCTCTGGGGCACCGGCAAGATCGAGGCCCGGCCCGACCAGTCGCTGCGCCGCCCGGTCTCGGCCGCCCTGCACATGGCCATCCGCGAGCTGGCGCCGCACCATCGCAACCCCGATCGGGTCGACGAGGTGCTGGGCGTGCTCAAGGCGTTCGCGCTGCGGGCCAACGACCCCAACGGCAAGATCCGCGACCGGTGGGCGCCCGGCATCGACGTGCCGCCGGCACGGGGCCGGGCCGACTCCGGCGACATCGAGATCGACCTGGTCGAGCTGTTCACCGACGCCGCCTCGCTCGCCACCGACGTGGGCACCGGCATCGCCCTGTTCATCGACGAGATGCAGGACCTGGGTCCGGCCGACGTGTCCGCGCTGTGCGCCGCCTGCCACGAGTTATCGCAGCTCGGAGCACCGTTGATCGTGGTCGGTGCGGGCCTGCCACACCTTCCCGCGGTCCTGTCCGCGGCCAAGTCCTACTCCGAGCGCCTCTTCCGCTACCAGCGGATCGACCGTCTCGACCGGGTCGCCGCCGACCTGGCGCTGTGCGCTCCGGCCGCCCGCGAGGGAGTGGAATACGAGGCCAAGGCCCTCGACCTGCTCTACGAGAAGTCCGGTGGTTATCCCTATTTCGTGCAGGCCTACGGCAAGGCCACCTGGGATCACGCGCCGCAGTCCCCGGTGACCGACGCCGACGTGCGGGTGGCCGCCCCCGAAGCCGAGACCGAGCTGGCGGTGGGCTTCTTCGGCTCCCGCTTCGAGCGGGCCACCCCGGCCGAGCGGGAATACATGCGGGCCATGGCGGTCCTCTCCGGCGAGCCGGACAACGACATGGACGCCGCCGTGCCGACCGCGGAGATCGCCACCGCGCTCGGCCGCAAGCCGGCCAGCCTCTCGCCGGCCCGGGACGCCCTGATCAAAAAGGGCCTCATCTATTCGGGCGAACGGGGCACGGTGGCCTTCACCGTGCCGCACTTCGGCCGATACCTGCGCACCCAGCCGGTCTAAGGCCCCGACAAGGGGTATAACCAGAATCATGAAGCCGGTACGCACCGCCGCCCGTGCCCTGCTCGCCTCGGTCTTCGTGGTCAGCGGGGTCCGTGTCCTGATGAATCCAGGCGAGAAACGGGTCGAGTTGGCCCGCGGCGTCACCGACAAGGTGACGCCTCTGCTGGAAAAGATCGATCCGCGCATCCCGAGCGACGCCCGCACCCTCGTGCGGATCAAGGCCGCCTCCGACGTGGTGGCGGGCCTGGCGCTGGCCACCGGACGACTGACCCGGCCGGCCGCCGCCGTGCTCGCGGCCGGTCTGGTGCCGACCACGATCGCCGGACACTCGTTCTGGAGCTACGACAAGCCCGAGCGCGCCGCTCAGGAGATCCACTTCCTCAAGAACATCTCGCTGCTCGGTGGTCTGCTGCTCGCCGCGGTCGACACCGAGGGGCGCCCGGGCCTGGCCTACCGCACCAGCCACGCCGCTTCCCGGTCGAAGCGCGAGGTGAAGCGCGCGGTCAAGACGGCCAAGCGGGAGGCCAAGATCGCCGCGATCTCCGCCGCGGCGGCCCGCCGGCTGCCCGGATGACAACCTTGTCGCGATCTCCGCGTTAAAGCCTCGAGGGGCCGCTTTCAAGCTCGCGTGCCTGCCAGGGACGAGAGCGACGGGGGTCGCGGCATGCGTAGGGCCGTTCTGATCACGCTGGGGTGCTTCGCCGCCGGCTTGCTGTTTGCCTGTCAATTCCAGCGGTACGGGCTGAGCACCGCCGCCGTCGACCGCTCGGCCGTGCACGACTGGCTGAGCGGGGAGGCGCTCTACCCCGGCCGGGTCGGCACCGTCCTGACCCCGCCGGCCGCGCTCCTGTTGACACCGGTCGCGGTGCTGCCGCTGCCGGTGGTGGGCTGGCTGCTCGCCCTGGCCGGGGTGGGCGCCCTGGTGCTGGCCCTGATCGCGCTGGTCGGCCCGGTCGCGCGCCGCTACGGCCGGGCGCGTGGCCCGGCCGTGGCGACCGCCGTGGTGCTGGCCCTGCTGACCGAGCCGGTACGCGCGACGCTCGGCCTCGGCTCCCTGGACCTCATCGTGTTCGGCCTGACCGCGGCGGACGTGGTGGCCCTGCGCAGGTCGGCCTGGGCGCGCAGCCGGGCGGCGTGGTGGCCGGGCCCGCCGGCATCCCGGCCCGGACGTCTTCGCGGCTGGTCGGACCTCCTGCGCCGGTCCTGGGCGACCGGGGCATGGGCGGGGGTCGGGGTCGGGGTGGCGACCGCCCTCACGATCAGCCCGCTGCTGTTCGTCGTCTACTTGGCGGTGAGCCGGCAGTGGCGGGCGGCGGTGACGGCCACCGCCACCAGCGCGTCGATGTTCGCCGCGGCGGTGTTGATCGCGCCCGGGGCGATCGCCACCTGGTTCCGGTCGGTGCTGCCGAAACTCGACCGGGCCGGGCCGCTCGACGCGCTCGACAACCAGTCGCTGGCCGGCATGCTGGCCCGCCTCTACGACTCGGCCGGCGTACCGGTGCTGATCTGGCTGTCGTTCGCCGGGCTCCTGGTGGCGGTCGGCATGATCCGGGCCCGCTCGGCGCACACCGACGGCGACGAGATCGCGGCGTTCACCGTCGTCGGGCTGACCTCGGCGGCGGTCGGGCCGATAAGCCGCATCCACGAGCTGGTGTGGGTGCTGCCGGCGATCTTGATCCTGGTGGACGCGGCGGCCCGGCGACGGGTGACGGTACGGCGGTTCCGCCCCGAGTGGTTCCCCGGTGCACGGTTCGCGATCTCGGGAGTCGTCGTCTACGCGCTCTTCGTGGTGGGTCCACGGTGGACGGCAGGCTGGAACGCGTACCTCATCGCCTTGATCTTGCTGCTCAACGCCGTGCCGTGGCGTCCCGGCGTGGCCCCGGCCGTGCCGACCCGGCGGCACCCGCAGCCGACGGCCCGCCGCGCCCCCGCCATTCCCGGACCTAGGGGCAGTTGACCCATTCCTCGGTGCCGTCGGTGAAGACCTGTCGCTTCCAGATCGGCAGGCGGTCCTTCACCTCGTCGACGGCCCGTGCGCACGCCGCGAACGCCGCCTTGCGATGGGCCGTGCTGACCGCGACCACCAGTGCGACGTCGCCGATCGCCAAGCGGCCGACCCGATGCGAGACCGCGATCGCGTAGACGTCGGGGTCGGCGGCGATCTCGGTCGCCACTTCCCGGAGGATCGCGGCCGCGCTGGGATGGCCCTCGTATTCGAGCCGCGTCACGCCGCGCCCGCCGTCGTGGTCGCGCACCACGCCCTGGAACGTGACGACGGCACCGACCCGGGCCTCGGTCACCGCTTTCTCGTGCGCGGCCAGGTCGAGCGGCGTGTCCCGCACCTCGGCGATGGTGACGACTCCGGTCACGGTCGTTCTCCCGCGATCAGGGGAAGGTGCAGGAACGGGACGAGGTCGCCGGCGGTTGCCCGCATCCCCGGGCGGATGACCAGGAAACCCTGCGCGTTGGACAGCCCGCGCAGCATCGCCGAGCCGGAGTGGCCGACCGGCGTGGCGGAGCGTGCGCCCTGGTCGAGACGAGCCAGCACGAGATGGGTGAAGTCACCTCGGCCGGGCACGTCGGTGGCCGCCTCGACCTGCGCCAACGCCGGCGCCGGGCGGCCCTGCAGCCCGGCCAGCAGCGGCGCGACGAGCGTGATCAGCGCGATGATCGCGGACTGCGGGTTGCCGGGCAGGCCGGCCAGGAAGCGCGGACGCCCGTCCTTACCCGGGACACGGGCCAGCAGCATCGGGAAGCCGGGGCGGACCGCGACGGTGTTCACCAGGTATTCGGCGCCGAGCTCGGCGAGCGCCGGGTGCAGGTGGTCGACCGGGCCGTGCATGGTGCCGCCGGTGGTGCAGACCAGATCGTTGGTCTCGAGAGCGCCGCGCAGCGCGGTGAGGTGGGCCGCCAGCGTGTCCTGGACCGGGCCGGACACCGACTCGGGAGCGACGACCGCGCCGCTGCGGCGCAGCCAGCCCGGAACCTGCGGGCCGAGCGAGTCGCGCACCCGGCCGGCGCCGGGCGGGCCGGCGGTGAGCAGCTCGTCGCCGAAGACGAGCAGACCGGCCCGGGGTTGCGAACGCACACTCAGCACCTCGTAGCCGCAGGTGGCGGCCACCCCGATCACTGCCGGGTCGACAGCCGTGCCGGCCGGCATCAGCTCCTCGTCCTTGTGCGCCTCCTCGCCCGGCAGCCGCCACTCGGGCACCGGGCGGGGGCGGGGCTGACCGGAGACCAGGCCGGCCGCGTCCCGAGTGGACTCCTCGACGCGCACCAGCATCTCGGCACCGGCCGGCACCATCGCACCGGTGGCGATCTCGACGCAGGTGCCGTCCCGCTCCAGCGGGGCCGCCACGCCACCCGCGAGTACCCGGCCGACCGGTTGCCACGGCTGCGGGCCGCGCACCGCCCAGCCGTCGATGCTCGACGTGGGGAACGCGGGCAGGTCGGTGAGCGCGCGCAACGGCTCGGCGAGGGTGCGGCCGTCGGCGTCGGGCAGCGAGACCACCTCGGTCGGGCCGGCGGCTTCGCGACCGGCCGTGTAGGCCAGCGCCCGGGCCTCTTGCCAGTCTGCTGTCACGCCTGAAGCCTATCCGTGGTCGCCGCCGTTGATCTGATCGACCGTGTGTTTCAACAGGGGCCCGAGAACCGCCAGGCCGTCCTTCGCCCCGCCGGTCGAACCGGGCAGGTTGACGATCAGGGTGCGACCGGCCACGCCGGCCAGACCTCGGGACAACGCGGCCGCCGGCACCCGGTCCCGGCTGTACGCGCGGATGGCCTCGGCGATCCCCGGGATCTCGAAATCGAGCAGGCCACGGGTGGCCTCGGGGGTGCGGTCGGTCGGGGTGACACCGGTGCCACCGCTGGTCAGCACGACGTCGACGCGGTCGGCCACGGCCGTCCGCAACGCCTCGGCGACCGGGTCGCCGTCCGGCACCACCACCGGGTCCTCGTCGACCTCGCAGCCGAGCTCCCGCAGGCCGGCCACCAGGCGGGGCCCGCTCGTGTCGGCATAGACGCCGGCGGCCGCGCGGTTGCTCGCGACGATCACGCGGGCCCGCACAGCGCCTCCCCGGGACGGACCCACTCGCCGGTCTTGCCGCCTTCCTTGCGTAGCACCCGGACGCCTTCGACACTCGCGGCCGGGTCCACCGCCTTGATCATGTCGATCATCGCCAGGCCGGCCACCGCCACCGCGGTGAGCGCTTCCATCTCGACACCGGTGCGGTCGGCGGTCCTGGTGGTCGCGATGATCTCGACGGCCGTGTCGGTGACCGTCAGGTCGACCTTGACGCCGTGCAACCCGATCGGATGGCAGAGCGGAATGAGGTCGGGCGTGCGCTTGGCTCCCATGATTCCGGCGAGGCGGGCGACAGCCAGCGCATCGCCCTTGGGCATGCCCTCTCCGCGCAGCAACGCAATCACTTCCGCGGTGGTCACGACGCGACCGGCGGCGACCGCGCGACGGGCAGTGATCGACTTCTCTGAAACGTCAACCATGCGGGCCGCGCCCGTATGGTCGACGTGCGTGAGCAAGGATTCCTCGGGCATACCGGGAGTTTATAGAAGGTTCCTCGAAACTCCGGTTAGGTTATTGGTCGAACGAGAACCACAATTCGTTCATGTACTACAAATGTTCATGATCTAAGCCCTGCTCAGGGCTCCCCGCTGACCAGCGGATAACACAATCGATTAACCAATCCGGAGGGTTATCGAAACTGTACGGAGTGCTACGCAAGGAGTCCTAGCCTCGGACGATTTCAAAGTAGCGGAGAGTTTGGTTCCGGAGACGCCCTGTAACTGGAGTCCGGACGATTCTCGCTTTCTGCGCATACCGACATAAAACGGTTCCCAATGGCTCCAATCATGCATAACGTCTCTCCCGTCGCGACAAACGGAAAGATCCTCGAGGCCTTCCAATCGGTGAGCCTCAAAACCGCGAGGAGTAGACAATGCGAATCAACAACTGGGACTGAGGCAGTGCGCGAACTGGCGCGCATGAATACGCTTGAGACCGGGAACGATCCCGCTGCGCTCGGCGACAGGACGGCACCGTTGCAAAAACGAAGCTCCAACGACGACGCGACCGATCGGCAGCTCCAGCTGCTAATCGGTCTCGTCGTCGTGCTGGCGATCGGCGTGGCGGCGCTCGATGTCCTGCATGCGGTAACCACACGAACCGCCATACCCAATCCGCCGGCGTTGATCCTGATCTACGCGTTCTCGGTGATCTCGTACCGATTCAAGATCGAGATCCGGATCCGCTCCAGCCACAACGGCAGCACCTGGGGCGACGTGCCCATCATGGTGGGCCTCGTGCTCGTCCCCATGCCGTGGGTGGTGCTCTGCGTCATCGCCGGCATGGCCACCGTCCGCATCATCAACCGCGCCGACCCGCTCAAGTCGATCTTCGCGATCGCCAAGGAAGTTCTGGTCATCAGCGCGACCGGGGCCACTTTCCTCGTGCTCGGCACCCGGCCCGGCGTCGACCACCCGAACGCGTCGGTCCTCGCGGTCACCGTCGCCTACCTGGTCCTCTGGCTCGTTGACGACCTTGTGTTCCACCCCGTCATCGCGGTCGCCTCCCGCTCGACCATCGGCAAGGTCTTCCGCAATGACCTCGGCGGTCGCGTCTTCGTCCGGCTCGCCACCCTCGCCACCGTCATCTACATCATCGAGGTGCTGGTCAGCGGCACCAGTCTCTTCCTGCTCGCGTTCGTGCCGGTGCTCGTCGGCTGCGCCCACCTGTGGCGGCTCCGCCGACTGCGCACCCATCAGGAACGCGACTCCTGGCGGCAACTCGCCGACACCACCGACGAGCTCAGCTCGGTCGACCTCAACCAGGTGCTGCACATCGCGGCGGCGCAGGGCACGAAGCTCTTCTCGGCGGGCGAGGTGGAGATCGACCTGACCGCGTCCGGTGTGGACCGGGTGGTGCGGGCCGGCCTCGACGGCGTCTCCTACGACGGGCCGGGGCCGCGCAAGTTCGACGGCGAATCGTCGATCACCACCGAGTTGGAGACCCGGGACCGCAGCTATCACGCGGGCGTGCTCGTGCTCGATTTCGACGGCAAGATCAAGCTCACCGAGTTCGAGCAGTACAAGCTGAAGACATTCGCGTCGGCGCTGTGCACCGCCATTCGCAACGCCGCCGCCTATGCGGAACTGCGACGGATCAGCGAACAGAACGCTTACGACGCCGCGCACGACCCGCTGACCGGCCTGGCCAACCGCCGCGAGCTGTACGAGCGGGCCGACGAATACTTCGCCGGCCGCACCGAGGACGGTGTCGTCGCGCTGCTGCTGATCGACCTCAACCACTTCAAAGAGGTGAACGACACGCTCGGGCACGCGGCCGGTGACGCCGTGCTGCGCGAAGTGGCCCGCCGGCTCGACGACGCCGCCGCCCCCGGCGACCTGGTGGCCCGGCTCGGCGGCGACGAGTTCGCGGTGCTGCTGGTCAACCTGCTCACCCCGGCGCTGGCGACGCACCGCGCCGAGCAGATGCTCAGCGCGCTGGAGACCACCCTCGAGGTCGAGGGCATGCAGATCACCGTCGAGGCGGCCGGCGGCATCGCGCTCGCGCCCGGCAGCGGCGGCATCAACGAGCTGATGCGGCGCGCCGACGTGGCGATGTACCAGGCGAAACGCGCCGGGCAGCAGACCGCGACGTACGCCCACGCCCAGGACACCGCCGACGTCGAGCGCCTCATGCTCGGCGGCGAACTGCAGCGGGCGGTCGCCAAGCATGAGTTCGTGGTCGACTTCCAGCCGATCGTCGACCTCGGCAGCGGCGAGGTGATCGCGGCTGAGGCCCTGGCCCGCTGGCAGCACCCCGAGTACGGCTATCTGACGCCCATGCAGTTCCTCGAGACGGTGGAACGCTCCGGCCAGCTTCCGGCGTTCGCCGACGCCGTGCTCGACCAGGCCCTCGCCGCCTCGGGTGGGTGGCGGGAGGCCGGCTTCGACCTGCCGGTCGCGGTCAACGTGTCGCCGCGCAGCCTGCTCGACCCGCGCTTCCCGGCCACCGTGCTGACCCGGCTCGCCCGCCACGACGTGGCCCCCGAGCGACTCGTCCTGGAACTCGCCGAGACCCTGACGATCAGCCAGCTCGACACCGTCGGCCGCGCCCTCGACGAGCTGCGCGAGGCCGGCGTGCGGCTCGCCCTGGACGACTTCGGCACCGGTGTCTCCCCGCTGTCGGTGCTCTCCCACATCCCGGTCAACCAGCTCAAGATCGACCGGGTCTTCGTCACCTCGGTGGAGACCTCCTCCGAGGCGGCCGCGGTGATCCGTTCCACCGTCGACCTCGCCCGCAGCCTGCACCTCACGGTGATCGCCGAGGGGGTGGAGAGCGAGCCCCAGCGCCTTGCCCTGTGGGAGCTCGGCTGCGTGGCCGGACAGGGCCACCTCTTCGCCCGCCCGATGGCCTCGGCGCGGATGCTCGCCACCCTCCAGCGCGGCTCCGGCGGCCGGCCCGGCGCACTCGCCGCGGCCATGCACGACGCGGGTGCGGTGGTGCGCATGCCACGGCGCCGGCGTTCCTCCGGCGGCGGCCGCTCGGCCGGCTGACCGGCCGGCTCTGACACACTGACCGGCGTGATCAACCTGCTCACGCGCATCGACCGGGCGGGTGGCGGCCGCGTGGCCGACGTTCTGCTGTACGCGTTGTCGGCCGCCTTCGCCTTGGTCACGGCGCTCACCTCGACCCTGCTGCCGCACCGGGCGTGGGGTGCGATCGCCGTGTGGGGGTACGCCGCCGCAGCCGTCGCCGTCTTCTTCGCGCGCCGCACCCTGCTGGTCTGGCTCACCTGGGCGGCCGTGGCGTTGCTGCCCCTGGTTGTCGAGGCGGTGCAGCGGGCAGGCGGGCGCACCGACCGGGCGCAGGAGGAAGTGCTGGTCGTCGAGCGGATGGGTGAACGCCTGCTCCACGACGGCACGCCCTATCTGGGCCGGGAGGCGATCGCGGCGCTGCCCGCCGACGAGCGGCTGATGGCGTACAGCCCGTACCAGCCGGGGATGTCGATCTTCGGTCTTCCGCGGGCCGTCTTCGGCGACTTCTGGTGGACCGACGCGCGGGTCTGGTTCGCCGCCGTGACGGTGGCGGCCCTGGTGCTCGCCGCCCGATGCGTCGGGTCGGCGCCGCGCGCCCTCCAGGCCGCGACCGTCTTCCCGATCTGCGCCCTGACCCTCGCCACCGGCGGTGACGACATCCCGGTGATGGCGCTCTGCCTGCTGGCCCTCACCCTGGCCGCGGCCGACCGCTACGGCTGGGCGGGAGTGGCCGTCGGCGCCGCCGCGGCCGCCAAACTGTTCGCCTTCCCGATCGTGGCGGTCCTGATCGTGCTCGCGGTCGTCAACAGGCGGTGGCGGTCGTTGCTGCCCGGCGCGATCGGGCTGCCGGTCCTGGCACTGATCCCACCGTTCCTGGTCGACGCGGACGCGTTCGTGGAGAACGTGCTGCGTTTCCCGCTCGGCCACGGCGTGGTGACCAGTCCCGCCCAGTCGCCGTTCCCCGGCTACCTGATCGCGCAGCACCTGCCGGCGGGCCGGATCATCGCCGCCGCCCTGCTCGCGGCGGTGGCCCTGGCGATCGGCTACCGCCTGCTGCGGCGTCCTCCGCACACCGCCACGGCCGCCGCGCTGATCTGCGGGTGGGGCCTGTTCGCCGCGATCCTGCTGATGCCGACCACCCGGTTCGGCTATCTGCTCTACCCGGTGGCGTTTCTGGTCTGGGCGCCCGCGCTGATCCATCCCGCCACGCTGCACACACAGGAACCACACAGCCGGACGTCGCCCGGAAGGTGACACAGCCTTGTACCGTCAGTGAGATGCAGATGACCTGTCCGAAGTGTCACGGCGAGATGCGAGTCTACGAACGCAGCGGCGTCACGGTGGATCAATGCACCGAGTGCCGCGGCATCTTCCTCGACCGCGGTGAGCTCGAAAAACTCTTCGACGCCGAGGCGAACTTCAACAGTCGGCAGGCCCCGCCCCGCGCCGCGACGCCGGCCGGTCCGCCGCCCGGTTCCTACGCCCCGCCGCCCCCGCCGCCGCCCACCCACGGTGGTTACGCGCCGCCGCCCCCCGGTTACGGTGCTCCGCAGCCCGGTTACGGCCAGCCGGTCGCGCACGGTTACCCGGCCGCCGCCCCGGCCTACGGGCATCACGGTCACTACCGCCACCACGGTCACTACCGCCACGGACGTCGCAAGGGCTTCCTGCACGACATGTTCGACTGATCGTCAGGGCCACGTCCCGTCGTCGCGCAATCGTTCGGCTGGGCCGTCACCGGTGAGCAGACCGGTGACGGCCTCGTCCACGGTCGCGCCGACGAACCAGTCGCCGGCCTGGTCGAGCACGAAGACCCGGCCCCGCTCGTCGAGCACCACGAGAGCGTCCCCGCCCTCGACCGCCAGCGGGAAGACCGGGGTGTCGATCACCTCGGCGAACTCGGCGAGCGCCCGGTGCTGCCGGGCCGCCGGCATCGGGTCGAAGGTCAACATGCGGATCGCTCGCCGGCGGCCCGGGCCACGGCGGCCGCAGCGCACCCCGCCGAACTCGGCCAGAGCCCGCATCGCGGCCGGGAACGCCGCCATGCCGCTCACCTCCTCGGCCTCCTCGAGCCGGGCGCTCAGTGGCAGCTCCACACCCAGCCAGCCGCCGCCTGCCAGCACCCGCGACACCTCGGGCGGGAAACGATCGCCGCTCGGGCCGTCGAAGCCGTGCTGCCACTCAGCGGTGAACGCCAGCTCCGCCGGCGGAAGCACACCGAGGTCGACCAGCACGGCCAGGCACGTCTCACACGGACGCGCGGAAATACCGGCGTCGGGATCACCCTGATCGCGTACGAGAAAAGCGGTGAGCCGGCCGCCGGCCAATCCCGACCGGCCGACCTCGCGCAGCGCGTCGGAGACCACGACCAGCTCGGCGTGCCGCTCGGCGCCGCGCACCCGGGCCGTCGCCGGCATTCCTGACAGCCGAGCCGCCACCAGCGGGTGGTGGTTGATCTCCTGATCGCCCTTGGCACCCTGGGCCCGGAACGGCCGGCCCGCCACGATCAACTCGGCGGCGGTGGCCGGACTCGGGCGACGACGCGACACCCGGCGCAGCGTGGCCCAGGGGTCGACGGTCGCGGACGGCCGTGGACGATGTTCGCGGTAGAGCTCGGCGATCTCCTCGGACGGGATCGGGGGCCAGGTCGACAGTGCTCCGGTCTCGCGGTCGATCACCGTGCGGGCCCCGTCACCGGGCCGCGGGAGCACATCGGGGGCCGGTCGGGTCCAGATCACCCAGCCGAGATCGAACTCGGCGAGCGCGGGCTCACACCCGTACCCCCGCTGTTCGGCCTCGCCTCGCGCCCAGCGCGCGGCGATGTTCTCGGCCTCACTCCGAGTGATCACTGTAAATGTCCCTCCTTGTGCGGAATGAAGTTACCGGACCTCGCAACGTGACGAACGACCGGTAGAGTCACGACGTTCGATGGGCGGCAACTACCCCGGTCGAGGCCGTGAACCACCGCGTTCACCAGGGGTTTCGCCATCCGTTGGGATCCGAAGTGGACCTTCGGCGGACGGTTCTCGACCCGGGCACGCGGCCGCCTCTCGGCGCATCTATCGGGAAGCTGACAGGGCTGAATCGCGATGAACGACGACGACATCGAGATCGAATACGACGCCGCGTGGCAGGGCGCGCGGCTACTCAGCGCTGCCGGGCGCGAGTTCGGCGCGCAACGTGACGACGTCGGGGTGGCCGCGTCGCCCTGGGGCGCCGACCGGGCGGGGCGGGCTTTCGAGCAGCGCTACCGACCTGTCGAAACCCAGGTGCTGACCGCATGGGAACAACTCGCGGCGTACGTGCAGAGCCTTGGCGAGGCCGCCGCCCGCACCGCACAGGACAATCTGGACGCCGACGTGGCCGCCCGCCGGGAGCGGCCGTGACGCCGCTGCCCGAGCCCATCCCGCACCCGGCCGACCACTGCCCGCTCGACGTGCCGCGCTGGGCGCGCGAGCCACTGAAACGGGTGATCGGCGACGACTGGCCGACCGGCGACGAGGCCGCCACCCGGCAGGTCGCCGACCGGTGGTACGCGGTGGCGTCCGCACTCGACGCGCCGCACGAGGCCGCGTTCGCCGCCGCCGCCCAGATCATGAGCGGCTCCGACAACGCCGACTTCCAGGAGGCCTGGCAGCGTCTGGCCGGTAACTCCGACGCGCCGCTCAACTCCCTGATCGAGATCGCCGGCGAGTTGGGTGCCCTGGTCGAGGAGTGCGGCCGCGACCTGGAAGCCGCCAAGTTGCAGGCCTGGATCGAGCTGGCCGTGTTCCTGACCGACCTGCTCAGCTTGCGGGCACTCGGCGCGTCCTCGCCCGCGGCCGGCGTTCTGATCGAGGCCACCCGGCTGCGGACCCAGCAGATCTTCGACCGGCTGGCCGCCCAGTTGGCTGCCACCCCGCCCTTGGCTGCCACCCAGCCCTTCGCTGCCACCCAGCCCTCGGCTGCCACCCAGCCAGTCGAGGGCGACGCTCGAAGCCGGCCGCCGGCCAGGGCGTCCGCAAGCTCCGAGGCCGACACCCACCGCCTCTTCCCCCCAACCGACATCGCCGCCGCAGCCGCCATCGCCGCCGCCATTCAGCCTGGCCAGCGCCCCGCCGCTGCCACCGCCACCACCCAGCCTGGCCGGCGCGCCGCCGCCGTCCAGCCTGGCCAGCGCCCCGCTGCCACCACCCCGCCTGGCCAGCGCCCCGCTGCCACTACCCCGTCTGGCCAGCGCCCCGCTGCCGCCCCGCCTGGCCAGCGCCCCGCCGCCATCCCAGCTGACCCCAGCCGCGGGGCTGGCTCCGTCGATCAGCGCCGCGCCGCCGCCTCCGCGGCCGAGCGGGGCAGCCGTCCCGCCTCCCCGGCCGAGCGGGGCAGCCGTCCCGCCTCCCCGGCCGAGCGGAGCAACCTTCCCGCCTCCCCGG
>NZ_BOMM01000033.1 GCF_016862195.1 Paractinoplanes ferrugineus | reverse complement strand
CCGAGCGGGGCAACACCCCTCGGCGAGGCAAGAACGCGGCCGGGGATCGGCACGCTGCTCCAGCCGAACGTGGTGGGGTCAACCAGGAGGGCGGGCGTGGGATCAGCGCGGCCGGCGTGTTGGCACGCTCGCGCGGCGGGGCGGTGACCACGCCGGCCAAGCAGCCGGCGGGGGCGGACGGTGCCGCCACCCGACGGATTCCGCAGGCGGAGTTGGAGCGGATTGCCCGGTTGTCCCGGACACCGGCGAACGGCGGAAACGCTGCGGATCCGGGCACGCGAACCGTCATTCTGCCGCCCGGTGCCTGGTCGCAGAGCCCCGCGCTGCCGGAGAAGTTCGGTTATGCCGCCGACATTCAGCAGCATGAGTACTCGGTCTTTCTGACCACCGTGGCGGACGAGACGAGAGCTCGGATCCGCAAACTCGGTCAGCTCGCCGACCAGGAGATCCTCTCCGGGTCCCGAGAACGCGGCGAGGAGCTGCGAGCCCGGTCGACGCAGTTGCGGGCGCTCCTCGGTCAGATCGAGAAGGCCGCCGCGAAGGTGGCAGCCGGTTTTCTCCGGCCGGCCGTGGTGCTCAGCTCGGCAGCCGCCGAGGCCGACCCGCCGTCCGGCTCGGGCGCCGCGGGTGATGTGGCGTCGCCCAAGGATCAGCGCTCAGCACTGAATGGTTCGCTGCCGATCGACCTGACTCGGCGTTACGACACTTATGGCGGTCTGCGCGCGCCCCAGGCCGTACATCAGAAGGCACTTGAAGACGCGGTGCCGCGGGACGGCGACGGCCGTGCGCTTCGCCTGGCTGATCCGCGGGCGGGACGTTGGTTCGCGCTGGCGAACGCCGGTGGGCCGGTGTCCGACCCGGCGCGGGCACTGAACTGTGTGGACGGTGTGCTCGCGCTGTTCGACACCTATATGCATGCGCGGCCCCGGGTGGCGGCGCCGCGTACGTTCGACTCCTATGCCGCCGGGGAGCCCGCTCGGCCGATCGGCGGCGAATGGCATGGTTTGCGGCGGATCGAGCTGGCGACGAGTTCGACGTTCCAGAACCTCTGCCCCTATCAGGGTGGGGCTGAGCCCGGCGCGGCCCGGTCGGCGGTCGAAGCCGCCATGCGGAATTTGACCAACCATCTGCACAACTCGGGCTACGGATCGTTCGCTTTCATCCTGACCGACCTCGAGGGCGGCGGCTGCCATGCCTGGGCGGCGGTCAATCAGGACGGCGCGATTCTCTTCCTCGACCCGCAGATCGGCCGCATCGGTGCGGGCGTGCCGCTCTATGGCCACCGGGGCGCGCCGTCGGCCGGCAACGTCGTCTCGATGGACGCCCTGGTCGTCGACCCCCAGGGCGCACCGGCGCCACTGCCCTACCACGGTGCGGGGCAGTGGAGCGGCACGTCGGCTGCCTAGATCGCCATGTCGACGAAGCGCGACAGGTGCAGCTGAGCCGCCACCGTGATGGTGTCGGTGGGGCCGTTTCGGTGCTTGGCCACGATGAAGTCGGCCTCGCCCGCCCGTGGTGACTCCTTGTCGTAGTAGTCATCACGGTGGAGCAGGATGACCACGTCGGCGTCCTGCTCGATGGAGCCGGACTCACGCAGGTCGGAAAGTTGCGGCCGTTTGTCGGTGCGCTGCTCGGGACCACGGTTCAGCTGCGAGACGCCGATCACCGGGCACTCGATCTCCTTGGCCAGCAGCTTGAGGCCACGAGAAAGCTCGGAGACCTCCTGCTGCCGGCTCTCGGTCTTCTTCGGCGAGCTCATCAGCTGGAGATAGTCGATCACGAGCAACTTGAGGTTGTGCCGCTGTTTGAGTCGCCGTGCCTTGGCCCGGATCTCCATCAGGTTCATGTTCGGCGTGTCGTCGACGAAGATCGGCGCCTCGCTGATCTCGCCCATCCGCCGCGCGAGCTTGGCCCAGTCGTCGTCGGTCAGCTGACCGGAACGCAACACGTGCAGCGGCACTCGCGCCTCAGCTGACAAAAGCCGCATAACCATTTCGATCTTGCTCATTTCGAGCGAGAAGATGGCACTCGCGCAGTTGTTGCGAATAGCGGCATTACGCGCGAAATCCATGCTCGCCGTCGACTTACCGAGACCGGGTCGCCCGGCCACGATGATCAGCTGGCCCGGGTGCAGACCGTTGAGCAGCCGGTCGAGATCGGAGAAGCCGGTCGGGATGCCGGCCATCCCGCCGCCGGCCGCCCCGATCGCCTCGATCTCGTCGACCGTGGGCTGCAGCATGTCGCCGATGGACGCGAAATCCTCGCTGACGCGTTTCTCGGTGACGTCGTAGATCGCCTGCTGGGCGAGGTCGACGATGTCGTCGACGTCGCGACCACCGTGGCCGTTGGCGCCGTAGCCGAGCTGCACGATCTTGGTGCCCGCCTCGACCAGCCGGCGCAGGATCGCCCGCTCGGAGACGATGCGGGCGTAGTAGGAGGCGTTGGCCGCGGTCGGCACGCTCTCGATCAGCGTGTGCAGATAGGGCACGCCGCCGATGCGCTGCAGATCGCCCGAGTCGGCCAGCGCGGCGGCCACGGTCAGCGCGTCGGCCGGCTCACCACGACCGTAGAGCTCGAGGACGACGTCGTAGATCGTGGCGTGGACCGGCCGGTAGAAGTCCTGCACCTTGAGGATCTCGACGACGTCGGCGATCGCGTCCTTGGACAGCAACATGCCGCCGAGCACGCCCTGCTCGGCCGCCACGTCCTGCGGGGGCGACTTGTCGAAACCGCCACCACCCCCGGACGAACCGCCGTCACCCGGGCCACCCGGACCGCCCTTGCGCGGCGGGCCGCCACCCGGCGACTGCGCCGGTGGCCTTGAATCCGGCCGTGCGTCGTCGGTGATCGACACCACGGACCCCCTCCGCTTGGCTGACTTTCCTGAGATCAAACCGCCGGGGTACGACACTTTCGGCTGAACCCCGGCCATGATCAGGAAGATTCGACCCGATCAAGGCGGCCCCACTCTACGAACCTCTGCCCCGCCTGCCCAAGCTCATCGGTGGACGAGCCTTGGGAGAACCTGTGGACATCCCGCCCCAGCCTGTGGGCAGTGCTGTGTACAGCCTGGGGACAACTGAACTTGTTGGCACAACACCGGCCTTATCCAGCAGCAATAACGTTGTCCCCACCTGTGGAGGACGAAAAAGCTGCCCCGCGTGAGCAAGCCATCGCCCGGAGGCGTTGCGGTTCGGACTCGCGCACGTCACGCTTTCTGGGTGGACCAACGGGAATGGGACTACGGCGCCCGCATGCCGCGGGATCGTCGTGCCGCGCAGCCGTGGCCCGCTCAGAGTCCAGAACGTACCGATATTGTAGAGCCTGAGCCGAAATGGGCGTCGCTAACCGACACCGGCAGCATGCAGCCCAGTGCCGAGGCCCTCGCCTGGCAGCGCCGCGCCGACCAGTGGGCCCAGCAGGCCGACGCTGACCAGTCGCAGTCGGTCGAGCCGGCCAATCGCTGGTCCGACGTCGCCCAGGGCCGCCCCACGTTCCCGGCCGACGGCGTCGGCTGGCGCACCGAGACCTCCGAGTGGCGGGCCGCCGGCGCGCGCTGGCGGCAGACCACCGAGTGGCGCTCCACCACCGGCTCGCACGGTTTCCGCTCCACCACCGAGGCCTGGCAGACCGACGGCAACGACTCATACCGGCCGCCCGTCGACACTCCCGCCGCCCAGCCGGCCATCTCGGGCAACGCCTGGTCGCCGTCCACCTCCGCCGACAAAGCCGAGTCCCGCCCCGCGTGGCAACAGTTCACGTCGCCGAGCTCGGGCAGCTCCTGGCCGGAAACGCAGACGCCACCCGCTCCACGCACTCCCGCCGAGAGCTCGCCGTCCTGGCAGCAACTCGTCGATCCGCCGGCCGAGCAGCGGGGCCGGCAGCCCTGGCAGCGCGACGCCATCGAGGGCACCGCCACCTGGACCGATCAGGCGGCAAGCCGCTCCGCGGCGAAACCTCCGCCGCCCGCTTCCGACTCCATGTCGAGCTGGCTGCGCATGGACGAGCCGGCCGAGCAGCCGAGCTGGCAGGCCTCCCGCGACGACGGACGCCATCTCGTGCGCGAGGACGACCGCGCCGCGTGGCGGCGAGACGCGGATCAGGGCGGTGGGTCACCGCGGGTGGGGCGCCGGCGCGCTCCCGAGGATGGATCCGCGCCCTCCGGGGGTACGGGCTGGGCGACGCGCTCCGACTCCGACAACTGGGCCGGCCACACCGACACCGGAAGCATCCCGCTGTTCGCCGACCCCGGCACCGCTTCCACCCCGCCGTGGTCCACCGGCACGCGCACCGGGTCCACCCCGCCCTGGTCCACCGACACTCGCACCGGCACCGGCAGCGGCCGGCACGACGGCTCCACCGGCCGCCGAGCACTCCCGTCGACCCCGTACGACGACGACACCCCGACCGGTCGACGCGCCCGCCGTGACGATTCCGGTCACGGTTCACGCAGCGTGGCCGTGCCGTTGCCGACCAGCTACGACGACCGCCCGACTGGCCGCGCCGCCGAGGCACCCCCCGCCACGCCACGCCGCAGCCGCTACGCCGACGAGGCCCCGTCCGCCGAAGCACGCGGTTACGGCACCGATGCCCCGGCCACCGGTTACGGCCGAGACACCTACCCGGCCGATCCGTCCGCCGCCGCCCCGACGACCGGCTTCGGCCCGGGCCCCGCCGGCTCGCGACGCGGCGCGGACCGAGGTGCTTACCCGGCCGACCCGCCATCGTCGGCGCCGACCACCGGCTACGGCCGAGGCAGCTACTCCGCCGACCCGCCGGCCGCCGCACCCATCACCGGCTACGGCCGTGGCACCTACTCAGCCGATCCCCCCGCCGCCGCACCCACCAGCAGTTTCGGCCGCGGTGCCGCCTCGACCTACCCGGCTGACCCGCCGTCCTCAGCACCGACCACCGGCTACGGGCGCGGCGGCTACCCCGGCGACGCTGCTTACCCCGGCGACTCTGCTTACCCCGGCGACGCGCCCCCGGCCAGCGCGCCGGCCTCCGGATTCGGACGCGGCTACCCGGTCGAACCCCCGCCCACCGCACCGACCACCGGCTACGGCCGCGGCGGCTACCCGGGCGACGCACCCCCGGCCGGCGGACGCGGTGGCTACCCGGGCGACGCACCCCCAGCCGGCGGACGCGGCGGCTACCCCGGCGACGCACCCCCGGCCAGCGCGCCGACCTCCGGGCTTGCGCGTGGCACCGGCTATCCGGTTGAACCGCCGCCCCCGGCGCCGACGAACGGCTTCGGCCGGGGTGCCTATCCGGCTGACGCGCCGCCCGCCGGTTACGGTCGCGGCGGCGGTTTCGGCTATCCCGGCGAGCCACCCGCGTCGGCTCCGACCACCGGTTTCGGCCGCGGCGCCGGCCCGATGGACCAGCGCGATCCCGGCGCGGGGGAGCAACCCGGCGGCGGCTTCGGGCGCGGTGCGGCCGGATATCCCGCCGACGCGGGCGTGTCGTCCACCGGGATCGGCCGGCGCCGCAGTCGGGCCGCCGCCGAGGACGCCGAGGCGTCCCGCTTTCCCGAGGACGATCGTGGTGTCGCCGGTGCCCGCAGCGGTCCGGGTGCCCCGGCCGGTCGTCGGGCCCGCCCCGACGGGCCGCCGCGGCCGCCGTCGCGGGGCAAGGCGCGCTACAACGAGGTCAAGGACGACTGGCGCGAGCACACCGGCTCGTGGTCGGCCGAGCCCGACACGAGCAGTTGGACGCGCGACCCCGACACCGGTCAGTGGAGCCGTTCCGAGGACGATCCGCGTGTCACGGCGTGGCGTGCGGAGGCCGCCCGGCGCGAGACGCAGAACCACACCGGTCCGCCGCCGCGTCGCGAGTTACCGGCCGGGCCGTCCGCGGCCGACGACGGTGGCCGGGCTGCACGGCGCCGACCGGAGCAGGACGACGACGATTGGGGCAACCCGCCGGCCGGAGGTGGGTCCAGCGCACCGCGCAGCGGTCCCGCGTTCGGTTCCCCGCGCCGTGAACTGACCAGCGGCAACACCTACGGCGGCGGGCCGGACGACGGACCGGGCTACGACGGCGGGGCAAACGGCGACCGGCCCGGCTACGGCGGGGCGACCGGCGACCGGCGGGGCTATGCCGACGGGCCGAGCTACGACGGCGGGCCGGGCTACGCAGACGGGCCGGGCCACGGCGGCGGGCCCGACGACGGACCGGGCTATGGCGGCGGCACCTACGGCAGCAGCGCTGGTGCGGGTGGCCCGACCTACGGGAGCGCCGCCCCGGCAAGCGGCCCGGCCTACGGCTCCGCGCGGCGGGAGCTGCCGAGCGGGCGTGCTCGCGCCGACGACACCACCGCGTACGGCGCGGCCCCCACCAGCGGACCGGCATATGGCAGTTCCGTGCCGACCAGTGGCACCGCGTACGGCAGTCCTCGTCGCGAGTTATCGGGCGGACGTGCGCGGGCCGACGAGGCCGGTGCCCCGCCGAGCAGCGCCGTGACGTACGGCGCTCCGGGTAATGCTCCGCGCAGCGGCCTGCCCTACGGCGCCCGCCCGGCGGGCGACGACTGGCGCAGCGAGCTCGACCCCGGCGGCAGTGCTCGGCGCGGCGCGGAACCCGTGGCGGACTGGCGGCAGGATCTCGACCCGAACGGGGCCCGGCCGGCCGCGGAACCGGCGGGAGCGGCTGGTTGGCGCCGTGATCTCGAGCCGAACACGGGCGGGCGGCGACGTGCCGAGGAGGAGCCGCCGGGCGCCGCCGGCTGGCGCCGTGAGCTCGACCCCGAGGGGGCCGGCCGGCCGAGTGGGGGCACAGGAACACCCACCGAGGCACCGTCCTGGACTCTCGGCGAACCCGGCAACAAGGACCTCAGTTCGTGGCAACTCTCCGACGAACCCGACAACGGCCGTGGCTCGGCCGTCTATCGAGAGGGTGGCGACAACGACTGGCGCCGTGATCTAGCCGATCGCAGCAGCCTTGCCGAGGGAGAGTCAAGGCGCTTCGGCACCTCGGATTACCTTCCCTTTCGGCCGAGCGGCTCAGCCGCCGTCGAGTCGTCGAACTTATCCTCCACCTCCACCTCGCTGATCTCGCCGGTCCCGCGCGCGCAGCCGGAACCGCGTTCGGGCAGCTGGCAGAGCGGCATGACCGGCTCCTACGAGCGGCGGCCGGTGACCGGCAGCTTCCCGACGATCCGCAAGAGCGACCTGCTCGACCCGGACGACGAGGAGGGCGATCAGGAGGCGGGCGGCCCGCTGGCCGCGGTCGGTTACACAGTGATCTGGTACGGCGTACCGATCGTCCTGTTCATCGTGTACATGCTGGTGGTCAACAGCGATGCGAAGACGCACGCCCTGGACACGCTGGCCGGCGCCGCCCCGCAGTTCCTCATCTCGCTGGTGCTCAGCGTGCTGGTGGCGGTGGGCCTGCGAAAGTTCAGCAGTTCGTGGAAGGCGATCAGCGTGGGCCTCGCCGCCGCGGTCGTGGGCGGCGGACTGGCCACAGTGCTGGCCTCCGCGATCACCGGCAACAGTCTGAGCTGAGCCGGGAAAGCCATCGGCGCGCCAGGCCGAAGCCTGACGCGCCGACGAAAGCGGAACTACTTGGCCGCCACCACGTTCACCGGGAACGTTGCGGTCACCTCGGGGTGCAGCTTGACCTGCACGTTGTACGAGCCGGTGGTCTTGATGTGAGCCGGCATCTCGAGGCGGCGACGGTCGAGGGACGGCCCGCCGGCGGACTTGACCGCATCGACGATCTCGGCCGGCGTGATCGAACCGAACAGACGGCCGCCGTTGCCGGACCGCGCGCTCAGCGTGACCTTGAGGCCGGAGAGCTGCTCCTTGACCTCGTTGGCCTGGCCCAGGTCGCGGATCTCCCGGGCGTCACGCGCCCGCTTGATGATCGCGACCTGCTTCTCGGCACCCTTGGTCCACTGAATCGCGAAACCCTGGGGCAGCAGGTAGTTACGGCCGTAGCCGTTCTTGACCTCGACGATGTCACCGGGAGTGCCGAGACCCGACACCTCGTGAGTGAGGATGATCTTCATTTGGCAGACCTTCCTCAGCGCGCCGTCGCCGTGTACGGCAGGAGCGCCATCTCGCGGGCGTTCTTGACCGCGCGGGCGATCTGCCGCTGCTGCTGGGAGGTCACTCCGGTGACCCGGCGGGCACGGATCTTGCCCCGGTCGGAGATGAACTTCCGCAGCAGGGCGGTGTCCTTGTAGTCGATGTAGGTGATCCCGTCCTTGTCGAGCGGGTTCACCTTCTTCTTCGGCTTGCGCAGTGCCGCAGCCTTAGCCATTGCTCTTACTCCTGAACTCGTGCAGCCCTCGCGGGCTAGAAGGGAGGCTCGTCGTCGAACGAGGAGTTGCCGCCGCCGCTGGGACGGCTGCCCTGGGCCGGAGCGGCTGTAGCCCACGGGTCGTCGAAGTTGTTACCTCCGCCGCCACCGCTGGTGGGCTGCCGGTTGCCGCCACCGCCACTACCACCGCCGTTGGAGGCGCCGAAGCCGCCACCTCCAGCGCCGCCGGAGCGGTTCATCCGCTGCACCTTCGCCGTGGCGTATCGCAGGGACGGGCCGATCTCGTCGACCTCGAGTTCGTAGACGGTGCGCTTCTCTCCCTCGCGGGTCTCGTAAGACCGCTGGCGCAGCCGGCCCTGCACGATCACCCGTGAGCCGCGCTGAAGCGACTCGGCGACGTGCTCGGCAGCGTCACGCCAGATGTTGCACGCTAGGAACAGTGGCTCGCCGTCTTTCCACTCGCCTGACTGGCGGTCCATGGTCCGCGGCGTGGACGCGATGCGGAACTTGGCAACCGCCGCACCCGACGGGGTGAAGCGCAGCTCGGGATCGTCGGTGAGGTTCCCGACGACCGTGATAACGGTTTCTCCTGCCATGATCTACTCCTCGCCGCTGTTCTCGTTCGTAGGAGGTTCTCAGAACCCCCTGACAAAAACGAGGATCAGCGGGTCTCGGGCCGGATGACCTTGGTACGCAGGATGTTCTCGTTGAGCCGCAGCTGACGGTCCAGCTCGGCGACGGCCGCGGGGGTCGCCTGAAGATCGACGACGGCGTAGATGCCTTCGGCCTTCTTGTTGATCTCGAACGAGAGCCGGCGACGGCCCCAGACGTCGAGCTTCTCCACCGAGCCACCCGCGGTCCTGATCACGTTCAGGTACTGGTCGAGCGACGGGGCGACGGTGCGCTCCTCGAGTGAAGGATCGAGGATCACCATGAGTTCGTAATGACGCAAGACTTTCTCACCTCCTGTGGGCTTGACGGCCGCGGTATCTCCGCGGCAGGAGGTCTTGTGTCCGTCGCAGCGAAAAGCCGTGGGATCAACTGCCGCCCACGGCGTCGACACTGCGAACCGAGCAAGCATACCCAGGTGGGCCGACCTGCCCAAATCGGCTGGCAACGGAAAAGGACCCCGCCGGCCGACGGGGTCCTTCACTTACAGCCGCGGGGCGCCCGATCCGCATTCGCTGGGTGGGACCTGGGGAGGAACGACCACACCGATGAGGTTGGACACGGCCGCCCCGCGGAGCTTGTTGACGGCCACGTTACGCCATATTTGCCCGATTTGCACGTCGCGACACGATCGCCCGAATTGTCGCTGTCCCGACGCCCAGCACACACACTGCGGCGATCAGCCCGAGAAGTCCGATCGGCCCGGACTCGGGCATCGGCTCCATCGTCGCCACCGGCTCCGCCGCGGCGACCTCGGCGGGCGTCGGGCTGTTTGCCGTCGGTGCGGCTTCCTGCGCGGTCGGCGCCGGATCAAGCTGCGGTACGCCGGGGAGCAGTGCCTTCTCGTCACCGGGCGGCATGCCCGCGAACGTCGGCGTCGGACTTCCCGCCGTACCGTCCGGCCGCTTGGTCTTGATCTTCGGCGCATTGCCGCCCTGAGGCATGGCCTGCACCTCCGTCGTAGCGGCCCGGGCGACCGACGAGGTCCGCAGCCTCGGCTTCCGAACCCCGCCGTGACCGGCGATCGTGGTCCTGGGCCGCTTGGCCGGCGCCGAGTCGGACCGCTTCGTGCCCGCACCCGGCCGGGTCGGCGCGTCCGGCGAGCCCGCCGACACGGCGGCCGCCGAGCTCGAGTGGTCGCCGGTCGGCTCCGGGCTCGGTTTCGGTGGCGCGGCCGCGGCCGACGGCGAGGCCGTCACCATGAGCGGCGCGACGTCCTCACCGACCGGGCAGTTCGGCTTGAGCGTGACCGACGTGGTCCCGCGACGGAAGACCACCTCGGTGAACGAGTCGTCGGGCAGCGTGCCCTTCGATTTGCCGGCGAGCAGCAGCCGCGCGCTGTAACCGGTGCGGTTGATCAACCGCACCTTGCTCTTGGCCGGCACCACCAGCGATTCCACGTCCGGGTGCGAACGGCAGGAGAAGCCCATGATCCCGCCCCCGCCGAAGGTCACCTGGCGTCCGACCGGGCCCAGCTGTTCGGCGCTCGCCGTCCCGGCCAACAGCAACGGTGCGCCGACGATCAGTCCGCCCAGCACCAACGCCGTGCTCCGGTATCGGAACTGCCGCGACATGAACCATCTCCCCAGTTGGACGAATGTCTCGATGGGGGTAAACGAGGTCTGATGCGGCACGGTGACGCGGCAGAAAGCGTCGCACCCCCGTCGTAGGCTCTTCCCCATGCGCATCGGAGCCCATGTCGATCCCACCGACCCGCTGGAGGCGGCCACCGCCCGCGGTGCCGACGCCGTCCAGTTCTTCCTGACCGACCCGCAGGGTTACAAGTCCCCCAAACCGCGTGCGGATGCCGCGGCCCTGCGCGAGTCCGAGGTGGACATCTACATCCACGCGCCCTACATCGTGAACGTCGCGTCGCCCAACAACCGCATCCGCATCCCGAGCCGCAAGCTGCTCATGGCGCATGCCCAGGCCGCCGCCGAGCTGGGCGCGAAGGGCCTGATCGTGCACGGCGGACACGTCGGCAAAGACGCCGACCTGGCGGCCGGCTTCGAGAACTGGCGCAAGGCCTTCGAGTACGCGGAGAAGGACGGTGGCCTGCCTCTGCCGATCCTGATCGAGAACACCGCGGGCGGCGACAACGCCTGCGCCCGTCGCTTCGACGACCTGGCCCGCCTGTGGGACGCCGTGGGCAGCTTCGGCGCCGGCTTCTGCCTCGACACCTGCCACGCGTTCGCCGGCGGCGAAGACCTGATCGGCATCGTCGACCGCGTCAAAGCGATCACCGGCCGGATCGACCTGATCCACGCCAACGACTCCAAGGGCGGTTTCGACTCCGGCCAGGACAGGCACGACAACCTCGGTAATGGCAAGATCGACCCGGAGCTGGTGGTGGCCGCGATCCGCGCCTCCGGCGCCCCGGCCGTCGTCGAGACGCCCGGCGGCGTCGAGGGCCAGACCGCCGACATCGCCCTCCTGCGGGAGCGGGCGGGCCGCTGACGCGCCTGCTGACTGGGGAGAACCATGACCACCGACCAGCCGAAGCAGTCCCCGGCCCCCACCCCGCCGGCCCCCCGTGCCCCCGATTCCGACACCCTGCGCCCGGCCTTAGAGACACCACGCCCGGCGCCCGACGCACCGCGGCCAGCACCCGAGACCCTGCGCCCAGCACCCGAGACGCCACGGCCAGCACCCGCGGGCAAGGGCGGCCCTCCTACGGCCCAGCAGGGCGACCTCTCACCGCCGGCACCCACCAACCCGCCCGCGCCCACCAACCCGCCGGCCGCCGACTCGCCCTCGCCCATCAACCCGCCGGCCGCCGACTCGCCCTCGCCCATCAACCCGCCGGCCGGCCGCTCGCCCGCGCCCATCAACCCGTCCGCCCGCCAGCCTTCGCCCGCCAATCCGCCGGCCGCCGGCTCGCTCTCGCCCACCAACCCGCTGCCGTCTGCCAATCCGTTGCCGCTCTCCCGCCCGGCTCAGCCAGGCGCGGGCCCAGCTCAGCCAGGCGCGGGCCCAGCTCAGCCAGGCGCGGGCCCAGCGAAAGCAGCGGCAGGCCCTGCAGCGGTGCCCACGAGCCGGGCGAAACCGACGGCAGACCCGGCACAGGCAGCCACGGGTTCGACAGCCACAGGTTCGGCAACCACGGGTTCGGCAACGGCGGGTTCGGCCGCGAAGCCTGGGCCGCCGATGTCGGAGACGGCTCGGGCCGCACTGCTCGACAAAGCGACCGAGGCTCCTCCCGCTATCTCCTCGACATTGACGCAGCCGGCCGTACCGGAGTCGGGCGCGTCAGGATCGGGCGTGGCAGGGTCGGGCGTGGCAGGGTCGGGCGTGGCAGGGTCGGGCGTGGCAGGGTCGGCGACGGCGCCGGGGCGGTCCGGGTGGCGGCGTCTGATCTCCTTCGGAAAGCGGGAAACGGCCGGGCCGCATATCCCCGCGCAAGCTGTCCCCGCGACAGTTGGGAAACCGCCGGTTGAGAAACCGCCGGTCGGTGCCATGGCCGCGGCGGCTGGGTTCACCGGCGGGCCATCGTCCGAAGTGGGCGTTTCGCCGGAGTTTGGCCCGGCGGTCAAGCTCAAGGAACCCCTGCCCAGCGATCGACCCGCGCACGTACCGCCCGATCCGTGGCGAGCGTTCGCCAGCGCGCCCGAGCGTGGGCCGGGGCGCATCCGGCGCGGGCTGCGGGTGCTGGGCCGGGCTCTGATCCACGAGTACGCCGTGGTCACCTACATCGCCCTGGCCATGGCTGTGGCGCTGACCTGGCCCGCCCTGCAATATCCACTGCACACTCTGCCGCAAGACGCCGCCGACCCGGCCCGGCAAGCCTGGCAGGTTGCCTGGGGTGGGCACATCCTGCTCACCGACCCGGTCAAGCTGTGGCAGTCGAACGCGTTCTTCCCCGAGGTCAACAGCTTCGCCTTCGGTGACAGCCTGCTCGGCTACGCCCCGGCCGGCATGCTTGGTGCCGGTCCACTGGCTGCGACGCTGCGCTACAACATCCTTTTCGTGCTGGCCCACGCGCTGCTGCTGATCGGCTCGTACGCCCTGGTCCGGCAGTTGGGCGCGGGTCGCACCGGGGCCGCCGTGGCCGCGGTCGCCTTCGCGTACGCCCCGTGGCGCCTTGCCCAGGAGGGGCACCTCGACATCATCTCGGCCGGCGGCATCCCGCTCGCGCTCGCCATGCTGGCTCGCGGGCACGGCTGGTCGATGCGGCGCGGCTTCCGACGTACGCACCGCAGCGCCGGCTGGGCGGCGGCCGGCTGGCTGGTCGCGGCGTGGCAGGTCAGTCTGGGTTTCTCGCTCGGCCTGCCGTTCCTGGGCGTGCTGGGTCTGATTTTGCTCGGCTTACTGGTGCGGGTGCCGATCCGCTGGTGGCGCCGGCCCGTCGAGCGCCCGGTGCTGGGCTGGCGGCTGCTGGCGACCGACATCATCGGACCACTGATCGTGGTCGGTGTCGCCGCGCTGATCGCCCTTCCGTACTTCAAGAGTTCCGGCGCGTCGACAGCCATTGCCGAGATCAAGTTCTTCTCGCCGCCGCTGCGCAGCCTGTTGATCGGCCCGGCCGAGTCGCGCATCTGGGGCGGCCCGCACTCCGTACCTCGATCGTCGTTGGCCTGGCCGGCCGAGATGTCGCTGCTGCCGGGCTTCGTCCTCTACGCCCTCGCCTTGGCCGGGCTGGCCTTCTCCATCTGGACGCTGTGGCAGCGCCTGTTCCTGCTGGCCGGCCTGGCCGGCACGGTCATCCTGACGCTCGGCACCAACTTCTTCGACGGCCGCTGGACCTACCTGCCCCTCTTCGGCCACCTGCCCGCGTCGGTCGGCAGCCGCATCCCCGGCCGGCTCATGCTCTGGGTGACGCTGTTGCTTGCGGTCCTTGCTGCCGGGGCGGTGGCCGAGTTCGTCCGCCGTGCCGACCACTGGGCCGAGCACCGGATTCCGCCGTGGCCCGGCCCGTGGCTCCGTGCCGCCACCATGATCCCGCTGGTCCTGGTGCTGGTCGAAGGCTGGAACTCCACCGCCCACCCAGTCGTCCCGGATCAGCCGACCTCGATGCGTACGATCACCGGACCGATGCTCGTGCTGCCGACCGGCGAGCTGACCGACCAGACCGTGATGCTGTGGTCCACGACCCGCTTCCAGCGGATGGCGAACGGTGCCGGGGGTTTCGCCGCCGGACGTCAAGCGGACCTGCGCCGAAACGTCGCGGCGTTCCCTGACCAGGCGAGCGTCGCCTACCTGAAGACGCGGGGCGTCACCACTGTTCTTCTGCTGCGCGGCTACGTCACCGGCACGCCGTGGGAACGGGCCGGCGACGTGCCGGTCGACTCACTCGGTATCACCCGCGAGGACCTGGACGACGCGGTCGTGTTCCGGCTCAGCCCGCCGGCGAACCAGCCCCAACAGCCCGGCTCGAACCAGCCCGGCTCGAACCAGCCCGGCATCAACCCGTCGGGCTTCCCCAACCAACCGGGCCTGGGCACGCAACCGGGCCAAGGAACGCAGCCGGGTCAAGGAACGCAGCCGGGCCAGACAGGTCAAGTGATCCTGCCCGGCCAGACTCAACCGGTGAGCCCCCTCCAGACTGCCGGGAGGTAGCCGCGAGAGCGCCGGTCAAGAAGCGGACGCCCCGGCGGGGGTGGGCTCGGCGGGAGGCTGGGCCTCGGCCTCCTCGTCGACCTTCGGCTTCGGCTTGGGGCCGATGCCAAAAGTGCGCCGCAGGGCGTCGATCCAGCGGGCGTCCGGCTCGTTGAGCGGGCCACCGTCGGGGTCGTCGGAGTAGGACTGCCGGACCGCGTCGAGCTCGGGACGCCAGATCTCGCGGATCACCAGGCCACAGAGGACCGCGACGGTGACGATGCGCAGGGTCGAGGCCAGCACGAACGTGCCCTCGGGGATCACCGGCTTGCCACCGGCGCCGAGCAGCTCGGCGTAGAACGCGGTGAAGTAGCCGAACTCGGCCACCGTCCAGGCGATGATCGCGCCCCAGCGCGGCCGGGCCAGCACGATCAGCGGGAGCAGCCACAGGACGTACTGCTGCGACCAGACCTTGCTGAAGATCAGGAACGCGGCGACAACCAGGAAGGACAGCTGGGCCAGGCGGGGGCGGCGCGGGGCGGTCAGGGCCAGGAAGGCGATTCCGACGCAGGCGAGCCCGAAAAGCCCGTACGTCACGAGGTTGAGGGTTGGCACGTGATTGCTCAGCCATTGGAAGGGGCCCTGGTCACCCTGGCTGCCGTTGTGCCACTTGCCGTCGAGGTAACGCCCGATGTACCAGAGGGTGCCCCAGTCGACCGGCCGCTCACTGTTGAGTCGGAAGAACCGCAGCCAACTCTCATGCCATAGGTACCAGACCGGGAAGTTGACCGCGATCCAGGTCAGAGCCGTGGTCCCGAAGGCCACGGCCCACGCCCGCACCGTCTTCGAGCGCAGGGCCAGCACCAGCATCGGTCCGAGGATGAACAGCGGCCACAGTTTCGCCGCCGCGCCCAATCCCAGGAACACGCCGGCCCAGGCCGGCTTGCGTTTCGCCCATAGGTAGAGCCCGAACGCCGCGAACCCGATGGCGAGGAAGTCCCAGTTGACGGTGGCGGTGAAGAAGATGATCGGGGACAGCGCGAAGATCGCCGCGTCCCAGGGTCGCCGTCGGCGGAGCGCGAGGATGACGGCGGCGGTCGCCACCGCGAGCGCGGAGAGCACCAGGGCGTTCGCGTTGTAGAACCACCGACCCTGGTTGATGTCCGGGTGCTTCACACCGTAGGCGTGGATCGGCAGTCCGAGGGCACCCATGAAGTAGCCGGTCACCACCGGGTATTCCACGGCGTGATCCTGGTAGGGAACTTTGCCCTCGTTGAGTCCTTCGGCGTAATAGAGCGCGAGCACGTCGGTGTAGCAGAACCGGGTGTACTGGATGTTCTTCTGCCAGTCACCGGTCTGGCAGGGGGACTTCTGCACCCATGAGAACGCCAGCGTGAGGCAGGTCAGCGCGAGGATGATCCGCGCCGCCGTCCAGAACCGCCCGCGCCGCGCGTCGGGCCGCACGGCGTGCGATCCGAGCGGTCCACCGATCGCCTCGGAGAGTCCACGGACGAACCCGTCCCCGGTCGCCTGAGCGCTGGTCGCCGGAACACCGGTCACCGGTGCTTCGACATCATCGGGACGGTCAATGTCCTCGGACGGTTGCGTGCTCATGACAACGCATCATGCCTTAAGAACCTCAAGGAGCGTGCGTCCGATCACCTGTGGTTCGCCCGGATACCGAAAACCGGCGCGCACCCTCCGAGAGGACGCGCGCCGGTTCGAGGTGAAGCCGGAGGCAGTGGCTAATCGCCGTTGGTTTGGGCCGCGTTTCCGTCGCCCGTATTGCCGTTGCCGCCACCGTTGCCGCCGTTGCCCGGGCCGCCACCGTTGCCGCCGTTGTTCGGCCCGCCGTTGTTCTGGCCGCCGTTGTTCTGGCCGCCGTTGTTGCCGCCGTTGTTCGGCCCGCCGTTGTTCTGGCCACCGTTGTTCTGACCGCCGTCGTTCTGGCCACCGTTGTTCTGACCGCCGTTGTTTCCACAACCGAGGCCGATCACCGCGAGGGCACAGTCGTTGTTGACCGGCGCCTCCGGCGGCTTCTCACCGTTGCCGAACTTGGACGGGTCACCGGTCTTGATCCGGGCCGGGAAGTCTTCGTTCTTCAGGTCCAGGGCACTGGAGGCGGTGTCGAGGAACATCTTCCAGATCTTCGACGGGGTGCCGGCACCGAACATGTCCTTCTTGCCGTCCCGCTCTTTGAGCTGGACCTTGTTGCCCTTACCGCCGACCCAGACCGTCGCGGCGATCTGCGGTGTGCCACCGACGAACCAGCAGTCACCGCTGCCTTCCTGGTATTCCCAGGTGCCGGACTTGGCGATGCCCTCGCGGCCACCCTTGAGGTCGCGGTTGTCGACCTCGACGATCTTCTTCATGACCGCCGAGAGGTTCGACATCTGGTCGGCCTCGAACACCCGGTTGCCCTTGATGTTCTCCTGGCCGACGACCGTGACCTTGCCGCTTTCCGGGTCGGTCCGCTTCACCGTCTTGATGAAGTGAGCGTTGTGGTGGACGCCCTGGCCGACGATCGTCGCGACGCCCTCGGCGTGCTCCAGCGGGGGAATGCGGTACTGGCCGAAGCCGACCTCGTTGTCAAAGGAATTGCGCCAGGTGCTCTTGTCGGTCTTGGTCAGGTCGATGATCTCGCCGTTCTTGAAGCCGGCCTTCTCATCGGTGATCATGTGCTTCACACCGGCGGCCTTGGCGGCCTCGATGACCTTCTCGGGACCGATCGTGTCGGTGATCCAGTAGAACGGGAAGTTGTACGACTTGATCGTCGCGGTCTCGAGATCGCAGTACTTGATCTTTCCGCCACAGACCTTGCCCGGGTCGGCACCCGCGTTGCTGATCTTGGTGCCGTTGCGGCGCTTCAGATCACCGTTCCAGAGACTGTCGAACGAGACGCCCTCTTTGAGACCGGCCGCGAGCGTGTAGATCTTCATCGTCGAGCCGGGCGACTGTCCGCCGACGATCTCCTTGCCGTTCGCCGACATGTAGCCGCCGTAGTCCAGACCGCTCGGCGTGTCACCGCCGTAGTAGCCGAGCACCCGCCCGTTCGTCGGGTCGATACCGATGACCGCTGCCTGGTACTTCGGGTTCAGCCCGTTCATCGGCGAGTCATCGCTCTTCTGCGAGCCCGCCTCCTCGGCTGCCTTCTGCACCTTGGGGTCGATCGTGGTGGTGATCGTCAGACCACCCTGCTCGAACTCCTGGTCGGAGATCCCCATCGAGTTCAGCTCGGCCATGACGTGCCGGGTGACCATGCCGACCGGCTTGTCGGCCGCACCGGAGGAGGCACCCTTGGCGCCGCGCGGCTTGACCTTCGGGTAGGCCCGCTTGTCGTACACGTCCTGGGAGATCCAGTTCATGTCCAACATGTTCTTCATGGTGTATTCCCACCGCTCGAGGGCGGGACCGCCGACCTTGCCGTTGACTATGTTGTCGTTCGGGTCGTAACCCGGGTGCGACCCCGTCTTGTACGGCTGCTTGATGATCGACGCGAGCACCGCCGCCTCGTACGGCGTGACGGCGTTCTTCTGGCCGGGCGGCGTGGTCACCGACTTGCCGAAGTAGCCCAGCGCCGCGGCCTCGATGCCGTACCTGCCCTCGCCGAAGTCGACGTAGTTCAGGTACATCCCCATGATCTGCTCTTTGTCGTACTGCGACTCGAGCTTGCGGGCGATCACAGCCTCGCGCAGCTTGCGGTTGATGCTGATGGCCTTGAGGTCAGCCGCGTGCCGCGCGTACTGCTGGGTGATCGTCGACGCGCCCTGGGTGGCGCCACCGGTGAAGTTGTTCCACGCGGCGCGGACGATGCCCTTCATGTCGATGCCGTGGTGGTTGTAGAAGTTCTTGTCCTCGGCGCCCGCCACCGCTTTTTCGACGACGTCGCTGATCTTGTCTTCCGGGACCACGGTGCGGTTCTGGTCGCCGACCTTTTCGATCAACGCGCCGTTGCTGTAGAGGATCGCGTTCTGCTGGTTCTCCGTGACCGGCGGCGGAAGCGCCACGTCGTCGAAGAAGTAGGTGCCACCGACGACCCCGGCACCAAGCATGATCACCACCACGGCGGCGGCGGCGGTGAGGATGTTGGTGCGGCGGCGGCGCTTGGCCGCCTTCGACTTCTTGTCCTTACCACCGGGCACGGGGGCGTTCGGTGGACCACCTGGAGTGGCGGTGCCGGGCCGGACCGCGGCGCGGGCCACCGAGGCCCGACCACCGACCGAACCGGTGCCGGCACCGACCGACGCGCGCGCGCCGACCCGGGCGGAACCGGCGACACCGCCGACGGAAGCGCTGCCGACCGGCGCACCACCGACGGAGGCACGGCCGGCCGAAGCGGAACCGACGGACGCGGAACCGACCGATGCGGAGCCGACGGAGGCACGTCCACCGGCTCCACGGCGGTACGCGTCGGGGCTGGGCCCGGCGGATTGGTCGTCGGGCGCGGAGGCACCGGCCCCGGGCACACTGGCCCGAGCACGCGGGGACTGCGGGTCGCCGTACGGGTTCATGCGGTCACACCTCGGTCGCGTTGGCGCACGCCGAGAGAGCCCTGGAGGGGCCCCCGCCGACACCGCCACGAGCGGACGATTTGGGCTGCAAACCGGCAGCCGCCCTGTCGAATGTGATGAATGACCGATTGCGGCGCTGGATGCCCGAGTCGGTCGGGGTCGTCCCTACGGTAGCGAGATCGAACCACGTCATCCGCGGCCCTCCCGCCGTTGCGATGACGACCCAGGTTCGCGGTGGCGGCCCGCGGCGGACGAAGCGGCAGCCTCGCCCAGGTCGAGTTCGTCGGTGTTGAGCGCGTCCCGGCCCAGCATGTACTGCTGGATCAAGTGATTCCACGCGCAGGAGCGGCACACCTCCACGACGAAGACTTGGAACTCACGCAGAGTCATCGCCAGCACGGGAAGCTCGGCCAGCTTTCGGGCCTGTCCGGCGGACTGCTTGAGCTCATCGCCATAGATGTAATGCACCAGGGTGAGGTTCTCGCGACGGCAGACCGGGCAGCGATCTTCGGTCGGCTCGCCATGGAAACGAGCAGCGTTTTTCAGGTACGGCGAGGCATCGCAGACTTCCAGCGCCCCGACCCGCCCGTTATGCACGTCACGCAGCACTGCTCGCTTCTGTAGCGAGTAGTCGACGACCTGCCGCTGCGTGCGCATGGCGAAGAGAGTACGCGGTCCGCGCCCGAGCGGCGACAGCCATCACTCAGCGTGGCGCGGTCGTTGCGTAACCGGCAACACTCCCCGTTCTCCTTGCGTCCACCCAACTGCCGATCTACGGTAGCGATGTATCGGGCCGATACATCGCGCCAGGTTCGCTCGGAGCCGGGCCCTGAGGTGTCGGTCAATCGAGGTGGGAGAGGAGCGGCCGGATGTTGGACATGGCGATCCTCGGCCTGCTCCAGGAAAACCCGATGCACGGTTACGAGCTCCGCAAGGAACTCGCCACCAAACTGGGAACGATCCGGGCGGCGATCAGTTACGGCACGCTCTACCCGACGCTCAAGCGTCTGCAGGCGGCCGGCTGGATCACCGAGTCCGAGGCGGACCCGTCGATGATCCCCCCGATGACCAGCAAACGGGGCCGGGTTATCTACAAGATCACGGCCGAGGGCAAGGAGCGTTTCGCCGAGCTGCTCGCCCAGGCCGGACCGGAAACGTACGACGACGCCGGCTTCGGAGTGCACTTCGCCTTCTTCGCCCGCACCGACCAGGCCACCCGCCTGCGCATCCTCGAGGGCCGCCGCAGGCGCATCGAGGAACGGCGCGAGGGTCTGCGCGACGTGCTCTCCCGAGCCGGCGAGCGGCTCGACGCCTACACGCTCGAACTGCAGCGACACGGACTCGACGCGTGTGAGCGCGAGGTCCGTTGGCTGGAGGAGCTCATCACCAATGAGCGCTCCGGCCGAGCGCCGGAGACTCCCGGCACGCTCAACACCCCCCAAACCCCGCGTCCGCACGAGGACCGGCCGTGATGAAACAAGGAGGCAAACGCGATGGGTTCCGTCCGCGTCGCCATCGTCGGTGTGGGTAACTGCGCCTCGTCCCTGATCCAGGGCGTGGAGTACTACAAGAACGCCGACCCGAACGACCGCGTCCCGGGTCTCATGCACGTGACCTTCGGCGACTACCACGTGTCCGACGTGCAGTTCGTCGCGGCGTTCGATGTGGACGCCAAGAAGGTCGGCATGGATCTGGCCGAGGCGATCGTCGCCAGTGAGAACAACACGATCAAGCTGACCGATGTGCCGCCGACCGGCATCACCGTCCAGCGTGGACCGACCTTCGACGGTCTGGGCGTGTACTACCGCGAGATGGTCGAGGAGTCCTCGGCCGAAGCCGTCGACGTGGCGCAGGCTCTGCGTGACGCCCAGGTCGACGTGGTCGTGTCGTACCTGCCGGTTGGTTCCGAGCAGGCCGACAAGTTCTACGCTCAGGCCGCGATCGACGCCGGCTGCGCTTTCGTCAACGCGCTGCCGGTCTTCATCGCCTCCGACCCGGCGTGGGCGCAGAAGTTCACCGACGCCGGCCTGCCGATCGTCGGCGACGACATCAAGAGCCAGGTCGGTGCGACGATCGTGCACCGCGCGCTCGCCAAGCTGTTCGAGGACCGCGGTGTCGAGCTGCTGCGCACGTACCAGCTCAACTTCGGCGGCAACATGGACTTCATGAACATGCTGGAGCGCAACCGTCTGGTCTCGAAGAAGATCTCGAAGACCCAGTCGGTGACGTCCCAGATCCCGCACGAGATGATCAAGAGCGACGTGCACATCGGCCCGTCCGACCACGTGCCGTGGCTCGACGACCGCAAGTGGGCGTACATCCGGCTCGAGGGCCGTTCCTTCGGCGACACCCCGCTGATGGCCGAGCTCAAGCTCGAGGTGTGGGACTCGCCGAACTCGGCCGGCGTCATCATCGACGCGGTCCGCGCGGCGAAGATCGCCAAGGACCGCGGCATCGGTGGCCCGATCCTCTCGGCGTCGTCCTACTTCATGAAGTCCCCGCCGGTCCAGTACAATGACCACGACGCGAAGGAGTCCGTCGAGGCCTTCATCCGCGGCGACATCGAGCGCTAAGACCGCAAGCATCGAGAAAGGCCGGGCCGCTGCGGCGCCCCGGCCTTTTCCGTTTGCTCATCGCGTACGAAGGTACGGCCGTAGCCGGTTCAACAATCGCCGTCACGTCGTCCAACTCGCCACGGGTGATCTCGGCGGTGATCGTCAGCCGCTCCCAGGCGGAAAGCTTCAGATGACGGTGCCGAGAAGGGCGGCGTCTCGGACCCGGCCGTCCGGTCCCGGCACGAGACTCGTCAGCTGTCGAAGGTCGGGGGCGTCTGGCCATAGTTGATCGCTCATCGGTCGCCGATCAGATCGAAGGACTCCTTGTGGTCGGCGAAAGCTCGGCCGGGCCAGATCACGGGTTTCGGTGTTTCGCATCTGGCTGATGCACCGACGGATCGAGGTGGAGCAGTCGATCCTCGACCTCCGGCCGGAAATCTTGAGTTGTCGTGGAACGGGTGCACACAAGACTATAGTCGTTGGTCAACCCCAGGCCCGAGCCAACGCGACCCTGGCCTCCAGCTCCAGCAGCCGGCGCTTGCGATCGAGGCCACCGCCGAAGCCGACCATCTTGCCGCCCGCGCCGACGACCCGGTGGCACGGCACGAGCACCGGGATCGGGTTGTGGTTGCACGCGGTGCCGACTGCCCGCGCCGCGCCCGGGTCGCCGAGGGCGGTGGCGATCGCGCCGTAGGTCACCATCTCGCCGTACGGGATCTTGGCGATCTGACCCCACACGGCGCGCTCGAACTCGGAGCCACCACGCATCTCGACCGGCACGGTGAAGTCGGTGAGGTCGCCGGCGAAATAGGCCGCCAGCTGGTCGAGGGCCGGGTGGGCGCCGAGCGGGCCGGGCGGCGCCCCGAATCGCACCCCCACCACGGTGTCTCCGGCAACGGAGACACCGAGCGGGCCGATCGGTGAGTCGACGACGAACATGGCCCCGATTCTGCCTCGGGGGGCGGCCGAGTCAGGAAACGTGTCCCTGATCGCGGGCCCACTTGTAGAGCTCGGCCTCGGCCTCGTCCCGCGTCAGCGGGCCTCGGTCGAGCCGCAACTCCTTCAGATAGCGCCAGGCCTGTCCGACGATCGGACCGGGTGGCACGCCGAGCAGCTCCATGATCGCGTTGCCATCGAGGTCGGGGCGCACCCGGGCCAGGTCTTCCTCGGCCTCCAGGCGGGCGATCCGCTCCTCCAGCGCGTCGTAGTCGGCGGCCAGGTTGGCGGCCTTACGACGGTTGCGGGTGGTGACGTCGGAGCGGGTCAGCTTGTGCAGCCGGGAGAGCAGTGGTCCGGCGTCGGTGACGTAGCGCCGGACCGCCGAATCGGTCCACTCGCCCCGCCCGTACCCGTAGAAGCGCAGGTGGAGGGAGACGAGTTCGACCACCTCGGCCGTACTGTCCTTGGGGTATTTCATGGCTTTCATGCGTTGTTTGGTCAGGCGGGCGCCGACGATCTCGTGGTGGTGGAAGCTGACCCGGCCGTCGCGCCCGACGGCCTTGGTCGCCGGCTTGCCGACGTCGTGCATCAGCGCGGCCATCCGCAGCACGAAGTCGGGGCCCTCGTCGCCCTCGAGCCGGATCGCGTTGGCGACCACGATCAGGGTGTGCTCGTAGACGTCCTTGTGCTGGGCGTGCTCGTCGATCTCGAGCTTGAGCCCGGAGATCTCGGGCAGGAAGCGGTCGGCGAGGCCGGTGTCGACGAGCAGCCGCAGGCCGGCGATCGGGTCGGCACCGCACATCAGCTTGGTGAACTCGTCGCGAATCCGTTCCGCGGTGATTCGGTCGAGATCGGCGCACATGGTCGTCATGGCCGAAATGACCGCTTCATCCACAGTGAACTGCAACTTCGCGGCGAACCGCGCGGCTCGCAACATCCGAAGTGGATCATCACCGAAGGACTGCGACGGCGCCGCCGGGGTGCGGATCAGCTTGGCCGCGAGGTCGGCCAGACCGCCGTACGGGTCGGTGAAGACGTGTCCGGGCAGCGACACCGCCATCGCGTTGATGGTGAAGTCCCGCCGCTCGAGGTCGTCGAGCAGGCTCTTGCCGTATTGCACGATCGGGTTACGGGTGACCCCGTCGTACGCTTCCGCCCGGAACGTGGTGATCTCCAGCCGGAGACCGTTCTTGTGGATACCGATCGTGCCGAACTCGCGACCGGTCTCCCAGATCGCGTCGGCCCACCCCTGCACGATCGCGAGCGTCTGCTCGGGCGTCGCGTCGGTGCAGAAATCGAGGTCGTCGCCGAGCCGGCCCAGCAGCGCATCCCGCACCGAGCCCCCGACCAGGTGCAGCTCATGACCGGCGGCGTCGAACCGACGCCCCAGTTCGTCCGCGAGGGGAGACACGCGGAGCAGCTCGGCGACCGCCTTCTGCTGGGCGGCATTAAGAACAGACATGGGACGACCAGCCTAACGGGCGGGGTCCTCGTGGCAGCAACGGACGTCACCGGGCAGGATGGCACCGTGCCCGTTTCCGAGGCGCTGCGCCGCCTTGCCGAGGACCCCGGGTTCTGGGCGGGCGAGTCCGCCGCCGATCCCGCCGACCTCGATGGTCGTGAGTTGCGCACCTCTTTCCCGGTGACCGGCGGCTATGCGCTCGTGCTCGACATCGACCTGGCCACCCGGGAGCGCACGCTGGGCCTGCGCACGCCCGCCTTCTCCGAGCCGGTCCAGCTCGGCCGGGCCCCCGCTCAGGGGCCTTACCCGGCGGCGCTGCGCTGGTGGGAGCTCGATCTGTGCGCCCGGGTGATCGCCCTGGAAGATCCGATGCTGCCGCATCCGGGCCTGGTGGTGGCCCTGCTGTCGCCGTTCGCCCCGCTCACGCCGGACGACGACGAGTCGGAGATCGCCGTGATCCGCACCGCCGCCTACCGGTCGCTGCGCCGCGACGTGCCGCCCGCCGAGCCGTCCGGGCCGGAGCAGGCTCCGCTGCCGCTGTTCGCCGATGACGACTGGTGGCCGACTGCCCCCGCGGCTTCGCCGCAGGTGCTCGACGAGGCCGCGATCGCCGAGCTCATCCGGCCAGCCGACCGATTTCCTGAGGTACGCGCGGGGTCGCGCTTCCCCCGGGAGGAACTGGACGATGTCGTACGTAAGTCGGCGGCTCTCCTGCACAGCGTGCCGCGCAGTTCCTGGTATGCCGAGACCCGCCCGCTGGCTCGGCGCATCCTGGACTCCGGTGACCTCGCACCCATTCCCGCCCTGCTGGGTGCGCTGACCGAGGCCGGCTGCGATCATCCGACCGTGCTCGACGCGTTGAGCGAGCCGCTGGTCCCGGTCGAGGCCTACTGGATGGTGGAGACGCTGGCCGGCGCCGAGCCGGGCACCCTCCTGCGCCGCCGGGTGTGACCGGCCCCCTTATGGTGACTGCAATGTTGGAATTCCTCGGGAGGCTCGGGTGAGCGGCGGCCTTTACCGCAGTGCGAGCGCTGCACCGGACGGCGTCCCGCCGGCCGAGGACGGTGTCACCCTGATCTCGGTGGATACCGCGGTCGCCGGTTACGAGCAGGCCGCGTCGCCGGAGGCGCAGCCCAGCAACGAGGGCAGTACGGCCGGCAACAGCGCGGTCATGGCGATCGGCAGCCTGGTCAGCCGGATCATCGGCTTCGTCCGCAACGCGCTGATCGGCATGGCGCTCGGGTCGGGCGTCGGTAACGCGTACACCAGCGCGCAGTTCCTTCCCGGGCAGATCTACGAGCTGCTGCTGGGCGGCATCCTGTCCAGCGTCCTGGTGCCGTTGCTGGTGCGCCGGCGCAAGGCCGACCCGGACGGTGGGCAGGAGTTCACCCAGAAGCTGCTGACCTTCGCCGCGGTCTCGCTCGGCGTGGCGACCGCGCTGGTCGTGGTCCTGGCGCCGGTGATCACCTGGATCCAGTCGAGCAGCGACAACCCCGCCGCCTACAACGATCTGGTCACCCACTTCGCCTACCTGATCCTCCCGATCATCTTCTTCACCGGTCTGTCCGCCCTGATGGGCGCCGTGCTGAACGTGCGCGGGCACTTCGCCGCGCCGATGTGGGCCCCGATCGCCAACAACATCGTGGTGATCGCGACCTGCGGCGTGTTCATCCTGTTCTTCGCCGGCGACGACTTGACCGTGCAGAGCATCGGCGGCGGCGCGGTCCTGCTGATGGGCCTCGGCACCCTCGGCGGCATGGTGGTGCAGGCGCTGACCCTGATGCCCGCCCTGCGCAAGGTCGGTTTCAGCTGGAAGTGGCGCTGGGACCCGCGGTCGCTCGGGCTGGGCGAGATCGGCCGGCTGGGCGGCTGGATGCTCTGTTACGTCGGGGCCAACCAGCTCGCGGTCTTCATGGTCGTGCGCATCCTCAACTCGGTGGCCGGCGACGGCAGCGCGAGCACGCTGGCCTTCAACAACGTCTTCCTGCTGACGATGATGGCGCACGGCATCGTCGGGGTGTCGGTGATGACGGCGCTGCTGCCGAAGATGAGCGCGGCCGCCGCCGAGGGCCGGTTCTCCGAGGTGAGCGCCGACCTGAGCCGCGGCATCCGGCTCGTGTCGGCGGCGCTGGCCCCGATCGCGGTGATGTACGGCGTGCTCGCCGCCCCGATCGCGGTGATGCTCTTCCAGGGCGGCAAATACACCAACCACGACGCGCTGGCCACTGGTGACGTGCTGGTGGTGGCGGCGTTCGCGGTGCTGCCCCTGTCGATCAGCTATCTCTGCACCTACGCGTTCTATTCACTGCAGGGCAACAAGACCGCCGCGCTGATCAACCTGCCGGTGGTCGCGGTGCGCATCGCCGCCTACTTCGCGCTGGCCGCGATCTTGGACAAATCACTCTCGGCCGCGGGCATGACCGCCGGCAACGCGATCTCGTACGTGGTCTCGGCGGCGATCTCGCTGGTCGTGCTGCGCCGCCAGATCGGCCGGCTCAACCTCGGCTCGGTCGCGGGGTCGCTTCTCAAGGTCGTGGCGGCGGCCGCGATCGCGGCGGTGCTCGGGCTGCTCGTCGTGCGCCTGATGCCCGGCGCGGGCGCGCCCGACGGTCGCGGCGAGGCGATCTTGCAGCTCCTGGCCGGGGGCGCGGTGATCTTGGTGGTCTACCTGATCGCCGCCACGACGCTCCGAGTTCGTGAAGTCAGTGACGTGGTGAGCATGGTTCGCCGCAGGCTGGGCCGCTGACCTGGGAAAATTCCCCTTTGCCGACATTACGGACACCCGTACGTTCGGGCAGTTCGAGGTGCCGCGCCGGGGGGACGACCTGCCGCGGGGTGGCCCGGGGCGGGTATGGTCAGTGTCGACATGTGCTCCTCGCACAACGTCATCTGCACACAGCGCGGGCGATCGCGCGTGGAGCACCGAGGGAGGACTGGTGACCCAGGTCGGCGAAGGCCACGAGACCGCGGCCGATGCGGACGGGCCGGTCATGACCTTCGGTGCACCCACCGCGGGCGAGATCCTGGCCGAGCGCTATCAGCTCGAGGAACACGTCAACGACGACAGCGCCGGCCGCCAGGTGTGGCGCGGTGTCGACGTGATCCTGCGCCGTCCCGTCGCGGTGGTCCTGCGCTACCCCGGGGGCGACTCGGCCACCGAGATGCTCCAGGCCGCGGTCGACGCGAGCCGCGTGATCCACCCCAACCTGGTCGGCGTCTACGACGCCATCGACGAAGGCTCCCGGTCCTACGTCGTGCGCGAATGGGTCGACGGCGAGTCGCTGCGTGAGCTGGTGGCCCAGGAGGGTCCGCTCGACCCCGGCCGGGCCACCGGGATCGCCCACTCGATCGCCGACGCGCTGGCCGCCGTGCACGCCACCGGCATGGTCCACGGCAACGTGCACCCCGGCACCACCCTGATCGCCGACGACGGCCGGGTCGTGCTGGCCGACGCGCGCGCCGACTCGGCCGACAGCGCCGAGGCCGACCTCCGGCGCGTCGGTGGCCTTCTCTACTTCGCGCTGACCGCCCACTGGCCGCACGCCGAGGTGGGTCGGTCCTCGCTGTCCGACGCCAACCGGGACGCCTCCGGCAACCTGGCCGCGCCCCGGCAGATCCGAGCGGGTGTCCCCGCCTACCTCGACGACCTGACGATGGACCTGCTCGACAAGCGGGTCCAGGCGCCCGAGGCCGACGCGCTCGCCGCCGAGATGGCGCGGCTCGACTCCGCCGACGAGGAATACGAAGACGTCGGCCCGCTGCGGTTCGCCCAGGGCGGCACCACCACCGAGCCCGCTCGCAACAACTCGAAGATCATCATCGGGGTTGCCGCGCTGGCCGTCATCGCGCTTATCGGCCTGGTCTTCGGCATCCGTGCGATCACCAGTTCGGGCAAGCCGACGACGAACTCGACCACCCAGGCCAACGCCGGCGGCGACACGACCGGTGGCGGCTCGGAAGCCCCGGCCCCCAAGCCGGAGCAGATCAAGCTCACCGCCGACATGGTGCGCATCGTCGACCCGCCACCGGGCGACCGCAGCGACTCCGCCGAGGCGAAGAACGTGGTGGACGGCAACCCCGACACCGCCTGGGAGACCCACCGCTTCAACACGGCGAAGTTCGGCAATCTCAAGCCGGGCATGGGCATCCTGATCAACCTCGGCAAGCCGCGCACCCTGTCCGACATCCGGGTCGAGACCTCGTCGCCCGGCGCCGGCATGGAGATCCGCAGCGGCACCTCCGACCCGGGCAACTCCAGCCAGGGTGACGACAAGGTGGCCAAGGACTTCAAGAAGCTGGGCGAGGCCGACGCCGAGTCCAAGGGCGACGGCACCAACCGCATCTTCAACGTCTTCGACGCCAACACCCAATACCAGTACGTACTGGTGTGGATCACCGAGCTGCCGCCGGCCGACAACGGCGACCGATTCCAGGTAAGCGTCAACGAGGTCCAGGTGTGGGGCTATTAGGCCGGCACCGTTAGATTGCTCTGGTGACTTCCGGAGACGGTGCGCTGAGCGACGCCGACCTCCTGCGTGCCCACCTCGACGGTGACGCGGGAGCGTTCGGGGAGATCGTCCGCCGTCATCGCGACCGCCTCTGGGCGGTGGCTCTGCGCACCGTCGGCGACCGTGAGGAAGCCGCCGACGCGGTGCAGGACGCCCTGCTCAACGCGCATCGCAACGCCGCCAAGTTCCGCGGCGACTCGGCCGTCACCACCTGGTTGCACCGCATCGTGGTAAACGCGTGCCTCGACCGGATCCGCCGGCGGCAGGCCCACCCCACGGTCCCGCTGCCCGACGGCAATCGCACCGACGAAGACCGTCCGTCGGCCCCCGAGCCCGCCGCCCCCGTCGAAGATCACGACACCCGGCTGGTCGTCCGGCAGGCCCTCGCCGACCTCCCGGCCGAGCAGCGGGCCGCGATCGTGCTCGTCGACATCCAGGGCTACCCGGTGGCCGAGGCCGCCGAGATCCTCGGGGTCGCCGAGGGCACGATCAAGAGCCGGTGCGCGCGTGGCCGGGCCCGGATGGCGCTGGCCCTCGGGCACCTGCGGACCGGGGGAGATGGAGGTCACGGGAACCGCGAAGGCGCCCAGACCGTCCCATCCGGACCAGCGGCGAACGAGCGGAGGGAGCAGAGGTGACCGGGGCCGAGTTCCGCGGGGTCGACATCGACCTGCTGGCGGACTACATCGGCGGCGCTCTGACCGGCACTCCGGACGAGCCCGTCGTGGTCACCCTGATCGCCGACGACCCCGCCTGGCGGGCCGCCTACGAGTCGCTGAGTGGCGGCATGGAGGCGGTCGGTGCCGAGTTGGCAGCCTTCGAGCCGGAGCCGATGCCCGACGACTTGATCGCCCGCCTCGACGCGGCGCTGGCCGAGCCCGGGCCACGCCTGACTCTGGTGCCAGGTGACCCTGCTCAGGACGTACACCAAGCGGATCTGACGAAGCCGGAGCGCGGCACCAAGCCCGGGTCCGCACGCAGGTTGCGCTGGGCCACCCCGATCGCCGTCGCGGCCGGGGTGATCGCCTTCGTCGGCTTCGGCCTCGATTACCTCGCCGGTCGCGACTCCGCGCAATCGGACACCGCGGCCGCCGGCGCCGCCGCCGACTCGGCCGAGCGAAACGCTGCCAAGATTCCGGCGCCCGCCCAGGTCGCGTCGGGCACCGACTACACCTCGACCACACTGTCCAGCGCGCCGCTCCGGCCGTTGACGATGGCGTCGGGCGGGGCCGAGTCGCGGAGCGCGCCGCTGTCCGCGCCCGACAAGGGTGGCGCTGCGCTCGGCGGTGACAGCTCGCTGGGGCGCCTGCACGATGCCACAGCGCTGCAGGAATGCCTCGACGCGATCGCCGCCCAGAACAACGACGGAGCCATTTTCGCCGATACGGTGGATTTCGCCCGGTTCAACGGAGCCCCGGCGATCGTCGTCCGCTTCAGTTCCGCGAGTGGCTCGTGGGCGTGGGCGGCCGGCCCGGCATGCGGCACCGACGGCGACGCCAACACTCTCGCCAAGTCACCGGTACGCTGAGCGACACCCCCGGTGAGGTGGGCCACGGCCCCGGCACCTGGGGAATGCCGTGTGCCTAGCATGGCGTTCCAGCGTGCAGTGTCGCCGGGCCATCTTCTCGGCGAGGACAGACGACAGGAGTCGGCAGTGGACGAGGTCCGCAATCTGATCATCATCGGTTCGGGGCCGTCCGGCTACACCGCGGCGTTGTACGCGGCCCGTGCCAATCTCAAGCCGCTCGTGATCGAGGGCGTCCAGTCCGGTGGCGCGCTGATGACCACCACCGAGGTGGAGAACTTCCCCGGACACCGCGACGGCATCATGGGCCCCGAGCTCATGGACAACATGCGCGCGCAGGCCGAGAAGTTCGGCGCCGAGTTCCTCACCGACGACGTGACCCGCGTCGAGCTGGGTGACAAGCCCACCGAGGCGGGCACCGAGGGCCTCAAGACGGTCTGGGTCGGCGACAAGGAATACTTCGCCCGCGCCGTGATCCTCGCCACCGGTTCGGCGTGGCGCCCGATCGGCGTTCCCGGCGAGCAGGAGCTGCTCGGCCACGGTGTCTCGTCCTGTGCGACCTGTGACGGCTTCTTCTTCCGCAACCAGCACATCATCGTGGTCGGCGGCGGCGACTCCGCGATGGAGGAGGCGACGTTCCTCACCCGGTTCGCCGAGACCGTGACGATCGTGCACCGACGTGACTCGTTCCGGGCCAGCAAGGTCATGCAGCTGCGGGCGCTGAGCAACGAGAAGATCAAGGTCGAGTGGGACTCGGTCGTCGAGGAGATCCTCGGCGAGGACGGTAAGGTCACCGGCGCCCGGCTGAAGAACATCAAGAGCGGCGAGACCAAGGTGCTGGACGTGACCGGCGTGTTCGTGGCGATCGGTCACGACCCGCGCAGCGAGCTGTTCAAGGGTCAGGTCGAGCTGGACGACGAGGGCTACGTGAAGGTCGACTCGCCGTCGACCCGCACCAACGTCCCGGGCGTGTTCGCCGCCGGCGACCTCGTCGACCACACCTATCGTCAGGCCATCACGGCCTCCGGCACGGGTTGTGCCGCGGCGCTGGACGCCGAGCGTTTCATCGCGTCATTCGTAGAGCTGTAGACCGGGAGGGTCAACAAAGTGGGAGCAGGTAAGGCAGTCACCGACGCCAGTTTTGTGAGCGATGTGCTGCAGTCCGACAAGCCGGTCCTTGTCGACTTCTGGGCTGATTGGTGCATGCCCTGCAAGAAGGTCGACCCGCTGCTCAACGAGATCGCGCGCGAGATGGGCGACAAGGTCCAGATCGTCAGCGTCAACATCGACGAGAACCCGGAGACCACCCGCGCCTACCGGGTGATGTCCGTCCCCACGCTCACCATCTTCAAGGGCGGCGAGCCGGTCAACTCGGTAACCGGCGCCAAGCCCAAGAGTGCCCTGGTCAACTTCATCGAGTCGGCACTCTGACCGCTCAGCTGTCGCAGACGCCTCGCATCCTCGGGTGCGGGGCGTCTTTTGTCGCCCAACCGCCGGAGTACCCTCCGAAGTCGTCCATCCACCGTCTCTAGGGAGTCGTGCGTGCGTTCCATCCGACGTGGAGACAACGGCGCCGCCGTTGTCGAGATCCGATCCATCCTGGTCGGCCTCGACTTCCTGGACACCGCATCGGACGTCTTCGACGAGGAGATGGACAAGGCGGTGCGCGCGTTCCAGCAGAGTCGTGGCATCGGCGTCGACGGCCTCGTCGGCCCGGAGACGTGGGGTGCGCTCGACGCGGCCCGCTGGCGGCTCGGCTCCCGCACCCTGTTCCACTCGGTGCCCAACGCGCTCGTCGGCGAGGACGTCCGGGAACTTCAGGAACGCATGCTCGAGATGGGGTACGACCCGGGTCGCGCCGACTCGATCTACGGGCCGCGCACCGCCCGCGCGGTCGCTCAGTTCCAGCGCGAGGTGGGCCTGAGCCCCGACGGATCCTGCGGCCCGCAGACCATGAAGGCGCTCCGCCGGCTCGGCCGCAAGGTCGTCGGCGGCCGCCCCCAGTGGCTGCGCGAGACCGAGGCGTTCCGCCAGGCCGGCACCAACCTGATGGGCAAGACCATCGTCATCGACCCCGGCCACGGCGGCGGTGAGGACCTCGGCGTCCTGGTGCCCGAGGGCCCGCTCCGGTGGAGCGAGGCCGACCTCGTGTTCGACCTGGCCGCCCGGCTCGAGGGCCGGCTCGCTGCGGCCGGCATGCGGGTGCACCTCACCCGCGGCCCGCAGCCGACCTCGAGGCTGACCGGGGCCGAGCGGGCCGAACTCGCCAACGGCCTCGGCGCCGACCTGCTGATCTCGTTGCACCTCGACGGCCACGACAACGAGGACGCCCACGGCGTCGCGACCTACCACTACGGCACCGGCAGCGGCCTGAGCTCCACGGTCGGCGAGCGGCTGGCCAACCTGGTGCAGCGCGAGATCGTGGTGCGGACCGGCATGCGGGACTGCCGCGTGCACGCCAAGACCTGGGACCTGCTGCGATTGACCAAGATGCCGACGGTACGGGTGGACCTCGGTTACCTGACCTCGCCGGTGGACCGTGACCGGCTCGTCAACCCGCTGTTCCGCGAGCAGATCGTCGAGGCGATCCTGGCCGCCGTGCAGCGGATGTACTACCCCGTCGAGATCGACGTGCCGACCGGCTCGATCGACGTGCGCCAGCTGCGGGTGGCGCTCGCCAACAAGGCTTAGGCCCGGTTCTCCACGGAGCGCGTCGCGGTGGCCGGGCGCACCGGCCGCAGCAACGTCTCCGGGCTCATCGAGCCGAGGAGCTTCTCCAGCGCGTACTCGACGTCGGACTTCCACGACAGAGCCGTGCGCAGTTCGAGGCGCAGCCGCGGGTAGCGCGGATGCGGGCGAACGGTCTTGAAGCCCACCGAGAGGAAGAAGTCGACAGGCGCGACACAGCCGGGCGCCTGCTCCTCGTCGGCCTCGCCGAACTTCGCGTCGCCGAACGCCTCGATCGCCTTCACGCCGCGCTTGGTCAGGTCGCGGGCCACCCCCTGCACCAGCATGCGGCCCAGGCCACCGCCGGCGAACGCGGCGACCACGTGCGCGGTCATCAACAGGGCGGCGTCGGCGCTGACCGGTGAGGTCGGGAAAGCCATCGAACGGGGGACGTAGGCCGGCGGGGCGTACATCACGAAGCCCGCCGGCATGCCGTCGACGTAGGCCAGCTTGCCGCAGGAACCCCACTCCAGCAGGGTCTGCGAGACCCACGCTTCCTTCTCCAGGCCGGGATCACCGGAGGCGCACGCGCGCTCGGCCGAGACTGGATCAAGCTCCCAGAACACGCATTGGCGGCAGGGACGAGGGAGGTCCTCAAGGGTGTCCAGCGTGAGGCTGACCAGGCGACGCGACACGAAATCCCCCTTAGTCCGGGCGACGGTCCTGTCTAGTGCCTAGCCCTCGCCCCCCGGAGGATCCTACGCCGCGAAATCCACGCGCGGACTCGGGACGCGAATCCACCCTGTGGATAACCGGCGGCCCACATCGAGCCGCCGGACTACGATCGACCTACTTCCGACTTGGCTAGGAGGGCCGCATGACCGGCACTACCCAGGACGACTACACCGACGTCTATGCACGTCGCGTGCGCGGGATGACCACCTCGGAGATTCGAGCACTCTTCGCCGTCGCAAGTCGTCCCGAGGTGGTGTCGCTCGCCGGCGGCTCCCCCTACATCGCGGCCCTCCCGCTCGACGCGGTCGGCGAGATGCTCGGCCGCCTCGGTTCCGAGCACGGCGCGGTGAGCCTTCAATACGGCATCGGTCAGGGCACCGTCGAGCTGCGCGAGCGCATCTGCGAGGTGATGGCGCTCTCCGGCATCAACGGCGCGTCCCCCGACGACGTCGTGGTCACCGTCGGCGGCCAGCAGGCCATCGACCTCCTGGCCCGCCTCTTCCTCGACCCGGGCGACGTGGTGCTCGCCGAGGGTCCGAGCTATGTCGGCGCGCTCGGTGTCTTCCAGGCCGCCCAGGCCCAGGTGCATCACGTGCCGATGGACGAGGACGGCCTCATCCCCGAGGCCCTCGAGGAGGCGATCGCGACGATCGCCCGGTCCGGTCGCCGGGCCAAGTTCCTCTACACGATCCCGACCTTCCAGAACCCGGCCGGTGTCACCCTCTCGGAGGAGCGGCGCGAGCGGGTGCTCGACATCTGCGAGCGGGCCGGCCTGCTGGTGGTCGAGGACGATCCGTACGGAATGTTGTCCTTCGAGGGCGACGCCCCGCTTCCGCTCCGGGCCCGCCGCCGGGAGGGTGTCTTCTACGTCAGCACCTTCTCCAAGACCTTCGCCCCCGGGCTGCGCGTCGGCTGGATCCTCGCCCCGCACGCCGTGCGGGAGAAACTCGTCATGATGAGCGAGGCCAACGTGTTGTGCCCGAGTGCGTTCGCTCAGGCCGCCGTCACGCAATACCTGACCAACATGCCGTGGCGCGAGCAGGTGAAGTCCTACCGCGAGATCTACCGGGAGCGGCGCGACGCCCTGCTCGGCGCCCTGCACGATCGGATGCCCGCCGGCACCAGCTGGACCCACCCCACCGGGGGACTGTTCGTCTGGGCGACCCTCCCCGAGGGCCTCGACTCCAAGGCGATGATGCCCCGGGCCATCGCGGCGCGGGTCGCCTACGTGCCCGGCACCGGCTTCTACGCGGACGGCACCGGCACCGGCAACATGCGGCTCAATTTCTCCTTCTCCTCACCGGAGCGGCTTCGCGAGGGCGTTCGCCGGCTGGCCGGTGTCATGGAGCAGGAGCTCGCCATGCGGGCCGTCTTCGGTGCCGCCGCGAGCCAGCCCCACCACCGTCGTCGTGGCACGGCCGCCGCCGATGCCCCCGGCCCCGACTTGGCATGATCCTTCCCATGGCTAGTGGTGACGATGTGCGAGTAATGGTTCTGGCCGGCGGCCTCTCCTACGAACGCGACGTGTCGCTGCGTTCCGGCCGCCGCGTGATGGACGCGCTGAAGGCGGTGGGCGTCCACGCCGAGATGCGTGACGCCGACGTCTCCCTGCTACCCGCCCTGCAGGAAGACCCGCCCGACGCGGTGATCATCGCCCTGCACGGCGCCACCGGCGAGGACGGCTCGTTGCGCGGCGTCCTCGACCTGTGCGGCATTCCGTACGTCGGTTGTGACGCCCGCGCGTCCCGCCTGGCCTGGGACAAGCCGTCGGCGAAGTCGATGCTTCGCGAAGCCGGCATTCCCACCCCCGACTGGGTGGCGCTGCCCCACGACCGTTTCTCCGAACTGGGCGCGGTGGCGGTGCTCGACCGCATCGTCGACCGGCTCGGCCTGCCCCTCATGGTCAAGCCCGCCCAGGGCGGCTCCGGCCTGGGCGCCGCGGTGGTCCGGGACGAGACCGACCTGCCGCCGGCGATGGTCGGCTGCTTCGCGTACGACTCGACCGCGCTCGTCGAGAAGTTCGTGCCCGGCAAGGATGTGGCGGTCTCCATCGTCGACCTCGGCCACGGTCCCGAGGCACTGCCGATCGTGGAGATCGTCCCTCGGGACGGTGTCTACGACTACGCCGCCCGCTACACCGCCGGCCTCACCACGTGGCACACGCCGGCCCGCCTCGACGCCGAGACGGCCGCCCGCGTCTCCGAGACCGCCCTGGCCGCGCACAAGGCCCTCGGCCTGCGCGACCTGTCCCGAGTCGACCTGATCGTCGCCGACGACGGTTCCCCCCAGGTGCTCGGCATCAACGTGTCCCCCGGCATGACCGAGACGTCGCTGCTGCCGTTGGCCGTCCAGGCCGCCGGACTCGACCTCGGGAAGATCCTGGCGACCCTGGTGAGCCGAGCCATGGCCAGGGCCTAGATCCCGGTGAGCGACGACCTGGTCGACCACTACGGCACCGACGGCTTCGAGGACACTCGACTGCGGCGCTCCGCCCACGGCCGGCTCGAATACCTGCGAACCCAAGAGCTGATCCGTCGCCACCTGCCGTCCGCCGCGGGCCTGCGAATCCTGGACGTCGGCGGCGCCACCGGCATCCACGCCGCCTGGCTCGCCGCCGACGGTCACAAGGTGCACGTCGTCGACCCGGTGCCGACCCACGTCTCCGCGGCCCGCCACCTGCCCGGCGTGACCGCGCAGGTGGGCGATGCCCGGTCCCTGGACGTGCCCGCCACAACCTACGACGTGGTCATGCTGATGGGCCCGCTCTATCACCTGACGAGCTCGACCGACCGCGCCCAGGCCCTGTCCGAAGCCCGCCGAGTGCTCCGCCCAGGCGGCCTCCTGGTGGCCGCCGGCATCAGCCGCTATCTGTCGCTGTTGGAGTTGGGCACCACCGGCCGCCTGACCGCAGACTTGGAACCGTCGCTGCGGACCGCCCTGTCCACCGGCTCCTACGACGGCCACGTGGGTTTCCTGCCCTCGCACTTCCACACCGCCGACCAGCTCCAGTCCGAGATCGCGTCAGCCGGCTTCCCCACCCCCACCGTCTACGGCGTCGAAGGCCCCACCTGGCCGTCCCTGGACGTAGCCGGCCTGCCCGCCTTCGACACCCTGGTCGACGCCGCGCTCCGCTGTGCCCGCCTAGTCGAACAGGACCCCGCCCTGATCAATGCGAGCGCCCACTTCTTGGCGTTCACCGAGACCGCTAGACCCTGACGGCGCTACCCGCCACTTCCCCGTGGGGGGCCGCTCGGTGGTCGCTTGGGTGGAGTCCTGAGGGATTTCCCCGGCGCCCGACCTTCCCGGCACCCGGCCTCCCGGCACCCCACCTTTGCGCAGTGCGGTTTCCGGCGGCGCCCGTGTTGGCTCGGTCCCTCGTCGGCTCGGCGCTTGTGAACGCTGGCACCCGCTCGGGTTGTCGGTCGTGTCGGCGTGGGTGCGGGTGCGCTTGGCAGGGAGTCGCGGGGATGGGGGGTTCGGCTGTCGGCTAAGCGCACCCCACTGCAGTGATGCCGGTGCTCAGTTGCCGGGGGCGGTCAGTGTTTGGCTGGAGCGGCCCGCCCGCGTACATCTAGCGGTTATGCCTTTGGGGTTGGTGAGTCGATCGCGCCGCTCTCCGCTGCGATGGTCGGAGCCGGCGGCTGGTTCGGTTCGGGGTTCGCCGCCTCGATGTCGCCGAGGTTGGCCGGTCGGCTCCCGGTTTCGTTCGCAGTCGGTGAATAGGTGATCGTGGAGGGCGACTCCCACTGGATGTGTGCGGGCTCGGCGATCGCCTCGCCGCCGAAGCCGGCAAGCCAGGCGGCGACCAGGGCCAGGTTTTCGCGCCACTGATGTTCCGGGATGACCGGGAGGATGTCGTCCCAGAGCGAGAGGAATGTGCCGCGCAGCTGGAGACGGCCGTAGGGGCGCGCCAGGAACCACAGGTGCAGATGTGCGGAACCATCACCCCAACGGTTGACGTGCACTCGGGCTACCCCGTCGAGGGAGCGGATCGCGCGCTCGAGGCGGACCGTCATGACGCCGAGTTCGGCGGCCAGGAGGTTGGGCAGGTCGCCGAGGTCGAGGTGTGAACGGCATTCAAGAATCAGGACCATGGGAAGGCCGGTGGGCCGGTCCATGGCCCGGACGCGCCAGCGCTCGCTGATCCAGATGTACGCATCGTCGGGGGTGCCGCAGGCGACACACTCGGACGCGTCCTCACCGCTGCGGGGCGGCTCAACTTCGACCGGGGCGAGCAGCGGTTTGACGCGCATGTCGCCCTCGAAGGGGAAGGAGGGCCAGCGCGTGAAGTCAGGCAGCGGCGCGGAGTTGTCGGGCACGAGGGGACTTTAGCCCAGGCCAGAGCAACTGTCCTGGGTCAATTTTTGCCTGTGGAATAACGCGTCTGCAGACCCGGTAACGGCGAGATCAACGTCGATGCTCATCACCGTAGGTGGGCGGAGGAGTACTCCACTAGTTATCCACAGAAGTTATCCACAGGCTGGCCCGTTTCACGTGAAACACGACGTCGCAGGCTTGTACTGCCTGTGGATGAAGCCGTGGATCGGGCCTGCCCATCGGCCTCGTTTCACGTGAAACGAGGACCGCCGGTTTCTCAACAGCGGTTACACACAGGGTGTGGATAGTGGTCGCCACTTATAAATGCTGGTCCTTCGTGGTGCCCGCGTCTCGCCTCTTGGAACGCGAATGAGACTCGTTCGCTTGGCCGTCCCAGGTCCGTGAAGCCAGGCGTCTACATGTCCTGTGTCGGCGCGCATCGTCCGCGTCGCGGTCGGGCGGTGGGCGGCCTTGCAGTGGCCTGCTTCTATCCGCCGCGAAGTTTGGCTGCTGTCTCCGATGCCGGTGGCGGCCGCTCCTTGGTGGCTATCCCTCCGGGGTCTCTTGAGATGTATGGATGCAGGCTTAGGTCTGGGATCTCTCCGTGAGGCTCATCGGTAGGAGGACGTCAGCAGCGGGGCCTCCGCCTCGGTGAGGCGGCTGTTCGTTCCGTGTGCTGCCGCAGCGGGGCCTGGAGGACGGTGGCGGATCGAACCCGGCTGTACCCGCTTAGCTGTCGCGGCAGGACCGTACCTGCCGTTTTTGTTGCCTGTGGCCTCGGGTTGAGTCGCGGCTTTGCCGTCCGTCCGCTCGTTTCACGTGAACCGCACCGTGTCGGGTTGAGCCGCTGCCCGGCCGATGGTTCTGGCCGACGACGCAGGTCTTGCCGAGGGGCCGACCCCACTGGTCCGCAATGGGGTTGCTGCTCTGCGAAGACCACCGCTCGGCGGCACGGGCGACAGGGTTCCTAGCCCTGCCGTGCTGAAAGGTCCTGTCGCCGGCCACGAACAACTTGCTCGAGCCCGGACGCGCCAGCGGACTACCGAGTCCACCTTCAATTCCACGAGGAAGGCTGGGTGACTCCGCAGTACTCCCCTGAGGTCCTCCGCTACCGCGCATCCTCCTCCGGGTTCTGCCGCCCTTGCGAATCGTCGATCGCAGGCTGCAATTCGGCCTCCCTACATTCCTCCGCACGGCTGGAAGGATGTCCACTGCTTTGCCCAGCTGCTGCGGCGCTTCGAAGGTGCCGCCCGGTCTCAACAGGTACCGGCAGATCCGAGTCCTAGGCCGGCGGCGAATCACTACACAAGTAAGCGCCTCATGCAGATTGACGTGAAGCCGCGGCCGCGAGACAGCAAGCAGTCACTGGCCGCGCCGCAGTCGACCAAGACGGTGAGCACAGACGGAACGGAGATGGAGCGCACGAGTGGGGCGAGAAACGAGAGCGGCCGCACGAACGGGGCTGAGAACGAGAGCGGGCGCGAGTCCGGATCGGGCTCCCCGCTGCCCTCCGGCGGCGCCGCTGGTGGCTCGTCTGCTTCGCTTTGGCTGTGACAAGTGGCTGAGCTTCCGAGATCGGCCGAGTGGCTGTGCGGCGGATCGACTCTGAGGCCGTCATCGTCCTGGCGTAGGTGGCAATGCCCCCGCGGATGCGGCGGGCGGCCCGGAGCGGCGCATCGTCAGCTCGCCCTCAGCGGAGGTTCGTCTGATGGTCCTCGCGACTCACGGGCGCGGGTCTCCACAGGTGTCCTGCTCCCTCAAGCGGCGATCGGTTGGGAGAGGATTTGGCCGGCGTGTTCGACGGCAGGCGATCACCACACTGCCTGGTTTCGTTCTGCTGAGTGGGTTGAGTTATAGCGGCTGGCTCGACTCGGTATCCAGGGCCTCTACGTTCTACGTTCTGTCCCGGCCGGCTGAGCTCCTCGACGCGGTCCCTGGGCTGTTACTCAGGCACCGGCAGATTCGTCCATGCGTCACCGGTCAGCGCGATAGGCCGCCCGCGCACGCCGTGACTCTTCACCACTTCGCCAGCACCGGCTCGAGGCAAGAGCGACCGGAGTCCGCCGTCGCAAAGGCGGGGCGACCTGTTTCACGTGAAACTCCCAGGCCGGGCTCCGGGCTCCGGGCTCCGGGCTCCGGGCTCCGGGCTCCGGGCTCCGGGCTCCGGGCTCCGGGCTCCGGGCTCCGGGCTCCGGGCTC
>NZ_BOMM01000032.1 GCF_016862195.1 Paractinoplanes ferrugineus | reverse complement strand
CGGGCTCCGGGCTCCGGGCTCCGGGCTCCGGGCTCCGGGCTCCGGGCTCCGGGCTCCGGGCTCCGGGCTCCGGGCTCCGGGCTCCGGGCTCCGGGGGATTGTGGCTCGGGGTTTCACGTGAAACAAGGAGATCGCTATGCCCACCTGTGGCGCTAGGCGTAGGCCTATGTGGCTGGGGGTGGCACCTGTGGCTGGGGTTGGCGCATCTGTGGCCACTTCGCTCACGAGGCATCGGGGCTTGCAATTAGAAGCCTCCGTAAAGGCAAAGCTCAGCATCCCCTGACTTCCGCGGAACTCAGGAGGCTCTCCGCAGACGTATCCAGGGAGCCCTAGAGAGCAGCGATGTCGAGCAGTTCGGATGAAGTCATGGTTGGGGGCCGCCTTCAAGGTGATGCCGGTTCACGCTGAAGTGTCACGTGCCATGCGCCCGATGCACTGGCGAGGCACCACCACCTCAACAACTGACTGTTGGTAGACAAGGGCTCTGAGCAAGACCGAGGCAGGAGCTGGGGCGACGGTAAGCAGGGGCGCACGCCGCTAGCCACCCCGCTTAGCATTCTGTGTGAGCTTCTCTTGGACGAACCGGCGACACCAGACGGGCGCGCGGCACCAGGCGAGCGAGCGAAAACCAGACGGGCGCGCAGTAACAGGCTGGGCGGGGCGCCTCAGCTCCTAACTCTGCATCGCGACTTCGGACCGCCCAGCGCGAACGCCAAGAGGCCAAACCGAACCTCACGGTCGGCCGGGCCTCAAGCGAGGCCAGAAGCTCTCCCAATCCTGCTCGCCAGTTGATGAGGACCAGCAAGCCCACTCAACCGAGAGACTGATCCGTAGCTTGTTTCACGTGAAACTCCCACCCCGAAGCTCCATGGACGGCCAGTAGGTGAAACTCCGTAGTGAGGACGCCGGCATCTGGGAGGCGACCTCAATGCCCAGTGGAGATCCGGTTGCAGAGCGGCCAGTCGCCAATCGGCGGCCTCCCGAGAGCAGCGAGCGCGCAGAGCCTCGCTAACGAGACAACGCCATCAGACCGGTGCCCGTCTGTTCCACGTGAAACATCAAGCCGTCAGCCAAGGAACACGGCCGGAGAATGGAGGCCTTCCAGCTCTGACCCAGGGATCGAGGGATTCGAACAATCCCAGCGAAGCTCTTCCGCGTCTTGGAAGCGAAGCAGGACCCGAGTCAACGAAGTAGGCCGCCAAACCGCCTTCGACCATCCTCCGGCTGATACGGGGTACCAGACTGATCGAACACGAGGCCGGCGGTGGAGCAGTCGCTAGCACCTACATCCGCAACTCGGGCTACACCGGGCCCTACGAAGCCGGTCCAACAAACTGGCGAATGTTGCTGGCGGGGCTTCCCCAGCCATTCGCAAGATCCTCAGCTGCGGCCAGGGTGGACCGGCAACCCGCAGCCGCTTGGCCAACAACGGGGGCCGACGTTTCACGTGAAACGAAAGAACGGGCCGAACAAAATAGAGCCTGCGGCAGTCGGACAGGCGAACGGGACGGCTAAGCGCCCACCACGCCGTCGACGCCCTCGCGCAGGAAGTCGGCGTGGCCGTTATGGCGGGCGTACTCGTGGATCATGTGGAGCATGACGAAGCGCAAAGAGACGTCTTCGCCCCACCGCGGCTGGTGGCCTGTCACGTCCAATGATTCGGCCTTCGCTTCGATCTCACGTGCTCTCGCCACTTCGTCCTGCCACGCCTCGAATGCTTCCGGTCGGCTTGCGCCTTCGGCGTCGTACGCGACCTGGAAGTCACCGTCGGTCGACCAGACGAGCGGTACGTCCTCGCCGGCGATCACGCGGCGAAACCAGGTTCGCTCCACCTCGGCCATGTGTCGCACCAAGCCCAAGAGGGTGAGAGTCGACGGTGGCATCGAGCGCGAGCGCAGATCCTCGTCGGAGAGACCGTCGCATTTGAAGGCGAGTGTCGACCGGTGGAAGTCAAGGAACACCCTCAGGGTCTCCCGTTCGCTGCCCATCCGGGGCGGGTCGGGGCGCTCTACAGTCATGCGTTACTCCCTAACTATGTTCCTACAAAGACAACCTTGATCATTAAGTGAGGAGTCAGGTCCGCTTCGGTTCTGTCAGAGCCATTCTCCTGGGGTTTTGGGAGGGTCGGGATTTGGGGGTGCGGGCAAATCAGAAGGCCCCCAAACCGCATCCGAAGCGGCAGAACGCTCAAAGTTCGGATTACCTCTGAAAAACCAAGAAAGGCACGTGACGAATCACGTGCCTTTACCCGAGCCAGAACGGGACCGGACTACTCCGCCTCGGCGCCCGCTCCCTCTTCCTCGACGCCGATCATCCCGACGATCCGCTCAAGATCATCGACAGTGGCGAACTCGATCGTGATCTTGCCTTTGTTACGTCCGATGTCGACCTTGACCCGGGTGTCGAAGCGGTCGGACAGACGATCGGCCAACTCGTTCAGCGCCGGCGCGTGCACCTTCGCCCGCCGAGCGGGAGCTGCCTTCTTCACGGGACCGTCGGCCAACGCGAGCGACACGAGCTCTTCGGTAGCCCGTACCGAAAGGCCCTCGGCCACGATCCGAAGCGCAAGCTTCTCCTGGGCCTCTCCCTCGTCGAGGCCGAGGAGCGCCCGAGCGTGCCCGGCCGACAGCACCCCGGCCGCGACGCGGCGCTGCACCGGTGCCGGCAGGTTCAGCAACCGGATGGTGTTGGAGATCTGCGGCCGGCTTCGCCCTATGCGCCTCGCGAGTTCCTCGTGCGTCGCCCCGAACTCTTCGAGCAGCTGCTGATATGCGGCCGCCTCTTCGAGTGGGTTCAGGTTCGCCCGATGGATGTTCTCGAGCAGCGCGTCACGCAGCATGTCGTCGTCACGGGTGTCGCGAACGATTGCGGGAATGGTGTCCCGTCCGATCGCCTGCGCAGCCCGCCAACGACGCTCACCCATGACCAGCTCATAGCTGCCATCACCGGCGTCCCGCACCACGATCGGTTGGAGGAAGCCCACCTCGGTGATCGAGGTCTTGAGTTCCTCGAGCGCTTCCTCGTCGAAGACGTGTCGCGGCTGCTTGGCGTTGGGCACGATCGAGGTGACCGGAAGCTCGGCGAACCGGGCGCCCGGAACCGGCGCGAGGCCCTCGAAAGCCGGGTCCGCGGCCGGAGCACTGTCGAACTGCGGAGCTGCTGGCGGCGGAATCGGCGCCGACGAGGGCGCCACCGTCGGCAGTGCGGGGTCGGCCACCGGAGCGGCCGGAGCCGTCGGGATCAACGCCCCCAGGCCGCGGCCGAGGCCGCCCCGTGGACGGTTCTTCATGCCGTGCCTCCTGTGCTGACGCCACGCATCGCGATCTCCAGGGCGGCCTCGAAGTAGCTGGTCGCGCCCCTTGATCCGGGATCGTAGGTCATCACGGACTGGCCGTAACTCGGAGCCTCCGACACCCGTACATTCCGCGGGATGACGGCGTTCAGCACCTTGGTGCCGAAGTGGTTGCGCACATCCTGCTCCACGGCGTCGGCGAGACGCGTACGCCGGTCGTACATGGTCAACAAGATCGTGGAAACGTCGAGCGTCGGGTTCAGATGCTGGCGTACCAGATTGATGTTGTTGATCAGTTGATTCAGACCTTCCAGTGCGTAGTACTCACACTGGATCGGAATGAGCACCTCTTGCGCCGCGCACAGGGCGTTGACCGTCAGCAGGCCGAGCGACGGCGGGCAGTCGATGAACACGTAGTCGAACTTCTCCGGATGCGCGGCGATCGCCCGAGCAAGCCGGGACTCGCGCGCCACCACCGACACCAACTCGATCTCCGCGCCGGCGAGGTCGATGGTGGCCGGCACGCAAAAAAGGTTGGGAATGCCCTCGACCGCCTGAGCGACCTCGGACAGCGGCACATTGTCGATCAGGCAGTCATAGACGTCCGGGACGCCCGCGTGGTGCGGCACATTGAGACCGGTGGAGGCGTTGCCCTGCGGGTCGAGATCGACGACGAGCACGCGATTTCCGTGCAGCGCCAGGGCGACCGCGAGGTTAACGGTCGTGGTCGTCTTGCCGACGCCACCCTTCTGATTCGCGACGCAGAGCACCCTCGGGTGGTCCGGACGCGGCATGGTGATTTCGCCGCTCGGGTTGAGGATCTGCACAGCTCGCAACGCTTCCATGGCTAGCGGCGGATCGTCTTCAACCACGCTCGGCGTTTCACGTGAAACATGCTCGGCAGCGTCCAAGGTCACGCTCGGCGGACCGAGTGGGGATCCCGCAGGAGGGACCGGAGCCGCAGAAACGGGCGCGGAAGAGACGGGCGCGGACGAAACCGGCACTGATGACGCCGGTGCGGAGGAGACCGGCGCCGACGACACCGGAGCGGATGACACCGGAACCGGTGCAGATGAGACGGGAACGGACGCGGATCCAAACCCGGGGGGACCTGAACGAGGTGCAGGCGCAGGGGAACGACGCGGCTCGTCCGGCCCCGGCTGCGACGCCGGCGTGCCGTAGACCTGACCCGCGGAGGCTTGCGGCAATGGACCGCTTCCTACGCGGGGCGCCGGGACACCCTGATCAAGCATGTATGCGCCAGCGGGGCCGCCATTACCCACTCCCGAGGCCGAATTTGGCCCGAGAGGCGACTCGGTTTCACGTGAAACACCGAACTCATGCACCGTTTTATCCCTGTTGGTGAGGAACGGGTCGGTAGGCGACACGTGCGTTCCGGCGGCAAAAGACCGGTCCACACTATCGACGCTCGGCCAGCCTACGGCCGTCGGGCGAGGCTCGCCACGGCCGTCCGCCCGATGAGGTGCGGGCAACGCTGATGAATCCTCCTCCACCGGCTCCGCAAAGACCATCACGCCCGGTACCAGCCGCAATGCAGCCGCCTCGCCGCGCGCATCCCCTCCGGAACTTTCACTGCCAAATCCGACCAAAAACCCCGCAACCTCCTGCGGGACCCCCTCTATCTGCGGCGCCTCAGACTGGCTGCCCTTTCCAGATGTACGCGACCGCACCGTCAAATTCCCGATCGTGGTCGCCCCCGGCTGCTCGATCTCCCTGCCACTCCCGGGATCAGAAGAAGGTTCCCCAGAACTGTCCCGGGACTCAGCCGCCGACACGGCCCGTCCGGAGGACCGAACACGCCGCCGCCAGATCCGCCGCGGTCGAGTTTCATCGTCGACCGCCTGCTGCTCTCCCCAGGGCGCCCCAGACGACCCGTCCGCCGGCTGCGCACGCCGCACCGCGGGTGACTCACTCGCGGCGACCTCGACCGTCAGGTCAGCACTCGAGCCGCCCTCCGGGACCGAGCGGCCAAGAGGCTCAGCACCGGCTCTTGCGCCCCCGACCGGTACGGGAAGGGCCCAGGCAGCCGGCCCGCCTGTCGGGCGCTGACGAGAGGCCGAGTCAGGTGCGGTGTCGCTCACCGCGGGCCGACGACCGCCGGGGAAGGCGTTGTCCGTGCGCTGTCCCGCAACCGGCTTGACCTGTGCGCCGTCACCGGGGGGGCGCGAGTCCGGGGTGGTCCGACCGGACGACCGAGCGTCGGAGGGTATGGCCTGGTCGGGACGTCGGTTTTTGACGTTTCTCTTCCGCGCGCCCCGCTTGGACATCTATCCCCTCCGTGTTCTCCCTCGCCCACCGGACCTGCCGCCGGCGTTGCGCCCTGGCGGCGCCGGTGGCACGACGTCGCGCTCTTTCACGATCTCGACGACCGTGGTGGGCGGGTCGATCAACCCCGTCCCGCACAGCCGTACCTGCGGGCTGCCACCGCCCAGCGCGGCGACGACCGCTTGGTGCTCGGCCACCTCGTCCACTGCTGACGCGCCCTTCAGGGCCAGCAGCCGCCCGCCCACCTCGGTCAGTGGGAGGCACCAACCGGCCAGGCGGTCGAGCGGCGCCACCGCTCGAGCGGTGACGATGTCGGCCCGGAAGTTGCCGGCGGCCTCTTCCGCTCGTCCTCGGACGACCGTGATGGTCGACTCGAGGCCGAGAGCGTCGACCGCCTCGGTCAGGAACGCAGTGCGTCTTGCCAGCGGCTCGACCAGGGTGATGTGCAGATCTGGACGAGCCACTGCCAGCACGATACCGGGCAAACCTGCACCTGAACCGACATCTGTTATAGAAGCGCCATTAGGAATCATTTCGCTCACCACGGCGCAATTAACCAGGTGCCGCTCCCAGATGCGGGGGGCTTCCCGAGGGCCGATCAGTCCTCGCACGACGCCATCTGTGACAAGCAACCGCGCGAAGTCGGCGGCGAGCGGGAAACGGTCGCCGAAGACCTGTCGCGCGACGGACTCGAAATCCGACGGCGGGAGCGCCCCCTCCGGCTGACTCACGACTTGCGGGACAGCGAGATCGGAAGGCGTACGGGAAGGCGGCGCGGTACGTCCGGGAAAGGAAATCGGACGGCGGGGTCGGCGGCCCGGGAAAGACGACGGCCCGGGCGACGACTCGCCCGGGCCGAGGTCACCCGCGCCGTAGCGGGGGTTCGTCATGTCAGTCGGCCGTCCGCACCACGATCCGGCGGCTGGGCTCGACGCCCTCCGACTCGCTCTGCACGCCGGTGATCGCGTTGACCACGTCGTGCACGCACTTACGCTCGAACGCCGACATCGGCTCCAGGCGCACCGGGTCGCCGTGCTCCTTGACCTTCTCGACGGCGTTCCGGGCGACAGCGGCGAGCTCCTTGCGGCGCGACGCGCGGTAGCCGCCGATGTCGAGGAGCAGCCGGCTCGGCGAGCCGGTCGCCCGGAAGATCGCCAGGCGGGTGAGCTCCTGCAGCGCCTCCAGCGTGGCACCGCGCTGGCCGACGAGCGGCTGCAGCCGGCCCCCGACCACTTCCACCATCGGCCGCCCGCCCGATATCAGCTCGTCGATGTCACCGTCGTAGTCGAGGATGTCCAGCAACCCCTCGACGTAGTCGGCAGCGATCTCGCTCTGCCGGAACAGGTCACTCTCGGAGGTGACGGTCTCCGACTTCTTGGTCTCCTCCGACGTCTCATCCGAAGCCGTGGCCTCGGAAGCGGCGGAGACCGAGGATTCGGGAGTGCTGGTGTCGGTCACGGTCTCATCTCCGTACTCAATCGGGCCGGACCAGGTTCGGTCCGCTGTTCCCGCGGCGGCACCCGCGGGGAGGTTTGCGAAAGGGGAGCGCTCGGGCTCCGTCCGGAGCCCGAGCCGCGATCATCCCTTGGGTTTACTCGCTGGTCGCGCGCCCTTCTTCGGATTCACCGGTTTGGCACCGGGGCGCGGGCCGAGCTTCTTGGTGTCGACCACCGGGGTCTCCGGCTCGGCCTCGGGCTTACGGCCGAACAGGCCACCGGTACGGCCGGCCTGAACCGGGTTCTTGGTGCCGTTCGAGCCGGTCGCCTTGACCGGGGCGCCGGTGCTCTTGGCGGGGCTGCCGTTCTTGCCGGCCATCGGCGGCGGCGGGAACTTGCGGAGCACCCACTGCTGCTGGCCAAGCGTGAACAGGTTGTTCGTGACCCAGTAGATGATGACACCGATCGGGAACAGCGAACCGGAGATGAGCAGCGAGAACGGGATGCCGTAGAGCATCAGTCGCTGGATCATCTTCTGCTGCGGGTCCTCGGCCCAGCCGGTCTTGAGGATCATCTGACGGCTGGTCGCGTAGGTCGTACCCATCATGATCAGCACCAGGACACCGGCGATGATCTTCACCGTCACGCTGTTGGCGTCGAGCTGGGCGAGTTCCTGGGTGGTCGAACCGAACTTCGAGGCGAGCGGGGCGTTGAACAGCGACGCGTGGGTGGCGTCCTCGAACTGCGCGGCGGTCCAGCCGTACAGCGTCTTCAGGTCGTTCGACGGATTCAGCCGCCGCAGCGTGTGGAACAGGCCCAGGAACACCGGGATCTGCAAGAACATCGGAAGGCAGCCCATCAACGGGTTGGCCTTCTCGGTCTTGTAGAGCTCCATCATTTCTTTCTGGAGCGTCTCCCGGTCACCCTTGTGCTTCTCCTGAAGCGCCTTGACCTTGGGTTGCAGCGCCTGCATCGCGCGCTGGCTCTTGATCTGCTTGACGAAGACCGGGAACAGGATGACGCGAACCGTCACCACCAGGAAGACGATGGCCAGAACCCAGGACCAGTTGGTCCCGAGCACCTTGTCGTCCGGGATTCCGATGAAGTCCCACAGGGCGTGCCAGCGCAGGAGGATCCACGAAATGGCGAAGTAGATCCAGTCGAGGCTCAATTCAGGCTCCAGTCACATCGGCAGGACGGTGACGGTTCGGATCAGGCACCGGGTCGTACCCGCCAGGGTGGAAGGGGTGGCAGCGCAGGAGCCGCCAGACCGTCAGCCCCGTCCCTCGCACCGCACCGTGCTTCGCCAGCGCCTCCAGGGAGTACGCACTGCACGAGGGATAGAACCGACAGCGGGCCGGCAGCGCCGGACTCACATAACGACGGTACGCGACGACCATCACGGTCAGCGCTCGGGCAAGAACGCTCATCGCTGCCGCCGTGGCTTGCGGGCTGCCATCAATGCCGCCTCCAGATCGCCGCTGAGAGTCGCGAACGACGCCTCGGCCGCTTTGGGCAGGGCCCGGACCACCACCGACGACCCGCCCGGCAGCTCGGCCAGCAGGGGCCGGACCAGATGCCGGAGCCGGCGACGGACCTTGTTGCGGACCACCGCGTTGCCTACCGCTTTGGATACGACGAAGCCGGCGCGTGCCGTGGAGGCATGCACCGGCTCCTCGAGAAGCAGATGAACGACAACCGTGCCGCGGCCGACCCTCCGGCCACCACGAATCGTCGCGGCGAAGTCCGTGCTACGCCGCATGCGCTGAGCGGCGGCCAGCATGACTACCTGGGCATCCGGCCCGACAGGCGTCGGCTCAGGCCGACAGCTTGCCGCGGCCCTTGGTGCGGCGGGAAGCCAGGATGGCGCGGCCGGCGCGGGTGCGCATCCGCAGCCGGAAGCCGTGGGTCTTGGCGCGCCGGCGGTTGTTCGGCTGGTAGGTGCGCTTGCTCACGTCAGAACTCCGTCTTCGTACTACGTCTTCGAAGCACCATGTCTTCGAACCACGTCCAGGGGTCAGATGCAGCAGACACTGCGCGCTGCAAGACGCCACTTTAGCAGAACGCGGCGGAGCAACCGCTCGACCCTACGCAGGGCTGCGATGCAGGTCAACTGTAGCGAGGCCGGGAGCGGCGAAAGCGAAGATCCATTAGCTGGAGGCGTCTTTCTGCGCGCCCAGTGAGTCTTTTCCCGCTCATGGGCGCTTGTCCGGCGGTGCGACAGTTGTAGCTTCGGCAACGTCGCTGTTAGCGTGCCCGTTTGCTGGTCATCAGCGCTTTGTGCATACCACGACGCACCGGAGCAAAACCGGACAAGCAGGTGAATCGTTCGGCACGGTGAGCCTGTTTCAACCGTGCCGTTGCAGGCTCCGGGAAGTCTTGCCGACCGTCCGGCCGGGGTGCGACTGCGGACGCGTGCACAGGTTGTGGATAACCTGTGGACAACCGGTGGCGTCAAGCGTGTTCAGCACGTTGAATGTGGTGCTGGATCGGGGGAACCGTCGCCGCCTGAAAAGCAGGCGAAAGCGGGCAGAGACGGTTAGCCGGACATAGGTCACCGGGGGTCGGTGGCGATGGGGGTGGCGCGGCGGTGGCCGATCAGGCTGACCTGAGCGGTGTGTGGAAGGCGACGCTCGATGAGCTGGCCGACGAGATCTCGTCGCCGCAGCAGCGTGCCTATCTGCAGCTGACCAAGCTGCGCGCCATCGTCGAGGACACCGCACTGCTGGCCGTTCCGGACGCCTTCACCCGTGACGTCATCGAGTCGCGACTGCGCCCCGCGATCACCGAGGCGTTGAGCCGCCGGCTGAACCGTCCGATCCAGGTAGCCGTCACCGTGAAGCCGCCGGAGGACGGAACCGGCCTGCCCGGCACCGTCTACGGCACGCCCGTCGAGGTGCCGGCGATGACCGAGTCGCAGCCCCGGCATTACGCCGACCCGGAACCGGAGCCCCGCCAGCCGGAGCCGATGGCAACTTACGAGCAATACGGTGCCCAGCCCGGGACGGCGCCCTATCGGAACGTGCCCGCGGCTCGCGGCGGCCAGGAGTCGCTGTTCGATCCGGGTCCGCCGATGCCGCACCAGTCGTCCCCGATGCAGATGCCGCAGCCGATGCCGGCCCCGCCCGCGCAGCCACCCGCCGCCGGCGACGGCGCGCCCCATCGGATGGCGCCCGAGGCGAGCCAGTACCGCGATGGTCCGCGCCGGCACGACGACCGGCAGGCATTTGCCGACGACGCGCTGCCGATGCGCGGCGACAACGGGCCCGGCCGGCTTCCGGTCGACATCCGTCCGTCGAGCAATCCCCGGGGGACCAACGACGGTAACCGGCTCAATCCGAAGTACATGTTCGAGACGTTCGTCATCGGCTCGTCCAACCGTTTCGCGCATGCCGCCGCGGTGGCTGTCGCCGAATCGCCGGCGAAGGCCTACAACCCACTGTTCATCTATGGCAGCTCGGGTCTCGGCAAGACGCACCTGCTACACGCGATCGGTCACTACGCCACCACGCTGGGCCACGCACGGAGCGTCCGCTATGTGTCCACCGAGGAATTCACCAACGACTTCATCAACAGCCTGCGGGACGACAAGACCCAGGCGTTCCAGCGGCGCTACCGCGACGTCGACATCCTGCTGATCGACGACATCCAGTTCCTGGAAAACCGCGAGCGCACCCAGGAAGAGTTTTTCCACACCTTCAATACGCTGCACAACGCCAACAAGCAGATCGTCATCAGCTCCGACCGGAGCCCGCGGCAGTTGGCCACCCTCGAAGACCGCATGCGCACCCGGTTCGAGTGGGGCCTGCTCGCCGACATCCAGCCGCCCGACCTGGAGACGCGCATCGCGATCCTGCAGAAGAAGGCCGCGCAGGAACGGATGTACGCCCCGGACGACGTCCTTGAATTCATCGCGAGCCGGGTCTCGAGCTCGATCCGCGAACTCGAGGGCGCACTCATCCGGGTGACCGCTTTCGCCAGCCTCACCCGATCCCAGGTGCAGCTCTCGCTGGCCGAAGAGGTGCTGCGCGACTTCATGCCGGACGGCGCCGGCCCGGAGATCACTGCCGACCAGATCATGGTCTCCACCGCCGACTATTTCGGCGTCAGCCTCGAGGACCTGCGCGGCCACTCCCGCAGCCGGGTTCTGGTCAACGCGCGTCAGGTCGCGATGTACCTCTGCCGCGAGCTCACCGATCTCTCCCTGCCGCGAATCGGCCAGGCGTTCGGCGGACGGGATCACACCACCGTCATGCACGCCGACCGCAAGATCCGTCAGCACATGGCCGAGCGCCGCTCGCTGTACAACCAGATCGCCGAGCTGACCAACCGCATCAAGCAAAACACGTAACCCTCTTCGAGTACGCGCCGACGCTGTCCACAACCGCACCGGCGTAGCCCCCGGCTGCACACACAGGGCACCGCGCGCCCGCACGCTCTCTGCGGCCGCTACGGCCGGGCGATCCCGCACGCGGCGGTTGTCCACATCGAGCCTGAGCACCGATTTCGCAGGTCAGCGCCCTTCCTCACCAGGTTATCCACAGGCCTCGGTCACCCAAAGGTGGTCCGTTTTGGGGTTTTCCATACCTTTTCCCACAGCCTGTGTATAACCGTCCACCATCGCGAGCCGGCCGCCATCCACTGCCGATCTTCATCCACCCGACGGACGAGATGTCAACGCCGGGACGCAACGGACCCGTGCCAACGTTATCCACACTAATCCACAGCAATTCACAGCCCTTTATCCCCAGCGGTGGACAACTCTCGGCCCGGCTTCCCACAGATGTGGACAACTCCTGGGGAAATCGATGTGGACAGACACAGACAGTGACGGCCGAACTCACACCCTGTGGACGCGTGTGGATTTCCTGTTGAAGGTTCTGGGGACGACGGGTCGGTGGCGTCGCCTCGCTGTCCACAGACCGGGGGACAAACCCGGTGGATATCCGGTGGACAACCGGTGGACAACGGTGGACAACCGGAGTCGGCTCGACGACTGTGGACCCGGACCGGGGGTTTATACCCTGGTTTCCCACATGTGAATCACCGGTGGATAACCCTCTGAGCAGCCAAAACTCGGGTTCTCCACAGTTTGCACAGGACCGATGAAGACGACTAGAGATTTTTCTAAGACAACAAAAAGCAATCAACGGCGTTGGGGATTGTGTGGATGGAGCCCTCAGCGGCTCTCAGCGCCTCGCATCGGCAGGGCCCGGGGAGGCACCGGCTTGCGTCGCGCAATAAAGTTCGTTCCGACATAGGAAGCGACGCGGAGGACAGCATGAAGTTCCGGGTGGAGCGAGACGCACTCGCCGACGCCGTGGCCTGGACGGCGAAGAGCCTGCCCAGCCGGCCGTCGGTGCCGGTGCTCGCCGGCGTCATGCTGCGAGTCACCGACGGCCGGTTGCAGGTGTCCGGCTTCGACTACGAGGTCTCCAGCCAGGTGAGTGTGGAAGTGCAGGCCGACGCCGACGGCGCCGCTCTGGTCTCCGGTCGCCTGCTCGCTGAGATCACCAAGGCACTCCCGGCCAAACCGGTCGACATCGCCGCCGTCGGTGCGCATCTCGAGCTGGTGTGCGGCAGCGCCCGGTTCACGCTGCCGACCATGCCGGTCGAGGATTACCCCTCGCTGCCGGAGATGCCGTCGAGCGCCGGCACCGTCGACGCCGCCGCGTTCGCGGCCGCGGTCGCCCAGGTGGCCATCGCGGCCGGGCGCGACGAGACGCTGCCGATGATGACCGGCGTCCGGATCGAGCTCAACGGCTCGTCGATGGCGATGCTGGCGACCGACCGCTACCGACTCGCCATGCGCGAGATGGAGTGGAACCCGGACGACCCGGGGATCAGCCTCAACTCGCTGGTCCCAGCGAAGACGCTGAACGACACGGCCAAGACCCTCGGCCCGCTCGGCGGCTCGGTGACGCTCGCGCTGTCCCAGGGCAACGCCGGCGAGGGCATGATCGGTTTCGCGGGTGGCACCCGGCGCACCACCAGTCGCCTGCTCGACGGCGCCAACTACCCGCCGGTGCGTTCGCTGTTCCCCGCGAGCCACAACGCCGAGGCCCGGGTCGGCGTCGCCGCCCTCGTCGAGGTGGTGCGCCGAGTCGCGCTGGTGGCCGAGCGAACCACTCCGGTGCTGCTGAGCTTCAGCGAGGACGGTCTGGTCGTCGAGGCCGGTGGGACGGAGGAGGCGCGCGCCAGCGAGGCGATGGAGGCGACGTTCACCGGCGAGGGGCTGACGATCGGGTTCAACCCGCAATACCTCATCGACGGCTTGCAGAACCTCGGTTCGCCGAACGCGGTGCTGTCGTTCGTCGACGCGTTCAAGCCGGCTGTGATCTCCCCCGCATCCGAAAACGGCGAAATCGTGCCCGGTTACCGCTATCTGATCATGCCGATCCGGGTAACACGCTGATACTGAGGCTGAGGGATACGCACATCTAGGGGGAACACCATGCAGCTTGGCCTTATCGGCCTCGGCCGGATGGGCGGCAACATGGCCGACCGTATCCGCGCTGCGGGTCACGAAGTGGTCGGTTTCGACCACAACCCGGAGAAGCGGGACGTCAGCTCACTTGCCGAACTGGTCGAGAAGCTCGCCGCTCCGCGCGTCGTCTGGACGATGGTTCCGGCCGGCGAGATCACCGAAAGCACCATCGACCAGCTCGGTGAGCTCCTCTCCGCCGGTGACCTGGTCATCGATGGCGGAAACTCCAAGTTCACCGACGACGGCCCGCGTTCCGACCGGCTCGCTGCCAAGGGCATCGGATACATGGACTGCGGCGTCTCCGGCGGTGTCTGGGGCAGCCAGAACGGCTACGCCCTGATGGTCGGCGGCACAGCCGACAACGTTGCCAAGGCCATGCCGATCTTCGAGGCGCTCAAGCCGGCCGGCGAGTTCGGCTTCGTGCACGCCGGCCCGGTCGGTGCCGGCCACTACACCAAGATGGTCCACAACGGCATCGAGTACGGCATGATGCAGGCCTTCGCCGAGGGCTGGGAGCTGCTCGAGGCGTCGGAATACGTCGACAACGTGCCCGGCGCGTTCAAGAGCTGGCGGGAGGGCAGCGTGGTCAAGTCCTGGCTGCTCGACCTGTTCGACCGTGCCCTCGACGGTGACCCCGAGCTGGCCAAGCTCAAGGGCTACGCCGAGGACACCGGCGAGGGCCGCTGGACCGTCGACGAGGCGGTGCGCCTGGCCGTACCGTTGCACGTCATCGCCGCTTCGCTGTTCACCCGGTTCGAGTCGCGTCAGCCCGACTCGCCCGCCATGAAGGCCGTCGCCGCACTGCGCCAGCAGTTCGGTGGCCACGCCGTCGTCAGCTAAAGATGCACGTTCGCCGGGTCGAGTTGGCCGACTTCCGCTCCTACGAGCGGGTGGCGGTCGATCTCGACCCGGGCGTGTCCGTGCTGGTCGGCCAGAACGGCATGGGCAAGACCAACCTGATCGAAGCACTCGGATACGTGGCCACACTGGACAGTCACCGGGTGGCCACGGACGCGCCGCTCGTCCGGGCCGGTGCCGCGTCAGCGATCATCCGGTGCGCGGTCGTCCACGATGGACGCGAATTGCTCGTCGAGCTGGAGATCGTGCCCGGCAAGGCCAACCGCGCCCGGCTCAACCGCTCACCGGTGCGCCGCCCCCGCGAGGTGCTGGGTGCCCTGCGGATGGTGCTGTTCGCGCCCGAGGACCTCGAGCTGGTCCGCGGTGATCCGGCCACCCGCCGTCGTTACCTCGACGATCTGCTGGTCGCCCGCCAGCCGCGCTTCGCCGGGGTGCGCGCCGATTACGACCGCGTGATCAAACAACGAAACGCCCTGTTGCGTACGGCCTACCTGACCCGCAAAGTCGGCGGCAACCGTGGCCAGGACCTCTCGACGCTCGCCGTCTGGGATCAGCACCTCGCCCACCACGGCGCCGAGCTGCTGGCCGGCCGGCTCGAGCTGGTCGCCGCCCTCGGGCCGCACCTGACCAAGGCCTATGACGCGGTGGCGGCCGGGCGGGCGTCCGCGGCCATCACGTACGCCTCGAGCCTCGGTGACATCCTCGCCCCCGACCGGCCCGCGCTGCAGGCGGCGCTGCTCGCCGCCCTGGAAGAGAAACGGGCCGCCGAGACCGAGCGCGGCGTCACCCTGGTCGGCCCGCACCGCGACGACCTGACCCTGGCGCTCGGCGATCTGCCCGCCAAGGGCTACGCCAGCCATGGCGAGTCCTGGTCGTTCGCACTGGCCCTGCGCCTGGCCGCCTACGACCTGCTGCGCGCCGACGGCATCGAGCCGGTGCTGGTGCTCGACGACGTCTTCGCCGAACTCGACGCCGGCCGCCGCGACCGGCTCGCCGCCCTGGTGGCCGACGCTGGTCAACTGCTCGTGACCTGCGCGGTGCCGGAGGATGTCCCGGCGACCCTGCGCGGAACCCGCTTCGACGTGACGACGGGAGCGGTGACCCGTGCCGCGTGACGACAAGGACCCCACCGCCGAGCGATTCTTCCCGCAGGGCGACTTTCCACAGGTGCACCCATTGGACTTCGCCGACGAGGGTCCGATGATCGACGACCGTTTTGGATCTCGTCGTCCCGCTGCGCCCTCCACCGGGGCCGAGGCAGGGTCGCCCCCGCCGAACCGTGCTTTCGGCCGCGAGGGAGCCACTCAGGGCGCTCACGACCCCGGCTCCGGCTCGACCCGGCCCTCCGAGGGTGCTCTCACGGCGCCGAACGGCCTCTCCGACCCGGGTTGGCCGCGGGAAGTGCCGGGAGGTGCTGCCGATGCGGGCTCGACGCGTGTGGGCTCGACGCGTGCGGGCTCGGGCCGTGCGGGCTCGAGGCGTGCAGATTCGACGCCCGCGAATTGGGGGCGGGCGGATTCGACACCGGCGGGTTCGGGGCGTGCGGATCCGGCGGGTGCGGCGCAAGAGGGCCCTCTCGGGGCGCGGGCGGCGCAGGCGGGCGCGGCCGGTGCGGTGGCTGCTAAGGCCTCCGGACCCGCGGACGCCTCCGGACCCGCAGGCGCCTCCGCACCCGCGGACGCGCCCGGACCTGCGGGCGGCGGCGGACCTGCGGGCGGCGGCGGACCTGCGGGCGGCGGCGGACCTGCAGGCGGCGGCGGACCTGCGGATGCGGCCGGGTCGGCGGGCGGGGGCGGGTCGGCGGAAGCCGCCGAGCCGGCCGGTGCTTCGGGGCCGGACCTGGCGCGGGCGGTGCTCGACGCGGCGCTCGCCAAGCGGCGGGCCGCGGCCGCCAACCCGCGCCGGCGCGGGTCCGGGGGCGGGGGCGGGGAGGGGCGGCGACTGCGGGGCTACTCCGGGCCGGGACCGGATCCGCGGGACCCGCAGCCGTTCGGCGCGATGCTGGAAAAGCTGATGAGGGCGCGCGGCTGGGAGAAGCCCAAGGCCGAGGCCATGGTGTTCGGCGCGTGGGAGAAGGTCGTCGGGTCGGACATCGCCAAGCACAGCCGCCCGGTGAAGCTGGACGGCGGCGTGCTGACGGTGGAGGCCGAGTCGACGGCGTGGGCCACCCAGTTGCGCCTGTTGGCCGCGAAGCTGCTGCGGAGCATCGCGGCCGAGGTCGGGCACAACGTGGTCACCAAGCTCAACATCCACGGTCCGGCGGCGCCGTCGTGGAGCAAGGGCCCGCGTCGCGTGCAGGGGCGGGGCCCAAGGGATACGTACGGCTAAAGCGGCTTTTGGGTGTTTGCTCAGTAATCGGCGAAAACCGCAAAGCCGCGGTCCGCGCACCGGCGGTAGAACCCGGCCAGAATCGCCAGCTCGGAGCGGGCGAAACTCCAGTGCGGCGCGTTGCCGGCGTCGTCGCGCAGGGCGGCGAGCCGGTTCTCCAGCCATCGCAGCTGCTGCTCGGCGAGCCGGCCCTGGGCGATCGCGGTGCGCATCACCTCCGCCACCGTGTCGAAGGTGACCAGGTCGCCGAACTTCTCGTGCCCCTCGACGAAGCGCTCCAGACCGCCAGCGATCCACGCGCAGCCGTCCGGGTCGATCACCGGATCCTCGTCCTCGGCGGCCGCCTCGGTCGCGTAGAGCACCCCGCCCAGACCCAGGAGCAGGTCGACAAGCTCGGTGTACGCCGTCGCCCGCACCGTGCCGGTCTTGGCGATGTGCAGCGCCAGCGCCCCGGTCGGCGCGGCGATCTCGGGCGCGTCGGCGACCGCCCCGAAGTCGACGAACTCCGCGGGCGCCACCGGGTCGTAGTACTGGTTCGTCCGGGGCCAGTGCACCGCGACGTTATCCAGCCCCTTGTCATGCGCCACTGGGGCCATCCCTCCTCGACATGCACCGTCCCCACGCGGGGATCCCGCGCGGGCGAGATTACGACACCATGGCCCGCTGTTGGGAGGCAGTGTCGCAGCGCGTTGCGGCTATACCCGGCAGGCGCGCGGTTGCGATCGACGGCCAAATAACTGCCATTGCGGCGGCCGCCTCTTCCGTGTAGGGGGAGACGTGGGTGGCGGCTCCGATGGCGCTACGGCAATCTGAGGCACCCGGACGGGGTGCCGGACCCTCGCGAACTCGCTTCGGCGGAGTAGAATCGAACTCGACCGGGAAAAGTAGTGCAGACGATTTGCGTCGTCACGCTATGCGGTTTTTCCCAGCCGATCACGATCCGCGGGCCAGCCGCGGCGACCGGCGAGCACGGTTCCACCGGTGGTCCGCTCCTCCTCGCGGGTTCTCATCTGTGGCCCGCTGTGCCGCCGGCTGTCCGCCGCGCGGTCCGCCAACCCCGCTGCGGGGCCTCTGACGAGGCCAAGCGCGAGAAAGTGGCCGAGGGTGGCAGACAAGAAGCAGGAGTACGGTGCGGATTCAATCACCGTGCTCGAAGGCCTCGAGGCAGTTCGCAAGCGTCCCGGCATGTACATCGGTTCCACCGGCGAGCGTGGCCTTCACCACCTGGTCTGGGAGGTTGTGGACAACGCCGTCGACGAGGCGATGGCCGGCTACTGCGACACGGTCGACGTGGTCCTGCTGGCCGACGGTGGCGTCTCGGTCACCGACAACGGCCGTGGTTTCCCGGTCGACCTGCACCCCAAGCTGAAGAAGCCGGGCGTCGAGGTCGCGCTGACCATCCTGCACGCGGGCGGCAAGTTCGACGGTGCGGCCTACAAGGTCTCCGGTGGTCTGCACGGCGTCGGTGTCTCGGTCGTCAACGCGCTGTCCACCAAGATGCACGTCGAGATCCACAAGAGCGGCTTTGTCTGGCGTCAGGACTACCACGCCTCCAAGCCGACCGAGCTGATCAAGGGCGAGTCGACCACGAGGACCGGCTCGATGGTGCAGTTCTGGCCCGACCCGACGATCTTCGAGACGACCGAGTACGACTTCCAGACGATCTATCGCCGCCTCCAGGAATACGCGTTCCTCAACAAGGCGCTGACGATCAACTTCACCGACCTGCGCTCGGTCGACGAAGAGGGCAACCACCGCAAGGTCACGTTCATGTACGAGGACGGCATCTCCGACTTCGTACGGCACCTGAACAACACCAAGAGCCCGATCCACAAGACGGTCATCGACTTCGGCTCCGAGTCGGTCGAAGAGGGCATGGCCGTCGAGATCGCGATGCAGTGGAACGAGTCGTACGGCGAGTCGGTCTACACCTTCGCCAACTCGATCAACACCCACGAGGGTGGCACCCACGAGGAGGGCTTCCGGGCCGCGCTGACCGGCATCGTCAACCGGTACGGCAAAGAGAAGAAGCTGCTCAAGGGCGACCAGAACCTCTCCGGTGAGGACATCCGCGAGGGGCTCGCCGCGATCATCTCGGTGAAGCTGCAGAACCCGCAGTTCGAGGGTCAGACCAAGACCAAGCTCGGCAACACCGACATGAAGAGCTTCGTGCAGCGGGTCGCCAACGAGCAGATCGCCGACTGGTTCGACCGCAACCCGGCCGACGCGAAGACCATCATCACCAAGGCCGACCAGGCCGCCCGCGCTCGCATCGCCGCGCAGCAGGCCCGCAAGCTGGCCCGCCGCAAGTCGCTGCTGGAGTCCGGTTCGATGCCGGGCAAGCTGGCCGACTGCCAGTCGACCGACCCGCGGGTCTCCGAGCTGTTCATCGTCGAGGGCGACTCCGCCGGCGGCTCGGCCAAACAGGGCCGCGACAGCCAGATCCAGGCGATCCTGCCGATCCGCGGCAAGATCCTCAACGTGGAGAAGGCCCGCATCGACCGGGTGCTGAAGAACAACGAGGTCCAGTCGCTGATCACCGCGCTGGGCACCGGCATCCACGACGACTTCGACATCGCCAAGCTGCGCTATCACAAGATCGTGCTGATGGCCGACGCGGACGTCGACGGCCAGCACATCCAGACGCTGCTGCTGACCCTGCTGTTCCGCTTCATGCGGCCGCTGGTCGAGCAGGGCCACGTCTATCTGGCGGCCCCTCCGCTTTACAAGATCAAATGGAACAAGCGGGGCGACGACGCGCAGTACGCCTACTCCGACCGGGAGCGGGATGGGCTGATCGAGCTGCGCCAGCAGAAGAAGGCGAACGCCAAGCCCGACGACATCCAGCGGTTCAAGGGTCTCGGCGAGATGAACTTCCACGAGCTGTGGGACACGACGATGGACCCCGGGACGCGCACCCTGCGTCAGGTGACGCTCGATGACGCCGCCACGGCCGACGAGCTGTTCAGCGTCCTGATGGGTGAGGACGTCGAAGCGCGGCGTTCGTTCATCCAGCGCAACGCCAAGGACGTGCGGTTCCTCGACATCTGAGGCAGTGCGGGGGAAACAGCGGATGTCCGTTGTCCCCCGCACTATCCACAGCGTATAGCCGCTTTCCACAACGTTATCCACAGCAAGATGCGTACTTTAGTCGTACTTGTCTGGTTTCACCTTGAGTAAGGGTAAACAGTGACTGACACTCCCGAACCCCCCGCCGGCGACGAATCCCCAGCAGAAGCCGGCGGCGGTGTGACCCAGCGAGTCGAGCCGGTCGGCCTCGAAGTCGAGATGCAGCGGTCGTACCTCGACTACGCGATGAGCGTGATCGTGGGCCGGGCGCTCCCCGACGTGCGGGACGGCCTGAAGCCGGTGCACCGCAAGATCCTTTACGCGATGTACGACTCCGGGTTCCGGCCCGACCGGGGCTACGTGAAGTGCGCCCGCGTGGTCGGCGACGTGATGGGCAACTACCACCCGCACGGTGACTCGTCGATCTACGACGCCCTGGTGCGGATGGGTCAGCCGTGGTCGCTGCGCTACCCGCTGATCGACGGCAACGGCAACTTCGGCTCGCCGGGTAACGACCCGCCGGCCGCCATGCGGTACACCGAGTCGAAGCTGTCGCCGCTGGCCATGGAGATGCTGCGGGACATCGACGAGGACACCGTCGACATGCAGGACAACTACGACGGGCGTACCCAGGAGCCGACGATCCTGCCGGCCCGGTTCCCCAACCTGCTGGTCAACGGCTCCGAGGGCATCGCGGTCGGCATGGCCACCAAGATCCCGCCGCACAACCTCCGTGAGATCGCCGGCGCGGTGCAGTGGTACCTGGACCAGCCGGAGGCCGACGAGGCCACCACGCTCGAAGCGGTTCTGGAGATCGTCAAGGGCCCCGACTTCCCGACCCGGGGCCTGATCGTCGGCCAGCAGGCCATCCAGGACGCCTACCGCACCGGTCGCGGCTCGATCCGGATGCGCGCCGTCGTCGAGGTCGAGGAGGACGCCCGGGGCCGGCCGTGCCTGGTCGTCACCGAGCTGCCCTACCAGGTGAACCCGGACAACCTCGCCGAGCGGGTGGCCGAGCTGGTCAAGGAGGGCAAGCTCACCGGCATCGCGGACATCCGGGACGAGTCCTCCGGGCGTACCGGAATGCGCCTGATCCTGGTCTTGAAGCGCGACGCGGTCGCCAAGGTCGTGCTGAACAACCTGTACAAGCACACCCAGCTGCAGGAGACGTTCGGCGCCAACATGCTGGCCCTGGTCGACGGCGTGCCGCGCACGCTCAACCTGGCCCAGTTCATCCGCCATTACGTCGATCACCAGATCGACGTCATCCGGCGGCGCACCGCCTACCGCCTGCGCAAGGCCGAGGAGCGGGCCCACATCCTGCGCGGCCTGGTCAAGGCCCTCGACATGCTCGACGAAGTGATCGCCCTGATCCGGCGTTCGCCGACGGTCGAGGACTCGCGTCAGGGCCTCATGCAGCTGCTCGACGTCGACGAGATCCAGGCCGGCGCGATCCTCGACATGCAGCTGCGGCGCCTTGCGGCCCTCGAGCGGCAGAAGATCATCGACGAGCTCGCGAAGATCGAGATCGAGATCGCCGACCTCAAGGACATCCTCGCCAAGCCGGAGCGGCAGCGGGCGATCATCTCCGAGGAGCTCGCCGAGATCGTGGCGAAGTTCGGCGATGACCGAAAGACGCAGATTATCCCGTTCGACGGCGAGGTCTCCATGGAGGACCTCATCGCGCGCGAGGACGTTGTGGTGACGATCACACGGACCGGTTACGCGAAGCGCACCAAGACGGATTTGTACCGGTCGCAGAAGCGCGGCGGCAAGGGCGTGAGCGGCGCCACGCTGCGGCAGGACGACATCGTCTCGCACTTTTTCGTCATCTCGACCCACGACTGGATCCTGTTCTTCACCAACAAGGGCCGGGTCTATCGGGCAAAGGCCTACGAACTACCCGAAGCTGCTCGGGTCGCGAAGGGACAGCACGTCGCCAACCTGCTCGCCTTCCAGCCGGACGAGCACATCGCGCAGGTCATTCAGATCCCTAACTACGGTGTCGCGCCCTACCTTGTGCTCGCCACTAAGAATGGGCTCGTGAAGAAGACCCGGCTCGAGGAATTTGACTCCAACCGCACCGGTGGCATCATCGCCATCAACCTGCGGGAGGATGACGAGTTGGTGGGCGCCGCCCTGGCAGCATCGGAGAACGACTTGCTGCTGGTTTCCAAGAAGGCTCAGGCCATTCGCTTCAACGCCACTGACGAGGCGCTTCGCCCCATGGGCCGGGCCACGTCGGGCGTCATCGGCATGCGCTTCGGTGAGAACGATGAGCTTCTTGCGATGGAAGTTGTTCGTGAAGGCATGGATGTGTTGGTCGCCACTAACGGTGGGTATGCAAAGCGGACGCCGATCGAGGAGTATCCCGTGCAGGGCCGGGGTGGCAAGGGCGTTCTGACCGCGAAGATCACGGAGCGTCGTGGTGGTCTGGTGGGCGCCCTGGTGATCAGCCCGGAGGATGAACTATTTGCCATCACCAGCAATGGTGGTGTCATCCGGACTCCCGTGAAGCCTGTACGGCGCACGAGGGATCGGAACACAATGGGGGTCAAGCTGATGGACCTCCCAGAAGGTGTAACCATCGTGGCGCTTGCTCGCAATGCCGACGAGCCTGACGAACAGGACTAGTTGATGCCGGAGACACAGGCGAAGTCGGGAGCCTCGGGGAGCTCGTCGACGCCGGACGGGGCGGCCAAGAAAGACGGCGCCGCAGCGAACGGGCGCGATGCCGCGGCACGCACCGCGCCCCCCGCCGAGGCCTCGTCCTCGCCGAAGTTCACCCGGGCGCCGGGCATGGCCCCGCCCCCGGGTGAGCCGACCGCCGACAAAGACGGATCGTCGGACGCGAAACGACCCGGTGGCCCCTCGGTGGCCAAGGGTTCCGCGACCGTGCCCGTCGTCACCAAGGGCAAAGGCGCTGTCCCGGGCAACACGTCCCAGGCGCGTCCGGCCACTGCCGCCCCGCAGCGGCCGGCCGGTGCCCCCGGCGCACCCGGGCCGGGAACCCCCAGCCAGCCGGGGTCGACCACCGGTGCCAACAAGCAGCGACCGAACGGTCCTGGCGCGACCACCGGAAGCGCCGCCGTCGGCGCGGCCCGCGTCAGCGAGGCAGTTCGGTCGGCCCGCACCACCGTCACCGGCGCGGCCTCTCGAGGCCCGCGCCGGGCCCGGCTGAACCTCAAGCGGATCGACCCCTGGTCCGTCATGAAGTTCTCGTTCGCCGTCTCCGTGGTGCTGTTCATCGTCGTGGTCGTCGCCACCTCGGTGCTCTACCTCGCTCTCGACGCCATGGGCGTCTGGACCGAGGTCAACAACAGCCTCAAGGAGCTGGTGAGCGCCAGCGGCGGCACCGATGCCTCGTCCAGCGGCGGATTCCGCATCACCGCGTGGGGCGTCATCGGCACGTCGATGCTGATCGGCGCGGTCAACGTGGTCCTGTTCACCGCCCTCGCCACCCTCGGCGCATTCATCTACAACGTCTGTGCCGACCTGGTCGGCGGCGTCGAGCTGACCCTCGCCGAGCGCGACTAGAAGTCCCGCGGGTTGTGGGCCACCCCCGTTTTGGTGGCCCACGGCCCAGTGCGGTAATCTTCCCAAGTCGCACGGGGCTATAGCTCAGTCGGTTAGAGCGCAGAGCTGATAACTCTGAGGTCGCTGGTTCGATTCCAGCTAGCCCCACGGTTGACTGGATGGCCCCCGCTCGCGGAAGGCGCGAGCCGGGGTCAACCGTTATATCTGCTCCAGGGGCCAAGCCCCCGGAAACCCCCGCGGTGCGGTGGTTGCGTCACTGCTCAAGTCACGCAGCAACCCATCGTCCGGTGTAGGCCCTATCTGCCCTCTCGTTAGGGGATCAGCTGTGCTCAAGAAGCTCCTGATTGTTGCCGGCATCGTTGGGGCTGCTGCCCTGGTCGTCAAGAAGGTCAAAGCGTCAAGCGACGAGCGGGCCCTCTGGCACGAGGCGACCACCGCGCCAGATCTGCGATAATCGAACCGCCGGAAGTCGGGGCCTTAGCTCAACTGGCAGAGCACCGCCTTTGCAAGGCGGGGGTTAGGGGTTCAAGTCCCCTAGGCTCCACAAAAATCGCTCTGAACTGTGTGGAACACTCAGCAAGGTCCGCGTCGATCGGTGGCGGCTCGCAGCACGCCCCGGGCGGGGCCAGAAATCCACGTAGGTCTCCAGCGTGGTTCGTGATCAGCGTCGTCGCGAAGAAGTGCGCGCCGCGCCATGCGACTTGATCAGGCTCGCGCTCATCAGGAGTCGTCATTCTCGCGAGGTCGCGGCCGGCCGGTGACCCGCTGCTGCTTGGCGACTTGATAGGTCAGCGGGCGCAGCACGTCACATGAACTTGTTGATGAGCGCCACACCGATCGGTACGACGATCGAGACGGTCAAGGTCAGCCACGGCATCCACGCTGCCGGTTGGCTGAAGGGCCGGTGCTCGGCGTCGGTCGTCGGTCTCGGCTGGGTCCCCGGGTCGGGGTCTACTGTTGCCACTGCTCTCCTATGGTCTTGCTCGGTGCCGGAAGTTGTCTGGACTCGAGGGCGGCGGGGGACTCTCACCACGACCTTGTCACTGCCGGTGCCGGTTTTCGGAGCATGTCGCTGACCTGGTCAAAGGTGACGGTGGACAAGGTTCGGGACAACCTGTGGACATCTCGCCGAATGCTGTGGGTAGCCCTGTGCATACCCTGTGCACAACGGTCGGGTGGGCGGCGGATTGTGGGCCTGCCGAGCGCGATCTCGCTGTCCACAGCTGTGGAGGGCAAAAAACTGCCCCGGCTGCCTGACGGCGACCGGGGCTGTGTGCTGTTCAGCTCTAGTTGCTCCAGCGGATCAGGGCGGCGCCCATGGACATGCCGCCGCCGAAGCCGGCCAGCAAGAGCAGATCGCCTCGCTTGAGGGCGCCGGAGCGGTTTGCGTGGTCCAGCGTGACCGGCACCGAGGCGCTGCCCATGTTGCCGTAGTTCGGCAGCGTCAGGTGGGTGTGGGCGTTCTCGAAGCCGGCGGCGGCCACCAACTCCTGGAGCATGATGCCGTTCGCCTGGTGGGGGACGAAGTGGTCGACGTCCGTGGCCTTCAGGCCGGCCCTGGTCAGCAGGGCCTCCAGGGCCGGTGGGACCTCGGCCGCGACGAAGTCCCGGACGCCTCGGCCGTTCATCCGGAAGTACTGGTCGCCGGCCGCCAGGCGGTCCGCGGTCAACGGGTGCCGGCTGCCGCCGCCCTTGACGTAGATCAGGTCGCTCGAATCGCCCTGGGACCGCAGGTCGAGGTCGATGATGCCGAAACCGTCGGGCACCGCGCCCACGACCGCCGCACCGGCGCCGTCACCGAACAGGACAGCTGTGCGGCGGTCGGTGAAGTCGAGGATGCGCGAATAGATGTCGGTGGCGAGCACCAGGACGAGTGCGCCGGGGTTGGCGGCCACCAGCCCGTTCGCCACGCTCAGCGCGAAGATCCAGCCGGAGCACACCGCGTTCAGGTCGAAGCAGGCGGCTCGGTTGGCGCCGATCCGGTTCTGCACCAGGTTCGACGTGGGCGGCTGCGGGGAATCGCCGGTCGACGTGGCGAGCACGATGTAGTCGATCTCGGCGGCGGCCACGCCGGCCTGGGCCAGAGCCGCACGCGCGGCCTGGGCGGCCAGGTCGGAGGCGGCCTCGTGCGGGGCGGCGAAGCGACGAGCCTCGATCAGGGTCTTGCGCGCCACCCATTCCGGGTCCGCGTCGGGGACCAGGAGGTTCAGGTCCACATTGGTCACAACTCGCTGCGGGACGTACGAACCTGTCCCAAGGATGCCGACCGCCACTCCTGTCCCACCTGCCCCTGAGTATCTTCATCCACCGCTGCCAGAGGTTACTGAAGACGTGTCAAGGGTGGTCGGGGCCCATCGGACCGAGTCGGCGACGGTTCGGTCCTTCTCCGGTCGTCCGGTCGTCACAAAGGGCCGCTAAGCGGGCACAACGACGATCAGTGGTGGCACCGGAACGCCTTGATGCTCCGTCGGGAGCTCGGGGGCCGGCAGCCAGTCGAGGCCCAGCGGCTCGGGGCCGACCCCGTCGTCGTGGCCGAGGCGGGGCTCCGAGCCCTCGATCACGGTGACCGCGTAGACCGACGTCATGCCCGACGGATAGGGCATCTCGAGGATGTGGCGGGCCTTGCTCACGATCAGACCCGTCTCCTCGAAGACCTCGCGGCGCAGGGCCTCCTCGGCGGTCTCACCCGGTTCGATGCCACCGCCCGGCAGGGTCCACCATTCACCGCCACCGGATCGTCGGCTTCGCTCGTGCACCATCAGCACTCGGCCGTCACGCACGATCACGGCGGCGGCCCGTTTTCGTTCGCTCACGAGTCGCAGGCTAACCGGACAAGCTCAAAGCCGCTCGGGGGCTGTGGATAACTTGCCGACTTATCGGGCGGTATACCGCAACTCACCGGCCGAATTGGACACTCGCGGGTGAGCCGTGATGCCCCATCAATGCAGGTGATCGAGCATCACGGCGGACTTCGGTCAGACCGCGTACCCCGCTCGTGTGGCGGGCATCTCACCGTCGCCGTTGCGGTGGGTGCGCACGGCGAGCACCTGGTTGACGCCGATCTGGGCCTGCTCGAAGGCGAGAGCCGAGGCGGCCATGTAGAGACGCCACACCCGCGCCCGGCCCGGGCTGGTCAGACGCACCGCGGTGGGCCACTCGGCCTCGAGGTTGGCCACCCACGCGCGCAGCGTCTTCGCGTAGTGCTCACGGAGCGCGTGCACATCCCGTACCTCAAATCCGGCCTCCTCCAGGAGCGTGACCGTTGTGCCCACCGGGGCCAACTCACCGTCGGGGAAGACGTAGGCGTCGATGAAGGAGCGCGCCTGATGCGGCGCCGAAGGCGGCAGGTGCAGCCGGGCGATCTGGTGATTGAGCAGTCGCCCACCCGGCTTGAGCTGGGTGAACAGGATCTTCGCGTATCCCAGGTAGGGCGCGGTGCCGACGTGCTCGGCCATGCCGACGCTGGAGATCGCGTCGAACGGGCCGTCGTCGAGGTCGCGGTAGTCCTGCACGCGGATCTCCACCCGGTCGGCGAGACCGGCGTCGGCCACCTGCTTGCGGGCGAATTCGGCCTGCTCGGTGGAGAGCGTGATGCCGAGGACCCGGACGCCGTATTCGCGGGCCGCGTGGATGGCCAGGCTCCCCCAGCCGCAGCCGACGTCGAGCAGGCGCTCGCCCGGTTGGAGGTCGAGTTTGCGGCAGATCAGGTCGAGCTTGTCGCGCTGCGCGTCGGCGAGGCCGTAACCGGGGTCGTCGGACGTCCAGTAGGCGCAGGAGTAGACCATGCTCTCGCCGAGCACGAGCCGGTAGAAGTCGTTGCCCACGTCGTAGTGCTGGCTGACCGCCTGCCGGTCCCGGTGGCGGCTGTGCCGCCCGCCGCTGACCTGCATCTCCTCGGGTGGCGGCTTGGGCTGGGTGCCGAGCACGCCGAGCCGCAGCAGGTCGCCGGCGACGGTGTGGAACGGCAGGTCGCGGATGTCAGGCGAGCGCCAGAGCAGCCCGGCGAGGCGGTTCAGGACGTCGTAGAGGTCGCCTTCGACGTCGATCTCGCCGGCCACGTACGCGCGGGCCAGGCCCAGTTCGTTGGGCCGCCAGAGGATGCGGCGCAGGGCCCGCCGGTTGCGAATGATGAGGACTGGTGCGTCGCTGGGGCCGGCCATCGAGCCGTCCCAGGCGCGGATCCGCACCGGCATCGGGACCTGGAGCACGGCTTGAAGCAGGCCGGCCAGCTTGATGGCGGTGTTGGAGTGGGGGGTGATGATCGCCATCGGAGACCTCCCGGGGTGTGGCGACCGGGGTTGAACCGGTCCACTATCCGCCCGGGGAAGTCATCTTCATAAGATGCTTTTATAAGTTTGTGATGGAAGACTCACACGGCCCGAAGGACCCGTTCGAGCTTCTCCTGCGGCATCGGCCGGGCCCGATCGTGCCTGCTCTCGGCCAGGGCGGTGAGCACCGTGCGGCGTTCGGACTCGGACAGGATGCCGGCGAACGGTGACGTGCTGCGGAGCTCGACCGCGTATTCCGAGGACGATGTCAGGGCGTCCAGCACCGCCTCGGCGCCGCCCTCGAGCACGACCTGCCAGCGATCGAGCCACTCCCATGCGCGGCCCTCGGGGTGCAGTCGACGCAGCCGGCGCAGGTTGATCTCGGCGGCGGCCAGCAGGGCGTCGGGATTCGACACGAATTTTCCGGCGATCGCCTGGTGCAACCAGAGTTGCTCGAGTTGCTCGCGGGTCAGCGCGGGGCGGATCAGGGCCTCGACGTCCGAGCGGCGCACCCGGGGTTGCCGGCCGACCGGAACGTACGGCAGCAGTCCGCGCGAGCAGAGGTCGACCACGTGCTGCCGCGAAGAACGCAGCAGGATCGCGGCCTCACCGATGCTGAGCAGCTCGGAGGTGCGCATCGTCACGAGTGGATATTGGCCGTAAGGATGGTGGTCATGCAACAACCAAACGGCTATTGATTCTTACGATCCAGCGGCACGCTGGTCAGCAGGTAGGTTCGCTCGATGAGCAGCTGCCGGCTCATCAGTTTGCCGGTAAGCCGTTCGGCCAGGGCAAGGGTCGCCGCCATCGCCGTCGCGCCGTCGATCCCGGCGGCGAAACCGGCAGCCGCCATTTCCGGCGTGATGGTCTTCGGCGCCCGCGGGTCGAAATCGAGCAGCACCCGTTGGTCCTCGAGCTGCAGGAACCGGCCGTGACCGTCGGGGCCGCGGTGGTTCGCCACCACTGTGGTGCCGGCCGACAGCGGGCCGACGAGCTGGTCGGTCACCCCCAGATCGCCGTTGTCCTCGACGATCAGCGACCAGTCGTCGACCCGGGCGATGCCGATGAAATAACGGTAGAGCGGCCCCTGCTGGCCGTCCCCGGAGTCGACCAGCTGCGGCCAGCTGATCCGCTCCAGCTCCTGGCCGCCGAGCTGCTCGATCACCTGCGGCGGCGTGCGGCCACGCACCCAGGTGAAGCAGTAGCCCTGCCCGAACTCCGGCTCCGGTTCGAACCAGCGGTAGTCGTCAGCGACCGCCTCGCGCTGCGTGTCGGCGAAGGGCGGGATGCCGCCAGCACGTGACGTGCAGGCGCTCAGGACACCGGCCGCGGGTATGAGGAGCAGAGATCGACGACGCACGGCGGACAGTAGATCAAACCTAGGCGGCGCCGCGCACTGAGATGATCTCCGATTCGGTCTCCGGTTCGGCCGGCGGAGCCGGCCGGGGCACGCGGGGCAGGGCCCGGATGATCCGCCTGCGCTCATGGACGAAATAGACGCAACTTCCGCCGTACGCCGCGGCCAGCGCCGCGTTGACGATGCGCACCGGGGTCGGCTGCCCGGCCTCGAGGATCGACATGATCAGGGCGAGCTCGGCCCAGCAACCGAGCAGGACCGCGTTGATCGTGTCGGTGCGCGCCCAGCGGCGGACCTGCCGGTGGGCCTGCCGGCGGATCTCGACCAGCAGGGAATGGCCGACGCCAAGGGCAAGCAGGCCGAGCAGCACGGTCGCGAAGACCGAATGGGCTCCCCCGGCGACGGCCGCTACCGCGGTTCCGCCACCGAGCAGGGCGAGACCACTCACGGTCCCGATGCGGCCTGCACGTCGTTCTTCCACATCAGTTGAGAGTCGGCAAGATTCGGTCCCGGCTGAGGATCTCGGGTGACCGGGGACACGTCACCTTCCCGATGCGCCGATCGTCCCGTTGGCATGAGCGAGAACATCAAGGTGTTGGTCACCGGGGCGAGCGGAACGCTGGGATCCGCGGTGACCCCGCGGTTGGTCAAGCAGGGGTACGCGGTGCGGCCGATGACCCGCTCGGCGCGGGACGGCTGGGTGACGGCCGATCTGCGGACGGGCGAAGGTCTGGACGAGGCGGTACGCGACGTGGACGTGATCGTGCACCTCGCCTCGTCGCCCGGCCGCCCGCGGCAGACCGACGTCGAGGGCACCCGGCTGCTGCTGGCGGCGGCCCGCAAGGTCGGTGTCGGGCACGTGCTCTACGTGTCGATCAACGGCATCGATCGCGTGCCGTACGCCTACTACCGAGCGAAACTCGACACCGAGGAGGTCGTCCGGGCGAGTGGTGTCCCGTACACGATCCTGCGGGCCGCCCAGTTCCACGACTTCGCCGAGACGATGCTGTCGATGCTCGGCAAGGCCGGACCGGTGCTCGTCGACCCGGCGTGGAAGCTCCAGCCGGTGGCGGTCGAGGACGTGGCCGACCGGATCGCCGAGCTGATCGCTCGGCCCGCCGCGGGCGAGACGACGGAGTACGCCGGACCGCAGGTGCTGACCTTCGACGAGCTGGCCCGCACCTGGCTGGCCGCCCGCGGCAAGAGGCGGCCGATCTGGCGGCTCAGCTTCCCCGGCAAGATGTCGCGGGCGATGCGGGCCGGCGGGCAGACCACCGACGCGACCCCGGCCGGGACCCGGACGTGGCGGGGCTACCTGGCCGAGAAGTATTGAGCGAGTATTGCGGGCGTGATGGGAACCCTGCAGCTCGAACCCGCCCAGTCCCGCCCCGACCTGCTGGCCGCGCCGGTCGCCAAGGCGCTCGCGGTGTGGCCGGTGGAGGCGCCGATCGACGGCGACCAGGTGCTGGTCGCCCCGATCGACGCGACCCTCGCCGACACCGCCGCCTTCTGCGCGGCGTACGAGGTGGGGCTGGAGGTCTCGGCCAACTGCGTGATCGTGGCGGGCAAACGTGACGGCGCCACCAAGTACGCGGCCTGCATCGTCCTGGCCACCACCCGAGCCGACGTCAACGGCGTCGTCCGTAAGCACCTCGACGTGCGCAAATGCAGTTTCGCCCCGATGGCCGACGCGGTCGCCCTGACCGGCATGGAATATGGCGGCATCACCCCGATCGGCCTGCCCGCCGACTGGCCCATCCTGGTCGACAGCCGGGTCGCCGCCACCCCACACGTGATCGTGGGTTCCGGCGTGCGGCACAGCAAGATCGCGGTGGCCGGTCCGGCGCTCGGGGCCCTGCCCGGGGCTCAGGTCATCGAGGGTCTGGCCAATCAGATCTAGGAGTGTCGATCTCGTTCCACGTGAAACATCATCGATCGATGTCGACGGCTTCGCGGCGGGCGATCTCCTCCAGGGCGGCGAGCAGGGCGGCCGGCTCCTGGGCGCCCTGCACCGCGTATTTGCCGTCGATCACGAAACTCGGGACGCTGGTGATGCCGAGCTCGCGGGCCTCGGCCAGGTCGGTGTCGACCGCGTCCCGGCCGGCCTCGGACTTCAGGTAGGCCAGCGCGGCGTCGCGATCGAGGCCGATCGAGCCGGCCACCGCGGCGAGGATCGGCCGCGAGCCGATGTCGGCGCCGTCGACGAAGTAGGCCCGTTGGAGCGCCGCCAGCATGTCGGCCTGCCGCTCCTGGCCGGCCGCCCACGCGATCAGCCGGTGGCTGTCGAACGTGTTGGCCGCGACCGCCCGGTCGTAGTCGAGGCGGATGCCGTCGCCGGCCGCGATCGAGGTGACGTGGGCGAGCATCTCCTCGGCCCGCTCCCGGCCGCCGACCTTGGCCGCCATCGCCTCCTTGATCGGCATGGGCCACGGCACCGGCGACGGGTCGAGCTGGTAGGCCCGGTAGGTGACGGTCACGTCGCCCTCGAAGGAGGCGATCGCCTTCTCGAGGCGGATCTTGCCGAGGTAGCACCACGGGCAGACGACGTCGGACCAGACCTGGATGTGCACTAGCCGGCTCCAACCGAGACTTGCCGCTTGAGGCGGGCGAGGATGGCCGAGCCGCCCCGGATGCGCAGCGGGCTGATGGCGTTGGCGAGGCCCATCCGGGCATAGAGGTCGTCCGGCACGGCGAGGATCTCCGCGGCGGTCGCGCCCTGCAGTCCCTCGGCCAGAATGCCGGCGAAGGCCCTGGTGGTGGGGGCCTCGGGCGGACAGTCGAACCACACCTCGACGGTGTCGTCGGGCCGGACCGTCGCCTTGAGGAAGAACTGGGTCTGGCACTCCGGCACCTGCTCCATGCCGTCGTGCCCGGCCAGGTCGGCGGGCACGGGCGGCATCGCGTCGGCGAACTCGAGAAGCATCTCCAGCACGACCTCGCGCGGGGCGGAGGCGAACTCCTCGACGATCTCGGCCAGCTTCGGGGGCATGTCGCTCACGATCACGACCCTAACGCGCGGGAATCAGGCCAGGGTCGAGGTCGGCAGGAGGGCGACGTCACTCAGGCTGATGATGCCGACGACCTTGCGGTCGGAGTCGCACACCAGCAGGCGACGGACGCCGCGCTCGCGCATGGCCCGCACTGCCTCCTCCACAGTGGCGGACTGCTCCACCATGATCAGTTCGTGCGAGGTGATCGCCCCGAGGGTCGTCTGCTTGGGGATCAGGTTCTCCGCGATCGCCCGGATCACGATGTCGCGGTCGGTGACCAGGCCAACCATCGTCGGGCCGCTGGTCACCACGACGTCGCCGATGCCCCGGTCCCGCATCGCCTGCGCGGCCTCGTCGAGCGTTGTCGCTTCCGGCAGGTAGACGACCTGTCGGGTCATCACCTCGGCGACCGAGACCTTGGCCATGGTTGGTACCTCCCGTGTGGAGAGTTCAGTTACCCGAGTGCCACAGTGATTACACGCTGTATATCCGAAATCGGCACGTCTACGCGCTCTCCCGTGCGCCGATCGCGGAACTCGGCCCATCCTTCCGCGAGACGGCGTCCGATGACCACTGTGCGGGCGACCCCGATGAGCTCGGCGTCGGTGAATTTCACCCCCGCGGAGAGCTGCGGCCGGTCGTCCACCAGCACCCGCAGGCCGGCCGCGACGAGGGTACGGGCGAGCTCCAGCGCCGCCTCGATCTGACCGTCCTTGCCGGCGGCCACGATGTGCACGTCGGCCGGGGCGACCTCGTCGGGCCAGAGCAGGCCGCGGTCGTCGTGGTGCTGCTCGGCCACCGAGGCGACGGCGCGGGACACGCCGATGCCGTAACTGCCCATGGTGGGGCGGACCGGCTTGCCGTCGGCACCCAGCACGTCGACCTTGAAAGCGTCGGTGTAGCGCCGGCCCAACTGGAAGATGTGCCCGATCTCGATGCCCCGCCGCATGGTCAGCTCGCCCGATCCGCACGCCGGGCACGGGTCGCCGGCCCGCACCTCGGCGGCCTCGATGGTGCCGTCGGGGGTGAAGTCGCGGCCGGCCACCACGTCGATCGCGTGCCGCCCCGGCTGGTTGGCACCGGTCAGCCAGGCCGTGCCGGGGGCGACGCGCGGGTCGGCGAGGTAACGGACCCCGAGGCCCTGCGGGCCGAGGTAGCCCTTGACCAGGTCGGGGCGCGACTCGAAGTCGTCGAAGAGGGTGGCGGTGGCCGGGGCGAGCGCGGCGTCGAGGCGTTTCCGGTCGACCTCGCGGTCCCCGGGGACGCCGATCACCAGCAGTTCGGGCCGGGACCGGCCGGGGTGGTGCACCGAGACCACGACGTTCTTCAGGGTGTCGGCGGCGGTCCAGTCGGTGCGGCCGCCGAATTGCCGGGCGTTGGCGAGATCGACCAGGGACGCGATGGTCGGGGTGTCGGGGGTGTCGTGCACCGACGGCGAGCCGGCCGGGATCTCGGCCACGGCGCCGGGCGGGGTGACGACGGCCTCGGTGTTGGCCGCGTACGAACACGACGTGCAGCCGACGAAGGTGTCTTCCCCCACCTCAGCCGGGGCCAGGAACTCCTCGGAGGCCGAGCCGCCCATCGCGCCGGACATCGCCGAGACGATCGCGTGCGACAACCCGATCCGGTTGAAAGCACGCTGGTAGGCGGCCCGGACCTCGGCGTACACCTGCTCCAGGCCCTCGTCGGTGAGGGTGAACGAATAGGCGTCCTTCATCAGGAACTCGCGGCCGCGCAGCAGGCCGGCGCGCGGCCGGGCCTCGTCGCGGAACTTCGTCTGCACCTGGAACAGCAGCAGCGGGAAATCCCGGTAGGAGCTGGTCATGTCCTGCACGAGCAGGGTGAACATCTCCTCGTGGGTGGGCGCGAGAAGGTAGTCGGCGCCGCGCCGGTCCTGGAGGGTGAAGATGTCGTCGCCGTACTCCGTCCAGCGGTTGCTTGTCTCGTAGGGCTCCCGGGGCAGAAGCGCGGGGAAGGCGACCTCCTGCCCGCCGATCGCGGTCATCTCCTCCCGGATCACCGCGGTGATCCGATCGAGCACCAGCTTGCCCAGCGGCAGCCACGTGTAGCCGCCGGGGGCCGCGCGCCGGATGAAACCGGCTCGCAGCAGGAGTCGATGACTCGGCACCTCCGCCTCGGCCGGCTCCTCGCGCAGGGTCTTCAGGAGCAACGTGGACATTCGCAGAAGCATGCCGAGCAGCGTAGGCAGGGGGTCCGTCGATAACCACCCGATATTTCGAGTGTCGCCCTCGTCACTCTGTGCTTGGTCCTTGTTAAGTGGAAAGCTGTCCCCACAACGACGGCTGAGGGGCCGTTAAGGGGGAATCCATGAACTGGCACAGCTTCGTGGCGATGGGGGACAGCTTCACCGAGGGCCTGAACGACGCGTACCCGGACGGATCCTTCCGGGGATGGGCCGATCTCGTGGCCGCTCGGCTGGCGGTCGAGGGCGGGCCCGCCTTCGGATATGCGAACCTCGCGGTTCGCGGCAAACTGCTCGACCAGATCATCGACGAACAGCTGGCACCGACGCTGGCGATGTCGCCGGCACTGGTCAGCATCGCCGGCGGCGGCAACGACTCGTTGCGGCCCCGCGCCGATCCGCACCTGCTTGTCGAGAAGCTCGACGCGGTGGTCTCCCGATTGCGCTCCACCGGCTCCGACGTGATCGTCTTCCGCTTTGCGGACGTCACCGCCCACCTCCCCGGGCAGCGCATCGTCGGGCCGCGCGCGGCGGTGCTCAACGACGGTGCCACCGCGATCGGCGAGAAATACGGCGCGTACGTCGTCGACCTGTTCGGCGACGACCGATTCCGTCACCCGCACCTGTGGGCACCCGACCGGCTGCACCTCTCGCCGGCCGGTCATCGGCTGGTCGCGGCGCACGTGCTGACCGTGCTCGGCGTCGGTGTCGACGACGAATGGCTGCTGGTGCCGCCGATGCCGGAACCGACCCCGTGGCTGATGGCTCGGGGCGCCGACCTGCGCTGGGCCCGCGAGCACTTCGTGCCGTGGGTGGGCCGTCATCTGCTCCGCCATTCCAGCGGTGACCTGGTCACGGCGAAGCGCCCGGCTCTCGCTCCGATCGAATAGCCCGTCCGACCGCCCCGCCACCACCCTTAACCGGACTGGAGGCATAGTTGGAACATGTCCGTTGCGAACGATCCAGCACCTGCATTGCAGGCGTACGCACACCCAGATCGGCTGGTCACCACCGAGTGGCTGGCCGCCAACCTCGACGCGCCCGGCCTGGTGGTGGTCGAGTCGGACGAAGACGTGCTGCTCTACGACACCGGGCACATCCCGGGTGCGGTCAAGGTCGACTGGCACCTCGAGCTGAATGACCAGCTCACCCGCGACTACCTCGATCCGGCGGCGTTCGCGGCCATGTGCGAGGCCAAGGGCATCGGCCGGGACGACACGATCGTCTTCTACGGCGACAACTTCAACTGGTGGGCGGCGTACGCCCTCTGGGTCTTCACTCTCTTCGGTCACCGCGACGTGCGGCTGATGGACGGGGGCCGGCAGAAGTGGGTGGCCGAAGGCCGCCCGGTGACCCGGGAGAAGACGGAGCGCGCCAAGGCCGACTACCCGGTCCCGGTGCGCGACGACGCCGAGATCCGAGCCTTCCGCGACCAGGTCATGGGGCACATCGCCAGTGGCCGGCCGCTGGTCGACGTGCGTTCCCCGCAGGAGTACACCGGCGAGCTCACCCACATGGCGGCCTATCCGCAGGAGGGCGCGCTGCGGGGCGGGCACATCCCGGGGGCGGTGAGCAAGCCGTGGAAGTCGGCGGCGAACGAGGACGGCACCTTCAAACCGGCCGGCGAGCTCAGCCGGATCTACCAGGATGAGCTGGGCCTCGAGCCGGGCGACGACATCATCGCCTACTGCCGCATCGGCGAGCGGTCGAGCCACACCTGGTTCGTCCTGCACCACCTGCTGGGTTATCCCCAGGTTCGCAATTACGACGGATCATGGACGGAGTGGGGCAATCTGGTTCGGGCGCCGATCGCCCGTGGAACCGAGCCCGGTGGCCTGAGCTGAACGGAAATTGAGAACGGGCGAGAAAAATGTCAGGAAGACCCGGTAGCTTTCTCGCCCGTGAGCAACACGTTCCAGGTTGACCTACGAGGCATTGTCGACCTGCTGAGTCACCACCTCTATGCGAGCCCACGCGTCTATGTCCGCGAGCTCCTGCAGAACGCCGTGGACGCGATCACCGCGACCGGCTCCGTGCCGCAGGGCCGGGTCACGATCACGACCGGTGCCGATGCGCTGCGCATCACCGACAACGGCATCGGCCTCACCGAGGCGCAGGTGCACGAGTTGCTCGCCACGATCGGTCGTAGCTCCAAGCGTGACGAGCTGGGCTTCCAGCGTCACGAGTTCCTCGGCCAGTTCGGCATCGGCCTGCTCTCCTGTTTCCTGGTCGCCGACGAGATCCGGGTGCACACGAAACGTGCCGGTGCCGCGCCGGTGCTGTGGACCGGTTACTCCGACGGCCGCTACGAGGTGCGGCCCGGCGACGAGCGCGAGCCGGGGACCACGGTCACCCTGCTGCCGCGGCGCGGTGCGGAGCATCTGTTGACGAGTACGACGGTGCGCGAGCTCGCCGAGCTCTACGGCTCCCTGCTCCCGATCAGCGTCGAGGTCGACGGCGTCCGGGTGACCGCCGGGGCACTGCCCTGGGAGGCCGACCGGGAGGCGTACTGCCGGCAGGTCTTCGGTTTCACGCCGTTCGACGTGATCGAGCTGAACGTGCCCGAGGCCGGTCTCACCGGGGCCGCGTTCGTGCTGCCCACGGCGGTCAATCCGGCCGCACGTGGCGGCCACCGGGTCTATCTGAAGCGCATGCTGCTCGCCGAGAACGTCGAGAGCCTGCTGCCCGAGTGGGCGTTCTTCGCCCGCTGCGTCATCGACAGCACCGAGCTGCGGCCCACCGCGAGCCGCGAGGCGCTCTACGAGGACGGCCTGCTCACCGACACCCGGGACGCGATCGCCGACCAGTTGCGCGGCTGGCTGGTCCGGCTCGCCGCCACCGACCCGCACCGGCTGGCCCGGTTCCTCGGCGTGCACCACCTCGGCGTGAAAGCGCTGGCCCTGCACGACGACGAGATGTTGCGCCTGGTCGAGCAGTGGTGGCCGATGGAGACCAACATGGGCCGGCTGACCCTGGCCGAGTTCCGCGAGCGGCAGGGCGTGATCCGCTACGCCACCACCGTCGACGAATACCACCAGTTGTCCGCCGTCGCCGCCGCGCAGGATGTCGGCTTGATCAACGCCGGTTACGTCTACGAGGCCGACATCATCGAGCGACTGGCCACCGTGGACGACGCGGTCCGCGTCGAACGACTCGAGCCGTCCGACCTCGCGACCCGGTTCACCGGCCTGGACACCGAGACCGAGCTGCGGTTGCGCCCGTTCCTGTCGGCTGCCCAGCGGCGCCTCGACCGGCTCGGCTGCGAGGTAGTGATCCGCGCGTTCGACCCGGTCACGGTGCCGGCTCTCTATCTGGTCAGCCGCGCCGCCGCGTTCCATGACGAGTTCAAGGAGAGCCGGGCCACGGCCGACGACCTGTGGGGCGGCGTGCTCGACGCGCTCGCCCAGGTCAGCCCGGCGGAACGGCCGCAGCTCGTGCTCAACCACCGCAACCCGCTGGTGCGCCGGGTGGTCGCGCTGGCCGACCCCGAGCTGGCCGGCCTGGCCGTCGAGTCGCTCTACGGCCAGGCCCTCATGCTCGGCCACCACCCGCTGCGTCCGGCCGACGCGGCCCTGCTCAACACGTCTTTCCTGGGCCTGCTCAACCGGGCCGTGACCGCCGAGGAGCAGAAGTGACGACCGCGCCCGAGCTCTGGTCCCTTCTCGGCCAGGCCGAGGAGATGCCGCACGGTGCCGCCCAGATCGCCCTGGTCGAGCAGGTACTTCGGCGCGTCGACGAGGCCGGCGACCCGGCCCAGGCGTTCTACACGAGGCTGTTGGCGACCACGGCCTATGTGTACGGTGGCGAGCCCGGTAAGGCGTTCGTCCCGTTCTCGTGGTGCGTCACCGACTTCGACCGCAAGCCGGCGCCCTACCACCAGCACTGGCGCGACAACCTGCTGTGGCTGTTCAAAACCATGGTCAACACGTTGACCACGTTTCATGAGGTGCCGCTGGCCCGGACCTATGCGGTGCTCGACGACATGGAGCGGCGCTATCGCGAGTCGGGCCACGGCCTGCACGCCGTTTACAAGCACCGCTATCTGGTCGCCGCGCACGTCGGCCACACCGAGGAGGCAGATGCCTGGTTCGAGCGGTGGCAGGCGGCGCCGCGCGACGCCCTGTCCGACTGTGCCGGCTGCGACCCCACCGACGTGGTGCGCCACCTGTCGTCGCGCGGGCGGTACGCCGACGCGGTGGAGCTGGCCGAGCCGGTCCTCTCCGGCGAGCTGAGCTGCACCGAGCAGCCGCAGGGCATCCTCCGCGAGCTGACCGTGCCCTATCTGCGGACGGGCGAGACGGAGAAGGCAGCCGCGGCGCACCGCCGGGCCTACCGGCTGGAGCGGGGCAACCTCGCCGACATGTACGGCGTCGGCACCCACATCGCCTTCTGCGGCCGCACCGGCAACGAGCACCGCGGTCTCGAGATGCTCCAGCGGCACGTCGACTGGCTCGAGAAGGCCCCGTCACCGTCGGCCGAGATGCATTTCGCGGCGAACGCCTCGATGCTGCTGCGCCGGCTCACCGAGACCGGCCACGGCGAGCTCACCGTCCGCCGCAGGGATCGGGACGACATCTCCGTCGCCGAGCTCGCGACCGAACTGGCCGACCGGGCCACCGGCATCGCGGCGCGCTTCGACGCCCGCAACGGCACCACCTATCAGAGCGAGCAGACCGCCGAGAAGATCAACGCCCAGCCGTGGGCGGTGGAGCTGGTCCTCTCGCCGACCGCCCGGGTGGCCGGTCCGGTGCGGTCACGGCCCGAGCCGCGGCCGGTGCCGTCGGTCCCGGCCGAGGCGAGCGCGTCCGAGCTGCTCGACCTCGCCACCGCGCAGTTCCTCGACGAGCAGGTGGCCGGGTTGGCCGCGACACTGGCCGCGCTCGACGAGCGGTTCCCGACCCTCGACGATCCGCTGCTGGCCGCCCGCCGGCTCGCGATGACCGGCAACCTGCGCAGCTGGCAGGGCTTCGAGCAGTCCCACCTGCAGTGGACCGCGGCGGCCGAGATGTTCGCCGCGGCCGGCGACGAGGGCGAGGCGATCGTGCTGCGGGCCCGGGCCGCCCTGGCCCGCGCCCAGCAGGGCGACGTCGACCCGGCCCCGATCCGGGCCGACGTCGAGTACCAGGAGAGGCACGGTGCCGCGCGCACCCGGGCCAACGCGTGGGCCCGGCTCGCCGTCCTGCACGCGGTCGGCGACGAGATGGCCGAGGCGACCGAGGCGATCAACCGCTGCGCCGAGCACGCCGCCGAGTCGGGCAACCCGCGCACCGTCGCGTCGCATGCCGAGCTGCGGGCCCGCATCCTGGCCGGCTCCGGCGACCCCGAGGGGGCGCTGGCGGCGGCTCGGTCGGCCTGGGAGTTCTACCGTGCCATGGGACCCGACTTCCGGCTCGCCCCGGCCGCGGTCCTCTACGGCCACCTGGTCGGTGACGGCGACCCGGACACCCAGATCGAGGTGTTCGGCACGGCGATCGCCGCCGGTGACGCCGACGACGCGTTGCCCGCCCGGGTCGGTCGCGGACGCGCGTTCAAGCGCACCGGCCAGGCCGATTTCGCGATCACCGACCTGGTCGAGGCGGTCGCGCTCTGCACCGAGCAGGGTCTGGGGCCCGGCGGCGCCTTCGCCCGGTGGGAGTTGGCCGAGGCCTACGCGTTGGCCGGCCGCCCGGTCGAGGCCGCCGAGGTCGCCGAGGAGGCCCTGACCACGTTCGACGAGATGGGCGACGACGAGGGCGGCAACAACGCCCGGTTCCTGTTGGCCAAGCAGTACCGCGAGATCGGTGACCGGGCCGGCGCCGTCACGCGCTACCGCGAGCTGATCGAACGGCTCGCCGACAACCCGGCGGGCCGCGCCCAGGTCGGCGAGGAGGCGGCCGGCCTGCTCTTCGACATGGACCGCGACGCCGACGCGGCCGCCGCGTTCCGGGCCGCCGCCGAGGACTACCGCCAGGCCGGCGACCCGGTCGGCGAGTTGCGGGCGCTGCGTCGTCGCATCTCGGCGCTGCACTACGCCGACGACCCGGACGCCGCCGAGGAGACGTTCCGCCTGGCCGCCGAGCGTTTCGCGGCCCTGCCCGAGGCGGAGCCGGCGGCGGTCTGGGAGCATGGCGTGAGCCGGTTCGAGTTGGCCCGCGCCCTGCTGGCCCGCGAGCGGTACGACGAGGTCGTCCCGGTGCTCCGGGGCGCCTCGGCCCCACTCCGGAGCATCGACGCCATCGACGAGGCGGACCGGCTCGACGGCATGTACGGCGAGGCGCTGCTCCGCTCGGGTGATCGGGCCGCGGCGGTGGCGCACCTCCGGGAGCTGCTGGCCGGCATGGCCCCCGACGCGCCGGGCCGGGAGGCGGCGGAGAAGATCTACCAGGAAGCGCGGGAGCCCACATCCTGAACGCCCGTTAAGGCGGCTGCTTGACAGCGGGTTAAAGTGGCCTCGTGACAACGGTTGATCAGCAGCAGCGCTCGGGGCCGCCCGCGCCCCGGCGCCGGTCGCGCCGCGACGAGATCCTCGAGATCGCGGTGGGCCTGTTCGCGGCGCGCGGATATCACGGCGTGTCGATGGACGACATCGGCTCGGCCGCCGGTGTCACCGGTCCGGCGCTCTACCACCACTTCGCCGGCAAGGAGGCGATGCTGGTGGCCGCGCTGATCCCGGTCAGTGAGGGCCTGCTGCACGGTGGCAAGGCCCGGGTCACCCGGCATCCCGACGACGCGAGCGCCGCCCTCGGCGATCTGATCGACTTCCACGTCGAGTTCGCCCTGGCCAACCCCGCCGTCATCGCCCTGCACCTGCACGAGCTCGACCGCCTGCCGGACGAGCCGCGCCGCCAGATCCGTCGCCTGCAGCGCCTCTATGTGGAGGAGTGGGTCGGTGTGCTGGGACAGCTGCGGCCCGAGTTGCAGGCGGCCGAGGCGCGAGTGCTCGCCCATTCCGCCTTCGGCCTGATGAACTCGACCCCGTTCCTGGGTGGCGAGGTCGACCGCCGGCGGCGGGCGGCCCTGCTGCGCGAGGCCACGATCCACGCTCTGACCGGCCACTGAACACAGACCGACCGGCGAAAGCCGGCCACTGAGCACAGAACGACCGGCGAGAGCCGGCCACTGAACACAGACCAACTGGCGAAAGCCGGCCACAAGCCAGGCCTAGCCGTCCAAGCGGCCGGGCCACCGCCCTGGCCGGCGAAGTCGACAGAAGGGTCTCCATGATCGAGTCGCTGCTCGTCGCGAACCGGGGCGAGATCGCCCGCCGGATCATCCGCACCGCCAACCGTCTCGGGATTCGCACCATCGCGATCCACTCCGAGGCGGATGCCGACCTGCCGTTCGTCAGCGAGGCGGACGAGGCGGTGTGTGTCGGCCCGGCCAATCCGGCGCAGAGCTACCGCAACACCGAGGCGATCCTGGCCGCCGCGAAGTCGACCGGCGCCCAGGCGATCCACCCCGGTTACGGCTTCCTCAGCGAGAACGCCGACTTCGCCCGCGCCGTCGAGGCGAACGGGCTGATCTGGGTCGGCCCGCCGGCCGATGCGATCACGGCGATGGGCGACAAGATCAACGCACGCAACCTGATGGCCGAGGCGGGCGTCCCGGTCGCACCGGGCACGCACGACCCGGCGGCGACGGTCGAGGCCGCGATCGAGGCCGCGGCCACCATCGGTTACCCGGTGATGGTCAAGGCGGCGGCGGGCGGCGGCGGCATGGGCATGGCGGTGGCGGCCGACGAGGAGAGCCTGACCAGGGAGTACGACAAGGTTCGCGCGTTCGCCGAGCGGATGTTCGGCGACGGTTCGGTCCTGATCGAGCGATACTTCCCGCGCGTACGTCATGTGGAAGTTCAGATCCTCGGCCTGGCCGACGGCCGGGTGATCGCCCTCAGCGAGCGCGAGTGCTCGGTCCAGCGCCGCAACCAGAAGCTGGTGGAGGAGGCCCCCTCCCCGGCGGTGACTCCGGAACTGCGCAAGCGTTTCCTGGCCGCGGCCGTCAAGGCCGGTGAGACGGTCGGCTATCGCAACGCCGGCACGGTCGAGTGCCTGCTCGACCCGGCGACCGGCGACTTCTTCTTCCTCGAGATGAACACCCGCCTCCAGGTCGAGCACCCGATCACCGAGCTCATCCACGGCATCGACCTGGTCGAGCAGCAGCTGCGGATCGCGTCGGGCGAGCCGCCGACGTTCGAGCTCGGCGAAACCACAGGTCACGCGATCGAGCTGCGGATCAACGCCGAGGACCCGAAGCGCTTCCTCCCCGGCCCCGGCAAGATCTCGACGTGGGTGGAACCGACAGGCGACGGCACCCGGGTCGACTCCGGCTATGTCGAGGGCAACACGGTCACGCCGTTCTACGACTCGCTGATGGCCAAGTTGATCGTCTTCGGCGCCGATCGGGACGACGCGCTCGCCAAGGCGCGCGCGGCGGTCGCCGGTTTCCAGATCGCCGGCCCCAAGAACAACCTGCCGTTCTTCGCCGAGCTGCTGGCGAACGACGAGTTCCTGGGCGGCGACTACGACACCGGCATCGTCGGGCGGATGAGGTGAGCGCGATGGACATCAGCATTCGCGAGGTGGCGCCCCGGGACGGCCTGCAGAACGAGGAGCCGATCCCCACCGACTCCAAGGTCCGGCTGATCGACGCGCTGAGCGAGACCGGCGTCGGTCGCATCGAGGCGGTCTCGTTCGTACACCCGAAGGCGATCCCGCAGATGGCCGACGCCGACGAGGTCTGGCGGCAGGCGCGGAAGAATCCGAACGTTCGCTACTCCGCGCTGATCCCGAACACCAAGGGTGCGCAACGGGCGATCGCCGCCGGTTTCCGGGAGATCGAGGTGGTGGTGTCGGCGAGCGACACGCACAACCGCCGCAATCTCAATCGGTCCACATCGGAGTCGCTCGACGACATCGCCGCACTCATTCCGCTGGTCCACGACGCCGGAGCGGCCCTGGAGGTGATCGTCGCGACGAGTTTCGGATGCCCGTTCGAGGGCGACATCGACCCGGACCGGGTGGCGGGCATCGTGGCCCGGGTGCGCACCGACGGGGCGGACCGGATCGCCTTCGGCGACACGACCGGCATGGGAACTCCGCGCCGGGTGCGTGACCTTCTCTCGGTCGTCCGTCCGGACCTGCTGCACTTCCACAACACCAGAGGTACGGGGTTGGCGAACATCCTCACCGCACTGGAGCTCGGGGTGACCGAGTTCGACGCGAGTGTCGGCGGGATCGGCGGCTGTCCCTATGCTCCGGGCGCTTCCGGCAACGTGGCCACCGAGGAGGTCGTGCACATGCTCCACGACATGGGCCTGACCACCGGAATCGACCTGGACCGGATGATCGAAACGGCCGAGATGGCGGAGAAACTGCTCGGCCGTACCCTGCCGTCCGGGGTTCTGCGCGCGGGTCCCCGCAGCAGATTGGTGTGATTCGGCCCGCACTATTACGACGGCCCTTTTTCTATTTATTCGCGTGACCCTCGCCCGGTCGCTTCGTTACCAATGACGAGTGGCTGGAGCCGCCGGAAACGGCGGATCCGCCACCGGTCGATCAGACGACGAGGGGCGGAACCGATGACGGGATGGGGATTCGAGCGCGTGCTGCGCGCCCTGAACCTGTCGCCGTCCGGGTCGCCCACCGCGGCGTCCAGGCCCTTGCCGCCTCACATCCAGGGGGCGGAGCGGCGGCGGAGCTGGTGGGATCTGCGCCTGGTCGTAGTCAGTGGTCTGGCCGGGGCGGCATGGCTGCTCACCGGCGCCGCCGCGCAGGCCGCGGACCGGGCCGACGAGCCGTCCGGCTCGTCGCTCGACGCGGTTCTCGACGACGTCACCCCGCCGGTCGTCGGCCTCCGTACCGCGGCCCGTCCGCCGCTGGAGGTCTCACCGGCCCATCCGCAACACGTCGTGGCCAACGTCCTGGAGGTTCCGGACCGGGTGCTCACGCGCCCGGCAGCGCCTCTCGGCGGGGTCACCCACGACGCCGACGGGGCCGATGTCGACACCGCCGCCGACGGTGGTGTCGACACGGTCCTGCAAGAGGTCGCCGGACCACCCCGCCGCACCGGCGGACCGGCTTCCGAGAGGCACCAGATCGTCCCCCCGGTGACCGACGCGATCGGCTCTGAGCCCGATCTGGTCGGCACCCATGCGCGCCCGGCCGGCGTGCCGCCGCAGGAACCGGTGATCGCGCCGGTCCGGACGGCTGCTCCGTCGATGCCGGTCGCGCAACCGGTCGTGATCGCCGAGGCACCGACCGTCTCACCTGACTGAGTGATGGCGTCCGGTGGTCCGCCCCGACCACCGGTGAACCGGCCGGCACCGCTTCGGTGTCCGCGTCCCGGCGCGATTCCCGAACCGCTTGCGAACAAGCGGCGAATCATCCACGCCTGAATTCCGCGCAATCGCATCGAAGCGCCTATGGGTGCATGTCGGCAAGCGGCGTCCGGGCGGATTCACAAATGAAGCCAGGGCACCGCTGTGCCCGAAATCAGTTCTGCGAAGTCCTCGACTCGACAAGTCACACAATCTGCCGAAACATTTCTGGAAAGGCTCTATCTTTCATATGAAGACATGGGTTCGTAAGACTCTGAGCGTCGGTGTCCTGGCCGCCGGTGCCCTGCTGTTCGCCCCGGGCACGGCCAACGCTGACGTCTGGCAGTCGAGCGGCGACAACAACGGCATCCTCAACGGCACCCAGCTCGCGGTGCCGGTCCAGGTCCCGACCAACATCGTCGGCAACTCGCTGGGCATCCTCGGTGTCGCCGACTCGCACGCCGCCGGCGCGAACTTCATCGAAAGCGGCAGTGGCGGGCAGAGCAACGGCAACAACAACGGCATCCTGAACGGGACGCGGGTCTTCGCCCCGATCACCGCCCCGATCAACGCCTGCGGCAACTCGTTCGCCCTCCTCGGCGGTGCGAACTCGCACGCCCTGTGCGGCAACAGCGGTGCGTTCCGTTCCGCCCGGACCTTCCGCGGTCACCGGGCCCCGGTCCGGTGGCCGCGCCACGCCAACAACGGCATCCTGAACGGCACCACGATCGCTGTTCCGATCGACCTGTCGACGAACTACTGCGGTAACGCGCTCGGCTTCCTGGGTTCGGCCGGCAGCAACGCCGCGTGCTTCAACGACGATCCCGACTGGGACTTCATCGCCAACCGCCGTTACGGTCACAGCGGCTTCGGTCACAGCGGCCTCGGCAGTTGCCTGTGCGGCGACGGTGCCGAGTACCCGGCCGCTGACGACTACGGCTATGGCAACCAGAAGCCGGTCAAGACCGGCTATGGCCACCAGAAGCCGGTCAAGACCGGCTACGGCCACCCGAAGCCCGTCAAGACCGGCCAGAAGCCGGTCAAGACCGGCTATGGCGATGAGAAGCCCGCCAAGAACGACGACAAGCCGGTCAAGAACAACGACAAGCCGGTCAAGAACGGCCAGAAGCCGGTCAAGACCGGCTACGGCGACGAGAAGCCGGCCACGCCCGGCTACGGCGGTCAGAAGCCGGTGGCCGCCGGCTCCGACACCGGCAGCACGGGTGGCCGCGACCGGGGCGAGAAGGACGAGAGCGCCCAGGTCGCCGGCGCCACCCAGACCGTTGCGGGCGTCTCGGACGGCGTCGGATTCGCCGGCCTGGGCCTGCTCGACACGCTGCGCTGACTCCGAGGTCGGTCGGGGCCGGCCCCACCGGCGAATCCTCAGCGGCGACAGCGGTGAAAACCGGGTAGCGCCGTCCCGGGCGCGACCTGGCGGCGCCTCGAGCGTCGAGTAACAGCCGGTGCCCCTCCACGGCATCGGTAGCAACAAAACGAACGGGAGTCTCCGCGCCGGCGGAGGCTCCCGTTCGTCGTTGTCGTTCGCTTCTCGGATACGCTAGCCTAACGATCGTTCAGGTCCGAACGCTCGTTCAGCTTTGCCGATTTTCAGGTTCAGAGTCGATTCCCGGGAGGCACGGTTGACCATCGACGACGAGTCGCTCGCCCAGGTCCGCAAGCGGGTGATGGCCGGCGGCGCGGAGCGCTACCACGCGGCCAACGCGGCCAAGGGCAAGCTGTTCGCCCGCGAGCGCATCGCCCTGCTGGTCGACGAGGCCTCGTTCGTCGAGGACGGTCTCTATGCCAACAGTCTGGCCGAGGGCCTGCCGGCCGACGGTGTGATCACCGGAACCGCCCGGATCGACGGCCGCGACGTCTGCCTGATGGCCAACGACTCCACGGTCAAAGCCGGTTCCTGGGGCGCCCGCACGGTCGAAAAGATCATCCGCATCATCGAGCGCGCCTACGAGTACGGCGTACCGATGGTCTACCTGGTCGACTCGGCCGGCGCGCGGATCACCGACCAGGTCGACCTGTTCCCCGGCCGGCGGGGTGCCGGCAAGATCTTCCACACCCAGGTCCGGGCTTCCGGCTCGATCCCGCAGGTGTGTGCGCTGTTCGGCCCGTCCGCCGCCGGTGGGGCCTACATCCCGGCGTTCTGCGACGTCGTGATCATGGTCGAGGGCAACGCCAGCATGTACCTCGGCTCCGACCGGATGGTCGAGATGGTCACCGGCGAGAAGACGACGCTCGAGGCGATGGGCGGCGCGCGCGTGCACTGCGCCGAGTCGGGCGTCGGTCACTTCCTCTGCAAGACCGAGCCCGAGGCCCTCGACACGGTCCGCCGCTACCTGTCCTACCTGCCGGCCAACTGGACCGCGAAACCGCCTGCGGCGCAGGCTTCCGAGAGCCCGGCGTCGATCGATCTGGGCGCCCTGGTGCCGGCCAGCGAGCGCCAGGCCTTCGACATGCGACGGTACGTGAAAGGCCTGGTCGACGAGGGTTCGTTCTTCGAGATCCACGCGTTGTGGGCGCGCGAGTTGACTGTCGGGTTCGCCCGGCTCGACGGCGAGGTCGTGGGCGTGCTCGGCAACAACTCGATGTTCAAGGGCGGGGTGCTCTTCGTCGACTCGGCCGACAAGGCCGCCCGGTTCGTGCAGCTGTGCGACGCGTTCAACGTGCCGCTGATCTTCCTGTCCGACGTGCCCGGCTTCATGGTCGGCTCGGCCGTCGAGAAGCAGGGCATCATCCGGCACGGCGCCAAGATGATCACCGCGATCTCCGAGGCCACGGTGCCGAAGATCTGCGTGGTGGTCCGCAAGGCCTACGGCGCCGGCCTCTATGCGATGGCCGGTCCCGGGTTCGACCCGGACGCCACGATCGCGCTGCCCACCGCCAAGATCGCGGTGATGGGCGCCGAGGCCGCGGTCAACGCCGTCTACGCCAACAAGATCGCCGCGCTGCCGACCGACGAGGAGCGGAGAGCCTTCGTCGCCGCGCGCCGCGCCGAGTACGAGCAGGACATCGACATCATGCGGCTGGCCAGCGAGCTGGTCGTCGATGTGGTCGTCGAGCCCGCTCAACTCCGTACCGAGATCGGCCGGCGCATTGCCGCCGCCCGCAACAAGGACCGCGGTTTTTCCCGGCGCCGGCACGGCGTCACGCCCGTCTGAGGAGAGTGGAACATGGTCGACTTCCGGCTCGGCGATGAGCAGGAGGCGCTGCGCGCCACGGTGCGTGACTTCGCCCAGGAGCAGGTGGCACCGGTGATCGCCGCTCACTACGAGCACAAGACCTTCCCCTATGACCTGGTCCGGCAGATGGGCAAGATGGGCCTGTTCGGCCTGCCGTTCCCGGAGGAGGTCGGCGGCATGGGCGGTGACTACTTCACGCTCTGTGTCGCCCTCGAGGAATTGGCCAGAGTGGACAGCTCGATCGCCGTCACGCTCGAGGCCGGGGTTTCGCTCGGCATCATGCCGATCTTCCGATTCGGCAACACCGAGCAGAAACAGCGATGGCTGCCGCAGCTCACCAGCGGTGAAGGGCTGGCCGCCTTCGGCCTGACCGAGCCCGGCTCCGGCTCCGACGCCGCCGCGATCACCACCCGCGCCGTGCTCGACGAGTCGACCGACGAGTGGGTGATCAACGGCGCCAAGGCGTTCATCACCAACTCCGGCACCGACATCACCCGCCTGGTCACCGTCATGGCCGCGACCGGCACCAACCCGGACGGCTCCAAGGAGCTCTCCACGATCATCGTCCCGGCCGGCACGCCCGGCTTCACGGTCGCTCCCGGCTATTCCAAGGTCGGCTGGTGTGCGTCCGACACCCACGAGCTTTCCTTCGATGACGTACGCGTCCCGGCCGGCAACCTGCTCGGCGCGCGTGGTCGCGGCTTCGCCCAGTTCCTGCGCATCCTCGACGAGGGGCGGATCGCGATCGCGGCCCTGTCGGTCGGCCTGGCCCAGGGGTGCGTCGACGAGTCGGTGAAATATGCCAACGAGCGTGTCGCCTTCGGCCGTCCGATCGGCAACTACCAGGCGATCCAGTTCATGATCGCCGACATGGAGCTGCGCGCCCACACGGCCCGCCTCGGCTACTACGACGCGGCCGCCCGGATGCTCGCCGGCGAGGACTTCAAGCGTTATGCCGCGATCGCCAAGCTGCACGCGAGCAACGCGGCCATGGAGAACAGCCGGTACGCCACTCAGGTCCACGGCGGCTACGGCTTCATGAACGAGTCGGCGGTCGGCCGCTTCTACCGCGACGCCAAGATTCTCGAGGTCGGCGAGGGCACGTCCGAGGTGCAGCGCATGTTGATCGCCCGAGGCCTGGGCCTGTAGCACTACCACGGAACCGGGCACATTGGATAGTCCGGAAATATCATGCCCAGAGTTCCGTCCGCTTTCCGACAGCGTTGGATGTCTGCTCGCCGGTACGCGCATACGTGCATAGGTTCGGACCATGTCGGCAGATGGCGGCGCGGCCCAGCGGAGCTCCGGCTTCGCCGCGGTGCTGCGCCGACATCGGCTGCGGGTCAAGCTGACCCAGGAGGAGCTGGCCGCCAACGCCGCCATCGGAGTCCGCACGGTTCGTGACCTCGAGCGCGGCCGGGCCAACCGACCGCAGCGCACGACCGTCGAGCTGCTCGCCGCCGCCCTCGGCCTGGCCGGTGCCGACCGTGACACGTTTCTGGCGGCGGCGCGGGGTCAGCCGACCGACGAGCCGTTGCCGCCCACGCCGTTCCAGCAGATCCCGCCCTCGGTCGAGCTGATCGGCCGCGACGACGACGTCGCCGAGTTGGTGGCCCGGCTCGCCGATCCGGACGGTCCGCGCGGCGTCACGCTTGTCGGCATCGCGGGCGTCGGCAAGACGAGCGTGGGCCTGACGGTGTCGCACCGGGTCGCCACCGCCTATCCGGGTGGCGTGGCCGGCGTCGTGATCACCGAGGGCTCGTCGGCCGGTGAGGTCCTCAGCGTCATCGCCGCGGTCTTCGGCGTGGGACGGGCCGACGACCTGCTCGGACACTTTGCCGGCCGGGCCTCACTGGTCTTCGTCGACGCGGTCGAACGCGCTCCTGAGGCCGCCGCCGAGGCGCTGGGCCGGCTGCTCGAGCGCCTGCCGACGATGCGGTTCGTGGCCACCGGCCGACACCCGGTGGGCCTGCCTGTCGAACGGGTCTGGCCGCTGGCCCCGTTGGTCGCGCCACCACCGGACACGCCGAACACGATCACGGCGATCTCGGCGTACTCGTCAGTCGGCCTTTTCCTCGAGCGTCTCGGCCGGGTGCGCCACACCGAGCTGGAACCCGACGAGATCGCGCCGCTCGCCACCCTGGTCCGCCGCCTCGGCGGCATTCCCCTCGCGATCGAGCTGGCCGCGGCCCGCGGCCGCGTCCTCACCATCCCGGAGATCCTCGACCGGTACGGCGATCGCGTGCTCGACCTCGACCGGCCGGGCAGCTCGCCGGCGAGCGTGGTCTCCCTGCGCGAGGCCGTGGCCGCCAGTTATCGCCTGCTCAACCCGGGTGAGCAGCACGCGCTGCGCCGACTCGCGGTGTTTCGGCATCGCTGGTCACTGATGCTCGCCGAGCAGTTGACCGAGGGCACCCAGACCGACGGCGCCGACGTCGTGCACCTGCTCGACCGCCTGCTCGAGCTCGGGCTGCTCAACGTGCGCGGCCGGCGCACCTTCCGGTTCCGGCTGCTCGACGTCGTGCGCGACTATGCCACCGAGCGCGCCGCCGGGGCCGGCGAACTGGTCGACGCCCGCCATCGGCACGCCCGCGCGTTCGCCGACCTGGCCCAGCAGATCGCCGCCGACCTGATCGGTACCGGACTGACCGACGCGGCCGGCCGCCTCGACGACGTGGCCAGCGATTTGGGCACGGCACTGGCGTTCGCGGCCAACGAAGATCCACACACCGCCCTGCGCATCGCCGCCGCGCTGCCGCGCTGGTGGCGCTTCCGTGGCCGGGACATGAGCGGTCGCCAGTGGCTGCGCCGGCTGCTCGCCGACCCGCGCACGGCCGACGCCGACCCGGCGGTCCGGGCCTGGGCCAAGATCGGTCTGGCCCAGCTGGCCCTCGAACACGGGGCGGGAGCCGAGGAGATCGAGTCGGCGACCGCGGCGGTGGCCGACTTCGAACGGCTCGGCTCGGTGACCGGCCAGCTCGCCGCCCACACCCAGCTCGCGTCGCTGTGGATGACCACCGGCGGTTTCAGTGAGGCGCGGCGTCACGGCGAGGCGGCCCTGGCGCTGGCCCGGGTGAGCGACCGGATCCGTGACATGGCCGTCGCCGAGAACAACCTGACCTGGCACGAGATCCGCGAGGGGGACCTGCCGGCGGCGCGGCGGCGGCTGATGGCTGTCGACGAGCTGGCCGGCCGCTGTGGTGAGGAGCGGCTGCGGGCGGTGGCGCTGACCAACCTGGCCGAGGTGGCGCGGCTCGACGGCCGGCCGGCCGAGGCCGAACGGCTGGGGCGCAGCGCGATGCCCGAGCTCGAACAGGTCGGCGACCCCAACCATCGGCGCCGGCTGCTCGCCACGATCGGGCTCGCGATGGCCGAATCGGGCCGGGTGCAGGAGGCGGTCGAGATCCTGGAGCGGCTGCGGCTGCCCGACGACCAGCCGCCGGACGGGCCCGCAGCCGTGGTCGAGGCGGCGGTGGCGCTGCGGCGGGGCGAGCAGAAACGGGCTGCGGAGTGCTTCGCGCGAGCGGCCGAGGCGTACGACGGTGCGCATGATCCGAGGGACGTGGTGGAGGCGCTGGTGGGGCTCATCGCGAGCACGCCGAACCAGGAGGAGCAGGCCACCGCCGTACGCAGACTGGCCGAACTGTGCCGCACGGGTGGCATCACGCTGCTGCCGCGGGAGCGTGACCGGCTCGGACCGCAGATCAGTGTGCAGGTGCTCGACGGCTAGACGCACTGGTGGCGCGGACGACCGGCGATCGTGCCCCCCACGCGCCGGTCGTCGCAACGCCCCACCAGTAACGCGGCGAGAACGACGGCTCCCCCGTCAGCCCCGTACGTCGCCTCGGTCGCGCCGCATCCCCCTGCGCTGATCACAGTAGCCGCGGGAAAAGGGACGACCGAGGAGATATGTCCGTTTGCGCCCTCGGGTGACACGGTTCTGCCGGTATTTCTGCCGGTTGTCTCAGGCGGCCTGGGTCTCGGCGTCGCTGCCGGCGGTGGCGCACGGGTTGACCGCATCGCGGATCGTGCGCAGCGACTCGAGCATGCCGGTCAGCTGCTCCGGGGCCAGCTGGCCGATGAACCACTGCTGAACCAGGGCGAGATGACCGGGCAGGACCTCGTCGAGCCGGGTGCGGCCGGCCGGCGTGATCACCGCGTAGGAGCTGCGGCGGTCGCTCGGGCAAGCCTCGCGGCAGACCAGGCCGTCGCGGTCCATCCGGTCGACCACGCGGGTGACGCCGCTGGTGGACAGGGACGTCTGCCCGGCGAGGTCGGTCATCCGCAGGCGGCTGCCGGGCGAGCGGGCGAGGCGCATCAGCACCTCGAACTCGACGGCGGAGAGGCGGTGCTCCTCGAACTGCGCGGCAAAACGAGCGGTCAAACCGGTGTACGCCTCGGCGAACAGGCCGACCGCAGTGAAGCGGGGGTCATCCAGGTCGGTATTCACAGCAACATCCTACCTCGGTCACTTGACAAGTGGAATATTGTCGCCGCTATAGTTGCTGTGTCACGCAAACATCCCCGCAAGGCTCCACTTCGAAAGAAGGACTAGTCATGACCGACGTCAACACCCGCTCGTTCGAGGGTCTGCAGATCCCGGCCGCCGGCACCTACGAGCTGGATGCCGCACACAAGCGGGTTGGCTTCGTGGCGCGACACCTGATGGTCAGCAAGGTCCGCGGACAGTTCGCCGAGGCCGGCGCGACCATCACGATCGGCGAGGACCCGCTGCAGTCCGGCGTCACCGCCTCGATCACCACGGCAAGCATCGAGACCGGCCAGGTCGACCGGGACAACCACCTGCGCAGCGGCGACTTCTTCGAGTCGGAGAAGTACCCGACGATCGAGTTCCGGAGCACCGGGATCAAGTCGCACGCCGGCGCCGAGTTCGTGCTCGACGGTGAGCTGACGATCAAGGGCATCACCAACCCGGTCGAGCTGGTCGTCGAGTTCGAGGGTGCCACCACCAGCCCGTACGGCAAGGGTGTCTTCGGTTTCAGCGCGCACACCGAGATCGACCGTGAGGACTGGGGCCTGACCTGGAACATGGCCCTCGAGTCGGGCGGCGTGATGGTCGGCAAGAAGATCAAGATCGAGATCGAGGGCGAGGCCGTCCGGCTGGACGCCTGACATCTCTGACAGTCCACAGAAGAGCCGTTGCCCGGTTGCCGGGCGGCGGCTCTTTTTGATGTTTGGCGGACGCGCGTTCGGGATGGCAAGGTGGACCGAGCGCACATGCTCGATTACAGCGCGGAGTCCGATGATGGCGCGGAGGGTGAGTGGGCAAAGATCTCGCGACCGCCGCCTTCGCGCCCGTGGACCGGGTCAACTACCGGGACAAGGTGCGGAGCTGTATGGACGCGCTCGCGCAGATGCTCGACGCGGAGGCGTTCGATGATCGCGAGGGGATGACCGGGTTCGAGATCGAGCTCAACCTGGTCGACGAGGACGGTCGGCCGGCCATGCGCAACGCGGAGGTGCTCGCCCGCCTCGGTGATCCGGCGTTCCAGACCGAATTGGGGCTGTTCAACCTCGAACTGAACGAGCCGCCTCGGCTGATAAGCGCGCTAGGTGCCTACGAACGCGACATTTTGGACAGACTGCGCAGGGCGTCGGAACAGGCCGCGAAGGCCGACACCGGTCTGGTCCTGATCGGCATGCTGCCCACCCTGACGGCCGATGACCTGGTGCTCGCCAATCTCTCCGACAATTCACGATATCGGCTGCTCAACGACGAGATGGTCGGCGCCCGTGGCGAGCTGTTCCACCTTGACATCCGTGGCGATGAGCGGCTGCTCAGCACCAGCGACTCGATAGTGCCCGAGGCGGCCTGCACCAGCGTGCAGTTCCACCTCCAGGTGGCCCCCGGCCGATTCGCCCGCTATTGGAACGCGTCCCAGGCGGTCGCGGGTCCGCAGGTGGCGGTCGGGGCCAACTCTCCCTGGTTCCACGGGCGCCGGCTCTGGGCCGAGACCAGGATCGCCGTCTTCGACCAGGCCACCGACGTGCGCCCGGACGAACTCAAGGCCCAGGGGGTACGCCCACGAGTGTGGTTCGGGGAACGCTGGATCACCTCGGTGTTCGACCTGTTCGAGGAGAACGTCCGCTACTTCCCGCCGCTGCTGCCGATCATGGACGACGAGGATCCGCTCAAGGTTTTGACCGCCGGTGGCGTTCCGCACCTCGGTGAGCTGCGACTGCACAACGGCACGGTCTATCGCTGGAATCGGCCGGTCTACGACGTGATGGACGGCCGGCCGCACCTGCGCGTGGAAAACCGGGTGCTGCCCTCCGGCCCGACGGTGGTCGACCTGCTGGCCAACGCCGCCTTCTACCTCGGCCTGACTCGCCAGCTCGCCGAGGAGGAGCGCCCGATCTGGTCGCAGCTGCCGTTCGCCACCGCCGCGGACAACTTCCACCGCGGCGCCCGGGACGGCATCGACGCGGTCCTGCACTGGCCCGGAAAGGGCGAGATCGCGGTGACCGACCTGGTCCGCTCGGTGCTGCTGCCGAAGGCAGGCCAGGGCCTCGACCGCTTCGGCGTCAGCCCGGACGACCGGGACCGTCTTCTGGGCGTCATCGACAACCGTTGCCGCACCGGCCGGAACGGCGCGACCTGGCAGACCTCCGCCGTCCGCGAAGCCGAACGGCGCGGCCTGACCCGGGACGAAGCCCTGCACGACATGCTCCGCCGCTACCGGACCCACCAGGAAACAAACGCCCCCGTCCACACGTGGCCGCTCTGACCGTCAGTCGCTCCGGCCGTCGGCCGCCCCTGCCGCGTCCCGCTCCCGGCCGCGAGCCGCTCCCCGCCGGCCTAGCCCTCGGCAGGGGGCTTTGGGTTGATCTGGGCGATTGTCGGAGTCTGCGGGGGTGGCGTGACGGTCGACTTCGTCTCTCGGGCCGGAGCGGACTTCGCCGGTGCGGTCGCTTTACGACCCCGGCCCGGCCGGGCGGCAGCGGCGATCTCCGGGTCCGTCGCGTCGGCCGGTGCCTTCGGCGGACTGTTGACCGGCTTCGGGCTCTTGGCCCGCGCCACCGGGCTCGGCTTCGGGCGCTCGCCCGAGTCACCCGCAGGTGGCGGCGTCGAGTTGGTCGGTTGCGGCACCGGGTTGGCGCGTTGCGGCGGTGGGCCGGCCGGCTGCGGCGTCCGGGCCCCGGGCTGCGGCGTCGGGTTCGCCGGGGGCTGGGTGGGGAGTTTGGCGCGGCCGGCCGGCGTAGCCGCTTTCGGCTCGTCGGCCAGGCCACCGGGCCAGGCCGGCTCGACCGTGTGGTCCGGCTCGGCGGTGTGTGCCCACGGGTCGACCGGCACCGCGGCGGCCGCGGCCTCCTCGGCGAGCCCGGCATCTTCGGCCTTGCGGCGGCGACCGAACAAGCGCCTGGCGGTCGGACGGCCGCGGGCGGCCGAGCCAGCACCGGGCTCACGGCTGCCGGCCGGGAAATCCGGGTCGGTGGCCTCGCGGCTGACGGCGGGGAAGCCGGTGGCGGGCGTGCGGTCGTTGACGGGCTCGGCGGCGGGACCCATGGTGCTGGGGGTGGCGGGGCGGTCACCAGCGGCTTCGGGGCCGCGGGCCAGGGCGCGGGCGGCAGTGGCCGAGCGGCGGTCGGCGAGGGACCGGGCTGAGGCGACGGTCAGGGCGGAACCGGCCAGGCCGGCCAGGACGGCGTAGGGAGCGATCAGGTAGGCGGACTCCAGCGGGCCCAGGTCGCCGGTCAGTCTGGGGGACAGGACCAGGAACGACGCGGCCACCAGCAACGGGCCCACGGCGCCGGAGGTGGCTGCGGCCACGCCCAGGTCGCCTCGGCTGACGGCCGGGGTGGCGGCCAGGATGCCGATCAGGAAGGCGGCGCCGATGGTCAGCAGCGCGCTCGGCCAGTAGATCGTGCCGTAGCGGCCACCCGAGGTGGCTTCGGAGAACTGCCAGCTGGTCAGGTAGGTGGCCGAGTCGCGGTGCACGGAGAGCTCGATGACGATGGCGGTGATCGCCAACGCCCAGAGCCAGGCGGCCGTGGCTATCAGGTTGGCACCCACCGGGCGCGAGCGGACCGCCCAGTAGGCCACCACGACGCCGAGGACAACCCCGATCAGGGCGTAGGCGCCGGCTATCGCCTGCGGAGTGTGCGCTTCCAGGCGTACGGCATCTCGTGCTGGAAGGGCGATCAGCGCGACCGCCACCAAGGCGCCGAGCCCCGCCGAGATCGCGAAAAGCCCCGCCAGGGGGCCGCGGGGTCGTTCCGAACCACCCAGACGGGTCGCGATCACGGCACCGAACACGGTGGCGCTCGCGGTGATCCAGGTGGCCCAGCCGAGACTGCCGAGCCAAACACTCGGGTCGGTGGTCGTGGCCACCGGCCAGACCACCACGCCCAGGCCGTAGCCCAGGCCAAGTTGCGCGGCACCGGTGCCGGCGGCGACTCCGGCCGCCGCGGCTATCCGTGCTGTCCAGCCCTTGTCGGCCATGCCGGGCACTGTAGCGGTCACCACCTATACCTGCGAATCCATGAGTGCGGGTGCTATGTGCAGCAAGATTGAGTACCTTGACCGTGCGGGTGACGGACGCGAAGGAGTGACATGTCCGACGAGAGCGATGAGACGCGGAGCTTCTCGCCCTTCGATGAGACAGCGGCTGACGGCACGCCGCCCCGGCCCGCCTCGCCCAAGCGGCCTCGGCCGGCGCACCCGCCGACGCCGGGCCCGGACGAAACCCGGGCGGCCAGTGCTGACGAAACCCGAGCGGCCGGTGCTGACGAAACCCGGGCGGCTGGTCTCGACGAGACCCAGCCGGCCGGCGACGCGATCGAGGCCGACGCGACCAGGGTGGCGCCCCGAGCCGATGCGACGTCGGTGATGCCGTTGGCCGACGACGACTGGGCGTCGAGCCGGGCCAAACCGGTCTGGTCGGGACGCGCCGAGGTTCGGGCGCCTCAACCGGGTCAGGCTTCCTACGACACCGACTGGCAGGCGGAGCCGATGCCCGCTCCCGGTCGGCCGGCGGATCGCTGGTGGATGCCGATCATCGTCGGCATCATCGTGCTGATCCTGCTCGCCCTGCTCGGCTGGGGGATCTACATGATCGTGCAGAATTCGGACGACGGCAGCGGGTCCCCTTCGGATTCGACACCGGCCACGACGGTCGCGACGACCGCGCCGGTCAGTTCCGCGCCGACCAAGCCGTCGAGCGAACCGACGACCACCACACCGAGCGCCGAGCCCTCCACCACCGAGCCGACAACCACCGAGGTACGGGTGCCGGCGCTGCTCGGACTGACCTTGGACGACGCCCGGGACGCGTTGAACCAGAACGGACTGCGTTACCGCGTGCTCTACAAGAACAGCGCGGCGCCGCAGGGGACCGTGATCGACAGCGATCCGAAGGAGGGGCAGGCGGTACCACCGGATACGAGGATCACGATCGTGGTCTCGGGAACGGACCCGTCGGCTTCCCCCAGCTCGGCCGGATCGTCGAGCGCCGGTCCGGGCGGTAACTGAGAGTCAGCGGTTGGTGCGAACGCTGCGCGCCGGAATCGTGCCGGACACCATGCCCGGCTGGCGCGCGTTACGCGCGCGGGGGTCGGGCGCTTTGCCGACCGCGCGCAGGCCACTGACCTGCACGAAAATCGAGCGGCGTTCGACCGCGTCGCCGGCCGTGTTGAGTTCGTAGCCGTCAAGCCAGATCCAGCCCTCGTACGTCGGCCAGTCGTGGACCCGGATGACGCGGAAGAGCATCGGCGCTGCGAACTGGACGCTCGCTGCCTTCGTCACGTGTATGACATCACCGGACCGAGGAAGCACCGTCATCTCCTGCCCTGAAACTCTCGTCGCGGGGTGAACCTTGACACAGAAGCACTTAGTGTGCCCAGCCGAAACACCATTGCAAGCTTTTGACAATGCCAATCATCGAAAGCGTTGCAGAACGTTACCGCCGCCGTCGCCAACACTAGTCACAATGTGGATCAGTCCACCTCGGACGGAAGGCTGACCCGGCGCCCCGTAAACGGCTCCGTTTCGGTGCACTTAGTCGGTTGAACCACATCATCCGAAGGTGCGTGGTGATGCGGGCCATACCGAAAAGATTGCACTACCACCGGAGGCGATGCAAGTTGCATGTCAGCCTTCCGTGATTGTTGGTCTTCGTCACGATCGCCTTGAACGATTAAATGATCGACAGAGAGACTGAGCATGTGAATCAGCACCGGAGTCCCACAATTCGCCGGCGGCGGCTCGGAGTCGAACTTCGTCGGCATCGGGAGGCGGCGGGCGTGACGATCGACGTCGTCGCCGAGCGGCTTGGTTGCTCGACGTCCAAAGTGTCCAGGATTGAGACGGGGCACAACAGCGCTTCCCCGGCCGACGTCTCCAACATCTTGGACATTTATGGCGTAGACGCCTCGATCAAGTCGGAATTGGTCCAAATCGCCAGGGAGGCCCGCCAGAAGGGCTGGTGGCACCCCTATTCCACGGTCCTGACCGGCGCATATGTCGGGCTCGAGACGGCGGCAAGATCCATTAGGGCGTACGAGCAGCAACTCGTTCCGGGACTTCTGCAAAGCGAAGAGTACGCAATTGCCCTACTTCGGGGTGCCCGACTGGATGACGCCGAGCAGGAATTGAAGCAGCGGGTCCGTGTCCGGATGGAACGTCAAGCGTTATTGATTCAGGACGATCCGATTGATCTTCGGGTGGTGCTGGATGAAGCGGTACTGAGCAGGCCGGTCGGCGGTGACGAGGTCATGCGCGGGCAACTGATCAAATTGATCGAGGTCGCGCGGCTGCCGAACGTCACGTTGCAGATCCTGCCGTTCACGGTGGGCGCTCATGCGGCCATGGACGGCACGTTCGTGATCCTGGAGTTCGAGGAGGAGGGAGACGCCGATGTGGTGTTCATCGACAACGCGACCGGCGGGCTCTTTCTGGAGAAGTCCGAGGAGCTGCGTAAGTACATCTCGATCTTCGACACCGTCCGAGGCGCCGCGCTCACCGCGGACGCGTCCCTCGAGTTGATTGAAATGCTGGTAGAGGAGCCATTGTGGAAGTCGAAACGAAGGGTTTCCGACTAGATCTAGGTCGGGCGCAGTGGTTCAAGAGCACGCGCAGTGGTCCTAACTCCGACAACTGTGTCGAGGTGGCCTTCGTGGAGGAGGCCATCGCGGTCCGGGACTCCAAGAACCCCACCGGGCCGGCGCTGATCTTCACCGCGTCCGAGTGGGACGCGTTCGTCGGCGGTGCCAAGGACGGCGAGTTCGATCTCTGACCTGGCAAGACTGTAGATTTCGGCCGGTTTGTCCGCTTCCGGCGGACCGACCGGCCGTAGTCGTTTTCCGTGTCGCCTCGTTTGAACGGCAGAAGCGCGGACCGGTCCGCGCCGACGGCCGGGTCATCACGCCGGGTCATCACCGAGCGAGGCAAGGCAGACAAATGACGATAGGTTCCGACAATCTAGGTAACAGTTCGGCACAGGACCGGTTCAGCGGCGGGGTGAGCGCGTACCGGCAGAATCGGCGTGACATGCCGCTGTCCGACAACGGCGACTCCGAGATCCTGTCCCGGGCGAGCTCGTCCGGACTGCCGACGCGGTCGCCGGGACGGTCGCACAGCATCGAGCCGACCAGCGCTCTCGATCGTGCGCCCCAGCTGCCCTCCCTCGACCTGCAAGGGCTTACTGAGCCGGTCTTCCCGTCGTCAGGCTGGCCGGACTCGGGCGCCGGACCGCAGTCGATGGCGGATCACCCGCTGCTGCGCGGGCTGCTCCTGGAACTCCCGGTCCGCGGAACGCTCCCACCGTCGGATTGGCTGGACCGCTGGTTCGAGGCCGCCCGTTCCATCCTTGAACTGCTCTACGTGCAGGAAGCCAAGAGGCACTGACTCGCGGTCAGCGGGGGCTGACCGGAACGCGCGGCCGGCCGCGACCGATCGGGGCCAGGGCAAGAAGGCTCAGCCGGCTGTGCCGCACCGCTGCGCGGATGCCGATCGCAAGCACCGCCACGCCGACGACCGTGATCGCGATGCCCGCCACATTGGACGCGGGGATCTCCACGACGTGTGCCGCGATCGGCAGCCCGATGATCGCGGCCAACCCCGTCACCTGCAGTGGAACGATGATCAGCGGGTGTGCCGCGGCCGCCCGCAGGGCCGGCGGCAGGGGTGTCTGCGGCGCGGTGGCGAATGCCCCCGCACCGCGCCGCACCGGCCCGAGCCGCCTTACCCCCACGGTCAGCGCGACCAGTGCCGGAATGGCCGCCAGCAGGGCCGCACTCGGCGCCTGCTGCTCCCCCGGCCGGATCCACAAGACCGCCGGCACGGCCACGAACACCGCCGCCCCGATCACCACCAGCGCGCTGAGCCATCCGGAGCGCCGGCGCAGTTCCGCCGCCGAACGGGCGTTCTGAAGCCCGTCCGCGACCAGCCCGGCCGCGGTCCAAGCCACGGCGAGCGCCCCCATCAGAACCAGATCAGTGACGATGTCCACAGCGACAGCCTTCACCCGTGGGGTCCGCCGCGAAACCGGGTTATCACCCCAGCCGCCCCGTAAGGGCTCCGGAGCGTCGAATCGGCCGAACCCCTAGGGTGCGATCAAGACGCCGACGGGCCGATCAGACCGCGAAGGTGTCCGCCGGCGCGGTCGCCGGTGCGGGGGGCGTCGCCTTCCAGAGGCCGGCCTTCTGGGCGAACAGCCGCGTCAGGTATTTCGGGTTGAGAATGAGGTAGCGCCGCCACAGGCGCTTGGGCTCCAGGCCCAGGCGCCACAGCCACTCGAGGGCGTACTTCTGCATCCACGGCGGCGGGTTCTTGAGCAGGCCCGCGTGGTAGTCGAACGCGGCACCGACGGCCAGCAGCGGCATGTCGAGGTGCGGGCGCATCGCGTAGGTGAAGACTTCCTGCCGCGGGCAGCCGAGCCCGACCAGCAGGACCCGCGCGCCGGACGCCTTGATCCGCTCGGCGATCTCTTCCGGCTCGCCCGGGGTCGACTCGCGGAACTTCGAAGCCTCGACGCCGGCGATCTTGAGGGCCGGGAACATCTTCTCGAGGGCCGGCACCAGCCGGGCGAGGGTGGGCTCGGTCGAGCCGTAGAGATAAACCGGAAGCCCTTCGGCGGCGGCCCGCTCGACGACCTTGAGCGTCAGCGTGGGCCCGTAGACCCGGTCGCTCAGCCCGGCGTCGTGCAGCAGGTTCAACGCCCACCGAACCGGCTGGCCGTCGGGGGTCACCAGGTCGAAGGAGTTGAGGCGCGCGTTGTGCGCGGCATCTTCCACCCCGGTCATGACGCCATGCACGGCAAGAGCGGTGACGGCATAGCCACGCCGCTCGTGCGCGGCCGCGATGATCCGGTCGGTGGCGTCGGCATAATCGGTGACGTCGACGAGCACTCCGAGAACGCTACGTTTCCCTTGGCCCACACCGTTCCGAGCAACGGTCACAGCGCAACACTCCCGGATCCGACGCCAATAAATAGGTCGCGAGCCTACCGCGAGCCGCAAACCTCACCGGTCAGGCACAGCCAGAACACGAAACCAAATCGTGATCAGTCCTAAAAGCGTGGTAAAGGTGACGCACCCCACCCGTACACAAGCCTCAGACCTGCCGAGATCAAACCGCAACCTATAACCCACAGCAACCAAAACCCACGCCGCATCCGGCGAGCGTGACCTTCCCGGGCAGCCGCACCCCCGCCCACCGTGGGGGCTTCCGGGGGCTCGGCCCCCGGAGCAGATATAACGAGAGGGCCCCATGTTCGCGCTTCCGCGAACACAGGGCCCCTGGACTCTCGTGGGGATGGGGGGAGTTGAACCCCCACGTCCTTTCGGACACACGGACCTGAACCGTGCGCGTCTGCCATTCCGCCACATCCCCGTGGCAAGTCGGCTGGTGGGCCAACTTCTTGTTACTGGCTGCGACAGACTACGCTGTCGCACGTCACCAAGCGAGTTGTTATCGCCCGCGACGCCAGGGAAGACTAGCACGGCGTCGACGGGGGTCATACGAGGGTCAGAAGTGCCGGCAGCCGCGAGCTACAGATGCCAAGCGGCGGCCGGATACCATCATGTCCTCGGAAGCCGAGGAGGAGCCGGTGAGCGTGCTGCAGCGCTTTGAGAAGCGATTGGAAGGCCTTGTCGAAGGGGCCTTCGCGAAGGTGTTCAAGGGTGTCGTGCACCCTGTGGAGATTCTGAATGCCATGCAGCGGGAGGCTGAGGCCCACAAGGCCATCCTCGCCGGTGGCCGCACCCTGGTGCCGAATCGCTACGTGATCGACCTTTCACCTTATGACCACAGCCGGCTCGCGCCGTACGCTGCCGCGCTCGCACAGGAGCTCGCGCAGTCGCAGGCCGAGTTCATCGGTGAGCAGGCCTGGACGGTCTACGGCGACGTGATCGTCGAGATCGAGCGGGGCGAGGGCCTGGACACCGGGATGTTCCGGGTGACCGCCGAGGTGTACACCGGTGGCGAGGTCGCCCCGGTGCAACAGCCGGCTTATGACGCGGGACCGCAATACCCGCCTTACGACCAGCATCAGGGTGGCTACCAGCAGCACGGCGGGCCGAACGGCCGCAGTGTCGGTCTGGTGTCCGGCGACGGGCGCACCTACCCGCTGCAGATGGGCTCGACCGTGATCGGCCGGGGCGACCAGGCGAACCTTCGCCTGCCCGACGTCGGCATCTCGCGGCGACACGCGCGGCTGGACTACGACGGCAACCAGGTGGTGCTGACCGACCTCGGGTCGACCAACGGCACCATGGTGAACGGCCAGCGGGTCTCGGCCGTGGCGCTCAACCCGGGCGACATGATTCAGCTGGGCACCACGACGCTGACCTTCCGAGTGGACGGCTAGGCACCTTGCCCGAATTCGTCCTCACCGTCGCCCGGTTCGGGTTCCTCATCCTTCTGTGGATCTTCGTGTTCACGGTGGTCGGGGTGATCCGCCGGGATCTTTTCGCCGGCGTCCGGTCCAAGAGCATCGTCGCCAGCCCTCGGGGGGTGGGTGGCGCGATGCCGGCGGGCCGGCCGGCGAAGGTGAAACGCGGTAAGGCCGCACGACAACTGGTGGTGACGGCCGGCAACCTGGCGGGCACGCGCATCACGTTGGGCGAAATCCCGATCACGATCGGTCGGGCCGAGGATTCGACGCTCGTCATCACCGACGACTTCGCCTCGGCTCGGCATGCTCGGCTCGTCCCGCGGGAAGGACAGTGGTTCGTCGAGGATCTCGGCTCGACGAACGGCACCTATCTCGATCGCGGTAAGGTCTCCGGACCTACTCCCGTCCCCCTTGGCGTTCCGATCCGCATCGGGCGCACTTCTCTTGAGTTACGGCCATGACCCTGACCCTGCGCTATGCCGCTCAGAGCGACCGCGGTCTGATCCGAGACCTGAACCAGGACTCCGTCTACGCCGGGCCGCGGCTTCTTGCTGTCGCCGACGGGATGGGCGGCATGGCCGCCGGCGACGTGGCCTCCAACATCGTCATCGCTGCGATGGCGCCACTCGACGAGGACGTGCCCGGCGACGCCCTGGTGGACGCTCTGCGTCACGCCGTCGGCACGGCTAACCAGCATCTGCGCGACACCGTCGACGCCAACCCTCAACTCGAGGGCATGGGCACGACGCTGACCGCAGTGCTTTTCTCGGGCAGCAAGTTCGGCATGGTGCACATCGGTGACAGCCGTGCCTACCTGCTGCGTAACAACGAGTTCGCCCAGATCACCAAGGACGACACCTACGTCCAGATGCTTGTCGACGAGGGCCGCGTCAGCCCGGAGGAGGCGAGCAGCCACCCACAGCGGTCGCTGCTCACCCGCGCTCTGGACGGTCGCGACATCGACCCCGAATATTCGGTGCGCCAGGTGCTCGTCGGTGACCGCTACCTGATCTGCAGCGATGGCTTGTCCGGCGTGGTGAGCTCGGAAACCATCGGGCAGACGATGCGCGAGCTCGCCGATGCGCAGGCGTGTGTCGAGCGGCTGGTGCAGCTCGCGCTGCGCGGTGGCGGCCCCGACAACATCACCGTGGTGATCGCCGACGCCCTCGACAACAAGGACATCGTGGAGCAGGCGCCGATCGTGGGTGGCGCGGCCGCCATCGACCGGGGCAACACCACGGTGGCGGACAGCTCCTCGGCGGCGGCCCGCGCGGCCGCGCTGAAGGCTCCTCGCCCGCCCCAGCCGGAGCAGGTCGAGCAGGCCAACTACAACGACCGGGAGCCGGAGCCGAAGAGGCATCCGGTTCGCACCGGTCTGCTGGTGCTGCTGCTGCTCGCGGTGCTGGGCGGCGGCCTCTGGTTCGGCTATCGCTACACCCAGGACCAGTACTACGTGGGGGCGACCGAGGCCGGCCAACTCGCCATCTTCCGGGGCGTCCCGGGTCAGATCGCGGGGCTCGACCTGTCCGACGTCAACGAGACCAGCCCGGCCCGGCTCGAAGACCTCACCACGGTCGCGCAGGAGCGGGTCAAACAGGGCATTCACGCACAGGACCGGAACGACGCGGTGGAGACGCTCGCCGAGCTCACCGACGACAACCCGACCAACCCGAACTTGAAGCCGCTCTGCTCCACACCCGGCACCGAACCGACTGTCGCCGCCACCGTCACCGCACCACCGGCGGCTGCTGGACAGTCCTCGGCGCCTACCGTCGCGGCCACCACGCCGTCCGTTCAGGTCACCGAGAGCGCTCCGCCGGTCGACGATCCGGCCGGGTGCCGGACCGTCAACTGACCTTCCGCTCGACACGTCTGGGGATTTCTTGACCGCGCCCGCCGTACCGGCTCCGTCGCCCGCTTCCACGGGTGAGATGTCGCGTATCCCGGGAATGAAGACCCAGCGCAATGCCGAGCTGGGTCTCCTGGCATTCGCCATGATCCTGGTGGCGGCGTACGGCGCCACCGTCGAGGCCAACCGGATCGGTGAGATAACCCCGACCTTCTGGGTGCCGGCCGCGCTGCTCAGCGTGCTGTTCCTCGGCTTGCACCTGGTGGTTCGGTTCACCGCGCCGTACGCCGACCCGGTGCTCATCCCGGCGGTCGCGCTGATCAACGGGCTCGGCGTGGGCTTCCTGCGCCGGCTCGACATCGGCGACGCGCTCTCCGAGAAGCTGCCGGTACCGGGGATCTTCGCGGGCATCGGCGGCCGCCAGCTGGCCTGGACGCTGGGCTCGCTCGTACTCGCCGCGGTCCTGCTGCTGGTGGTGCGCGACCACAAGATCGTTTCCCGGTACGCGTACACCCTCGGCCTGGTCGGCATCGTCCTGGTGATGATCCCCGCGGTGCTGCCGAGCAGCCTCTCCGAGGTCAACGGCGCCAAGCTGTGGATCAAGCTGGGCGGTTTCTCGATCCAGCCCGGTGAGTTCGCGAAGCTGGCACTGGTCTCCTTCTTCGCGTACTACCTGGTGCGCAAACGAGAAGTGCTCTCGCTGGCCAGCAAGCGGTTCGCCGGCATCGACTTCCCACGCGGCCGCGACCTCGGCCCGGTCGTCACGGTCTGGCTGCTCAGCCTCCTGGTCCTGGTCTTCGAGAAGGACCTCGGCACGGCCCTGCTGTACTTCGGCCTGTTCGTGGTGACGCTCTACGTCGCGACCGAACGGGCCAGTTGGCTGATCATCGGTCTGCTGCTGTTCTTCGGCGGCGTCTACCTGGCCTACCTACTGGGTGCGTCGGTCGGCGGTCCGTTCGCGAACTTCTACGACCGGGCCCAGGTCTGGCTCGACCCGTTCGCGCTGTCCAACTACGAGCGCAACGGCGGCAGCTATCAGCTGGTGCAGAGCCTGCTCTCGCTGGGCACCGGCGGCATGTTCGGGTCCGGGCCGGGCGCCGGCTCGCCCCGCTTCGTGCCCGAGGTGCAGACCGACTTCATCTTCGCCGGCATGGGCGAGGAGATCGGCCTCTTCGGCCTCTCCGCGCTGCTGGTGGTCTATCTCCTGATCGTCGAGCGGGGTCTGCGGGCCGCCCTGAACGTCCGCGACTCGTTCGGCAAGCTGGTCGCCGGCGGTCTCGCGTTCACCCTGGGCTTGCAGCTGTTCGTCATTCTTGGTGGCATCACCGGACTCATTCCGCTCACCGGCCAGACCACCCCGTTCCTCTCCGCGGGTGGCTCGTCGTTGATGGCGAACTGGCTGCTCATCGCGATGCTGCTGCGCATCTCGAACGCGGCCCGCGGTCCTGCGGCCGGAGGTTCCGGCGCAGACCGCCCGGGAGGTCCCGGACCCAAGAAAGCACCCACTCAGCTCCACGGCGCCATGACGGAGGTGATCCAGCCGTGAACGCTCCCCTGCGCCGGGCCGGTGTGGTCATCCTGGTCCTGTTCGGCCTGCTCTTCGCCAACCTGAACTGGGTTCAGGCCTACAAGGCGGACGACTATCGCACCAACGACTTCAACCGTCGCGTGGTCGTCGCCCAGTACGAACGGCCCCGCGGCGTGATCGAGGTCGGCGGCAAGGGCCTGGCCGAGAACAAGGAAACCGGCGACGCGCTGAAGTACCTGCGGATCTACCCGAAGAAGGAGATCTACGCGCCGGTCATCGGTTACCGCCCGGTCAGCCTGGGTGCCACCGGGATCGAGAGCAGCGAGAACGACTTCCTGTCCGGGGAGAGCGACAAGCTCTTCGCCGACCGGGTCAAGGACATGTTCACCGGCAACAACACCGGTGGCGGCAGCATCGTCCTGTCGCTCAACTCGAAGGCGCAGGAGACGGCGTACCAGGAGCTGCTCGACAACGAGCGCGGGGTCAAGAAGGGCGCCGCGGTCGCGATCGACCCGCGCACCGGGGCGATCCAGGCCATGGCGTCGATCCCCAGCTACGACCCGAACCCGCTGGTCAGCCACAACGAGAAGGCGGCCGCGGCGGCGTACAACAAGCTGCTGAAGGACGACGACCAACCGCTGCTCAACCGGGCCACGCAGCAGACGCTGCCGCCCGGCTCGACGATGAAGGTGATCATCTCGGCGGCGGCGCTGAGCAGCGGTCAGTACAACCAGCAGACCGAGATCCCGGCCGGCAGCGTCTACTCGGAGAGCGGCGCGGTCATCCGCAACGCTGAGGACGAAGTCTGCCCGGGTGGCGAGATCTCGCTCAAGGAAGCGCTCACCGAGAGCTGCAACACCGGTTTCGCCAAGCTGGGCGTGAAGCTCGGTCGCGACAAGGTCGTCGAGATGGCGAAGGCGTTCGGCTTCGAGGACGACACGCTTACCGTCGGCAACCTGGGGAGCGGCGGCCTGCCGGTCGCGGCCAGCCGCACCGGAGCCATCGCCAACCCGGACGGCAGCGTCGACAAGGGCGCCCTGGCGCAGTCGTCGATCGGCCAGCGTGACGTGCGAATGACCGCCCTGCAGGGCGCGCTGATCGCCGCCACGGTCGCCAACGGGGGCAAGCAGATGCGGCCCTACCTGGTCGAGAAGGAACTCAGCTCGGACCGCCGGACGATCTACACGGCCACCCCCAAGGTCGGGCGGACGCCGATCACGGACGGCGTCGCGAGCGATCTCAAGGACATGATGGTCAGCGTCGTGGAGAACGGCACCGGCAAGAAGGCCAAGATCAAGGGCCTCACGGTCGGCGGCAAGACCGGTACGGCGCAGAACAAGGTCGGCGCCGACCCGCACGGCTGGTTCATCGGCTTCGCCTACAACGACAAGGGCGAGCCGGTCTCCGCGGTCTGCGTCATGCTGGAGAACGTGCCCGGCGGCCACGCCAGCGCCGAGGCGGCCCGGATCTCCGGGCTCATCATGAAGGCCGTCGCCGGAGGGGGAGGGGACTGAATGATCAGCCCTGGGGTGACCCTCGGCGGCCGCTACCGCCTCGACGAGCGGATCGCCGGCGGTGGGATGGGCGACGTGTGGCGCGGCACCGACGAGGTGCTGGGCCGGACGGTTGCTGTCAAGATCCTGCTCCCGGCCCTGCTCGACGAGCCCGGCTTCGCCGAGCGGTTCCGCGGCGAGGCCCGCACCATGGCCACGATCAACCACCCCGGGGTCGTCGACGTCTACGACTACGGCAGTGACCAGCAGCTCGCGTTCCTGGTCATGGAGTATGTCGAGGGCGACGCCCTGTCCCGCACCCTGAGCCGGGTCGGCCGGCTCACCCCGGCCCGCACCATGGCGCTGGTGGCCCAGGCCGCCGACGCGCTGCAGGCCGCGCACGCGAACGGCATCGTGCACCGCGACGTGAAGCCCGGCAACCTGCTGGTCCGGCCGAACGGCACGCTGGTGCTCACCGACTTCGGCATCGCCCGCTCGGCCCTGGTCGGCCAGCTGACCGTGGCCGGCTCGGTGCTCGGCACGGCCTCCTACATCTCACCCGAACAGGCCTCCGGCGAGGGCGCCACGCCGGCCTCGGACGTGTACGCCCTCGGCGTGGTCGCCTACCAGTGCCTCTCCGGCCATCGGCCGTTCGACGGGGCCACCCCGATCGAGATCGCGATGAAGCACGTACGGGAGACGCCACGGCCGCTGCCCGCCGACATCCCGCCGTCGGTGCGCGCCATCGTGGACCGCGCCCTGGCCAAGAACCCGTCGGAGCGCTGGCCGTCGGCCTCGGCGATGGCGGCCGTGGCCCGGCAGGCCGCCTCGGCACTGTCAGCCACGTCACAGCAGCCGGCCGGGCAGTCCGCTCGGGCCACGGCGCCGGCCAGCCCCGCACCCGTACACGGCTCTCCCATCGCTGGTAGCGCGCGTCCGCCGTACCCTCCGGTGCCGCGACCCACCTCGGGCGCACGTGGTGCCGCTCCCGTACGCTCGTCGGGGCCGCCCTTTCAGCAACCGCAACAGCCGCAGCCCTACCGCCCGCCGTACGTCGCACCCAGGCCCGTTCAGGCCCAGTCGGCGCCGATGGCGAAGCCGGAGAGCTCGGCCGGCCGGCAGGTGCTGATCGTGTTGGCCGTCGTCCTAGCGCTGTTGGTTCTGCTCTGCGCCGGGGTGATTTCGTTCCTCTACAAGCAGCAGCAGAAGAACAACGCATTCACTGGCCGGTCCGTGCACGTGGCGGTCGCTCAGAAGGGCACTGCCGACAGTGAACTGTGGGCGGCGTCGTACCGTCTAATCAGACAGACGGGCGCGAAATCCGGCTGGACCCTCGCTACAGAAGGACGACAGACGCTATGACGGCGCAGGCCCGCCTGCTCGGTGGCAGGTATCAGGTCGGCGAGCTATTGGGCTACGGCGGCATGGCCGAGGTGCACAAGGGGCGCGATCTCCGCCTCGGCCGCGATGTAGCCATCAAGATGCTGCGCACCGACCTGGCCCGCGACGCCACCTTCCAGGAACGGTTCCGGCGGGAGGCGCAGAACTCGGCGGCTCTCAACCACCCGGCGATCGTCGCGGTCTACGACACCGGCGAGGAGATCTCGTCGACCGGCGAGAAGCTGCCGTTCATCGTCATGGAGTTCGTCAACGGGCGGACCCTGAAGGAAGTTCTCGCCGAGGAGCAGCGACTTCAGCCGCGCCGGGCGCTCGAGATCACCGCCGACATCTGCGCCGCCCTGGAGTTCAGCCACCGGCACGGGATCATCCACCGGGACATCAAGCCCGGCAACGTGATGATCACGCAGAACGGCCAGGTCAAGGTCATGGACTTCGGTATCGCCCGGGCCCTGGCCAGCGGTGCTACCACCATGACGCAGACCAGCGCGGTCATCGGCACGGCGCAGTACCTCTCCCCCGAGCAGGCTCGCGGCGAGTCGGTCGACGCGCGCTCCGATGTGTACGCGGCCGGCTGTGTCCTGTTCGAGCTGCTCGTCGGGCACCCGCCGTTCGTCGGTGACAGCCCGGTGAGCGTCGCCTACCAGCACGTCCGGGAAGAACCGAAGGCGCCCAGCGACGTCAACCCCGACGTGCCGCGGGACCTCGACGCGATCGTGCTGAAGGCGCTCGCCAAGAACCCGATGAACCGCTACCAGAGCGCCCAGGAGATGCGCGCCGACGCGCTGCGTGCGGTCTCCGGTCGCCCGGTCCTGGCCACGCCCGTGATGACCGAGGCCGAGACGATGGCCCTCGGCGCGCAGCAGCAGACCCGGCAGTGGCAGCCGCAGGCCGCCACCAGCATGCAGCGGCCGGTCGGCAACATGCCGCCGCGGCCGCCGGAGCGCAAGAACTCGTCGTGGGTGATGGCCGCGCTGGCCGCCCTCGGTGTGCTGGTCGTGGTCGTGCTCGGGGTCGCGCTGGCGATGTCGCGTAACGACGACGACAAGGGTGGCGGCAAGCAGCAGCAGCCGGTCACGGTCGCGATGCCCGATCTGGTGGGCAAGACCGATCAGCAGGCACGGGCGCTGCTCAGCGCCAAGGGCCTGAACAACGTCTCGCCGCTGTCGCCGAGCACCAGCGCCGACTGCAACGGCAAGGTGATCAACCAGAGCCCGCAGAAGAACGAGCAGGTCCCCACCGACACCGGGGTCACCTACCAGCTCTGCAACAAGCCGGATGAGGTCACGGTCCCGAACAACCTGGTCGGCAGCTCCAAGCAGGCCGCCGAGGACGCCTTGACGGCGGTCGGGCTGAAGGCCAAGTTCAAGCCGACCAGCAGCGACAAGCCGCTCAACACCGTCGTCAACGTCGAGAGCGCCGGCCAGACCGTCGACCCGGGCACCGAGATCACCGTGAGCCTGTCCAAGGCCAACAAGATCCCGATGCCGAACGTGACGGGCCAGAGCGGTGACGTCGCCAAGGCTCTGCTCCAGCAGGCCGGCCTCAACGTCACGACCGTCACCGGCAAGATCACCGACCCGAGCCAGGTGCCGGGCACGGTCATCGCGCAGAACCCCAAGGCTGACAGCACTGTCGAAAAGGGCGACAAGGTGACCATCACGGTGGCTCAAGAGACCACCGACAACCCGAGCGGCACCCCGTCGCCGTCCGACACCGAGACACCGCCGGGCGGCAATGGCGGTGGCAATGGCGGTAATGGTGGCGGTGAGGTCATCGGGGGCGCGCTCGGGACCCTGCGGGAGAACGACTAGGCGGTAGCGAACGCCGCTCGGCGCCGGGTCTCGACCTCGGCGGCGAGCGGCGGTGCCTTTTCCAGGGCCGTCGGCAGACCGCAGAAGGCCAGCCAGTTCGCCAGCATGGTGTGGCCGCCCTGGGTGAGGACCGACTCCGGGTGGAACTGCACGCCCTCGATCGGCAGGGTGCGGTGGCGCATCGCCATCACCACGCCCGACTCGGTGCGGCCGGTCACCTCGATCTCGTCCGGCAGCGTCTCCGGGACCACCGCCAGTGAGTGGTAGCGGGTCGCGGTGAACGGGTCGGGCAGGCCGGCCAGCACGCCGGCACCGGTGTGCTTCACCTCGGAAGTCTTGCCGTGCAGCAGCTCCGGCGCGCGGGTGACGGTGGCCCCGAACGCCGCCCCGATCGCCTGATGACCGAGGCACACCCCGAACATCGGGACCTTTCCGGCGTACGCCGTAATTGTCTCCATCATGATGCCGGCCCGTTCCGGTGTGCCCGGCCCCGGTGAAAGCAGGATGCCGGCGGCACCGAAGGTGCCGACGTCGGCGACGGAGATCTCGTCGTTGCGCCGCACCTCGCACTCGGCGCCGAGCTGGCCGAGGTATTGGACCAGGTTGAAGACGAACGAGTCGTAGTTGTCGATAACGAGAATGCGCACGTCAGTCACCTGGGAGAGAGGACTTCGAGGTGGCCGAAGTCGAGGGGTGCGGGGCGTTGGACTCGGTGCTGTAGGGGATCTCGTCGGGGCCTTCGACGCTGTCCGACGAGATGACGTTCGGGTCCTCCTGCGCCGGGCCGTCCTGCCCGGTGCCGGTGCCGACCTGTACGTCGTCGAACGGGAGCAGCGGGGTCGCCCAAGGGAAGACGACGTACCACAACAGGGCGGTGGTGGCGACCGCCAAGCCGATCGAGCCGATCAGCTTTCCCCACAGTCCGAACGGGAGCTTGTGCCAGATCCAGGCGTACATCGGCTACGCCTTCATCTCGGCCGGCATCCCGGCGTCGGGCAGGGACTGGTTGCGGGCGACCTTGCTTGCCAGTTCGGCATGCACGATCAGCCGCTGGTAGTTGTTGAACTTCGGGTTACAGGTGGTCAGCGTGAGCAGCGCCTTCGTCGGTTTCGCGGTCGGCTTGTCGGGGACCGCCGCGACCACCTCGATGGCGCTCGGCTTCACGATCTCCTGGCCGTAGACCTTGTAGACGTACCAGTAGTCCTTGGTCTCGACACCGATCACGTCACCCGGATTGAGCTCGTCGAGCCGCCAGAAGATCTTGCGAATCCGGTGCCCGGCGACCGAGAAGTTGCCGATCTTGCCGGGCAGCGCGGTGTCCGGATAGTGGCCGGGGGCGTACTTGATGTCCTGCGGGCGGACACCGTTGACGACCACCCACTCCTTGTCGAGCTTCGGAATGTAGAGCCGGCCGACCAGCCCGTTGCCGGGTGCGGCCGGACCCTTCGGGGCGGCCACGGTCGGCGCCACGGTCGGGTCGTTCCACTGCTGGTCGAGCTCGCTGCCCAGGGCGTCCTGCTCGTCCTGCACCTTCGCCGAGTTGCCGAACACCTCGTAGCCCGCGAACAACAGGATGATCAGGCCGAACGTGATCATCAGCTCGCCGGAGACCCGCACGCCGGCCCGGATCCGTGAGCCCAGCGTCGGCCGGGTCAACTCCGAGTAGACGCTCTTGTAGCCCTCATCGGTCTGCTCGGGCCGCAACCGCACCACGCGCTCGCCGCGTTTCGGCTTGTCATCCCCACCCACGTCGACCGGTTCCGGCTTCCTCTCGGGCCCGCCCGGCCGTACCGGCGGGGCCGGGGCCGCGCCGAGCACGGCGTCGGGGTCGGCGCCGGCTTTCGCGGCCTTCGCCGCGAGGCCGGGCACCGCGGACATCAGCGCGGTGGGTTCCCGGATCGCCGGCCGGGGGTCGCTCACCCTGGGTTTCACTGCTGGGAGTACGCCCGTCGGGGCGTTGTCGTCCCGCAGGACAGCCGTCTGGTTGGGGTCGATCGGCGCGGGCCCGAAGCTTCGCGACAGGTCGGGCCGTTGTCCGTCCCACCGTGGCGCCATCCCGCCGGCAGCCGCGCCGGGCCCACTCGCCCACATCGTTCCCGCCGCGCCGCTCACGCCGCCGGTGCCGCTCGTCCCGGTGCCGGTTAGGCCGCCGGGGCCGTTCGGGCTGCTGGGGCCGTTCGGGCCGCCGGGGCCGCTCGGGCTGACGGCGCCGTTCGGGCTGACAGGGGAAGTCGGATTTGTCGGGTATAGGCCGCCAGCGCCGGGTTGGCCCGCCGGGGAACCGCCGCCGCGTGCCTGGTGAGCCTCGGCCGGCTGGTGCGCCCGCAGCGGGACAGTGGTTTGCCCGACGGACGGGTCGGCGGCATGTCCGTTGTGCCCATGACCGTTCATGAAGGCGTCCGCGCTCTGCCCGCCGGCGTAGTTCGTCTCGACCACCGGAACGTGACCGTTGGCCGACACCTCCCGCCGCGGCACGTCGGTCCCCGGAAACGCGCGCGCCGTCGCGGGCCAGGGCTGCTCCGCCGCGGGGAACGCGGTGGCCGGCCAGGGCTGCTCCGCCGGAGTGAACGTGGTGGCCGGGAACCCGGAGGCCGGGCTGGGCGCCTGGGGGGAGCTGAACCCGCTCGCCGGGGGCGCGCTGACGCCCTGAATGCCGGCGGCGTCGATCCGCGGGGCGGGGCGTTTCCGCTCGGCCGGCGGGGACACCGGGTGGGTTTCGGCGGCGGCGGCGAAGAAGTCGAACTCGTTGCCGGCCGGCCGCGCCGGTGGTGGCCCAGGGAGGCGCAGGCGAGCGGCCGTTGCCGCGGCATGCACGTCGTCGACGTCGGTTGCGGGGGGCGCTGCCGAGTCGGATTGCGGGGGCGGACCTGCGAATTCCGGCAAACCGGGCGATGGGGACTGTCCGGCCGGGATGGTCGAGCCCGTGGGGCCCGGGGAAGCGGGGCGGGCGAAGTCGGCACGGGCGGCGGCGATGCGCCGCTCGGCGTCCGCGTCGGGACTGAGCACCGCGGTCTCCGCGGCCGGCGGTCGGGTGTCCGGGGTGCGCACGTCCGGCGGTCGGGTGTCCGGGGTGCGCACGTCCGGCGGGACGGGCGAGCCGGCGGGGCCCGAGATCGGAGCTCCAGGCGCCGCGGCGACGGCATGCGTCACCGAGTTCTTCGACGACGGCGGGCCTGACGACCGCGGTCCCGGCGGCGGCGGTCCCGACAGCGGCAATCCCGACGGCGGTCCGGACAACGGCGGTGCTGACGACGGTCCCGGCGATAGCCGTGTCGACGACGGCGGTCCCGATGAGGGGGCCCCGGCATGCGGTTGCGGGGTGTCCGACGGCGGCGGGCCCGGTGGGGTTGGGGCGGCCGGCTGTGGTGGCAGCGGGAAAGACGACGGCGGGGACGTGGCCGGGGCTGACCGAGGCTCCGCCTTGGGCGTCGGATGGCCGCCCAGGCCGAGCGGGGCCGCCAGTGGACCGCCGGGGACGCCGTCCGAAGAGGCGTCAGCCAGGTGTGGGATGTAGGCCGTGTGGGCCTCGCCGTCGGGGGCCCGGTGCCGCCCCGAGTTGCCGGCCGGATTGTCTGGTGCCATCACTCGGCCACCCGTGCGGATCTGAGATCACTTGATCCGTCGTACGCCCGCACAGTCACGTTCCTCTCGACGGTTTCCGTGTAGCCGAGACCAAAATCGGCCACGGCGTCACGGAACTGCTGGACTCCCTCCGCGGACTCCAACGCTTGACGCATCGTTGTGGGTTCGCCAATCGCAGTGATCTTGAAGGGTGGAGAGAAGACCTGGCCGTGTAGTAGCAGCGTGTTGCCGACACAGCGTACCGCGCTGGTGGAGATGACGCGGACATCCATGATCGACATTGCCTCGGCCCCACCGGCCCACATGGCGTTCACGACCGCCTGGACGTCACCCTGGTGGACGACAAGGTCGTCGTTGTCGGGGGCGTTCGGACCCATGTCGCTTGCTCGTCGGGGTGAATCGTTGAGAGTGACGGTCAGGCCCTGACCGCGCAGGGCGGTGAAGCCGGCGCCGGCGCGCAACGCGTCGGCGCGCTGCCGGGCCTGTTTGACCGGCAGATCGGTCTCGGCCAACCGGGCCGAGTCGGCGTCGACCTCGTTGCGCAGCTCGGCGGCGCTCTTCTCGCGGGCGGCGAGGCGGTTCTTCTTGTCGGCGATGAGCTGGGCGAGCTGGGGGCGGCGGTCGTCCCGCAATTGGGTGCCGTCGGCGGTGCGGGCCGAGGTGGTGAAGAGCAGGCCGGCAGCGAGGGCGATCAATGGCACAGCGACCGACCATCCGCGGACTCGCTGGGTGCGCCGGCGCGGCCGTAGGCCACCCAGAGCGCGCCGCAGAACGAGCCGCCACGACGGTGCGCCGGTCGTGTACTCCACGTCCTCATTCCCTTCGATGTAAGGCAGGAAAACAGGCGGCCGGCAATTTCCTCGCCTGGCGGTTGCCTGACTGCGTGCTGCCTTGACTACGCTAGCTGTCGAACAGTATTCGCCACGGGCAGCAATCGGGTCATCCCGAGCCGCTCAGCGGTGGGTTGTTCACCACTTGTTGCCCTCAGGAGAGCACCGTGCCGAAGTCTCAGGTTCGCAAGAAGAAGGTCTACACCCCGCCGACGGACATCCGTCCGGCGGCGGCTGCCGCGGCGAACAAAAAGCCGAGTCCGATCTGGCTGCCGATCACCGCGGTGGCGCTGATCGTGATCGGGATCGCCTGGCTCGTCGTCTACTACCTGTCCTCGCAGCAGTGGCCGGTCGCGTCGTGGTCTTACTGGAACCTCGCGGTCGGCTTCGGGTGCATGGTCGCATCACTGGGCATTCTGTCCCGCTGGCGGTAACCCGCCTGCGTCCGCTTCGCGCGGGTAGTGTGATCTTCGTCCGGTTTGAGCGCATCCCGCGCTAGGTGCGGGGTGCGCTTTCGCCTGGGTGTGAGCAGGCGCCACTTGACCAGGCGCGCGCGGCCATCTATTACTCGTGGGTAACATGGCTTGGTGGGCTGCCGAATCGAGGAGGCACTACGTGGGGACAGCGCAGATCATCGCTACCGTGCTGGCCGGCGCCGTCACGATCACGGCCGTCGTGCTGGCCGTGCGAGCGGTCCTGACCATCACCGCGGTGATCCGGCAGGGCCAGCCGGACCCGGAGAGGTTCGTCGATCCCAAGCAGCGGACGACGACCATGTTGCGGGAAACCCTTGGTCACACGCGGATGCTCAAGTGGTCGGCGATCGGTGCGGCCCACTGGTTCGTGATGGTGTCCTTCATGATCCTGGTGCTGCTGGTCGTGGAGGCGTACTTCGAGGTCGTCGACCCCGAGGGCGGGCTGCCGATCATCGGGCACTGGACGGTCTACGGCCTGGTCACGGAGTGGATCGGCATTCTCGGGCTGGCCGGCATCCTCTACCTGATCTACCGGCGGCAACGAGACCTCCGGCAGAAGCGCAGCCGGTTCCTCGGCTCGACGATCTGGCAGGCGTACTTCGTCGAGGGCGTCATCCTCGGCGTACTCGCCTGCGGGTTCCTGATCCGGGGTTTCAAGGTCGCCAACGGCACGTTCGAGTTTCCGGCCTGGGCCACCCCGCTGTCGCACGGCGTGGGCAACCTGCTCCCGGCCGCCCATGACGGGCCGACCTGGGTCGCGCTGGTCAAGCTGTTCATCTCGATGGGCTGGCTGATCACCATCGGGCTCAACCCGACGATGGGCGTGGCCTGGCACCGGTTCCTGGCGTTCTTCAACATCTTCTACAAGCGCAGCCCGGCCAAGCCCGCGGGCAGTGGTCTGGGCGCGCTGCGGCCGATGATGAGCGCCGGCAAGCCGCTCGACTTCGAGGAGGCCGACCCGGAGAAGGACCAGTTCGGCGTCGCCCAGGTCGAACAATTCACCTGGAAGGGTCTGCTCGACTTCTCCACGTGCACCGAGTGCGGTCGCTGTCAGTCGCAGTGCCCGGCCTGGAACACCGGCAAGCCGCTCTCACCCAAGCTGATGATCTTGTCGCTCCGGGATCACGCCTATGCCAAGGCCCCCTACCTGCTGGCGGGCGGCGGCAAGGACCTGACCGGCGAGGAGAAGGCGACCGAGGCCCAGCTCGCCCACATGGACGTGCTCGCCCTGGCGGAGGGCAACCGGCCGCTGATCGGCACCGAGGACGAGCAGGGAATCATCGACCCGGACGTGCTGTGGTCGTGCACCACCTGCGGTGCGTGCGTAGAGCAGTGCCCGGTCGACATCGAGCACGTCGACCACATCGTCGACATGCGCCGTTACCAGGTTCTGATCGAGTCGAGCTTCCCCTCCGAGGCCGGCGTCATGCTGCGCAACCTGGAGAACAAGGGCAACCCGTGGGGTGCTCCGCAGAACACCCGCGAGGACTGGACCAAGGGTCTGGACTTCGAGGTGCCGCGGGTCGGCGAGAAGGAAGACTTCGAATACCTGTTCTGGGTCGGTTGCGCCGGTGCGTTCGAGGACCGGGCCAAGAAGACCACCCGGGCGGTGGCCAAGCTGCTGCACGAGGCCGGCGTCAACTACGCCATTCTGGGTGAGGGCGAGACGTGTACGGGTGACCCGGCGCGCCGCATCGGCAACGAGTTCGTCTTCCAGATGCTCGCCCAGCAGAACGTCGAGACGCTCAACGAGGCGTTCGGGGATCGTCCGGTCAAGAAGATCGTCGCGACCTGCCCGCACTGCTTCAACACGCTCGGCAACGAATATGAGCAACTCGGCCTCGAGGTCGAGGTCGTGCACCACACGCAACTGCTCGCCCATCTCGTCAAAGAGGGCAAACTGACGCCGGTGGAGCCGATCGGCGGGGGCGTGACCTATCACGACCCCTGTTACCTCGGCCGGCACAACCGGGTGTTCGACGCGCCCCGTGAGGTGCTCGGCGACGTCATCGAGATGCCGCGCAACCGCGAACGATCCTTCTGCTGCGGCGCCGGCGGTGCCCGGATGTGGATGGAAGAGAAGATCGGCAAGCGGATCAACATCGAGCGGACCGAGGAGGCCCTGGCCACCGGGGCCAAGACGATCGCGGTCGGCTGCCCGTTCTGCTACACCATGGTCGGCGACGGCGTCACGGCCAAGGGCCAGCAGGAGGAAGTCGAGGTCGTCGACGTGGCGACGGTCCTGCTCAGGTCATTGAAGCAAGAGGTCTAGGCGCTCGATCCGGCCGTGGCCGCCGTCGTGGACGCGATGATCGCGACCATGACGGCGGCCTGGATCTCCTCGATCGTCTTGCGGACCGCCTCGGCGGCCCACGAGCCGGCACTGATCTCCGTGAGGCGTTCCGTCACCTGCCGGCGGTCGAGGTCGCCGAGCACCTTGCGGTCGAGTTCGGTCGCCGCCACCAGGGCGCACAGGGCGGCCGTGGGTGGTTCGACCGGGCCGTTGCCGAGGACGGCGGAGCGCATGCGCTCCCGGGCGGCGACCTCGACGGCGGGCAGTTCGCCCGTCGCCGGCGGGTACAGGGTGCGGGGGAAGACCCAGAGCACCCGGTCCTTCTCCACGGTCAGTACGCCGTCGGTGACCAGCTTCTCCAACAGCCGGGGGCGGGCCTGCTTGGCGAGCTTGGTGACCCAGTGCCCAGGCTTGCGCGGCTTCTCGCCGATGATCAAGCTCAACGCGTGGTCGACCAGCGGATCACCGGTCGGTGCCGGGGAGAGCACCACGACCCGCTTGTCCTCGATGTCGACCCGCTTGGCGAGGGCCAGGTCGAGCAGGAGAGCGCCGCCGAGCCCGTTGTCGAGGCGAGTGCCGTCGGTCAGTGGGGCGCCGCTCTCGTCGTACGCCAAAAGCAAGAACTCCTCGGCAAGGCTCATGTCCTGACCGTAACCGGCCGCGGGTCTCCGCCGCCCGCCGCGGGCGATTCGCCGGGCCGTCGGGGACCGTGTTCACGCGGGTGCATGGCCGGTCCGGCACAATGATGTCCGAGGTGAAACCGATCATGGACGGCGTGCTCGTGACCGCGGTGCTCCCGTTGACGGCGTTCGCGCTGCTCACGGCAGCCAACGCGTTCTTCGTGGCAGCCGAGTTCGGGTTGGTCACGGTGGACCGGGCCGAGATCGACAAGCGTGCTCGCGAGGGTGAGCGGCGTGCCCAGACGGTCCAGCACGTGCTGCACGGTCTGTCTTTCCAGCTTTCCGGCACCCAGCTCGGTATCACTCTGGCCACTATCCTGACCGGCTACCTCGCCGAGCCGGCCCTCTCCAAGCTTTTCGACCCGCTGGTCGAGCCGATCGCCGGGGACGCGACCGACGGCATCACGCACGCGCTGGCGCTGATCGTGGCGACCCTGCTGTCGATGCTCTTCGGCGAGCTGGTGCCGAAGAACGCGGCGCTGGCCCGGCCGATGCGGGTCGCGCTGGCCACCGCCGCGCCGCTGCGCACTTTCTCGACGATGTTCAAGTTCCTGATCGCCGGGCTGAACGGGTCGGCCAACTGGCTGGTACGGCGGATCGGCATCGAGCCGCAGGAGGAATTGGCCAGCGCCCGCTCGCCGGAGGAGCTGGGCCTGCTCGCCGCGATCAGCGCGCGGGCCGGCGCGCTGCCGACCGAGACGGCCACGCTGATGCGGCGCACCATCCGGTTCGGTGAGAAACGGGCCGCGAAAGCGATGACCCCGCGGGTCGACGTGGTCGGGCTCAAGACGGCGGCCAGCGTCGCCGACCTGATCGCGGTGGCGCGCGAGACCGGCCACACCCGCTTCCCGGTCTACGAGAACACCATCGACGTGGTCGCCGGGGTGGCCGGGGTGCCGGACGCGCTCGGGGTGCCACTCGAGCGGCGGGCCACGACCAAGGTCGCGACCATCGCCAAGGAGCCGGTGTACGTGCCGGAGAGCCTCGGCCTCGACAAGGTGCTCGCCGCGCTGCGGGCGGCCGGCGCCGACCTGGCGATCGTGGTCGACGAGTACGGCGGCACCGACGGCGTGGTCACGATCGAGGACCTGATCGAGGAACTGGTCGGGGAGATCACCGACGAGTACGACATCGACGTCACCGAGGCCGCCACCCAGGAACTGACCGCGCCGGGCGAGGGCAAGACGTTCGTGGTGGACGGGTTGCTGCGGGAGGACGAGTTGATGGAGCAGACAGGGTTCGCGCTCCCCGAGGGTCCGTACGAGACGCTCGCCGGTTTCCTGCTCGCCCGCCTCGGGCACATCCCGGTCGTCGGTGAGTCGCTCGAGGAGGACGGCTGGGAGTTCACCGTGATGGAGGTCGACCGGCACCGGGTCGAGCAGGTCCGCGTCGCCGCGCCGCCACCGGAGCCGGCCGATGATTAAGATCCTCGTCACGGTCCTGCTGCTGTTCGGCAACGCCCTTTTCGTGGGCGGCGAGTTCTCCCTGATCGCGTCGCGGCGCACCGCTCTGGAACCGCTTGCCGCCACTTCCCGGCGGGCCCGCTGGGCCCTGTCGGCGATGAACCAGATCCCGCTGATGATCGCCGGCGCGCAGCTCGGCATCACCATCTGCTCGCTCGGCCTCGGCGCCCTCGCCGAACCGGCGCTCGCGCACGTGCTGGAGGGCCCGTTCGCGTCGCTCGGCCTGCCCGAGAACGCCGTGCACCCGGTCGCGTTCGTACTGGCCCTGGTCGTGGTGGTGTTCCTGCACACGGTGGTCGGCGAGATGGTGCCGAAGAACATCACGCTGGCCGGCCCGGAACAGTCGGCGCTCTACCTGGGCCCGTTCATGCTGGCCTTCTGCACGGCCACCAAGCCGGTGCTCAACGCGATGCGCTGGGCGTCGCGCATGGTGCTGAAGCTGTGGAAGATCGAGGCGACCGACGCGGTGAAGACGGTCTTCACGGCCGAGGAGCTGGCCGGGATGGTCACTCAGGCGCGCAGTGAGGGTCTGCTGGGCTCCGACCAGTACGCCCGGATCCACGCCGCTCTCGGGCTCAACGACCGCACCGCCGCGGACACGCTGCGGGCGTGGTCGGGGGTGACGACGGTGGCCGACGACGTGTCGCCGGCGACGATCGAGGCGGTGGCCACCCGTACCGGCCGCTCCCGCTTCCCGGTGGTGCAGCGGGAGACCCGGCGGGTGCTGGGCTTCGTGCACGTCAAGGACATCCTCGGGTACGCGGCGGGGCAGCGCCGCCTGCCGATCCCCGCCGAGATCATCCGGCCGCTGGCCACCGTGCCGCCCGACCGCACGCTCGCCGATCTGCTGCTCGCCATGCGCCGTGACAACCTGCACATCATGCTGGTCAGCGACGGCCGGCAGCCGCTCGGCCTGATCACACTGGACGACGTGATCCACGCCGTGGTCGGGGAATCAGCCCACGGCGTGCCGGCCCAAGCGGCCTCCTAGCTCCCTGGCCGGGCGATTTTCGCTTCCTGGATGCGCGAGTAGACGTGCGAGCGCAGCTCCGCGAAGCGCGTCCCGGAGCGAGTCGCCAACTGGTCGCGCTTGTCCGGCAGGTCGATGTCCAGGTCTTCCAGCACCCGGGTCGGTGACGCGGACAGCATGACGACCCGCTGACCCAGATAGACCGCCTCGTCGATGTCATGGGTCACGAACAGCACCGTCATGCCGAAGCGCTGCCAGACCGTGCGCGCGAGGTCTTCCAGATCGGCCCGGGTCTGCGCGTCGACGGCCGCGAACGGTTCGTCCATCAGCAGCACCTTGGGCTGGAACGCGATCGCCCGGGCGATCGCGACCCGTTGCTGCATGCCGCCGGAGAGCTGCCAGGGGTACGCCTTGGCGGCGTCACCGAGGCCGACCGCGGTGAGCGACTCGTCGACGATCCGCCGGCGCTCGGCCCGGCCGACTCCCTTCGACTTCAACGGGAGTTCGATGTTCTCGGCGACCCGGAGCCAGGGGAACAGGCTCCGCCCGTACTCCTGAAAGACGATCGCCAAGCCGTCGGGTGGCCCGGTGACCGGTTGCCCCGCGACCTCGACCTCGCCCGACGTCGGCGCGAGCAGGCCGCCCAGGCAGCGCAGCAGCGTGGTCTTGCCGCAGCCGGACGGGCCGACGACGCAGACGAACTGGCCCTCCGGCACGGTGAGCGTGACGTCGCCGAGGGCCTCCACCTGACGGCCGTGGCCGCCGTAGACCTTGCGCAGGGATCGGATCTCCAGCACGCCTCTTCCTTCCCCTAGCGGCCGCTGCGCTCGGCCGCGCGTACACCGTGGTACCAACTCAGGACCCGCCGCTCCACGAGAGTGAAGGCGAGCGAGAGCAGAACGCCGAGCAGGCCCAGGACGAACACGCCGCTCCACATCTCGGGGATCTCGAAGCCGCGCTGGAACTGCACGACGGTGTAGCCGAGACCGTTGGTGGCACCGAGCAGTTCGCCGATGACCATCATGATGATGCTGATGGACAGAGCCTGGCGAGCGCCGACCACTATTTGCGGGCTTGCCGCCCGCAGGATGAACGTGCGCATCCGGAGCCACCCGCAGATGCGGTAGGTGCGGCAGGTGTCGGCGAGGACCTGGTCGACGCCGCGTACGCCCTCCACCGTGTTCAGCAGCACCGGCCAGATCCCGCCACTCACGATGACCAGCACCTTTGTCGGGTCACCGAGACCGGCGACGAGGATCAGGATCGGCACCAGCACCGGCGGCGGGATGGCCCGCAGGAACTCGAGGAGCGGCTCGACCAGCGCGCGCAGCCGGCGGTGGGCGCCGATCAGCACGCCGAGAACGATGCCGAGCAGCACGGCCAGGCCGTAACCGAGGAACAACCGGCCCAGGCTCGGGAGCACGTCGCTCCGGAATCGGGCGGCGGTCCAGGTTGCCGGGAACACCTTGATGATCGTCTCGAGGGGCGGCTGGTAGAAGCTCTTGCTGCCGGCGCTGGCGAACCACCAGGTGACCAGCAGGATCACCGGGAGGCCGAGGAGCAGGCCGGCGCGACCGAGGGCCCGGCTCACAGCGGGAACTCCCGTCGCACCGCGGGGTGCCAGGCCAGCACCAGGCGTTCGGCGCGCCGGGTGGCCACGTTGGCGAGCACTCCGATCAGGCCGGACACGACGATCAGCGCGTACATCGACGGCACCGTGATGCTGCTCTGCGCCACCGCGATCCGCTCGCCGATGCCCTTGGTGCCGCCGATGAGCAGTTCGCCGGTGATGGTCAGGACCAGGGCCACCGAGGCGGCGAGGCGGATGCCGGTCATCACATAGGGCAGGGTGGTGGGCCAGACCAGGTAGCGCGCCCGCCGCCACCGGTCGAGCCGGTAGGACAGCGCGGTCTCCCGGGCGACCGGGTCGATGTCGGTGACGCCGTGCAGCACCTGGATCAGCACCGGCCAGAACGACGCGTAGACGACGAGCAGCAGGATCGACCGGATCGGGGCGCTGAACAGCACCACCGCCAGCGGCAGCAGGGCCACCGAGGGGATCGGCCGGAGGAACTCGACGGTGGACGCGGTGGCCAGCCGCAGCGCCGGCACCGATCCGATGACGATGCCGAGCACGATGCCGGCCACCACCGCGATCACGAGACCGAGCAGCCAGGTCGTGATCGTGCCGCCGACCGCCTGCCAGAAGCTGCCCCGCCCGAACTCGTCGAGCAGGGCGGACACGATCCTGCTGGTGGGCGGGAGGTATTCCGCCGGGAGGACGCCGGCGCGGGGCAGCACCTCCAGCAGCGCCGCGAAGGCGAGGATCCCCACGAGCCCGAGCAGGGCCGGATTGTCTCCGGCCCGGCGCCGGGCGACTCGCGGGGTGGTCACTGGAACAGCTTCGCCGTGTCGGCCGGGGCCGCGAGCAGACCTTCCTGAACGAGCAGGTTGCTCATCGTGTCGAGCGACGTCTTGTCCATGTCGGGCGCGAACTTCGGCAACGTCATCGCCGCGGCGGCCTCGGCCTTGATCGTGGTGTAGGTGGTGACGATCTGGCGCACCTCGTCGGGGTGGGCGTCGGCGTAGGCCAGCGACTCCTTCATGGCCGCGCTGAAGCGCTTGACCAGGTCCGCCTTCTCGCCGAGGAGTTGCTGCGACGTGAAGTAGGCCGCGACCTGCAGGCTCGGGCTGACCGCGGCGAACGAGCCGATCTGCTTCCAGCCCTTCGCCTTGGCCGAGGTCAGGAACGGCTCGACCACGAAGATCGCCTGGACCCGGTTGGCGTCGAGTGCGGCGGCCATGTCGGGGAACGCGATCTCGACGAACTTGACCTTCGACGGGTCGCCGCCGTCCTTGCGGACCAGGTCCTTCACCGAGGTGTCCACGATGTTCTTCAGGGTGTTGCTGGCGACCGTCTTGCCCTCGAGGTCCTTCGGCCGGGTGATGGCCGAGTCCTTGACGAGCAGGCCGCTGAAGTCCTTGGCGGCGTCGGCGGTGGCATTGTTGCCGTTGGCGACCGCCTTGATCGGCACGTTCTTGGACTGCCCGATCATCAGGGAGACAACGTTGCTGAAGCCGAACTGGTATTGACCGCTGACGACGGCCGGCACGATTGCGGCACCGCCCTGGGCCTGCTCGAGTGACAGGTCGACATTTTGCTTCGTGAAGAAGCCCTTGGCCTTGCCGAGGTAGATCGGCGCCACGTCGACGATCGGGATGACCCCGACCTTGACCTTGTCCGCCCCACCCGTTGCCGGGGCGGCGTCGGAGGAGTCGTCGGAACCGCAGGCCGACGTGGTGGCGGCCAGGGCAGTGACGGCCAGCAATGCGATGAACCGTGTTCTCAGCATTTTCTCCGCAACCCCTGCCGTACTATTCGTAGATCAATTGGAGCCACTCGGAGGAACGCTAGGGCCTCGGTCGCGGGATTGTCAACGATTTCCGGTGACCTTGCCGAATTCGATTTAAAGCCGCAGCTCAAATGCCGACGTGGATTGTTGATAATCGTGACAGCGCCGAATTGGTTACGGTGCAAACGGGACTATTCGCCGGCCAGCTCGGCGAGCCGGTCGCGGCCGGCCCGGGTGATGCGGTCTTCCTCATCGCGCCTCCCTCAGCCGGTCTCCCCGGCGTCCATGTCGCGAAGTGCCTCGATGACGCTCGCGATGTGGTCGCGCATGGCGTGCTCCGCCGCTTTCGGATCCCGCTCCCGGATCGCCTGGATGATCCGTTCGTGCTGGGGCAGCGAGATCGCCGGCCGCCCGGGGTGCAGCGACAGCATGAACTGGTGCCGCACCAGCTGGCCGCGCAGCGTCTCGATGATGCCGTCGGCGGTGCCGTGTCCGGCGATGCCCCGGATGAGACCGTGCAGCCGGGAATTCAGATCGCTGTAGCGGCGGAACTCGCCGGCATTCACCGCCCGCCGCATCAGCAGGCCGATCTCGTCGAGCTCGCTCGCCTGCTCGTCCGTCACCCGCGTCGCGGCCCGCGCGGCGACCAGGCCCTCGAGCACCATCCGTACCTCGGTGATCTCGACCGCCTCGTCGATCGACACCTTGCGCACGTGCGCGCCCCGGTTGCGCTCGACTTTGACCAGGCCGTCCGCGGCGAGCTCGGAGATGGCGGCGCGCACGTTGAAACGGCTCACCCCGAGCCGCTCGCACAACTGAGCCTCCACCAGCCGCTCGCCGGGCAGATATTGACCGCCGAGGATCGCGGCGCGCAATTTGTCGGTCGCGGCGGTCTGGTCGGAAGACATGCTCCCCCTAGGTGGCGAGCCGCGGGTAGACCCGGCGGGCGTTGAGCTCGAAGACCCGGGCGCGATCTTCGTCCGACAGGCCCAACGCCTCGACGTACCGCCGGGTGTCGTCGAAGTAGTGGCCGGTCGTCGGGTCGATGCCGCGCACCGCGCCGACCATCTCCGAGCCGAACAGCAGGTTGTCCAGGTCGATGACCTCGAACAGCAGGTTGATGCCGGGCTGGTGATAGACGCAGGTGTCGAAGAAGACGTTGCGCATGACGCTCTCGGCCAACGGCGGCCGACCCAGCATGTCCGCCAGCCCGCGGAACCGACCCCAGTGGTACGGGACCGCGCCGCCCCCGTGCGGGATGATCAGCCGCAGGTCGGGGAAGTCCTTGAACAGGTCGGCCTGGAGAAACTGCATGAACGCGGTGGTGTCGGCGTTCAGATAGGCCGACCCGGTGGCGTGGAAGTTCTTGTTGGTCACCGCCGACACGTGCACCATGGCCGGCACGTCGAGCTCGACCATCGCCTCGTAGAACGGGTACCAGCTGCGGTCGGTGAGCGGCGCCGACGTCCAGTGGCCGCCGCTCGGGTCGGGGTTGAGATTGCAGCCCACGAAGCCGAGCTCCGCGACGCAGCGGCGCAGCTCACCGATCGAGTTGGCGATCGGCGCACCGGGCGACTGGGGCAGCTGGCACACCCCGGCGAAGCTGCCCGGGAAGAGCTGGGTGACCCGGTGGACCAGGTCGTTGCAGGCCTCCGCCCACTGCCGGCTGATCTGCTCGGTGCCCTCGTGGTGGGCCATCGCCGAGGCGCGCGGCGAGAAGATCGTCAGGTCGACGCCGCGCTCGCGCATGAGCCGCAGCTGGCTGCCCTCGATCGACTCGCGGATCTCGTCGTCGGAGATCGTCGGGTAGGCGGGCGTCGAGTCGCCGGCGAGCTGCTCCTGGCGCCAGGCGGTGTGTGCGGCCGGCACGGTGGTGTAGTGGCCGTGACAGTCGATGATCACAGGTGAGCTCCTCGCCCGGTCGTGGTCTGTGGGTCAGTCACCTTTCACGTACTCCTCGTAGGAGACGTACTCGATGCCCAGCTCGGGAAGCCTCGCGCGCAGGCCGTAGCGGTCGAGGCCCAGCTCACCCGCGGCGAAGGCGGCCCTGGTCGCGGCCTCCTTGTCGAGGCGGGCCTGGGCGGCGGTCAGCGCGCGCGGCACGTCGGCGCGCGGCACGACGGTCACCCCGTCGTCGTCGCCGAGGATCACGTCGCCGGGGTGAATCGTCTGTCCGCCGAGGACGACCGGGACATTCACCGCGCCGGCCGTGGCCTTGACCGAGCCCTGGGCGCTGATCGCCCGCGACCACACCGGAAACCCCAGATCCCGAAGATCAGCCACATCGCGTACGCCACTGGCCAGCACCGCGCCGCGCACCCCGCGTTGCCGCAACGCCCCGGCGAAGAGTTCGCCGAACAGGCCGTCGGTGGACGGCGAGTTGGTCGCCACGACCAGGACGTCACCGGGGCGGCACTGCTCGACCGCCACGTGGATCATCAGGTTGTCGCCGGGCCAGCAGAGCACCGTCACGGCGGTGCCGCCCATCTTGGCGCCAGGCCAGGCCGGGCGGAACTCGGGGCCGAGGTAGCCGACCCGGCCGACGGCCTCGTGCACAGTGGCCACGCCGTATTCGCCCAGGGTCTGCGCGTCCCGCTCGTCGGCGCGAGGTGGATCGGTGACTACGACGGTCTTCATGACGGCCTCCCCCTGGCGGGCTTCGAGCCTGCCTCGGGCCCAGCCTAGGACGCGTCCCCCGATTGTCAACAATGTCGGCGACAAAGACCGTTTACATTGCTCTACCAAGCCACTGAATTGTTGACAATAATGTCGAGCGGCATTCGACGCGTACCTCTTCCGAGTGCATTTTGCCGGTTCCCCGGCGCAGCAGCGGTGATCTAGGCGGCAATCCGGACAATAGCCACATGTTCTCCATCGGGCGTCGGTTCACTCCGCTGTTCCTCGCCGTTGGGCTCGTCCTCGCGCAACACGGCCCGACCGCCATCCGGCCGGCATCGGCCCAGGTCCCGGCGGCCGACCACGACAGACCCCGGGTCGGGGTCGCCACCGCGCCGGTCAGCATCCGATACACATTCGACAGTGGCCCGCGGCTGCCGATCACCGATCTCGACGGCGGACATCCGCTACGCCCGCTCGGCGAGAACGGCGGCAAGCTCCGACTCGTACCGCAAGGAACAGGTCTGGCGGTCGCCTACCCGGACCGATGCACGCGGGCCCGGGAGGCGGATTGCCCCCGGGCGATCCTGCAGGGACTCCGGGACGACAGCCTCAACCCGGGAACCCGACCGCTGGTGTACGGGGCATCGGTGCTGATGACTCGCAGTGACCTGGCCGACGGGGCGAACGTGTTCCAGAAGGGCTACTCGGTCGGGGGTGGCAGTCAGTTCAAGCTGCAGGTAGACCACCGGCTGGGCCACCCGAGCTGCGTGGTCGTGGGCCGGCTCGGCGGGATCTTCCGGGCTGAGCCGTCGCTGAACGTGGCCGATGGCCGCTGGCACGTGCTGGCCTGTGTGCGCTCCGCGGACCGTCTGACCCTGCGCGTGGACGGCGAGGAGAAGGCCTGGGTCCGCCTGCCGCCCCGGTTGATGATCGCCAACGCCGAACCGTTGCGCGTCGGCGGAAAGGGGCCGGCTCGCGGAAACGACCAGTTCGCCGGCCTGATCGACAACGTCTTTCTCCGCATCGAGTGACCGGCTGCGGCCCGTGGTTCTAGAGCTGGTTGATCCGGACCATGGTGCCGGCGGGATCGCGGAAGGCGCAGTCACGCACCCCGTACGGCTGGTCCATCGGCTCCTGCACCACTTCGGCCCCACTCGCCTGCACCCGGTCGAACGTGCCCGACAGATCCTCGGTGGCCAGCACGATCCCGGCGTAGGTGCCCTTGGCCATCAGCTCGGCGATGGTCTGCCGCTCGACATCGGTGATGCCGGGATCGGCGGCCGGCGGGTGGAGCACGATCGACGTCTCGGGCTGATCCTTAGGACCGACCGTGATCCAGCGCATGTTCCCGTACCCGACATCGCCGCGGACCTCGAACCCCAACGTGTCCCGATAGAACGCGAGCGACTTCTCCGGATCGTCGGCCGGCAGGAACGAGTTTCGAATGATGATGCTCATGCCGTCACGTTAGGTGGCTCGGACCCGAACTGCTTCTCGATTCCTGATCGGCCGGGTGATCTGCTTGGCGACACAGGCCGGAAGGCCGGCGGCATCCTCCGCCGCCAACCTCTTGTACACGCTGGGTGACATGCCGACCAGCTCCGAGAAACGCGTGCTGAAGGTGCCGAGCGACGAACAGCCCACCGCGAAACAAACATCGGTGACACTTCGGTCACCCCGGCGAAGAAGGGCCATGGCGCGTTCGATGCGGCGGGTCATCAAATAGCTGTACGGCGATTCGCCGTACGCCGCGCGGAACTCCCGACTCAGATGACCGGCCGACATGTGTACGCCACGGGCCAGCGCCTCCACATCGAGCGGTTGCGCGTATTCGCGATCGATGCGGTCCCGCACCTGGCGCAGCAGCCGGAGCTCTCTGAGCCGGGCCTCCGATCTGGCAGTCACCCCTACAGGGTGCCCTGTTGCCGGCCCTTTTTGCAGCCCAGACGCCTAGCCGATCTCCATGGTTACGATTAGCATCGAATAGGTGACGATCAGTGTGCGGGCCGGCATGGCTCCCCTGATCGTGTTCGTCTCCGCCCTCGGCTTCAGCGGAAACTCGTGGAAACCCGTAATCGACCGGCTGCCCGGGGCTGCCGTCTTCACCTATGACCGCCCCGCATGCGGAAAAGCGCCGCCCCGCCCCGCGCCGAACCCGCCGCTGCCGTTCAGCGTCTTCGCCGACGAGCTCGCCGCCACCCTCGACGCGGCCCGCGTCACCGAGCCGTTCGTGCTGGTGGGCCACTCCATCGGGGCCTCGATCGCCCGGGTGTTCGCGCACCGCTGTCCCCACCGGGTGGCCGGCGCCGTGTTCCTCGACGCCTCCCTGCCGCAAAGCCTGACCTGGCCGCAGACGGACTTCTTCATCGACGGCGACGAGGAGACCGGCACCGCGATCGACGTCGTCGCCGGCCACGTCGAACTCCTGCGCGCCCAGCCGTTGAGCGTCCCCGCCGTGGTGATGACCCGCCGCCGGCACTGGTGGATCCCGGACTTCGCCGCCATCCCGCACCCGGCCCTGGACGACCTGTGGCACCTGACCCAGCAGCTCCTGGCCGACGATTGGCGGGCCCCGGTGATCGTCGCCGAGAACTCCGGCCACCTGCTCCCGATCGATGCCCCCGACCTGGTGGCCTACGCCGTCCACGCGGTGGCGTCCGCCGTCCGGGCCGGCTCCCTGACGCTGGACCGACGCCACGTGGCTGAGCTGGGCGGCACCGCCCATCTCGATCCCGCCGCGTAACCGTTCGCCCCTGCGCAGAGCCGATCAACTACCCGCCCCACGCCGCCCGGACTACCGCTAACGCGGGACTGCGCGAAATGGCCATCGCGGCTTAGGTTCTTTCAGGCCAGCCACGATAGGCAATGAACGGAGCCCGGAAAGAATGTATGCCACCAAGGTTCGACAGCGTCGGCAACGACGTAACCGAATGGCATTCGCTTTCTACTGCTTCGCCATCGCGGCGGTGGTGGGAGCCGGCGGAATGGCCTTCGCCGCCGAAGACGGGCCCGCCTGGACGACCGAAACCCAGGTGCGGGTCGAAATCGAAACGGGCGTGCCGACGGCAACCGAGACGCCCCCGGCCAAGCCGGCCGGCACGCCCGCTTCGCCCTCCCGACCAGCAGGCAGAACGCTCCCGGCGACGTCAACGCCGACCGCAGGTCCCGCGGTCACCCCGACGTCCCCGGCAGCCGCCCAGCCCCTGGTCGCCGACCCACAACCGACCCGAACCGCAACAACCGAAACCAGCCCACAGGTGTCCGATGCGGAGCCGTCGACCTCCACAGAAACGGCAGCCGCTCCCGCACCGCTGGAAAGCACCAGCAAACAGCCATGAACCAGGACCGTCCTCGTGCGTGCGACCTCCACCAGCGCACACACACTTACTCGTAGGAGCCACTTGATGTCGCGCAGCAAAAAGCGTCTCGCCGTCATCGGTACCGGCGTCGCCGTAGCCGCCCTCACCATCGGCGGAGTCGCATTCGCCGCCTTCAACCGTTCCGCAACGGCCAACGCCACAGGCGCCGGCACGGAAACGTTCGAGCCGCTGACGGCGAATGGCACCTGGATGGGTCGTCCGGACGGCAACGGGTACCCGGCGAACGGAAAGCTCCTGCTGCCGGGCGAGTCGGGCGACGTCCAGCTCGTCCTCGGCAACCCGAGCTCGAACACGGTGCAGGGCAAGGTCGTCTCCATCACGCCGACCGGCCTCACGAACGACTGTTCCGGAAACCTCCAGCTCGCCACCTACCAGCCGGGCGGCGCGCTCGTTCTTGACCACGGCGGCTCGGTCACCGTGACCTTGAAGAAGGCCGTCAGCCTGAAGAGGGAAGCCACGGAGACCTGCAGCGGCCTGCGGTTCGACCCGAAGTACACGGTGGTTTTCGAGGCCACCCGCGAGCCGGTGAAGACTTCCCCGACCGGACTGGAACCACTCGGCAGCCCGGTTCGTTCGGTTGCCGGGGCCGGCACCGCCCAGAAGTCGGACGAGGACAGCCAGGTCGCCGACACCAAGTAACTCCGGCTGACAAGGGAAAGGGCGCCCGCCTTAGCGGGCGTCCTTCCGCCGGTTACGTCTCGACTTCCTCCCCCGGCGCCCGAACCTGCACGCGGTGATCTTGCCGCTCGTCACAGCGCGATAAGCGCAGAATGTGCCAGAAGCCGCCGCCCTCGATGCGCTCGCGCTCGTTCGATGAGACTGGCGTTCCAGAATTCGGTATAGCCAGCGCTCCACGTCATTCCTCAGTTGTCGAGTCCAGGCGCGCGCGAACCAGGCAGCTCTTGCCCCCGCCGTTAGCGTGGAGATATGTCTGGCGGCAACTACGCATCTCTCCTGATCAGCGTGTGTGCCCTTGCCCTCGCCATCTATGGCGTCTTGGAACGGCGCCGCGACGTCAGGCGCAGCGAGTGGCTTCGGCTCACCGCCGCGATCGCCGATCTCGACGCGTTGTCCTTCGAGCAGCTGAAAACGCCAGACGGTCTGAACGCGGGCGACTTCACGAACGCGGTCAACAGTCGCCGCGAGATTCTGTCGTTTCACGCGCTCGCGCTGCTGCCGAAGTTCCAGAAGCAGGTCACCAGTTCGGAGCTACGAGTGCTCGCGTACGCCTTGAGTCGGGCAGGCTTCCCGTCCGAGGCTGAACGTATCTGGATCCGCGCAACCACTGCCGCAAAGTCGGAGGGTCCGACTCAGGTCCTCTTCGCCCACCGCGGATACGCGTACTTCCTCTATTCCGGTGGCCGTACGGACGATGGACGGGCCCAGATGCGACAGGCCATCGATGCCGCGGGCCATGACGACGACTTGCTGGCAAAAGCCGTCGAGACCCTGAAATTCTGGGCGGTGGAGGAAGCACCTGGCGACTTCGTCGACGACCTTCACTCCGAGGCGAAGTCGCTTGCCGCTCGGATCAGAGCGCCCCGGATTCGTGCTCGAGTCAAGGAAGCTCTGGATGCGCCAGTGGGCGACGCCTTAAGCCCACCCCCTAAGCGCGAGCAATCCCGAACCACAACTCGCTTCAAGATCAACACGGCCCGTTCGCAGAGCGGCGCTCAGCCCGACGCCAGCCCGCCAACCCGACGCCGGCCCGCTAACCCGACGCCGGCCCGCTAACCCGACGCCGGCCCGCTAACCCGACGCCGGCCCGCCAGTCCGACGCCAACCGCCTAGCGCGCCCACCGCAACGTGGGGGTCTGGGGGGTCGCCCCCAGGCAGATATGCGAGGAGCCCCCGATCCGCGCTTTTTGCGGATAGAGGGCTCCCGGAGACGAGCGGGTGACGGGAATCGAACCCGCACTGTCAGCTTGGGAACCGGACAGAGCAAGTTGATCAGCTCAGTCGACCACACCTATCAGTGACGCGGAGCGGCCTGGAGTGACCTGGTGTGGCCATGCTTAATGGCACGGCAATGGCACAGCGACGTTCGGCATGACTTGCTTACGGCGGGCTAAGGGAAGACTCTTCCCCGAGCGCACGCCGAACGCGCCGCTCTTGTCGAGGGACCAGACGGCCATGCCCCCGGCGGCCGGAGGCACTGCTTCCCGCGCCAACATGATGTAGCGGAAGGCTCCATGCGGCGGCACTTCATCCGGGCAATCCCGCTCTCGCGCGGTCTGGCAACGCCACCTCGGCAAAGCTCCGCCAGCAGCAAAGTTAGAGATTTGCCACCGACTGCGCTTTGTCCTGATCGAGGGAGGGCGTGGAGTCCGACCACAGCAGATTCAGTGAACGTAGATAGGTCTTGATTGTGGTTGACGGACTATCGACGTCGAAGAAGTACTCGAAAACAGGGCTCTCGGCCGCGTCGATCAACGGTAGATAAGGAATGAGCCGGAGCCAACCGTCTACCAATAGTGCGTTCATGCTTGGAACACCTAGGTAAGTGCGAGCTTGAACATTTTCCGCCGGTTGGCCAAACCGAACGGCGTGTGCTCGATGCCGCTCGCAGGCGGCCAGCACCTCGCGAATTTCGCCTTCCTGCCGAATGCTTGGACAGAGCCGGTGCTTGAGCTGCTCGTATTGCATGATCGCATTCTCTGGTGCCGTCACCACCACCTTCAAGACGGCCCCCTTTTCTAACGCCGCGCGCATCGGCGACTGGTAGAGCGAAACCATAGCGTTGTATCCGGTGTGCGCCACGAAGAAGATGTTTCGCCCATTCCTGATCCGCTGACTGATCGCGCGGTTGTCCTCGTCGTTTAGGTTGTCGTAAATCACGAGGTCGAGCGGATCGCTCACCGCGCCTACCGTTGGCGCCTCGAGGGCAGATGGAGTGAACTCGGTGGCGGCCCGATCCGGCGTCAACGATTCGAAGATCTGGCTCGCGGGCAGGCCGTCGAACATCGCCTCAATGACTCGGCAATGGTGCGGGTGTGGGAGGCCCTTCAAAGCACCTGACAGCCAGCGGTAGAAGTGTGCGCGGCTCGGCCAGGTCCCGACAAGTTGGGGATCAAGGGCGGCGGCCGCCCGATCATACTCGCGGCAGAACGTCCTGTATGTCTGCCAGTGCTTGACCTGCAAAAGGAACTTGAGCCGGCTCGCCTGCTCCGTCATGGGGCCGCTCCTTGTATCAGGCGTGTCCACACGTGACCTAAAGGAGACCTCACGATACCGAACAACTACCAGGCGAGGCTTGGGCGATATCCCGCCGAGATCTGTCTCTTGTTCACCATCGAGTCGAGGCGCAGCAGAGTGTTGCAGCCAAGATTCAGAAGGGGTCCACATGAACGAGATCATCAAAGAAATAGCTCGGACCGTCAGGCATGCGGTGTCCGAACCGTACCGCACGAGCCGCCTTTGCCTGCTGATTGTGATCGTCACCCTATGTTGGGCGGCCATCCAGCATCTGACTTAGCGAGGCTCGTCGGACCCGCGCGCGATCGGGTCGTGCGTTCTGGGACCGAGGCGAGTGTTGACGTTACGACCTTGCTACTTGTTAAACCTAAGCAGCGCCGGCCTACGAGACGGTGCTCGACCGAGTTCAGACGCGGAGGCCCTAGTGGGGTCGGCGGCTCCTGACCAGGGCTCCCGCGTTTGGAGCGGGTGGCGGGAATCGAACCCGCATATTCAGCTTGGGAACCGTACTGAGGTGCTTGCTCCGTTCGGTCGACCGCAGCTTGCGGAGGAACCGGGCGGCCTGGAGTGGACCCTATGCGGCCCTGCCGAAGTGACCGACATCGCGAGGAGAGCGATGAGGGGCAAGGGGCGGCAGCCCGGGGCTGGCGCTTCCCCGCCGACCTCAACCACCGCAACGTGGGGGTCTGGGGGGTCGCCCCCCAGGGAAAATGCGAGGAGGCCCGGTCCGCGCTTTCCGCGGACACGGGCCTCCCACCTCCGAGCGGGTGACGGGAATCGAACCCGCACTGTCAGCTTGGGAAGCTGATGTTCTGCCATTGAACTACACCCGCGTAGCGGCACCACTGTACCTGATCGGTAGGGGCTGTGGCGGCAGTGGCTCGGGTTAACCGACGTGGGCGAGTGGGCGGGATAACTCGGCTCTCCAGGTGCGGGACATGGGGGCGAAGGCGGGGGCGATGGCCAGGGGGATGGCGCCGGCGGGGCCGTGGCGGCGGAGGGTGGCGGAGGTGATGTGGAGTTCGTAGAGGTGCCAGTCGACGGCGGGGGACGCGCGCAGGGCTTCGGACAGGGCGGCGACGACCAGTGGGTCCTGGACTCGGGTGGCGGTGCCGGTCAGGAAGGCCTCGTCGTCGCTCTCCTCGGGCGGGTAGGAGTGCAAGGCGTAGCGGCCGTCGCGGGAGAGGTCGCCTCGTTTGGGTGACCTGACTATGAAGCAGTAGAGGCCCTCGTCCGTGAAGACCGGGGAGACCGGGTGCAGCCGCGGGGCGCCGTCGGGCCGGACGGTGGCCAGGTAGGCCAGGCCGGGGCCGTATTGCTCGAACAGGGCGCGGATGGCTGCCGCCAGGGTGGGGTCGGCGGCGGTGAGATCGGACCAGGTAGCCATGGGGTCATCTTATCGAACATGTGTTCGACGCGCCCGGGCGGACACGCCGAAACTGCAGGTCGGTATGGTGTTCCGATGCTGCTCTCGGACCGTGACCTCGTCGCTGAGATCAAGACGGGCGATCTGGCGCTCGAGCCGTTCGATCCGGCGCTGATGCAACCGTCCAGCGTCGACGTGCGGCTCGATCGGTTCTTCCGGGTGTTCAACAACCACCTCTACACGCACATCGACCCGGCCGAGCAGCAGGACGACCTGACCGCCGAGGTGGAGGTGCCCGACGGGGAACCGTTCGTGCTGCACCCGGGGGAGTTCGTGCTCGCGTCCACGCTCGAGGTGATCACGCTGGGCGACCAGCTGGCGGGGCGTCTCGAGGGGAAGAGTTCGCTCGGTCGGCTGGGGCTGTTGACCCACTCGACGGCCGGCTTCATCGACCCCGGGTTTTCCGGGCACGTGACGCTGGAACTGTCCAACGTGGCCAACCTGCCGATCAAGCTGTGGCCGGGCATGAAGATCGGGCAGCTCTGCATCTTCCGGCTGTCGAGCCCGGCCGAGCACCCCTATGGGTCGGCCGTCTACGGCTCGCGCTACCAGGGACAACGCGGCCCGACGCCATCCCGGTCGGCGCAGAACTTCCGGCTCTGGCCGACCCGCTGAGGCGACGGTGCGGCCCCCGCTGAGGCGACGGCCCGGCTCACGCTGACGCGATGATCCGGCCACACTGACGCGATGACGAGCCCGAAGCATCAGATCAAGACCCGGCTTGCGTACGACACGGTCGCGGCCGATTACCACGTCCTGCTCGAGGGCGAGCTCAGTCGATCGACCTGGGAGCGGTTGGTCCTCGCCGGGTTCGCCGAGCGGGTCGACGGCCGGGTGGCGGATGTCGGGTGCGGGCCGGGGCGGATCACGGCGTACCTGGCGAAGCTTGGTGTTGACGTGCAGGGGATCGACCTGTCGCCGGGGATGATCGCGGTGGCCCGGGAGGCCCATCCGACGATCGACTTCAGCGTCGGTGATCTGCTCGAGCTGGATCTTCCCGACGCGAGTCTGGGTGGCCTGGTCGCCTGGTATTCATTGATTCACGTCCCGCCGGAGCTGTGGCCGGCGGCGTTCGCCGAGTTCTTCCGGGTGCTGCGCCCGGGCGGGCATCTGCTGCTCGGCTTCAAGGTCGGTGACGAGAAGCGGGTGCTGCGCAACGGGTACGGCCACGAGATCGACCTGGACGTCTACTGGATGCCGCCGCAGCGGGTCGCGGACCTCATGACCGGGGCCGGAATTGATGAATCGTTGCGCCTTGTTCGGGCTGCCGTTGACTATGAGGGGCAGCCGCAGGCGTACCTCCTCGGGGTGAGACCGGAGCGCTAGCGCCCCGGACCCGCACGCCGTGACCAGCGGCGGTGCTCAAGATCTGGTCGATCTGTGGGCGGGTGAGCGAGCCGGTGGGCACGGGCAGGACCCGCATCGGCCCACGCCGGAAGATCAGCTGGCCGGGTGCGTCCTCGACGCCGCTGAAGGCGGTCCACGAATATGCGTGCCGGCTCTCCAGGCTCGAGCTGGCGACTCCGCCGTCGGTGATCTCGTACGTGGTGAGTGCGCTGTCGCTGAGTGCTTCGCGGGTGCCCGCGTTGATCAGCAGCATCGGGACGCCGACCGCGAGGAGCGCCCCGGTCAGCACCAGCGTGAGATAGCCGCCGCCGTGCACGATCTCGAGCGTCAGGGCCAAGGCGATGAAGGCCCAGCCCAGCAAGCGTGCGGTCAGCACGACGGGGCGGAGGCCCCGCCGAACCGCGGACGCGATGAGCCGGGCATCGGGCTGCGCACTTATCGTGAAGAACACTACCAAAATGTAACTTTTTGGGTCCTGATGTGGTATGGGCTGGTCGGCGAGTGAGATTTGCCGAGAAGTTTCCTTATGACCGGACAAGCGCAGCCAGGCGGTCAGGACCGTACGATTGGCGAGCCCCGAAGTAAGGCGAGAGGAGCGTCACCGTGTACGTGATGATTTCGAAGTATCTGGTGCCGCTCGACGAGGTCGACAAGGTCCGCGACGAACATCTGGCCTTTTTGGACGGCCTGGCCAAGCAGGGCAAGCTGGTGATCGCCGGGCGGCAGACCCCGCCGGTCGGTGGGCTCGTCATGATCGACGCGGAGACCGAGGAGGAGGCGCGGGAGCTGATGTCCGGCGACCCCTACCTCGCCAAGGGCCTGGCCGAATACACCGCCACCGGGTTCCGGCCGAGCCTGGGCCGGCTCACCGACGTCTAGAGGTCGGAGCCGTCCAGCAGCCCGCGAATGGCCAGTTCGGCCGCGACCGGGGGCGGACACTCGTCGACGATCACGGCCGCGCCCACATAGGCCGGGCCCAGCAGCGTGCGCAGGGCCCGGATCTGGGCGCCGGTCGAGGCCCAGTCGTCGACCACCAGCACGCGGTCGTCCGGGGTGATCAGCTCCGCCCGTACACCTAGAAGCTGCTCGTCACCGCGATGGTCGCTCGGCACCGGGACCCATCGCATCGGCTCGGCGATGGGCCGGCGAACGCCGGCCCGATAGGCCTCCACGAAGCCCACGCCGAGCGCGCGCGCCACCAACGGTCCGAGGAGGAAGCCGGTGACCTCCGGCGAGACGACAACCGTCGGCGACGACGCCCGGAAAAGATCCCCGAGTGCCTCGCCGACCCCGGCGATGATCGATGGATCGCGCCACCACCCGGAGCGGTTGCTCACCAGATATCCGGAGCCGTCGCCGGGATCGGTCCAGCGGAACGCGGACCGGAGGCGATCACCTAGATCGACTGCCATGTGGACATCCTGTCACCGCCGGTCGGCCCTACCGGCAGAACCGCGTCAGACTACGGGTCAAGTTGATGCAGTGACCGGCCCTGATCGGGCATGCTGTTCCGCGTAACCATGCCTATTCTCGCGCCGGGCCGTCGCCGCCCGTTGAGCCTTGGATCCCGCGCCGGCCTCGGCGCGGCCCTCGTGCTGCTCGCGGTCGTGTCCGCGGTGGAACTCGCCGACGGCCCGCACGCCCACTTCGTCGGCCTTCTCGCGGGCGTCCCGTTCCTGGCCGCCGTCTTCGCGTTCTGGCAGACCGTGCTGTTCGTGGGGGTGCTCGCGACGATCGTCGGGATGATCTTCGTGGGGGCGGACGGCTCGCTGGGCATGTCCGGCCTGGTCACCATCGTCGGCATCATGCTGGCCACCGGCATCGCGGCGGTGGTGGCGACGATCCGGCAGAAGCAGGACGATCGGATCGCCGAGCTCCAGCGACTCGCCGCGGTGGCCCAGCAGGCGGTGTTGTCGCCGGTGGGGCCGCAGGTCGGGGCGTTGTCGGTGGCCGGACGCTACATCTCGGCGACGGCCGCCGCCGACATCGGCGGGGACCTCTACGAGGCCCTGGACACCCCGTTCGGGGTCCGCATCATCATCGGCGACGTGCGCGGCAAGGGGCTGGACGCGGTCCGTCTGGCAAGCATCGTGCTGGGTTCCTACCGGCATGTGGCCTATGAGCGGGCCGACCTGAAGGCGATGGTGGCCGACCTCGACCGGGCGGTGGCCCGCAGTGTCGGTGACGAGGATTTCGTGACGGCGGCCCTGGTGGAGGAGCGCGGCGGGACGCTGACCATCGTCAACTGTGGACATCCCGCTCCGTTGCTGCTGCGCCGGGGCCAGGTCATCCCGCTCGAGCCGCCGGCACCGGCCCCTCCGCTGGGCTTCATGCCGGAGGTCAAGGTGCGGGTGGAGCGGCTCGAGCCGGGCGACCGGCTGCTGCTCTTCACCGACGGCCTCGGCGAGGCGCGCCGGGATGGCGAGTTCTTCCCGACTGCCGATCGCGCCTGGCGGCTTCTCGGGCACGGCACAGTCGGAGATGGGCTCGCGTCCCTGGAGTCCGCGCTGGTGGATTGGGTCCACGGGCGGCTCGAGGACGACATTGCCCTGGTGCTGCTGGAATACACCGGCCCTGACGACGGCCCGACCGTCCCGATGCCGAGCTGGGAAGTCGGTGCCGCCGGCAGTTAGGCTGCTGCGGTCTCGGCCGTTTCGGCCGGTTTGTCGACAGGTCCCGGTCCGGTCGGCATCTCGGGCTTGCGGTGTCGCCCGACGTAGTTGCGTGGCTGGTTGGCCTGGCGAGGCTCGGGAATCAGGTTCTTGATCGCGGCGAACATAGGGCCCCCTCTTGGGTCCGTGCGGCGACGACTCTCTATCGACCACAACGAGCCAAGAGACAGCTCGATACGTCGAAGGAATCTTTCTGGCCGAACGGCTGTCCTCCCGCCCATCCGATCGGCCGGACTGGATGTGCGATCCGGCTGTTGGTCACAGAACGCCTCGCGGCTTGTCGCCTTCTACCGATGAGTAATACAGTGGCAGTTACTGACGGGTAACTCGCGTGTCACTCGCGTCGTTCGGAAGCGGGGCCAGTACCTCATGACTCACTACAAGAGCAACCTTCGAGACCTCCAGTTCAACCTGTTCGAGGTTTTCGGGGCTGACCGTGCGTTCGGCCAGGCGCCGTTCGATGACATCGACGCCGACACCGCGCGCGACGTCCTTGCCGAGGTCAACCGCCTCGCGACCGAGGATCTTGCGGCGAGCTACATCGACGCCGACCGCAACCCGCCGGTCTTCGACCCGATCACACACACCGCCCCGCTGCCGCCGGCGTTCAAGAAGTCGTTCGAGCAGTGGATGGCCTCCGAGTTCTGGCACCTCGACCTGCCGGCGTCGCTCGGCGGCACGCTCGCGCCGCGCGCCGTCTGGTGGTCGCTGGCCGAGCTGGTGCTCGGGGCCAACGCCCCGGTGTGGATGTATTCGTCCGGTCCCTCGTTCGCGCACGTCGTGGACCAGGAGGGCACCGAGGAGCAGAAGAAGTGGGCCAAGCTCTTCGTCGAGAAGCAGTGGGGCTCGACCATGGTGCTCACCGAGCCCGACGCGGGCTCCGACGTGGGCGCGGGCCGGGCCCGGGCGATCGCGCAGCCGGACGGCTCGTGGCACCTCGAGGGGGTCAAGCGGTTCATCACCTCGGGTGAGCACGACCTGACCGACAACATCATCCACTACGTGCTGGCCCGTCCGGTCGGCGTCGAGGGAGTCGGTGGTCCGGGCACCAAGGGCCTGTCGCTGTTCATCGTGCCGAAGTTCCACTTCGACCCGGAGACGGGCGAGCTGGGCGAGCGCAACGGCGTCTTCGCGACGAACGTCGAGCACAAGATGGGCCTCAAGGTCTCGAACACCTGCGAGCTCACCTTCGGTGAGCACGGCACCCCGGCCAAGGGCTGGCTGCTGGGCGAGGTGCACTCCGGCATCCGGCAGATGTTCATGATCATTGAGTACGCCCGGATGATGGTCGGCACGAAGGCGATCGCGACCCTGTCGACGGGTTACCTGAACGCCCTGGAATACGCGAAGAACCGCGTCCAGGGCGCAGACCTGGTGCAGAACGACGACAAGGCGGCGCCGCGGGTAACGATCATCCACCACCCGGACGTACGCCGCTCGCTGATGCTGCAGAAGTCGTACTCCGAGGCCCTGCGCGCGCTGGTGGTCTACACCGGAACGTGGCAGGACAAGGTGGCGATCGCCGAGGCCGCCGGCGACGTCGAGGCGGCCAAGGCCGCCGGCCAGGTCAACGACCTGCTTCTCCCGCTGGTCAAGGGCGTCGGTTCGGAGCGGGCGTACGAGCTGCTCGGGCACGAGGCGCTGCAGACCTACGGCGGTTCCGGCTTCCTGCAGGACTACCCGCTGGAGCAGTACGTCCGGGACGCGAAGATCGACACCCTGTACGAGGGCACGACCGCGATCCAGAGCCTCGACCTGATCTTCCGCAAGATCGTGAAGAACCAGGGCCGGGCCCTCGCCGTCCTCGCCGGCGAGATGCAGGAGTTCGTCACGAGCGAGGCCGGCAACGGTCAGCTCAAGGAGGAGCGCCTGGGTCTCGGCAAGGCGCTCGGCGAGATGCAGCAGATCCTCGGCACGACCATGGGCTGGCTGGCGTCGGTGCAGGGCGGCGAGGCCCGGGAGCTCTACAAGGTGGGCCTGAGCTCGCGCCGGGTGCTGCTCGCGCTCGGTGACGTCGTGCTCGCCTGGCTGCTGCTGCGGCAGGCCGAGGTGGCCCTCAAGGCGCTCGGCGGCGAGGTGTCGGCCGCCGACAAGAACTTCTACGAGGGCAAGGTGGCAGCCGCGCGGTTCTTCGTCCGCGAGGTGCTGCCCCGCGTCGGCTCCGACCGCCGCATCATCGAGAACACCGTCCTGGACCTGATGGACGTGTCCGAGGACGCCTTCTAAGGGCTTTTCGCACTCTCCTGAAAACGGCGAAGGCCGGCTCGGACAAGGATGTCCGGGCCGGCCCGCGTCGTTCAGCCGCGGGCCGTGTGCCGCTCGACCAGGGACATCGAGCCCGGCTCGGTGGCCGACCACGGCCCCTCGGCGCGGTGCACGGCCAGGCCGGAGGTGCGCAGCTCGACCTGCCGGCCGTCCCACTGCTCGTCCGGGACCAGCAGGACGGACACCTCGGAGACGGTCGGGTTGTGGCCGACCAGGAGCACGGTGCGCACGGTGTCGGAGACCGTACGGAGTAGATCGAAAACCTCGGTGCGACCGCCCGAATAGAGGCTCTTCTCGTAGCGCACCTCGGGTGCCGGCTGGCCCGGATGCGCCTGCGCGAGGGCGATCGAAACGCCCTGCCAGGTCTGCCGGGTGCGTGCCGCCGAGGAGCAGAACACCAGGTCGGGGCGGATGCGCTCGTCCGCGAGCCAGGCCCCGGCCGCGTCCGCGTCGGTCTCCCCGCGGGTGGTGAGCCGACGGTCGAAATCGGGATCGTCGGTGGGTGCCTCCGCCTTGGCGTGCCGGAGGATTACGAGGGTCCGTGCGGTCATGTGGACAGCTTGCCTGATTGGGATTCGGGACGCGTGGGTAACACACCACCGACGCATTGACCTCGGTGAGGACCTAGGAGGAGCCGACGATGGGCATCGGCGGAAGTATCTTCCTGCTGGCGTTAGGGGCGATCCTCGCGTTCGCCGTACACGCGGACATCAGTGGGCTGGACATCAACATCATCGGATGGATCCTGATGGTCGCCGGCCTGATCGGCCTGATCATCACGCTCTGGTTCTGGAACAGCCGTCGCCGCACCGTGGTGACGCGTCAGTCGACCACGCCCGTCGCCGGGCCGGGATATGCCGCGGAATACCGGGAGACGCGTCGCGACGACGTGCCGCCCCCGCCCCCGGGTTACTGACCAGGCAGGACTTGCGATGCCGACCGGCCGCCCCCACCCCCTGGGCGGTTCGGTCGGCGTCGCACTGTCGTCAGTTCTTCAGTTCCTGGGCGATCGCGTCGGCCAGCGGCGTGACCGGGCGACCGAGCAGCGACTCCAGGTCGGTGCGCTCGACGAACAGGCCGCCGGCCGCGGCACCGCGGTCGGAGTCGGCGAGCACCTCGGCGAACGGCTGCGGGACACCGACACCGACAAGCGTCTCGACGTACTTCTCCGGGGACAGGTCGGTGTAGGTGACGGTCCGGCCGGACTGGCGGGAGATCTCGGCAGCCAGCTCGGCCATCGTGAACGCCTCGCCGCCCAGCTCGTACACCTTGCCCGCGTGACCCTCGCCGACCAGGGCGGACGCCGCCGCCTCGGCGTAGTCGGCGCGCGTCGCGGCGGCGATCTTGCCGTCGCCGGCGGCGCCGAACAGGCCCTGCTCGAGGGCCGGGGCGACCTGGTAGTTCTCGATGTACCAGCTGTTGCGCAGCAGCACGAACGGCACGCCGGAGTCAGCGAGCAGCCGCTCGGTGGCCGCGTGCTCGCCGGCCAGAATGAGGTCGCTGGTGTCCGCCTTGGCGATGCTGGTGTAGGCGATCAGGCCGACGCCGGCGTTCTTGGCCGCGGTCACGATGTTGGTGTGCTGCGGGATCCGCTTGCCGACCTCGCTGCCGGAGATGAACAGCACCTTGTCGGCCCCGGTGAACGCCTCCGTGAGCGCGTCGACGTCTTCGTAGTCGACGTGCTTCGCCTGGACCCCGAGGTCGGCGATCTTGTCGAGCTGACGACCGAGACCGACGATGTCGGCAGCCGGTACGCCCTTGGCGATCAGCGACTGGATGGCGAGGCGGCCGAGGTGTCCGGTGGCGCCGGTGACGACGATGGTCATGCTGAGCTCCTTCTTGGGGTTGCTTCCATTCGGCTCAACGACGCAGCTCAGAGCTCACTTCCCAAAAGATAGCGGGCACCTTGAAGTGCAGTACTTACCCGAGGGATAGTTTGCTGGTGGAGACCAGTGTGTATGCGAAAGACTGCCCGAGCCGGCAGATCCTCGACCGGATCGGCGACACCTGGAGCGTTCTCGTCGTGGTGATGCTCGCAGACGGCGCGCATCGTTACACGGAGTTGGCGAAACGCATCGAGGGGGTGAGCCCCAAGATGCTCACCCAGACCCTGCGGGGGCTGGAGCGCGACGGCCTGATCAGCCGGACGGTGCACCCGGTGGTGCCGCCGCGTGTCGACTACGCCCTGACCTCGCTCGGACAGAGCCTCTACGGCCTGGTCGAGGGTTTGGAGAAGTGGGCCGAGGCGCACATCGACGACGTGCAGGCGGCCCGGGTGGCCTACGACTCAGGCGTATAGCGCGAAGTACACCGCGACGTGGTGGCAGGCCGCCGCGATCAGCGTGCACGCGTGGAAGAACTCGTGGTGGCCGAAGACGCTCGGCCACGGGTTCGGGCGGCGCAGCGCGTAGAAGACCGCTCCGATCGTGTAGATCACGCCACCGGTGGCCAGCAGCACCAGGCAGGCCACGCCGCCGTGCTGCAGCACGTCGGGGAGGATGGCGACCGCGCCCCAGCCCAGCGCCACATAGAGCGGGGCTCCCGCCCACCTCGGCAGATGCGGCCAGATCACCTTGAGGGCCACGCCGCCGAGCGCCCCGCCCCAGATCAGGCTGAGCATCAGCGTCGCCTTGCCGGGACTCAGCAGCTCGACGCAGAACGGCGTGTAGGTGCCGGCGATGAAGATGAAGATCATCGAGTGATCCATCCGGCGCATGATCTGATAGCCGCGCTCGCTCCAGACCCGCCGGTGGTAGAGCGCGCTGATGCCGAACAGGCCGCACACCGTGATGCTGTAGATCAGGCAGCTCAGAAAGGGCGCGATGCCGGGCCGGCTCAGTGCGATGGAACTGAGCACGATGCCGCCGACGATGGCGACGAAGAACGCGTACTGGTGGAGGCGGCCGCGCAGCCGTGGTTTCCCGAGGTCCGCCGGCTTCATGCCGAACGGGGCGGTTGTCGTCACGCCTCCTAGGTTACGGCACCGTAAGTTACCTGCAAGTAGTCCCGCCGGTGGTGAAGCTGCTCACGGCATGATGCTCGACATGAGATTACGGCGAGCCGGCTTCTCGGCGCTGCTTGTCGAGTGTCGCGACGGTGAACATGTCGAGGCCTGGCGCGCTGAGATCTGGCGCCGACGCGAGGCCGGTGAGCTGCGCGTGACCGACATCGTGCCGGGCGCCCGAACCGTCCTGCTCGATGGCGTTGCGCCGGGAACCGCCGAGTTGCTCGCCGATTGGCCGGAACCAAGCGTCGCGCAAAAACAGGTACAACGACTCGTCGAGATCCCGACCACCTTCGACGGCGAAGACCTGTCGGAGGTGGCGGCGATCTGGGGTGTTTCGTCCACCGCGGTCATCGATCGGTTGATCGGCACCGAACTGGTCGTGGCGTTCGGCGGCTTCGCACCCGGCTTCGCCTATCTGCGAGGAATGCCGGAAGCCTGGTCGGTGCCTCGGCTCGCCGCTCCGCGGCCTCGCGTCCCGGCCGGGTCCGTCGGCCTCGCCGGCCCCTACGCGGGCATCTATCCCACGGCGTCGCCGGGCGGCTGGCGGTTGGTGGGCCACACAGATCAACAGCTTTTCGACGTACGGGCGGAGCCACCGGCCCTGCTGACCCCCGGGACCCGGGTCCGCCTGGGGCCGGCATGATCACCGTCGTGCGGTCCGGGCCGCTGACCACCGTGCAGGACCTCGGCCGCCCCGGCTACGCCCACCTCGGCGTGCCCCGGTCCGGTGCGCTCGACCAGCCGGCGCTGCGGCGGGCGAACGCGCTGGTCGGCAACCTACCGGAGGCCGCCGGACTGGAGACGACCCTGCTGGGATGTGCGCTTCGCTTCGACGTGGCGGTCCGGGTCGCGGTCACCGGGGCGACCGCCCGGCTGCGGCTCGACCAGGTCGACGTCGAAGGTGAGCTGATCGAGGTGCCGGCCGGGGCGGTGCTCGACGTCGGCCGGGCCACTCGCGGGGTGCGCTCCTACATCGCGGTCGCGGGCGGGATCGACGTCGAGCCGGTGCTCGGAAGCTGCTCGAGCGACACCCTCTCCGGCCTGGGGCCGCCGAAGCTCGGCGACGGCATGACGCTGCCGATCGGCGACGCCGCCAGTGCGCCGGTGGTCGAGGACATCGCCGTCGCGGTTACCGTCGCCGAGGAGCTGTCGCTAGGGCTGCGGCTCGGACCCCGGGACGACTGGTTCGTGGCGGCGGAGGTCTTCGCTACCGCGTACACAATCTCGCCGCTCAGCAACCGGGTCGGATGCCGGCTGGCCGGCAGCGGCTTGACCCGCACCCGGCTCGGCGAATTGCCTTCCGAAGGGGTGGTGCTCGGCGCGGTGCAGGTGCCGGCCGACGGGCAGCCGCTGATCTTCCTCGCCGACCATCCGACCACCGGCGGCTATCCGGTGCTGGGGGTGATCGACGACGTGTCGCCACTCGCCCAGGCGCGTCCAGGGACTACCGTGCGCTTTCGTGAGCTCGATTGACCTGAACGCCGACCTCGGCGAGGGTTTCGGTCGCTGGACGCTCGGCGACGATGAAGCCCTGCTCGACATCGTGACCTCGGCGAATGTGGCCTGCGGCTTCCATGCGGGCGATCCGTCCACTATGCACAGGATCGGCGTCGCGGCGGTGCAGCGCGGCGTGGCGATCGGAGCCCAGGTCGGCTACCGCGACCTGGCCGGCTTCGGCCGTCGCCGGATCGACTACGACCTGGACGAACTACGCGACGACATCCTCTATCAGATCGGTGCGCTCGAAGCCTTCTGCCGGGTGGCGGGCGGGCAGGTCGACTATGTGAAGCCGCACGGCGCGCTCTACAACACCGCCGCGGTCGACGAGGGCCAGGCAGCCGCGGTGGTGGCGGCGATCCGAGCGTACGACCCGGCGCTGTCGGTGCTCTGCCAGCCCGGATCGGTGCTGGCGCGGCTCGCGGCCGTCGCCGGCCTGACCGTCGTCGGCGAGGGCTTCGCCGACCGGGCCTACCAGGCCGACGGAACGCTGATGCCCCGCTCGGCGGACGGTGCGCTGATCCACGACGCCGACCAGGTGGTGGCCCGGGCGGTGCGGATGGCCGTCGCCGGCGAGGTGGAGAGCGCCGACGGCGAACTGATCACCTGCGACGTGCAATCGATCTGCGTGCACGGCGACACCCCGGGGGCGGTCGACCTGGCCGCCCGGGTGCGAGCCGGCCTGGCCGAAGCCGGCCGCACCGTCGGACCGTTCGTCTCCTGGCGCTAGCTCTCGTCCGTCCCGCGCAGAATCAACGGGAGGCGGGTTTGGCCGTCCTCGGTGACGACGACCGGGACGCCCCAGTCCTGACGGGTCAGGTGACAGGCGGCGAACTCCTCGTCCACATCGCAGGTCGCCGCCTGCGCCACCACCTGCAGGACGCCCTTCGCGACGGCCGGGTTCATCACCAGCGCCCGGGTCAGCTGCGTCGTGGTGCCGGCGCCCTCCAGCAGGAGTTCCGGCGGGGACGCGGAGATCTCCAGCCGGGTGGACGGACCGAACTGGGTGTCCAGCTTCTGACCCGGCGCCGGGGTGAAGATCACATCTAGCGTCAGCTTGCCCGGCGCCACCAATGACGGAGGGCGCTCGGTCTTGTGACGCTCGCCGGTCACGGTCTTCACCACGCCGGGAGCCAGCCGGGTCAGGCGGTGAGCCGACGACTCCACCACGATCACGTCGCCCGAACCGGTCACCACGATGTCGCTCGGCTCGTTCAAGCCCGAATCGACAGTCGACACCTCGCCGGTCGCCGGGTCGAAGCGGCGGACCGCACCGTTGTAGGTGTCGGCCACGAGCACCGAACCGTCCGGCCGGGCCGCCACCCCGAGCGGATGCTGGAGCAGCGCCTTCTCGGCCGGCCCGTCCACATGACCGAAGTCGAACAAGCCCTGGCCGACCGCGGTGTGCAGCACGCCGGCCTCGATGTAACGCAAGGCGGACGTCTCGCTGTCCGCGATCCACAGCCGGGTGCCGCCCACCGACAGACCGGACGGCTGAGCCATCCACACATCCGGGATCGGGCCGTCGCGCAGCGACTCGACGGTCGTGCCGGCATAGACACCCGTCGTCTTCGCCGCCGGATCGAACCACCACAGCTCGTGGATGCCGGCCATGGCGATGATCACCTTGTCGTCGAACCAGGCCAGGTCCCACGGCGAGGAGAGGTCAGCGGCCAGCGCGTCCTGGGTGCCGTCGACTGCCGACCGCCACGGCCTGCCGGTGCCCGCCACCAGCGAGACCTCGCCGGACGCCAGCCGCAGGCCACGCAACTGGTGGTTGACCGTGTCGGCGACCAGCACGTCGTAACCGACCTCGGCGGCCACCTCAGCCGGCAGGAGCAGCAGACCCTGCGGCTCGTTGAACGGCGCACCCCGCTCGCCGCTGCCGAAACGGCGCACCAGCTTCTCGCCGTCGGCGGTCACCTCCACCACCGAATGCCGGGCCGAATCGCTCACCAGCAGATTTCCACCCGGCAGCTCGATCGCCTTACCGGGGAAGCGAAGCAGGGTGTCGGACCCGGCCGGCGGAACGTACGGGCCGTCGCCGCGGTGCAGCGTGCCGTCCGCCTCGTGCTTCACGATCAGCTCGTCGATCAGACGGGACAGGCCCTCGGCGTGGCCCTCCCCGGCCATCGACGCCACCAGATAACCGGTCGGGTCGATCACCGCGAGCGTCGGCCAGGCCTTCGCCGCGTACTGCTGCCAGAGGTGCATGTCACCGTCGTCGACCACCGGGTGGTGCACGCCGTAACGCTCCACGGCGGCGGCCAGTGCCTGCGGGTCGCGCTCGTGCTCGAACTTCGGGGAGTGCACGCCGATCACCACGACGGCGTCGCCGTACCGCTCCTCGAGCGGCCGCAGCTCGTCGAGAACGTGCAGGCAGTTGATGCAGCAGAAGGTCCAGAAGTCGAGCACCACGACCTTGCCGCGCAGATCGGCCAGCGTCAGATCTTTACCGCCGGTGTTCAGCCATCCTCGGCCCCGAAGCTCGGGAGCCCGCACACGCCCAGTCATCGCACCATCGTGCCGCACCGGAAGATCCGGAGCGGCACGAAGGTGGTCAGGATGACATTCAGGCTCAGCTGTGCGGCTTGAGGCAGAGGATCTGGTTCTTGCCGTCGCCGGTCGGGTTGAGCACGTGCGGCTGGTTGGGGTCGGGGCACTGCGCCTGCGCGTCGACGATCTGCACGATCTCGAACGAACTGGCATCGCCGCAGTCGGCCTTCACCGCTTCGCTGCCGTTCTGCTTGACGCACTCGCCGGCCTTGACCGTGAGGGTCTCACTCTTGTCCCCGGCCACCAGGTAGACGATGCCGAACACGACACCGAGCAGCAGCACCGCACCGACGATCACCGACACCAGGATCGGAAGCATCCGCACGTGCGGCGTCTCCGCCTTGGCCGGCTTCTCGTCCGGCCCAGGCCAGCTGGTGGTGTCTTCCGGGCCGGGCGGCGTGACGGTGGCCCGGCTGACCGCGCCGGAGATCTCCGGCGTGGACGGCGCCGGAAAACCGGGAACCGGCGAACCGTACGGGTCATTGCCGCGTCCCGCGATGTCCGTGGTCATCTCGCCGTACGGCTCGTTGCCCGGCTTAGCCGGTGGCGCGAACGGATAGCCGCCACCGGAGGCCGGCGCCGGATTGGTGAACTCAGCCATCGGCGACTGGTTGCGCTGCTCCGCTCCCGGCTGGCCGAAGCCCGGTCCGGATTGCCCGAAGCCCGGACCCGGCGGCCCGAAGCCAGGCTCCGGTCCGAAGCCGGGCCCTTGCTGCCCGAAGCCCGGTCCCTGGGGCCCGAAGCCGGGCGCGGGCTGGCCGAACTCGGATCCTGCCTGGCCGAAGTCGGATCCCGGCTGCCCGAAGTCCGATCCCGGCTGCCCGAACTCGGAGTTGGGCCGGCCGAAGTCCGATTTGGGGCGCCCGAAGTCGGAACCTTGCCGGCCGAAGTCGGATCCCGGCTGCCCGAAGTCGGATCCTGCCTGGCCGAACTCGGATCCTGCCTGGCCGAAGTCGGATCCGGGCTGGCCGGAGACCGGGCCGGGCTGGCCGAAGCTGGGAGCCTGCCGGCCGAAGTCGGGGCCGGGCTGGTGGGGCGGTGCGGCCGGGCCGCCCGGGGTCGGCGGGGCCACCCGGGCGCTCGCGGACGCGCGCGCGGTGGCGCGGGCCGGCGACTGCGGGGCGACGCCCGGCTCACCGCCGGGTGCGTTCTGGTCGCCGGGACGTGCGTTCTGGTCACCTGGGCGGTTCTGGTCACCTGGGCGGCCGTTCGGGTCGCCGGGGCGCTGCGGGAACGCCGGAGAGCCGAATCCGCCGAAGCCGGTCGGCTCGTCGAACGCGTCCGGAGCCGACGGCAGGGCGAACTGGCCGGGCGCCGGCACTGCCGACGAGGCGGACGCCGACGGCGGGCCGAACGGACCCGGGGCGGGCACCGCCGAGGAGGCGGACGCGGCCGGGGAGCCGAACGGGCGCGGAGCCACGTGGCCGCCGGAAGCCGGGCGAATGTCCTCGAACGACGGACGGCTGCCGTTGTTCGCGGGGCGGTTGGTGTCGAACGGCAGCTCGGTCGGAGCCGGGAAGCCCGGCTCGTCGGCCGGTTCCTCGTCGGCGGGCTCGGCCGGAGCCGCCGGCCGACCGTAGACGCGGGCCTGCGGCGCGGCCGTGGGCGGCGGTGGAAGCTCGGCCGGGTCGATCGGGCCGCCGAGACTCGCCGACGGAACCGAGGCGCTGGCCGTCACCGGCCGGGCCGAACCGACCACCGGGGCCGACGGCTCGGACGGGTCACGCGGAGCCGGAACCGAGCGGTTGTCGAGACCCGACCCGAAGGCGGCATTGGGCACAGGCTGCGGGAATTCCGAGGCACTGCCGTCGGGACGCCGGTACAGCGCGTGGTTGTCCCCGTCGCCGTCCGGACCGGCGGGCGAGGACGGGCGCGCGGAACCGTAGACCGGCCGCCCCTCGTCACCGGAGTTGGCTGCCGAAGCGGCGTGCGAGCCGGCTGCCGATGTGGCGTGCGAGCCGAACGCCGCGGAACCGCCCTCGAGCGGACCGGCCGGGGAAGCGGGCCGGGCCGAGCCGTAGACCGGGGCCTCGGACCTCCCGGCCCCGAACGGCGAACCGGCGGTCTCGGGAGCGGTGCCGAACTGACCGTCGCTTGAACCGCGGCCGAACTGCTCGTCGCCCGGACCCGAGCGACTGTGTGCGGCGTCGCCGGCGTTGCGGCCGAACGGATCGGGCCGGCCGTTGGGCTGCTCGGACGCGTCCGGCGCGGGCTCGGCACCGGGTCGGCGGCCGAACGGGCCGGCGGGCGCCTCCGCAGCCGGGCGACCGAAGGGGTCAGCCTGGTTGTCGCGGCCGAA
>NZ_BOMM01000031.1 GCF_016862195.1 Paractinoplanes ferrugineus | reverse complement strand
CGGGTCGGCCTGCGCGTCGCGGCCGAACGGGTCCTGCTGCGCGTCGCGGCCGAACTGAGCGCCCTGATTCTCGCGGCCGGACTGCGCCGGCTGAGAGTCGCGGCCGAACGGGTCGGCCTGGGCGTCGCGGCCGTAAGGGTCGGCGGTCTCGGAGCCTCGACCGAAGGGGGCAGCCGCCTGGTTGTCGCGGCCGAACGGGTCACGACCGATCGCGTCTGCGGCCTGGTTGTCGCGGCCGAACGGGTCACGGTCGATGGGGTCAGCTGCCTGAGGGTCGCGGCCGAACGGGTCGGCGGATTGGGGGTCGCGGCCGTAGGGGCCGGGCTCGGCCGGGCGGCCGTAGGGGTGCGGGGCCTCGTCGGCGCCGGGGGACTGCTGGCCGAACGCGACGAAACCGTTGGCCTGGGCCTCGGGCTGGTCGGCGGCGGACGGTCGGCCGAACGGGGCCTGCTGACCGCGGATCGGCAGATCGGAGACCGGGACAGCGGGCTGGGCCGGAGGCTCGGACGCCGACTCGGCGCCCGGGGTGACGGCGCCGCGCAGCGGGAAGCCGCCGGAGTCGCCACGACGGGTCGGGAAGGTCGCGCCGCCGGAACGCAGCGGGAAGCCGCCGTCTGCCGACTGGGACGCGTCATCGGGGCGGGCCGCTCCGAAGCCACCGTCGCCGGGAGTCGCGGCCGGGAAGCCGCCGCTTGCCGCCCCGCCCGGGAAGCCGCCGTTTTCGGTCGGCCGAGCGCCGGGGAAGCCGCCCTTTTCCGCTGGGCGAGCGCCGGGGAAGGAGCCGTTCTCGGCGGTGTGGGCGGAGCCGTTGCTGTCGGCCTGGAAGTCGGGGCGGCCGGGGCCGGCCTGGAAGTCCGGGCGGCCGGGGAAGTCTGGGCGGGCGGGGAAGTCCGGGCCGGCTGAGAAATCGGGGCCGGCCGGGAAATCGGGGCGGGCCGGGAAGTCTGGGCCGGCCGGGAGACCGGGGCGCGACGCGAAGGCGGGGCCTGGCAGCGGCAAGATGGGGCCCTCGCCGGCGGGAGCGTCGGGCAGGCCGGAGAGGGTGGCGCCGGGGACGCGGGAGCGCTGGCCGCCGAAGGCGGAGACGCCGGGTGGGCGGCCGGGCAGGTTCGCGTCGGCGCCGGTGGAGGGCTGCTCGGGGGCGGCGTTGCGGCCGGCGGCGGCGAAGCCGTCGAACTCGCCGATCTTGCCGGGGTCGACGTGGGCCGGGGTGCGCTGGGGGAGCGGCAGCTGGCCCTCGCCGGAGGTGGCCTGCTGGGGCGCCCACGCCGAGCGGGGTGGCTCGGGGGCATTGCCGGAAGCGGGCACGAACGACGGGGCGGGGCCGTTGTCGGCGGAGGGTGCCTGGTCGAACGGAGTGGAGTTGGCCTGGGGGGCGGCTGCGTATGACGAGGCGCCGCTCGGCGTGACCGAACCGTAGGGCGAGGCGTCCTCAGCACCGTAGGGCGAGGCGTCCTCGGGCTGCGGCACCCGGGCCGAGCCGTAGGGGGTGCCGGTGGGCCGGGCGGGGCTCGCGGCGGCCGACTCGGAGCCGGAGCCGAAGCTGCGGACCGTGGGCACCACGAACGGTGAGCCGCCGTTGGGGGTGGCGGGCGGCGGCGGAGCGTAGGAGCTGGGGAAACCGTCGGTGGGTGGCGTGGCTGCCGAGGCCCGACCGGCGATTCGCCGGCCGTCGGAGTCCGGCGGGAAGCCGTCCGACGTTGGCCCGCCCGACGTGGCCTCGGCCGGTTGCGTGCCGGCGTAGTGCCCCTCGGACGTCATGAGCGCCTCCTCGTCAATGCGACCGTGCCAGCTTTGCACGGACGCGGCGACACCAGCCAATCGCGACCGGCGCGCCATGCCCAGCTCGAAGGCCAGGCCGTGCGGGACCAGGCGGCGCGATTTACGCCGTTCGGAGGCCCCGGCCCCGCCGTCGACCGGCCGAGCCGACAAGGGACCGTGCCCCACCGTACCGGGCTCCGGCGACTGGAGGAATCCCGGTGTACGTCCGGGAGGGGACGACGAACGGATCTTTAAGACTGTCTTCAAACATGCGACGGCCCGGCCGGAGGATCCGGTCGGGCCGAGGTCAAAGCTTGTTTTATGGAGTGATCAGAAGGGGCGGCGCTGCGCCATGATGTTGATCTCGTCGCGCATGGCCTGCGTAGGAGCGGACTGCCAGGCGCGGTCGATGGCGCGCCTCTCGCGGTTGATCATCCGGCGGCGTCGCATCCGATCGCTGATGTTCATGATGCGGTTTCATCCCTCTCGGCCCGGTCGGGGCCACGTCCTTGGAGCTCGTCTCGATGCGATACCAATTCTGGCCCACATCGAGACGAGATGCCAAAGATTTAGGGGGTGATGGTGCGCACTCGCCTAATTTTCAAAGGTCAAATTTGGCTTGAGCCTAATTTTTCCTATGTCCAGGAGAGGAGTGCCCCCTCCGGGTCGGTCAGGAACGCACCGATGTCCCGCAGGAACCTCGACCCCAGCTCGCCATCGATGATCCGGTGGTCGAAGGAGAGGCCCAGGGTGGTCACCTGGCGAATCTTGATCTTGTTCTTGTGCACCCACGGCGTCGGCCGGACGGCGCCGAACGCCAGGATGGCCGACTCGCCCGGCGGCAGGATCGGGGTGCCGGTGTCCACACCGAACACTCCGACGTTGGTGATCGAAAGGGTGCCACCCGACATGTCCGACGGAGGTGTCTTGCCGGACTTCGCGACCTGCACAAGTGTGGTGAGCGCCTCGGCCAGTTCCCGCAGCGTGAGGCGTCCCGCGTCCTTGATGTTGGGAACGATGAGACCGCGCTCGGTGGCCGCCGCGATGCCGAGGTTGACGTAGTCCTTGACCACGATCTCGTTCGACTCGCCCGACCAGGTCGAGTTGACCATCGGGTGACGCTTGACGGCGAGCAGCACCGCCTTGGCCACCAGCAGGAGCGGAGAGACCTTGAGGTCGGCGAACTCACGCCGGGCCTTCAGCTTCTCCACCGCCTTCATCGTGCGGGTCACGTCGACCGTGAGGAACTCGGTGACGTGCGGCGCGGTGAATGCCGACGCCACCATGTTCGCCGCGGTCAGCTTCCGGACGCCCTTGATCGGGAGGCGCTGCTCGCGGGAGGCGTCGAAGACCGGCGCGGCGGTGCCGGCGGCCGAGGTGAGTGCGGCGGCCTGCGGTGCTGCCGCCGCGTTGTGTACGTCGTCCCGGGTCACCGATCCCATCGGACCCGTCCCGGCGATCGCCGCCAGGTCGACTCCGAGATCACGAGCCAGCTTGCGGACCGGCGGCTTGGCGAGCACCGGTCCGGAAAGACGGCCGTTGGCGGGGGCGGCTGGGCGCTCCACGGGTGCGGGCGCTTCGACCGCGGTCCCCGCCGGAGGCGGGGGTGGTGGCACCGCTGCGGTTGTGGACCCCGAGGGCGTACCCGATCGGGGTCGCCTTTTCGCGGTTGTGTTCTTCGGGCCGTAACCGACGAGCACGGCCGTCCGGCCGCCCGGAGCCGGACCACCGATGAGGCCGGGCTCGACCGCACCCTCGGCCGGCGCGATCTCGACCGCCGCGAGGGACTCGGCGGACGGCACCGGACCGGCGGTGGGGTCGGTGTCGATCGCCACGATGGCCGCGCCCACCTCGACCGTCGTGCCCGCCTCGTGGAAGATCCGGGTGACGACGCCGGCCCACTTCGCCGGGATCTCGACGGCCGCCTTGGCCGTCTCCACCTCGACGATCGGCTGGTTGAGCTCGATCGTGTCGCCCACCTTGACCAGCCAGGCGAGGATCTCGCCCTCGGTCAGTCCCTCACCGAGGTCGGGCAGGGGGAACTCCTTGATCCGTGACATCCGTGTCACCAGCCGAACGAACGGTCGACGGCGTCCAGCACCCGGTCGAGGTCGGGGAGGTAGTCCTCCTCGACCCGGGCCGCCGGGTAGGGAATGTCGTAACCGGTCACCCGCAGCACCGGAGCCTCCAGGGAGTAGAAGCACTCCTCGGTGATCCGGGCGGCCAGTTCGGCGCCGAGGCCGAGGTTGCCGGGAGCCTCGTGCACGACGACGGCCCGGCCGGTGCGCTTCACCGAGGCGTAGACCGTCTCCATGTCGAGCGGGGAGAGCGTGCGCAGGTCGATGACCTCGAGGTTGCGGCCGTCCTCGGCGGCCGCGGAGGCGGCGTCGAGCGCGGTGCGGACCATCGGACCGTACGCGAGGACGGTCGCGTCCGTGCCGGCTCTGGTGATCCGTGCCTTGTGCAGCGGGAAGGCCTGGCCGAGGTCGGCATCGAGATCGACCTCGCCCTTCTCCCAGTAACGCCGCTTGGGCTCGAAGAAGATGACCGGATCGTCGGAGACGACGGCCTGGCGGATCATCATGAACGCGTCGGCCGAGTTGGCACAGCTCACGACCTTGAGGCCGGGGATGTGCGCGAAGAGCGCCTCGGGCGACTCGGAGTGGTGCTCGACCGCGCCGATGCCGCCGCCGAACGGGATGCGGATGACGATCGGCAGCCGCACGTTGCCCAGCGAGCGGTAGAACATCTTGGCGACCTGGGCGACGATCTGGTTGTACGCCGGGAAGACGAAGCCGTCGAACTGGATCTCGCAGACCGGGCGGTAACCGCGGATGGCGAGGCCGATGGCGGTGCCGACGATGCCCGACTCGGCGAGCGGGGTGTCGATCACCCGATCCTCGCCGAAGTCCTTCTGCAGGCCGTCGGTGATGCGGAAGACGCCGCCGAGCTTGCCGACGTCCTCGCCCATGATGACGACCTTGGCGTCGTCCTCCAGGGCGCGGCGCAGGCCGTGGTTGAGCGACTTGCCCAAAGTGATCGTCTCGACCATCAGTGGTCACTCCCCTCGAACGACGCGTGGTAGCGCTCGAACTCGGCCCGCTGGCCGTCGACCTCGGGCGAACCGTGCGGGTAGACGTTGTCGAACATCGTCACCGGCTGCGGGTCAGGCATGGCCAGCACCCGCTCGCGCAGGTCCAGGGCGAGCTTCTTGGCGCTCTCGTCGATCTCGGCGAAGAACGTGTCGTCGGCGATCTGCTGCTTGGCCAGGAACGCCTTGACCCGGGCGATCGGGTCCTTGGCCTTCCACGACTCGACCTCGCTCGCGATGCGGTAACGGGTCGGGTCGTCGGAGCTCGTGTGCGCCCCCATCCGGTAGGTGTAGGCCTCGATCAGCGACGGGCCCTGACCGTTGCGGGCCTGGTCGAGCGCGGCCCGGGTGACCGCGTAGGTGGCCAGCACGTCGTTGCCGTCGATCCGGATGCCGGGGAAGCCGTAGCCGGCCGCGCGGCGGTAGAGCGGGATGCGGGTCTGGCGTTCCAGCGGCTCGCTGATGGCGTACTGGTTGTTCTGACAGAAGAAGACGATCGGGGCGTTGAAGACGCCGGACCAGACGAACGCCTCGTTGACGTCACCCTGGCTGGTGGCACCGTCACCGAAGTACGCGATCACCGCCTCGCCGTCGGGCGAGCCGGTCTTGCCGTCCATCGTGATGCCCATGGCGTAGCCGGTCGCGTGCAGCGTCTGCGAACCGATCACGATCGTGTAGGTGTTGAACTTGTACTCGTTCGGATCCCACCCACCCTGGTCGACGCCCCGGAACAGGCCGAACGGCATGATCGGGTCGATCCCGCGGGTGTAGAGGACACCGTGCTCGCGGTAGGTCGGGAACGCCATGTCCTGCTTACGCAGGGCGTGCCCGGATCCGACCTGGGCCGCCTCCTGGCCCAACAAACTCGCCCAGATGCCCAGCTCACCCTGCCGCTGCAGGGCGGTGGCCTCGGCATCCAGCCGGCGGACCGTGACCAGGTCCGCATAGAGCTTGCGGTATTCCTCGTCGGTGAAATCGACCGAGTAAGTCATCCCGTCCGCCGTGGTGACGCTGTCGACGCGTTCCCCGTCGGGCGTGAGCAACTGGACGAAGCCGCCCGCCGGAGCGTCCCCCCCTGGTGTCGGGTGCTCCGCGCCGCCAGGCGCCGGTAGTGGCACAGCCCCGGCTTCGCGTTCGCCGTTCGCCATCCGTGTCTCCCTGTTCATCTCTGCGCCCGCGGCGGGGGTTACCCGTCCGCGCGGCGAACCGCTGGGTCGCCGCGCCTGACCTGGGTGAGGTTGCCGCGCAGCGTTTCGGCGCGGGCCGAGACCCCGCCGGGGAGTGACGGCCCCCACGTTGACCCCGCTGGATCGGCGGCAGGCAACGGCGGCGGTGCCGTCGCCCTCATCCTGACAGAGAACGTGAGCCGGGTTACAGGTCGGCTCGATCACAGTCGGGAAATTTCCCAGTTACATGGCCGCCCGAATTTGTCCTGATAAGTGGTTTTCGTACGGTCACTTCCGTACGAATGGGCCGACTCCGCCGCTGCGGATGGCAGATCACTTCGTTCACTCCTGTGACCGAGACCGATCCATGTTGATCACTCCTAGGGAAGGGACGGCTGTGCCGCGTAACCCGGACGACGAGCCCACCGCGCCCCCTAAGGTCATGCGGAAGCGGCTAAATGGTGTCTACCGGGCTGATACCGGCTTTTCCGGACCAACCCGGCGGTACGTGCTCCTGGTGGCGCTGCTGGTCGGCCTCGCCTCGGTGCCGACCCTGGCCGCCATCACCGCCGGCTCCAACGAACTAGCCGGCGGCAAAAGCGACACACTGGACATCCCGATGTTGCCACCGGCCTCGCCGGGTCCGGTGCTCGGGTCCTCGCCCGCTCCGTCCTCGGTCTCGGGTTCGTCGACGGGGTGGTCTTCCGATCCGGTCGCAGGTTCCTCTGCTGACCCGTCTGCGGGCATGTCCTCGAGGCCGTCACCGAGTTCGTCCTCGAGCTCGTCTTCAGGGCCTTCTCCGAGTTCGCCGTTGGGCCCTTCTTCTTCTCCTCCTCCTCCTTCTGCTGCTGGCCCTTCGGGTTCGTCTTCGGGTTCGTCTGCGGACGGCGGAGATTTGCCGCAGTCTGATCTGCCGCCGTCGGTGCAAGGTGGGTCTGATGGGGCCGAGGCCGCGGTTCGCGCGGGGCGGCTCGTGGGTGAAACCAGCAAGCGTAAGGCGCGCTCTTCCGGGTCCCGGTCCAGCTCGGATGGCGCTGGGTCCGATCGGGCTGGGTCCGATCGGACCGGGTCTGGTGGCACTGGGTCTGGTGGCACTGGGTCTGGTGGGTCCGGCTCGAACGGGTCGAAATCTCACGCGCGCGGGCGACCGTCAGCGCCTGGGCCGTCTTCGGGTGGGCGGCCGTCTTCGGGTGACCGACCATCCACCCCTGGGCCGCCGTCTTCGGGTGAGCGGCCGTCTTCCGGGGGGCGGCCGCCTAGGGGTGAGCGGCCGCCGCCGGTCGGGCGATCTTCCTCGGGTGGGCGGCCGCCGTCGGTCGGGCGGCCGGGAACGCCGGGTCAGGCACCCGGCAAGCCGTTGCGGCCGGCGGACCCGTCGATGAGCGCGTTTCCGGCGTTGCCCGGAATGCGAACCCTGCCGGGTCTGCCGCATATCGGTGGTCAGAAGGGGGGCGAGCCCGGGTTCCTGCCGTCGTTCCCGTCAGACGAGCCGACCGATTCTGATTCCCCGCCGGGCTCGCCCTCCGACTCGCCGCCGAAGCAGCATTCCGGGTCGGATTCGCCGGATGACTCGGGACCGAACGCGCCGTCCGATCCGGACGGTTACGGCTCGGCGGGTCGGGGCGATGACTCGTCGTCCGATCGGCGGAAGCCGCCCCACTGGAAGAACCGGCCGTCCTGCCACGAACGTGGCAAATGTGGCATTCACGGCACCCGAGACTATCGTTCTGCCAAGTCTCGGCAACGCCCCTGCGAGGAAAGCACGCGCCGCCGGAAGCAGGTCCGATCCACCGTCAAGCACCGGTCCCCCGACCGGTCCGAGAACAGCCGGAGGTCAACCGTGACCGAACGCCCGCGTAATGTCCGACCCGCCAGCATCCTCGAGCGCAGCTACGCCTATCCGAGCGCGCCGGCCGGGCACAACCGTCGCCACCTCCCCGAAGCGTGGGGCGAGGAGAACCAGAGTGCTTACCGGGGCGCCCACCGGGCGAGCCAGCATCACGTCGACGGAACCGCGGCCCAGCGGCGCAGTTCGCGGGTCGGCCGGCACCACGCCGAGCCAAGTGACGACCTGAGCGGTCGCTGGTGACCGCTCAGGGTTCGTCGAGGCGGTAGCGGTTGGCCTCGATCCAGGCCTCGATGGCCTCGGTGTCGTCGGGGTCGACACCCTCGGAGATCAGCTGGGCCACCGCCGCGGTGGCCGGGCTGCGCCGTTCGCCGGTCGCGTAGAGCCGGGCGAACTCGGGGATCATCTCCTCGACCATGTCGGCGGTTTGGGTCGCGGCCGCCTCGGGCAGCGCACGCCGCCGGGTCGTGTAGGCCGACCAGGCCCGGGTCACCCGCGGAAGCATCGCGGCGTCGTCCATGTCGAGGACGGCGCGGCGGTGCACCCAGTCGAGCAGGAACAGGCCGGCCACGGCCGGACTCCACCGGAGCGGGTCGGCGCCGGGCAGGCTGGCCGCGTGGTCGAGCAGCAGGCTCAGGCAGAAGTGCAGCGACGCCACTTCTTCGTCGGCGTCCATCTTGTCCAGACCGTATTCGGCCGCCTCGGCACTGGCCAGGAAGTCGCGGGCCAGGTCGGAGTTGTTGGGCCGGGGCGGCTCGGACAGCGGCGGGATCGACGCCGACGGCAGAAGTGCGAGCCTCGCCGAGGCCAGTGCCCGGTCGGTGGCGAGGGAGCCGTCGGCGGGCAGATCGCTCAGGCCGTCGGTGATGGCCAGATGGCGGTCGACCTCGTCGCGCAGGCGGCCCGGGTCTTCCTCGCGGAACCAGGTCAGCTCGTCGCCGGCGCACATCTCGCGCACCTGCTGAAGGATGCGGGCGGCGTGCGAGCCGACGAACACGTCCTTGGTGATGCCGATGTTGTGGTCGACCAGGGCGACGACCGCGTGCTCGGGTCCGCCGTCGGCAGTGTCCTCGTAGGCGAACGTGACCAGGTAGGACGTCTGATCGCCGTACACGTCGCCGTAGGCGTAGCAGCCGGTCGGCCGGACCCGCCCGAGCTGGGCCGTCCACGACGGCGCTTGCGCGCCCCGCCGCACCTGCGCGGCGCCGGGGGCGTCGGGCACCAGCGTCGCGAAAACCTCGCGGATGGTGGTCGCCGAGGCTGTGCGGCGCCGGGTGGTGGCGGCGAGGAACTCGCTCACGAACTCGCGGACGGCTGCGGCACGGTCGTTCTCGGCGACCGCGTAGACGCTGCCGAGCAGCGCCGTGCCCAGCATTTCGGCGTCCAGTGCACACTCGAGTTTCGCCACGTCGCGGGCCGCGTGCAGCACCGCCTCGTACGGAGTCTGGGTTGCCGACATAGCGCGAGCGTACCGGGGCGGCGCCGTCCGGTGACTACTCCGAACGAACGGTCGTGAGAGCCTCCCGTGCCTGCGCGTACGCGTTGAGCACCTCCCGCACGGGAGCCACCACGTATTCCCGCGCGACCTCGGTGACGCCCGCCCGCAACTGCTGTTCGGCTCGGGCCCGCGCCCGGCGCGCGCCCCACTCGACGAGCGGTTTGAGCAGCAACCACAGCAGCACTCCGCCGAGCAGTCCCCCGAGCAGCAGCAACGTGGGCAGCGGGACCTCGCCGACCTTCGGGTGATGCAACTCAGGCAGGCCGAGGACCCGCACCCCGTAGCCGGAGAGCAGCCAGCCCAGGCCGAAGATCGCGGCGGCGACGAACAGCCACTGCAGGAGCCCGACACCGCGCCACCACAACGGGGTCCGGTTGGCCCCCACGTCGGTCTTGGCGACCGCCCGGTCGAGCGCGTCGGGCAGGTCGCCGAGGCGCGAGCGGGACGCGGCGGCCAGCGCCGGGGCCCAGATCGGCGGCAGCGGTGCCGCGGCCCGGCCGGCGACGGCCCGCACCGAGAGCCCGATCGCCGACTTCTGGGCGGCGTCCGCTTCGGGCAGCGAGGTGCGCGGCACGATGTCGGTGGAGACCGAGTCGGTCGGTGGCTTGTCGCTCATGTGCAGCCGGTGCAGCGGATCGGCGCGCAGTTTGCGGAGACCTCGCAGGACCGGCCAGCCGGTGGAGGCGGCGGCCCGGTGGCGGTAGGAACCGGCGGCGGCGTCGGCGACCGCGTTCACCCCGGCCGAGGCGGCGAGGGCGTCGGTGAGCTGCCGTACGGTGGCCCGGTCGACCTCGTCCTCGGCGGCCGGTGGGCCGATCATCTCGGTGAGCGGGACGCTCACCGATTCGAGGTCGCCGGCGAGGCGGCGCAGCGCGGCCTGCCGGTCGGCGACCGTCTTCTCCAGGGTTCCGCGCAGCTCGGCCAGCATGCCGGGCTGCTTGGCCGAGGTGGCCAGCACCGGTGCGCCGGAAAGGCCGTCCTCCTCGAGGAGACGGCGCAGGTCGCCGAGCACCGTCTCGGTGTCCTGGGTGGACAACCGGTCGGCCTGGTTGAGGACCACGATGGTGACGCCGGCGTGCGTACTGAACTGCGACAGGTAGGCCTGGTGCAGGATCCGGTCGCCGTACTTCTGCGGGTCGACCACCCAGATGATCTCGTCGACCAGGCCGAGGAGCCGGTCGACCTCGAGCCGGTGGCTGCGCTCGATCGAGTCGAAGTCGGGCAGATCGAGCAGCACGAGACCACGCAGGGCGGCCTCGTCGTCGCCGTCGAGAGCGCTCTCCCGGATGAAGCGTTGCCGAGGCAGCACCCCCACCCAGTCGAGCAGCCGGTTGGCCGGCTCCAGCGGACCCCAGACGCACGCGTGGGCGGCGCCGGTGGTCGGCCGGCGCACCCCGACCGGCGACAGCTTCAGCCGGGCGAGCGCGTTGAACAGACTCGACTTGCCGCTGCCGGTGCTGCCGGCGAGCGCCACCACGGTGTGGTCACGCGACAGCGCGAGACGGTTGCCCGCCCGCTCCACCAGCGTGTGCGCCGCCACCAGTTCGGCGTCGGGCAGATAGGGGTCGACCAGCCGCAGGAACTTGGCCAACGACTCCAGCCGTTGCACCAGGTCCTCGGCGTCGATCCGGCCGTCGGTGCTCGTCAATGCCGCGCGCACCTTCTCAACCAAGCTCATGTCGCGCTCCCGGTCAACGCGAGTTCGGCACGGGCCTTCTCCACATCGGCGGCGGCCCGGCGCAGGTCGGTGGCGGGCGCCAGGTCGAGACCGGTCGCCGCCGTACGTTCGGTGTAGCGGGCGGCCTCGGCATCCAGCAACTCACCCACCCGGAAGAGCAGATCCTCCCGGGCCCGGTTGGCCAGCCCGCGGATCGCCTGGTCGCCGAAGATCGCCTCGAGCACCTTCTGCGCCGCGACCGTGGTCCCGGCACCGACCGCGAACTCCAGCCCGGTCGGGATGAAGGCGGTCGAGGTGAAGACGGCGATCATCACGGCCAGGCCGGCGCCGTTCACCGCATAGGCGGCGCCCCGCGCGACAACCCGTTTCTCCGAACTCTGCTCACGCACCAGGCCCAGCACCCACTGCTGCCAGTCGCGCACCAGGCGATCGGCGCGCTGCGGCAGGTCGGCCGAGGCGCGCTGCAACTCCGGCTTCAGCAGGGCGGCGCCGGCCGGGTGCGCCTGCCATGCGGCGTACGCCTGTTCGGCCGCGTCCGTGGTCACCCCCCGAAGCAACGTGACCAGCTGCGACTCGAGTGCCGTCTGAAGATTGCGGCCCGGCATCGGACGACCGGTGATCGCCGCGAGCACCCGGTCGCGCAGTTGCCCCACCCGGTTCTCCAGGGTGCGCATGAACTCGCCGGTGCCGACGAACTCCTGCCAGCGGGCCAGCACCTCACCGCGCAGCAGTCGGCCGTCACGCAGCCCGTCGACCATCACCTGGCGGGCGTTGCGATAGGCGATCGTCACCCGCTCGTTCAGCGCGCCGGCGGCCACGGCCTGGTCGTCGGCGGCGTCGGCGAGGCCGGCCACGGCCGGGCCGAGCGCCGCCAGCGCGCCGTCCAACGTCTGCCGCACCACTGCCGAGCGCGCGCTCGCGTCGGCCGCCAGTTGCTTGAACCAGTCGTGCAGCGGCCCGATCGTGTCCTCGGCGATCAGGCCCTGGCCGTCGAGGGTGGTCTCGGGCAACACGAACAGCGGTGCCGCCCCGAGGTTGCGAGCCGTGAGCATCTCGCGCAGGTGGCTGGTCACTTCGGCGGCCGCCTCCGGAGGGACCCGGTCGAGCACGAGCGCGATCACGGTGCCTCGCAGCCGAGCCGTCGTGAGCAGCTCCCACGGCACGTTGTCGGCATAGCGCGCGGCCGTCGTCACGAACAACCACAGGTCGGCCGCCGCCAGCAGCTGAGCGGCCAGCTTCCGGTTGCCCTCGACCACCGAATCGATGTCGGGGGCATCAAGGAACGCGAGTCCGGCGCCGAGCGCCGGGGCGGAGACAATTTGCAGAGTACGAGGATCCGCGCTCGACTCGGGCGTGCGGACGAGCCCCGGAAGCAGCTGACCCTGGCGGAACCATGGCAGGTCGGACGGGTTGCTCACCAGCACCGGCGACCGGGTCGTCGGCCGGAGCACGCCGGCCGTGCTGACCGGCGTCCGCACCAGGCTGTTGACCAGGGTGGACTTGCCCGCCCCGGTGGACCCGCCGACCACCACGAGCAGGGGCGCGTCGAGCCGGGCGAGGCGCGGCAGAAGATAGTCGTCGAGCTGGGCGACAAGCGCGGCACCGACCCGGCGGGCCTCCTCCGCGGAGGGCATGACCAGCGGGTACGACGATCCGCCGATCGCCGCTCGAAGATTGCTGAGCGCCGTGGCGAGCTGTCCGACGGCAGCCGGCGGCTCGACCGGCGGCGTCTCCGTCCCGGACTCGCGCACACCGCCTGACTCACCCACAGTTCCAGCCTCGCGTACCACCGCAGCCTCGCGCGCCGTTTCCGGCTCGCGCACTACTTCAGCCTCGCGCGCCGTTTCCGGCTCGCGCACCGCGTCGGCCGCGTCGGCCGTTTCCGGCTCGGGGGCGGTGGTCGGCGTCGGTCGGGGAGCGGGTGTCGACGGCTCAGACTTCGGCTCGGCCGGGAGCGCCGTGGTCGGGTCGGGCTGCGGCTCGGGCGCACGCGTCGGCGCGGGCTGGAGTTCCGCGGTGGGCTGGGCGGCCGGTGGGGGCGCGGTGGCCGGTTTGTGCGCGACGGCGGGTTCGGGCTCGGCGGCCGCTGTGGGCTGCGACTCACTTTTGGCTGCCGGCTCTGCCGGTTCTGTGGCGGTTTCCCGGACGGATGACCTTTCGGTTACCGGCTGGTCGGAAGAGTCATCCGGCCCCGTCGAGGCCGCTTCCGGTGACTCGATCATGGTGGCTGGATCACTGTCCGCAACCGACTTGGCGCCCTCGGTGGGCGCCTCGTCGGTGGGATCGGGATGTGGCTGACGAGACACGACGGCTTCCGTAGGATCAGAGTGGTTGCCGGCATCGGTCGAAACCGTGCTTGTCAGGCCCTTTTCGTCCGATCCGGCGGGCTCTTTCTTAGCGGCGTCCACGGCGGTTGTGGCCGATGGACCGACCGCGTCACCGTGCGTCGTCACGGCTAAAGAGTGCCCGATCTATGCATGCAGTACAACAGGTGCCGGTATGCCGTGACCGTACAGCTATCTACCGAACTGCAGCGGTCGATGGATGCGCAGCAGTTGCGCCCACTTGGCTCAAGTTCGAGTTGACGACGAGCGCGCCCGTGGCATCATTGAGTCTGCTCCACTCAACCTTGTCTGGAAGTAAGAAGCGAGGACCACCATGGCACGTGCGGTCGGCATCGACCTCGGCACCACGAACTCCTGCGTCAGCGTTCTGGAAGGAGGCGAGCCCACCGTCATCGCCAACGCGGAGGGCTCCCGGACGACTCCGTCGATCGTGGCCTTCGCCCGCAACGGCGAGGTGCTCGTCGGCGAGGTCGCCAAGCGTCAGGCGGTGACCAACCCGGACCGGACCATTCGTTCGGTCAAGCGCGAGGTCGGCACGAACTGGTCGATCGACATCGACGGCAAGAAGTACACCCCGCAGGAGATCTCGGCGCGGGTCCTGATGAAGCTGAAGCGCGACTCCGAGGCCTACCTCGGTGAGACGGTCACGGACGCGGTCATCACCGTGCCGGCCTACTTCAACGACGCGCAGCGCCAGGCCACCAAGGAGGCGGGCGAGATCGCCGGCCTCAACGTCCTGCGGATCGTCAACGAGCCCACCGCCGCCGCTCTGGCCTACGGGCTGGACAAGGGCTCCAAGGAGCAGACCGTTCTGGTCTTCGACCTCGGCGGCGGCACCTTCGACGTCTCGCTGCTCGAGCTGGGCGACGGCGTTATCGAGGTCAAGTCGACCTCCGGTGACAACCACCTCGGTGGCGACGACTGGGACCAGCGGGTCATCGACCACCTGGTCAAGACGTTCCGCGGTGAGCACGGCATCGACCTGGGCGCCGACAAGATGGCCCTGCAGCGTCTGCGCGAGGCGGCCGAGAAGGCGAAGATCGAGCTGTCCGCGGCCAGCACCACGAGTATCAACCTGCCGTACATCACGGCCGGGCCGGACGGCCCGCTGCACCTGGACACGTCGCTGTCCCGGTCCGAGTTCCAGCGCATGACGCAGGACCTTCTCGACCGCTGCAAGGGCCCGTTCGAGTCCGCGATCAAGGACGCCGACGTCAAGCTCTCCGACATCGACCACGTCATCCTGGTCGGTGGCTCGACCCGCATGCCGGCGGTTGCCGACCTGGTCAAGGGCATGATCGGCCGGGAGCCCAACAAGGGCGTCAACCCGGACGAGGTCGTCGCGGTCGGTGCCGCGCTGCAGGCCGGTGTGCTGAAGGGCGAGGTCAAGGACGTCCTGCTCCTCGACGTCACCCCGCTGTCCCTGGGCATCGAGACCAAGGGCGGCATCATGCACAAGCTGGTCGAGCGCAACACGACCATCCCGGCGCACCGTTCCGAGGTCTACACCACGGCCGACGACAACCAGCCGTCCGTGCTGATCCAGGTCTTCCAGGGTGAGCGCGAGATGGCCGCCTACAACAAGAAGCTCGGCACGTTCGAGCTCAGCGGCATCGCGCCGGCTCCCCGCGGCGTCCCGCAGATCGAGGTCTCCTTCGACATCGACGCGAACGGCATCGTGCACGTGTCCGCCAAGGACCTGGGCACGGGCAAGGAGCAGAAGATGACGATCACCGGCGGCTCCGCGCTGCCGAAGGAAGACATCGAGCGCATGATGCGCGACGCTCAGGACCACGCGGACGACGACAAGAAGCGTCGCGAGGACGCGGAGACCCGCAACCTGGCCGAGCAGCTGCAGTGGCAGACCGAGAAGTTCCTGGCCGAGAGCGGCGACAAGCTGCCCGAGGAGAGCAAGAGCAAGATCGGCGAGGCGCTCGGCGAGCTCCGGGGCGCGCTCGGTGGTTCCGACATCGACAAGATCAAGTCGGCGCACGAGCGGCTGTCACAGGTCTCCCAGGAGGCCGGTTCCTTGCTCTACTCGCAGGGTGACGGCACGCAGGCGGCTCCGGGCGCCGACGGCACCCAGGCTCCGGGTGGCGCCACCGGCGCCGGCCCGTCCGCTGCCGCCGGTGGTCCCGCCGCCGGTGGTCCCGCTGGTGGCGCCGACGACGTCGTCGACGCCGAGATCGTGGAGGACGACAAGAAGTGACTGCCGCGGACGACGAGAACGACGGTCAGGCGACCGAGCGGGTCGTCATCCGGGACCGCCGCAAGATCGATGCCAAGTCCGACGACAAGGCGAAGGCCGACGCCGAGGACAAGGCGACCGGGGGTGCGCATCGCGCCGCCGAGCCGGAAGAGGGCGCCGAGCCCGGGGAGGCCGCCGAGACCAAGGCGGCCGCCCCGGCCCTCGGGGCCGAGCTCGAGGCCTTGCGCAACGAGCTCGACGAGCGGACCCACGACCTGCAGCGAGTGACCGCGGAATACGCCAACTACCGCAAGCGGGTCGACCGCGACCGGTCGGTGGCCGCCGAGCTCACCACCGGGGCGTTGCTCACCGCGTTGCTGCCGGTGCTCGACGACATCGATCGGGCCCGGGAGCACGGTGACCTGGTCGGCCCGTTCGCCTCGGTGGCGGAGTCGCTGACCGCGGTGACCGGCAAGCTCGGTCTCACCGGGTTCGGCGAGAAGGGCGACCCGTTCGACCCGAACCGGCACGAGGCGGTCGCACACCTCACGTCGGCCGACGTCACGGAGCCGACCTGCGTCGACGTGATGCGACGGGGCTACACCCTGGGCGAGCGGCTGCTGCGTGCGGCCATGGTCGCGGTGGCCGACCCGGAGTGATCTCACAGGCTCGTCCCGCCCACCGCGCCGCGGTGGGCGGGACTACCGCTAGGAGGAGGTGGACGCGATGAGCTCGAAGGACTGGCTCGAGAAGGACTTCTACGCTGTGCTGGGCGTGAACAAGTCCGCCTCAACCGACGAGATCAAGAAGGCGTACCGGAAGCTGGCGCGCGACCTTCACCCCGACCGCAACCCGGACAACCGGGAGGCGGAGGAGAAGTTCAAAGCCACGTCCGAGGCCTATGACGTGTTGTCCGACGACAAGAAGCGCAAAGAGTACGACGAGATGCGCTCCCTGTTCGGTTCGGGCGCGTTCCGACGGGGCGCCCGCTCGGGCCCGGGCGGCACGCAGTTCGACCCCTCCGACCTGTTCGGTGGGTTCTCCGGTGCGGGAGCCGGGGCCGGCAGCCCCGGTGATCGCCGATTCGGCGGGGCCGGCTTCTCCGACATATTCAGCTCGATCTTCTCCGGCGGTGGCCCGGGCGGCGGTGCCGCGGCCCGGCGTGGGCCACGTCGTGGCCGGGATGTCGAGACCGAGGTGACGCTCGACTTCGTGCAGGCGGTGAAGGGCACGACGTTGCCGCTGACGCTGCGGTCGGCCGGGGCGTGCGACACCTGCCATGGCAACGGCGCCAAGCCGGGCACCTCGCCACGCACCTGTCCGCAGTGTCACGGCAGTGGCCTGATCTCCCGTAATCAGGGCTCGTTCAGCTTCAGTGAGCCGTGCCGGGAGTGCCAGGGCGCGGGCACGATCGTCGACGAGAAGTGCCCCGAGTGCCGGGGCACGGGCGGGGTCACCAAGGCTCGGACGATAAACGTCCGGTTCCCCTCCGGGGTGGCCGACGGCCAGCGCATCCGGCTCTCCGGGCGCGGTGAGCCGGGCGATCGGGGCGGTCCGGCCGGTGACCTCTACGTGCAGGTCGCGGTGCGTCCGGACGACCTGTTCGGGCGCAGCGGGGACGACCTCACGTTGACCCTGCCGATCAGCATCGCCGAGGCGGTGCTCGGTGCCGACCTGCGGGTTCCGACGCTGGACGGCCCGGTGACGATGCGGGTGCCACCCGGCACCCCGAGCGGACGCAAACTGCGGGCCCGGGGCAAGGGCGTGGCCCGCAAGGACGGATTACCCGGCGACCTGATCGTCACGGTCGAGGTTCAGGTGCCGGACTCCGTCACGGGGGAAGCCCGAGACGCGCTGGAGCGTTTCGCCAAACTGACCCCGCCGGCCGGGCGGGACCGGCTTGAGGCGCGAGTGCGCCGAGGCGGTTAGCACCTGATCGGGAGGTGGCACATGTATGAAGAGATCCACATCTCCGTGGAGCAGGCCTCCGATGCGAAGGTCCTGATCATTTCGGTGGCCGCACGGCTGGCCGGCATGCATCCCCAGACGCTGCGCCAGTACGACCGGCTCGGCCTGGTGCAGGCCGGCCGGGCGGGTGGGGGCGGCCGGCGTTACAGCGAACGGGACGTGGCATTGCTGCGCGAGGTGCAGCGACTGAGCCAGGACGACGGCGTCAACCTGGCCGGCATCAAGCGCATCATCGGCCTCGAGCAGTTGGTTGCCGACCTGCAACACCGGATCGCCGAGTTGGAGCAGCAGCTCGACGACGCGTACACCCGGATGGCTCACATGGAAAGTCCGTACTCGACGCGCGACCTGGTTCGCCAGGAGGCCCCGTCGACAGCCCTGGTGGTCTGGCGCCCGCGCCGGTCCGCCGACAAGTAACTCCGGAGCGGCCCTTCCCAGCGTGGAAGGGCCGCTTTTTACTAGTCTCGCGAACATGTTCGTTACGAAGGCGTTCGTGTATGATCGGGAGTAACGACGAGGAGGCTGAGATGATCACGATTGTCGGAGCGGGACTGGGCGGGCTCATCCTGGCGCGGGTGCTCGACCGGCACGGCGTCAAGTCGGTGCTCTATGACCTGGATGCCTCGCCGCAGGCCCGGCACCAGGGCGGCATGCTCGACATGCACGTCGAGTCGGGGCAGATGGCGTTGCGGGCGGCGGGCCTGTTCGACGAGTTCCGCCGGAACGTGCTGACCGGCGGGGACGCCACCCGGGTGCTCGACAAGCACGCCACCGTGCTGTTCGACGACGCGGGCGACGACCAGCGGCCGGAGATCGACCGGGGTGCGCTGCGCGACCTGCTTCTACACTCGCTGCCCGACGGCACCGTGTGCTGGGACTCCCGCGTCACCGGGGTGCGGCCGGTCGCCGGCGGTCATGAGCTGAGCTTCGCCGATGGGCGTACGGAAATCTCGGAACTGCTGGTCGGCGCCGACGGCGCCTGGTCGAAGATCAGGGCATTGGTCTCCGCCGAGCAGCCGGTCTATTCGGGGTTGTCGTTCGTCGAGATCCGGCTGCCCGACGCCGCGAAGCACCCGGTGGTCGGCGCGGGGATGCTCTTCGCGCTCGACGACGAGCGCGGATTCCTCGCCCACCGGGAGCCGGACGGGGAGATCTGCGCCTACGTCGCGGTGAAGAAGCCGGCCGACTGGGCCGGTCACGAGGCGACCCGCGACGAACTGCTCGACCTGTTCGCCGATTGGCACCCCGACCTGCGCGCGCTCCTCACGGCGAGCGAAGGCGCGCTGCCCACCCGGCCGATCTACGCCCTGCCGGTGGGGCATCGCTGGTCGCGTACGCCGGGGGTGACGCTCGTCGGCGACGCCGCGCATCTGATGTCACCGTTCGCCGGCGAGGGTGCCAACCTGGCCATGCGGGACGGTGCCGAGCTGGCCCAGGCGATCGTCGCGCACCCGGGTGCCGTGGAGGACGCGCTCGCGGCTTACGAGGCCGCGATGTTTCCCCGAGCCCGCGCGGCCGCCGAGGAGTCGTCCGCCAATCTCGTCGAGCTGTTCGAGCCGAACGGTGCGCGCCGGCTGGCCGATCTGTTCCGGTCCTTCGCCGGCTGAGCCGTCAGCGGCCGAACATCCCGAGGCGGCGCGGGTGGCGGACCAGGCCGCCCTCGATCCAGTCGGAGTAGTCGAACGTCTCGGGGCGGCTCAACAGCACGCGGCAGTTGTGCGCCCAGATCGACATCGGCTCGTCGCCGACCTCCTCGGCCCGCTCGACGAACTTCTTGAGCCGGCGTTTGCGCTGGCCGGTCGCGTTCTGCCGGACTCCGTCGGCGGCGTAGATGTACATGCAGTGCAGCGCGAAGCGGCGCGCCGGGCACTGCCTGTCCATGGCCAGCTCGAACAGGGTCGGCGCGAGCACGTCACCGGAGATCAACAGATCCCAGTCGCCGGGCATGGCGTCGAGGGGGACGGACTCGGGTTGGTACGCCCACGCCTGCATCTCTTCAGGCCGGGGATCTACCGGGTTCGCGAACCCGTAGAAAGTCGACTCACGCACAGTCACGCCGCCGCCTACCAGAAAGTCCGGATAACACGTAGTTGTCGAGCCGGAACGGTAGCGCGCTCAATGTTCATGCGGAAGTGGTAGGGCGTCACAATCGGATACTGGTCAGTAGCTTTACGCAGTAATGGCCGTAATCAAGGTCACTCACCTGCGGGTACGGGGGTCGCCCGAGCCTGTGTCAGGGCCATCCGCCGCCGGACGAGGTTCTTGAACCAGGTGTAATCGGGAAGCCGCGCGAGCATCGGACCAGTGACGACGGTGATCAATACGTAAGCGGTAGCAAGGGGCGCCAGTCGAGGCTCCACCCCGGAGGCCACCGCGAGCCCGGCGATGACTACCGAGAACTCGCCTCGTGGCATCAGGGCGAGACCGGCCCGCAACCGGCCGGGCAGCGCGATGCCGACGCGGCGGGCGCCCAGGTAGCCGGTCAGGATCTTGGTCGACATGGTGATCACGGCCAGGCCGAGCGCGGGCAGCAGCACCGGCGGCATGTCGGCGGGGTCGGTGGACAGCCCGAAGAAGACGAAGAACACCGCCGCGAACAGGTCGCGCAGCGGTTCCAGCATCTGGGTGGCGTGGTGCGCGACCGGGCCGGAGAGCGCGATGCCGACAAGGAACGCGCCGACCGCGGCGGAGACCTTGAGCTCGGCCGCCACCCCCGCCACGAACAGGGTCAGGCCGAGCACGCTGAGCAGTAACGCCTCGGGGTCGCTCACCGACATGGCCTTGCTGATCGCGCTGCCGTACCGGATCGCCACGACCAGGACCGCGATCACCGTGACCACCGCGACGGCCAGCGCCTGGATCCCACCGACCAGGCCGACGCCGGCCAGCACGGCAGTGACCAGCGGCAGGTAGAACGCCATCGCCAGGTCCTCGATGACAAGCACCGACAGGATCACCGGCGTCTCCCGGTTGCCGAGCCGGCCCAGGTCGGCGAGCACCTTGGCGATCACGCCCGAGGACGAGACCCAGGTGATGCCGGCCAGCACCAGCGCGGCTCGCCAGTCCCAGCCCATCAGCAGCGCGAAACCGGCCCCGGGCAGGGCGTTGAGCAGGGCGTCGATCAGCCCGGCGGGGGCGGCCGCGCGCAGGTTGCCGACCAGCTCGGTGGCGGAGTATTCCAGGCCGAGCATGACCAGCAGCAGGATGACCCCGATCTCGGCGCCGACCTGGATGAACTCCTCGCTGGCCGAGAGCGGGATGACACCGCCGTGTCCGAAGGCGAGGCCGGCCAGGAGATAGAGCGGGATGGGCGAGAGGCCGATGGTGCGACCGAGCCGGCCGAGCATGCCGAGCGCGAAGAGCAGCGCGCCGACCTCGATGAGGAGGACCGTCGTACTGTGCATCGTCCGCCTTTAATTCTCGGGTTTTCCGCCGCGGGTGGGCACAGGGGGCCTAGTCGTCGTGCTCGCCGGCCAGGATGGCGGTGACGCCGTCCAGACCGTCGCGGGTGCCGACGGCGACGACCACGTCGTTCGCCTCGAAGACGAAGGACGGGCCGGGCGAGGCGATCACGTCGCGATCGCGCAGGACGGCCACGATCGATGCGCTGGTGCGGGTGCGGGCCCGGGTATCGCCGAGTTTGCGGCCCACGAAGAGCGAGCCGGCCGGGAGCGCGATCTGCTCGGTCAGCAGACCCGCGGCCTGCTGACGCAGGCCGGCGAGCTGACCGAGCATCAGCGAGGCGCCGAGCACGTCGGCCAGGGCCTCCGCCTCACCGTCGGTGAGCGGGATCGACGCCAGGCACGAGTCGGGGTCGTCCACGTCGTACAGCACCAGGTCGCGGCGGCCGTTGCGGTGGGAGACCACCCCGACCGTACGACCGGAGGAAGTCACCAGGTCATGGCGGACGCCGATTCCCGGCAGCGGAGTTTGTTCGACCCGTACACGCACGTCGTCAACCGTAACGGACTCGACGGGGGGCACTTCTCCATTATGGGCGATATGCCGGTTCTGCACCGGAGAATTGATCAGCCGCGGGCCGCGGGGCGGTCCACTTCCGGCGACCGCTCGCCAGCAGCAGGAGCAGACCCACCACACAGAGGGCCAGATTCATCCCGTACGCCAGCCGGAAGCCGAAGTGCTGAGCCAGGCCGAACAGTGGTGCCGCGATGATCTGGCTGATCGGGAACGTGTTGGTCACCATCGTCGTGGCCCGGCCCGGGTGGTCCGGCATCATGTCCTGCACGTACGCGATGCTCAGCGCGCCCACCGACGAGATGACCATGGCCTGCAGCACCTGAGCCGCTATGAGCACCCAGACGCTGGTCGTGACCACCACGATCGTGTGGTACGCCACGCCGCAGGCGACGCCCACGAAGATCAGTCGGCGTACCGGGATCCTGGTGGTCAACGCGCCGAGCGCCAGCATCATCGGGATCTCCACCGCCGCACAGACGCCGAGGACGAGGCCGGCCTGCCTGATCGAGCCGCCCAGGTCGTCGCTCACGAACAGTGGCATGGCCTGGACGTTCAGGGTCGACGCGGTGGTCACCGCGGTGAAGCTCGCGATGATCAGGAGGAGCGTGCGCGGGCGGACCGTCGCGGTGCCGCGCGTCTCGACCTCGGCGACGCCGACGGCCGGCTGCGGCACGCGGGGCAGCCAGCCGACGATCAGCAGGGCACCGACCAGGTAGAGGGCCGCGGCCAGGCCGTACGTCCAGCCGAAGCCGTGCGCCGCCAGCACGACGGCGGCGATCGGCGGACCACCCACCCAGGCGGCCGAGAAGACCGTGCGGAGCGCGCTGATCCCGAACGCCGCCCGGCCCGGTTCGCCCTGCTGGAGCACCTGACGTGCGTACGCGAAGCTCTGTGGGAAGAGCGCCCCGGCAACCGCGGTGAGCGTGACGGTGACCGCGAGGACCGCCCAGTAGTTCTGGAAGAGCGCGGTCAGCGCGGTGCCGGCGGCGCCCGCGAGGGCCGCCCCGATGAGCAGCTGGCGCCGGATCGGCCGGCGGTCGGACACCCGCCCGATCAGCCACGAGACGACGACGCCGGAGATCGGCGCGACGGTCAGGAAGACGGTGGTCGCCACCGGCCCGGCGTGCAGTCCGTCCGCCAGGAAAAGTGCCAGGTAGGGGCCGACGAACGAGGTCGCGAGGCCGACCACGATGAAGATCAGGGAAAGAGGCAGGAACCGGCGGAGCACGTGTCCCAACGTTACGGCGCGGCACGCACCGGGCTGGGGTGGTCGTGTCGGGCATCACGACAGATCCCGGATCGGCGTTGTCGACATGGACGGCGCGGCATAGAGTTGAGCGGCACAGGCTCAAGTTTTGCAGGGGAGCTCATGAACGCCGAACGTTTGACCACCAAGAGCCGCGACGTCATCACCGGCGCGGTCGCCGACGCGGGTCGCCGGGGGCACGCCACGGTCGAGCCGTGGCACCTTCTGCTTTCGCTGTTGGACACCGGCGGCTCCACCGCTCCCGCGCTGCTGCGCGCGGTCGGAGCGAATCCCGCGGACGTCCGCCGGGTCGCGGTCCGCGCCATCGAGCAGTTGCCCTCGGCCCGCGGGTCCAGCACCGCCGAGCCCTCGCTCTCCCGCGAGTTCGTCAACGCCATCGGTGAGGCCGAGCTGATCGCCCAGCCGCTGGGCGACGAATACGTCTCGACCGAGCACCTGCTGGCCGGCCTGGCCCGGGGCGGCGGCGCGGTGAGCCGGTCCCTCAAGGACGCCGGCGCCACCGAGGAGTCGCTGGTGGCGGCGTTCCCGCAGGTCCGTGGGGGCGAGCGGCGGGTGACCACGCCCGACGGCGAGCAGACCTACCAGGCGCTGGAGAAATACAGCGTCGACCTGACCGCCCAGGCCCGCGACGGCAAGATCGACCCGGTGATCGGCCGGGACGCCGAGATCCGCCGGGTCGTGCAGGTGCTGTCCCGCCGCACCAAGAACAACCCGGTGCTGATCGGTGAGCCGGGCGTCGGCAAGACCGCCATCGTCGAGGGCCTCGCCCAGCGCATCGTGGCGGGCGACGTGCCCGAGACGCTGCGCGACAAGAAGCTGGTCTCGCTCGACCTCGGGGCCATGGTGGCCGGCGCGCAATACCGCGGCCAGTTCGAGGAGCGCCTCAAGAGCGTCCTCGAGGAGATCCGCGGGTCCAACGGCCAGGTCGTCACGTTCCTCGACGAGCTGCACACGGTCGTCGGCGCGGGCAAGGGCGAAGGCTCGATGGACGCCGGCAACATGCTCAAGCCGATGCTCGCCCGCGGTGAGCTGCGCATGGTCGGTGCCACCACCCTCGACGAATACCGCGAGCACATCGAGAAGGACCCGGCCCTCGAGCGGCGGTTCCAGCCGGTGGTCGTCGGCGAGCCGACGGTCGAGGACACGATCGGCATCCTGCGCGGGCTCAAGGGTCGCTACGAGGCCCACCACCGCGTGCAGATCACCGACGCCGCCCTGGTCGCCGCGGCCTCGCTGTCCGACCGCTACATCAGCGACCGGTTCCTGCCCGACAAGGCGATCGACCTGATCGACGAGGCCGCCTCCCGCCTCCGCATGGAGATCGACTCCCGCCCGGTCGAGCTCGACCAACTCCAGCGCCAGGTCGACCGGATGCGTGTCGAGAAACTCGCACTGGAAAAGGAGACCGACCCGGCCTCGCGTGATCGGCTGGCCAACCTCGATCGTGCCCTCGCCGACCGTGAGGAGGAGCTGACCGCGCTCAACGCCCGGTGGGAACGCGAACGTGGCGGCCTCAACCGGGTCGGTGAGCTGAAGAAGCGCCTCGACTCCACGCGCGCGGAGCTGGAGCGGGCGCAGCGCGACGCCGAGTGGGAAAAGGCCTCCCGCCTGCAATACCAGGAGATCCCGGCGCTCGAGCAGGAGCTGGCCACCGCCGCCGCGGCCGACGAGGAGGAGAAGACCGAGCCGCCGATGGTCAAGGAGGAGGTCGGCGCCGACGACATCGCCGAGGTCATCTCCTCGTGGACCGGCATCCCGGCGGGCCGGATGATGGAGGGCGAGACCACCAAGCTGCTGCGCATGGAGGAGTCGCTGGCGGCCAGCGTCATCGGCCAGCGCGAGGCGGTCGCCGCCGTCGCCGGTGCGGTTCGCCGGGCCCGGGCCGGCATCGCCGACCCCGACCGGCCGACCGGCAGCTTCCTCTTCCTCGGCCCCACCGGTGTCGGCAAGACCGAGCTGGCCAAGGCCCTCGCCGGGTTCCTCTTCGACGACGAGCGGGCGATGGTCCGCATCGACATGAGCGAGTACGGCGAGAAGCACTCCGTGGCCCGTCTCGTCGGGGCGCCGCCCGGCTATGTCGGCTACGAGGAGGGCGGGCAGCTCACCGAGGCGGTGCGGCGCCGGCCGTACAGCGTGGTGCTGCTCGACGAGGTGGAGAAGGCCCACCCCGATGTCTTCGACGTGCTGCTCCAAGTGCTCGACGACGGCCGGCTCACCGACGGGCAGGGCCGCACCGTCGACTTCCGCAACGCGATCCTGGTGCTGACGTCCAACCTCGGCTCCCAGGCCGCCGACTTCACCATGGGCGACGAGGAACGCCGCGACGAGGTGCTGGCGGTGGTGCGGGCGCATTTCAAGCCGGAGTTCATCAACCGGCTCGACGACATCGTGGTGTTCCACGCGCTCACCAAGGGCGACCTGGCGGCGATCGTCGACATCCAGCTCGGGCGGCTGCGCACCCGGCTGGCCGAGCGGCGACTGCGGCTCGAGGTCTCTCCCACGGCGGTCGACTGGCTCGGCGAGCACGGCTACGACCCGATCTACGGTGCCCGGCCGCTGCGTCGGCTCGTGCAGTCGTCGATCGGTGACCTGCTGGCCAAGGCGCTGCTGGCGGGCGACATCCGCGACGGCGACACCGTCCGGGTCGACCTGAGCGACGGCAAGGACGGCCTCTCGGTCACCCGCGGCTGAGATCCGCTCATGCGAAAGGCCCCGGGTTCTCCGGGGCCTTTCGTCTTGCGCCTAGTGCGTCGCTGTCCGCTGTCGGTAGGCGTGCGTCATGAGTATGTCGGTGACATGGTGCTCGCCCTCGTCGGACCAGATCCTGATGCCGTCTCGATGGAGCTCATATCGCACGTCCTTGAAGCGGGTGCGGGTGTCGTCATGATGGACGACAGTCAACGTGTCAGCGTGGGGCATGTGGGACTCACCGGTCCTTAAGTCTGAGGCAGCCGCGGTGTGGTCACGCGGCTTGCGTATCGGGACAGTTGCCCGGCCACGGTCTGCCTCGGCCCCTTTTCGGCGGGGCGGGCGACTCGTGTGGGCAGGTGGCGTCGCCGGAGGTCTCTGCTGCCAGGTCGGCGCCACGGATGGAAGTGTAGGGGCCTCGTTCGCCCCGTGTCGCCCCCTGAACGAGCGACCATTTTCCGGATATTTCATCCATTAACGTCTGATGTTGCCACAGCGCGCCGCCGCGCGTAGCGCGGTCGCGGATGAGGCGCGAGCCCGATACCGTGAGCGTCGATCAAGAATGGGGGATTCGTGACCGTTCCCAATTTTTCCGTACCTGACAGCCCCGCAGCGCGGCCCCGCCCCACCGTCGTGACCGCCGCGTCCTACCTTCTCTACCTGGTGGCCGTCCTCGAAGTGATCAGCGCGATCATCGCGTTCTCGATCATCGGGACGGTCTCCGACGCCCTCAAGGACGTCTACGCCGGCACAGCACTCTCCGACTCCAGTGAGACGATCATCAAGGCGTCCTACTCCGTCGGTGCGGTGCTGGCCCTGCTGCTCGCCGCCGGCTTCGCGATCCTCGGCTACTTCGACGGCCGCGGTAAGAACGGTGCCCGCATCACCACCTGGGTGATCGGTGGCATCGCGCTCTGCTGCTTCGGCGCCGGTCTCGGTGGCAACGCCGTCTCCAGTTCGCTGGGCGGCAGCAGCGGCACCACCGGCGGGCCCACCTCCGACGAGGTTCAGCGCCGGGTCGAGGACGCCCTGCCCTCCTGGTACACCCCGGTGAGCACGGCCGTCTCGGTGATCTCGCTGCTCGCGCTCCTCGCCGTGATCATCCTGCTGGCGCTGCCGAAGTCCAACGAGTTCTTCCGCAAGCAGCCGGCGACCGGGTGGGACCCGCAGGCGGGCTACCCGCCGTACCCGGGCCAGCCCCCTTACCCGCAGACCGGCCAGCCCTCTTACCCGCAGCCGGGGCAGGCTCCCTACCCCCAGCCGGGGCAGGGCCAGTACCCGCAGCCGGGGCAGCCGCCCTACCCGCCGTCGGGTCAGCCGCCCTACTCGCCGCCCTCGGGTGGTCAGCCGCCGTACCCCGGTCAGCAGCCCCCGCCGGGTGGTCTTCCGCCCTATCCCGGTCAGCAGCCGCCGGAGCAACCCCCCAATCCGCCCACCAACCCGTCCTGAACCTCCCAACACGGTAGGTTCGGGCCAACGGATCACCGTGGGGAGTCGTCGATGTCGTACCCAGCACTGCCGCCGCCGCCCGCCGTCGCACCACCTTCACCGGCCGGGCGGCCGCCGGCGGTGTCCGCCGCCGCCATCCTGCTCTGGGCGATGGCCGGCATCGGGCTGATCTATGCGATCACCACCATGTCGGTGGCGCCCGGCACAGTGAGCCGCTTCCGCGACGTCACCCGAGGTGGCGGTCTGGGCAGCGCGACAGACCCCGACACGTACGTCGGTGTGGTCTGGCTCGGTGCGGCAATCGCCCTGGTCCTGGCCATCATCGTGTTCGCCCTCTTCATCGTGCTGGGGATAGCCCTGCGCCGAGGCAGCAACACAGCCCGGATCGCCACCCTCGTCGTGTGCGCCATCGGCGTCCTGGCCGGCGCCGGCACCCTGATCACCCTCGGCGTCCAGCGCGGCGGCGACTCGGTGGCCTCCTCGGTCGGACAACGCCTGACCGACGCCTACCCGAGCGGCTGGCTCGGCGCCAACATCTCCCTGGCCGTCGCCCAGATCATCGCCTACCTTCTGGTAGCCGTCCTGATCCTGGCCGCCCCCCGAGTCTTCTTCCGCCGCGCCGCGGCCACCGCGCCCGCGCCCGAGCTGGCGCCGCAGTACGGAGCCCCTTACCCGGGCCCCTACCCGACCGGCCCGGCTTCGATGCCGGCTTCCGCCCCGCCCGCCTACGGTCCTTACGGGTACGCGCCCGCGTCGGCCCCGCCCGCTTCCGCTCTATCCGCGTCGGCCCCGCCCGCCGCCGGCCCCTACCCGCCGCTGCCTCCCGGTTACGCCGGCCCCTACGCACCCCAGGGTGAGCCGGGTCAGCCCGCTCCCGGGTTGCCGCCCTACCCGGGCCAGCCGGCGCCGCCCCCGGCCCAGCCAGGCGCGGTGGCCCCGGTGTCGGGCCCCTACCCGGGTCCGGCGGGCTACCCGAACTTCTCCCCTTACCCCGGCGGCCCGGGCGCTTCGCCTTATCCCGGCAACCCTGGGCAGGGCGCTTCGCCTTACCCCGGCGGTCCTGGCTCTGGGGGTTCGCCTTACCCGGGTGGGCCCACGCAGGGAGCTGTGCCCTATCCCGGTGGGCCCGGATATCCCGGCGCGGTTGCTCCTGGGTCCGCGCCCTATCCCGGTGCGCCGGCGCCCGGGTCTGCGCCGTATCCGGGGTCGGAGATGCCGGGTGCTGCGTCGCATCCCGGTTCGGCGGTGCCTGCCTCGGGTGGGTGGCCCGCTTACCCCGGGCAGCAGGCTCCCTATCCAGGTCAGCCGATGCCCGCCGGGTTCCCGCCTTACCCCGGGCAGCCGGGTGGCTACGGACCCGGCTATCCCGCTGGTCCCGGTCCCGCGGCCGGACCTGGATATCCGGCCGGACCTGGATATCTGGCTGGGCCCGACTATCCAGCTGGGCCTGCGCATCCAGCGGCGCCGGCTAGCGCCGAGCAAGCCGCCGTTTGGGGTCGACCGCCGGCGGATGCTGGTCCGCCGCCGAGCCCCTCGAGCAATGACAGCGCTTCCGAGCCGTCGCCGGTCGGCCAGCCTCAGCCGGCCGGGCCCGCGCCGGCCAATCCCTGGGCGAGCCCGCCGGCAAGCGCACCGGCAGGCCCGCCATCCGGCCCTCCGGCGAGCCCTCTGGGGGCGGCGGCCAGTCCTGGGACGGGTGCTCCTGGGATAGGTGCTTCTGGGACAGGCGACCGTGCGGTAGCTGCTGCCGAAGCGGACGGTGCCGCAGAGGGCGGGTCGGCCGTCGGCGGGTTCGGCGGGGCCGAATCGGTCGACGGCGGTGCGGAAGGCTCGGGAGTTGATCGGGTCGGAGCGGCGACAGAGGAAGAAGCTGCCTCGCACCTGGAAGCGCCGGCCGAGACGCCCCCGAGTTCGACCCCGCCCACCGAGGGCGAGGGAAAGACAGCGGCTTCTCAGGGCAAGAACGACGACAAATACTGGTCGCGCCCGATGGAGTAGATCAGGGCATGAGGATGCCTTGATCTACGAGGCGACCGGAGCCGTCCGGGTCCTGGTCCCCACTTACGACCGCACCGCACCGGCCCGGCCCGGCCCGCA
>NZ_BOMM01000030.1 GCF_016862195.1 Paractinoplanes ferrugineus | reverse complement strand
CCCGCACCGGCCCGCCCCGGACCGCACCGGGCCGGACCGGACCGGACCGAAGCGGGCTGGCCCGAAGCGGGCTGGGCCATGTCTGAACTTCAGGCCAACCGCTGAACAAGATTGCGCGTTCGGCTCGCGGGCGGGGGCCGGATCGGGTCAAGCTCGCCGTGCCGCGCCTACGTTCGCGAATCTGAACGGCTCGGTGACTGATCCGTCGGCTGTAGGGGACCTATCCGCACGCGTAGGGATCTATCCGCCGGCGTCGGGACTGTCCGCCGGCGTCGGGGAGCGGTGTGGTTCAGCGGGCGCCTGGGCGGCGTATCCGCGCGGAGAGTGTCCGGAGGGCGTCTGTGTCTGGAAAACGGCTCTCGCGCGCTGTGGGGATCTATCCGAGCTGGAATGGGTGGGAGCGGCGGCGCGGTCCGGGCCGGGCGTGCCAACGATGAAGTTTGCCGGAACCTCGCTGGGGGGCGGGCAAGTCGTAGGGGGTGTGAGAAGTGCTCGGAAGAGGGAGGTCCAGCCGTAGTGTTACTGGTCACCAGGTGTCTCGTATCGACCGCCGTGTGTCACCCGAACGGGTAGCTTTGTCCTTCCGGACTGACTTCTATCGGCTGTCCGGGTGGTTGTCGGCCAGCCGGTCGGAGGGTCTTTTTTGCTGAGTGGGTAAACGTCCGCTCGCGCGATTCACAGGACCTTCTCAGCGCCACGACCGGGTGATCTGTGGCGGCTCAAGCGTGTGACGCCGGACATAGCGGCTTTGAGCAGCGTCGATGCGTCCGGGAAGGGGCGAAAGGGACTTGGGCGACTGTTAGGTTTCTTTTCAGATGGGTGCAAAGCTGTGCGTCAATAGTTCCCTTCCGCCCCGCCGGGGCGAAACGTACAAGTTTTGTTCCAGCCAGTAGGCTCGATACCTGGAAGCACGCCACGACCTGCGTAAATTCATCACTGAATTGTCCGTCGCGGAGCGTGGTGCCGTGCTTTCATCGGGTCGTGAAGTTCTCGTGCCGAGCCGCCTCGGCCGAGGGATCGCGCAGCGTGGCGAGATGACGACGGCGAGGTGTGTGGAGACCTTCCGTTGTACGGATCAATGACCCGAAACGGATCGACGAATTGAGAAAGTGGGACTCCTCACCCTGGGGGCGGGGATCGGGAGCCCGTGACGCACAGGTAGCGACCAGACGGCGGCTGAGGCGTTGCAGGAGGCAGAGACCGAAGTCGGTACGCCGGTGAGGGTCGTTCAGGGGTTCGGATTGCCGGTCATCCCTGGTCGACCGAGAAGGTGGTCGATGTCGGCCTTACGGCCTGAAAGTTAGCCGGTTCGTTCCTGCGCACATGCAGGAGAATCGATGCAGTTGGTGGAAGGATGGAGATCGTGGGAACTGCGTTGGCGGAAATGACAATGCCTCAGATCTCGCCGCTTGCCGGCGAGCCAATTGAACGTGCCGACGCCGAGCGGCTCGCGGGAGTGCTGAAGGCACTCGCCGACCCGGCCCGGCTGCGGCTGCTGAGCCTCATCCAGTCCGCAACAGACGGCGAGGCGTGCGTCTGCGACCTGACGGCCCCCCTGGGCCTTTCGCAGCCGACCGTAAGCCACCACCTGCGGATCCTGACGGAGGCGGGGCTTCTCGAGCGCGAGAAGCGGGGCGTGTGGGCTTACTACCGACTCGTGCCGACCGCAATCGCGACTATCGCCGACCTTCTGACCCCGCCGCGTAAGCGGGCTACGAAGAAGGCACGCTGACCGCTCGCGGAAGCGAAGTAGCGGGAAATGCCTGGCGTCACCGATATGGGGGCGTGACGCCAGGCTGAAGTCCCCTCTCCCTCCAGTCCACCCCCGGACCTGAGGAGTAACGGGTGAATTACGTTCCGGGTGACCTGCGCGACCAGCTCGCGCACGTGGGCTACGACGTGGTCCAGGCCGGCCTGGTGGTCGGTTCGGGCGGCAACCTGTCCGCGAGGATTCCCGATGAGGGCGCCATCTGGGTGACCGCGAGCGGTTCCTGGTTGGACCGTCTGAGCCGCAGCACGTTCACGGCCGTACGCATCGATGACGGCGAGCCGGCGACGATCGGCGCCCTGCCGATGCCGCGCCTCGAACCGACAAGCGAGATCGCTCTGCACCTCGCGTTGTACAGGGCCCGACCCGACGTCAACGCCGTGGTGCATCTGCATCCACAGACCGCCTTGCTGCTCGACGCCTTGGGCGAACACGTCCGGATCATCACCACCGACCACGCCTATTACCTCAGGCGTGTCTCCACGGTGCCGTTCCGGCTGCCCGGCGGATCCGAGGTCGCGGCGCTGACCGCGGCCATGGCCGCCGACGGGACCGACTGCCTGGTGCTGAGCCACCACGGCTGTGTCGTGATGGGTGACTCGGTCGAGCTGGCTCACAAGCGGGCCCGCAACCTCGAAGAGGCCGCCCAGTTGACCTATCGCGCGCTCGCGGCCGGGCGCCTGGAAAACCTGCGCAACTGCCCGGAGTCGTTCCTGGACCGGCTGTCCGGCTCCACCGCGATCACTGTCTGAGCCAGCACGAAGAGCCGGCAAAGAAGAGGCCGCGAAAAAGGCCGGCCCGCTCGGGCCGGCCTTTCGTACTTCGTGACCTCAGGTTCGGCGGTGCGACCTCGGCGTACGCGGCTCGTCGTCGTCCTCGTCGCGGACCGCCTCGACCAGACCGGCGATGCTCGCGGCCGCGACCACGCCGATCGCCTGCGCCGGCTCGACCGCCGAGGCGCCGGGGCCGGTGCCGTTCTTCTTGTGCTTCCGCTCGCGGAGGATCTCGATGAGGATCGGCAGCACCGAGATGAGGATGATGACCGCGACCACCGGCAGGATGTAGTGGTCGATCTTGTCGCCGACGGCCTTGTAGATCTGGTTGGCCAGCAGGTGCCCGATAAGCAGGATGCCGTCGGTCCACAGGACCGCGCCGACCACGTTCCAGATGAAGAACTTCTTCGCCGGCATGCCGAGGGTGCCGGCGACCGGGTTGAGGAACGTGCGCACGATCGGGATGAAGCGGGCGAGCACCACGGCCTTGGCCGGGCCGAACTTCTCGAAGTAGTACTCCGCCTTCTCGACGTACTCCCGCTTGAAGAGCTTTGAATTGGGTTTGTCGAACATCCGTCGGCCGTAGCGCGCCCCCAGCCAGTGGCCGAGCTGGGCGCCGAAGATCGCGGCGATCGGCGCCCCGATGAGCAGGCCGACGAACGAGATCTGAGTGTTGTCCCCGAAGAGCTCGTCGGCCACCGGTGAGGACGCGACGCCGGCCAGGAAGAGCAGCGAGTCGCCGGGGAAGAAGAAGCCGACCAGCAGGCCGGTCTCGGCGAACATGATCGCGATCACGCCGATGAGCCCGAAGGTGTGAATCAGGTCCTTCGGGCTCAACGGGTTCAGAGCGAGCTGCTCGACAAGCGCATGGGTCTCCACGAGGAGCAGGGTACCGGCAGCCTGCGAACTCTTAGCTGTAGGAAAGCTGTGGGAAAGCTGTCACAACCGCGGGTCCACCGGTTCCGACTCGGCGGCCAGGATCGCGAACACCAACTCGTGCACGCGCCAGGTCGGTGCGCCCTCGGCCAGCCGGTCGAGCGCGGCCAGGCCCAGCCCGTGTTCGCGCAGGGCCAGGCTGCGTTTGCGGCCCAGGTTCCGCTTGCGCAACCGGGCCAGCTGCTCCGGACGGGTGTACTCGGGACCGTAGATGATCCGCAGGTACTCCCGGCCACGGCATTTCACACCCGGCTGCACGAGACGGCCCTTCGCGTCGGTGACGGCCAGGCCCGCGTACGGCTTGACCACCATGCCCTCGCCGCCCGCCGCCGTCAGCGAGAGCCACCAGTCGGTGGCGTCGGCCTCGGCCGCCGCGTCACCGAGCTCGACGATCTTCCGCCGGGTCGGCGTGAAGATCTCGGCGTCGGCCGCGACCAGGCGGTCCGCCTGCGCGAGGTGCCAGCCGTGATCCTTGCTTGCGTACGAGACTCCGACGCCGGCCAGGAGCGCGAACGGGGCGAGCGTGACCCCGGTGAGACCGTCGGTCGGCCGCACGTAGGAGCGGTAGGCGGCCGAGTAGCCGGCGATCTCCGACGAGCGCAGTTCGATCCGGTCGCGCAGCGCCCCGACGTCGAGTCCACGGGCCGCCACCTGGTCGAGCACGGCCAGCGCCGCCGGCAGGGCGTGCCGGCCGGCCGCACCGACCCCCGCGTACTGGTCGCGGATCAGCCCGCCGGCCTTCGCCGACCACGGCAGCAGTTCGCAGTCGAGCAGCAGCCAGTCGGTGTCGAGGTCGGCGAAGAGCGGCGCGGCGGCCGTCCGCACCCGCTCGAGCAACGGCTGGTCGAGCGCGGGACCGAAGAACGGCCGACCGGTACGGGTCCAGATGGCGTCGCCGGAGCCGGTACGCGACACCCGGACCACGGCCCGCGACCCCATGTGCTTCTCCTCGCACACGACCTTGTCGACGCCGGCCGCGCGCAGGTCGGCGAACGCCGTCGCCGGGTGCTCGAGATAGCCGTCGAGGTTCGACGTCGAGCAGGGCGCCATGGTCGGCGGCAACCACCCGAGCGTGGCCGGGTCGAGGGCGAACCGGCTCATCACCTCCAGGGCCGCGGCCGCGTTCTCGGCGTTGACGGTCGTCCGCCCGTACCCGTAATCGAGGTGCCGCCGCCCGGTGACGTCGGCCAGATCGAGGCCCTCGTCCGGCCGGGTGGTGGCTTCGCGGAGGGGGCGGACGGGGGCGTAGTACTCCCGGGCGGCCGGAACCGACACGAGCTCGCGGGTCGGCCAGCGCAGGGCCGTCAGCGAGCCGCCGAAGACACAACCGGTGTCCAGGCAGATCGTGTTGTTGATCCACTCCGGGGTCGGGGTGGGGACGTGGCCGTAGACGACCGCTGCCGAACCGCGATAGTCACGCGCCCACGGATAGCGGACAGGTAGCCCGTACTCGTCGGTTTCGCCCGTCGTCTCGCCGTAGAGCGCGAAGCTGCGCACTCGGCCGGACGCCCGCCCCTGATAGGCCTCCTTGAGGCCGGCGTGTGCGACGACGAGCTTGCCGTCGTCGAGCACGTAGTGGCTGACCAGGCCTTCGATGAAGGTCTTGACCTCGGCGACGAACTCGGCCGGCTCGCTTTCCAGCTGCGCCAGCGTCTCGGGCAGGCCGTGGGTCAGCTGCACGTTGCGGCCGTTGAGCTTGCGGGCCAGCTTCTGCTCGTGGTTTCCGGGCACGCAGATCGCGGATCCGGCCGCGACCATGGACATCACCAGGCGCAGGACGCCGGGCGAGTCGGGGCCGCGGTCGACGAGGTCGCCCACGAAGATCGCGGTGCGGCCCGCCGGGTGCGGGGCGCCGGCCCGGCTGACGTCGTAGCCGAGCTTGGTGAGCAGGGCGACCAGCTCCGCGTGGCAGCCATGCACGTCGCCGATGATGTCGAACGGGCCGGTCAGCTCACGCTTGTCGTTGAACAGCTTCGCGTAGCGGATCTCGGCGCCCGCGATCTCGTCGACGCCGCGCAGCACGTGCACCTTGCGGAAGCCCTCACGGGCCAGCGAGCCGAGCGAACGCCGCAGGTCACGGCCCATTCGGGTGAGTACCGGCCGGCCGAACGTGCGGTCCGCGCGTCCCTCGGTGCGCTCCCAGGCCACCGACTCGGGCACGTCGAGGACGATCGCGACCGGGAGCACGTCGTGCTCCCGGGCGACCTTGATGAGGCCGGCTCGGGCATGCGGCTGCAGGTTGGTGGCGTCGACGACGGTGAGCCGACCGGCGGCCAGCCGCTTGCCCGCCACGTAGTGCAGCACCTCGAACGCGTCGGCCGACGCGGACTGGTCGTTCTCGTCGTCGGCGACCAGACCCCGGAAGTAGTCCGAGGAGAGCACCTGGGTCGGCTTGAAGTGGGTGCGGGCGAACGTCGACTTGCCGGATCCGGAGATGCCGACCAGGGCGACGAGCGCCAGCTCGGGTACGTCGATCATGCGGTGGCCTCCTTCTCCTTGAAGATGGCGAGCTGGGTGGGCGCGCCGGTGGTCTCGTGCTCCTCGCCGACCGGGCGGAACTCGACGGTGTAGCCGTACCGTTCAGCGGTTTCCGAGGCCCACGAACGGAACTCGGCCCGGGTCCACTCGAAGCGGTGGTCGGAATGGCGCATCCCGGTCAGGCCCTCGTAGTGGACGTTGTACTCGGCGTTCGGCGTGGTCACCACGACCGTGCGCGGGTGGGCGTGACCGAAGACGCTCGCCTCCAGCGCCGGCAACCGGGGCAGATCGACGTGCTCGATGACCTCCATCAGCACGGCGGCGTCGTAGCCGCGCAGCCGGTCGTCCCGGTAGGTCAGCGCGGACTGCCAAATCTTGATCCGGTCCTTCTGCCGGGTCGGCAGCCGATCGAGGCGGAGGCGACGAGTGGCCTGGTCGAGGGCCCGCGAGGACACGTCGGTGCCGACGATCTCGGTGAACCGGCGATCCTTGATCAGGGCCGCCAACAGCGCGCCGCCACCACAACCGAGATCGATGACCCGGGCGGCGTCGGCCTCGGTCAACGCGGCCAGCACGGCGGCACGGCGCTGCTCGGCCAGCGAGACCTTGCGGGCCACCGGCAGCTCGGACTCTTCGTCGGGGTTCTCCTCCGCCACCTCGAGGCGGGCCAGCGCGGACTCGGCCAGATGCCGGCGATGCGCGAGGTAGCGGCGGGCGATCAGCACCTTCTCCGGATGGCCGGCCAGCCAGCCGGCGCCCGAGCGCAGCAGCTTCTCGATCTCGTCGGGCGCCACCCAGTAGTGCTTGGCGTCGTCGAGGACCGGGAGCAGGACGTAAAGGTGGTTGAGGGCGTCGGCGAGCCGGACCGTGCCGGACAGGCTCAGGTCGACGTAACGGCTGTTGCCGCCGATCTCCGGCTCGAACGGGATCGGCTCGGCCGTCACCGCCCAGCCGAGCGGCGCGAACAGGCGCGTCGCCAACTCGGTCGAGCCACCCAGCACCGGCACTCGGATCCGCAGCGGAATGGCTTCGGCGGCCAGCTCCGGCCGATCCTTCGAGGCGCCGCGCAGGGCGCTGCGGAAGACCTTCGCCAGGGCTCCGGCGAGCAGGCTCGATGCGGCGTACGGGCGGTCGTTGACGTACGCGCCGAGCTCGAACGACTCCTGCTGCGCTCGTAGTCGTGCCGGATCCACGTCGAGCAGCAGCGCCGCCGTGCACCGGTCCTCGGTCGCCTCGGGGTACAGCACGTACGCCGTACCGGTCGGCACGTCGAACTGATGCACCTTGCCGGGGTGCTTGACCAGCAGGTAGCCGAGATCGGTCGCGGGCGGGCGGGTGGTCGTCACGGTAAGCAGCACGTCCACCATGATCGGGCGATACGCCCATCGAGGCGACCGAATTGCCTACCGGTAGTCGTCGTCCTCCAGCTCGACGGTCCGGCTCTGCTCGCGGGCGTCCCACTCGGGCGCCTCGACGTCGAGCGACGGTTCGGTGTCCTGGTCGAGACGGGCGCTGACGGCCTGCTCGGCCGCGTCCGCCTCGGGGGTCTCCAGATTGATGTTCTCCGGGTACGTCATCTCGCGTTCCCCTCTCGCGGTCGTCCTGGCCGCAGCCCGGTTTCCCGGACAGCCCGAGTACAAACCGGCTGCGTACTTACGGTAGGGGAAGTGGTCCCCGGATTTGCCGCCGTTTTGGGTCGTATGACCGACTCTCGGAACGAGTTTCGGGGCGGTTTCCCGTCGCTGTCCCGCCTGCGGGATACTGACTGACTGGAGGACAGCGCGGTCCTGCCCTCTGTCTTCCATACGTGTGAAACAAGCAAGGAGCGCACCGATGCCCATCGCTTCTCCCGAGGTCTACGCCGAGATGCTCGACCGAGCCAAGGCCGGCGCGTTCGCCTACCCGGCGATCAACGTGACGTCCTCGCAGACCCTCAATGCCGCCCTGCAGGGCTTCGCCGAGGCGGGCAGCGACGGCATCGTCCAGATCTCCACCGGCGGCGCCGAGTACGCCTCCGGCCCCACCATCAAGAACATGATCAGCGGCGCCGTCGCGCTCGCCGAGTACGCGACCGAGGTCGCCAAGAACTACCCGATCAACATCGCGCTGCACACCGACCACTGCCCGAAGGACAAGCTGGACAAGTACGTCCGGCCGCTGCTCGCGATCAGCAAGGAGCGCGTCGACAACGGCAAGGCTCCGCTGTTCCAGTCGCACATGTGGGACGGTTCCGCCGTGCCGGTCGACGAGAACCTGCAGATCGCCGAGGACCTGCTGGCCCTGGCCGCGGCCGCGCACATCATCCTCGAGATCGAGGTCGGTGTCGTGGGCGGCGAGGAGGACGGCGTCTCCGCCGCGATCGACGACAAGCTGTACTCGACCGTCGAGGATGGCCTCGCCACCGCCGCCGCGCTCGGCCTGGGCGAGAAGGGCCGCTACATGACGGCTCTGACCTTCGGCAACGTGCACGGCGTCTACAAGCCGGGCAACGTCAAGCTGCGCCCCGAGATCCTCAAGGAGATCCAGGACGCGGTCGGCGCCAAGTACGGCAAGGAGAAGCCGTTCGACCTGGTCTTCCACGGTGGTTCCGGCTCGCTGCTGTCGGAGATCCACGGTGCCCTGGACTACGGCGTCGTCAAGATGAACATCGACACCGACACGCAGTACGCGTTCACCCGCCCGGTCGTCGACCACATGCTCCGCAACTACGAGGGCGTGCTGAAGATCGACGGCGAGGTCGGCAACAAGAAGCTGTACGACCCGCGCGCCTGGGGCAAGCTGGCCGAGAACGGTCTCGCCAAGCGCGTCGCCGAGGCCTGCGAGAACCTCCGCTCGACCGGCACCACCCTCTCGAAGTAACTCGATCGGACAACGGCCGGTCCCCGCAGGTGGGGATCGGCCGTTCGATGTTGCGGGGTTACTCTCGGGTATGGGTACGATCGTTCTCCGGTTCACTGGAGGTTCATGATCGTGCTCGGGATCGAGGGCTACGAGCCCGCCTGGCACCACGACGCGGAAGCCCTCGCGGCCGTGCACCGGACCAGGTTTGTGCGGCTCATCGGCCGGAAACTGCGATCGAGCTGGCTGATGTGGGACATGGCGGAGCGCGGCTGGTTCGCCGACGGTCCGGTGATCCTCGACTTCGGACAGACGCATGTGGAGATTACCCACCGTAAGTTCGATGAGTGCGCGATCACCTGGGACCAGATCGACCTCAACCTGCCGATCGACTGGTACGAGCACTTCGACTGGCGCCCCGACCCGGTCGCCGCCCTCCGCCACGCCCGCGGCCAGATCCTCCGAGCGGTGAACGTGATCGAGCTGGTCACCGCGGCCGAGTGGCGTCCGCGCATCCTGCATGCCGTCGAGTTCCTGTTCGACGGCGCCCGCCTCGCGGTCTACAACGCCATGGACGAAAACGGCATAACCGACCTCCCCGAGGCCGAGCTGCCCGCCACGAACTGGCGCCGAGTCCACGTCGCCTGACCGGCCCCCGCTCAGCCGATGTGCGCAGGGGGAGCGGGCTAGCGGCTCAGGGCGGCCATCGCCTCGTCCAGGGAGTCGGTGACGACGATGAGGTCGGACTGATCGCCGTGGGGCGACTTGGCCAGCAGGGGGCGCAACAACGCTTCCACCGGCAACTGTTGCCAATGGTCGACGCCCAGGAAGACGAACGCGCCGGAGGGGCCGTCGGTCTGGTAGAAGGTCTTGGTCGCGGCCTGGAAGATCTCCTGGACGGTGCCGGCCCAGCCGGGGGCGAAGACGATTCCGCCCCGGGACAGGCGCAGGATCGAGTCCTCGCGGACGGCGTTGGAGAAATACTTGCCGATCTGGCCGGCGAACAGGTTGGCGGGTTCGTGGCCGTACAACCAGGTGGGTAGGGCCAGGCCGCCGTTGCGCAGCCGGCCCACGACGTCGGTGGCGGCGGTGGGCGGAGCGGGGAAGGCGGCGCGGACGGCGAGGGCCGCCGCGGTGTACGGATCGTGGTCGGCGAAGTGTGGGGCCGCCGCGAGCATCTCGATGGCGGAGTCCAGTTGGTCGGCCGGGCGATTCGCGAAGTAGGCACCCAGGTTGGCGGCCTCCATCACCCCGGGGCCGCCGCCGGTCACCACCAGCCGGCCCGCGGCGGCGAGGCGCCAGGCGAGGGTGGCGGCCATCCGGTAGGCCTCCGAGCCACGGGCGGCGGCGTGTCCGCCCATGATGCCGACGGCGGCTTTGGCGTTGTGGTTGGCCACCCAGGCGGACAGGGCTTTGCCCAGTGCGTTGTCGATGCCGGCGTCGTGCAGTCGCTGCGAGAGGGCCTCGCGAAGGTCCGGGCTCGCCCCGCCGTGGTCGACGAAATGCTGGTAGACGGTGGTGTCGTACATGCCGGCGAAGCCGCCCGAGCCGAAGCCGGCGGCGAGGTCCTCGGGGGTGTAGAGGGTCGCCGGATGGGTCGGATAGGGGCGCGCGTCGAACGGCGGGACGAGGTGGGCGCCCCGGCGGATCAGGTCGATCTCGACGTCGTCGCTGAGGCGGCAGCCGACGAAAAGCGTGCCGGTCACGTCGACGCCGGCGAAGTCGGGTGGGTCGAGTTCGAGGTGCAAACCCAGAATGATCAGGCCGGCCAGCGTGTGCCGCGCCAGGTGCGAATCGAACTCGGCCCGGGATTCCACCTCGAGCGCGGTGTCATCGAAGGGGATCTGCCCGCCGAGGACGGGGTGCAGCGGATCTCCTGGCATGCACGTAGGGTAGCCACCGTGCAAAACGTGGCGGGATCGCTCTACGGCCTGGCCTACGGGGATGCGCTCGGCAAACCAACCGAGTTCATGGAGTACGAGGCCATCGTCGCCCGCTATGGCCCGGGTGGTCCGGTCCAGTTGTCGGGCACTCCCGCCCTGGTCACCGACGACACCCAGATGGCCCTCGCGGTCGGTGAGGCGCTGCTGGCGGCCCCCGCGATCACGCCCGGGGAGCTCGAACCGTTGCTGCGGCAGGCGTTCCTCGACTGGGCGGTCAGCCCGGACAACAACCGGGCGCCCGGCATGACCTGCCTGCGGGCGTGCGCGGGGCTGTCCGACGGACTGCCCTGGGTCGAGGCCACCCAGGCCGGGTCGAAGGGGTGTGGCGCCAACATGCGGGTCACGCCGGTCGGGCTGATGCCGGGGCTGAGCGACGAGCAACGGGCCGGGGCCGCTCAGTTGCAGGCCGCCCTGACGCACGGCCATCCGACGGGTCTGGCCGCGAGCGAGCTCACCGCGTACGCCTGCAATTGGCTCTTGGGTGGTCTCGCCCCGGGCGAGATCGTGGGGGCTCTGCGTGATCGCTGCCGGCGGCAGCGCCGGGTCTACCGGGGCGAGTGGCTCGGTGAGCTGTGGCGGCGCTCCGAGGCCAGGTCGCCGGAGGAGTTCATCGCGGTCGGCTGGGACGAGTGCCTGGTCGCGCTGGACCGGGTCGACGTCGCGTTGGCCGCGGGCGCGTTCGGCGGAGACCCGTGCCTGGCCACCGGAGCCGGGTGGATCGCCGAGGAGGCGCTGGCCACCGCGCTCTACTGCTATCTGATCTCGCCGACCGAACCTGTCGCGGTGCTCGGACGGGGCGCCGCGTCCTCGGGTGACTCCGACTCGATCGCCTGCCTCGCCGGTGCCTTCGCCGGCGCCGCGCTCGGGAACGCCGCCTGGCCGAGCGGCTGGCCGGACCAGATCGAATACACGGATCGGCTGGCCAGGGTCGCTGCGGCCTGGGAGTGACGCCACGGTTGAATGGGGTCATGCAGAATCTGCTTCCCGAGCCGCCGGCCACGCTCCTGCCCGCCGACGCCGAGGCTGACAAGGCCCTCGCCGAGGCCGCCACCGTCGATGCCTACAAGAAGGTCGCCGCCGACCACCCGGCGTTCAGCGGAGGCTGGGCCGCGCTGGCCGCCGACGCGCTGAAGGCCGGCGAGCCGGTTACCGCGTACGCGTATGCCCGCACCGGCTATCACCGCGGCCTCGACGCCCTGCGCCGCAACGGGTGGAAGGGACACGGGCCGGTCCCGTGGTCGCACGTGCCCAACCAGGGCTTCCTGCGCTGCCTGCACAGCCTGTCGCAGGCCGCCGCCCAGATCGGCGAGGCCGACGAGGCGGCCCGCTGCGCCCAGTTCCTGCGCGACAGCGACCCGGCCGCGGCCGACGCGCTGTCCTGACGCTTCCCTAGAGACCTTCGGCGACCGCCGCTGCGATCTTCAACCAGGCATCCTTGGTGTTGCTGGACAGCTGGTTGTAGCGCAGCGGCTCGCCGGAGTCGATCAATTTCTCGTACGGCGCCATCAGCACCTCGCGGGTGCGCGCCGCGAAGTGGTTGCGAATCGCCGGCAGGTCGATGTCCTTGCGGGTGGGTGGCATCGTCACCACGCTGATCGCCTGCCGCACCAGCCGCTGCCGGCCGCTCTGCTCCAGGTGGTCGAGCATCCGGGCGGCGGTCTCGGCCGAGTCGTTACGAGCCGACATGGTGATCACCAGCTGGTCGGTGGCATCGATGGCGGCCTGCCAGTTCTGCGCCCGCACGTTGTTACCGGTGTCCACGAAGATCAGCTTGTAGAACCGGCTGACGATCTCACGGATCTCCGCGAACGCCCCCGCCGTCAACATCTCGCCCGCCGTCGCCGACTCGTCCGACGCCAGCACGTCGAACATGCCCTCGCCCTGAGCCCGGACGTACTGCGAAAGATCACCCACCCGGCCGTGCGCCCCGCGGAAGAGGTGCAGGTCGCGCATCATGTCGCGGACCGTACGGGCGTGGAAGTCCTGCTGAGCCCGCATGCCGAGGGTGCCCTGGGTCTCGTTGTTGTCCCAGGCCAGCACGTAACCGCCACGCTTCTGCCCGAACGTCATGGCCATCAGCAGCACCGCGACGGTCTTGCCGGCCCCACCCTTCGGATTGACGATCGTCACCTGACGCAGACCGCCGAAGTTGCGCCGAACCTTCTCGACGTCCTGCTTGAACTCCTGCTCCCGCTTACTGGGCGCCAGCTTGATCAGGTTTGCCGTGCCCTTGCGCAGCACCGCCCGCGCACCCATCGTGGCCACCGGTTCCGCCGGCCGGGCAAGGCGACGCCGGGCGAACTCCTCAGCCGTCGGGGTGCCGTCGGAGATCCAGCCCAGGTCCTGGAAGGGATCCGCCGGGGCCGGGCCGGGCTGGGTGGGGTTTTGCTGCGTCGGGATCGGCTGCTGCGGAGGTGGACCTGGGGTCTGTGGATGTTGCTGCGGGGCCGGGGCGTGCGGCTGCGTGGCCGGGCTGTGCGTCGTCGGACTGTGCGTGGCCGAGCCGTGTGTGGGCGGGGCGTGCGGATGCGTGGCGCGTGGGTCCTGTGCGGCCGAGGCGGGCGGGTGCGTGGCCGGCGGGTGGTGTGGGGGCTGCGCGGCGCGCGGGTCCATGGTGGGTGGGTAGGGGCCCGGCGGCGGGGTCTGAGGGTTTCGCGGCGACGCGGGGCGGTAGATTTGCCCATTTTGTGACGGCGGGCCGGGCTGCTGGGAGGGACCCGGCTGCGCCGGGCCTGGCTGCTGCGGGGGGCTGTCGGGTGGGTGGCTGTGCTGCGCCTGCGGGCCGGGTTGAGGCGCCGAAGTCTCGGGGCGGCCAGCTGACGGGATCGAGACCGAGGCGGCGGCGCGCCTCGGCGGCAGCGGGCCCGGCTTCTCCGGCGCGGACGGCTGCTGGGCCGGCCCCGAGTGCTCACCGGAGCCGGGCCGGCCTGGCCCGGAGTGCTGGGTGGGCGGCTCGGTGGGGCGCTGCGGCGGCTGGGACCAGGGGGAATCCGGGCTCGAATGGACACCGGAACCCGATGTCGGCTCGGCGCCGACGGAAGTCTGGGACGGACGCGCATGGGGCGGGCTCGGCGGGGCCTCGTCGGCTGGGTGGCGCTCCAAGTTGGGCCAAGCCTGCGTCGGCGGGCGCTGCACCGGGGGCTGCTGAGTGGCGGGCTGCTCCGGCGCGGTCGGGTGGACGAGCGGCGTGGGGGTCGCGTGCGGCGGGGGGACGCGGACCGGTGGGGGTGGCGTCGGGATCGGGCGGTCGGGGCGGTAGACGCCCGGCTGCGCCGGGGTGGGCAGGGGGATGGCTGGGGGCGCCTCGTGGGGCACGGGACGGCCGCCGTGCACCGGAGCCTCCAGCTCGTCCGGTGCCCAGAACGGTTCCACGTCGCGGTCGGGAGGCGTGTTGTTCGCCCCCGGGACGTAGACGCGGTCGGCCTGCTCGTCCGTCACTGAAGCGTCCTCCCCCTCGTACTTCAGTTCTATCTCACCCTTGCACAGTAGGTCAGCTCGCGTACACCGCCCACGCGCCGGGCTCCGTCCACCATGAACGTTTGCGGTTCATCGATCCGCCGACGCCGTCGTCCAGGAACTGGAGTTCGCCGTCGCGGGGCAGCACGGACACGGCGCGACCGCGGGCGCGGCGGACCTCGATCTGCACTTTCGTGCCGCGCCGGAATCGCTGTTTGACCACTTTGGGCACCGCGACCGCGACCTCGACCCGGCCGTCGGTGGGATCACCGTCGGTGAGCAGTGCGAGGCCGTCGAACTGGGCGTAGCCGCCGCCGTTGCCGATGGCGCAGGCCAGGATCGGGTCGTTGCCGTCGGAGAGGACCTTGTCGTCGACCTCGACGCGGCCGCGCCAGGCCACCGCGCGGCCGTCGTCGTCGGCGCCACCGACCAGGGCGCCGTCCACCGTGACCGAGCCGCTGTCGTTGCGCAGCAGGTCGAGTCGCCGGACGGTGCCGTTGAGCACGGCGTCGGCGACCTCGGCGGGGGTGCGGGGCAGACCCAGCTGCGCGGCCAGGTCGGTGGTGCCGGCCGGGTCGAGCGGGAGCAGCGCCACCGGCGGGAGATCCGGGACCGTACGCGTGGTGGCAAGGTCGTCGGGTCGTTTGCTGGGCGGCGGAGCGTACCGCCGGACCAGCCGCCGGAGGACGGCGCGCAACTGGCCGTCGACCGCGCTCGCCACCACCAACCGGGTCTTGTTCTCGACGTCGGGCCAGGTCAACCCGTCGGGCCGCGGTGGGCCGTCGAAGCGGGCGAGGACCGCGTCGATCTCCGCGTCGGAGCCGGCCGTGATCGTCTCGACCCGCGCGCCGGCCCTGGTGAGCACGTCGGCGCACTGCAGCACCGGCACCCGCGGGGCGGCGCACACCTCCTTCTCGACCGATCCGCAACCACCGCACCCGGCGGGGCCGCAGGCGTCGACCGACGGACCCGCGCCCTCCGCCAGGCTCAGGATGACGACGTCGTACACCTCAGCCGCCCAGCACCGAGTGGCGCTCGATGACCGCTTCGCGGCCCGGGCCGACGCCGACGATCGAGATGCGGGCGCCGATGCGCTGCTCGACGAACTCGACGAACCGCTGCGCGTCCTTCGGCAGGTCGTCGAAGTTGCGGCAGCCGGAGATGTCCTGCTTCCAGCCGGGCAGCGTCTCGTAGATCGGGACCGCGTGGTGGAAGTCGGTCTGGTTGATCGGCATCTCGTCGTGCCGCACACCGTTGACCTCGTAGGCCACGCACACCGGGATCTCGTCGAGCCCGTCGTAGTTGTCCAGCTTGGTCAGGGCGAAGTCGGTGACCCCGTTGATGCGCTGGGCGTAACGGCCGATGACCAGGTCGAGCCAGCCGATGCGACGCGGCCGGCCGGTGGTCGTGCCGTACTCGTGGCCCACCTCGCGCAGGTAGTCGCCGAACTTGTCGTGCAGCTCGGTCGGGAACGGGCCCTCGCCGACGCGGCTGGTGAACGCCTTCAGCACGGCCACCACCCGGTCGATCCGGGTCGGCGGGATGCCGGAGCCGGTGCAGGCGCCGCCCGCGGTCGCGTTGGAGCTGGTCACGAACGGGTAGGTGCCGTGGTCGACGTCGAGCAGCGTGGCCTGGCCGGCCTCGCAGAGCACGACCTTGCCGTCGTCGATCGCGTTCGACAGCTCGAGCGCGGTGTCCCCCACGTAGGGACGCAGGCGGTCGACGTAGGACAACAGCTCGGTGACCACCTCGTCGACCTTCACCGCCTGGCGGTTGTAGATCTTCGACAACACCTGGTTCTTGAAGGAGAGCGCGGCGGCGACCTTCTGGCGCAGGATCGACTCGTCGAAGAGGTCCTGGATGCGTACGCCCAGGCGGTTCATCTTGTCGGCGTACGTCGGGCCGATGCCGCGGCCGGTCGTCCCGATGCGGCGAGCGCCCAGGTAACGCTCGCTGACCTTGTCGAGCGTGCGGTTGTACGACGCGATGACGTGCGCGTTCGCGCTGACCCGCAGGCGGGACGTGTCGATGCCACGCGCCTCGAGACCGTCGATCTCCTGGAACAGCACCGCCAGGTCGACCACCACACCGTTGCCGATCACCGGGGTGACCCCCGGGGTCAGGATGCCGCTGGGCAGCAGGTGCAGCGCGTACTTCTCGCCGTTGATCACCACGGTGTGACCGGCGTTGTTGCCACCATTGAACTTGACGACGTAGTCGAGCCGGTCGCCCAGCAGATCAGTGGCCTTGCCCTTGCCCTCGTCGCCCCATTGGGCGCCGACCAACACGATCACCGGCACTTCCGTGACGCCTTCCGTAGAGCAGTCGTACTCGGAGAAGTCCGGGTACTGCCGAAGTTTACGTGACCGACCTGCGGTGCGACGTGCGGAAGGAGGGCGCCGGTAAGATCGGCGTCCGTGCGCGTACTTCTGATCGGGTCCGGCGGGCGCGAACATGCCCTCGCCGTCGAGCTCGCCGCCGACCCTGCCGTGGAATTCCTGGCCGCCGCTCCTGGTAACCCCGGCATCGCGCAGGTCGCGGTGCTGCATGACGTCACCGCGACCGATCCCGCGGCGGTGGCCGCGCTGGCCGTCGAGGTGGCCGCCGACCTGGTGGTGGTCGGGCCGGAAGCGCCGCTGGTGGCCGGCGTCGCCGACGCGGTGCGCGCCAAGGGCATCGCCTGCTTCGGGCCGAGTGCCGCCGCCGCCCAGCTGGAGGGGTCGAAGGCGTTCGCCAAGGACGTGATGGCCGCGGCCGGGGTGCCGACCGGCCGGTCCTACGAGTGCACCTCGCCGGCCGAGGTCGATCGCGCGCTCGCCGACCTGGGCGCGCCCTATGTGGTGAAGAACGACGGTCTGGCGGCCGGCAAGGGGGTGGTGGTCACCGACTCCCTGGAGACGGCGAAGCAGCACGCCGCCGACTGCGGCCGGGTGGTGATCGAGGAGTACCTGTCCGGCCCCGAGGTCTCGCTCTTCGTGATCACCGACGGCACCGCGGCGGTGCCGCTGATGCCGGCCCAGGACTTCAAGCGCCTGGGCGACGGCGACGCCGGTCCGAACACCGGCGGCATGGGGGCGTACGCACCGTTGGACTGGGCGCCGGACGACCTCGTTCCGCGGGTGATGCGCGAGGTGGTCGAGCCGACCCTGGCCGAGATGCGCAAGCGCGGCACGCCGTTCGCCGGGCTGCTCTACGTCGGACTCGCGCTCACTCCGGACGGCCCCAAGGTCATCGAGTTCAACGCCCGGTTCGGCGACCCGGAGACCCAGGTCGTGCTGGCGCTGTTGGACACGCCGCTGGCCGGGCTCCTGCACGCCGCCGCGACCGGCACGCTGGCCGACGAGCCGCCGCTGCTCTGGCACGACGGCGCCGCCATCACCGTGGTGGTGGCGAGCGCGAACTACCCGGGAACGCCGCGCACCGGCGACGTCATCGAGGGCGCCGAGGTGGCGGGCGTGATCCACGCCGGCACGGCCCGGCGCGCGGACGGTGCGCTGATCTCGGCGGGCGGCCGGGTGCTGAGCGTGACCGCGACCGGCACCGACCTCGCGGCCGCGCGCGAGGCGGCCTATGCCCTGATCGACGGCGTACGCCTGGACGGCGCCCAATATCGCACCGACATCGCCCGGAACGCGGTCGAGGGCCGGATCACCCTGTAGGGAAGGGCCGGCCCTCGCCGCGTCGGATCACGCCTTCGGGATGTCGAAGAGCTTGGCGACGTTCGCCGCGAGGGCCAGGTCGCCCTTTGCCTTGATCTTGCCGGTCATGAACAGCATCATCGGATTGCCGTCACCCGAGACGACCTTGAGGAACGTGACCGGGTCCATGGTCATGGCAAGCTTCGGTTCGCGCTCGGGCTTGTTGGTGACCGTGCAGGCGCCGTTCTCGATCACGGTCTCGTAGGTGTCGCTCGTGCCGCCGGCGCCGCCCGTGATCACCCAGTGGATGACAGCCGTGGTGTTGCCGGCCTTCTCGGCGCGGAACAGCGTGGGCATGCGGTTGAAGACCTCGTCGAGGATCTTGTTACGCGAGTCGCCCGCCATGACCTCGGCGATCTGCGAGTCCGGCGTCGACTTGACGAGCTGCGCGAACTCCTTCGGGCCGATCGAGGCGAGAGCGTCCGGGTTGAAATCTGTCATCGGTGGACCTTTCGGTATCTGCGCTGTACCTACTCGCGAGTAACCCTAGCGAGAATGCCGGTTCTTCGTGCAGTGTGCCACTCCCAAACAAGTGTTGGACAGTCGGCATGCTGAATGCCTAGACTCCCCAACATGTCTTTGGGAGAGGGAAGCAAGGCCGCACTCCGGGCGATGGCCCACCCGGTCCGGCTGCGCATCATGTCGCTGCTGACCGGTGCTCCGATGACTGCGGCCGAGGTCGCCCGTGAGCTCGGCCTCACCCACGCCAACGCCAGCTACCACCTGCGCAACCTGCTCTCCGGCGGGCTGATCTTCGTGGCGAGCGAGGAAAAGATCCGCGGCGGCGTCGCCAAGCGTTATCGCTACGACGTCGGCCACGACCGCGAAGGGCAGAGCCCGGCCGAGTTCAGCGACGAGCAGCTGCGGGCCGAGTTCGCCGCGGTCGCCCACGAGCTGATCCGCCGCACTCGCGGCGCCAACTTCCCGCCCGGCGGCAAGGCCCTCGTCGACGCCGAGCTCTGGGTCGACCCGGCGAAATGGCAGGAGATCCGCAAGCGGGTCACCGACGCTTTCACCGAGCTGCACCACGAGGCCCAGCCGCCACGCACCCCCGGCACCATTCGCACGAGCTCCACAGCTGCCATGTTCGAGATGGAGTCCGAATGAACGGCCCGTTGCGACACCGTCCCTTCCAACTGCTGCTCGCCGGGCGCACCGTCAACGCGCTCGGCAACGCCTTCGCCCCGATCGCGCTCGCCTTCGCGGTGCTCGACCTGACCGGCTCCGCCACCGACCTGGGCCTGGTGGTCGGTGCCCGCACGATCGTCAACGTCGCGTTCCTGCTCTTCGGCGGGGTCCTCGCCGACCGCATGCCGAAGAACCTGCTGATGGTCGGCTCGAGCGTGGCCGCCGGCCTCACCCAGGGCGTCGTGGCGGCCCTGGTGCTCACCGACTCCGCCACGATTCCGCTGCTCATCGGGCTGGCAGCGATCAACGGCATGGTGGGTGCGCTGGCTCTGCCGGCGAGCGCGTCGATCCTGCCGCAGACCGTCCCGGCCGATGTCCGGCAACAGGCCAACGCGGTCGGCCGGGTCTTCCTCAACGGGGCGGCCATCCTCGGCGCGCCGGTGGCCGGCATCGTGGTCGCCGCGGTCGGGCCGGGTTGGGGCATCGTGGTCGACGCGGCCACCTTCCTCATCGCGGCCGTCTGCTTCGCGGCCCTCGGCTCGGTGCTCCCGGCGCCCGCGCCCGCGGCCGGGACCGCCCCGATCACCGGGGAGAAGGTCGTCGAGCAAGCGGCCGGCGGTCTGCCCGGCGAGGATTTCGGCCTGGTGGCCGCGGCCCCGGGCGTACCGGAGAAAGCGCCGGAAGCGAAACGGCCCGGCATCATCTCGGATCTTCGGACCGGATGGTCCGAATTTCGGTCGCGGACCTGGTTGTGGGTGGTCGTCGCCGGGTTCTGCGTGGCCAACATGGCCTGGGGCGGCGGGCTCTTCGTGCTCGGGCCGGTGATCGCGGACGAGACCATCGGACGCCGGGCCTGGGGTTTCGTGCTGGCCGCGGAAACCGCCGGCATGATCATCGGCGGCCTGATCGCCATGCGGCTGAAGTTGCGGCGACTGCTCTACTTCGGGGTGGCGAGCTGTTCGCTGATCGCCGTGCCGCTGTTCGTGCTCGGCCTCTACCCGCACTTCTGGCTGCTAATTCTCGGGGCTCTGGTGGCCGGTCTGGGGGTCGAGCAGTTCGGCGTGGCCTGGGAGACGACGATGCAGGAGCACATTCCGGCCGACAAGCTGGCCCGGGTCTACTCCTACGACATGGTCGGCTCGTTCGTGGCGATCCCGATCGGCGAGATGGCGATCGGGCCGATCTCGCACGCGGTCGGCACCAGATCGACTCTGCTCGGTGCCGCCGTGCTCATGGTGGCCGCGTTCGTCCTGCAGTTGAGCAGCCGTGACGTGCGCACCCTGCGGCACAAGCTGCCCGAGCCGGAAATCCGGCCCGTGAAAGAATCAGTCGCGTGACGATCCCGAACGTGCTGGCCGCCCGCTATGCCTCCGCCGAGCTCACCGCCCTGTGGTCCCCGGAGGAGAAGATCCGGATGGAGCGCCGGTTGTGGCTCGCCGTGCTGCGTGCTCAGCGTGATCTTGGTGTGTCCGTGCCGGAGGGGGCGGTCGAGGCCTACGAGGCGGTGCTCGACCACGTCGACCTGCCCTCGATCGCCGCTCGCGAGCGGGTCACCCGGCACGACGTCAAGGCGCGCATCGAGGAGTTCAGTGCGCTGGCCGGCTTCGAGCAGATCCACAAGGGGATGACCTCTCGCGACCTCACCGAAAATGTCGAGCAGCTGCAGATCCGGGCGTCGCTCGAGCTGATCCGGGAGCGGGTGGTCACCACCCTGGCCCGGCTCACCGAGCGGGCTGTCGAATATTCCGACCTGGTCCTGACCGGCCGGTCGCACAACGTCGCGGCGCAGGCCACCACGCTGGGCAAACGGTTCGCATCGGCGGCACAGGAGCTGCTCATCGCCTACGAACGCCTCGACGACCTGATCGGGCGTTACCCGCTGCGGGGCATCAAGGGCCCGGTCGGCACCGCGGCCGACCAGCTCGACCTGCTCGACGGCGACTTCGACGCGCTCGCCCAGCTCGAGCAGCGGGTCGCCACCCACCTGGGCTTCAACCGGGTGCTCAGCAGCGTCGGCCAGGTCTACCCGCGCTCGCTCGACTTCGACGTGGTGTCGGCGCTCGCCCAGGTCACCGCGGGCCCGTCGTCGTTCGCCACCACGGTCCGGCTGATGGTCGGCCAGGAGCTGGCCACCGAGGGCTTCAAGCCGGGCCAGGTGGGCTCGTCGGCGATGCCGCACAAGATGAACACGCGCTCGTCGGAGCGGGTCAACGGCCTCGCCGTGATCGTCCGCGGCTACCTGTCGATGGTCGGCGAGCTGGCCGGCGACCAGTGGAATGAGGGTGACGTGTCCTGCTCGGTGGTGCGCCGGGTCGCGCTGCCCGACGCGTTCTTCGCCACCGACGGTCTTTTCCAGACGTTCCTGACCGTGCTCGACGAGTTCGGCGCCTACCCGGCGGTGATCGCCCGTGAGCTCGACCGTTTCCTGCCGTTCCTGGCCACCACCAAGATCCTGGTGGCGGCGGTGCGCAAGGGGGTCGGCCGGGAGGCCGCGCACGAGGTGATCAAGGAGCACGCCGTCGGCGTGGCGCTGGCCATGCGGGAGAAGGGCGTGGTCGTCAACGACCTGTTCGACCGGCTCGCGGGGGACGAGCGGCTGCGGCTCTCCCGCGGCGAGATCGACACCCTGGTGGCCGACCGGGCCGCGTTCGTCGGTGCGGCGCCGTCCCAGGTGGCGCGGGTGGCCGAGCGGGTGGCGGCGATCGTGGCGGCCCACCCGGCGGCGGCGCACTACGCGCCCGCGCCCATCCTGTGAAGTGAAGATCGTGCCGCCGAGGCGCGACGGAGCTCGACCCTCGCGTCGCACCTCGGCGGAACCTGCTCGAGAGCTCCTGCCGGACGGCGGCGGGGGCGCCGCCGCCTGGCCCGACGGAGATCGATGCTCTGAACCCTAGGTCGAGCCGGCCCGGCCGCCTACCACCCAGATCGCACCTATCACGGTGTGATGGTCCGCCCACCCGAGTTGATCTAGATCACTGCCGATGTGCCCTGGTCAGGACGGCAGGCGTCGCGTCGCCGGCACCAGCCGATGGGCGGCTGCCGAGCGCCACAAGGTAGGCTGCCGATGCTCACATCTATCAGTCAGGAGTGCCCGTGGCTCGCGTCGTGGTCGACGTCATGCTCAAGCCGGAGATCCTTGATCCGCAGGGCCAGGCAGTCGCAAACGCACTGCCCAGGCTCGGCGTCGACGATGTCTCCTCAGTCCGCATCGGCCGGCGGGTCGAGATCGAGTTCGACGGCGAGATCGACCTCGACCGGGTGAACGAGATCGCCGACAAGCTCCTCGCCAACCCCGTGATCGAAGACTTCACGGTAAACGTGGCGGAGGTCGCCTGACCATGCGTATCGGTGTGGTCACCTTCCCCGGTTCGCTCGACGACGGGGACGCCGCCCGCGCCGCGCGCATCGCCGGCGCCGAGGCCGTCCGTCTCTGGCACGGCGACTCCGACCTGCACAATGTCGACGCCGTGGTGCTGCCCGGCGGCTTCTCCTACGGCGATTACCTTCGGTGCGGCGCGATCGCCCGGTTCGCCCCGGTGATGGAGTCGATCATCGACGCGGCCCGCGGTGGCCTGCCGGTGCTCGGCATCTGCAACGGTTTTCAGGTGCTCTGCGAAGCCCACCTGCTGCCCGGCGCGCTCACCCGCAACCAGCACCTGCACTTCCGCAACCGCGATCAGTGGCTGCGCGTCGAGTCGGCCGACACCGTCTGGAGCAACGGCTTCACCGCGGGCCAGGAGATCCTGATCCCGGTGAAGAACGGCGAAGGCTGCTTCGTCGCCGACCAGCGCACGCTCGACGAGCTCGAGGCCGAGGGCCGCATCGTCGCCCGCTACATCAAGGGCAACCCGAACGGTTCGCAGCGCGACATCGCCGCGATCACCAACGAGGCCGGCAACGTCGTCGGCATCATGCCGCACCCGGAACACGCGGTGGAGGCGCTGACCGGCCCGTCCCTCGACGGCCTGGGCTTCTTCACCTCCGTCCTGCGCGCCCTGGCCGGGGCGACCGCGGGCGGGAAATAACAGGGGGACACCACTAATGACCTCGCAGCCGGACACGGTCACCAGCGGTGCGGCGGTGGCGCCGACTGAGAAGAAGTCGAGCGGCTTCGCCGCGACCGACGTTCTGATCAACGAGTTCGCCGGCGCTCCCGACACTGTGGAGCGTGCCTACCAGACGGCGAACGAATTGCAGCCACACGCCGACCTGGGGCTCAAGGACGACGAGTACGAGCGCATCCGGCAGATCCTGGGCCGCCGGCCCACGGCCTCCGAGCTCGCGATGTACTCGATCATGTGGAGCGAGCACTGCTCCTACAAGTCGAGCAAGGTGCACCTGCGCCAGTTCGGCGAGAAGGTCCCGCAGAACACCCGGATGCTGGCGGGCATCGGGGAAAACGCGGGCGTCGTGCAGATCTCCGACGACCTCGCGGTCACCTTCAAGGTCGAATCGCACAACCACCCCAGCTTCGTCGAGCCCTACCAGGGCGCGGCCACCGGAGTCGGCGGCATCGTCCGCGACATCCTGGCCATGGGTGCCCGGCCGATCGCGGTGATGGACCCGCTGCGCTTCGGTGCGGCCGACCACCCCGACACCGCCCGGGTGCTGCCCGGCGTGGTGGCCGGCATCGGTGGCTACGGTAACTGCCTGGGCCTGCCCAACATCGGCGGCGAGATCGTCTTCGACCCGACCTACCAGGGCAACCCACTGGTCAACGCGCTGAGCATCGGCGTGCTGCCGGTCTCGCGGCTCCAGCACAAGGAAGCGGCCGGCGTCGGCAACATCGTCGTGCTGCTCGGTGCCCGGACCGGTCGCGACGGCATCGGCGGTGTGTCGGTGCTCGCCTCCGCGACCTTCGACGACGAGGCCGAGCAGCGTCGCCCGTCGGTGCAGGTCGGCGACCCCTTCATGGAGAAACTGCTCATCGAGAGCTGCCTCGAGCTGTACGACGCCGGCCTCGTCGCCGGCATCCAGGACCTCGGTGGCGCCGGTCTGACCTGCGCGCTCACCGAGACCGCGGCCGCGGCCGGCACCGGCATGCGGGTGTGGCTCGAGCGGGTGCCGCTGCGTGAGGCGTCCATGTCGCCGACCGAGATCCTGGCCAGCGAGTCGCAGGAGCGCATGCTCCTGATCGTCACCCCGGAAAACCTCGACGCCGTGCTGGCCGTGGCCAAGAAGTGGGGCGTCTGGGCCACCGCGATCGGCGAGGTCACCCCGGCGCAGGAAGACGGGGCCCCGGGCCGCCTGGTGATCACCTGGAACGACCACGTCGTGGTCGACGTCCCGCCCGGCTCGCTCGCCGACGACGGCCCGGTCTATGCCCGGCCGATCCGCGAGCCCGCCGACCTCATCCTGCTGCAGGCCGACCGGGCCGAGACGCTGCCGCGGCCGAGCACCGGCGACGAGCTGCGCGAGACCGTGCTGCGGATGGCCGCGTCGCCGAACCTGTGCGACAAGACCTGGGTGACCGAGCAGTACGACCGGTACGTCCTCGGCAACACGGTGCTGGCGCAGCCGGAAGACTCCGGTGTGCTGCGTATCGACGAGGAGACCGGGCTCGGGGTGGCGCTGTCGGTCGATGGCAACGGCCGCTTCGCCCGCCTGGACCCGTACGAGGGTGCGAAGCTCGCACTGGCCGAGGCGTTCCGTAACGTCGCGGTCACCGGTGCCGAGCCGGTCGCGGTCACCGACTGCCTCAACTTCGGCTCGCCCGAGGACCCGGCCGTCATGTGGCAGTTCGCCGAGGCCGTGCGTGGCCTGGCCGACGGCTGCCAGCTGCTCGGCACCCCGGTCACCGGCGGCAACGTCAGCTTCTACAACCAGACCGGAGCGGCGGCGATCCACCCGACCCCGGTGGTCGGCGTGCTCGGCATCTTCGACGACGTGTCCCGCCGCGTGCCGATGGGCTTTTTCCCGACGACCGGCGAGGGTGACCTGCTCTTCCTGCTCGGCGAGACGACCTGCGAGCTCTCCGGTTCGGAGTGGGCGTGGGTCACCCACGGCCACCTCGGCGGGCGGCCGCCGAAGATCGAGCTGGTGAACGAGCAGCGGCTGGGTGCGCTGATGTCGCGGGCCTCGCGGGCCGGCCACGTCAGCGCCGCGCACGATCTCTCCGACGGTGGTCTCGCCCAGGCGCTCGTCGAGAGCTGCCTGCGGCGCGAGGTCGGCGCCCGCATCACCCTGCCGGACGACGGCAACGGCGCGTTCGTCCAGCTCTTCAGCGAGTCGGCGAGCCGGGCGATCGTCGCGGTGCCGCGCGGGCACGACAAGGCGTTCGTGGCGCTCGCCGCCGACTACGGCGTGCCGTGTGCCCCGATCGGCGCGACCACCGCCGAGCCGGTGCTCGACGTGCACGACCAGTTCGAGATTCCGCTGGCCGAGCTGCGCGAGGCCTGGTCGTCGACGCTGCCGAAGCTGTTCGGTGGGGTCGCCGAGCTGGCCGGGCGGTCCGGTGACCGGTCGGCCGCGCAGTCGACCGGTGCGGAGCCGGTGCGGTCGGTGACGCTGGAGATCACGCCGGCCGCCGACGAGGACTGATAAGCACCTAGACAGCAAAGCCGGTCAGCGTCCTCGCTGACCGGCTTTGCTGGTTCTTGGTACAAGGGAGATGCGGACCGCATCTCGTCGTTCTAGTTGTCCATCCAGTCGAGCGAGCGACGCTGTCCCGGGTGCGAGGGCTCCTGCGGGCGCCGGTCGCCGTGGCGGTTCTGCTCGTCGTAGCCGCCGGGCTGCTCGTAGCCGGGCTGCTCGCCGTAGCCGCCGTACTGACCCTGAGCGGGCTGACCGCCCTGAGGCTGACCGACCGGGGGTTGGCCGACCGGAGGCTGGTCGACCGGCTCGTAGCCGCCGTACGGCTGGCCGGGGGCGTACTGGCCGCCCTGGCCGCCGTAATGCTGGCCACCACCGGCACCGGCCGGGTATTGACCACCCTGGTCGGCGTAGCCGGTCGGAGCGCCCTGGTCGGCATAGCCGGTCGTGGGAGCGCCGTAGCCGGGCTGGTGGTCGTCGTAACCGCCGTCGTACTGCTGGCCCGGGCTCTGCTGCGGGCCGTAGCCGCTGGCGTCGTCCCAGGCCCCCTGCTCGTAGCCACTGCCGCCGTACGCCGGCTGGCCGCCGCCGTATTGCTGCTGGTCGCCGTACTGACCGGCGGGAGTGCCGCCGTACTGGCCCGGGGCAGCCTGGTCGTAGTCGTCGTACGCGCCGGGCTCGGGACGGTACATCCCGGTCGGCTCGTCGTAGCGCTGCTGTCCACCGGCCGGCGCGGCCGCCGCACCGTACGTGCTGTTGGCCCCGCCGTACGGGGGCTGCTGCGGGGCGCCGTAGCCGTGGTCGGCCGCACCGTACTGCTGCTGGGCGGCGCCGTACTGGCCCTGGTCGTAACCGGCCGCACCGTACTGGACGCCCGGCTGCTGGGGCGGCGCACCGTACGGGTCGGGGAACTCGTCCTCGACCGGGCGGTGGAGCATCGTCGGCGCGTCGGCCATCGGTGAGGAGCCGAGCGGCGTCACCATCGTGGCCGCGGCCGGGTTGACGGCGGCCATCGGCGAGTCGAGCCGGGTCGCCTCGTTGAACCGGCCCTGGCTCGGCGGAACCGCACCGCCGGCGCCGCTGGGCATCGCGGTCGGGTCGTCGTCCGGCCCGCCGTCCTCGCCGTTGTTCCGGCGGCGCATCAGCACCAGCACGATCGCGCCGATGCCGGCCGCGACGAGCAGGCCACCGATGATGATGAAGAGCATCGAGCCGGAACCGCTGTCCGAGTCGGACGAGGTCTTCTTGGTGTCGGCGTCGGCCGCCGTGCTGTTGCCGGGGACCGGCGCCTCCTCCTCGTCGTCGGTCGCGGCCGTGCTGGTCGCGGTCGACGCGGAGGGGGACGGGCTGGCCGAGGCGGAGGCCTCGAGCGCCTTCAGGGTCAGCGGCACATTGACGCTCTTACCGGCCGCCGCCTGGACGTCCACGGTGGCGGCATTGAAGCCGTCCTTCAGCGCGCCGACCGAGATGTTGCCCGGGGTGATCGGCCGCGAATCGGTGGCGTTGAACGAGTAACCGCCGGATCCATTGGTCGTTGTCTGATATGCATGGCCGCCGTTGTCCTTCATGGCGACCGCGGCGCCGGAGATGGCCTTGCCGTCGGATCCCTTCACCTTGCCGACTACGGACGTGACGGTCTGCGGCTTGTCCGGCCCCTTGACGTTGACGGGCTGGTTGGCGGTGCCGGTGTCGTTGCCGATCGTGGCACTTACCGAGATGGTGACGCTCTTGACGGCGCCCGCATCGACGGTCGGGGCCTTCAGCTTCACGCTGAAGTCGGTCCCGTCCGCGCTCACCGGGGCGATCTGGCTGCACACCGGGTCGGCGCAGGACATGCCGTTGACCTTGATGTTCGCCGGGAACTGGTTGGGGGCGCCCTGGTTGGTGTTGCGGACGCGGAAGCCGACCTGAACGATGCCGCCGGAGACCACGTCGGTTGGGAGGCTCGTGATCTGAACCTCGGGTTCGTCGGCCAGCGCCACCGCGGGTGCGACGACGATTCCGCCGAGGACCACCGCCAGTAACGCACCGGCCTGGGCCCCTCGGGCTCGTAGGTGCGTTGTCACGTCCACCGCCCTTCCGGTTGCGCGGTCACTTCCCGGACTATCTAGAGTGCCGGTTACTTCCCGCGACTAAAACACCGTCGGCCACTATGCCTTGTCGCACGTCCATCGCGCGACCCAGGGGCGCGTACCAATCTCGTCATAGCGGGTCGTATTGTCCGGGCATGTCCCCTGCGCACAATAGATCCGAGTCCGTGGAACAGGCCTTGGACGCGCTGGACCGGGGTGTCGAACCTGAGCGCCCGGTGCTGCGTGACGCTGTGCGAGCACTGCTGGCCGAGTTGTCCCGACGGGCACCTGGCCGTTCGGTTGAGGTCCGGATTCCGCCTTTCGGTGCGATTCAGTGTGTTCCCGGTCCCAGGCATACGCGTGGGACACCGCCCAATGTGGTCGAAACGGATCCGGTCACCTGGGTACTCATCGCCACGGAGCGTGTGAGCTGGGCGAATGCGCTGAGTGACGGACGTCTCCGGGCAAGTGGCATCCGAACCGACCTCACCGAGTACTTGCCGCTGTACCCGCCCCGAAGCGCAGAGTAAGCGGTCGCGAGCGGGGCCGCTTTCCGTCGCCTCGCGTACACTTGGCGGTCGGAGCAGCAGGTTCAACGTGCACGGCAGGTTCAAACGAGCAGGGAGCGACAGGTGCCCCGAGGCGACGGCCGGTTGACCGACGATCTCGACCCCCAGGAGCGCGGCCCCCAGGATGCCTGCGGCGTCTTCGGTGTCTGGGCTCCGGAGGAAGAGGTCGCAAAACTTACGTATTTCGGGCTTTTCGCACTCCAGCACCGCGGCCAGGAGGCTGCTGGCATCGCGGTGAGTGACGGCTCGGGCGTGGTGGTCTACAAGGATCTCGGCCTGGTCTCCCAGGTCTTCGACGAGCCGACCCTGGCGAGCCTGCGCGGCCACCTGGCGATCGGTCACACCCGTTACTCCACCACCGGTGGGTCCAACTGGGAAAACGCGCAGCCGACGATCCGCGCCACCACGGCCGGCACGACGATCGCGCTGGCCCACAACGGCAACTTGGTGAACACCGCCGACCTGTCCCGCGAGGTCGCCGAGCGGGGCCTCGAGGTCGACAGCGCCACCTCCGACACCGCCCTCGTGACGACTCTTCTCGCGAGTCGCCCCGACCTTTCGGTCGAGGCCGCGGCGCTCGAGGTGCTTCCGCGCCTGCGGGGCGCCTTCAGCTTCGTCTTCATGGACGAGAACACGCTGTACGCGGCACGCGACCCCCAGGGTGTACGCCCCCTGGTGCTCGGCCGGATGGAACGCGGCTGGGTGATCGCCAGCGAGACCGCGGCCCTGGACATCGTCGGCGCCAGCTTCGTCCGCGAGGTCGAGCCGGGTGAGATGCTCGCCGTCGACGAGCACGGCCTGCGCTCCACCCGGTTCGCGTCGCCGGAACCCAAGGGCTGTCTTTTCGAGTACGTCTACCTCGCCCGCCCCGACACGACGATCGCCGGCCGCAACATGTACTCGGCGCGTGTCGAGATCGGCCGGCGGCTCGCCAAGGAGCATCCGGTCGAGGCCGACCTGGTCATCCCGGTGCCGGAGTCGGGCACCCCGGCCGCGATCGGTTACGCCGAGGCGTCCGGCATTCCCTACAGCGCCGGCCTGACCAAGAACGCGTACGTCGGTCGCACCTTCATCCAGCCGTCGCAGACGATCCGGCAGCTCGGCATCCGGCTCAAGCTCAACCCGCTGCGCGAAGTCGTCCGAGGCAAGCGGCTGGTCGTGGTGGACGACTCGATCGTCCGCGGCAACACCCAGCGCGCTCTCGTGCGCATGCTCCGCGAGGCCGGCGCGCTCGAGGTGCACGTCCGCATCTCGTCCCCGCCGGTGAAGTGGCCGTGTTTCTACGGCATCGACTTCGCCACCCGGGCCGAACTGGTGGCCAACGGACTCGAGATCGACGGCATCCGCCGCTCGATCGGGGCCGACTCCCTGGGTTATGTTTCCCTCGACGGCTTGGTCCAGTCGACCGAGCAGCCGAAGTCGCGGCTCTGCATGGCCTGCTTCGACGGTCAGTACCCGATCGAGCTGCCGGCCGGCAACCTGATCGGCAAGCACCTTCTCGAAGGGGTCGGTAAGCGGGCGTCCATGCCGTCCGCCGACGACGCGGCCACCACCGCCGCCGTTGCCGAGCTCGAAGACGAGTACGACGACCGCGCCGCGGACCGCCTGGTCGGCAGCCCGGGCGGCAGCAACGCCCTGCAGCACCCGTGATCTTGACGAAATAAGGGGAGAACCGTGACGCACGTGTCCGAGCGCAACAGTGCCGGATCCAACGGCGCCGAAGGCGACCGCCGGCCGTGGACGGCCGGCGCCGGCCGTGGTGCTCGTAAGCGTTCGGTCACCTACGCGGAGGCCGGTGTCTCGATCGAGGCCGGCGACCGCGCGGTGGAGCTGCTCAAGTCGAAGGTGAAGAAGACCACCCGGCCCGAGGTGATGGGTGATCTCGGTGGCTTCTCCGGCCTGTTCCGGCTGAACACGGCGAAATACAAGAGCCCGATCCTGGCCTCGTCGACTGATGGCGTCGGCACCAAACTGGTGATCGCGCAGCAGCTCGACATCCACGACACGATCGGCATCGACCTGGTCGCCATGGTCGTCGACGACCTGGTGGCCTGCGGCGCCGAGCCGCTGTTCCTGCTCGACTACATCGCCTGCGGTGAGGTCGTGCCGGACAAGGTCGCCGAGATCGGCGCCGGCATCGCGGACGGCTGCCGCTACGCGGGCTGCGCGCTGCTGGGCGGGGAGACGGCCGAGCACCCCGGCGTGCTGCGCCCGGATGAGTACGACGTCTCCGCCACCGGTGTGGGTGTGGTCGAGGAGAGCGAGATCCTCAGCCGGGACCGGGTCGAGGTGGGTGACGCGGTGATCGCGATGCGCTCGTCCGGCCTGCACTCCAACGGCTACTCGCTGGTGCGGCACGTCCTGCTCGGCGCCGGTCGCATGCGGCTCGACTCGGTGGTCGACGACTTCGGCTCGCAGCGCACCCTGGGCGAGGAACTACTCACCCCCACCAAGATCTACGCCAAGGACTGCCTGGGCCTGATCGAGGAGACCGAGGTCCGCGCGTTCTCGCACGTGACCGGTGGTGGCATCCCCGGCAACCTCAACCGCATCCTGCCGGCGAACGCCGACGCGGTGGTCGACCGCTCGACCTGGCGGCCGCAGCCGATCTTCGACCTCATCCAGGCCAAGGGCCGGATCGAGGACCACGAGATGGAAGCCACGTTCAACATGGGCGTGGGCATGTTCGCGATCGTCTCCTCCGACGACGCCGACCGTGCGATGGCCTATCTGACCGGCCGCGGCGTCGAGGCGTGGCAGGTCGGCGAGGTCATCGAGGGTACCGGCGAGGTGCAGATGATGGGCCAGTACACCCGGGGCTGACCGGGCTGGGACATAAATGTGAGTCGATCCGCATGCATCGATTTGTTCGGGCATGCGGATCTTCGCTTCCCGGGGGTGGACCACTCGGCCTAGCCTGACTCCGTGGGCGGACGGGGGTGCACAGCATGACAATGGCCTGGAGTGGGATGCGCGGCATCACGACCGTCCCGACCTATGTCGTGATGCAGCCCACCACGCTGTGCAATCTTGACTGCTCCTACTGTTATCTCCCGTTCCGGGCCGCCGACAAGCGGATGCCGGTCGAGGTGGCCGCGGCCGTCGCCGCTTCCGTGCGCGAGTTCGCCCAGGCCGGCCGGTTCTCGGTCGTGTGGCACGGCGGAGAGCCCTTGGCCGCCGGCCGGGACCACCTGGCCGCCCTGCTGGCACCGTTCGGCGCCGGCGTGGAGCACCACGTGCAGACCAACGCCACCCTGATCGACGACGCCTGGTGCCGCTTCTTCAGCGAGCACCGGATGCGGGTCAGCGTGAGCGTCGACGGGCCGGCGGCGCGCAACGGCGAGCGGGTCACCCGGGGTGGCAAGCCGGCATATGACCGGATCATGCGGGGCGTCGAAGCGCTCCACCGGCACGAGATCCCGTTCTCGGCCCTGTGCGTGGTGGGCGACCCGCGGCCGGGTGTGGCCGCCGAGTTGTACGCCTACTTCCTGTCGCTGGGCTGCGAGGTGCTCGGCATCAACGTCGAGGAACGCGAGGGCGTCAACACCCGGCTCAACCGGCACGACCCGGCCGACGTGACCGCCTTCTGGGCCGAGCTGGTCACCGCCTGGCGCCGCGACCCGCGCATCCACCTGCGTGAGGTGGAGTGGTCACTGCGCTACGCGGCGGCGGTGCTCGACGGGGTCGCCGACGACCTGTTGCCGCGCCGGCTCGACCCGATCCCCACGGTGGCCCACGACGGCTCGGTGGTGCTCCTCTCGCCCGAGTTGGCCGGCTTCCACGATCTCCGCTACGGCGATTTCTCCAGTGGCAACGTGCTGCGTACGCCGCTGGGCGAGATCCTGGGCCGGGCGACCGAGACGCCGTGGATCGCCGAGTTCCTGCGCGGCGTGGAGAAATGCCGAGCCGCCTGCCCCTATTTCGGCTTCTGCGGGGGCGCCCACGCGGCCAACCGCTACTTCGAGCGTGGCCGGTTCGACGTGACCGAGACCGACCACTGCCGCAACAGCAAGATTCGCCTACTGGAGGGAGTGCTGGACCATGCCCGAGATCACCAGCCCACGGCCGTCTGAGGACGTGGTAGGAGTCGATCCGGTGACGGCGCGGGTGCACGACACCCGAACCGGCCTGGCCGCCCTCATCGAGGAGGCGGAGGCAGCCCGCGCGAGGCGCGCCGAAGCGACACCTGCCGAAGACGGTTCCGCGGTGTGCGCCTGGAACCACTTCGAGAACATCCCGACGTTCTACAACTGGAACAACCGCCCGCGCTGATGCTGCTCCGCCCCGCGGGCGATCACCCTTTGGAGCTGGTGAGCAGAAAGTGCGGACTTAAGCCCACGCGGGCCCCAGCCCGCGTGGGCTTAAGTGATCGTCGAACGTGGGAAATGTGACCAGGACACACGGAAGCACGCGGCTAGCCGCGTGCTCTGTGCAATACGGGTCAGCGCCTTGTTGGCGACCAGGTGTCCTGGTCGTCGTCCGCATCGTCCTCGTCGTCGTCGACGATCTCACTGCTGTCGTCGTCGAAATGACGGTCGGACTTACCACTGGCACCAGCCAGTTCGCGCTGCAAGGCGGTGAGGTCGGTGTTCGGGGAGTGATACTTCAGCTCCCGGGCCACCTTCGTCTGCTTGGCCTTAGCACGGCCGCGCCCCATGGCTCGACCCCCTCGCACAGAATTCGGGGCAGCCCGAAGGCGGGCCCCGATGACGTCAGGCATCTCTCGTGGGTCTTACGGTACATGGGCGATGCCTCCTTCGGCACCTCGGGTTGCGTGTGACACTGCCGCGCGTCGCGGTTTTCCTCTCCGGAACGCGCGGCTCGTCACAAACCACGCTCAGCCGAGGTAGATGGAGCGCAGTCGGCCGACCTCCGCCATCCGCTGTTCGGCCAGCCGGTCGGCGGCCACGGCGGGGGAAACTCCCTCGTCGTCGGCGAGCCGGAGGATGCGGCTGGTGGTCTCGAAGATGCCGGTGGCCCGCAACTTGGCCCGCTCGAAGTTGAAGCCCTCGATCTCGTCGGCCACCTGGATCACGCCGCCGGCGTTCACCACGTAGTCCGGCGTGTAGAGGATGCCGCGCTCGGCGAGGCTCTTCTCGATACCCGGGTGAGCCAGCTGATTGTTCGCCCCGCCCGCGACCACCTTCGCCCGCAGGATCGGGACGGTGTCGTCGTCGAGGGCACCACCGAGCGCGCAGGGGGCGTACACGTCGATGTCGGACGTGATCAGCTCGTGCGTGTCGGCTACCAGCCGGATCTGCGGGTGGGTGTTCCGGGCCCAGGCCAGGGCCGCCTCGTTGACGTCGGTGGCGACCACGGTCGCGCCGTCCTCGACGAGGTGGCCGGCCAGATATTTGCCGACCTTGCCGAGACCCGCGATGCCGACCGTACGGCCGGCCAGCGTCGGCGCGCCCCAGGCGTGCTCGGCGGCGGCGCGCATGCCCTGGAAGACGCCCCAGGCGGTGAGGACGGAGGAGTCGCCGGCGCCACCGTGCTCGACGCTGCGGCCGGTGACGTAGCGGGTCTCGCGGGCGATGACGTCCATGTCCGGCACGTAGGTGCCGACGTCGCAGGCGGTGTAGTAACGGCCGGCGAGCGACTCGACGAACCGTCCGTACGCCCGGAGCAGGCCCTCGGACTTGGCCCGGGCCGGGTCACCCCAGATGACCGCCTTGCCGCCGCCGAGGTCGAGACCGGCCAGAGCGTTCTTGTAGGCCATCCCTCGGGACAGCTTCAGCACGTCGGCGAGGGCGGCGGCCTCACTGGCGTACGGGTAGAAGCGGGTCCCGCCGAGCGCCGGGCCCAGCGCGGTGGAATAGATGCCGATGATCGCCTTCAGGCCGGTCTGCCGGTCCTGGCAGAACACGACTTGTTCGTGCCCGCTGGCGTCGGTGCCGTCGGTGTCGAACACGCCCATCGTTGATCTCCTGATCCTCGGAAGTGACCCTTGTGAGGCCGGGGTGCCCGACGGGGTGTGCCGGACATTGCGAGCCTAGTAGGGGTTCCCCTCTTCGGGTTTTCTCCGGGGTTTTCCACCGCGGGTGGGCTCGGCGTCGGGATTACGTCCGCGCGGGAAGTTCCATGACGCCGGATTCGTGAAAGGATCGCGCCGTGCCGTCACTGTTCGCGTCGTACCTACGGGTTTTTGAACCGCTGACCGCCTTCGACCGCGACCGTCAGGTCTTCTGGCGCCGGTACGCCCGGGAAGGTCGCGCCCTCGGGCCGGTCGACGGCCCGGTCAAGCAGCGCACCGCCGTGCTCGAGGCGCTCGGGGCGGGCTGGACCCGACTGCCCGACCTGCCCGACGAGGCGTACGTGATGGAGACCGGCGACACCCTGCTGGTCTGCCCGTGGAACCTGCGCCTGCGGGTCGCCGAGGCGGCGCTGAACGCCCGCGACGGGGTGCCAAGCGTGCTGGCCGACGCCTTCGTGCCCCCGGTGCTGGCCGGTCAGGCCCGCGCGATCGTGGAGGACTGGCGCAGCGGCGCCAAGGTTCTCGAGCACGGCGTGCCGCGGGTCCACGAGCAGATCGCCACCTGGGGTGTGCCGCTGCGCTGGTTCGTCTTCGTCGATCTGGAGGAGCGGGAGATCTCGCTCGAGCCGGGCCGGCGCACCCTGCGCTACCGCACCGAGATCTCCAAGGCCCGCCGTCGGGCCCACCGCGCCGTGTCGGTGCTGCGCAAATCGCTGGGGGACGCGCCGATCACCGAGGCGGTCGAGGAGGGCACGCGCTGGTTGGAGGAGTTCCACCCGCGGTCGATCGTCGAGCTCGATTACGGCGGTCTCGTCAACCTCCTTCCGGACGACGTTCTCGGCGAGGACGATTCGCCCGGATTGGTAGCAGCCGGACTTTCTGCCCTCTCCCGCGGAGACGCTGACGCGGCCTCGTCGGCCTACGAGAAGCTCGTCGAGCGGTGGCGTGCCGTGCAGCTCCTCGAGCGGTGCAACTGAGCAGGAAAAACGGGACAGACAGGCAGGATTCGCGACCTGTCGGCAGGGCCGTGGGAACGCTCCCGAAGTGAACACTCTTCGTAATCACTGATAGGCGAAGCGTGATAATCGGACTAAACGCGGCACTATCTGGCGTAGAAAACACGGAAAAATCGGGCATGCTTCATCCGTTAATTGGGGGACGTTCGTCCGTTCGGCCCATGTCGGACATCGGGGACTAGCCGGACCATGAGAGACGCACCGGCCGGCGGGACCCCGGCCGATGTCTATAGGTACCTGTGGAGGAGTGACCGATGGCATCGCGTACGCATGATCCTGAGCCGCTACTAACCCCGGCCGAGGTGGCGTCGATGTTCCGCGTCGACCCGAAGACCGTCACCCGGTGGGCGAAGGCCGGCAAGCTCAGTGCAATCCGCACGCTGGGCGGCCACCGCCGCTACCGGGAGTCGGAGGTTCGTGCCTTGCTGCAGGGGCAGATTCCCACGCAGCGTCAGGGCGACTGAACGGACCTTCGGTCGATCGAGGACGATAATCGTTGCAAGGGGCGAGCGCTGGGGAAGGCGATCGCCCCTTCTTCGTCTTCTAGGACGCCAGCACGATCACGGTACGGGCGCTGCCGCCGCGTAGCCGGCTACCGAGCAGCGTCATCCGCCCGAGCAGGCCATACTTCTTGGTCAACGCTCGACTGACGCGCTTCATGTCATCGTCGCCACCAAGCCGGGCGGTCGCTTCGACCGACTCACCCCGCGGGTTGCCGCGCATGTCACAGGCGGTGATGGTGACCCGCCCGCTGTTACGGATTCGCTTGACCTTCCCGCTGTCGCGGACGGTCCAGAACGCCACACCGTCGCCGTCGGGCATCACCCAGATCGGGGTCGGCACGGCGCGCCCGTCACGGCGGAAAGTGGTCAGCAGGACGTACTTCTCAGAACCGAGTTGCTCCAGCGTCGGCATGAGCCAAGAGTAGTGACCATGGAGCAGCCGCCGATCGGGGACGTCTTCGGCGAGATGATCCGGGATGCGTACGCGGTGCGCACCGGGGTCGGACCGCGACCGCTGGCCGGGGGCCGAGTGCCCCGACCGGTCATCGAGGTGATCGAACGGGACGACGGCCTGATCAACGGCGCGCCCGCAGATCATTACCTCAACGAGCCGAAACACTGGCAGCCGCACGATCGGCGCGCGATGAAGCTCTGCCGCGGCCAGGTGCTCGACATCGGCACCGGCGCGGGCCGGGTGGCGGTCGAGCTTCAGCGCCGCGGCGTCGCGGTGACCGGCCTGGACACCTCGCCGGGGGCGATCGAGGTCGCCCGGCGGCGCGGCCTGCGCGACACGGTGGTGACGACGGTCGACGCGTACGCCGCCGGCGCCACCACCCGTTACGACACGTTCCTGCTGCTCGGCAACAACCTCGGCCTGATCGAGAGTCGGGAGCGCGCCCCGGTGCTGCTCGACGCACTGGCTCGGCTGGCCAGTCCGGGTGCGCGCATCGTGGCGCAGGGCACCGACCCCTACGGCACCACCGACCCGGTGCACGTCGCCTATCACCGGCGCAACCGGGAACGCGACCGGCTCGGCGGACAGTTGCGGCTGAGGCTGCGTTACCGGCTGCTGGCCACCGAATGGTTCGACTACCTGAACTGCTCGCCGGCCGAGCTGGAGTCGCTGTTGGACGGCACCCGCTGGCGCTTGAAATCGGTCGACGACAAGGACCGCCCCTATTACCTTGCCGTCATGGAGTTGATTCAATGACCGCTTTGACCCGCGAACAGGTGCGGGCCAGCCGCCGGATTTCGATGGTCCTTCGGCACCGGCCGGAAACCGCCGGCCTGACGCTCGACGCGAACGGCTGGGTGCCGGTCGCCGATCTGCTGACGGCGCTGAGCCTGACCCGCGCCGAACTCGACATGATCGTCGAGAACAACGACAAGTCCCGATTCGCCATCGCCCGTCGGGACGACGGCAGCGACTGGATCCGGGCGAGCCAGGGGCATTCCCGGCGAGTCGTGGTCGACCTCGACCTCCCGCCCGCCGACCCGCCCGCGATCCTCTTCCACGGAACGCCGGCGTCCAACCTCGACTCGATCCGCCGGGAGGGGCTGCGGCCGCGCAGCCGTCACCACGTACACCTCTCGATGGACATTCCCACCGCGCTCGTCGTCGGTGGGCGCCGCTCGGCCGAAGTGGCCGTCCTGGCGGTCGCCGCGGCCGAGATGGTCGAGGCCGGGCACGTTTTCCACCGCAGCGAGAACGGTGTCTGGCTGACCGCGACGGTCCCTGCCGGCTACCTCGAGGTGCACGAGAGCTGACTCGGACTGCCCGGTGACCCCCCGCCCCGGATAGCGTGGGGCCATGGCGAGGATCACCCGGCGTGAGCTGATGAACCTCCTGGGTGCCCTCGCTGTCGCCGCCGCCCTCGCCGGACTCGCTTTCGGGCTCCCCGCCGTCGACCGGGCGCTGTCCGCCGAACGGCCGCTGCGCAGCGGCGCGGAGGTCGACGTCGGCGCCGGCGTGACCGTCGTGCCGCCGGCCGGGGCCACTCTCGACGTCACCGGCACCCGCCCGGGCGGCTCGATGGGCTCAGCGCTGTTCCGGATCGGAGCGGTGCAGTACGGCATCTCGGTGCGCCCGTTCGACGGCGATCTCGACCGCGCCGCGGCCCAGCTTCGCCAGCGGATCACCGGCAATCCGGGCTACCAGGTCACCGGAGCCCAGCTGGGGGTCGACACGGCGGGCGGGCTGAAGGGCCTGCAGGGCGGCTACACCGCCCCCGGGCGGGGCGGGCGCTACGCGGTCTACGTCGGCGACGGCCGCACCATCGAGGTCCTGATCAGCGGCAACGACCTCGACCTCGGGCGCACCCTGCCGCAGATCGAGGCGAGCACCCGCACCCTGCGGATCGACGGGGCGGCCAAATGATCTCGCACGAGGTCCGGCCGGGCCGGGCGGCGGCGCTGGCCCGGGTGCCGGCCTTCTGGGTGATCGCGGCACTGTTGCTGGCCGGGGCGCTGCGGATGGCGCAGATCACCGGGCGCTTCGCCACCGCGTACCCGATCGCGACCTTGACCGCCGTGGGTTTGTTCGCCCTGCTCGCGGTGCCGTTCTGGTTGCTCGTCGCGGAGCTCGACTTCCTCGAGCGGGAGCCGACCGAACTGCTGGTGCTGGCGTTCGCGTGGGGTGGGCTGGTCGCCACGAGCGTGTCGATCCAGGGCAGCGCCGCCCTGGAGAACCTGCTCGCGAAGCTCGGCTCGCCGCATCTGGCGGCCGAGTGGGGCGCGACGCTGGCCGGGCCGGCGGTCGAGGAGAGCGCCAAGACGCTCGGCGTGGTCGCGATCGTGCTGATCGCCCGCCGGCAGATCAACAGCGTGCTGGACGGTGTCGTCTACGGCGCGATGGTCGGTCTCGGCTTCCAGATCGCCGAGGACATCGTCTTCGCCGTCGGCGCGGTCGCCCTCGCCGGCCAGGGCGACGACGTGCAGCCGGTGATCGCGACCTTCCTGTTGCGCGGTTTCCTGTCCGGCGTGTGGAGTCACACCCTGTTCGGTGCGCTGGCCGGCGCCGGGATCGGCTATCTCGTGGTGCGGCGCGACAAGCCGTTCGCGCTGCGCCTCGGGGTGGCCCTGCTCGCCGTGCTGGGGGCGTGGGCTTCCCATGCGCTGTGGAACTCTCCGCTGTTCAGCGACGGTCTCGGCAACGGCGCACTGGCTCTGCTCGGGGTGATCCTGCTCAAGGGTCTGCCACCGCTGCTGCTGATCCTGTGGTGGGTGCGGCACGCGCACGACCGGGAGGCCGATTACTACATCACCCAACTCGCCACGCTGCGCGATCCCGGGCTGATCACCGAGGGCGAGATGAGCGTGCTGGGTTCGGGCTCGGCCCGGGCTTCGGCCCGGCGTCTGGCCGGGGAGCGCGCGGGGTCGGCCGGCCGCCGGGCGGTACGCCGGTTGCAGCGCGCCCAGGCGAGAGTGGCCGTCGAGCTGAGCCAAGGGGTGCCGGTCGCCTCGCTGAGCCGCGAGCCGATCCGGCGGCAACGCGAGGTGTTACGCGGTCTGGGCCACCCGGAGGCGATCGCCGGGCCGCGATCGTGGCGGCACACCGCCTCCACGATCATCACCACCCTGGTGGCGATCGCCGTCCTCTGGGTTGCCCTGTCGGCGCTCGGTGGCGCCTGAGCCTCAGATCTTCGGCGGGACGCCACCGTCGCCGTCGACGATCACCTCGGGGTTGCCGTCCTGGTCGAGGTCGACCATGGTGATGTCGACCTTGCCGTCACCGTTGGTGTCGAACTGGAACAGGTCGGGCTTGCCGTCGCCATCGGTGTCGGACACCCACACGTCCGGCTTGCCGTCGCCGGTGGTGTCGTTGGCGATGAGGTCGACGCGGTCGTCGCCGCGCGTCTCGACGGTCTCCTGCGGCTCGGTCATGTGGTCTCCTCAAGGGGCGGATCGTTGAGGGAGACAGTAGGGCCACAGGTCCAGTCGCGCGACTCGGGCTTTGTGATCGAAGTCGCAGGAAAGCCGCGCAACCGGATGTAACGTTGCCCGTCATGGATATCGCGGCCGAGAGCATCAAGGACCTCTTCAGCGGAGGCGGTGGCGCCCTCGGCGAGCGGATGGGCATCAAGATCACCGAGGCGTCCCCGGAGCGGGTCGTCGGGACGATGCCGATCGAGGGAAACACCCAGCCGTACGGGCTGTTGCACGGCGGCGCCTCCTGCGTGCTCGCCGAGACGCTCGGCTCGGTCGGAGCGGTGCTGCACGGCCAGACCGTCGACCGGCCGTTCGCCGTCGGCGTCGACATCAACGCCACCCATCACCGGGGCGCCCGCGGCGGCATCGTCACCGGGGTCGCCACCCCGGTCCACCGCGGTCGCACGATGGCGACGTACGAAGTGGTCATCACCGACGACTCCGGCGAACGGGTCTGCACGGCCCGGATCACGTGTCTTCTGCGCGGAGCGTGAATTCAGGTGCCAGTTGAGTCGTCAGCGAGCGAGCCTTGACCGATCCACGTACCTTTCTTGACGTGACGGAGGTACCACAGCACGCGTTCGACGACGCGACGCTTGTCCTGCAGAGTGCGCTCAGCGGCGACAGCGACGCGGTGGTCGGCACGTTCGACGCGGTCGTCGACCGTTCCGGCGTCGTCGGGGCGTGGGACGTGGCCTGGTGCCTCGCCGCCACGATGGTCGGCCAGGTGCCGCCCGGTGGCGCGTGGACCCTGGATTTCCCCGGCATCGACGACGCGCGTTACGACAAGCGGTGGGTCGCCCGGTTCGTCAGCGCCTACATGAACGGCGACGTCCCGACCGGCGAGGCCCTCTTCGGTGCCGCGATCGCCGACGGACAGCTGCCCGACTGCCTGCTGGCGCTGGCCGGCTCGACGGTGGCCACGCTGCGCCACCGGGCCGCCTGACCTCCTCGGCGACCGGACTTCCAAAGGCGACCGGACTTCCAAAGGCGACCGGCGGCTATTTCAACGGCGGCGGTGGGACCACCACCTGCCAGCGGTTCCGCGCGTTCGGAGCCGGCGGACCGCAGGAGACCAGGGTGCCGTCGGCGGTGTGGCCCACCGAGCCCTTCGGCGCGCACGGCCGGCCCGGCTTGGCGTTCTCCTGGTAGGAGACGGTGGGCGGCGGGTCCGACGGCCTGGACACCGGCTTCTGCGGCGGGGCCGGCGGGGTGCCGGTCGGCTTCTTCGTGGGGGCCGCCGGTTTCGTGCCGGCGGTGCGTCCGCTCGTCGTGGCGGTCAGGCCCGGCTCCGGGGCCAGCGACGGCATCGTGGGCGGCGGTTCGATGTCGGACGGGAGGGCCGCCTCGGCCGACGGAGCGCCCCTGAAGCTCGCGGCCGTGGTCCTGTGGGCCGGCGGGAACAGGGCGACGGCGGTGCCGCCCACGGCCAGCACTCCCGCGGTGGTCAGGGTGGCTATCAGCCACGGGCGGCGGCGGGAATCCGGTTCGGTCACCGGTACACCATTGCCGCACTACCCACCGTCGTCGATGGGCCGTTAGGGCAGTTGGTGTTACCCCACTCGTAAGACCAGGTGGGCCCGACCGGTGCTTCTGGTGGCGTGCACGGTCCAGCACCCCGATCGGGGGAACACCCAGCCCGTGCCCCATTCGTCGCCGGGGCGGGCGAAGGTGCTTCCGCCGTGTTCCTCCGGGCCCCACGACGGCTTCACGAGGCGGCCGTCGGGACCCTGCGCGGTCATCGTCAGGTCGCCGGCGCCGGTCATCCGCCAGGCGACCTTGATCTCCTGGCCGGCGATCACCTTCGGACCGAAGAAGAGCGCCCACAGTGTCACCCCGTCGCTGTCGCCCCGGCCCTGGCGCTCGCCATCCAGCGGCAGGTCGGCGGTGGCGGGGCAGGTCGGTGCGGCGGCGGGGGAGCTGGGCGCGTCGGAGGAAGGTGCTGGATCGGGCGAGGGCGCCGGGGTGCAGCCCGCCACCAAGACGAGCAGGACAAGGGCACGCAATCGACCCACGACCTCAAACTAGAGCGAACGCACCGAGGCCGCTACCCGCTTTCCGCCGGCAACGGCGACCGGATCACCTGCTCCAGGACGGCCGCACAGCTCACTGCGGAAGCTCCGGACGGTACGCGAGGTGCGCGGGCCACTCGCGATGGTGCGAGACCCACGCCGTACGCAAACCGGCAGTGATCCCACCGCCCACATCGTTCTCCTCGTTGTCGCCGATCATCCAGCCGCTCGCCGAGAGCGGCACGCCGGCCGCCGTGGCGGCCGCCTCGAAGATCGCCCGATCCGGCTTGCGGACCCCGACACCCGCCGAGATGGTCCACCCCGCGACGAGCCGGTCGAGGCCGGTTCGCCGCAACTTGGACTCCTGCTGAGCCACGCTGCCGTTGGTCACCACGAACGGAACATGGCCCGCCGTGGTCGCCGTGACCAGCGCCGCTTCGACCGCCGGATCAAGGGTCAGGTAGTCCACCATCCCGGCGCGCAGGTCCCGAAGAGTCTCGCTCTCGTCCACCCCGAACCGGTCCGCGATCTTGGCCGCCACCACCTCCCGGGGTGCATAACCGTCACCGTCCACCTCGGCCAGCCAAGCCACCTGGGCCCGGCCGAATCGGGCCGCCGCCCAGCTCGCAAAGGCCGACCTGCGGTCGACGAGAGTGTTGTCCAGGTCGATGAGCAGCAACATCGATCGATGATAGGGGCCGCGCCCGGTGCCGCCACGGGGCCTTCCGCCAGTGCGCCAGACATCGGCGGGTCGGGTTCCATCGTCGACCGTTCGGGCGCCGCGCGATCTCACCGGCGGCTGACACAGTTGATCTGTCCCGCCGGATCTTCGGAAGGAACACCAAGATGGCCGTGGATCCAGGACGCGCGACGATCATCAGCGCGGTGATCGCCGGGGTGGCCGCGATCGCCGTCGCGGTCGTCACCGTCGCGGTGAAGAGCGACGACAATTCGACCGCCAACAAGGCGACGAAATCGCCGGTGGTCGCCGTCACGACCACCGCAGTCGTGCCGCCACCGACGACGACCGACGGTGGCACCACGACGGACGACACAGGGCCGGCCCCGGACTTCACCAAGGACCTGAAGATTCCGCTGCTCAACTACATGTCGATCTTCCTCAGAACCGGCGAGGTCGTGCAGGGCAAGGGGACCGCCGATCTCTACTACGGTCCACAGCGGTCCATCAGAACGTCGTTCTCACAGCTGAGCAGCGATGTCGAGGCGCGGACCAAGGCCGGCTGCGAGGACGCCGTCGCGACCCGGCCGGCGGGCAAATCGATAACCAAGTTGGACACCGGACAGGCCATCTGCGTCGTGCCGTCCAGCCTCATGGCCGGCGGCGGGGTGGCTCTGCTCGTGGTGACCTCGGCCCCGGATTCCAGCGGCACGATCGGCTTGCGGCTCAGCTACTGGAGTTGACCTTGGCGTAGCCACATCGAATGGGTGTTGGCAATCCGCGCGATTGGACGCCGCGTGCAGTGAACGCGCAACATCGGCCCCGGGCGTGCCCCGGTCACCCGGCTTTCATGCTGACCGTGGGGGGTTCGCCGTGAGCCGCCAGCGGTCTGGGCCGCGAGAGTAGTGCCGGTGTGCCGCAGGTCATGGAACGACAGGTTGTCGAGTCCGGCCTTCTTCCGTGCCCGGAAAAGCCTGGTAGACGTGTTGCCGTGCCTGCGGTCGGCCTCCGGCCGGCAGCGCCGGCCAGTACGCGATGGGACGTGTTCAGTCCTTCAGCGTCAGCCTGAAGACGCCGTCACCTCGATTTGGTTCCCACCCGTCGGCGAGGGCTGCTCGTACGCTCTGTTCGACGATCAGAGGCGTTACGGGCGTACCCGGCAGGTTGAGCCAATTGTCCAGCCTTGCCGATCGATAGGCCCGGCCGTCGACCGTGATGAGACGGTTGCCCTTTCGAGGCATGGACATCGCGGCGAACCCTCCCCGCTTGTGACTCGAAGTCTCCCCGCTGGGCGTCAAGATCCGACCAGGGGCGGATGATCCAAGCGTGCAGCGAATGGGCAACTCGCGGCGGTGATCACGGGAAATCAGCGATCTACAAAGGTCAACTCCAAGAGACCGAAAATGCCCCGGAAAGCAGAACGTCCACCGCGCGTTTCCGCTGGTGGACGATGCTCAGGGCCCGGCGAGAGGCCTGGTGGCCAGGGGCGGGGTCGAACCGCCGACCTTCCGATTTTCAGTCGGACGCTCGTACCAACTGAGCTACCTGGCCTTGCTGTTGCTTTGCGGTCCTGACGGGACTTGAACCCGCGACCTCCGCCTTGACAGGGCGGCGAGCACTCCAACTGCTCCACAGGACCTTGCTATTCAGTTCTTTTGGTTCGCCGTAGCTTACGCTACTAACTTACCAGTACCCCCAACGGGATTCGAACCCGTGCTACCGCCTTGAAAGGGCGGCGTCCTGGGCCACTAGACGATGAGGGCAACTCCGCCAGTATTGCACGTCTGCAACACATTCTGGCGTTGACCCCAACCGGGCCCCGCTTGAGGCTTGGAAAGCATACGTGATCCACCCCCCGCGCTCCAAACCGGCCTCCGAGAACGCCGTGAGCAGGGAAAACGCGGTCGTCATCGGGCGGCGGCCCGGGCCAGGTCGAATGCCTGGACCAGAGATGTGAGGTGGTGCACGCCTGCGGGGAAGGTCGAGTGGCGCCAGCCGGGGCCGGCGGCCGCCAGCAGCAACGGGGGGTGTGGGTGGGCCGCGACGCGCGCCAGCTGCTCGGAGCGGCTGGCGTGGGGCACCGAGGACCACAGGATGACGGCGGCGGGACCGGTGCGGGTGATGGCGTTGTCCAGGGCCTGGGGTGGCACTCGGGCGCCCAGCATGCGGGTCGGGACGCCCACCTCGGCCAGGGCGGCCGCCAGGGCCTCCAGGGGCAGGATGTGTTGGTCCTCGTCGGCGGCGGCCAGCAGCACCCGGGTGACCACCGAGGAGGGCGGTCGGGGGACGGCGCTCAGCACCTCGGTCAGGCACCGGGAGACCAGGTGTTCGACTTCCACGAACCGGAGGGTTGCCTCGTAGCGTTCGCCGATCCCGATCAGCACCGGCATGGCCACCTCGTTCCAGGTGACGATCACGCCGTTGGCCTGGATGGAGTCGTTGAGGATGTCGCGCATCAGGCCGGCGTCCAGGCGCATGGCGGCCCGGGCGAGACCGCGGGCGGCGGGTTCGACCGGGCCGAGGGCGATGGTGTGGCCACCGCCGTCCGGCCCCTGCCCGGGAATCGGCCCCTGCCCGGGAATCGGCTCAGCCGGAATCGGCTCAGCCGGAATCAATTCGGCGGCGGGGGGCGATGCGGGAGCGGAGACCGGTACCGGTACGGGCGTACGGCGCGCCCAAGCTGCCGCCTCGGCCGGGGCCACGCCCTGGGAGGTCAGGCGGAGCATCACCTCGAGGCGGTCGAGGTCCTGAGCGGTGTAGCGGCGGTGCTGGCCGGGAACGTGGCGGCTCGGGCCCAGTCCGTACCTCTGGTGCCAGGTCCGCAGAGTCGTCACCGCTACCCCGAGCCGGCGTGCGGCCGCGCCGGCGCTCAGGGCCTCATCGATCACCCGGCCGCTCCGAGGCATCGAAGGCGGGCGCGAAGAACAGCCGTGTGGCGACGCCCGTCAGCCACGGTGCGTAGGGGAGTGGATCAGCCGCGATCTCGGTGAGTAACTCGGGGAGCATCACCCACCGAAGGTCGGCGACCTCGGACGAGTCGGGCACGATTGTGGTGCCGGTGGGCAGATCGCCGAGCAGGACATGGTCGTACTCGTGCTCGACCCGGCCGCTCTCCGGATCTTCCGCGCGGTACGTGTAGACGCCCACCTCGACCAGATCCAGCGCGGCGATTCCCAGTTCCTCGAACAGCCGGCGTTGCGCGGCCACCGTCACCTCCTCGCCGGGGCGGGGATGTCCGCAGCAGGTGTTGGCCCACCGCAGCGGGAACCGCGTCTTGACCGCCGCCCGCTGCTGCAGCAGCACCCGACCGGTGGCCGGGTCACGCAGGAAGACCGAGAACGCCCGGTGCAGCCGGCCGGGGGCGGAGTGGGCCGAGGAGACGGTGTCCGACCCGACCGCCACCCCGTCCGGCGACACGAGCTCGACGACATGTGCTTCGCGGCCGGTCATCAGCGGCCACCGGTGACCCGGGCGGCCGCCAGTTTGCCGGAGATCAGCACCATCGGCACGCCGACCCCGGGCTGGGTGCCGGAGCCGGTGTAGACCACGTTGGGGTAGACCGGGTGCTGGTTGGAGGGCCGGAACGGGCCGGTCTGGGCGAACGTGTGCGCGGCCGCGAACGGGGTGCCGGCCGCCATTCCCTGGTCCGCCCAGTCCGCCGGGGTGATTATTTCGCGCACCTCGATGCCGTCGCCGAAGCCCACGTAGCCACGCTGCTCCAGCGTCTGGACCAGCGAGTCGGCATAGCGCTCGGCCAGGCCGCCCCGCCAGTTCATCGGTCCCGACTCCAGGTTGGGAGTGGGCGCCAGCACGTAGTAGGTCTGCCGGCCGGCGGGGGCCACCGACGGGTCGGAGAACGAGGGGTTGGTGACCAGCAGCGAGGGGTCGCTCATCAACCGCCCGTCCCGGATCACCTCGTCGAACGTGCGCTTCCACGCCGTACCGAAATGGATGTTGTGGTGGGCGATCTTGCTGTACGTCTGCTTGGAGCCGATGTGCAGCACCACGCAGGAGGGTGAGTAACGCAGCCGGCGCTGCCGCCGCGGCGGCAGAAGATCGCGCGAGGCGATCGGCAGATCGGGGTTGAGGACGACGACGTCGGCCGGGATGCGGGAGCCGTCCGCGGTGATGACGCCTGTCGCTAGGCCGTTGGTGATCTCGACCTGGGTGACGGTCGTGTCGTAACGGAACGTCACGCCGTGCTTCTCCGCGGCCCCGGCCAACGCCTTCGGTACGGCGTGCATGCCGCCCTTGGGGAAGTAGACGCCGGCAACCGAGTCGAGGTAGGCGATCACCGCGTAGATCGCGAGTGCGTCGTGCGGGGCCAGCCCGGCATACATCGCCTGGAACGAAAAGATCCGCTGGGTCCGCGGGTCACGGAAGAACGAGGCCATCTTCGGGTGCAGCCGCCGGAACCCGCCCATGCCGAGGAGCTTCAGCAGGTTGAGATTGACCAGGTCGATCGGGGTGTCGAGATTGCGCCCGATGAAGTGGTCGCGCTCGAGCTCCCACAGCTTGCGCGCGAAGTCGACGAACCGCAGGTAGCCGTCGGCCTCGCGGGGGCCGCAGACGCGGGAGATCTCCGCGGCCATGGCCACCGTGTCGGTGCGGACGTCAAGCGAGGAACCGTCGGGGTAGTAGGCGCGATAGGCCGGGTCGAGCGGCGTCAGTTCCAGCCAGTCCGACAACCGCTCGCCGACGGCGGCAAGCGGCTCCTCGATGAGCGACGGCATGGTCAGCACGGTCGGCCCGGTGTCGAACTCGTAGCCCTGAACCGACAGCCGCCCGGCCCGTCCGCCCGGGACGGACTCCCGCTCCACCACCGTGACCTGCCGGCCGGCCGCGGCCAGATGAAGTGCGCAGGCGAGACCGCCGAGCCCGGCACCGACGACGACAACACGATCAGACTGCATGCGAGACATCATGCCGGTCGCTGCGTAGCTCGAACGGCCAGCTCGACCAGAGCGGTGCGGGCCTCGTCCTCGATCGGTGCGTCGGCCAACACCGTGACGGCGGTGGCGACCCGTTCCTGGATCATGGCTTCGATCCTTTCAGGAGCCCCGGTCTCGGAAATCAGCTCGGAGATGAGCGACGGATTGAGCCCGCCGGAGCCGTCGGCGGGGTTGACAGCTCCGGCGGGGTCCAGGGCCAGCAGAGCTCGCTGCGCCGGGGTGGCGGCGAGCTGTCTGGCGAGCAACAGCAGAGTCGTTGGTTTGCCGGCGCGCAGGTCGTCGCCTGCTGGTTTGCCGGTGACGGCGGGGTCGCCGAAGACGCCGAGCAGGTCGTCGCGGAGCTGGAAGGCCTCGCCCACCAGCTCGCCGTAACGGCCGTAGGCATCGTCGATCTCGGCCGCGACCGGGCCGGCCAGGGCGAGCCCGAACTGGAGCGGCCGCTGCACGGTGTAGCTGGCCGTCTTCAGCCGCGCGACCAGGAGTGCGCGCTCGGCCGACCACTCGTCGGGGGCGCTCTCGCCGAGCACGTCGAGATATTGCCCGACGACCGCTTCGACGCGCATGCGGTCGTAACAGGAGCGCACCGCGAACAGCGTCGACGTCGGCAGCGGGGCGCGGGCCAGCAGTTGATCGGCCCAGACCAGGCAGAGGTCGCCGACCAGGATCGCGGCGGTGGTGCCGAACCGGCCGGGGTCGCCGAGGCGACCCGCCCGGGTGTGCTGCCCGGCGAACAGCCGGTGGGCGGTGGGCCGGCCACGGCGGGTCGCCGACTCGTCCATCACGTCGTCGTGGACCAGCGCGAACGTGTGCATCAGCTCGAGTGCGGCGAGCGCCGGAAGCGCCGGGTCGAGGGGTTCGCCGAGGCCGGTCGCCCCGCGCCAACCCCAGTAGGCGAACGTGGGGCGCAGCCGCTTCCCGCCGGCCAGCACCAGGTCCCGCGTGGTGCGCGCCAAGCTGCCCAGGGCGGGGTCGACGGCGTCGAGTCCGACGATCTGGGCGGCCAGGAAGTCGGCCAAGGTGCCCTCGACCGCATCGAGAAGCATGGAATGCCGGCTTACCTGGCGGGGTATCTCCCGGCGCCGGTTTCCCTCGAGCGTGTCATTGGCCACGAGAATGACCGTACCCTAGGTTCTGAGGTTGCGTCGATTCGCGCGTCGATTTTTTAGGAGGGTAAGTGGACCTTGCCGAGGCCTACGAACGCTGCCGGCTTCTCCACAAGCAGCACGGCCGCACGTATTACCTGGCCACCCGGCTGCTGCCGGCATGGAAGCGGCGGCACGTACACGCCCTCTACGGCTTCACCCGCTATGCCGACGAGATCGTCGATCGCACCGAGGATCTCCCGGCGGAGGAGCGCGCGAATCGACTCAACGACTGGTCGGAGCGGTTCGTGGCCGGCTTGCGGGGGGAGCGGACCGACGACCCGCTGCTGCCCGCGGTGCTGCACACGATCGCGGTCTTCAACCTCGACGTCGACGACTTCGCCTCGTTCCTGCGCTCGATGGCGATGGACCTGACCGTCACGTCCTACGAAACCTACGACGACCTGCTCGACTACATGGAAGGTTCGGCGGCGGTGATCGGCACGATGATGCTGCCGATCCTCGGTTCCGCCGATCCGGCCGCCGCCCGCGAGCCCGCCCGCCAGCTCGGACTCGCCTTCCAGCTCACCAACTTCATCCGCGACGTCGCCGAGGACCTCGACCGCGGCCGGATCTACCTCCCCCGCGAGGACCTCGAGCGGTTCGGCCTTGCCCCGGAAGATCTAAAACCCGGAAACCCCAAGGTCAAGCCACTGATCGCGGACGAGGTGAGCCGTGCCCGGGAGCACTACCGCCTGGCCGCCCCCGGCATCCCGCTGCTGGATCCCGCCTCGCAGGCCTGCATGCGCACCGCCTACCAGCTCTACGGCGGCATCCTCGGCGAGGTGGAGGCGGCCGACTACGACGTGTTCACCCGGCGCGCGACCGTGCCGAACTCGAAGCGGGCCTCCGTCGCGATGCGGAGCATCCTCACCCGGCCCGGCACTCCGGTAGCGGCGTAATGCGTACCGCGGTCGTCCTGTTCACCCGTGACCTGCGGGTCCACGACAACCCGGCCCTCGCCGCCGCCTGCGCCAACGCCGACCAGGTGGTCCCGCTGTTCGTCCTCGACCCGGCCCTGTCGAAGCTGTCGCCCAACCGGACCCGTTTCCTGCACCAGGCCCTCGCCGACCTGCGGGGCACGCTGCGCGACAAGGGCGGCGACCTCGTGCTGCGCACCGGTGACCCGGTCACCGAGACGATGAAACTGGCCGGTGAGGTCGGCGCGACCATGCTCGGCGCGGCCGCGGACGTCACCTCGTACGCCAAGAAGCGCGAAACCCGCCTCACCGCCGAATGTGCGCAACAGCGCATCGCGCTGCGGCTCTTTCCCGGCGTGACCGTGGTCGACCCGGGTGCGGTGCGGCCGGGCGGTGGCGGGCCGGCCTACCGGGTCTTCACGCCCTACTACCGTTCCTGGCAGGCGCAGAAATGGCGGGACGAGGTGGCGCCGCCCGCCAAGGTCACGCTGCCTTCCGGGCTGTCGGCCGGGACCATGCCGGCGATTCCCGGCGGCGAATCGCCGGATGCCGCCGACGGCGGGGAGACCCAGGCCCGGCGGAGGCTGTCCGAGTGGTTGGGCGCCATTGACGAGTACGGGGATCGGCACGACGACATGCCCGGCGACGCCACCAGCCGGCTCAGCCCGTACCTCCGCTTCGGTTGCCTCTCGCCCCTTGCCGTCGCCGACGCCGCCCGTTCGCGCAACGCCGAGCCCTACGTTCGTCAGCTTTGCTGGCGTGATTTCTACTACCAGGTCGTCAACGCCTTCCCGCGAATCTCCACCGAGGCCTATCGACCGGGCGCGGGCGACGAATGGCGGGAGGACGCGGACGCGTTGCGGCATTGGCAGGACGGTCTGACCGGGGTTCCGGTCGTGGACGCCGGCATGCGGCAGCTGCGGGCCGAAGGGTGGATGCACAACCGGGCCCGGCTCATCACCGCCGCTTTCCTCACCAAGCACCTCGGTGTCGACTGGCGGCTCGGCGCCAAGTGGTTCTTCCGCTGGCTGCTCGACGGAGACGTGCCCAACAACTCCGGCAATTGGCAATGGGTGGCTGGTACAGGTAACGACAGCCGGCCCTACCGTCGCTTCAACCCGATTCGTCAGGCTCGCCGTTTCGACCCCGAAGGCGTGTACGTTCGGCGCTACGTACCCGAACTAAAGGCGATCGGGGGCTCCGCCGTCCACGAACCGTGGCGCCTGCCTGCTGGGGTGCGCAGCGGTCTGGACTATCCGGGACCCCTGGAGTCACACCGAGACGAAGCGGTGTGGCTGCGCCCATGAGACCCCCGCCCGGTACGCCCGGGCGGGTCCCAGCGGGGTCCGCCGGCCCGTTGCGTCCGTCGTAACGCCGGAGCCGACGGACCCCGCGCCGGGCCTTTCCCAGGTGGATCGCTGGCGCAGCCTCGGTTATCGGCTGCTCCGGCCCCACGAGGCGGGGGAACCACCGGCACCGTCCTTGGCCTTGACGACCTCGGACGGCGCCGGGGCCGGTGGCAGTGAGGTCAGCGGACACCAGCCAGGTCCGCCGTTCGCCCCCTCACCGCCACCTTCCTTGATCCCTCTTCCGCGACGGTGAGAATCGGCTGGGCCGGGTCCCGCATTAGAAGTTCCGCCCCGGAGTTGCGGTGAGCGCCTGCTCGATGCGGTCGACTGTCTCGAAGTCGCCGAGGCGCCGGGTCACATAGGCGATGGCGAGGTCACGCCCCGGGTCGGCCCAACCCGCGTTGCCACCCAGGCCGCCCTGCCCCCAGGTGCCGTCCGGCTCGATCTGCACGCCCAGGCCCCAGGTGACCTCGGACTCGAGGAACAGGTCGGTGCCCCGGTATTGCGGGAGGGCCGGCGCGGGGAGGCGGCCGTCGAGGATCGCGGCGTAGAAGCGGGCGATCGCCATGGAGGTCGCGTGCACATTTACCGCCGGCACGGCTGCTTGGCGCCACAGTGGGGAGTTGACCACGGCCAGGTCTCGGGCGCCCGGTGGATTGGAAACGGCCCTCGCATGCACCGAGTCGGGCTCGCCCAACATGCGGGCGGGCCAGTCGGGAGAGTCGAACTCGAGCTCGGCGCACCGGTCGATGTCGGCGTCGGACAGCGCGAAGGCCAGATCGAGCTCCAGCGGGGCGGCGATCTCCTCGGCCACATAACGCGCCGGCGGGCGGCCGTCGACCCGACGGACCAGCTCGCCGAGGAGATGGCCATAGGTGAGGGCATGCTCGGCGGCCACCGTGCCCGGCTCCCACTCGGGGGTCGCCGCGGCCAGGTCGGCGCAGAGAAGGTCCCAGTCGGCCCAGGCCTCGACCGGGCGGGGAACCGGAAAGGCAGGCAACGCGGCCAGGTGCGCGAGCACCTCTCGGACGGAGGCCGGCGGCTTGAACGACGGCCAGTAGGTCGAGATCGGCGCCGCGAGCGCCACCAGACCGCGTTGTTCCAGCTGCAGCACGGCGGCGGCGATGACCGGCTTGCCCACCGAGTAGACGTTGACGAGCGTGTGCTCGTCCCACGGGATCGTGCGCGCGGAGTCGCGCCAGCCCTCATGGAGATCGACCACGGGCCGGCCGCGGTGCAGGACGGTGAGCGCGGAACCGCCGCGCGGGTCGGCAGCGAACGCTTCGCCGACCGATTCGAAGCCAGGAGCGAGCATGGCCAAACCGTAGGCCCGACCCCCGACATTCTCGGTTTCCCGGCTCTGACCTGGCCCGATGCGGCATGCTGGGGGCCGATTTGGAGCCCGCGGAACGAGCCTGTAATGTTTTGCGAGCCGGCAGGGACGCGGACGAGCGAGCGGAGAGATCCGCAGCGGCCGTCCTGCCAAATCCTAAGAAGTGCGGATCGCAGTCAAGCTGCGCGCCTCAATCGCGGGATTTTCTAGGGCAGAAGGACACCAACCGGGAGAAACCGGTTGACACGGTCCGGAAGGCCTAGTAAGGTTGAACGAGTGCCCC
>NZ_BOMM01000029.1 GCF_016862195.1 Paractinoplanes ferrugineus | reverse complement strand
GGCTCAATGTCCTCGAGACCGCGTTGAACGAGGAGATGACCGAACACCTCGGTCACGAGAAAAAAACAGGCCGAGCCGGGCCGCGAGTCGACGAACGTGCGGAACGGCAGCCGCGGCAAGACGGTGATCTCGGACGCCGCCGGGGAGGTCCAGATTGATGTGCCGCGGGATCGGGAAGGGGACGTTCGAGCCGCAGATCGTGAAGAAAAGGCAGCGGCGGTTGACCGAGGTCGACGAGATCGTCTGTCGTTGTACGCGAAAGGAATGACGACCGGGGAGATCTCTGCGCATTTCGCGGAGATCTACGGGGCATCGGTGTCGAAGGAAACGATTTCCCGGATCACCGACAAAGTCGTTGAGGAATGCGAGGGTTCGCTCTGCTGGGCGCCGTCGCTTCTGTGTTCGTTCGGAGATCCGACGCTGGCAGCGACGTCTCCGTGATCGTGCACCCGCCTGGTGGCGGCTGGCGGTGTCCCCTCTGCGGGGTACCTCGAGGGGCACCTCGACCGATGAACTGCCAGTTCATGATCTGGACTGGTGGGTCTCCAAACCCGCAGCGTGTGGCAGTCGGTCGGGCTTCCGGCCAGCGGCGGAGGCGTGGACTCGGATTTCGCCTGGCGCCGGATCGACCGCCCTGGTCGTCGCGGCGGCGCCCCCTTGCAATGGCTGACTGAGGCGACGATTACGCCACTTCGTCCCGGTCGGTGGCTGGATAGTGAGCCACCTGTGTTGGAGATGACGAACGACGAGGTGGCTTTCTTCTGCCCCTGCGGGATGCTTTCGATGACGGCGACGGTGCGTAGCGGTCGCGGCGGGTACGAACGAATTGCGCCATCGCGAACATCCCTTCTGCTGAAGACGGATCGCTGTTGCAGGTCGATCGTGACCGCTTCGGCGGTGAGGTGCCCCCGGGGATCCACTGTCGGTGGGTGATCTGAGTTGATACGTTGCGTAGTTATGAGGCGAGTCCTGATCTGGATGGCCGTCTTGGTGGCCGGCTCCGTGATGATCGTGATGGGTGTTCGGTTCGCGATACTGCGGCTCGACGACGCCGACAAGTGGGGCAGCGTCGTCGCCGCGATGATCGCCCTGCTGGGACTCCCGATGACGGTGTACGGGCTGGTCCTCGCGCGGCGCCCGGCGGACGGCACCGCGGCGCGGGTCGAACAGGCGGCCACCTTCAGCGGCGATGCGCGAGTGCGGGCCACCAGTCATGGCATTGCGATCGGTCAGGTCGGAGGTGACGTCCATGTCGGCCGTCCGGGCCCTTCGGTCGGCCGGAACACCGGCACCAGCGAGTCGGCGGATACTGGGGTCTGATCATGACGGGCATGATGAACGAGGCGAACGTCGTCGCCAGGCACATCGTCGAGTGGGTCACGGCAAAGATCCGCCGGGGCGTCGGTTCCTCGGACGCCGACGCGGGTCTGCGGGACATCCATCGACTGGTTGTGGCGAAGCTGGGCGACCATCCGGCGTTGCGGGACGCCGAAGAGGAAGCGGGAACCGGCGACGGCACGGTGTCCGAGTTGACCCGCCAGCAGATCGAGCTTGCGATCACCGCGGCCGCTCGCAAGGACGGCGCGTTCGCCGCCGCGGTCATCTCGGCCCTGGCCGCCGGGCGCGCGACGAGCGGCCCGGTGATCGCCGGGGCCGGGTCACGGGTCTTCACCGGTGATGCGCGGGCCGAAGCCCGGTCCGCCGGAATCGCGATCGGGCAGGTCGGTGGTGATGTCGCCCTGACACCGCCGGACCCTCCGGAGCCGGGCCGGTCGCTCCCCTGACCGTTCCCGGCCTGCCCCGACATGTCACGGGGAACGGCGCCTCCGGTGGTGTCGGCATCGGTACCGCCGGTCAGGTGACGATCGTTCAGGGCCCATCACGGGTTTCCGTGCGGTCCGCCTATCTGGAACAGGTGCGCCGCATCGCGCCACCCGAACTGCTGGACCGCGACGCCGAGCTCGACGAACTGGCTGCGTTCTGCCTCGACGAGCACCGCGGCCCGTACGTCTGGTGGCGTGCTCCCGCCTGGACCGGTAAGTCGGCGCTGATGTCGACGTTCGTCCTGCGCCCGCCGGCGAGACTTACCGGCCGCGCCCGGGTCGTGTCGTTCTTCATCACCGCCCGGCTCGCCGCGCAGGACACCCGTGAGGCTTTCACCACCGTTCTGCTGGAGCAGCTTTGTGAGCTCACCGGCGAGGAACTGCCGATCGCCGCGGGCGAGGCCACCCGCGAAGCCTGTCTGCTCGACCTGCTGAGCCGGGCCGCCGCGGCGTGCCAGGCGGGCGGAAGCCGGCTGATCCTCGTCGTCGACGGACTCGACGAGGATCGCGGTATGACCACCGGACCGGAGGCCCACAGCATCGCGGCCCTGCTGCCCGGACATCTTCCTTCCGGGATGCGGGTCATCGTCGCCGGTCGCCCCAACCCACCGATCCCCGACGACGTGCCCGACTGGCACCCACTCCGCGACGCCAACATCGTCCGGCTGCTGGGCCAGTCCGCGCACGCCCGCGACGTCGAACGGCTCGGCAAGTCGGAGATCCGGCGCCTGCACGGCGGCACCCAGCTCGAACAGGACCTGCTCGGCCTGATCACCGCAGCCCGGGGTGGTCTGTCGGCGACGGATCTCCGGGAGATCACCGGCGCCGATCTCGCCGAGATCGAGGACATCTTGCACTCGGTGGCGGGCCGGACCTTCACCCGCCGCGCTGGCGAGTGGAAGCCGGACGAGGTCTACCTTCTTGGGCACGAGGAGATTCACAACGCCGCCTGCCGGTACATGGGCCCGGCGAGGCTTGTCGATTACCAGACCCGGTTGCACGCCTGGGCCGACTCCTATCGGGAATGGCCGCCGGAGACCCCGGAGTACCTGTTGCGCGGCTATCCCCGGTTGCTCGAGCTGAAGGGGGGCCTCGCCAGGCTGACGGCGCTGGTGAGCGAACCGGCCCGCCACGACCTGATGCTCGCCCTGACCGGCGGCGACACCGCCGCCATCACCGAGGTCACGACGGTCCAGAACTTGCTGCTGGCGGCTGAGGAGCCCGACCTGGGCGCGCTCGCCGTCCTGTCGGCCCGCCGCAACGACCTGCAGGACCGCAACCGACGCACGCCGAGGACACTTCCGGCGGTGTGGGCCAGGATCGGCCTACCGGTTCGGGCGGGTCACCTGGCCCGTGGCATCTCCTACCCCGATTTTCGGGCCGAGGCCCTTGCCTGCGTCGGACAAGCGCTCGCCGAGACGGGGAGACCCGAAGCGGCGACGGAATTCGTCGAGGAGGCGGTGATCGCCGTGGAATCCGCGATTCCCGAGACCGTCTTATCGGTTGCGACGACCATCGCCCGAGCGGGGATGTCCTCTTACGCGGTGCGGATCATCCGCGATATCTCAGACCCAGCAGTGCGCGCCGCAGGCCTCGCTGCGGTCGCCGCGGAAGTCCCCGACCGGGATCAGGCATCGACCCTCTGCCGAGAGGCCGTGGAGTCGGCCCGGTGTGGCGAGGATCCGCAGAGCCTGGCTTTGGCGCTGATCACCGTCGCGGGAACGGTCTCGGTGCTGGGAGATCGGCGGCAGGCTGAGGCGCTGATCGGCGAGGGGATCTCCACGGCTCGGAAATTGGACGAGTATGCCCGCTGCCGTGCACTCGGCTCGGCGGCCATGACGCTCGTAGCCATGGGTGACCGAGACGGCGGCCGGCGTCTGACGACAGAGGTGGAACACATCGCGGGCCGGCTCACCGATCCCGACCAACGCTGCGCCGGCTTCCAGAGTGTCATTTCGGCGGCGGTCGAGGTCGGAGACGTGGCGTGGGCGGAGCGCGTCGTCCGGGACGAAGCCGTTGAACAACTGCGAGACCACCTGCAGGGCTGTCGGTGCCGATCCGCGGCCGATGCCGCGGACTTCGCGACGGCCGAACACGCGGCTTCGACGATCAGTGATCACGAGGGCCTGTTCGCGGCTCTTCGCTATGCGGCGGCTGCCGCGATCCGGGCAGGTGAGGCGACCTGCGCTGAGCGTCTGACCGAGGCGGCGGAGCAGGCGGTTCGCGCGCTGCGCCACTGGCGCGAGCTCGCCGACGTCGCCGTCCTCGTAGCCGATGCTGGTGATTACAGTCGCGCCCGGGATCTGGCGATCGAGGTTGAGCGACTCCTGCGTGACACGGACACAGTGGTCGAGCGGGCTCATGAGCGGGCGTTGATCGCTGAAGCGCTCGCTGAGGTGGGCGATCTCGATCGGGCACGGCGTCTCTTCGCCGAGGTGGACGCGGTGGTCAGGCGAGTCACTACCGGCGAGTTCGCGGCCGGTCATGCGGAGCATCTCATCGCCTGCGGACTGTCGGTGATGGGCGCGGAATGGGCGCTGGATCTCCTCGCGGCGGCCGAGGTGCCGGTGCGTGGCATGACCGATCCGTACATGGCGACGATGGCCTATGCCATCTTGAGTCGAACCTGTGCCCGTGCCGGTGGTTTCGACCGTGCCCGCGAGTTGCTCGACGCGTCGCTGGACCAGGCGCGGAGGGTGAGTCCGGGAAGAGTTTCGCGAGCGATGACCCGGGTCGTCCCGGCGGCTCTGGCTCTCGGTGCGGCGGAGGAGGCTGTGGAACTGGCACGGGGGGTCACGCATCCGGGTGATCGCTGCTCTTGTCTTGTCGCTGCGGCCCGGTCGGCGGTGCGGGCCGGTGACGCCGCGGCTTGCCGGGAGCTGATCGCCGAGGCGGAGGTGAGCCTTCGGACGATCACCAGCCATGCGGAGCGAGCCGGGCCCCTGGCGAACCTGGTCGAAGCGCTCGTTCTGCTGGGCGAACTCGATCGGGCGGAGGAGATGGCTGCGACCATCCTGCGCCCTGACTGGGCGGCTCACGGATTCTCCGTCGTGGCCCGCGCGCGTGCGGAGCAAGGCGAAACGGAACGGGCCGAGCGGCTGGCCCGGCGGATCACGGCGCCGGATTCGTTGGCCGAGGCGCTTGTCGGCATCGCGGAGTCGGTGGATGACCGGAAGGCGGCGCGGCTGGTGGGGGAGGCGCTCGCGCTCGGGGAGTGGACGACAGCGCTGCCGGTGCTGCTGGCGCGGTGGCCGGACGTGGTGAGTGTGCTGGCGGCGGCGGTGCTCCGTGATCGAGGCGGGGGCCTTTTCTGACTTTGCACGTATCGGATTGCTCTGGCGCTGAGTGCCGGGCGGTTGCGGGGGCAACGCCCATCGGTGAGATCAAGAGTGCGAGGCGGCTGGTCCGGTGCCGACGAGAACGTTGGGCTCGGGCGGCGATCGGCGTGCTGGCGCGGGCTGTCTGGATCGCCTCGGCCCGCCTGACTTATCCGGCGCTGGTCAGCGACGCTGGCTTTCCTGACCGCCCGGCAGATCGCCGCAAAACTGACACAAGCCGATAATCGGAACCGTTGGCAACGGCGGACTGACATATCTGCGGCTGTGCGGACGGTGGCTGGAAGTGCATTGGGTGCCTGGTCGTGCGGGGTGCCGGGGGAACCGGCACGCCTGCGCCCGACAGAAGAGCAGCGCATGGTGCCGTATCCGATCGGAATGTGAGCCGTTGTCCATGTCACGGGGCGACCGAGGAGTTTGCTAAGCGTGGCCGGGAATCGTCGCTCCGCAGCCACGGCCGATTCCGGCATGATGTCCGCGACGCCTTGCTGCAGACTGGGCTCACGTGGCGCTCGGTCACGAGAACCGGCACCGATGGAACGACCAAAGCCAGTGGGTCTGGTCGCGCACCGAGTCGCATACGCCGCTGATCAGCACCGACGTCTACGAGCGAGCGCAGCATACCGTCAAGAAGCGCTGAACCATCGGCGGCGCCGGCCGGCGCCACGACACACCGGCCACCCCTACCTGTTCCGCGGCCTGATCACCTGCGGGCTGTGCGAGCGAAAGATGGTCGGCAACCCGAACCACGGACGCCTCTACTGCCGGGGCACCGCGAGCCGAGACTTCGTCCGCCAGCACAAGGTCAGCCATCCGCCCGCGCTCTACCTGCGCGAGGACGCGATCACCGACCCGATCGACCGTTTCCTTCGTGAGGAACTGACCGGAACGACGCTCGCCGACAACCTCGCCCGGGTCGCCGACGCTCAGTACCGCGCGGAATTCGCAAACTATGACGTCCCTAACGAGATCGAGAAGCTGCACCTGACCATCGCCGACGCGGACGCCAAGCTCGACCGGTACCGGGCGACACTCGATGCCTGCGGCGACCCAGCACTCATCGCCGGCTGGATCAGCGAAGCGACCGCGACCAGGAAGGCCGCTCAGGCGCGGCTCGGCCTCACCGAGGTGCCACCCCAGAGAATGAGCGGCGACCAGCTCGACACCATCGCGGACGCCTTCAACGACCTGTTCCGCCTGCTTCGAGACGCTGATCCGCGCGACAAGGCGGAGCCTCTACAGCCGGATCGGCCTGCGGCTCATCTATCGCCCTGGCCCAGAAACACTGATGGCCGAGGTTTGCACCCCGGCCGATCTTCGTGTCTTTGATATGTGTCCGGAGCCCAACACGAGCGATATTCACACGGTGATCGCTTCGCGCGAGGTGACCTGGGCATCGTGACTCGCACTGCGCCGCCCCTTACCCAAGGGGATTTGCGCACCCGGAGATACATATAAGGAACACGCGATAGCCGCAACTATAAGTTTGTCAACTGGCGGGAGCCTCAAGGCCTAAACTTGCAATCGCGCGCGAAGCAAATCAGCACCGCTCGCCAGGGCGTCCGCGAGCAATACCAATGTGGACAAGCAGCTACGGTGTGTCCGATTTCATTGTTCATCAACTTCGCCCTCATGGCGCTTTGCAGATGTGAGGATCTGAGTGATGCTCGTAAACGGATGGAAGCCCGAGGAAATTACAGAAAGGCGTCCGTCATCCTCAAGACGACATTCGGCCACATTCGGAAAGGCTCCGTCAGGCAACGGTACCTTGGCGTTCGGATTGTGCATGACTGTCAGTACTTGACTGAACGACTCATAAGGTGCATCAGCTTCCCCAACGATATATTCGAAAGGGGCCGGTTCACTGGCGTTTGGGTCGCGATTTAGGCAGGTGCCGAGTCGCATGACGATGATCTTCTCCGACAAACCGATGCCCTCCTGAACTGCTATGCGATTGAATTGTGAAACGGTTGAACCGTTGGAGAACAAGACCGCACTTAAATCGGCTGCTTCCGGTAGATCGAAGAGTCCGCTCGGAATCTCCCGACCTTTCCAGTGGTGTGTCCCAATCGACTCGGATTTGATCGTCAGAGTGCCAAGTTCGTCGTGTTCGCCGACGGGCCTCTGGCCGTATAGGTATTGAATTATGACGGCGTCCGAGTAAAATAGTGAGCTTGAGTTATGGAAGGCCTCGACCGCGATAACGAAGGGCCTGCCGGCCGTGTGGGGATGTTGCCAGTAAGCGAGCCCAGCAGCATTGCGATGCAGTAGCTTACGTCGGAGTGCCTTGGCTACTTGGAAGACGAGTTCGCGTTGGCCCTCCACTAGGTCGGATGGAACGACAGAAGACACGGCAGCGCTCTGGACTTTCGGAGCGTTTTCGGCGGGCTGACTAGTGGCGGCCTCGATGGCCATGGGATGCGGTGCAGTAATCACGTAGTCGGGGAAGACGAACGATTCGTCAATTTCGAGCTCAGCCTCTTGCAAGTAAGCAAATAGTGAGAGCTCCCAAACTCTTGCAGAGAAACCTCTCGTCTGGAATTCCTGGATGAAACTCCCATCTTTGTCGCGATATTGAGAATATATCGCGTCCATGAGTACTCGCGCAGGTCGGAATGCAGGTGAGTCGCGAAAGTTAAGGAAGAGCGGGTTCGCCTTGTTGTCAGGGACCTTGGGTGCGAACAGGCTAGGCATGTGCATATTATCTACCGAACATGCGCGGTCCAGATGCCAAGCGGTACGGGCGAGTTGCCATCAGACGGCAATTACATCGTTAGTCCATCTAGCCCGTCAGGACCTCGGGCTAGATCCTTAAACGCTTCTCGGTGTGTCCCTTGAAGATCCTCGCGGCTGCCGTCAACGGTCCCAAGAAGGGAGTCTTTGCGCCAAGCGTCTTCACCGATCAACATCGACGCCAACATCTAAAGAAAGCCGAATGGGCTTACTCTTCCTCTGCCAGCAGCCAACCCGCGACCTTAACAAGAAACTCGTACTCGTTTGGCTTGACAGTATAAGTGTGAACGTTCTCGTTGCGAATTCGGTTCAGTTCAGTCATCCAACTGGAGCGCGACCTCCAACTTGCCCTAGGGTTCCCGCTGTCGGGAAGCGTATATCGCTTGGCGAAAAGCTCTGACCATATTTCTTGGCTATTCGTGACGATTGCGTGGTAATCGATCATGTGAAGGCAGTCCCAGTATCCAACCTGCTTGTCGGGCGGAAGGTCGACATTCTTTTGGGCCGCCAATGTCATCGACGATTCACGAACCTTGCGCGGTACACCTAATGCAAACCAATTCTTCTCCCCATACTTTTCCTTGAGCCGGCGCTCAACGTCTTCATTTAGGAAGGTCTCGATCTCACGGATCATTTTGAAGGACTCGGTGTTGAACGTCTTGGCCTCGTCTTCAAGGAATTCGCTCAGACCAGGGGGATCGAAATCAGGGAGCTTTTCTCGTATAGCGAGTTGGAGCCGTCGCCAGTACCTCGTAGTTCCACCGGATCCGTACATTCGGCGGTATTCCGCAGCCTGCTCGATACCCAGTGACTGAAGGTATTCGATTACAGCGTCGAGATACACCAGCGATTGGCTGTACACTTCCTCCGTAGGCGTGACGCGGGGATCTGCCACTCCTTGAAGTTTCAGGTGGTCGACAATATCGCTAGTGATTCGTAGCAAGGACTCGACGCCAGAGTTGATGAAGACAAATCCGCCCTCAGCGCTACCCAGTAACCATTGAGCCGAGAGTTCATCGCGAATATGGCGTAGGCAGCTCTCTAAGAACGGGACGAGAATCGCAAAAGTTGCGTCGTTGGTGCCGGCGTAGAAAGTTCCAACCTCTTTGACGCTTGCCTTATTGAAGGTTCCTACGAGGTTGCCGCGCGTCAAACCATTGCTGATTGCTTCGATTGTTAGACAGCGCAATGCTGTTCTCGTATTCTCGCCTAGGATGACTCTTCCATGGATGGGCGACACCTTCGATTCGCCTAGATGCTGAGCAATACGTAGCTTGAGAGCCCTACTTCTCTCCCGGAGATCATCCGATTCCCACAACAAGTCGGCATTCAGAGTATTGCGCAAATTCTTTGGAACCGCCTGTTGATTCTCGTTGATCTGCATAAAGAGCCGGATCTGCTCCGACTGAGGCAAGTTTACGAACGCTACGACGGGGATCAGCTCCGATGCCGCTCGCTCAGAATTGGCATACCCATATAGCCGATGCTGACCGTCGATAATATATGCAGAACGGTATGTTTGCGGTAGATGCAAGACACCCATTACGGGTCCATCAACTGACTTCGATACTGCATCAAAGCGCGGGGACCGCCCCGTGTCGAGATTCAGAATGATTGAGTTCGGGAAAAACCCGCCGGACTCGACAAATCTAGAAACCTCTTGAAGTCTCGATCGCCTTATTAAACGCTGGTATGTGGGCATAAGATCGCTGTTAGCCCGGTTCCGGTGCAGTACGTAGGCAATCTTAAGCAATCTGTCAGGTTCGATTGCGAATGAGTAGTAAGTTTGTCCGCCCATTTTACCGCGTAGGGCATTGACTTCTGAGTCAAGGCCCTGTATTCGCTGTCCAGCAAACAAGTTGCCTAGGAGCTGGAATCGTGCGGCCTTACCGAGATGGTCCGCCAGCAACAGGAAGTAGCTAACCGATTCTTCATCCAGGTGAGTGATGTCAGCAGAACTCAGAAGTTCCTGGGCGTTCGGCATGACAGCGATATTCTTAGTTGCGAGTATAACCTTCGTCTTTCTGTCGGGAAAGATTCGTCGAAGCGCCCGAATAGTTTCGATTCGTACATCGCGAAGGGCTTGAATCTCGGCCTTCAGTTGCGATGACCGAACGTCCGGGAAAGAAACGCACTGGATAGCTAGAGCTGTCTCATTGTCCGCTGCCAGAACGGAGAATCGCGCCCTTTCTCCTGAACTTATTCCGATCTCAAAGCCGTCGCCGGAGTTCATGACATCGAATTGAAGGCGGGCAAATGTCGCCCATACCCGATCGCGGAAGGCGACATCATCGTCTTTAAGTAGGCGCATCCGCGCGGTTCTCTGCCCGAAGGATTCAACCGCCCACCCTTGGTCCTCATAGGACTGTATTTCCTTGCGGGGGACAGTTCGGTGGGAATGAGATGAGAGGCGCTCCCGGGCCTGTCGGGCAATGGCCCTGGGATTCTGCAGGAACTCAATGTCGTCAGACACGGGTCGCATCAGCGCTTCCTGTGCAAAAATACTCCGTCGCCGTGCCCCGCGCGGCCGCAGGACCGCCGATCGCGTTAATTCGGTAAGAGGGAAGTCTCCAAAAGCTGCAGGCACCCTCTGGGTGGAAGGCAGATGCGGAGGACCGCTGGCTGTCGCGTCCCGGGATGGGCTCTGTGGGCGTACCGTCAGGGCTCGACACATCTCTGTCAAGAACAGACATAGATATTTTCCACCGCCTTCTTCTTCTGCTTTCCGCCCGCTGCGCCGAGAGTGGAATGGCTATGCGCGTGGCTCCTGAGAACAACGGAGTCGAATTTTGACGCGAGTAGGCCAAAAAGGTTTACCCCTGCGAGTACGAGCAGCCCATTATCCGGGTAGGAGAGCACCAAGGGCAGGCCCCTCGACTTAACACCAGATGCAAGCGCCTCAAATGCTTCCTCTACCCTGGATTTTACTGAAAAGTCGGTGACAAAACGATCGTCGCGATATCGGCCCGCGCCGACCGAAGCCGGGTAGTCGTACCGGTAAAGGGTCTCGTAAACGTGGTAATAGCGCGAGTAGTGATCCTTTGTGTATGGAGGATCGGCATACACGACGCCGGCGCCTTTTAATGCGTCGGATGAGATGAAATCGAGGGCATCAAAACTGCAGGCGACGTTACCAGCTCGCCAATCAGGTGTTCCTTCCTGAACTAACGCAGCTACACGGTCGACGAAGACGTTCCAGATATCCCTGGACCACGCACGTCGGACCCTCGTCTGCGAGAGATCGCCCGACACCCTTAAATATTGCGCCGTGTGGCCTGGTGCGTTCATGACAGAGGCTGTTGAGCTAAGCCATGAAGCCGTCATCCAGTCCCAGTCGGCTTTACGTATGGCTTCTTGGTCGATGGCGCATCTCAGTGAATCAATCTGGATTGCCTGGCGAACGCTGAAGTAGCCGGCAGCGAAGTACAAAGTCGTAAGGCTATATCGGTCACTTGTTTCGGATCCGGCGTGGCTCTTCGCCAAACTCATAGTATCGGCGTCTGTGCCAACGTGTGGGTGCTCCAACATGAATCTTGCTAGTTTCTCCCAGCTGCCCTTCAACGCCGCAGATTCTGCGGCAAGCTCCGTTCCGTAGGCGGCCCTCAGTTCGTTTTCTCGCTCTCGATAACGCGCGCAGATTCTCGGCAATAGGTCAGCGGCTTCGCTTCGACGTCCGGGGCCGAAGCGTGCGCGAGCTAATACCGTGGTGAAACTGAGGGCATCGTTTGTGATGACATGGTGGTCAGGCGAGAGCGCCGACGCCACGGCTCCGATCCCTGAGAAGAGGTCGACCACTGGTCCAGCTGGCTGAACCGACTCGATCGCTGCTCTTACATCCGCCGCGAGGTACCGTTTGGTTCCCATGTACCGGACCGGCATCTGACTCAGCCTCCGAGGCGTCCAGCGGCGACTACACCTGGACATGCGGTGGGCAACAGATACCAGGTGAAACGGTCCGTTATCGTACCACCCACAGTGGATCTTCCTGTTCTGCACGTTAACGCAACCCAGGTCGGAATGGCTCGTCCGAAGGGACGATTTTCGAGAGGTAATGATCATGTTCTCCTGCGGAAGTATCGAGCATGTACCCCGGGATCGGTTAAGGAGGTCGAGATGCAACACTGGCCGCGTCTAGCACTGAGTGAGTGTTTCTGAGGAGTGCCGGACGGCGTGTCCGCGGTGATCTTCAGGGCTGCGCGATGGTCGTAGGGTGGGTCGTCAACGCGTGTATCCGTCGGATCTGACCGATGAGCAGTGGGAGATCATCGAGCCGATGCTCCCGCTGATCAAGGAACCCGGTCGGATCCCGAAGCATCCGTTCCGCGACATCGTGGACGCGATCTTGTATCTCGACCGGTCCGGGTGTTCCTGGCGCCAACTGCCGGTGGATTTCCCTCCCTGGCAGACCGTCTACGGCTGGTTCCAGCGGTGGAAGGAACGCGGCGTCACCGAACGGATCCTCGACGAACTACGTGAGCAGATCCGCCTGGCCGAGGGCCGTAACGCCGAACCCTCGGCCGGGGTCATCGACTCGCAATCGGTCAAGGCCGCCGACACCGTCAGCCGCGACACCCGCGGCTACGACGCAGGCAAGAAAATCAACGGGCGTAAGCGATTCATCGTCACCGACACTCTCGGCCTGCTGGTAAGCGTCACCGTTTTGGCCGCGTCGTGGCAGGACCGTGACGGCGCCAGAACGGCGCTGCTGAGCGTCTATCTGTTCACCCCGATCCGGTTCGTGTTCGCTGACCAGGGCTTCGCCGGCCGGCTACTCGACTGGGCCGCCCGCACCTTGAGCATGGTGATCGACATCGTCCGCAAGCCGCCCGAGCAGCGCGGGTTCGAGGTGCACCGGAAGCGATGGGTTGTCGAACGAACGCTGGCATGGCTGACCGCCCACCGCCGGCTGGCCCGCGACTACGAACGCGACCCGGAAGTCTCCGAGGAGATGATCCGCTGGGCCGCGATCAACCAGATGCTGCGTCGCGTCGCCCGCGGCAAGCCCGCCGCACGACAGCAACGCCGCACCCTCCAACAAGCCCGAGCTACAACCCTCTAAAACACTCACTGAGGCAGCATTGCCCGCTGGGAACGAGCACTCTGTGGAGCTGGGCGGCGCTGGCAAGCTCACCGGGGGAAGGGCTTTCACAGCAGCTAGTGTCGTGACCACGAACGTTTGGGGTGGTGGGGGTCAGGCTGCCGGGGTGGCAGGTTGGCCCCAACGGCGTTGTCGTTCGCTGCGGATGCGGGCGCGTTCGCGTCGTTGGGCGGCGAGGACGTCGGGGTGGCGGGCGTTGGCGTTGCGCCAGCGCAGGTAGTGGTGCAGGTGGCGGGTCAGCGTGGGATGGTTCGCATGATCTGAGCCGGCGATCACGAAGGTGCGCAGCGGCCCGAACTGGGCCTCGATCGGGTTGGCCCAGGAGGCGTAGGTCGGGGTGAAACACAGCTCGACCTTGTTGCGGGCCGCCCAGGCCCGGATCGTCTTGCCTTTATGCGCGGACAGGTTGTCCAGGACGACGTAGATCGGTGCGCCGTCCGGCCGTTGCCGGCGGATCGATGTGAGTGCGGCCAGGGTGTTCGCGGCGCCTTTGCGCCGGTGGACTACGCCCCGGAGTTGGTCGTCGCCGACGCTGTAGCAGCCGTGGAACTGTCGGACGCCGTGCAGCTTGTGATAGTTCGCGGGCAATCTGCGCGGATGGCTCTTGGGCGCCCAGCCTGAACCGGCCTGCGGACGGATCACCAGGGGCCCGAACTCGTCGAACGCGAACACCCGCTGCGGAAAGTTGCTGGTTACGTAGTCGATGCGGCCAGTTTCGTGTCTCGCTGCGGATCGTTCGATTCCTTCCACGTTTTCGTCCGTTGGAAGGTGATGCCGTGTTTGGTCAGCAGTTGACGCAGCCGTTCGCGCCCGATCTTGATCGGGCGGGCGGCCTGTGTGGTGAGGTGGTCGGCGAGTTTGCGGACGCTCCAGCGGGTGAACGGCCGTCCCAAGGCTTCGGGGCGGGTGTTGGCCGTCGTGACGATGTACTGCTCGTCGTCAGGACTGATCTGGCGGGGACGGCCACCCGCCCACTGAGACACCCCATGCCGGTTGACTGTCAAGCAGAGGTGGCTGGCTGATGTTGCCAGGCGGTGTTCTCGTCGTAGGGGGTGCCGTTTTTGAGGCATCCGTGCAGGATGCCGACCAGCCGGTTGGCGACTTGCCGCAAGGCCGGCCCGTGGTCGACCTCGCGGGCGCGTTGTTTGTCGTAGTAGGCGCGGGCGCCGGTCGAGCCGTTGATCGCGGAGAACGCTTGAGCGTGCAGGGCGTCGATCAAGCGATCGTTGTGCACGAACCTGGCCATAACGACTCTGCTGCGGCCTGAGGCTTTGGTGACCGGGCTGGTCGCGGCGTAGTTCTTGCGCGCCTTCGCACTGCGGTAACGGCCCGGGTCGTCGCCGAACTCGGCCAGCAGCCTCGCCCCAGTGATTAGCCCGATGCCGGGCTGGGATCGGTAGATGCCCGCCTGTGGATGGGCACTGAAGTGCGTCTCGATCTGCTTCTCCAGCTGCTTGATCTGTGTGTTGAAGACGGCGATCACCGCGCTCAACGCACTGACTGTGGACGCGTAGGCCTCGGTGACCGCCGCTGAGCGACCCAGATGCGGCTTGCGCAGAACCGCGGTGATGGCCGCAGCCTTGGCCTGGACTCTGTGCCGGTGCATCCGCCGCAGTGCCGCGATGACGACTTCGACATCAAGCGCAGCAGCCTGCGCTGGAGACGGCGCCGCCTGCAGCAGCTCGAGGGTGTCCGCGCCGGCCAGTCCGAGTTGCTCGTATGCGGTCAACGCGGCCGGGAAGTAGTCGCGAAGCGCGGACCTCAGCCGCAGCATCGCGCGAGTGCGCTCCCAGACCATGGTCTGATGTGCCCGGGCGACCACCTTGATCGCCTGCGCCGCGGACGTGTCACCGGCGACTGGTCGCAGCTGGTCCCGGTCGATGCGGACCATGTCCGCCAACGCGTGCGCGTCGCCCTTGTCGCTCTTGGCCCCCGAGTTTGCGTAGCGTTCCTTGAACCGGCTTGCCTGCTTCGGGTTGATCGCGAACACCTGGTAACCAGCGGCGATCAGCGCTTCGACCCACGGCCCGCGATCCGTCTCGATACCGATGACCACCCCCGCCGCATCGGACACCTGCTGCGCAGCATCCGAACCGTCGGAGCGCTCGACGATCAGGGCGTGAAGGTCGGCGATCCCCGCGATGCCTTCGGCAAGCCGCCTCCGCGCCAGAACGCGCCCGGATGCGTCCTGCAACTCCACATCATGGTGGTCCTCAGCCCAGTCATCACCGACGAACAGCAACGTTGCCCTTCCTCACCCTCGCCTGCAACGGTCAGCAGCCAGGAGGAGGACAGCACGCGCCCTAATGGATCAGTGCTCGGCCCGAACAGAATCACGCCCGGACGGCACGACACCCCATCAACGGTCAAACCTCCCCGCAACGCCGGCGGGGGCACGGTCTCAGTGCAGGACTCAAGATCCAGGGTCCAAGAGTGCTCACCCGCCCGCGGCTGCCGCCCGAGTCTTTCCCAGCAACATCAACAAGTAACGCCACCAGGCTCCCGGGAAGACCCATTAGGGTCCAGGCTGGCCATCCCCATCTCGTTGAACCGATGGATCACCTGCCGGATCGTGTCCTCGTCGGCCTGCACGAGACGGGCGATAGCCCGCACGGTGTTCCCGCCGGCCGAGGCGAGCACGACCATGGCTCGGCGTAATCGGATCGGTGAACCCGTGCCTCGACGGGTGATTCTCGGCAGCTGCTGACCCTCGTGGTCACTGAGCCGCCGCACGCGTACAGGATCTGCCACCGTCACAGCCTGACCGCCACGACGCAGCTCGGCCGTCAGCCCGAGCGGCGTGTCATCCAACACCGTGAACGTTCGTGGTCACGGCACTAGCCAGCGCAGGAGCGCATTTTCGAGTCTGAGCTGCCCCGCAGCCGTTTAGATCGAAATGATCGCGAGCCCTCCTACCCGCGCCGACCGACCACCGCGTTGCAGACCCGTCCTTCGGACCCCATGGGAACGACTAGAAGTCTCCGGACGTCCCAGGAGACGCGGTCTACCGGGACGTCCTGTCACGAGAGCCTTTCGGTAGCCGGTTTCCAGAGTTGTGGGTCTTGGGACACCGGTGACGTAAGGCCCGGCCGTCCGTGACTCGCTCCGGGCGGCTGGGATGTCACCGACTGCCGAGGACTGCGGATGGATGAGGAAGCGGCCGAGGTGGGGTGCCTGGATTCGGAGGCACACCGCTTTATGGGCAACTACGAGATCAGGGCGCTGTTGGGTGTCAGCCGGCAGCGCGTTCATCAGATTACGCACCTGGAGGGCTTTCCCGCGCCTGTCGCCGAGTTGGCGTCCGGATGGGTCTGGCTCGCAGCTGACGTTGGTGCCTGGGTTCGCGCCCACCGGCCGAAACTCCATCGGCCCGAACCGGAGATATCGGAAGCCGAAGCCGGCCCCTTGGGAGAGCGGCAAGACGAGGACGAACGGAGGGAGCCGGATGGCCAGCCATGACGTCCGGACAGGAACTGGCTTTGAGCCTGATCTGTCGAACGCGAGTTCCGATGCTGGCCGTCGAGTTCAGGTGGAGGCGCGATGCGCGCCGGAGAGCCGCCAGGACGTCTTGGCGCGAACGGAGGCTTCGCTTTACGACCATCTCGTCGTCACTCCGGGTGGGCTGTGTCTCGGCTGTTCGGAGCCTGAGCCTTGCCGTGCTCGGTACGCGGCGCTCGCCGTGTTCAACAGGTACGGCGTTCTGCCGCGCCGACGGCCGGGTGTAGCGGGCGTCTATATCGCTGGCGGTGCCGTCAGCTTTGACGCCTTTGCCGTGGCCCAGACTCGCTCAAACGAGGTCATGTGAGCTGAGACCATGCCTTCGGCGTCGGTGCGCTTGAGATGCATGACGGGCGCCTGGGCTGCGGGTCGGCCGTAGATGTGGGAGTTGATGAGCATTTCGTCGTCGGCGCGGTAGGTCGAGTTGTAGAGCACGGTGTCGTGCAGCCGTAGCTCAATGCCGGGCTCTTCGGCGAGTGGCTGGAGGCTGACGAGTGCGGTACGGATGCGGGCGCTCATGCCGACGCCGATACGTTCCTCGGCCCCGCGGCTGGCGATGTGTTCGCCGTCTGGGTCGCCGAGGGCGATGCGTATCCGTACGCCCCCCTTGGCCTTTTGTCGCAGCAGGTTGAGCACGGCGACGTCGTCGGCAAGAAAGCTTGCGCTGTAGACCAGGATGTCGATCTCTCGCTCGGCCCGGCTGAGCAGGCGTGACCACGAGTCGGACGGCACGGCCGATCGGTGCGGGTAGACGATCCGGATCTCGTCGGTGGTGGCCAGGGGCTCGACCGGGCGAGGCAAGCTCGGCCACAAGTCGTATGCCGACCATCCCGTGAGGCTGACCAGCGCGTCGCGATGACGGGGGTACGGGATGCGGCCGCTGCTGATCCAGCGCTGCACGGTCTTGGGGTCGACGCGAAGTTGGGCGGCTACGTCGACGATGTCGAGCCTGGCGCCACTCAGTGCTCGGGCGAGCAGGTGGTTCATGCGTCCGCTCCCATCCCTGGGTGAGACCCCATGGTAGCCAAGAAGTCCCTAGACGTCCCGACGCGTGGTTCAGCGTCCGTCACTTTGAGTGAAGACTTGGCGGAACAGAGAGAACGGACGGGACGTCATGGAGAGCGACGCGGAAGCAGCGAGATCGTCGGCGGATCGGCTGGCGCAGGCGCTGGAGAATGCAGGGTTCGACGTCGGCCAGGAGTTCCCGGCGTTGAGCGACGCCATCGGCCACCGGGGAAGCCCGGTCGTACGGCTTGGAGACGTCCTACCGGCGGTCGCCGACCGGCTTGCCGACGCCTTGCGGGTTGACTATGGCGACAGGTGACTAGCCCGGCACTAGGCTGCCTATGTGGATCAAGTCGAGGGCGCCCGTGACCTTGCACGTCGATTACTGGCCGTGCCGCTCCCTCGCCGCTGGTCCCACAGCCAGGGCGTCGGACGGAAAGCCGAGTCAGTCGCGGCCCTGGTCGGTGACGACGGCCCGGCCCTGGTCGCCGCCTCTTGGCTTCACGACGTGGGGTATTCGCCGGACCTTGTCGTGACCGGCATGCATCAGCTCGACGGGGCTCGCTACCTGCGGGAAGTCGCCCGCGCTGATGATCTGGTCTGCCGGCTGGTCGCTCACCACTCGTGCGCGTTCATCGAGGGCAGGAACCGCGGGCTCGGCGACCAACTCTCGGATGAGTTTCCGCCGGTCGGAGGCGTGATATCGGACGCCATCACGTACGCCGACATGACAACCACCCCGGACGGCGAGCCCATCGAAGTGGAGCAGCGTCTCGCGGAGATCTTGGACCGCTACGGGCCGGATCACCTCGTGGCCCGGTCGATTAGCGAAGCAGGCCCGCTGATCATCGGGTCCGTGCAAAGGATCAGGGCGGCACTCGCCGAGGGCTGACGTCACTCCGTGCGGGAAAGGGCTCCCTGCTCGTCCCGGCTCCACCGGCGGCCGGCGCTGTCCAAGAATTCGATCTGTACGGGCTCTGGTTCGACGTACGTCCGAAGCCACTCTCCCGGTGCGGGTCGCTGGACTGTGCGGCCCGGCGGGACGAGGCCGACGAACTCTGACCGGGGTTCTTCGCCGTCGTGGGCGGGAAGCGGCAACTCCACCTCGTAGATGGGCATCGCGCTCGCGTTGTGGATGTGGAACGCCAGTTCGCGGCGGCCTTCGAGTCTGTGCGTCAGCTCTACCCAGGCGCTGATCCGTTCGGCCTGCGAGCGGCGTTCGTCCTCGGCGCGGTCGGCTTCGCGTCGGTGCTCTCGACGTAGGAGCAAGAATCCGAGGCCGAAGGCGCCGACCGTGCCGACGGCGGAGAAGACGTCCGCGAAGGCGCTGAGCCCGTCGCTATCCAAGGTGAATGTCGAGCGGTGAGGTCAGGTACTGGTCGATCCGCATACGCATCGAGCGGTCCATCGGCAGCGCGCCGATCTCGGCCGGCGGAACCCATCGGACCTCGGTCGACTCGTCGCTCGGCGTCGGTGTCCCGCCAATCGGCCGGGCGGTGAACACCACCGAGAACTCCTGCCGGGCCTCGTTGTTGCTGGTGTAGAGGATGACGTGGTTCGGATCCGTGTAGATGCCGACTAGGCCAGTCACCTCCACGTCGATCCCGGTCTCCTCCGCCGTCTCTCTTACCGCGGTAGTGGGCAGCGACTCGCCGAGATCCATGCCTCCGCCCGGCAGTGCCCAGTTGTCGTTGTCCGAGCGGCGGATCAGCAGGATTGCGCCGTCGTCGTTGACCACGACGACGTTCGCCGACGGGACGACGCTGTTGGCCTTGGGCGCCTCGGGGTCGTTGTAGTAGTCGATACGTCGTCCCACGTCGTCCTCATTCCAGCGGTATCGCGGCGTCCCACACGTGCTCGAAGCTCTCCACGTACGTCGACACCATGGTCGCCCCGGCGACGCGCCGCAGGTGGAAGACCGGTGCTTCGGACGCGGGGAAGCTGTAGATGTGCGTGTTGACCAGCAGTTGCTCATCCGCACGGTAGATCGAGTTGTAGAGCACCGTGCGGTGCAACCGCAGCTCGACGCCTTCGAGGCTGAGCAGGGGTCGGTACATCACGATGGCGTTCTTGATCTTCGCGGCGAGGCTTTCGATGCCCTCGTCAGCGTCGCGTTGCGCCACGACCTCGGACTCCGGATCACCGAGGAGGATGCGTACGCGTGCTCCTGCCTCGGCTTTCTGGCGGAAGATCCGGCGTACGCCGGCGTCCTCGGACAGGAAGAGCCCGCTGTAGACCAGGACCCCGATCTCCGACTCGGCATCGTCGAAGAAGTTGCGCCAGAGCTCGGACGGCACGGTCCAGCGGTGCGGGTAAATGTTGATGATCTCGCTTCCGCTGGCGCTGGCGACCTGGTCAGCGCCGAGCGCTTCGGGCCAGAGGTACACCTCATCCACGCCGAGGTGAGCAGCCGCCGCGTATCGGTGACGCCGGTACGGCATCCGTCCGCTGATCCAGCGCTCGATGCTCTTCGGATCAACTTTGATCGCTTCCGCAAGGCCAGCCGGGGTAACCCCTCGTTGCAGCATTGCGGAGCGTAGTCGCTCGTTCGGCATCGTCTCCCCATAAAGGACGTCCGTCAGCTCGCCAACCCTAGGCTAGACATCTCGAACACGTCCAGCCATGACCTGATCACGTCCCGTCGCCTGGTCGCACTCTCAATGGCGTCGATGCGGAACACGCATCGCCGACCGAGAGGAGATCAGAAATGCAGATCCAACACTTCACGAACGAGGCCCCGACCTGCGCGTGCGGCGCCCAGCTCGGCGCGGGCAACTCGACGTTCTGCCGCAAGTGCACGGCCCGCAACCGCTGGGTCCGCCGGCACCGGGCGCGCGGTAGCCACAACGGCGCGGACAAGGGAATCCGTACGCGCCGCAACCGCAAGGATCGTGGCGCATGACGATCGCCGTCTCCGCCGTCGTCCTACTCGGCGTCTTCGTCTTCCTGCTCTGGAGGTACGCCCGGCTGCCGCTCTGGCAGGCAGCGGTCTGCTCGGCGTTCGGGTACTACCTCGCCGCGTCATCCATCGGCCCCACGATCGGCGACGGACTCCGAGCACTGGCCGGGTTCGTCGCCGGACTGGATCTCTGATGAGCGGACGACGCGACTGGTGGGTCATTGTCGGCTGGCCCGACCAACTCGCCTGGCTCCTGCCGGTGACGATCGACGCATACGCGATGACCTCGGCCCGGGTATGGCTCGCCGGGACCGTCGGCGGAGAAGACGCCTGCAGCTTCGCCCGTGCCAACGCGATCGGGGCCATCGCGACGAGCATCGTTGGCAACGCCGGCTACCACCTGATCGCCGCCGGAATCGTCGCCATCTCCTGGCCGATCGTCGTCCTTGTCGGTGCCGTCCCGGCCGCCGTCCTCGGACTCACCGCACACCTTCACGCGCTCACCGCCGTAAGTCGCAGTCCCGAGGTCCGTCCTCGGGTCCGGACCGATACCGACCTCCTGAAAGCCGCACGCGCGGCCGACGCCCAGCACCGCGCCGCACACGCAGGACGTCCGATCAGCCGCGACGGATTGCGCTCGGTTCTCCGTATCGCCGGACCGAAAGCAACCGAACTACGGCGACAACTCGCCGCAGAAACCGACCGAAAGGAGGCATCACCCCGCCCATGACCAACGAACCGCGCACACCGCGTCCGACCCTCGATCAGGAGGCAGTTCTCACCCACCTACACGCCGCTCGACGCAGGCAGACGCCTACCACGCTGTGGACCGCCGTCGGTGACATCCCTGTCCTACTCGCCGAGGTCGACCGCCTCGCCCGACTGCTCAACCGGACCCGACGAGACTTCGCCAACCTGCTCGCCGCCGCCAACGCGACCCTCTCCGCCGACCAGGGCGGCGAGTCCGACCCGCTGGCCTACCTCCGCGACGAGACCGACCAACACCGGGCAGGGGTCGCGCTCGAATGAGAGCCTACGGACGCCGGCACCGACGGTGGAGCCGCCGCAACCCGCAACCGCTCCTGCTCGTGCCCGACGAATCGCTGTTCGCCGCCGCCGTCTCCGCTATCGGCCGGATGCTGTTCCGGTACCGCTCGGGACTCGCACCGTTCGGCGTCGGACTCGTCCTCGCGGCGGCCGGACTCGTCCTCCACCACAAGCACCCCGGATCCTGGCCCGCCGTCGCACTCGTCGCGGCAATTACGGCCCTGGTAGCCGGCCTTCGCATTCGCCGCCCCGCAGAACGCGCTTATGCGGCTACGACCACGGCCGTGGCGGGCGGCTGGCTCGCCACCGCGACCGCGGTTGGTCCTGGTACTAAGCCTCTTCCGACCGTTCTCCTGCTCGCCGTCTTGGTGCTCGGCATTCCGTGGTGGGCGCACCGCCGCCGCCGAGCACGGGTCCGCGTCGATCGGGTTATCCATGCCTGGCCCGATCTGGCGGACACGATCGGGCTCGACGGATCGCGCATCATGTCGGCCGTCGTGGACACCTGGGGCTGGCGCGGACGCGTGAAGCTCCGGCCGGGCCAGAGCGTCGCGGACGTCGTCGCCCGCATCCCGGCCATCGAGTCGGCCTTGGGAACGCGTCCCGGTGCCGTCCGCGTCGAGCAGGATCCGGCGCACGCCGGCCGCTGCACGATGCGCGTCCTCGCCGTCGACCCACACGCCGGCGCGATCCCGTGGCCCGGACCGGCAGCTCGATCGCTGGCCGATCCGATCGAACTCGGCGTCTTCGAGGACGCGACTACCGTCCGCGTGCCGTTGCTTCGGCGACACGCCCTGATCGGCGGCACCACCGACTCGGGCAAGAGCGGCGTCCTGAACGTCGTGCTCGGCAACCTCGCTGCCTGCTCCGACGTGGTCCTGTGGGGCATCGACCTCAAGGGCGGCATGGAGCTACGACCGTGGGCGTCCTGCCTGGCCCGGCTCGCGACCACACCCGACGAGGCAACCCGGCTGCTTGCCGACGCCGTAACGGTGCTGGACGCCCGCGCCCACGCGGCCAGCCGCGACAACATCCGCGTCTGGGAACCCACACCGGCCGTACCGGCGCTGGTCATCGTCATCGACGAGTACGCCGAACTCGCCGACACGGCGCCGGCCGCCGTCGCGTACGCCGAATCGGTCGCCCGGCGCGGCCGTGCCGTCGCCGTAGACCTGCTCGCCGCGACCCAGCGCCCGACGCAGAAGGCTATGGGTGGGGGAGCGCTGCGTTCGCAGATGAGCGTTCGGGTCTGCCTGCGCGTGCGGGAGCGCCGCGACGTCGACCTCATCCTTGACAAGGGAATGCTCGCCGCCGGCTGGCACGCCCATACCCTCGACGCGCCCGGCAAGTTCTACGTCCTCGCCGACGGACACAACCAGCCGCGCCGCGCCCGCGCCTACCTCGTGACCGACGAGCACGTGCGGGAGACCGCCGCCCGGTACGCCGACCAGCGCCCGGAACTCGACCCGCTCTCCCAGGCCGCCATCGACCACCAGCCGCGTGCCATCGAACCACCGTCATCCGGCACCGACGATCCGGAACAAGCGCTCCTGACAGCGCTCGGCGGGGCACCCGACGACGGACTCACGATCCCGGAACTCATCGACGTGACCGGCATGCGCCGCACCTGGATCTACGACCGGCTCCAAGCGCTCGCCGCCGCCGGCCGTGCCCGGCAGGTCTCACGCGGACGCTGGCGCGCCTGACCCGATCTTCCGCGCGGACGTCCGTCCGCTCGCGCGCGTCTGCGCATATTAACGCGCGGACGGACGAGCGGACGGACGACGACCCACGTCACGACTTGAGCCCGTGGCTCGCGACGAACTCAAGGAAGTCGGCGGCGACGGCCTCCGGTTCACCGCCGTCATGGAAGCAGAACCAAACCTCGTCGCGGCAGCGCCCGTCAGCCACTGGGAAAGCCCAGTAGTCACCTGTGCCGACCGGCGCGACCGCGACGAAGCTGCGATCGGGGAACTCGCGATCGTTGACCGTCAGGAGATCGTCTTCACGCCCGTCCGGCTCGACGACGATCGGCAGCAGGTCGATAAAGCCGAACATGCCGCCGCCGTAGCTCCGCATGAACGCCTTGAATGCGGTCGGCAGGGCTACGCCCATCCGCCGCTCGACAAAGGCGATCTCGTCATCGCCGGCGACTCGCCCGTCAATGAGCGCGAAGCCGTAGTTGGCCTGCGATGCAGCCGACTTTGCATGCATCCCTTCGGCAAGCGCATCGAACTCTGTCGGATCCATACCGTCACTCCAAACCGCGCGGCCCAGCATTGCCGGGACACGCCCACATTCTCACCGATCAGAGAGGAGGCCTCACGATCACTTCCGAAGACCGCACCGACGAGAGGAGAAATCGCAGTATACGAACGTGTACGACCCTCGAAATCGAGAACGGGCAGCTCAAGACGTCCCTAGAAGTCCCGATCTCCGATGCCGCCGCTGACGTGCTGTGGCGCATCATCGAACGCGCCCGGAAGACTCGGCAGACATGAGGTTCGCCTTCTACGGACGCGTGTCGACCGAAGACCAACAGGATCCGCAGGCGTCGAAAGCCTGGCAGCTCTCTCGCGCTCGCAGCCTGATTGAGCCGAGCGGCGGAGAGGTCGTTGCTGAGTTCTTCGACATTGGGCAGTCGCGCTCGCTGCCATGGAAGCGGCGTCCCGAAGCGCTGCGCCTGCTCGACACAATCAAGAGCGCAGGGCGGGACTTCGACGCTGTGGTGATCGGCGAGCCGCAGCGCGCGTTCTACGGCAGCCAGTTCGGCATGACCTTTCCTGTCTTCGTGCACTACGGCGTAAGCATGTGGGTGCCTGAGATTGGTGGCGCTATCGATCCCGGCTCGGACGCCCACGATCTCGTGATGGCGCTCTACGGCGGCATGAGCAAGGGGGAGCGCAACCGGATCAAGGTCCGCGTCCGGTCGGCGATGAAGGCGCAGACGGAGTTGGAGGGCCGCTATCTCGGCGGCCGGCCGCCTTACGGCTACCGGCTCGCCGACGCCGGCCCGCACCCCAACCCCGGCAAGGCCGCCGAGGGCAAGCGGCTCCACCGGCTCGAACCCGACCCGGTCACGGCACCGGTAGCGCAGAGGATCTTCACCGAGTACGTCGCCGGGCGGGGCATGACCTCGATTGCGCGTGGCCTCACCCAGGACGGCATCGCGTGCCCGTCGGCCTACGACCGGGCGCGCAACCCGCACCGGCACGCGCAGGTCTGGGAGACCACCGCCATCCGCGCGATCCTGCTGAACCCGCGCTACACCGGCCGTCAGGTCTGGAACCGGGCGCGCACGGATGAGGTCTTGATCGACGTGGAAGACGTGGCGCTCGGCCACGAGAACCGCCACCGCTGGAACGACCCGAGTCAATGGGCCTGGTCCCGTATCGAGGCGCACGAGCCGCTGATCAGCACCGACCTCTATGAGCGCGCCCAGCAGACGATCAAGAGGCGCGGCACGAACAGCGACACCGGCAGGGCGCCCCGCCACACCGGCAAGCCGTACCTCTTCCGGGGCCTGATCACCTGCGGCCTGTGCGACCGCAAGATGGTCGGCAACCCCAACCACGGACGCCTCTACTACCGCTGCACCGCCAGCCGTGACTTCGTCCGCCAGCGCCAGATCAGCCATCCGCCCGCGCTTTACCTGCGCGAGGACGCGATCATCCGCCCGGTCGACGAGTTCCTCCGCGACGAGTTGACCGGGGGAAGTCTCACCGACAACCTCCGCCGCGTGGCGGAAGCGCAACATCGCGCCGCGCTCGCCGCCTACGGCGACGCTGGCGAGATCGAAAAGCTGCGCCGGACCATCACCGAAGCCGACCGAAAGATCAACGGATACCGCGCCACCCTCGATGCGGGCGGCGACCCTGCGCTCATCGCCGGCTGGATCGCCGAAACCACCGCGATCAAGAGGACAGCTCAGGCCCGACTCGGCCTCACCGAGGCGCCACCGCAGCGCATGCCTACCGAACAACTCGACGCCATCGCCGAGGCGTTCAAAGATCTTCTCAGCCTGCTCCGGGACGCCGACCCGCGCGACCGCGCCGAGCTGTACAGCCGCCTCGGCCTGCGGATGACCTACCAACCTGGCCCAGAAACACTGATGGCCGAGGTCGCAACCCCGGCCGATCTTCGTGTCTTTGATATGTGTCCGGAGGGGGACTTGAACCCCCACGCCCGATAAAGGGCACTAGCACCTCAAGCTAGCGCGTCTGCCATTCCGCCACCCGGACCTGCACTACGACTCTACCTGCACTGATGCCCGGTTTCGCACCGAGTATCGCGTGTCCGGCGAGCCGCACAGGAGAGAACTGTACACGGCCCCGAAGTGGGGGTGCAGGGAGGGTGGGGGCGCGGACATTCTGGGGCATACAACCACCCAGGGGTGTCCTCCCTGGCGCAGAACGGGCGCAACCGGCAGCATGGCTCGGGTGTCGCAGCCGTCTCCGCTCACTCCCGCGCGGCAGCGCGCTCAAGCTCTCGTCGACTCGGGCGATCTGGTGGGGGCTCGTGCTGTGCTCGAGCGCGCGGTGGAGCTCGGGAAGATAAACCTGTCCGAGGATGATCCGGACGTTCTGGCCACGGCGTACCAGCTGGGGACGGTTCTGCAGAAGGCCGACGATCCGATGGCGGCTCGGCGGGTGCTCGAGGAGGCGTACGCGGCGGGGCTCTGGCGGTTGGGCGACGCGAATGCGCTCATGTTGGAGATCTCGCACGACATCGGGGTGGTTGCGGAGGAGCTCGGCAATCGCCACGAAGCGCGTAAAGCCTTCAGTCGGGTGGCTGAGTTGGGGCCGGCCACGCTGGGTGCGGGGCATCAGGCGGTCGCGCGGGCGCGGGCTTATCTGGGGCAGGAAACACCGGCGGAGGTACGCGACGGGGCCGCGACCCAACCGCAGTCGGCACCGCCCCTGCCCTCCATGCCCAGCGACTCCACCTGGCAGCCGCGCTTCACGTCGGCGAACCCCCCACCGGCCCCCGCCGAGGATCCCCCCACCCCGGTCGGGCTGACGGCCGACCAGGGGACGGACGTGCCGGCAGGGGAGCAGGAGCCGCCCGCTCCGGACAGCCAGCAGGTGCGATCCACTACGCCGGACGTGAGTCCAGCTCAGGAGACGCCGCCGAACCCGCTCGAGGAACCGACAGCGGTCCACCCGGCGATCACCCCGCGGGGGGATGGCGGGCTGCCTCGGCCGGGGGTGGCGCCGGTGCGGTTCGGCACGCGGGCGCCCCGGCAGGATCCCGGACCGGGCTACTTCGAGCCGCAGGCCTGGGGCTCGCCGCCGACGCCGACGCCCGCGCCGCAGTCGACGGTGCCGCCGCCTACGGTGCCGCAGTCGACCGCGCCGCAGTCAACAGTGCCGCCGACGCCCGTGCCGCAGTCGACGGCGCCGCCGACGCCCGCGCCGCATCCGCTGGTGCCTCAGCAGGGCGAGCCGGCGATCATCCGGTCCGACTCGGCGTCGCCCGTGTGGGGGCAGGGCGCTGCACCCGCGTACTCAACGGAGGCGCCACCATCGTCGTACCAAAAGCGGGGGATGGGGATCTTCGCGGCGATTGCCGCTGTTCTGGCGGCGGTGATCGCGGTGGCCGCGCTGGTTTTTGTGCTTGCCGATCGGTCGAGTGACCGGGGCGACAATTCCGATGTGCCAACTCTGGGTGGGTCGCCGCCGGCCGGGGTGAAGATCGTCGACAACGGGTCCACCATCAAGATCACTTGGGTGGATCCGACCGACGGGACGGTCTCGTTCCTCGTCGCGATGGGGCATCCGGGGGAGCAGCTGAAGCCGGTGACGACGCTGGGACCTGGGCAGACGACCTATGAGGTGAGTGCGCTCAATCCGGCGCTGAACTACTGCTTCGCGGTGGTGGCGGTCTATCGCAACAACAAGTTCGCCACCTCGCAGCAGGCCTGCACGAGCCGGCCGGCGCCGTCGGCCACCCAGTAAAAGATCACTGTGGGCGATCGCAGTTGTCCACAACGGTGACTTCCGGGTTACCTCAGCCATCCACGGCCCCCTATAGTGGCCTTCGTCCTTACGGAGGGGGTCCGTACCAGGGGGAGGATCACGGGAGTGAGCAGCGCAGATAGCGGCACCACGGAGGGTGTGCGGGCGACCGCGCAGCGACGTCGGTGGCGTAGTCGCGGCTACCTCGTCACGATGGGGACCGTCCTCAGTCTCGCCGGCGGGCTCGGGCTCACCGTGCTCGGGCTGGGCTCGGCCGACCAGGCTGTGGCCAGCTTCGACGCGGCGTCGTGGGTGTGGAGCCGGGCCCAGGGCGAGGTCGCCCGGATCAACGGGGTGACCGCCAAGGTGGACACCCGCGTCGACGTGCCCAACGCGCGCGGACACGCGCTCGAGGTGAGCCAGACCGACCGGTTCGTGCTGCTGCGCGACGTCAACACCGGCGCGATCGGCTCGATGGACCTGACCACCCTGCAGGAATTCTGGTCCAACTCGTCCAGCCCCGGTCTGGGCGTGCGGGTGGCCCTCGACGACGACGCGGCGTTCGTCGTCGACACCGTCCAGGGGCAGGTACAGCAGCTCGACCCGCGCACGCTGGGCCCGATCGGCAACCCGCTGCGCTTCCCGCCGGGCATCACCGGCGGCGTCTTCGACGGCAAGGGCAAGCTGTGGATCGCGGCGCCCAGCGAGGGAACGGTCACGGCGATCGCGCCTGCGGCGCTTCCCTCCCAAGGGCCGGGCGACTCCAAAGGCCCAGCCATCGTACGGTCGGAAGCCGTCGCCGTGCAGAGCCATGACCTGGCCGTGTCCACTCTGGAAGACGGCGTGGCCGTGCTCGACCGCACCACCAACGATCTCTTCACGATCCGCGGTGAGGCGAAACCGCTGAAGTCACCGCTGCCGTTGACCGGGCCGGGCACCCTCGCCACCCACACCGACGGCGCGTCCGTGCCGGTCACCGTGACCGACTCGCGGCACGTCTGGGTGGTCGGCGAGCAGGGCGTGCGCACCGACTTCACCGTCCCCGGCAGCGGCGACGAACTGCAACCCGCCGTCGCCTGGGAGGGCTACTTCTACGTCGCCGACTCGGCCACCGGCAAGGTTCACGTCTTCGACTCGGGCGGCAAGGCGCAGAAGGACATCGACTTCAAGAAACCGGGCGGCGCGCTCGAACTCGACGTACGCGAGGGCTACCTGTTCATCAACGCCCCGGGCTCCGCCACGGCACGGGTCGTCGACAACAACCACGGTGTGCGCACCGTCGACAAATACGCCGACGACGTACTCGGCAGCGACCCGCCGCAGACGCCGCAGCAGGATCCGCCGCCCCCGCCCAAGCCGAAGAAGCCGGTCGAGGCCAAGCCGGGAGCACCGCGCAACGTGCGGGCCGCCGCCGGCAACGCCGAGGCCCGGGTGACCTGGCAGGCGGCCGACTCCAACCACGCCGCCATCAGCAAGTACGTGGTGGAGGGCGCCGGCCGTACGTTCCAGGTCGGCGCCGACCAGCGCTCGCTGACCGTGACCGGCCTGACCAACGGCGAGACCTACCAGTTCGCGGTGCACGCGGTGAACCGCAAGGGCGACGGCCCGGCCCGCACCAGCAACAGTGTCAAGCCGACCGCCGAGGTGCCCGACGCCCCGACCGCGGTGACCGCCGAGGCCAAACCCGACGGCACCGTCGTGGTGACCTGGCCGGCCGCCAACGGCCAAGGCCTGGAGATCAAGCGCTACACGGTCACCGCCGTCTCCGAGGGCGGCAGCGCCCCGATCGGCGACGCCACCGGCACCTCGCTGACCATCGCCAACGGTCAGCTCGAATACGGCAAGCAATACGCGTTCACCGTCGTCGCGGTCAACGAACGCGGCGCCGGCTCGAAGACGTCACCGGTCAGCGGCAGTGTCGTGCCCTACAGCAAACCCGCCAAGCCGACCAACGTCGACGCCGCCACGGTCGCCGAGACCGCCGGCGCGATTACGGTCGCCTGGCAGGCACCCGCCGACAACGGACGCGCCATCAGCAAATACGTGGTGAAAGCCGGCGACAAGTCGACGGACGTCACCAACGGCACCTCCACGACCCTCACCGGTTTCGGCGCGGGCGAGACCGTCGCCGTCGAGGTGCGGGCGGTCAACGAGGCCGGCGAGGGCGACCCCGGCACGGCGACCGCCAAGACCGTCGCCCCGCCGCAGGTGACGATCACCGGGGTCGATCCGGCGGTCGACTCGGCAGCGGTCTCGTTCACCGTCGACCAGGGCGGCGGCACCGCCGGTTGCTCCGTCGCCTCGACCGGTGGCACGGGATCCTCGGGCAGCTGCACCAAACTGTCCGTCACCAAGCTGACCGCGGGCACGTCCTACACGTTCACCGTCACCGCCAAAAATGCGGCCGGCTCGGTCACCGCCAAGGCCACCAAGACCACCGACTACCGCTACGGCATCGCCACCTGCAACAACGGCGAGAACGGCGAAACCGCCACCTACTGCGACAAGGACGTCTCCGGCCGCAACGGCAACGAGATCTTCAGCATCACCGACCAGGACAACGACAAGCAGGTCGGCTGGGCCGAGCCGGGCACCCGTCTGCAGGCGTACTGCAAGAAGACCGGCAAGAAGGTCGACGCGTACATCTACAACCACAACAAGGTCAGCACCTGGTGGGTCCAGGTCAACTACAGCGGTAAGAACTACATCCCCTGGGCGTGGCTCAACCTCGAAGGCGGGGACGACCTCAACGACCTGGCCACCTGCTGAGGACTGAGCCCCGTGCAAAACGATCCGCTGCCCCCGCAACACATCCTGGGTTTCGCCCAGGTGGCCGCCCAACTCGCCGACCGGATCGGCTCGGTCGTGCTGGGCAAGGCCGACGTGGTGCGGCTCGCCCTCACCGCCCTGTTCGCGCAAGGGCACGTCCTGCTCGAGGACGTGCCCGGCGTCGGCAAGACCACCCTCGCCCGTGCCCTCGCCGCGTCCATCCACGGCCAGTGGCGGCGCATCCAGTTCACCCCCGACCTGCTGCCCTCCGACGTCTCCGGCGTGACGATCTTCAACCAGGCCAGTCGCGGCTTCGAGTTCCACCCCGGCCCGGTCTTCGCCAACATCGTCATCGCCGACGAGATCAACCGGGCCTCCCCGAAAACCCAGTCCGCGCTGCTCGAGGTCATGGAGGAGCGCCGGGTCACGGTCGACGGCGTGCCCCACCCGGTGCCCCAACCGTTCCTCGTCGTCGCCACCCAGAACCCGGTCGAGATGGACGGCACCTACCGCCTTCCGGAAGCCCAGCTCGACAGGTTCCTGGTCAAACTCTCGGTCGGCTACCCCAGCGAGGAGGTCGAGATCGAGGTGCTGCGCGGCGCGGCGCTGCGCTCACCCGACAACCTCGAACCGATCACCGACACCACGACGATCGGCGAGATGGTCAAGATGGCCACCCACGTGCACATCGCCGACCCGCTGTACGGCTACGCCGTCCGCCTCGCCACCGCCACCCGCAACCACCCGCAGGTCCGCGTCGGCGTCAGCCCCCGCGGCGTCATCGCCCTGACCCGGGCCGCCTGCGCGTTCGCCCTGATCAACGGCCGCGGCTACGTGTTGCCCGAAGACCTCAAGGAACTGATCGGCCCGGTCTTCGCCCACCGCGTGCTGCTCTCCGCCGACGCCCAGCTGCGCGGCATCACCGCCACCGAGGTGCTCGACGACGCAATCCGCTCAGTGCCGGTGCCGCTGCCCGACGGCAACCGCATCCCGGCCGGAGCGTGACCAAGAAAGCCGCGGCCAGGCCCAAGGCGGCCAGGCCCAAGGCGGCCAGGCCCAAGGCGGCCATGACCGAGGAGGCCGGGCCATGACCGCGGAAGCCGGGTCTGGGACCGGTGCTGGTCCTGGTGCTGGTGCCGAGGCCCGCGTCGGGACCGGCGCCACCGCTGATGCTGGCACCGGGGGCAAAGCGGCAGCCGGCCCGAAAGGCGTCACTTCAGCACCTGGAACGGCACACTCGAAACCAGCGGGGACCGTAACGCCGTCGCCGGCCGGCAGCGCTCCGCCGGCCGGCGACGGTCCGACCCAGGGCGGCGACAGTCCGACCCAGCACGGCGAGGGTCCGACCCGGCCCGGCGGCTCGCCGAACCAGGCCGGCCCCGCAGGCGACATTCCGGTCAAAACCGATGCGCGCGGTGCGGGTCCCAACGGCCGCGGCCACACCGGCACCGCTTCCCACCAGCGCAACCAGACCCCCACCCCTTCCAGCGCCAGCCCGTCGGGCGCCAGCCCGTCGGGCGCCAGCCCGTCGGGCGGCGGCCGGTCGGGCCCCGGCTTTCCCAGCGCCGCCCCGTCGAGCGGCGCCCCTGCCAACAGCGGCTCGTCGAGTAGCGGCCCTTCCGACGCCGCTTCCCCTTTCAACGCCGCTTCCCCTTCCGGCGGCGACGCTCCCGCCGGCGACCCATCCGCCGGCCGCCTGCCCGGCGCCGGCCTGTCGAGTGCCGGCCTGTCGAGCACCGCCCCGTCGAGCGCCGCCCTGTCGAGTGCCACCCCGTCGAGCACCGGCCTGTCGGGCACCGCCCCGTCGAGCGCCCGCCCGTCGACCGGCCGCCTTCTCAGCGGCGGGCGAAGGCTGCTCACCGGGCGCACGCTGCCCGCCTTACGTGGGTGGGGGGACGGTGGGGTCACGGCTCGGGGGGTCGGGTTGGGGCTCGGGGCCGGTCTGTTGATGCTCGGCGGGTTCCGGTTCGGCTATCCGGATCTGGCTCTGCTCGGTGCGGTTGCCTTCGTGGCGGTGGTGTGTGGGGTGGTCTTCGCGTTCTGGCGGCCTCGTCTCGGGGTCGAGCGGGTGGCTGATCCGGATCGGGTGGCCCGTGGGGAACCGGCTCGGATGACGCTCACGGTGCGCAACACCAGTCGGCTGCGGGCGGCCAACCTGGTGGCCAGCGACCGTTGTGGGGCGGACAGTGTGCCGGTTCCGCTGCTGCGGCTGCGGCCCGGCAAGGACACGACGGTCGAGTATCCGGTGCCGACCAGCCGGCGTGGCATCGTGCCGGTCGGGCCGCTGCGGGTCACTCGGGGGGATCCGCTCGGGCTGATCCGGCTCGGGCGTACCTATGGTGGGGTGGCCAAGGTCTGGGTGCATCCGCGGATTCATCTGCTGCGGGCGGTCCCGGCGGGGATGGCGCGCAGTCTCGACGGGCGGATCGACAAGGTTCCGCACGGGACGATCACGTTCGACTCGCTGCGCGAATATGTGGTCGGTGACGAGTTGCGGCGGGTGCACTGGCGCAGTTCGGCGAAGGTGGGCGAGCTGATGGTGCGCGAGCAGCTCGACACCTCGGAGCCGACGATCGTGGTGCTGCTCGACGACCGGGCGGTGGCTCATCCGCGGGGCCGCGACGGGATCGCGGAGTCGTTCGAGTCGGCGTGTGAGGCGGCGGCGTCCATCGTGGCGGCGGCGGTCCGCGAAGACCTGCCGGTGAGTCTGCACCTGGTGACGTCCGTGCCGGCCGGGCCCTATCTGGACGTGCTGACCGAGGCCACGCTGCGGGCGGGGGACCTCGACACGACGTTGCGCCGGATGCGGGCCGGGCGGCTCGGTGACACCCTCGTCTTCCTGACCGGGCCGGGTGGCCGCGGCGATCTGGGCTCGGTGAGTGCACTGCGCGGCCCCTACCCGGTGGTCATGGCGGGGTTGTTCGGCGACCGGGACGCGGCCCCGGTGTCGGCCGGCGACGGCCTGATCGTGATCGAGGCCGCGAACGGCGAGGAGTTCGCCGCGGCCTGGGACGGGGTGCGCGGATGGTGAGCCCCACCCGCCCGCAACGCGAGGGCGAAACGATGCGCCCGGCCGGCGAAACGACGCGCCCGGCCGGAAGGGCACGCCCGGCCGGTGCGGGGGAGCGAGGGATACGGCCGTGAGCAGGTGGGTGCGGCCGATCGTGATCTCGGTGTGCCTGGCGGGGATGATCTCGCTGGGCGGGGTGGTGCTGGGCGGGATCTTCGCCGATGCGCTGGCGGTGCAGCTGGTCGCGGGGGCGGCGGTCGGCTCGGTGGGGCTCGGCCTGGCGGCGCGGCGGCTGCCCAACTGGGTGGTGGCGCCGTTGTCGGCGGTACTGCTCGGGGCGTACACCATCTTGGTCCTGTGGATCAGCGCCGGGCGCGCGGAGCTCAGCGAACCGCTCGCGCAGATCGCGCGCGACTCGCTGGTGAACGGGATTCCGCGGCTGCTCACCGCGATGATTCCGGTGGAACCGACGCCGGACACCGTGGTGGTGCCGGTGATCGCGGCGTGGCTGGCCGGGCTGGCCGGGGCGGAGATCGCGGTCCGGGCCGGGCGGGTGCTGTTCGGGCTGCTGCCGGCGGTGGGGTTCTACGCCGGGGTGCTCTACGTGGTCGGGCCCAACGCGTCGGCCTCGGGGTGGACGACGCTCGGGTTCGCCGGGCTGGCGATCGTCGCGCTCGCGGTCAGCGCCCGCTCGCCGGTGGCCGGTGGGCTGCCGGCCTCGGCGCGGGCCAAGGTGCGGGGGCGGGCGCTGGCGGGGGCGGCGGCCGGACTTGCGGCGGTCCTCGTGCTGGGGGCGGCGGTCGGGCCCTGGATCGGCTCGCAGGTGGCGGCGACGCCGGTGGATCCGCGTAGATATGTGGAACCGCCGCAGGTCGACAGCCTCGACGAAAGCCCCCTCAACCGGATCTCGGGGTGGTCGCTGAGCCCCAAGGAGCGGCTCCTCGAGGTCCGCGGGATCACCACGAAGACCCGGCTGCGGCTCGCGGTGCTGCCCGACTACGACGGGATCACCTGGCGGGTCGGGGCGACCTACCGCAACGCGGGGCGGGTGCTGCCCACCCAGCCGGCCGGCGCCGACGCGACCGTCACCGGCGTACACCAGGAGATCACCATCGACGGGCTGACCGGGCGGCTGCTTCCGGTGGTGCCCGCGCCGACTCAGGTCACCGGGGCGCGGGTGGCCTACGACGCGGTCACCGGCACGCTCATCGGCTCCGATCCGCTGACCGCCGGCCTGAAGTACAGCGTGGACTCGCAGGTGCAGACCCCCGACTACAACCTGCTGCCGACCGCGGACGTGCCCGCCGGTGCGGCGGTCGCCCGCTATCTGACCGTCGGTGCGGGCGTTCCGGAACAGATCACCCGGCTCGCCGAGCAGCTGTCCGACGGCAACGGCGCCGCCTACGACCGGGCCGCGGCCATCGAGTCGTTCCTCGCCGAGCACTACAAGCAGGTGGCCGACGCGCCGAGCGGGCACGCGTACCCCAATCTGGCTTTCTTCCTGTTCGGTTCCCGCCCGCAGGGCGGGCAGGTGGGCACGTCGGAGCAGTTCGCGGCGTCGTTCGCCCTGCTTGCCCGGCTCACCGGCCTGCCGTCGCGGGTGGTGGTCGGCTTCGACGCGCCGGCCGGTGGCGGCGCGGTGACCGGTGGGGACGCGATCGCCTGGCCGGAGGTGCTGTTCGACGGGCTGGGCTGGGTGCCGTTCGACCCGATGCCGAAGTCGAAGAACCCGCGCCCGGTCGAGGAGGATTTCGTGCCCAAGCCGACCCGCCCGCCGTCGCCGCCGTCGGAGGCGCCGACCGCGAGTCAACCGGCTACGTCGTCGGCTCCGGCCGCCGGGCCGGCCGCCGGGGCGGGAAACGGGCCGGGTGCGGTCGTGGTGGCCGGCGCAGCGTCCGGGTCACTGCTGCTGATCGTGCTGGCCGCGGCGTTGACGATCACGCGGATGCGGCGCGGTCTGAGTCTGCGCCGGCTGCGGTCGGGCACGCCCGACGCCCGGATCACCGGGGCGTGGGCCGAGCTGCGTGACGCCTTGCGCTTGGCGGGCCACCCCCTGCCGCGTCATCTGGCGGCTTCCGAGGCGGCGGCGTACGCGGCCACGCCCGCCCCGCCGAAACCCGGCCGTCTGCGGCGCGCCGCGCCGAGTAGCCCGTCCCCGCAGGTGGCGCAAGCGCAGGGGGGAGTGGCTGTGCTCGCCCCCGCTGCGGAGTCGGGGGCGGGGGAGCCGGGGGCGGGGGAGCTTCCGTTGCCGCCGCTGGACAAGTTGGTCACCGGGATCAACACGGTCGGTTTCGCGCCCGGGGCGGCCACCAGCGCGCAGGCCGAGTGGGCTGCCAGGCAGGCGGTCGACTACGCGCAGGCGCTGCGGTCGCGGCGTTCCTGGTGGCGGCGTCTCTGGTGGAGCCTGCATCCGGGACCGCTGCGCTGGCACCGCGACACCTGACCGGGTGGCCGAGCCGCACCGATCGGCCACCGGACGAAGGTGAACCGGTTCAGGCCGCTTCCTCGGTCCGCCATTGGCGTTTCGTCGCGGAATGGCCGCCGGGGTGGCCGGTGAACAAGTTGCAGTCGCCGGTGGCGGCTGACCGGTGCGGCCGGCACCAGGTGTACGGGTTGACCTCGGAGGCGCTCAGCGTCCACTGAACCCACCACATCGTGTCCTCTACCTGCTGACCCAGGGAGGCGTGCGAGCCGTCGTGGCCCTGTTCGAGCTCGCAGCCGAGCTCGGCCTGCACGCTCGGCGCCTCGGTCGGCAAGCCGTTGAAGAAAGCCATCTGGGCCGCGTCGAGCGTGATCCGGGCCGGGCAGATCATCAGTTCTTCGCATTCGATCGACATGCGTCCATGCTTTCCCTCCGATCCCTCTCCTTAACCGGTTTTTCTCTCCAGGAGAGGGCAGCCCTCGTTTCATCCGGACCACCACCGGCAGGAAGAGGGGGGCACTGCCGACCCGCTTCACAGCCGGGGGTGTCGGCGGCCGGGCGGCCCGGTCTGAGCCGCTGCCCGGGAGACTTCCGGCGGTCGCCGGGCGGCGGCGGTTGGCGAGTGGCGGAAAGTCGCACCGCAATCGCAACCGGCCGGGACTCAAGACATGATCGTGCGCCGTCGATCGTGGCGCTATGGACGCCAGTGCCGACAACAGCCGGGAACAACTGGGTGCGATCTTCGACGCGAGTCCCGTACCCATGGCGATCTTCGCCCCGGACGGCCTGATCCTGCGGACGAACGCGACCTACCGCGAGTGGCTGGGGTTGCCGGCGGAGCTGCCGGCCGGGTTCGGGGTAAGGGACCTGCCGCTCATCGCGGTCGGGGACAACACCGAACCGCTCTTCGACATCATGTTGCGGGCCGGCGGATACCTGAACGTGACCAGGCAATATCGGCGCATCGACGACGGTTCGCTGATCTGGGTCGAGGTGCACAGCACCGCGCTGCTCGACAGCGAGGGGCGGCCCGGCACGATCTTCGCCCAGTGCCTGGACGTGACCGCCAACTACCACCATCAGCGGCAGTTGCGGCATCAGGTCCGGCACGACGCGCTCACCGGTCTGCTCTCCCGCTCCGGGTTCGAGCAGGATCTCCGCGAGCTGCTGGCCGAGGGCACGGAGTCGGTGGCCGTCCTCTGGCTCGACGTCGACCGGTTCAAGTCGATCAACGACGGCTCCGGGCACGGCGCCGGCAACGACGTACTGCGCGAACTCGCCGCCCGGCTGCGGGGTGCGGTGCCGCCCGGCGCGATCGTCGCCCGCATCGGTGGTGACGAGTTCGCCGTCGCGTTGCCGGGCACGCTGCGGACCGGGCAGCGGACCGGTGGGGCGATGCTGGCCGCCGTGCGCGAACCCCTGACGCTGTGCGGCCGGCGGATCCAGCTGGCGGCGAGCATCGGGCTGGCCACCGCGGTCGCCGGGCCGGGCGAGGACGCGTTGCGGGCGGCCGACACCGCGATGTACGTGGCCAAGCAGGCCGGCGGGAACCGGCTGGAGGTCTTCACCGACCACATGCACCGCCGCGTCCAGGAGCGGGTCCTCGCCGAGCAGCAGCTGCGGGACGCGCTCGGCGGCGACCTCGACCGGACCCTGCCGGTCTGGTTCCAGCCGGTGATGTCGACCACCGACTGCCGGGTCGTCGGCGCCGAGGCGCTGATCCGGTTGTGTACCCCGGACGGAACCATCCTCGCCCCGGGCTGGTTCATCGCCGCCGCCGAGGAGACCGGACTGGTGATCGCGCTCGGCGAGCACGTGCTGCGGCAGGCGGTCCAGCGGTTGTGGCAGTGGCGCGACGGCCTGGACTACATGTCGGTGAACGTCAGCCCGCGCCAGCTGGCCGAGCCGGGCTTCGTGCCCATGCTCGCCCGGCTGCTCGCCGAATATCCGCAGCTCGGGCCGGGCCGGCTCGTCCTGGAGATCACCGAGACCGCGATGCTGGCCAGCACGGTCGACGTCCGTGACCGGCTCAGCGCGATCAAGGCGCTCGGCGTCCGGATCGCGCTTGACGACTTCGGCACCGGCTACAGCTCGCTGACCTGGCTCCAGTCGGTGCCGGCCGACATCGTCAAGCTGGACCGGTCGTTCGTCACCGGCGCCGACCGCGACGAGCGCAAGTCGTCGATCATCTCGGCGGTGCTGTGGCTCGCCCGGTCGCTCGGCATGTCGGTCACCGCCGAGGGGGTCGAGGAGACCGGCGAGTGGACGACGTTGTCGGCCGCCGGGGTGCCGACCATCCAGGGCTACTACATCAGTCCACCGGTGCCGTCCGACATGTTCGAGGCGGCCATGTCGGGCATCGGCGGGTGGGGGCCGGCCGGCGCCGACCGGTGCCCGGCGGTCGAGGTCTCCGCGACCGGCCGCTGATCTCGGCGCGGCTGTCAGACGCGTGGGGGAGCGGTGCTCGCCCGTACCGTCAGGGTGGTCGCGAGTTCGACACCGATCTGCGCCGGGCGTTCGCCGCGGCCCAGCGCGAGGGCCATCTCGGTGGCGGCGACCGCCATCTCGGCGAGCGGCTGGTGCACGGTGGTCAGCGGCGGGTCCATCAGCGCGGTGATCGGCAGATCGTCGAACCCGACGACGCTGAGGTCGGCCGGGATCCGCAGGCCGGCCTCCCGGGTCGCCTGGTAGACCCCGGCGGCCTGCAGGTCGTTGGTCGTCAGGATGGCGGTCGGCGGCTCGGGCCGGGCGAGCAGCGTACGGGCGGCGGCGTGCCCACCGGCCTGGGTGAGCTCCGCCTGCACCGCCAGTGCCGGATCGAAGCCCAGGCCCGCCGCCTCGACCGCCGAGCGGTAGCCGTCGAACCGGGCGCGGCAGCACAGGATCCGGTCGGGACCGGTGACCATGGCGATGCGCCGGTGTCCGAGCTGGCTCAGGTGACGTCCGGCCGAGCGGCCGCCGGTCCAGTTCGTGGCGCCGACGAACGGGACGTCGTCGGGCAGCTCGTGGGTGGGGTCGAACACGACGAAGGGGATGTCCCGGTCGCGGAGCCTCTCGCGGTCGGCGGCGGAGAGCTGGGCGACGGTGACGACACACGCGGGGCGCCGGGTCAGGGCGCCCTCGACCCAGTAATGAATGGTGCTGCCGGCCGGGCCGAACTCCGACAGCACGACGCCGAGCCGGTGCTTGCGAGCCGCCCGCTGGACCCCGCGGATGATCTCGACGCCCCACATGCTTTCCAACTCGGTGAAGACGAGCTCCATCAGGTTGCTGCGCGGCGGCGCGGTGGTCTTGCGATAGCCGTACGCGTTGATCAGGGCCTTGACGCGGGCGCGGGTGTCCGCCGCCACCCCGGAGCGGCCGTTGATCACCTTCGAGACGGTCGGGACGGACACGCCCGCGGACTCGGCGATGTAGGAGATGGTCACCGGCCGGGACGGGTCGCCGGCGGGACGGTCGTCCTCAGGCATGCGCACTTTCCTCCCTGCCCCGGATGCTCTCTCCCGGAACCGGATGCTTTCTCCCGGCCCCGGATGCGAGAGCTCATCCTATTCGCTGCCTCAACCCGCAACGCGTTGACTGGTGTCGATGTCATGGCTAGCCTCGAACCGAAACTTTCCAGCATGAATCTGGAAACTTTCTAGTCGGCCCGGAGTGGGCTCGCGTTCCGCACGGAGCGCGTGCCGGGCCTCCCGTCGACGAGGAGTCCCTTCATGCCCAGACCCAGTGTGCGAAGCCGAATAGGCCTGCTCGCCGTGTTCTCGACCCTGTTGATGCTGGTCGGGACGGTGCTGGCGACCAGCGCGTCGGCCGCGAGCGGCTGCCGGGTCGGCTATGCGGTGCCGTCGCAGTGGCCGGGCGGCTTCACGGCGAACGTCACCGTGACCAACCTCGGTGACCCGCTCACCGGCTGGAGCCTGAAGTGGACGTTCGCCGCCGGCCAGCGGGTGACGCAGCCGTGGAACGCGATCGTCAGCACCACCGGCGCCGAGACGACCGCGACCAACGTCAGCTGGAACGGCGCCGTGGCGACGAACGCGAGCGTCTCCTTCGGCTTCAACGGCTCGTGGACGGGGAGCAACCCGGTGCCCGCGTCCTTCACGCTCAACGGGATCGCCTGCACCGGCGCCACCCCCACCCCCACCCCCACCCCCACCCCCACCCCCACACCGACACCGACGCCGACACCGACGTCGTCGCCGGGGCCGGCCGACGCCAAGGCGATCGTGGCGGCCATGCAGCCGGGCTGGAACCTGGGCAACACCCTCGACGCGATCCCCGACGAGACATCCTGGGGCAACCCCCTGACCAGCCCGGAACTGCTGCACAAGGTGCGCTCCGAGGGCTACCGCAGCATCCGGATCCCGATCACCTGGAGCAACCACCAGGGCAGCGCCCCGGACTACCCGATCGACGCCGCCTGGCTGGCCCGGGTCAAGCAGGTCGTCGACATGGGGCTCACCGAGAACCTCTACGTGCTGATCAACCTGCATCACGACTCGTGGCAGTGGATCAACACGTACCCGGCCGATCCCACCACCGTGATGACCCGCTACCGGGCGTTGTGGACGCAGATCGGCACCGCGTTCCGTGACTACCCGGCCAAGCTGGTCTTCGAGAGCATCAACGAGCCGCAGTTCACCGGCACGGCCGACGACGCCGCCGGCGACCGGGTGACCGACGTGCTCAACACCGAGTTCGTCCACCTGATCCGCGGCACCGGCGGCGGCAACGCCACCCGGCTGCTGGTGCTGCCCACCCTGCACACCAGCACCGACCAGGCCCGCCTCGACGCCCTGAACGCGACCTTCACCGCGCTGAAGGACCCGAACCTGGCCGCGACCGTCCACTTCTACGGATACTGGCCGTTCAGCGTGAACATCGCCGGCGGCTACCGCTACGACGCCACCGCCCAGGCCGACCTGGCGGCCACGTTCGACCGCGTCAAGGCCTCGTTCGTCGACAAGGGCATCCCGGTCGTCATCGGCGAATGGGCGCTGCTCAGCTGGGACCACACCAGACCCGGCATCATCGAGACCGGCGAGTTCCTCAAGTTCATCGAGGACGTCGGCTACCACGCCCGCACCGCCGGGGTCACCACGATGGTCTGGGACGCCGGCCAGTTCCTCAATCGCACCACGCTGACGTGGCGTGACCAGGTCGTCTTCGACATGATGAAGGCCGGCTGGACCACCCGCTCCGGCACCGCGTCGTCCGACCAGGTCTATCTGCCGCACACCGGCACCATCACCGCCAGGTCGCTGACCCTCAACCTCAACGGCACCTCGTTCACCGGGCTCTACCAGAACGGCACCGCGCTGACCGCCGGCCGCGACTACACCGTCTCCGGCGCCACCCTGACGCTCACCGCGGCCGCCCTCACCCGCCTGGCCGGCAACCGCGGCTACGGTGTCGACGCCACGATCGAGGCCCGCTTCTCGGCCGGCGTCCCGTGGCCGATCAACATCATCAGCTCCGACCCGCCGGCCCAGTCCGCCGCCACCGGTACCACCGGCTCACTGATCATCCCGACCCGATTCAACGGCGATCAACTACAGACCATGCAAGCCGTGTACGCCGATGGCACCCCCGCCGGCCCGGCCAACTGGACCCCGTACAAGGCGTTCTGGGACAACTTCGTGCCCAGCTACTCCGCCGACACCATCACCCTGACCTCGGCCTTCTTCGCCGAAGTCAACGACGGCACCGTCACCCTGACCTTCCAGTACTGGAGCGGCGCCACCACCAAATACAAGATCACCAAATCCGGGAGCACCGTCACCGGCGTCGTCGCCGGCTGATCCCCACCGGTTCAGGACCGGGCGGCACGCTCGCGATGCGCGCCGCCCGGCGTCCGGCTAGGGTTGCCGATCATGACGCCTCCAGCCCCGCCGAAAGCGCCCGCCAGCAGGAAAAAGACCGTTTTCGTGGTGGTCGGTCTGATCGTCGGTGTGCTGGCGTTGTGTGGCGTTTTCCAACTCATCACGAAGATCACCAGCCGTGATCCGCTCGCCGGCCTCGGCACCCCGGTCCCCGCCGCCAGTGCCAGCGTGGCCGCCCCGTCGCCCACGTGGAAACCACCGAACGAGCTCACCGACCCCGACCCCCAGACGCAGATCGAGTACGAGCTGGAGTCGTGGGTGCTGGAATCGGCGGGCGTCGCGAAGCCCACCAAGAGCTCCTGCGCCCCACCCAGCGGCTTCAACGGCGGCTCCGCCGCCAACTTCCGATGCACCGTCACGTACGACACGAAGGCCGTCACGTTCGAGGTCAACACCAAGCCGAGCAGCAGTCGCACGTTCACCTGGGACGCCGACACCACCCAGAACGTCGTGACCCGGGCCGGTCTGCTCAGCAGCGTCGCCGACCGGTTCCGCAACGCCCGGTTCAGCGACCTGCGGTGCGAGGACTTCCCCGAAGTGGCCCTGGCGCCGACCGGCAAACCGCTCGCCCAGCACTGTTACGTCCACATCCAGGGCCGCGACAAGACCGCCACCATCGACCTGATCCCGACCAGATCTCGGCTCCGCGCCGACACCCGCCTGCAGTAGCCCTCAGCGCGTCCGGCCCGCTGCCGGGTCCGCCTCGCCCCGGGGTCGGCCTCGCCCCGGGGTCGGCCTCGCCCCCGGTTGCCTCGCCGTCAGCGGGCCAGATGCCCGGTGGCCCGCAGCAACGCCCCGGCGAACCGGTTGAGATCAACGACGGCCAGCTCGGCCCGGGCGAACCAGCCCAGCTCGCTGACCTCCGCCAGGTCAGGCTCGGCCGTCCCGCCCACGACCCGCGCCTCGTAGACCGCGGTGACATAGGCGACCCGGTCCCCGTTCGGGTAGATCACCTCGTAGTCGGCGCCGCCGAGCACGTCCAGCAGCCGCAGCCCACCGACCCGCAGACCGGTCTCTTCGCTGATCTCCCGCACCGCCGCCCGAGCCGGCGTCTCCCCGAGATCGACCGCCCCGCCCGGCACCGCCCACCCGGCAAGGTCACCGGTATGCCGCACCAGCAGCAGCCGTTCCTCATCGTCGACCACGATGACCGACACCGACGGCAGCTGGATCAACTCGTGGCCGACCAGGGCCCGCAGCCGAGCCAGGTGCGCAGACATCCCCACCCGAGCACAGTAGCCGTACCCCGCCGCCTCTCACCTCGGGACTCCCAGCGTGAAGGGCCTCCGGACGCTGCGCGAAACGCTCGGCGAACGGTTCATCGCGGGAGTCGCCTTCAGCACCGGCCTGCGCTCATACACCTGCGAAGACCGCATCACGTCATGTCGACCGACCGACTCCGGACACCCGTCAACACGCACGAGCGGTGAGCCACCGCGTACCCGGAGACGCGGAACCGGGAACGGCCCGGCGTCAGACCGCCCGACGCGCCCACCCCGCCCGGTGGGGTACGGCACACCGGCGGCCCCACGCACCTTCGAGCCGCCCGGGTGGGCCCGGCATCCGACCCTGAGCGCTGCGATAAACCGGCTCTGCCACCGGCCCGGACGTAGTATGCCGACCACTGTGCTCGGAAACGGTGAGCGGGTGTCACCGCCATAGACCTACGCTTCGGGCGTGATCGAAGAAGAGTCGCCGCGGGCCGCCGGCCTCGCCGCAACCGTGGCCGCTTGCCTGGCGTTGATCAAGTCGCGTTTTCCGGACGACGAAGATCGTGGCGCCGCAGCGATGCTGCTCGCCGACGGGTCCATTCTCACCGGTACCGCGCCGGACGCCATGAACGCCTCCGTCGAGGTCTGTCACGAGGTGGAGCCCTATTGCGGGGCCTTCCGCCTGAACCAGCCCGTCGTCGCGTCCGTCTGCCTGCATCGGCAATCGAGCGGCCGCACCGTCGTTCTCAGTCCCTGCGGCGTGTGCCGAGAACGCCTTGCGGTGTACGGCCCGGGCGTCCTGGTGGCCGTGGCCGATCACCGCGACCCGACCATCGTCGTGTGGAAGGCCCTCAAGGAGGTCCTGCCCGACTACTGGATGACGGCCTTCCCGGACGAGGTAGACGCCGGCTGGACCACCTGACTAGGAATTGACTTCTCCGTGGCGCAGTCGGGCGAAGGCTCGGTCGGCGTCGGCGATCGCCTCGGGTTGCACATCGTGTGCGGTCCGCCCGTCGGCGATCTTCTGCCAGTTGGTCCGGGCGAGCACGCGTTGAACAGCGATCACCTGCGCGGCCTGCAACCGCCCCTCGATGCCCGATCCGAAGGCGGCAGCCAGTGCCTCCTCGTCGTCGAGCTGGTACTGCGTGAGTCGTCCGGTCAGGCTCGCGGTGGCGAACACCAGCCGATGAAACGCGACCACCTCGGGGTGGTCGTTGAGGCCGGTGACCGGCTCGAAACGATCGAGACCAGCTCGGAAATGCCGGTGCAGGGCGGCCATCGGCGGGACGTCGGGAGGTCGGCCGCGCACGACGCGTGCGGCCTCCCCGCTGTGGTCGGCGAAGCGGTGCAGAACCAGGTCTTCTTTGGTGGGGAAGTAGCGGAACAGCGTCGGTTTCGACACCTCGGCCGTCGCGGCGATGTCGGACACCGAGACCTGGTCGAACCCGCGCGCCAGGAACAGCGAGATGGCTGCGTCCGCGATGGCGTCGCGTGTGCGCAGCTTCTTGCGTGCCCGCAGCCCGGCCGACTCGATCACTTCGACAGAGTATCATTTGTTACTGAGTTGTTTTTTTAACCCGGTAACGTTTGACTGACTTCATGAAGCAGACGAACGCGACTTCCGCCGCAGGATCCCCGGTGCTCGTCACGGGGGCGACCGGGCGGATCGGCCGCGCCGTGGTCGAACAGTTGGCCGACGAGGGGGTGCCGGTCCGAGCCCTCGTGCGCCGGCCCGAATCGGCGGTGTCCCTTCCCGCCGGCGTCGAAGTCGTCACCGGCGATCTCACCGTGCCCGAATCCCTCGACGCCGCGCTACGCGGTGTCAGTGCGGTCTTCCTCGTCTGGACCGCACCGCCGCAGACCGCCGCCGCCGTCGTCGATCGGCTGGCCGCCCACCCGCGGCGCGTCGTCTACCTGTCCGCCCCGCACCGGACCCCGCACCCGTTCTTCCAGCAGCCGAACCCGATGGCAGCGCTGCACGCCGAGATCGAGCGGCTCATCTCGGCCACCGGACTCGAATCGACGATCATCCGACCGGGCATGTTCGCATCGAACGCCCTGTTCTGGTGGGCCGCCTCCATCCGCGACGACGGCACGGTCCGATGGCCGTACGGCTCAGCGGAGACAGCCCCCATCGACGACCGGGACGTCACCGCCGTCGTCGCGCGAACCCTGTCCGAAGACGGACACGCCGGCGGTGACTACGTCCTGACCGGCCCCGAGTCGCTCACTCAGGCCGAACAGGTGCGCATCATCGGCGAGGTGCTGGGCCGCCCGATCACCTTCGAGGAACTGACGCCCGACGAATTCCGGCGCCGGACCCCGGAGATCTCGCGCCCGGCGGCGGACATGCTGCTGGCCGCCTGGAACGCCGCCACGGGACAGCCCGCATACGTCACCTCCACGGTTGCCGACCAACTCGGACGACCACCAAAGACGTTCCGTCAGTGGGCCACCGACCACGCCACCGCTTTCACTGGCGAGGGGTCGGGGGATCGAAGTAGCTGACCTCCTCACGGACGATCGCGCCGCCCGCCACGGTATAGAGGGACAGTTTTGTCGCCTCGGTGCGCCGCCCGGTGGGGCGATAGGTCTGCTCGAAGGTGAACCGGACGACGAAGCGGTCGCCGCCGACGAACGGGCCGTCGGCGGTCACGGCGTGGATCTCCAGGTCGGCGGTCAGCCGCTCGGCGTTGGCCATGATGTCGGGCAGGCCGCGCAACTCCGTACGCTCCCCGCCGGTCTCGGTGGGCGCGACCCGGACAAGGTCGGGGTCGGTGAGCGTCAGCGCGCGGTCCATCCGCCCGGCCCGGAACGCCTCGACGTAACGCCGGGCGACCTCCTCGACCGGCAGCGGGCGGAAGTCGGCAGCGTGGGCACGGGCCCACGACGCGAACGATCGGGCCGGCGAGCCGGTCAATTCCCGTACGGTATCTGTCACCGGCTCCGGCGTGGCGACCAGAGAGGCCCAGTACGCCAGCGCGGCGTCGGCGAAAGCCGGCTCCGCCCAGCTCGCCATGTCCGCCCGCGCCTCGTCATGTCCGGCTTCCTCGGCCGACACCGGCCGACCGGCCGCCGCCCCGATCAGCCGTACCTGCTCGGCCTGGGTGACCGCCGCCGGCCCGGTGAGGTTGTAGGCCCGCCCGGCGTGGCCGGGCGAGGTCATGGCCAGGACCGCGACGTCCGCGATGTCGCGCTCGTCGATCAACGACCGGCTCGCGTTCAGGTACGGGATCCGCACCGGGCGCCCGGCCCGGATCGCCGGCGCCCACTGCAGGGTGTTGGTCGCGAAGCCGCTGGCCCGCAGGAACGTCCAGTCGGCGCCGCTGCGCCGGATGGCGTCCTCGACCTGGCCCCACACGCCGTTGCGCTCGGGCGGGGCGTCGTCGCGCACGCTCATCGCCGAGACGTACACCACCCGCCGTCCCGGCCGGCCGAGCACGGCCGCGACCTCGGCGACCGCGTCGGCCGCCATGAAGGGCCAAATCAACAACACGGCGTCGACATCGCGTACGGCGGCACGAAGCGCGTCGAGGTCCCGCACGTCCGCACTCACCCGGTCGACGCCCTCGGGCAGGCCACTCACGTCACGGGCCAGCCCGCGCACCCCGAGACCTCGGTCGCGCAGCGACCGTACGACATGCCGGCCGATGTTGCCGGTCGCCCCGATCACCAGAGTCTGCTTGATGTCTGTCATGCCGGCCATGCTTCGTGGTGAACCAAGGTTCACGTCAAGCGTTACGCTGGCCCGGTGACGGCCGACCTCATGCCGATGCTCACGACCGGTGAATTGGCCAGCCGGAGTGGTGCGCCCGCCTCGACGCTGCGCTTCTACGAGCGGCAGGGCCTGATCAGCAGCCACCGCACCGCCGGCAACCAGCGCCGTTACGACGACAACGCCCTGCGCCGCGTGGCGTTCGTGCGAGCCTCGCAGCGCGTCGGCATGACGCTCGCGCAGATCAGCGAGGTCCTGGCGTTCCTGCCCGAGGGCGTCGCCCCGACCCGCGCGTTCTGGCAGCGCGCTTCCCAATGCTGGGGCCGGGCCGTCGACGAACGTATCGCCCGCTTGGAACGCGAACGTGAACAGTTCACGGCCTGCGCCGGTTGCGGTTGCCTGTCTTTCGACACCTGCACACTGGTCACCTGACCGTCCTCCTGGCTCCGGTCTTCAGTGGCGACACCACTGGCCGTCAGTGATCTGGCAGAAGAATCTCTACGCCGGCGGCCGCCAACGCTTGGACACCACCACCGGCGCTTCCGCGGCCGACCACACCTGCAATCGCAGCCAACCGGCTGCTCGCCCTGACCGCGATGTTGACCTCGACCGTGGTGCCGACCGCGACCGGGCCGGCAGCTAGGTGGTCATCAGTTGCTCTACCGGTCCACTCGTCGCCGAGGTGCGTCTCCGGTCCCTCGTCGAAAACGTGGATCTGGTGGTAGTCCGCGATGGTTTTGTTCGTGAGTTCGGGGTTCTGGCGCATTTTCAGTGAATGATCTCTGCAACTCCGGCAAGCATCCGGGTTCGGTCGCCATGTCCGTGATGGCCTAGCGGTTCACGTTCATGCACCAATAGGTCGGATCGGTTCCCAGGTACCTACTTGCGGCACAGTCAGGTCTCTTCTATCTGCAATGCCTGGTTCACCTGCGACAAGGTTAGAACGTGCTGCGAACTCGACCAGCCCGTGCCGATCCGGCTCAACGCCGCCACGGCCTAACGGCAAGCCGTCGGCAGCCCGTCCGCGAGAAGTTGGGCCGCCTGTCGGCGCTGCCCGGACGGCACGGCCCACACCCTCATAAACAGGTGACTCGCCGGCGATCTGGCCCGGTTGAAGGCAATGCGGCCGGGAACGTCACTGAACCAGAAAAGGTCGAGAAGGCCGAACCTTTCCGCTGTGTGCTGCGGATCCGCGGTCCCACCGACGAAGCTCAACGAGCCGACCACCGCTCCCGTCTCTCGCAGGCAGCGTTCGACGAAGTCTCGCCCGACGGGGTAGGACCGTCCCGACCTCAGCCGGTCCCGATCGTAGTTCTCCCAGGGCAGTTCGTCGGTCACTTGACGAGGCTATCTGGATCATGCCGAACAAGGGTCGTGGAGTGCGGTTTTGAGGAGACGCCTTCATGATCCAGGAGTGTCATCGCTCGCTAGGCGAGCAAGATTCGCTTACGGAGTAGATCGAAGCCTGCTCGACCGTACATCTGTCTTTTGATCATTTTGATGCGGTTGACGTTGCCCTCGACCGGTCCGGAACTGAAGTTCAAGCTGAGCCCGGCGGTGACCGCGGCGACGTCGGCGGTGAGGCCGCCGGCGAAACGGCTGATGCCGGGGAAGCGCAGCTTGTTCGGCCGCGGTGATCCACGCGGGGAGCCGTTCGCCGTGCAGGTGGGTCATCATGTCGGCGAACGAACGCACCAGATCGACAGCGGAACGCAGCTCAGGGCACCGGTCGAGAATGCTCTGAAGCTACTCGGCGTCGCGACTGACGAGGTTGTCCGGGTGTCGGCACATCCAGCCGGTCACCTGCCGGACCGAGAGCGGGCGGGGCACTCTGGCCAGATCAGGTTTGCTGCGGTACTGCTCGACGAAAGCTCACCTGGACCCGGAACTCGCCGCCGTGGCGCGGGACACCACCCTTGATCTCCGAACTTTGCTCGCCGCCGTGCTGCTGCCCTGGTGCCGCCAGCACAGCTCGCAGCGGCACCAGGGCGAACCGGCCGCCGAAGCTCTCGCCGATGCGCTGCTGACCACTCTGCAAGGTTTCATCGTTCGCCTCACCATCGACGACACCGTGGATGTCGACGTGCTCATCGACCGCGCCGTCAAGACCTTCGGCGACGCATAACCCGGCCCGTGGCTGCCACGACCCTTGCTATACGGAATATTGATCCTGCTTGAGTGAGGGGCCATGATCGAGGCTTCGGCGACCATGTCGAACGGGACGAGCTTGGTCAACTCGCCGGGACGGCCAGGCCCGAGGACGCCCGCGGATACCGTGACGATTCCTGGTTCTGGGGTGACCAGCGCTGACCACGCTCAACTGAACGGCGTTGGACCTACCAGTCGAGTTGCGATAGGCGTGGCTTGCGCCGGTACGGACCGGCCAGCAGAACCTGCTGGCGTTTCGCGTCTCTGCCTCGCCGCACGATCATCCCCGCAGCGGCGGCCAGCGCCAGGTTCGGGCCCACGATCAGTAGGTACGCCCCGCCGGCGAGTGCTGACCAGTCGCCGTAAACCATCGCGGGGACCGTCGCGGACCCCACGTACGTGGCGATGTCGGCCAGCAGGACCCAGCCGAGCGCGGTGGCACGGCGGATCGCCGCGTGGCCTCCGGTCGCTGCCTGGGCGGCGCCGACGATCCCGGCGAGCGCGGCGACAACCGCGGCGAAGTACTCCACGACCAGCAGACCCAGACCCGCCCCGGAGCCGTACCACCACGTCAGGACAAATCCCGTCAACGGCCCGACCATGAAGAACGTGAACACACTCGTCACGGCGCGGATCAGCACCGCGGCGACGATCGTCGATACCGCCCACCGGCGCAGAGCAACCGCCGCCGTCATGCGCCGACCGCCACGCGTCTCGCCACCCGGATACCCATGATGATCGGCACAACGGTGTTCGCCACCAGGACGGGACCGGTCAGCAGCGCTACCGGCGACAACGGGCGGACGTCGCCCAGACCCGACCAGCAACGGCATCCGATGCCGGCCAGGATCAGGACAGCGGCGGCGAGGGACTCGACGGCAAGCCACAAATCTGATGAGGCGAGCAGCAGTACGTCCGCGAAACCCGGCAGCGGGCCGCACACGAACAACGTCGCCAGCGCTGTGCCCGGACGAACCACCACGATCGAACCGAGAAGGACACCAACCCGGCTACTCAAGCTAACTTGAACGCGTTCAACCACAGGGCAAGCGTAGTTGATCAAAGGAAGCTGGGTTCGGCCGGCGAGAGCGAACCGATCGCGGTCAACCTTCGACGCGCTGCTTGACCGGTGACGGCACCCGTGTTGACAAGTTCAAGGATGTCCGGGCAGCAGCTCGTCCCGGATGGTCTCCAGGTCGTGGATTCGGGTGGGTGGCTGCCCACGACCGGTGCCGTGCCAGAGCCGCGCCGTCCGGGTCGCCAGCAGCACCGTACGCAATGGTTGATGCTGGTTGAATTTGGCGCGCATCGCGTCCCGCATCACGGCGTCCTTGAGCTGATCCCACCGGCGCAGCTGCTCGTCGTCCAGCAGCACAAGCTTGCGGTGCCGGCGTGCTGTGGCGCCGTCGCCGTATGCCAGTTCGTCGCCGCTCTCCAGCGCGAACCGCTCGGCCGGCCCCGGGTCGACCACAGCGATCTTCGCCGCCTGGAACGCGTGCTCGACGGTGCCATAGGTGCGCTCGCCCAGCACGAACTGCGCCGGCCAGAAGTTCGACAGCATCCGGCGCCAGTGCCGCACGCCCGCCAACTCGGCATAGCGGGCCGCGTCCGCGACTTGCTCATGGGCTCCCTGCCCAGGCGGCCGGTCCGCCGAGCCGGAGAAGTAGTACAACCGATCCTCGACCGTTGTCACACCCGGGCACATTACGGCCGGGGTACGACAGTCTTACTGCGATCATGGCGGCGTCAAGGGCGGGCCTTCGTACCGGCTTTGAGCAGCTCCACCATTTCCGCGATGCGTTCGGCGCGCTGTTCGGGCCGGCGTTTGGTCGCGTCGATCCAGCGTAGGTAGGCCCGGCGGTAGAACTGCGCGAGCGAGTCGAAGAACGCCCCGGCCTCGGGATCGGCGGCCAAGGCCGCGGCGACGTCGTCGGCGAGGTCCTCGCGTTGCGGCCCTTCCGGGGCGATGTCCACCGTGACCTCGACACCGGCGGCCAGTCCGCGAACGCCCGGCGATTTCGGGCCGAGGGTGAACCCGAAGCCGTCGCCGGCGGCTTCCACGACCGCCCGCATCCGGGCGCCGTCGACGGTGCCGGCGACGTGGTGGCGGGGTTTGGTGCCCCAGACCGAGTCGGGGTCGAACGGGACCGGCACCAGCAGCTTGCCGCCCGGCCCCGCGGTGACCCGGGCGACGAAGTGTTGGGACTTCATGCCACCGATACTGCCAGCATTCCTGGTCGCGGGCGTCTCCCGAAGGTCGTCCGAAGCGGCGGGGTCGCCGTGCTCGACCGGTTGCGGGCCGGCTATCTGCTGTCGTAGGCGCTTCGTGCCCGCTCCACCGCCGGAAGGTGGGCGTCGGCCCAGGTGGCCAGGTGAGCGAAGAGCGGGCCGAGGCTGGCGCCCAGATCGGTGATCTCGTACTCGACTCGGGGTGGCACTCCGGCGTAGTAGGTGCGCGCCACGAGTCCGTCGCGTTCCAGCTGGCGTAGCCGCTGGGTGAGCACCTTCGGCGTGATGCTGGTCAGCCGGCGTTCCAGCTCCACGAATCGCTGCCGACCGTACTCGTGCAGGGCCCACAGGACCGGGGTCGTCCACCGGCTGAACACGATGTCGACGACCGGCGCGACCGGACACGCGATCTCGGGGTCCGCTGATCGCTGCATGTGCCCTCCGCCACAAAGTCCTTACTATCCTCTAGGTACCTACTATACGAAAGCTACTACCGTCCCCACTCGACCGCGCGAGCGACGCGGCTGAACGGGGGACGAGACATGTTTGTCGTAACAGGAGCCACCGGCAACGTCGGCCGGGCGCTGTCGTCGATCCTGGCGAAGTCGGGCGCCGAGGTCACGGCTGTATCGCGCGGACGACGCCCGGTCGTCGTACCGGACGGAGTTCGCCACCACCGCGCGGACCTCGAGGACCCGGCGAGCCTGCGTCGGGCACTTGCCGGTGCCGAAGCCATGTTCCTGCTGGTAGAAGGCGCGGGCGCGAACCTTGACGGGCCCGCGATCCGCAAAGTGGCGGCCGAGGCCGGGGTCAAGCGGATCGTGCTGCAATCCTCACAGGCCGTCGGGACCCGGCCGGGGACGGCCTCGCACGCTCCGCTGCAGGCCATCGAGGATCTCGTACGTCAGTCCGGTTTCGCCTGGACGATCCTGCGTCCCGGCGGTTTCGCCGCCAATGCGTTCGCCTGGGCCGACTCGGTTCGGTCCGACCGGACGGTGGTCGCACCCTTCGGCGACGTCGGCCTCCCGGTGATCGACCCTGACGACATCGCCGAGGTGGCCGCGAAGGCGCTGCAGGGCGGACACGACGGGCACACGTACGAGCTGACCGGCCCGGAGCTGCGCACGCCACGCCAACGCGCCGCGGATCTCGCCGCCGCCCTCGGCGAGCCGATCCACTTCGTCGAGCAGTCGCCGGACGACGCCCGCCGACAGATGCTGGCGTTCATGCCTCCGCCGGTGGTGGACGGCACGCTGGCGATCCTCGGCGCACCGACCGTACGCGAGCAGCGAATCAGCCCCGACGTGACGGACGTGCTGGGCCGGCCCCCGAAGCCCTTCGCCGCCTGGGCCGTCCGCAACATCGGTGCCTTCCGCTGACCCTCCGCCGGATGAGCGGTTGCCCGGCGTGGGTAACCCGCTACGCAGGATCGGAATGGGCTCACTGGACGGCGGCGGGGAACCCCTGAACCTCGCCGCCGTCGGCGAACAGTTCGCTGCCGGTCAGGAAGCTGGATCGGTCGCCGGCGAGGAACAGCGCCGCCTGCGCGATCTCAGCGGGGTCGGCGACCCGGCGCAGGGCGGTGGAGGCGGCCATCCGCGTCAGGAGGGCGGCGACCTGGGTCTGGTCGTCGCCGGCGATGCTGCGCAGGCCCGGCGGGTCGGTCGGGCCGGGGACCAGGACGTTGAGGGGCGAGCGGCGGTGGCTCATTGGCAGGCCGCCGCCTGGAACGCGGCGTACTTCACGACGACGTCGTGGTGGTCTTTCTGAGGTTTCAAGTCGCGTCGCCTCGCTGTTGCTATGCCCAGCACGAGTGTCCGGTGTGACCTCCGGTTCGGCCTGCCGACTCCACCAAACGGCCAGGAGCGCGAGTACACCGCTAATGCAACTATTGGGAACAACCGGTGCCGGAGGAGGTAGGTAGGTGGTACTCGAGTCGCTCGCTGCGGTGGCGCAGATCCTCGACCTGGGCGTGGCCGTGGTCGAGCCGCAGCGCTGGCTCAGGCCTACCGACGTGCAGTTGGGACGGGTCGGACCGAACGGAGTGGAGATGGGCGGCGGCACGTACGCCTCGGTCGGGCTCAAGCTCGGGCTCGCATCCCACCGTTCGCCGACCCAGATGCCAAGTGTGTTGATCCTCATGCACGGCGGCCCCTGGGGGATCACCGAGGACGCGGCGACCTGGATGACGCGGGTCCGGCTCGGTGGCTGGTACCGATTCCACGTTCCGCCGGGCACGTACTCGATGGCCGCGCTCTACATCGCCGCTCACACCCAGCAGCACATTCCGCCGGCCCTGCTTGCCGTCGGCGAGAGTTTCTCCGAGGTAGTGATCGGGGACCGTCGCAGCGTGTCGCTGCCCGGACGAGCCCCGACCACCGCGCACGTGGCTGCGATCGCGAAGACCCCGGAGTCACAGAAGCTGTTCAAGATCCCCCGACCGCAGATCGCGGTCGGGGACGGCCGCAGTTTGTCGCCCCCCGGACGAGCCCCGACCACCGCGCACGCGGCTGCGATCGCGAAGGCACCGGAGCCGCCGAGGTCGTTCGTGATCCCCGAAGGTGCTCTCTCCGAGGTCTACGCCGCCAAAGACAGTCTTTACCAATGCGTAGCGAGAAGAGTCGCGCCGCCGAATGACCGCTGCCGCAACTCTCAGCGGGGTGCGCTGGTATGCGACACGCACAAGGAACTGGCTGTCGAGGCCAAGGTGTCGGAGCGCCCCACAACGCCGTCGTGAATGCCCCGTAGAGCGCAGCGCACGCGTAGGCGTGCCCTCAGCCGGCCCAAGGTCCGACGCCGCCGACACGCTCGATCCGGTAGCGGATGATGTATCCCGGCCCCTTCGGAGCGGGGAAGGTCTGGTCCGGCCCCATGTAGATCTTGGTGAGGTCGTCGAGCAGATCCCACGCCTGCTCGCTCGGCTCGACCGTCGCTCGCGCGTGGATGACCGCGTACGGACTCAGGACGGCCTCAGGATCCCGAGGCGCCTCGAAAGAGAGTGCCACTCGTGGATCGCGTTCGATGTTGCGTAGCTTGGCGTACCGGGACATGTGGCCGCTGACCAGGTCGTCTCCGTCGAGACCGATCCAGATGACGCTCACCTGCGGGCTGCCGTCGGGGTTGACGGTGCTGAGATGGACCAACGGGCCGGAGGTCACCAGGGCGTGCAGAGAATCGGGAAGCCGCATGGGGACACGCTATCGACTGCCCGGCGTTTCCTCCGCCCCGGCGTTGTGGCGGGTGATTCTCGCAACGGATTCACCTGATCGGCGATCACCTGCCGTACCGCTGTGTCGGGCGCTGCGTACACGCCTCGCGGCACACCCGGATATCGGGTTGAAGGATCTGCGTGACCGCTGGCCGCCTGAGCTTATGGACGGCTACGTCAACGCTCCGGTGGTCGGATGGTTCCGGGACGGGTAGCGCCTCAGCGTGAGTCGCCGGCGGTTGTGTAGACGCCGGCGCGGGCGGCTGCCGCTGCTGCTTGGGCAGCCCGTTCCGCCGTGGCGTCGTCGATCGGGTCTCCGCTGAGAAGCAGGCGGTAGTAGAGCGGTGCGGAGACGGCGCGAATGACCTCGGCCGGGTCGGTGCCCGGGGGAAGTTCCGCGCGCTGGATGGCCTGCTCGACGCAGGGGGTCCACTCGGCGATGCGGACGGCGTAGAAGTGGTGCAGGGCCTCGGCGGCGCGGGAGTCGCAGGTCGCGGCGACGATGACCGCTCGGAACAGGGCACCCTGACGCTGATCGACCAGGGTGCGTTGCACGAGCCGGGCGTTGGCGCGTAGATCCTCGATCAGTGACCCGTTGTCGGTTCGCGGCAGCGACTGCTCCGCCATGTCCGCGAGCAGGTCGGCGACGAGGCCGGTGACCGTGCCCCAGCGACGGTAGACCGTCGTCTTGCCCACCTCGGCACGGCGCGCCACGTCGGCAAGGTCGAGGCGGTCGAAGCCGTGCTCTACGAGCGCGTCACCCGCGGCGTTGAGCACGGCGGTGCGGACGCGGGCGGTCCGCCCTCCGGGTCGGGTGCCACCCACGGCCATAACGGGCCTCCAGTTCCCTTAATCGCGTACGGCTGCTAGCGTAACCGGCACCTTAACGGAACCGCAGTCCCTTTAATGAAGGTTGTGATCATGGAATACCGACGACTCGGGGCATCCGGACTCACCGTGCCCGCCCTCAGCTTCGGCGCCGGCACCTTCGGCGGCTCCGGACCGCTGTTCAGCGCCTGGGGCAGCACGGACGCCCGCGAGGCACGAGGCCTCGTGGACATCTGCCTGGAAGCCGGGATCAACATGTTCGACACCGCGGACGTGTATTCCGAGGGCGCCTCCGAGGAGGTGCTGGGGCAGGCGATCAAAGGCCGGCGCGACGCCGTCCTGATCTCGACCAAGAGCGGCCTGCCGACCGGCGACGGACCGAACGACGCGGGAACCTCACGCGCCCGGCTCATTCACTCGGTCGAGGCGGCGCTGCGCCGGCTCGGTACCGACTACATCGACCTTTTCCAGCTGCATGCTTTCGACGCTGCCACACCCGTCGAGGAGGTCGTCGCGACGCTTGACGATCTGGTACGGCAGGGGAAGATCCGCTACCTCGGCGTCTCCAACTTCGCGGGCTGGCAGCTGATGAAGTCCCTCGCCGCCGCCGATCGGGACCACCGCTCCCGGTACGTGGCACACCAGGTCTACTACTCCCTGGTCGGCCGGGACTATGAGTGGGAACTGCTGCCCCTGGGCCTCGACCAGGGCGTGGGAGCCGTGGTGTGGAGCCCGCTCGGCTGGGGTCGGCTCACCGGCAAGATCCGCCGCGATACACCGCCACCGGCCACGAGCCGGCTGCACGAGACCGCCTCGTTCGGTCCGCCGGTCGACGACGAGCACCTGTTCGGCATCGTGGACGTCCTCGAAGAACTGTCCCGGGAAACCGGCAGGGCGGTGCCGCAGATCGCGCTCAACTGGTTGCTGCGACGACCCACGGTGGCCACCGTCATCATCGGCGCCCGCAACGAGGCGCAACTGCGGCAGAACATCGCTGCCGTCGGCTGGTCGCTCACGCCCGAACAGGCGTCCCGACTCGACGCTGCGAGCACGCGCACCGCGCCGTACCCGTACTTCCCTTATCAGCGGCAGGAGGGCTTCGCCCGGCTCAACCCTTCGCCGGTCGCGAACAACGCCGCGGGACGCACATCGAGGGTGTGACGGGGTGTCACTCACGGCCATAATGGCCGGATGCCGACGCGGTGGAGACGTCCCCGAGGATGGCGGAAGACCACCCGGGCCGCGCTGCCCGTCGTCTTCGTCGGCGTCATGGCGCTGCTCGCGTCGACCGGCCTGGAAGACGCCGACCAGTGGTCGAGTTCACTCGGCTTCGGACTTGGCCTGGCCATCGCGTTGCTGAGCCTCGCCAAATGGCTGAACACCGCCGGCACGGCCTCCCGAGCTGTGACGCCGGCCCAGATCGAGGCGGCCGTCGTGGCCTTGGCCGAGGCGCAGGCGGAGCAGTGGCGTACCGAGGCGGCCGCGCGGGAGATGCCCAATCCGTGGCCGCTGCCCGTGCGCTTCGAGGTCAGCGATCGCGCCCGGGCGGTAATGACCACTTGGGCCGCCATTGTGGGCCGCCCGGACGCGGACCCGATCCCCCTCGCCGGCGAGCACGGCCAGCTCGCCGACCTGTTCACCGGTCCCGAATCCGTGCGGCGGCTGGTCATCCTCGGAGCGCCCGGCAGTGGCAAGTCGATGCTGGCGCTGCAGCTCACGTTGCAGTTGCTGGGGGACCGCGAGCGACGCCGGCAGACCGCCACCGGTCCGGACCGGGAACCTGTTCCTGTGCTGCTGTCGCTGGCCGGCTGGGACCCGGCGCAGCCGCTGGACAACTGGATCGCCCTGCGGCTCGCCGACGACAATGAGGCCCTCGCCCGGACCATCGAGGGGCCGGACGGGTCGAGGCGCTCTCTAGCCGAGGAGCTGGTGCTCGGCGGTCGGATCCTGCCTGTTCTGGACGGCTTCGACGAGCTCGGCGCCGAGCACGGGGACGCGCTGCGCGCCATCGGGACGGTCGTCGATCGTGGCCGGCAACTCGTGATGACCTGCCGCACCGACGTGTACGAGGAGGTGGTGAAGTCGACGACGACCCTGAGCCGTACCCCCGTCGTTGAACTTCAGGAATTGAATTCGACCGATGTCGTGCAGTATCTGGTCAGCGGCACCGATGATCCGGTGCCCCGCTGGGATCGGGTGGTCAAGCACCTGACGGATGACAAGACGTCGCCCCTGGCTGTCGCCCTGTCGACGCCGCTCACGGTGTGGCTCGCCCGCAACGTCTACCGGCAGCGCGCCACCGATCCGGACGAACTGCGGACCGCTGACTGGGCCGCTACTCGTGACGGCATCGAGGAACGGCTGCTGGATCAGCTCATCCCGGCGGTCTATACCGCGTCGGTCGGCGGGTGCGCCGCCCGTGACCAGCCCTCGGCGGACGAGGCCCGGCAGTGGCTCACCGTACTCGCTCGCCAACTGCATGATCGTGGCACTTACGACCTGGCCTGGTGGCGGCTGGAAGTAGGCGTGTCGACTCGGCAGTTCACGGTGGTGGCGATGACAGCGTTCGGGCTGTTGGGCGGGTTGACCATCGGTGTGCCCTACGGGTTGTCGAGCGCTTGGGTCGGGGCGCTCGCCGGCGCCCTGATCGTGGGCGGCTCCAGGGGGCGCCCACCCCGCCGTGCGCTCTCGCGACGGCTCGACCCACTGGGGCTCAAGATGGGGCTGATCATGGGCTTCTCGATCGGCTTCGCGATGGGGGTGTTCCGCGGCATCGGGCTGGCGTTGGGGGTTGTGCTCGCCGTTGGTTTCGGACTGTGGCTCGGCCTGATCCACCAGCACGGCGACGAGCAGCGAGCCGTCAGTCCGACCGCGCTGTTGAGCCGGGACCGGCTGGCGTCCCTGGCGGGGGCGGCCGCGTTCGCCTTGCTCTGGGCGACGATGTTTGCCGCCGCATCTGCGGAATGGTGGGCCGGGCCAGTGGTGTGGGCGACGATCATGCCGGCGTTCGCGTTCAACAGCGCGTGGGGCCGATTCGGGCTGGCCCGGCTGATGCTCGCCGCCCGGCGTCGCGCGCCGATACGGCTCGTTCGCTTCCTCCGTGAGGCCCACGACCGGGGAGTGCTGCGCCAATGTGGCGGCGTCTACCAATTCCGCCACAACCGCCTCCAGGAAAGCCTCGCAGACGCAACGAATCAGCGCCGCAGCAGCGGATAGCTCAGCAAAGTCCTTCGAGAAAACGGTGATCTACGAGGCGCGATTGTCGTCGTGTCGCTGACAAGGTGTTCAATCGGCAAGCCGATCAGATACGGCGTTGTAGTACTGGACGATGCAGAACTCGTTGGTCTCCGGGTCGGTCATCACGAGGACGGTGCCTTCGGGGTAGTCGTGCCGTTCGCCGGTCCAGCGACCGCCCAGGGCTTCGATCCGATCCACTGCTTCGCCGGCGTCCGGGACGGCGACGTCCAGATGCAGTCGGGTCTTGCCGATTTTAGGTTCCGGGACCGGCTGGAACGTCAATACCGGCAGGCCGTCGTCGACAGTGACCCGCCGCCAGCCGGGAAGGGACTCGGTCACTCGTCCGCCGAGCACCGCGGACCAGAAATCGGCGAGCTTCCGCGGGTCCCGACAGTCGATCGTCACGCCGGCGAACCGGCCGGATGTCCGCATGGCACCGAACTTAGCGACTATGCAAAACCTGGTGAGTTCACAATGGGGCGGTGAACAGGCGGCGCCGAAAGAAATTGCAGCAGCGTCTCACCGAGGCGGCGGGCTGGGCCGGCGTCGGGCGTGTCGTCGGGCTCGTGCGGGACGGTGCTGACCCGAACCGGGCCGGCCCGGACGGGGCGACGCCGCTGTACCGCGCGAGCGTGCAGGGCCGGGCCGACAACGTACGGGCGCTGCTGGACGCCGGCGCCGATCCGAATGCCGAGAGCGGTACCGGCGAGGAAGGGCTGCCGTTGTGCGGCGCGGCGTGCTGGGGGCATGTCGATGCGGTTCGCGAATTACTGGCGGCCGGTGCCGACCCGGACCTGCGCGAGGACCACGGTTCCGGCCGTACGGCAGTGGAGTGGGCCTAGGTCGGTGGTCACCAGAGCGCCCTTGCCCTGCTCACGGGTGCCCCTTGACCAGCGACGCGAACGGCGACCGGACTGCCGCACCGTCTCAGTGGCCGGTGGAGTAGAGGTTGAGGAGGTTGCCGTCGGGGTCGCGCAACAGCATCGAGCGGTAGCCCCACGGCTGGGTGGTGGGTTCCTGCACCCAGTCGGTGACCTGCTCGCTCAGGCGGGCGCGTTCGGCGTCGACGTCGTCGACCTCGAATTCGAGGATCGCGGACCGGTTGGCGGCGGCGTCGGCCGCGCCGTTGTTGTAACGCTGCACCGCGGCGGCGGTGGCCAGCGCGATGATGCTGCCCTTGGGGTGCAGTTCGGCGTAGTCGTCGGGCCCGAACGGGGTCACCGGTTCGGTGTTCGTGAGCGCGGCGTAGAAGGCGGTCAGGGCGGGCAGGTCGTCGGTGACGAGGCGGACCGAGGCGAGCTTCATGTCGTTCTCCCAGATGTTCTCGGTGGCCCGGGGCGACCCGGCTCCACGAAACAGTACGGTACAGTACCGTACTGTTTAGTCGGTGAAGAGATCAGGGAGAGCGCAACGTGGCCCGATCCGGGGACGTCGTCGACGCCCGAGTCCAGCGGTCAAAGGCGGCGGTGCTCGCCCAGACGTACGAGCTGTTGTCGGCCGGTGGGATCGGCGGCGTCAGTATCGACGAGGTGTCGCGGCGTTCCGGCGTATCCAAGACGACGATCTACCGGCACTGGCCGTCGCGGGCCGCGCTGCTGGTCGAGGCATGCTCGACCATCGGGTCGGCGCCACCGGTTCCCGACACCGGTAGCTTCGGCGCAGATCTCGCCGCCTTGGTCGAGGAGTTGGCCGAGCAGCTGCGCAGCGCCCGCTGGGCGGCGGTCCTGCCCTCCATCGTGGATGCCGCCGAACGTGAGCCCGAGCTGGCCGAGCTCCATGCGCGTCTGCATGCCCGGTTGATGGCTCCGTTCGGTGTCGTGACCGAACGGGCGCAGGCCCGGGGCGAGCTCGCCGCGGACCGTGGACCGGCCGACGTCGGCGCCGTCGTCGCCGGCCCGCTGTTCTACCGTCGCTGGTTCTCCCGCGAGCCGCTGGACGTCGCGTTCGTCCGGCGCGTCGTCGAGGACGCCCTCAGCCATTTCGGCGTGCAGGATCGCTCGACATGAGGCGTAGGCACTGCTCACGCCAGCCCCACAACTTCGAGCGCGAGTGTCGGGTTCTGCCGATACTGAGCCAGATCGGGATCAGGCTCCTGCGGCATGGCTTCGTTCGCGAGATTGGGCGCTAGACGTTCGCGACTTTCAGCACCACTCTGCTGACACCGGTCGCCGCGGTGTTCGTGAGAGCCGGCACCAGTGGCGGATCTTGCCCGGTGGATGGCGCCGATGGTTCGCCGGGTGCCCACTCACGGTGCGTACAAGCGATCATGAAACCACTCGGGCGCGGGTGCGCGGATCTGCCGAGAAGCGGATGTCTGATCTCGAAGTTTCTCTATGTACTGGAGAGGCGAAAGGACCGGAACCAGCGGGTCTGGTGTCGGGACTTCCGCTTCTCAGCCGCGGCCGCATCGCTTGCAGATGCCGCGGCGCCGGAAGTAGTAGGCGAGCGTGGCGGCTGCCAGGGCGAGGCCCCACACCGGCCAGATCGTCTCCGGGACGGTGGCTCCCCAGTCGTCCTTCTCGTTGTCGAAGGCCCCCTGGAAGTGCAGGCGGATGTACATGACCCCGGCGATCGTCACCATGATGGACACCAGGACGGCCGGGATGATGGCGAGCAGCAGCGGTACCCGCCGGCCCCGCAGGCCTACCATCCACCGGGGGAAGATCTCACCCCAGCGCTGCACCAGGCCCAGAGTGAGCAGCGAGCCGAGCGCTCCCATGGTGGCCAGCGCAGCGCCGAGGATCCACAGGTGGTCCTTCTTCCCCTCCTGCCACAGCTGGTCGGAGATGCCGAGCGGGAAGCCCAGCGCCCAGGCCCACCGGGTGCTGGCGTAGATCAACGGGACGACGACGGCCGTGTACGCGGCTTTCTTGCCCCAGCGGGCGGCGGACTCCCGCGAGGTCCAGCCGGCGTCGGAATCGGACCGCCCGCAGCGGGTGCACGCGCCGGACGTGCGGCGCTGGTAGATGACCGCCGACGCGACCATGAGGCCGACCGATGCCACCGCGAACAGCTGGTTGATCACGGTCCAGTTGATCGCGCCGAACCTCAGCATGAAGACGTAGGCGAGGTTGCCGAGGATCCGAAAGTCGGCCAGCGTGAAGAACACCACGGCCGCCGACAACACCGAGGGGCCGACCAGCACCCCGGTGGGAATCCGCCGCCGGCGCGGTAGCGCCATGAGGAACGCGACCGCTGCACTGCCTAGGAACCAGACCGCGATCCACGGCGCCAGCTGCCCCCGGCCGACGTGCTGGAAGGCCGAATACTCCGGGTTGGCGTCGTCGGCGCCGAACGGGAAGCCGCCCCCGCCGGACGCCCAGTAAACGTGGGCGAGCCCGTACAGCAGAAGCGCGAGAAAGGCTGCGTAGCCGATCAGGGTCGGCCCGTTGAACCGCCCGCGCATCGAACCTGATCCGGATAGTCGGGAGTCGGTTGGGTAGCGCACCTTTGGTGGGCCAGTGGTCATGCGTCGCATAATCCGCGTCTATGGCTGTTGCGGACCTGAGACGAGCTGATAACCGTCTCAGCTGAATCCTGCGATCGATCGTAAGTACGTTACCGGATTTCGCGCCGAGGTCCTCAACTGCCGCAGTGCGGGCGCGCCGGCCGTCGCCGACCACGTCACGCGCCGGAGCCGGACGTGGTCGCGTCGGCATCCGACTTTGCCGAGAAGCGAACTTGAGCTAATGGTCGCGCATGCCTCACCGTGTCGGAGAATGGGCTGATGTCGCACGCGCACGTCCTTGTCTACCCTTCGCCGCTGGGCGCGCGTGCGCAGGATTTCTTGACTGCGCACGCGCGGGTACTGCCTGTTGAGCCAGGACCGAGTGATGACGAGTGCCGGGCTGTGATGCGGTCGGTGCTCGGATACGGCGACGAGAGCGTCCTGGCCACCTTCCGGCGTATCCAGCATCGATATTCGGGGTTGACCTACTTCAGCCACTTCCGCGGAGCCGAGATCGTGTTCGAGCCCGCGTTCGAGGTGGATCGCGATACAGGGCAGGTTGTCTTTGAGTACGCCGTCATGGACGCCACGCCCGACGGTTGTCGCAGTGGATTTGTGCGGCCCGACGAAGCGGTGTGGTTCGGCTTCCTGCACGTGGATGTGCCGGCTTTTCCCTCGCTTGATCACTTTCTGGAGTGTGATGCCCTACTCCATCACGCCCGCCAGCAACGGCTCCTGTCCGCGGAGATGCCATCGGATGCCAATGCCCACCTGACCGCTCTCCGTGCTCGTCATCCGGGCCTACGGCCGGTGAACTCGGCGAGCGGATTCTCGGTGGGGTGGTGGAGCGATGATGAGCGACTCGTGTGCATCAACGGCTTCGAAGCACGACTGGCGGCTGACGGACGTGGCATGAGCCCTGTGCCGACCGTCGTGACGACCTGGCTCATCGACGAACCCCTTCGATAGGGGCACCCGCGGCCATACTTGCGGTTCCGCATCCACAAGTAGCCGCCGTCCGTGCGTGACGGCTCGTTGGGGACCTCCGCGGTGTGTGACTCAAGACGGCCGGGACCGATGCGTGGTCGTGCCGGGAACAGCGCAATTGAACACTGTGTGCTGTTCCCGGGCGGCGATGTCGCTGCCGCTGTCGGGAGAAGGATGAGCTCGCCGCGCCGATCCGTTCGCTGGCTTCACTGACATTGGCCCTATTCGTGATCCGCCCCCAAGTGGGAAGCGATCGGCGATGCTCTATGCTGCGCCGATGCCAGATCTCGGCGGCGCCGAACCTTCCCTGATTGCGCCTCGGCCGCGGCGAGCCCGCCGAGCGGTCTACCTCGCGGCGGGTCTGGCGCTGTTCGCATCGGCCGGGGTGGTAGCAGCCATCGCCGTGGGCCGGAACAAAGCGGATGACAACCGGGGCATCCGGTTCGAGGCAGAGACGAGGAGCGGCAAGGCGCCGCTGATCAACTGGTACGTCGGGAGTGACGAGCGTCATCAAGTCGCCGAGGCAAAGACCCCGTGGTCGATCTCGCTGCCCGCGACGGACGACCAGGCCGAGATGTCAAAGACGCTACTGGTCATGACCACCGACGATGACGAAGCAATCTGTCGGATCATCGTCGCCGGCGAGGTGACCGTCGAACGCACCTCCAAGAAGGTCGCAGCCTGCATGGAGAATATGCCCAAAAGCTAGGCAACACATCGACTCACGAACTCGCGGCATCCGGATCGGCCGCAGACAAGGCGTGAATCTGGCGGACCACCGATGCTGGAAGGGCAGCGGCCAGCATCTGCTTGATCAGTACTTTCTCGCCGTCGTTGATGATCTCGATGGTCGTGGACCGCTTGTGCGGATCCATACCGATGATGACCTGCCCCATGCCTGCCTCTTCCTCGATCGAACCAGGACTGAATCCGGCGAGGAGGGCAGCGCCCTGGAGCCTCTCCGCGCCACGGTGACCGGCGGCACGCATGCCACATCTGAGCCACACCAACCAGCGGTGGGCAGTCGATGAGAAAGCTACCCGCCGGTCACCTCGACGCCGTGTTCACGGAGGATGTCGGTCCCGCATGGGGTGCGGCTTTGGAGCTGGCCGAGGAGCTGGGACCCGGGTCGATCGAGATCATGATCTGCGTCGAAGGGGAGAGGTTGCCGGCGCCGTCGAAGGCGCGAACGCTGACGAAGTATGTCCCGAAGCCGAGCCGCACCGGTGCCGTGGTGCCGCCGACCCGACTGACGACCGCGCCGTCCACCGCGATCTCGTAGCCGGCGACGAACTGGTCGTCCCGGGGAGCATCCCACTGGGCGGTGAAATAGCCGCCGCTCGGGCTGACGAGTCTGAGGTTCGTCGCCGGGCCGGGTGGGGTGACGTCCGGTGGGGTGCCCAGGCCCAGGGTCGCGAACGGGGAACGGTTGCCGGCCGCGTCGATCGCCCGTACTCCGAAGGTCATCGCCATCGGCGGTGGTATCGACATGCTGTGGCTGGTGGTGGTCACCGTGGCGATCGGGCCCGAGCCGGTGCCGGTGGAGATCTCGTAACCGACGACGCCGGTGTCGTCAGTCGACGCATCCCAGCGCAGGGTGAAGGTGCTGCCCTGCGTTTCGCTGCGGAAGTTGGCCGGTGTGCTGGGCGGCCGGGCGTCGCGGACGGTTGGACCGCCGGCACACGACCCGCCGTTGAGCAGGCACGACTGCGGCACGCCGGTACCGGAAGCGATCCAGCCGAAGGACGTCGACCCGCCCGGGTCGAGACTCGCGTTCCACGAGGCGCCGGTGATGACGTAGTGCGTACCGATCCGGGTCACCACGGCGTTCCAGCTGTGGTCGAGCGTGGTGCCGTCCGGCAGGTCGAACTCCACCCGCCAAGCCGCCATGCGGTCCGCGCCGTCGTTGGTCACCGTCATCCTGCCCACATAGCCGGTGGCCCAGGCGCTCTCCGTCAGGAACGCGGCGGTCGCGGCCTGGGCGGGTCCCGGAGTGAGCATGATCGTCGCCAGTCCGGCCACCAGTGCGGTCAGGATCGCGGACACGCGCGAAACAGATCGACTCATGTCAATGCACGTTACATGCTGGAGGTGATTCAGGATGCGGTGTGTCAGCATGCGGAATGCGCTGCGGTTGAGGTTTCTCCGTGACCCGACGGACCCGATGCGCGGGAGCTTGTCATCCGCTCGGCGCCGGTGTAGGAAATGTATTGACGAACATGAATGCGCGCTGGCGCGGCTGTCAAGAACGTCTCGGTGGCTGATCTCGATGGTGAGGCGCGTGCCTGCGTTGCGGGAGGCCTTGATGCTCTGAGAGGAGCAGCGACGCGATGTCACACAGCAGTGGCTTCCGAATGACCAGCCTGGTCGCCGCCGCGGCTTTGGCGGTGTCAGCCATCGCGGCCGCCCCGGCGGCTGCCGCGACCGACACATGGCATTCCAACGACGACGTCTATCACTATTTCAAGGTGCCGCAGTCGCAGGTCAGCAGCATCGTCGGCGGAACGCCGGCAACGCTCGAACTGGAGGCGAACATCGGCCCGAGCGGCACCTGGTCGGCGCTCGCGCTCGACCCGAGTGGCTCGGACTACGCCGCGAACGTCGGTCCGCTCGAGCCCGGGCTGTACTACTACCAGTACACCGCGACCATGCCGGACCGGTCGAAGGTGTCCTTCCGCCAGCCGGGAAGCCCGGTGGCGGTGACGTCGAAGCCGAACTGGAACACCTTCTTCGTGCCGGGGGAGTCGGTCGCGTGGATGGACGACATCGCTGCGGGCGGGACGGTGGAGGAGCTGTCCTACAGAAGCGCGGCGGCGGGGGAGAACCGTACCGCTGTGGTGTGGACGCCGCCCGGCTACGACGCCGCCCGGGCCGAGGCGTACCCGGTCCTGTACCTGCTGAGCAGTAAGGGTCAGACCGCTCGTGAGTGGGTGGAACTCGGCCGGGCGAAGCAGATCCTCGACAACCTGGTCACCGGCCGGGACGCCAGGCCGATGGTGGTCGTGATGGCTGACGCCAATTCCGCCGACCCCCGCGCCGAGCTGCTCGACGCCATCGTCCCGGCAGCGCGGGCCGGCTACCACATCTCGTCCCGGCCCCGCAGCCAGGCGCTGGCCGGTGTCGGCACCGGTGCCGAGCAGGCGATCAGCATCCTCCGCGACGATCCCGGTGTATTCACCTACGTCGGCTCCTTCGCCGGATCCGCCGCCGGCTCGATCACCAAGGCGGAGGCCAAGGCGATCAACAAGGGCACCGAACTGCTGCGGACGTACGTGGGCAACACCCTTGACCCGTCGTACAACGACAACTACGACCTGCTGGTGGACCTGAAGAGGTCCGGAGTGGATTTCGAGTTCGATGGCGTCAACCCCGACGACGGCGGCACCTGGGACGCGTGGCGGGAGAACCTGCGAGACTTCGCCGCCCGGCTCTTCGGGCAGAAGGGCGCCGGTCACGGTGCCAGCGCGGGACACCGCCCGCTGACCCGGCCGTACAAGGCCCCTGCGGCCGGATCGATCACGACCCCGTACGTCGACCCGCACGGCATCGTCACGTTCGAGACCGGCGTCCAGTGGGCCGGCGCCAAGGACGTCACGATCTGGGGCAACTGGGCCCCGAACGGCCAGTGGTTCCGGATCCCGATGGCCAAGCAGCCCGACGGTCGCTGGCGGAGCACTGTCGGACCGCTCGACGGCTATTACTACTACCGGTACGTGGTCGACGGCGTCGACAAGAAAGACCCGGCCGACACCGTCAACACCCACGTGATGGAGTCACAGCTCTTCGTGCCGGGAAAGACCGACGCGATGCTCGCCGACGTCCCCGAAGGCCGGGGCGGCACGGTCTCGCTGATGACGTACGACGCAGGCCAGGGCGCAGAGCGCTACGCGTACGTCTGGACGCCGCCAGGCTACGAACCTGACCGCCAAGCCTCCTACCCGGTGCTGTACCTGTACCACGGCGGGGGCCAGAACTACGGCAGCTGGCTCGAGACCGGGCGGGCCAAGCAGATTTTCGACAACCTCTCCCTCCACGGGGCGATGGAGCCGATGGTCGTGGTCATGCCCGACCAGAACGGCGTCGACTTCTGGACCGACCTCAGCCAGCACGTGATGCCGACCGCGGCGGAGAAGTACAACATCTCGACCGATTCGGATGAGCAGGCGCTCGCCGGTCTGTCGTGGGGAGCCATCAACACCCTCGGCACCTGGCTCAACCACCCGGGCGAGTTCGCCTACATCGGCGCCTTTTCGGGGGGCCTGCTGTCCAACCCCACCGTCGACGTCCAGGCGGTCAACGAAAGCACCAAGCTGGCCCGGTTCTACTCCGGTGACGTCGACTTCACGTACACGATCACCCAGAGCGCGATGCAGTGGCTGACCTCCCAGGGCATCCACTACGAGTACGCCGGCACGTGGGTCGGACCGCATGGCTTCGACATCTGGATGGCGGACCTGATCGACTTCGTACCGCGGCTCTTCACGCCTGAGTACCGCTTCGGCGGGGTGCGGCCGCCACTGGCCGGCGACGGCTCCGACGTCGTCGGAGCCGGACGCGCCGTGCCGGTCAAGTTCACCCTGACCGACGTGGCCGGCAAGACCGTCACCGATGCGCGGCCGCGTCTCTACCTGGCGAAGAAGAAGGACGGTGTGACCGGTGCCCGGGTGCCGGCCAAGCCCGTTCAGAAGCATGCGGACAACACCGCGCGCTACAGCGCCGGCAAGGCCGAGTACGTCTTCGGCTGGGACACCGGGGGGCTCGCCCGCGGTGCCTACGAGTTGCAGATCGACCTGGGTAGCTCGGTTCACGCCATTGCGCTGACCATCGACTGACCTCGGGCCACGCGGCCGGCCCACCCGTGGATCGGGGCGGGCCGGTCGCTGCGGTTCCAGGGCTTCCGGACGCCCGCCGGTCACGGGGGCTGGACGTCGACCCACGCGCGATCATCGGTGTATCCGACTACTTCCACTCCACCGGCGCCCCCGACGGTCGCTCGCATCCTCGGCAGCGGCGTCAAGCCCGACGCGGTTGTGGCCCGACCTCCGCTGAGCACCATCGACCCCGGACGCGACGTGCCGGATCGGGGTGCCACCGGCGGCCGTACTCATCGGGTGGGTCGACGATGACGCTTCGAGGGCGAGTCACAAGCCGCCCGGGTGCTTCGACAACCAGTCCTGATGCCGGTCCCTGAGTGCGTCGCGCTCGGCCGTGCAGGACAGCATCACGTCCATGCCCCCGTCGTAGGGGTGATACAGCCATCGCAAGTCGGTGTCCGCCACCAGCACGTTGGCGATCACATCGTCAGCGACCCGGCGCAGCAACGGATCCAGGCACCCTGCCGACCAGGTCAATCGGCTGACGTACAGGTGCAGCCAACTCGCTGATCCCGGCTCGTCGTCGATGCAGGCGCTCGTCCAATACACCGCATGTGGATGTACGGCCAGGGTCTCGGGTGACCGGGATGGCTCCGATGGCTGCGAAGAGTCGGAGTAGCCGGCAGTGGCAACGAGCACCGTTGCGCCGGTCACCAACTCGCCGAGGACGATGTTGTACCGGGCGAGGACCATCTCGTACTCGGCGTCGGATTCGGGGTAACGCTTGGAGCCGGGCAGCGTGTGAAACCGTATCCAGCGGTCGCCGACGGCTCTGATCGCATAGGGCAGCTTTGCGCAGCCCGGCCACCGGGCATCCCACAACATCGACAACGCGACGGTGTCCACTACGCCGTCGGCGATCATCCACTCGCTCCTCTCTGTCCGGATACGCGGACTCTGCCGACAGCGCACCGATCCCCGATCACCACCAGAGCCACTGGGCGTTGTGGCGATGCTGCCGCACGGTGGGGGTCGTGATTTCCCCCTTCGGGGCCGCAGGTGCGGCACCCTAACGGGGATGGAATGCGGCGCTCAGTCCCGAATGACCGTGGACAATCATGATTCGCAGGATGGACCGAGTCATCCGCTCACCGGCTATGTCCGCGTGTGGGCGCCAGGGTCCCGTGGCCAGGCGTCGACGAACCGCGTCAAGAGTTCGGCCAGCGTGTGCGCTTCCTCGGCGGTGAAATCGGCGAGTGCCTCGGCTACGGCGCGCCGGCGGTTCTCCTGGACGCCGGCGACGAACTCTTCTCCCGCGGAGGTGAGGCGGATCAGGGCGTACCGCGAGTCGCCCGGGGCCGGCTCCCGTTCGACGTAGCCCTCGTCGAGCAGTTGGGTCGTCAGTCGACTGGCGCGCGGCCGATCCACGCCGATGGCGTCGGCGATCTCCGAGATCGGCAGCCCTGCGGGGGAGTCGTCGAGGGCATCGAGATAGCGATAGCGGGCGGCGTTCGAAGCGGAAGCCGCAGCTGAATCACCCTCGGCGGCACGCCGCTGGAGGTGACGTCTCTGCTGGTCACGCCGGATCTGGACGAGGGCCGTGGCAATGATCTGATCCGTTCCCTGCTCGCCTTTCATGACGACAACCTACAGCAGTTGTAACTTGACAACGGCTGCTACAACTGTTGTATGAATACAACTACCGGGGAAGGTCGTCCGCGTCCGATCGGCTACGTCCTGCGCAAGCTCGACCTGCTGATCGAGGAACGGTTCGAACGCACTCTGGGCGAGCGCGGAATCAGTCGACGGCAATGGCAGATATTGAATACCCTTGCCGACGGCGGCTCCACCCTCGCGAAGCTCGCGGACGGCTTGGCGCCTTTCCTCGACCCGGCGGCCGGTGAAACCGTCCAGCCACACATCGAACCGCTGAAGCGACCCGGATTCGTGCACCAGGACGGCGATTCCGTCACGCTCACCGGCACCGGACGAGACCTTCTCGGGACGCTGACGACCGATGTCGCGGCCATCCGCGAACTGGCCACCACCGGCATCGACCAGCGGGAGTACGACCGAACGGTCACCAACCTCCAAGTCATGATCCGAAACCTGGAGGACGCGCGACAGGCCGATGGCTGAACAGGTCTCAGCTCGACCACAGCGGACTCTGCTCAGACTTCATCCCGGTGGCGTGGGCGCCGATGGCCTGGCGCCGCTGACCGCGGTCATGACGACCGGCACCGTTGAGCAGTTTCCAGTCTCCTTCGGAAATGACCTCGACGGCACCGTCGACCACTTTCAGGGCGGTGTCGTCGTCGATGGCATAGGTCGGGACCGGGATGCCGGAGGCCCACTTCTCGATCCGGGACAGCTCGGTGTCCTCCATGTCGGGGTGGTTGAGGTGGGGATACAGCGTGAAATCCACCAACCCCAGCGCCCGGTCGGCGCCCTGCGCCATGTCGCTGCCGTCGGGGACGAATTGAAGGTCGAATTCGGCATCACAGTTGTACGGGGTGACCGCGATGCTCCCGGCGCTGACTCCCACGTAAACCGTGTCACTGAGCGACGGCAGGAGGCCGGCCAGGCCGGACTGGCGCAGCCAGTAGGTCAGGTAAAGCACGTCGCCGCCCCAGACGAGGATGGCGTCGGCTTCCCGGACGGCCGGGACCCAGTTCTCTTCGCGAATGGTCGGCAGGGCGGTGAGCTCCAGAATTCCTACGGATTTCCAGCCCAGCTGGGACAACGGGATCGACGCCCGGCCGTGGATCGCCGTCCATGCTTTCTCGGCTCCCCCGGCGAAGGGGTAGACGCCGGTCGGGACGAACAGCGCGGTGGATTCGGCGATCGGCTTGCCCAGCAGGTCGACGAGCGCGTCGGAGATGCTCGGATTGGCGATGCCCGACGACGTGAGAAGGAACTTCATCGAGTCAGCCTACTGTCCGGCACGACAGTGACTCGTTGATGAGCGCCGCTGCCCGATCGGGGGAGGAAGTGTCTTGCGTCCATATCGGTGTGGTCCGGGTGGATCCTCACTCGGTCAGCAGGGCCAGCGCCGCTGTGGACAGGCGCCGGGCGTACGCCTCGTCGAGGGGGCCGTGCTCGACGAGCAAGCGGTACCACATGCCGCCGAAGATCAGATCGACCGCCGCTTCCCGGTCGTCCTGCGCGCCGGCGTTCAGCAGCTGGGCCAGCGCCCGGCGGCGGGGGAGGATGAACTTCTCCCGCCAGGCGACGGCGAAGCCCGGATCCAGCTGGGCCTGCGCCATCAGCGCGCGCAGCAGGGGCCCGTCGCTGTCGGGGCCGGTCAGCAGGTCGAAGGACGACACGAGGAAGGTCGCCAGGCGGTCGGCCGGCGGCCCTGAGTCGGTGCCGGTGCGGATCTCGCGTTCCGCGTGGGCGAGCAGCGCGTCCAGGATGACCGCCCACTTCGACGGCCACCAGCGGTAGATCGTCTGTTTGCCGACGCCGGCGCGCGCGGCGATGGAGTCGACAGTGGTGGCGCCGAGATCGTGCCGAGCCAGTGCGAGGGTGGCGGCAAGGATGTCCTGGCGCGCCTGCTCATTACGGGTTCGGCCGGTGCTGGGCCGGTTCGCCGGGCCGATCGGCGGGGCGGGGGTGCGAGGCGCGGGCATGCCGAGACCCTACTGGTTGACGAGACCTGACGTCTCGCTTACGTTTACCGAGACGTCGGGTCTAGACAAATCGGGGGAGTGGTCGTGGACTTCAAGGACCAGCGCGTACTCGTCGTGGGTGGCAGTTCGGGCATCGGCCGCGCCACCGCGGAGCTGCTCTCGCAGACCGGGGCGGAAGTCGTCGTCGCCGGCCGGTCCGCGGACCGGCTGGGGGAGGTGGCGGCGAGGTCCGCCATTCGCACCGAGCGGGTCGACGCGATGGACCGCGCGGCTCTGGACGAGCTTTTCGCGAGACTCGCCCCGGTCGACCATCTGGTCGTGTGTGTCAGCGGCGGCGAGGGCGCCGGTCCGTTCGCCGGCTTGGACCTCGACGCCGTTCGCCGAGCTTTCGCCGCCAAGACCTTCGCCCAGCTGGAAGTGGTGCAGGCGGCCCTGCCGGCGATGCGTGCCTCAGGGTCGATCACGCTGGTCACGGCCGGCTCCGCGCAGGCGGCGCTGCCGGGAACGGTCGGGCTCGCCGCGGTGAACGGCGCGCTCGAGGCGGCCGTACGTCCGCTCGCCGCCGAGCTCGCGCCGATCCGCGTCAATGCGGTGAGCCCTGGCGTGGTCAACACCGCCTGGTGGGAGTCCATGCCGCCGGCGCAGCGCGCCGCCTTCTTCACCGAATTCGCTTCGCGTACGCCCCTCGGCCGGGTCGCCGAACCGGAGGAAGTGGCGAGGGCGGTCATGCTCCTGATCGGCAGCACCTTCGTGACCGGGCACACCCTCGTCGCGGACGGCGGCCTGCACCTGGCCCGCTGATCCTTGAAGGACAGCGGTGGCCGGCCGTTGTCCTTTAAGGTGCCTCGACACTGTCGGCGTTGTGGAGGCTTCGGCTATGAGTTCGAGCGAGCGGCAGCGACCGCTGTTGGTGGATTGGAGTTCTCGGCTTCTGGCCGGTTGCGCGGTTCTGGCGGCGTCGATGGTGGGGGCTTCGGTCTTCGCGTGGCGGCACTTCAGCGCCGAGAGCGCGTACTGGTCCATCCGGCACGGGGCGGACCAGGTGCGCGCCGCCCTCGTCTACAACCTGGTTGTCGCCGCCTTGACCGTGCTGGTCGCGGTCGTGCTCGCGGTGGTTGTCCGGCGCCCGTTGCGCTGGGTCCGCCCGGCCGCGTGGTGCGTCCTCGGGTTCCTCGGTCTCGCCCTGTTCCTCGGGCTCAACGCGGGCGCCGACCCGGCCGGCTCGACAGCCGGCCCCAACGCCGACTCGGACAGCCGCGCCTACTACGACCTGCTGCCGCACTGGTACCCGACACTGAACGCGATCCAGGGCGTGGCCGTACTCGTCTTGGTCGTTGCCGTCTTCGTGATGCTGTTGCGTTCCTCGGTCGCCGACTTCTACCGCCCGGCCAGCACCGAGCAGGACCCGAAGTGGTCCTCGTTCGTGGCCGCCCAGCAGAAACGCATCGCCGGCGACGAAACCTAGGCGGCGGCGAGCGCCAACCACACGGCGACACCCACGAACAAAACCGCGAGGACGACGAGTACGGCCTTGAGCCAGGTGGGTTGCCTCTTGAGCCGGGCACGAATCAGGGTGATCCGAAGCTCGGTCCAGATCTGCGCCTTCGTCGCCCAGTCGAACTCGAGGGCGAGCAGCCCGAACCCGACCAGGAGCAGGGGCAGCGCCAGCTCGGGCGCCCAGATCAGCACCGCGCCCACGAGGCAGGTCAGGAAACCGCCGATCGCGGCGAGCACCCGTACGACAAGCGGGCGTTGCCGATGCCGCTCCCGCCGCGCGGCGACCCGAGCCCGGACCGCCTGCTCGACCGCTGCCCTGTCCGGTGCGTCTGTCACGTCGACCCTCCCCTCGTCAGACCATGATCATGTACGCCCGTACGCCCGGGTGTCGCGCTTTTGTGATCTTCCGGATCCTCGCCGCCGCCCGGGAACCGCCACCGTCACGGCGCGCGCCCGGCGCCGGGCTTGCGACGGCTACAACCGGAGAAGGACTCGGCCGTGCAGGTCGGCCTCGTCTATCGTGCCGAAGCTGCGGGAGTCCAGCGAGATGACGCGGTGATCGCCGAGCACGTAGAGCTGGTGCGGCGGCACCGTCAGGGTGGCGATGCAGCCGGTCATATGGGCGTAGTCCGGGTGCAGGTCGTCGGTGGCCAGGTAGGGCTCGTCCAGCAGGACGCCGTTGCGTTCGACCCGGTCGTCGTCGCATCGGATGGTGTCGCCGGGCAGGCCGATGACGCGTTCCAGGATGATGCGGTGGGTGCCGGGCGCCGAGACCTCGACGACGTCCCCCCGTTGGACGCCGGTGAGGCGGAAGACCGCAAGATCGACGACGTAGCGGTCGGTGATCCGGTAGGTCGGTTCCATGCCGCCGCTGGGCTGGTAGCCGACGGTCAGGACGAAGTGGTTGACGACCAGCCCGGCCGCGATGCCGAGCAGGGCGATGCGGACGACTCGGCGCCGGATCCGGACCATTCGCGGCAGCTCCCGCCGGCGGTCCCGGCGTTCGTGCCACACCGCGCGGAGACCGCCGGCGGCCCAGCGGACGGCCTCGCGGTCCCCGGTGGTCTCGGTGAATTCGGCCAGGACGGCCTCACCCCAGTCGCCACCCCGCGCACGGCGGCCACGGACGGCGGCGCGCAGCAACGCGTACGCGATTCGGCGTACGGCACTGTCGCGTACGGTCTGCTCGACGTTCACGCGGTGCGCGCCTGGATCGCCGGGCCGATGGTCCGCGGTTTCGCCGGTCTGGCCGCGAGGCGCTGGTCGGCGAGCGCGGCCCCGTCGGCGGTCAGCCGGTAGAGGTGGCGCGGTGGGCGGCCGGGCTCGTCCGACGGTTCCCACGTGGTCTCGAGCAGTTTCTGCTCGCTGAGCCGCATGAGGATCGGGTAGAGCGTGCCCGAGGCGAGGGCGGTCTGTTTGCTCAGGTCGTAGCCGTAGCGCCAGCGTTGCGGCTCCTCCAGCAGGGCGCTGAACAGCGACAACGTCTGCGGTGACGTATGCGGTATCCGGGGCACGGGCGAAACTCTACATAACTCGACTAACGCTTCGCAAGGACGCCCGTCAGCTGCGCCTCGATGATTTCGGCGGGGACCGGCCGGCTGAAGAGGTAGCCCTGGGCCAGGCGGTAACCGGCGGCGGACAGCCGCTCGGCCTGCTCGGCCGTCTCCACGCCCTCAGCGACTGCCTCGAGGTGCAGCCCGGTGGTGAAGCCGATCAGGTTCTCGACGATGACGGCGCCGGCGTCACTGGTGGCGGCGGTGCCGCTGACGAACGACTTGTCGACCTTCAGGACGTCGACCGGGCAGTGCAGCAGCAGGCTGAGCGACGACTGGCCGGTCCCGAAGTCGTCGAGGGCGATCCGCAGTTTCCGGTCCCGCAGTTCGCGCACGGCGGCCAGGGCCGGACCGGGGTCGAGCACGGCGGTTTCGGTGATCTCCAGCAGCAGGCGGGAGCGGTCCACCCCCGTACGCCTCAGGATGTCCTCGACCTCGGCCACGAAACCGGGCTCGGCGAGTTGCCGCGCCGACACGTTGATGCTGACCTTGGCCGGCGCGTCGGTGCCGTAGCGCTGCTGCCAGAGGGCCGCCTGCCGGCAGGCGCTCTCCAGCACCCAGCGCCCCAGCTCGAGGATCAGGCCGCTGCGTTCGGCGATCGGGATGAACACGTCCGGCGAGACCAGGCCGCGGTCGGGGTGCCGCCAGCGCAGAAGCGCCTCGACGCCGGCCGGGCGGTGGCTGGGCAGCTCGACGATCGGCTGGTAGAGCAGGAACATCTCGCCGCGCCGCAACGCCTGTTCGAGGTCGCTGCCGAGCCGCGCGGACTCGGCGGCCAGCTCGTCCATCGCCGGGTCGAACCAGTGCAGCCGGTCTCCGCCGAGCGCCTTGGCGGCGTACATGGCGACGTCCGCGCGGCGCAGCAGCTCCTCGGGGGTGTCGCCGGGCCGGCTGGTGGTGGCTCCGACGCTGGCGACGGACCGCACCGGTGCGCTGTTGGCCCGCAGAGCGACCAGCACCCGGCCGAGGATCTCGCGCACCCGCTCGGGATCGGGCTCCGCCAGTACGAGCGCGAACTCGTCGCCGCCCAGGCGGGCGACCAGGCCGGCCGCTCCGACGGTCGCGGTCAGCCGGCTGCTGACGGCAGCGAGGAGTCGATCACCCGTACGATGCCCGTGCCTGTCGTTGATCGTCTTGAAGTCGTCGATGTCGAGCAGGGCGACGTGCACCGCGGTGCCGGCCCTGAGCAGTTGGTCGAGGTGGCTGTCGAGCAGTACGCGGTTGGCCACGCCGGTGAGGTGGTCGTGGGTGGCCTGGTGGGTCAGCTCGCCCTGATAGCGGTTCAGGTCGGCGACGTGCGCGTCGACCGCGGCCAGCAGGCACCGGTTGTCGCGCAGCACGATGATCTGCCGGGCGATCACCAGCATGGTCAGGGCGACGGCGCTGACCTTCATGATGTCGTTCTCGGCCGGATCGGCCGACGGAGTGGACAGCAGGAGGGCGTCCATCGCGGCGACCGCGAGGTAAGGAATCACGTTGATCCGCAGCGAGCGGCGGCGCTCCCGCGGCGGCGAGCCGACCTTACGCCGCTGCGCCGTCGCGGCCAGCTGGATGCTCAGGGTGGCCACCGGTACGGCGACGAGGCTCGACGACAGGTAGGGGAAACTGGTGAGGAACGGCGACATGCCGCCGACCAGGGTGCTGAGCGCGCTCCCGGCGGCGAGCACCTGCACGGCGCGCCGATCGAGCTGGCCGGCCCCGGCGAAGGCGACCTTCACGAAGGTCACCACCGAGATGACGCCGACCGCGACGATGGCGAGCATTGCCCCGGCGGACCCGGTCTGGGACATCCACCGTTCGTGTTCGCGCAGCGAGAAGTGCCAGACGAAGACGCTGGTGGCGACCAGAACGATGCACGTGTCGAGGCTGAACCGAAGCCAGTCGCTGCGCGTGCGCTGCCACGACGGCAGGCGCAGCAGCGCCCACAGGGTTACCGCCAGCACGGCTAGGTACCACGCCAGGGTGATCGCGCCGACCCGCTGGGACGGCTCCGGTCCACCGACCGCGTCGACCACGTTCGCGACGATCCCGCCGAGGAAGAGCACGCAGGCGACGGTGAGGTGCCGCCAGAACCGGCGGGTGCCGTCGTCGACGTCCGCCGCTCGCGACGCCAGCCAGCAGGCCCGGCCGGCGAGGATGACGCCGACCGGCAGCGGAAGCCAGCCGATGATCGGGTGCGGGTAGTGATGCGCAAGGCCCACTGCCGTCCAGACAGCGCCGGCGAGCACCGCCAGCACACCGAACGGCACCAAGGTGTCGTTCCGGGCCCATCCGCTGAGCCGGTCCATCGCGTCGCCTCCACTCGCCGGTGCTCCGCACCATCGGCAGGGAGCACCCGTCGGGGAGACTTGTGGCGAGCGAATCCGGCGGGATCGGCAGGCGGCCGGAGTAATCCGCCGCTATGGGCGTTTCCGCCGCCGGCGGCCCCGGCTCAGCCGGCTGCCGGCCTCAGCGGCGCCGGCTCTGCTGCAGCCGGCTGAACAGGCCGCGCAGCCGGCGCTGGTTCTCCGGCTTCGCCAGCTGCCGCCGGCCCTGGTCGACCAGCCGCTGACCTTGCGGGCTCTGCAGGAACGAGCGCACGCGCTGGGTGAAAGTCGCCATGGTAGGTGCCTCCTCGAATCGCGAACCTGTTACTTGCCCACCTACCGCCCCGGACAACCTGGCAAGAAGCTGAGACCCCGGGTGGCCGCGCCCGGGGTCGGCGATCTGCGTTCGAGAGGCCGGGACGCGGCGACTACCATGGCCGCGTTCGAGGCGGCGGCGAGACGAGGCGATATGCGATGGTTCCGGCGGAAACGTGACGATCGGTTCGACCAGAACGACGAAGCGCGGCGGTTGATCATCGACGATGTCCGGCAGCGCTTCGGGGTCGGCCTGCCGGGTTCGTTCCAGCAGCAGGCGACCGCGGTGACCGAGGCGCTGACCGGCCCGGACGGCGTCGGCGCGGCGGGCGGCATCGTGCGCGAGTTCGCCGATTCGGCGCACGCGGAGATCCAGCGGCTGGCCGCCGAACTGTCCCGCCAGGTCGGCTACCGGTTCCAGGTGGACCGCACCAACTACCGGCCGATGTGGCGGGAGGCCCAGCCGGATCTGCGGTGGCCGCTGTTCAACCTGCCGTGCGGTCTGTTCCCCTACATTCACGTCGCCGGGGCGCTGCGGGCGATCAGCAACCAGGTGAAGCTCACGACCGACCAGGACCGGCTGCACGGTCATCTCTTCGAGATCCTCGACCTGACCGTCGCGGGCTGGGAGTTCGCCTCGGTCCGGGTGGACACCGACGGCGCGGCGCTGGCCGGCCAGCTGATCGGCACGGCTCGCGACGTTCGCATGACGATGAGCAAGGAACCGCCCATCCCGCTGCCGATCCGCGAGCTGATGCGCCGGAACAACATCATCGACGTGTACGCGCCGGACGCCCACCGCATCGTCGGCGGCTTCAACCCGGGCCGGGAGATGCGCGAAGTCCTGCTGGCCTGACGAGCAGCCGCCTTCGCTCGGTCAGCGTGGACGTAGCCGCCTGTCTATAGTCCAGCCGTGGCTATCGTTGTCGACGGCGCCGACCGTGCGAAGTGGACCTTCACGCCGGATCGCGATGTGCTCGAAGTGGCTCTGGAACTGCCCGACCGGCGTTACGTCGCGTACATCTCGGCTGACGACATGCCGGCTGTCGGTCGCGTACTCGCCGAGTTGAACCACCCCGCCCCCGGCGAGAAAATCGATGTGAGCTCGCATTTCATCCGGATTCTCGGGCGCGACCCGTTCGTCGAGCACCCGGTGGACCGCCGGCCCTGGTACCGAAAGCTCCTCCGCTCGAAAAGCTGACCGGGCGGGCCGCGAACTACGGGCCGCCGGCCGACTTCCTGGCTGTCGTCGACGAAGCCGTCCCCTTCCTGGACAGTTGAGCCGGTGTTTATCGGTCGCGTCCTTCGTGCCGCGTGGTCATGATGGCTGTCCCGGGGTGAGTCCGGGCGACCAGGTGAGCAGGTCGGTGGCGGGCACCCGGCTCTACGACCCGGATGTGGTTCGAGCAGGTGACCTTCGCGATCCGCGACCGCGATCGGGACACCCCGACATGCACGGCCTTCGCCGCCTTGAGCACGACCTCACCGTGCAGCGGCCGGTCCTGCTCAGCGGAAATGAGTCGCACCGGCCAGCACGGCATCGAGCCAGCGCTCGTACCAGGTAAGGAAGTCCGCGTCGTCGGTGAAGGCCGGCCCGGCCGGAGTGTCGTTGTTGTCGGTGATGCGGCCCCTGGCCGGTCCGCTGACGACGAGGACGGAGAGGAAACCACAACCCTGATCACTGAGCGCCAGAGTTCCGCGGTATGGCTCGTCGTCATCGCCCGGCGCGACCTCGGACAACCAATCCGAGTAGACGCGTCCCGGCTCGGCGGGAAAAGGCGTGGCGAGCATGTGCGGTTCCGGCATGCCCCACAACGAAGTGGCCCAGTCCTGAAGCGGATGCAGGCCGTAGTAGGGGCCGGCGCCGCCCCAACGGCCCGGACCGCCGTTGCCGATCTTGGTGATGAACGCTCGATAGTCTTCCGGCAGGGAGACGCCGTGCGCACGCTCGAATGCGGCCACCTCGCCGCCGGGCAGGGGCGGCCCCAGCTCGAACCGGTGCGCCGACGCCCCGAACATCACCGGCTCTCCGGGCAGTCTCGCTGCGGCCGCGAGTTTCGCCGCTACTCGATCCAAGCGTGTTGACAGGGCGGGATCGATCAGCACGCCATCATTGGTATCAGAGGACTCGTGGTGGTTGCCTAACATGATCCTCACAACTGCTTCCTATCGTGCGGTGCATGAAGACGAGACACCTCTGGGCCGCGGCCCTGTCAGTGGTATTGGCAGCGGGTCTGATCGCGGGAGCTCAGCTGACCGCGTCGGCCGGCGAAACCCCGAAACCGCTGCCGGCCGACCGGGTCACCGTCGCCTGGTACGACCTCGGGGACAAGGCGTTCAAGGATGCGCAGAGCGGAACCGTGAGCGAGTTGCGGGCCGTCGTGAGCTATCCGGCGCAGCTGACCGGGAAGCTTCCGGTGATCATCCAGTCGCACGGTTCGTGGTACGCGTGCACCGACCCCGACGCCCAGGAGTGGCCGTGTGACGCCGGTACGCCGTTTCCCAGCTACCGCGGTTACGACTATCTCGGCCGGGCCCTGGCCCAGCGGGGCTTCGTGGTGGTGTCGATCAGCGCCGACGGCATCAACATGAGCTCGTTCGACTACGGCGACCGGTCCCGGCTGATGAACAAGCACCTGCAACTGCTGCGCGACCTCTCGCTCGGCCGGGGGCCGCTGGTCAAGAAGCTCGGAGCGCTGACCGGGCACCTGAACCTGGACGCCGTCGGCACCATGGGTCACTCACGCGGTGGCAAGGGCGCGATGTGGGAGGCCTCCGACAAGCACGCCGCCGAGGTGCCGGCCGGGGTGCGGCTGCGGGCCGTGCTCGCGCTGGCCCCGGTCAAGTTCGACGACCCCGAGGGCGACCCCAGCGACACCCTGGTCACCCGGATCCCGGTCGGCGTGGTGACTTCCAGCTGCGACGGTGCGGTCGGCGAAGCGGGCCAGCAATACCTGGACGACGCCGCCGGCCGGACGCACCAACCGGCGTACTCGATCTCGTTGAAGAACGCGAACCACAACTACTACAACACCGCCTGGACCCCGCCGGCGCCGCTCGGTGAGGACGACAGCACCTGCCCCAAGAAGGAGCTCACGCCCGCGGTGCAAAGCTCCGCGCTGGTCACCTACGCGGTCGCGTTCTACGAGCGGTTCCTGCACGGCGACCGGTCCGCCGAGAAGGTGCTCACCGGCCAGCAGAAGATCGACGGCGTCACCTCGACCACCAGGGTCGTGCCGCCGGTCCGCTGACCTGACTCGGCGCAGTCCCTCAGATCCGCACCACGCCGGCCTGAATCGGGCCGTCCACGCCGTAGACCGGGCCGGTCACCACGAAGACCAGGCCCGGCTCGCGGCGCGAACCCGGGCCGGCGAGGGGAACGGTCTGCCGGCTGTAGCCGGCCGGGATCGCCGACGTCACCCGCGTCCACCTGCGGGGGTCGCCGAGGTGATGGTTGACGAAGAAGTCCTGGTCGCTGTTGGCGGTCACCACGATGGTGCCGGCCGGGCCGCCCGAGTCCGACCAGGACACCGTCGGCGCTGCCGACGGGATGTAACCGTCCTGGTCATGGAGCACGAAGTCGGGCGCGGAATCGAAGAGCTCAGGGTCCGAGGCCAACCGATAGCGTACGGCGTAAGGGTTGCCGGTCTTGTCGTTGCCGTTCTCGTAGGTCAGGATCCACAGGTGGGGCCGGATCTGGGCGAGGGTGGTCATCCCCGGCCGCAGGTCGTAATCGGGATCCGCCACATCGTTGACGACCGGACCCCACGTACGCAGATCGGTGGTGGTCTGATGGGCGAGTTTCTGCCCGTGTTTCGGGTCCCGCTGGTCGGAGTAGTAGACGACGAGCCGGTTCTTGTTCAGCAGCAGGAACGGCTCCCACACGGGCGTGCCACCGTTGTTCGGGTTCGGCGGGCCACCCTCCGCCACAGTGCTCAGATGGCGCCACGTGCGGCCGCGGTCCGGACTCGCGTACAGCTCGATCCTGGTGCTCGTGAAGTCGCCCAGGTCGTTGCCGGCGAACAACACCGTGCCCTTCGGCAAGCCGGCGAAGGCCCGGGGCAGCTCGTAAAGGGCAGGCTGCAGCCAGACCCCGGACGCGTCGCCGGTGCTCGGCACGTTGCTCAGCTGCTGCCAGGTGTGACCGTCGTCGGTGCTCCGGAAGATCGGGAACCCGGCCGCGCCGAACTGCTGGTACGACGCCAGCCAGGTGCGCGAGTCGCCGAGCCGCACGGCGCGGGCGTACGCGGCGCCGCCGCCCGGATCGGTGACCACCACCGGCCCGAACGGTGCCTCCCGCCCCCGGTCCAGCGGCTCGGGCGCCCCGGGCGGCGCCGCCGACGCGGGCTCGGCCAGGTTCAGCGAGAACCCGGCGACCACGGCGGCACCCGCACCCAGCAGGCCCCGGCGCGACAGGCTCGCCCGTTGCGGCCCGCCCGAATCACGGGACGCCCGCGCTTGATCTTGACGTCGCATGGTTCCCCCAGGAGGAGAGTTCCGCTGATCCGTCGGCCGGCCCACGGGCCGGTCGCAGCTGACATCGAAGGCTATCAGTGTCTTGCGCGCCGCTGTCAACGTGCGGGCGTCGCCCGGCTCAAGCGGAACGGGCGGTCGTGATGCCTCCGTCGACCGCGATCTCCGCGCCGTGGACGTAGCCGGCCTGGTCGGAGAGCAACCACGCCACCGCCTCGGCGATCTCCTCGGGGATTCCGGGGCGGCCGGCGGGGGTGCCGGCGGTCATGTGGGCGATGACGTCGCCGTCGGATGCGTTGATCGGGGTCCGGGTGGCTCCGGGGGAGACGGTGTTGACCCGCACGCCGCGGGGCCCGAACTCCGCGGCCCAGCTGCGGGCGAGCTGGATCTCGGCGGCCTTGGTCGCGGAGTACAGCCCCACGAAGGGGTGCCCGACGTGGGCCATCCAGGAGCCGATGACGACGACCGCGCCGTGACCGCGCTCGGCCATCGCGGGAGCCAGCGCCGCGGTCAGCACGTGCGGGGCGCGGATGTTCACCGCGAGGGTGGCCTCCAGGTCGGTGTCGCTGAGGCTCACCGTGTCGACGGCCGGGCACAGGGCGGCGTTGTGGACCACAGCGTCCAGCTGTCCACCAGCCGCCTCGGTGGCGGCGCGGGCGAAGTCCCGCAGTGATCCGGGTGGGCCGGTCAGGTCGGAGCGGACGAAGGCGGCTTGTCCGCCGCTGCCCTCGATGTCGGCGACGACTGCCGCGCCGCGGGCCTGGTCGCGGCCGGTGATGACGACGCGCCAGCCCCGCGCGGCCAGGGTGCGGGCGGTGGCGGCACCGATGCCGCTGGTCGAGCCGGTGATCAGAACGGTACGGGTCTGCTCGGTCATGAGCACTACCTCACCCGGGACGCGCGGCCCGCACCAGGGCGCGTCCTGCCTGGTCACCGCATGCCCAGGCAGGCGTCATGGTCGGCTCCTATGCTGGGTGGGTGCCTGCTGATCGTGCTGCCCTGGGGGCGTTCCTGCGGTCTCGGCGAGACCGCCTGACGCCTGCCCAGGCCGGCATCGCGGCCTTCCCCGGCCCGCGGCGGGTTCCCGGGTTGCGCAAGGAGGAGCTCGCCGTGCTCGCCGGCCTGAGCCCGGACCACTACAGCCGGCTGGAACAGGGACGCCAGCACAACGTCACCGACGAGGTGGTGCGGGCGCTGTCGCGGGCGCTGCAGCTCGACGAGGTCGAACACGCTCACCTGCGGGACCTGGCCGCCCCGACCTCGCATCGGCGGTGGACCGGACCGGAGGCCGCGCAACGACCCGACCCGGGGATGCTGCGCCTGATGGGAGTTCTGAACCACGTACCGGTGCTGTTGCTGGGGCGGCGCTCGCAGGTGCTGGCCCACAACGGGCTGTTGAGTGCGGTGCTGGGGCCGGGCCTGGAGCCGGGATCTTCGTTCGTGCGCTGGCTTTTCCTGGAGCCCGACGCGCGGGTACGGATCGTGAACTGGGCCGACTTCGCCGCCGCCGCGGTCGGGGCGCTGCGCTACGAGGTCGGACGCCACCCCGACGATCGCCGCCTCGTCGACCTCGTGGCCGAACTGCGCCACGGCGATCCCGACGTCGCGCGCTGGTGGGACGACCAGCGCGTCACCTTCCGCACCTCGCTGACCAAACACCTGGCCCACCCGACCGCCGGACCGCTCACCTTCGGCATCGAGTCCGTGGTCGGACCCCACGATCCGGAACAGCGCCTGGTCGTCTACACCGTCGAACCCGACTCGCCCACGGCGCGGGTGCTTCCGTTGCTGGCGAGTTGGGCAGCCGTGCCCCAGGAGCCGAGCCCGGCCGGCGAGACCACGACCTGACCCCGGAGTGCCCGCCGGTCAAAGACGGGCCAGAATTCCCTTTTATCCACCGAGAGGGGGAGGCGTGGCGGACGAGTGGTTGGACGACTCCGAAGAGCAGGTCCTGCAGCCCCTCGATGACTCGCCGCAGCCGCTCTGGGAACTGCGCTGGCACAAGCAGACAACGTTGGGGCAACTCGCCGACATCCTCGCGCCCGGTCTGATCTCGTTGGCGGCCCGGGGCCTCGTCGAGGTGCGCCGATTCCCCAGGTGGCCCGCGCCGTGGACCGAGGGCGTTTTGCTGACCGGAGAAGAACTCGCGCAAGAGAGCAGGCGCGCTGAGGCGTGGTCCGACAGGACGACGGAAACCGTACTGGCCGCTCACATCACCGCCGCCGGCCGTAGGCTCCTGTAGTTCGCCGGCCGGTGGGGGTGCAGGCTCTGACCCGGGCAGCTGAGTGGGACGAGGTCAGGGCGTCGGCGAGGGCGGCAACGGCTCTGCTGGGCTGACCGCTTCGATCACGTGCCGGAGATGCAGGCGCGAGGCCATCGCGAGGTACTGCAACGTCGTGGTCGACGATGCGGCACCGAGCTCGATCTGGAAGCCGTCCTCGTACTGGTGCTGGTTGCGAAGAAGCCACCACCAGGCGGAGTTCCGGCCGAGTAAGCCGGCGTAGCGCTCGCTCATCGGCATCGACGCCGACTCCGCCGCCCTGTAGCGAAGCGGCGGTCGGGCCGAGGGATCGAGGACGACCTCGACGGTGTCGTCCTCGGGGTTCACCTCGACCTGGCCGAGCCGGGTGTCACCCGACCATGATGACTAATCCTCGCCGGCGAACCGCTCCCAGGCGGACTGCCGGGTGATCCCGAGGGCGGCGCCGATGCGTGTCCAGGTCACTCGCCGCTCTCGCAGGATGGTGACCAATCGCTGGAGGCCGGCCTCGGTCTGAGCGCTGACCGCCGCGATGCGGGGAAGCTGGTCGAGGATCTGCTCATCGGTCATGCCTTCCTCCCACGCTGACAGTCGGGTGGCCGATTCGAGCGGGTCGGGCTGCTCGGATGCGAGGACGTCGTTGCACAGTCCGACGCACTCGTTGCAGATGTACACCCCCGGGCCGGCGATGAGTTTCTCGACCTCGGAACTCGGCTTGGCGCAGAAGGAGCAGCGCAACTGCAGCGTGGCCGCGGCGACAACGGTTTCGCTGTTCATGGGGGCCTCCCCTGGGATGACTTGTCAGGTAAACCCTGACGACGGTCAGGCTACGCCTGACAACGGGGGAGGTCCAGGGGCCCGCTCCAAATGCAGGTCGAAGCTCACGCGCGGCAGCGTGGCGAGACAGGGCAACACCTGCCGTACCCTGCTCGCGTGGTGAAGCTGATGACCTACGCCGGGCCGGCGGACGCGGATGCGCCGGGGACGCGTACCGGGGGAGTCCCGTACGTACCGAGCGATTTTGCCTGGCCGCGGTGCCGCGAATGCGGCGGTCCCATGCAGTTCCTCGCGCAGGTCCGGCTGGCCGACGCCGAATCGGGTGGCGCCGGTTTGTTCTCGGCCTTCATGTGCCAGAACGATCCCGGTCTATGCGACGAATGGGATCCGGGGGCCGGCGGTAACCGGGCATTCGTCTTCCCGGAGGACGCGGTCGGCACCGCGATCTCGCCCGGAGATGGTGTGACGCTGCTCGACGAGGCCTGCGCGGTCGCTTTCGAGCAGGTCGGTGCCGACGATTATCTCGACGCCGCGGAGCAATGGTGTGCGCAAAACGGCCGGCCCGGGCGGGAGATAGTCGGTCAGCTCGGCGGCCGTCCCGCCTGGCTGCAGAACGACGAAACCCCGAACTGCGACAACTGTACGCAGCCGATGGCGTTTGTCGTGCAGCTCGAGGAGGGCCACGACTATCGCACCTCGATGAACTTCGGCGGCGGTGGATCCGCTACGGCTTCCGCTGCCACTCGTGCGCGTCAGCCGCTTTTCTTTGGCAAAGCTGACCGGTGGCGACGAACCGGCCCGGGGCACAAGCGGAGGTCACTTGAGCCCCGGCCGGGGACGTCAGCCCGACGGTCAGCCGATCTTGATGACCTGGGTGCCGCCGGCGAACTTGTCGAACCAGTGCTGGCGCTGCGGGTCGCTGTTGATGTTGACCACGATCAGGATCACCGCTGCCACGCCGCCGAGGAAGCTGAGGATGCCGCCGACGAACGGGATGATCCGGAGCACGCCGAACCCCATGTAGATGTTGCGGCGGATGGCCTGCTCCATCGTCGGGTTGCTGACCCGGTCCGGGCCGAACACCTTGAGCTTCATGACCTGCTTGCCGATCGTCTGCCCCCGGCTGGACTCGAGATAGCCGAAGTAGCCGAGATAAAGGGCGGCGGTCACCAGCGAGGAGACGAGCCCGGTCAGGATCCACGAATCCGAGACGAGCGCCAACACGAAGCTGATGATCACCGACACCACACCGACGATCAGACCGTCGATGAACCGGGCCAGGAACCGGTCGGCCAGGCCGCCGGGTTGCCCGACGCCGGTGCCCGGCATCCCCGGAGCCCCACCCATCTGCTGGCCGTAGGGCGCCTGCTGGTAACCGGCTCCCGGCGGCGTGCCGTAGGAAGGCGGCGGCGTGCCGTACGAGGGCGGCGTGTTGCCGTAGGGCGGCGGCTGGGGAGCGCCGTAGGGCGGCTGGGGCGGGGGTGCGGGGTGTCCGGAGGGAGCGGACTCCTCCCCGGACGGCCCCCCGAAGGGCCCGGGATTGACCATATCTGGATCCATTTCTGGTAGGCGCGGCGAAGCTCGCAGCTGAAGCAGCGTAGACACCTTCCTGCATACGGCTTTGAATGCCAAGACCTATTCGTCCACGCCGCGGCGCCTAGTGTCCCAATGATCGGTCGAAAGCTCGCCGGCGACACGACCCGGCGGTCGTCAGGACGTCGTACAGGTGCCGGTCGCCGGATCGAAGCCGGCCGGCCAGGTGGCGGTGTCGCCGCCCTTGAAGTCGCAGATCCGCACGTCGTTCAACCGCGCGTCGGTGAAATCGGTGCCGCAGACGACCAGGTCGCGAAGGTCAGCCCCGCCGAGAACGGCGAATCGCAGATCCGCCTCCTCCAGGTCCGCGAACCGCAGGTTGGCGCCACGCAGGTCGACCCGGCGCAGGTCCGTCCGCCGCAGGTCGAGCCGGTTGCCGACGTCGGCCGGCCGCGGCATCCGGCCGAGAACCGGCAGAGCGGCCTGGACAGCGGGAAGGCGCGCGGCCATTCGTGGCATGTCGGCCCGCGGCGTGTCCGGACCGGGCAGGCCGTTGCGGGGCGGCGACGGCGCGCGGGCTCGAACGTACGCGGCAAGGATTTCCTGAATGGCGCTGCGGTCGCTGTGCGAATCGCGCGCGATGCGTTCGAGTGCGTAGATGCCGCCGAGGGTGACGGAAAGGTTGTCCTCGTCCTGCCCGAGGTGGCTGATCGCCGCGGTGAAGCGCTCGGTGATCTGGCCGTCCCGGTTCATCCTCAGTTGCCGGTAGGTGAGGACCAGACCGGCCGCCAGCGCGATGCCACCCGCCAATTGCAGGAGGCCGGCACGCAGATCGTTCGGCATCTTGATGCGGGAATCCCGCAGTTCCAGGTTCTTCGCCCGATCGGTGACGCCGGCCAGTCGCGCGTCGGAACAAGGCGCTATGACCTGCGGGGGCACGACGATCACGAGCCAGCCGGCGACAACCAGGAAGAAGGCGCCAAGAGCGCCGATCATGAGGGTACGGATCAGTTGACTACGGCCCGCCTTCGCAGGGTACGCACATCAGAGCGTGAGGCCACCGGGGCGCAGTGTCACCATGACGCGGGCTCGGCCGGGCTGGAAGTCGTGGCGCCGAGGCCGGTTCGTGGTGATTGCGTCGCGGCCCAGTTCCAGAGCGCGAATCCGGCGGCGAAGGCGAGCATCGTCAGCACACCACGCGGCCAGAAGATGTGGCTGTCGATGAACGAGTAGGCCGCGCCGAGGAGCACGGCCGTGCCCGCGAGCACCCGGACGCCGTGCCGGACCACCAGGGCGACCGTGCCCGCCAGCACCGCGGTGATCAGGGCGTACACGCCCACGCGGCCGAGCAGGTCGCCGACGTCGTACAGGGCAAGCACCAGGCGGCGAAGCTCGCCCTGATCGCCGTCCTGCCCCGCGACCGTGCCGGCGGCGATCCCCGCGACCGCGTCCAGGCCGGTGTAGCCGACCGCGTAGACAGCCGCACCCAGCCACGCGACGACGGTGGCCACCCCGGCCACGTCGAGCCGGGGCCGGCCGCGCAGCAGCACCACGAAGCCCAGGGCAAGGAACGGGAAGACCGGCAGAAGCACGATGTGCAGGTGCACCCAGCGGTGCGCGGCCTCGGCCGACAGCCCGCCCGGATGCACCAGACCGGCGGCGGCCAGAAGCAGCGGGCCGGCCGTCACGAGGAGTCCCTGTCGCGCCCTGTGCATCCGGCGATGCTACCCACCGTCGACCGTTCAGGCGGCAGGGTCCCTGCCAGCCGTCCGAGCAGGCTCAGCACCGGACCCGCCGACGCCGACACCAACAGTCACGCCGTGGTCAGGACGGTTGGCGAACGCTCCGCGTGCGGCCCACCACACGATCGGCCCATGCCGCGGATACGTTCACCGCGTTATGGCCGGCCGCGCGTCATTCAGTCGTCGCTACTCTTGTTGACCAGGTTGAGTAGAGCGGCGCAGGAGTGGCCACACCAGCAGGGCGAGCACGCCCAGGACGAGTCCGCCGCAGCAACTTACAGAGGCTACAGGGTTGAGCCAGCTGAGGAAGCCGTCATATCCGGCTGAGACCGTCGCGAACGCGAAACAGCAGAGTGCCGTACTTGCTGCCAGCAACGAGCCGACCACCGCGCGGCAGCCCATCGCAGAGGAAGCCTCAACCTGGGCGGCGTTTCCTCCACAATGTTGATCCTACCGATCTCTTGGACCCGGCTGATCGGGCCGGAGATCCAGCAGATGCGGGAGCGCGGGCTGCTGTAGGGCCGGCGGGCATCTACGCTTTGCGGCTATGACGTCGTTCATTCGGAATGTCTCGTTCGACTGCGCCGACCCCTATGCGTTGGCGGGGTTCTGGAGCGAGGTGGTCGGCCACCCCGTCCAGCCGGAGTGCGCGCCGGGAGACGCCGAGGTCGTCATCCAGCCGCCGGCCGGTCCTCGGCTGTTCTTCCAGGCTGTTCCCGAGGGCAAGTCGGTGAAGAATCGGGTCCACGTCTGCCTGCAGGCGGACGACCGGGACCGCGACCAGGAAGTCGACCGGCTCGTCGCGTTGGGCGCGGCCGTCGTCGGCGACCATCGGACGTCTGACGGCGACGGCTGGGTTGTTCTGCACGATCCGGCCGGGAACGAGTTCTGCATGACGTGCTCGGCCGCGGAACGACAAGCCTGACCAACTTCCTGCGGGCCGCACGCCGCACCGGCCGTCGGTGGGCATCAGGCGGCGCGCCGGGGAGGAAATGTGCTCGCCGATCCACCCGAACGACCAGCCACCGTGTTCCGGCCGGAGCCAGTCGGTCAGGGTGAAGTCCCGCTGGCAGGCCGTCTCGTACGTATCGCCGCTCATCGTCATCCGGGGCCGCACCCAGTACCGCAGACCGCCGAAGCGCTCGGCGAATCCCTCTCTTCGGACGATCAACTCGACGGGCGCGGCGATGAGCCGGCCCGACCTGCCCGGGACCCGCAGGTAGTCGGTGGGTATTCGTCCGGTGGCGAGCGGGCGTCGTTCACCGCTTCGACTCAGGAACGCCTGCGCTCCGGGTGACAAACCAGCCAGGTCGTCGAGCACGTGCACATGGACTTCCCCATGGACGCCGTTCATCGGCGGGCGACAACTGGGCGGCGGGGCTGGGTCAGCCGTACGGCTGAGGGTTTGCCGCAACGGAGACCTAGCGCTTTCCACCAGCGAAGATAACGCAGAGTATTTGCAGTCTGGCGCATCGGGGGTGCGGCTCGAGGATGCTCGATCGCCGACCGGAAATGCCGTCGGCGGTCGAGTGCGACACGCGGGCCGCATGGTCGCGGATCGTCGGGCCACCGAAATACCTCTGCGGAATTCGCCGGCTTCGAAGCGGAACTACCCACATACGAGGTGAGCCATGATCAACTGCATCACGCCGCCGTATCTTCTCGACCGGTTGCTCGACAGCGGTGACGCGGCCGTGCGCCGGGCCGCGCTGGCCACTCTGCTCAGCACCGCGCAACTGCGCGGGCAGCGTCAGGTGCGCGCGCAGATCTCCGGGGCCCTGGCCGCCGCCGGCGGTGGGCGCCGCAGCGTGTTCGACTGCGACAACGGGACCTTCCTGGCGGTCGCCGAGCTGGTCCGGTCCGAGCGGGACCGGCCGGTCGCCGACGCCTCGGTCAATCAGGCGTTCGACGGTCTCGGGGCGACCCGCGACTTCTTCCGCGAGGTGTTCGGGCGCAACTCGATCGACGGCCGGGGCATGCGGCTGCTCGGTTACGTGCATCGGGGCCGGCACTACAACAACGCGTTCTGGGACGGTCAGGAGATGGTCTTCGGCGACGGGGACGGCGAGATCTTCACCGATTTCACCGGGTCGCTCGACGTGATCGCGCACGAGCTCGGGCACGGCGTCACCGAGCACACCGCCAAGCTGGAGTACCGCAAGCAGTCGGGCGCGCTCAACGAGTCGATGTCGGACGTGATCGGCTCGCTGGTCAAGCAGTGGAAGCGCAAGCAGACGGCGGAGGAGGCCGACTGGCTGATCGGCGCCGAGATCTTCACGCCGCGGGTCGAGGCCGACGCGCTGCGGTCGATGAAGGCGCCCGGCACCGCCTACGACAACGACCTGTTCGGCAAGGACCCGCAGCCCGATCACATGGACGGCTACCAGGATCTGCCCGACACCGAGGCGGGCGACAACGGCGGCGTGCACCTCAACTCGGGCATCCCGAACAGAGCTTTCTACCTGGCGGCCACCGGCATCGGCGGCTTCGCCTGGGAGGCGCCGGGACGCATCTGGTACGAGTCGCTGAAGGCGTCCACCGCCACCACCGGCTTCCAGGCGTTCGCCACCACCACCTTCCACAAGGCCGGTGAGCTGTTCGGCGCCGGCGGCCGTGAGCAGCGTGCGGTGGGCGCGGCGTGGGCCGGGGTAGGCCTTTCGGGGTAAGCCGGACGACGCTCCAATGTGAACAAACGGTTAAGAGTGTTGTCGATCTTCATCCGCGGGCGCCGTGTGCTCGTACAGCGTGGTGGCAGGTAGGGGCCTGCCGACCGAGAACTCGATCAGGGGGATCAATTCCATGCTGAGTACACGTCGCTCCCGGGTCGCCGTCGGCGGCGCCGCCATGGCCGCCGTCGTCGCCGGTATCGGTGCCGTCACGTTCAACGCGTCGGCCGCCGAGGTCGCCGCCGCACCGGCGCCGCAGGCGGCCGATGCGCGTGCCGTCGCGCCGGCGCCGCAGGGGGCCGATGCCCGCGCCGTCTCCATCCCGTTCATCAACCAGCTGATCAAGCCGCCGGCTGGTTCCCGGCCGATCGGCGCGTTCGTGGTCACCAACGGCACGCAGAACTACACCTGCGGCGCCGACGGCGTCTTCCCGGCCGCGTCCACGCCGGAGGCGCAACTGGTCGGCACCGGTGGCAAGATCCACCACTTCGCCGGGCCGAGCTGGCAGTCGCTGCGGGATCAGTCGCTGGTCACCGCGGGCAAGGTCAACGACGGGGTGGCCAAGGCCGGCTCCATCCCGGAGCTCCTGCTGAAGATCAACTCGCACACCGGCACCGGCATCCTGAGCAAGGCCGACTACATCAACCGCCTGTTCACCTCGGGCGGCGCGAAGCCGGCCGGCAGCTGCACCCCCGGCCAGGTGGCGAAGGTGCGTTACGGCGCGGTCTACGTCTTCTGGGACGCCCCCGCCGGCTCCTGATCCGTGACGCGCTGTGCCGCGGTCAACGACCGGTCATCCGGTCGACGGCGGCCGCGGCCAGCGCGACGGGGGCCTGATCCGGGATCCAGTGGGTCACGCCGGACAGCTCCACGAACCGATAATCCGCCCGCACCCGGTCACCGCAGCTCTCTGCCGCGGTGCGGCCCATCGCCCGGTCACCGTCGCTCCAGACGTACGTCGTGGGCACCGTGACCGCGGGTGCGTCCAGATAGTCGGGCTCGGCCATCGCCGCGTACCACCCGAGCGCCGCGAGCAGACCGCCCCGATCTCGCATCGGTGCCGCATAGCGCTCGATGCCCGCCTCGCTGAGCCCGCTGCCGTCGAACATGCGGCGCAGCCGCCGGCCGCCGTCGGCCAGCAGGACGTCCGCCGCCCTCGCGGTGTCGCGGAACAGGTCGACGTAGCCGAAACGCTCGCGTTGGTCGGGGTCGATCTTCAGCGCCCGCCACAGCGCCGCCGGATGGGCCACCGACACCGCGGTCAGCGTGCGCACCCGCTCGGGGTGGCGGATCGCCAGCTGCCAGCCGGTCAGCGAACCCCAGTCGTGCCCGAGCACGTGCACCCGCCCCAGGCCCAGCTCGTCGAGGACGGCTACGGCGTCGTCGGCCGCCTCGGCCGTGCGGTAGGCGTCGATCCCCTCGGGCCGCGCACCGGGTGAATAGCCGCGCTGGTCGATCGCGACCGTATGCAGCCCGGCGTTCCACAACCCGGGCTGGACCGCCGCCCACGACCGGCTGTTCTGCGGGAAGCCGTGCAACAGCAGCGCGGTTCCGCCGCCGGCCGGGCCGCCCCGGAACACGTCGAAGGTCAAGCCGCGCGCCCGGACCCGCATCGTTGCGCTCCGTTCCGGAATGGACACTACCGGTTTCATGCCGGGTTGCCGCTCCGGCGTCCCCGACCCTACCCGGGCGTCGATAGCGTCGCCGGCAACAAGCAGTTCACGGGGGAAGGAATCATCCGATGCTCCAGTCCGTCATCCTGGCGGCCGTCCTGGCCGTCCCGCCCGCACCCGCACACACCACCGGAAACCTGGCCGGGGCGGTCCACGACACCCGCGGCGCCGTTGTCGCCGGCGCCGACCTGACCGTCCTCGTTCCCGACTCACCGAACATCGCCGCCCGCGCCCGCACCGACGCGGCCGGTCACTTCAAGGTGACCGGTCTCGACGCCGGCGCCTACACCATCCAGATCGACCGTGGCGGCTGGGCCGAGTGGGCGCCGGGCCGCACCGACACGCCGTCCGCCTACGCGGTCGTCGCCGGTCGCACCACTTTCGCCGACAGCGTCGTCCCCGCCGCCGGCCGGCTGACCGGCCGCGTGCTCGACGCCTCGGGGGCGCCCGCCGCCGGGGTGGCGGTCAGCGCCGAGGACGACGAGCACGCCCGCGACTTCACCGGCACGACGGCCGCCGACGGCCGGTACTCGCTGCGGGTCGCCCCGAACGAGACCTACGTCCTGCGGTTCACCGACGGCCACTTCGCCCAGTACGCGCCGAGCACCGCCGACCGTTCCGCGGCATCGCGTCACCCGGTCGGTGCCGGCCGCACGGTGCGGGCGGACAACCGGCTCCTGCCGGGCGCGTCGGTGTCGGGCAAGCTGCTCGGCGCGGACGGCGCCCCGGTCGCGGGCGCTCAGGTCGGCTACGTCGACAACAACGCCGGCTCGGCGTCGGCGATCACCGACGCGAACGGCGACTACACGATCGCGAAGCTGCCACCGGGCGACTTCAAGGTCTACTTCCGGACCACCGAGGGACAGCTGCAATGGGCGTACCAGGCGCTCAGCTATGCCGAGGCCGACACGTTCACGCTGCCCGCCGGCGGCACCGCCACCGTCGACGACCAGCTGCTGCCGGTCTCCTGATCGTGCGGCCAGGCCGCCCCGGACGCGTACCCGGTCCGGGGCGGTGCCGTGTCCGAGCTACTTGGCGGCGTCCTGGACGAGGCTGATCATCTCGACGGTGGCCGGGGGCTTGTCGCGGCCGGGACACGATTCGTACCGGATCGTCCGCTTACCGACGACGGTCAGCAGGTACGAGTACGTGTCGGCGCAGTTGCCGCGGGTCGGTTGTTTCCGAACGGCCTCGGCGGCCAGCCGCGGGTCGGCCGCCAGTTCGGCGAGCCGGCCCAGTGTGGCGGGGTCGGTGCGGCCGGTGGCCTGCGCACCCTTGCTGGGGACCCGGGTCCAGGTGCCGTCCGTCCGGATCGTGGTGGTCTCGGTGATTCCCGCTATACCGCCCGAACGGACCAGTTGGACGCCGTCGAATTTGCCGGGATTCGCGGCGCCGGGGTCGCTCGGCGGCGGGGGAGTGGCACCGGACGACGGCCCGGCCGGCGACGGCGCGACCGGCGTCGGCGAGACCGGCGGCGACGCGGGCAGGTCGGACGTGGCCGATGACGGAGCGGACGCGGTCGGCGGGCTGCTCTCCGTGCAGCCCGCCAGCGTCACGATCAGAAGGGCCGCCGCCCAACGCGTACGCAAATCTGGTCACCCCCGGTCGAATCAACGGCCGAACCTATGCGGCCGGGGTGATCTCTGTCAATGTGTCGCCGTCAGGCGATCCCGTCCGGGGCGCCGTTGAGCTCCGCCAACTGCTGGTTGACGTGGTTGTTCAGGGCCGAGTGGTAACTCTGCGCAAGCTGGCCCAGCCGATCGATCTCGTCGAGCATCGCCGAGCGCTTGGTGCCGATGCTGCTGATCGCCTCGGAGTGGTTGCGCCGCGCGTCGCTCTCGATCGTCGCCGCGTTGAGCTGGGCCTCGCTGGTGACCTGCTCGGCCTTGGAGCGGGCGGAGCCGATGATCTGGTCGGACTCGGCCTTGGCGTCGCGCATGTGGTCGTCGGCGGTGCGCTGGGCCATCATCAGCACCCGCGCGTTGCGGTCGTCGTCGACCGGTGCGGCCACCGGGACGATCGCCTGGTTGCGGGCGCGTTCCAGCTCGGCCTGCACGCCGCGGGCGTTCTGCTCGGCGCGGGCGCGGGCCTCCTGGAGCCGGTCGAGCTGCCCGACCAGGTCGTTGAGCTCGGCGTTGAGGGCCATGTTCGAGGAGTTGGACGGCGCCATGCCACCCCCGCCGCCGCCACGCGAGAGCGTGTCGGACAGGGCGTTGTTCTCCTCGAGGAGGCGGATGAGCTCCTGCTCGACCTCGTCGAGGAAGGCGTCGACCTCTTCCTCGTCATATCCACGCTTGCCCATGGGTGGCTTCTTGAAGGCCATGTTGTGGATGTCTGCTGGAGTGAGCGGCATCGGAAATCCTCGGTTCGGCGGTCGGAGAGTCTCGCGGCCCGAAATCCTACGCAACGACGCTGAGAGTGCGACGTGGGCGTGATCACTCGTACCGGAAATCGGGACAATATACACCGTGGCCCACCGGTGCTAGCTTTTACAACTTGTAGGAGCATGAGGGGGGTGTGCCGGTGCTGGCCCTGGCGGACGTGTTGCTCGTGCTGCTGGGCGATCGGCCGGGCACCGCCCACGAGATCCAGTGCCGGCACGCCGACACCTTCGGGCCGCACGAGCGGGTCGACATCTCCCGCGTCACCTGGACGCTGGGCCGCCAGGAGCGGCTCGGGCTGGTGCGGTCCCGGGCCACCCCGGCCCAGCCGCGCCGGCGCAGCTGGGCGCTGACCGACGCGGGGGCGCGGCGGCAGCGGATGTGGCTGCTGCGGGTGCCGGCCGAGTTCACCCCCGATGACGTACGCATCCGGGTGCTGCTCGCCGTCGCCGCGACCGACCGGGCGACGTTCGACATGGTCGTGCAGGTCTGCCTGGCCCAGCTGGAGCTGAGCCGGCTGCGGGCCGCCCCGGCGCCCGCCTCCGCCGACCTCTCGCCCGCGAGCGCCCGCGCCGAACTCACCGACGCCGCCCTCGCCGCCGAGGTGGCCTGGCTGCGCAGCCTGCACACCCGGCGGCGCGCCCGCGACCGCGGATAGCCGCGGCCGGCTCGCGGCGGCCTCGCTAATCGGCCGCGCTCAACGCGCTTGTCAGCTGCACCGACCAGGCCCGCACCACCCGGGCGCGGCGCCGCGAGTCGTCGGTCAGCACGTCCGCCAGCGCCAGGCCGCGCGCCAGGTCGAGGGTGGCCTGGATCAGCCCGCGGATCTCGGGGTCGTCGTCGTCCGCCCCGAGCAGCCGCACCGCCCGCTCGTGCACCCCGCGGGCAAAACGACGTTCCAGCGGTACGACGGCGGCGCGCAACTCCGGATCCGCCGCGGCCACCGTCCACACCTGCAGGGCGGCCTTGAACAGCTCGCCGCCGATCCCCTCGACCAGGCCCTCGACCACCCGGTGCACCCGGTCCGGGCCGGTGCCGGTCGGCTCGGGCAACGCGTCGAGCAGGGCGGCCCGTTCCTCGAACATGAACTCGAGCGCGCCCAGGATCAGCGCCTCCCGGGTGCGGTAGTGATGCTGCACCGCGCCCCGGCTGATGCCCGCCTCGGCCGCGATGAAGCCGACCGTCGACGCCTCCCAGCCGTGCGTGGCCAGGCAGCGGATCGTGGTCTCGAGCAGGCGCTGCCGGGTGGCGCGGCTGCGGTCCTGCTTGGGCCGGACGTCAGTCACCGGACACCACGGCGAGCGGCGTGCCCTGGGTGACCTGCTGACCGACCTCGACCGGCAACTCGGTGAGGGTGCCGGCGGCGGGCGCCCGCACGGCGTGTTCCATCTTCATCGCCTCCAGCCAGACCAGCGGCTGCCCGGCCGCGACGGGGTCACCGACCTCGGCGCCCACCCGCACCACCGTGCCCGGCATCGGCGCCACGAGGGCCCCGGCCGGCATCAGCTCGGCCGGGTCGGTGAAGCGGGGCAGCCGGCGCAACTCGACCGACCCGGCCGGCCCGTCGACCACCACCCGGTCCTCGAAACGCCCGACCGACCAGGTACGCCGGACCCCGTCCACCTCGAGCACCACCTCCTCGGCGCTCGCCGAGACCAGCGTCGCCCCCGCCCCGGTCTCGAGGCCGTCGCGCCCGAACCGGTAGCGGACCTCGATGCCCCGCTCGCCCGGCGCGGTGCCCGGGATCGCCGGCCCCGGCGGGGCGACCGGCTCGGTCGGCTCGGTTGCGGCGGCCGGCTCTGTTGCGTCGGGCGGCGCCGGCGGGGCGGCCGCTCGGACGGCGTAGGTGCGGCTCCGGTGGCCGACCGGGATGTTGCGGAACCCGCTGGTCAGGCCGGGGAGCAACGGCCCCCGCTCGAGGGCGGCGTCGGCCAGGGCGGCGACGAGCGCGGCCATCTCCGGGTCCGGTCCCGCCGCCACCAGCCGGCGGGGCGGATTCCTCGAGTAGAAACCGGTGTCGATCGCGCCCGACCGGAAATCCGGGTGCCGCAGGCTGGCGACCAGCAGATCGCGGTTGGTGGTCACGCCATGCACGCGCGCGCGGTGCAGGGTCGCCGCGAGCCGGGCCGCCACCGCTTCCCGGTCCGGGCCGTACGCGATGACCTTGGCCAGCATCGCGTCGTAATGGATGCCCACCACGCTTCCCGGCCGCACGCCGGCGTCGACCCGGATGCCGTCGCCGGCCGGGATGTCGAACGCGACAACGGTGCCGGTCTGCGGGCGCCAGTCGTCGGCCGGGTCCTCGGCGTAGAGGCGGGCCTCGATCGCGTGGCCGGTCACCGCCGGCTCGGGGCCGCTCAACGGACGTCCGTTCGCCACGTCGAGCTGCAGGCCGACCAGGTCGACGCCGGTGACGCACTCGGTGACCGGGTGCTCGACCTGCAGGCGGGTGTTCATCTCCAGGAACCAGAAATCGCCCCGCTCGTCGGCCAGGAACTCGACCGTGCCGGCGCCCCGGTAACCGACCGCGGCCGCCGCCGTACGCCCCGCGCCGAGCAGCCGCCGGCGCAGATCGCCGCCGAGCCGGTCGACCAGCGGCGACGGAGCCTCCTCGATGACCTTCTGATGGCGGCGCTGCAGCGAGCACTCCCGTTCGCCGAGCGCCCAGATCGTGCCGTGCTCGTCGGCCATGACCTGCACCTCGACGTGATGGCCGTACTCCAGGTAACGCTCGCAGAACACGGTCGGGTCGCCGAACGCGGCCGCCGCCTCGCGCGCGGCCGAGGCGATCGCGTCCGGCAGCTCGGCCATCGACCGGACGATCCGCATGCCGCGACCGCCGCCCCCGGCCGAGGCCTTCACCAGGACCGGAAGGTCGTCCGCCGTCAGGTCCGCGACGTCGAGCCGGTCGAGGACCGGCACACCCGCGACCGCCATCCGGCGCTTCGACTCGATCTTGGAGCCCATCACCTCGATCGCCTCCGGCGACGGCCCGATCCAGGTCAGCCCGGCCGCCCGGACGTCACGCGCGAACCCGGCGTTCTCCGACAGGAAGCCGTAACCGGGGTGGACCGCGTCGGCGCCCGCCCGCCGCGCCGCCGCGATGATCAGATCGCCCCGCAGATAGGTGTCCGCCGGCGTCACCCCCGGCAGGCGGACCGCCGCGTCGGCCTCGCGCACGTGCGGCTCACCGGCATCCGCGTCGGAGAACACCGCGACCGTGGCCAGGCCCCGGCGGCGGCACGTACCGAAGATCCGCCGGGCGATCTCGCCGCGGTTGGCCACCAGCACACTCGTGATCGTCATCGTGGCCCCCTCTACATCCGGAAGACGCCGAAGGCGTCGGTGCCCTGGACCGGCGCGGAATGGATCGCGGAAAGCGCCACCCCGAGCACGTCCCGGGTGTCGCGCGGGTCGATGATGCCGTCGTCGTACACCATCCCGGACAGCACCAGCGGCATCGACTCGGCGGTGATCTGCTGCTCGATCATCGAGCGCACCACCTGCGCGCCGTCCTCGTCGAACGGGTTGCCCCGGCTCAGCGCCGAGGCCTTGGAAACCAGATAGGTGACATCGGCGAGCTGCTGTGCGCCCATGACGGCGGACCGGGCGCTCGGCCAGGCGAAGACGAACCGCGGATCGTACGCGCGGCCGCACATGCCGTAATGGCCGGCGCCGTACGAATTGCCGATCAGCACCGAGATGTGCGGGACCGTCGAGTTCGACACCGCGTTGATCATCATGGCGCCGTGCTTGATGATCCCGCCCTGCTCGTACTCCTTGCCGACCATGTAGCCGGTCGTGTTGTGCAGGAAGAGCAGGGGAGTGTGCGAACGGTTGGCGAGCTGGATGAACTGCGCCGCCTTCTGCGCCTCCGCACTGAACAGCACGCCCCGCGCATTGGCCAGAATGCCGATCGGATAACCGTGCAGGGTGGCCCAGCCCGTCACCAGCGAGGTCCCGTAGAGCGGCTTGACCTCGTCGAAGTCGCTGTCGTCGACGATCCGGGCGATCACCTCCCGCGGGTCGAACGGCGACTTGAGCCCGGCCGGGACGATGTCGAGCAACTCGCCGGCGGGATAACGCGGCGGCCTCGCCGGCGCCGGCGGCGGTCCCAGCTTGCGCCAGTTGAGCCGGGCCACGATCCGCCGCCCGATCCGGATCGCGTCCTGCTCGTCGACCGCGTAATGGTCGGCCAGCCCCGAGACCCGCGCGTGCATCTCGGCCCCGCCCAGCGACTCGTCGTCGGACTCCTCCCCGGTGGCCGCCCTGACCAGCGGCGGCCCGGCCAGGAACACCTTGGACCGCTTCTCGATGAGCACCACGTGGTCGCTCATCCCCGGCAGGTAGGCCCCACCGGCAGTCGAGTTGCCGAAGACGATCGCGATCGTCGGGATCCCGCTCGCCGACAACCGGGTGAGATCGCGGAACACCGCCCCGCCCGGGATGAAGACGTCCTTCTGGGTCGGCAGGTCAGCGCCGCCGGACTCGACGAGCGCGATGAGCGGAAGCCGGTTCTGCCGCGCGATCTCGTGCATCCGCAGCGTCTTACGCAGCGACCAGGGATTGCTGGCCCCGCCCTTGACCGTGGGATCGTTGGCGACGAGCAGGCACTCCACACCGCTGACCACCCCGATGCCGGCGACGACGCTGCCGCCGACGGCGAACTGCGACCCGTAGCCGGCGAGCGCGGCCAGCTCGAGGAAATGCGAGTCGAGATCCAGCAGAAGCTCGATGCGTTCCCGGGCGGTCATCTTCCCCCGGCCGTGATGGCGCGCCACCGCCTTCTCGCCGCCGCCGGCGACCGCCTTCGCCGTCTCGGCCTCGATCTCGGCCAGGGCTGCCAGCATCGACTCCCGCGCCGCCGTGCCGTCGGCCTGGTCGAGGGCGGACCGGATGACCGTCATTCTTCCTCCAGCAGTGTTTCCGGGATGTCGACCAGCCGCGACCGCAGCCACTCGCCCAGGCCCTTGGCCTGCGGATCGAACCGCGCCTGATAGGCGACGCCGGCACCGAGCAACCCGGCCACGACGATGTTGACCGCGAAGATGTTCGGCAGGCGCGTGATGAGCAGAGCCTTGTCGGCCGTCTCCGGCAGCAGAGCACGCACCCGCTCCTCGCGGATCAGGTCCGCGAGCCAGGTGTAGGCCGCCTCGGTGCGCGTCCACAGACCGATGTTGGCGTCGCCGCCCTTGTCACCGGACCGGGCGCCGACGAGCGTGCCGAGCGGGAGCCGCCGCGCGGGGACGCCGTCCACAGTTCGAGGTTGTCCACAGCCGACGACGGCCGATCCGGCGAGCTCCCCGTTTTCCGAGGACAATGGCCTGTGGGGGCTCCCCCTCGGGGAGGGCGGGCTGGGCGGCAATGAGCTGGGCGTCGGCGGGCTGGGCGGCAGTGAGCTCGGCGAGGGCGGGCTGATCTGTTCGACCGTGCCGTCGGCCAGCACCACCTCGTGAGCCACCGCGCCCTGCGGCACGAACCCGGCGGTGAACACGCCGTACGGATGTGCTCGTCCCGGTGACGCGACGCTGAAGAAGCCGGGATAGGACCCCAGCGCCACCTGAACCGCCGCGTCGGCGAACCCGCGGCCGGCCTTCTTCTCGTCGGGGTCGCGGGCCACCACGGTCAGCAATGCCGAGGCCTGCTGCTGGGTGTGCGCGTCGGGGGTGTCGACGCGGGCCAGCGACCACGACAGTTCGGCCGGGCGGGTGCGCAGGCCGGCCTCGAACTGGCGGCGGAACAACTCGGCCTTCGCGTCGATGTCGAGGCCGGTGAGGACGACCGTCAGCTCGTTGCGGAACCCGCCGATGGAGGTCAGGGAGACTTTCAGGTCCGGGGGTGGGGCGGCACCGCGTACCCCCTCGATGGCGACCCGGTCGGGCCCGTCCTGCCGCAGTGACACGGTGTCGAGGCGGGTGGTGACGTCCGGTCCGGCGTAGTGGGCGTCCTGGATCTCGTACACGAGTTGGGCGGTGACCGTGCCGACCGTGACCGCGCCGCCGGTGCCGGGGTGTTTCGTGATGATCGACGACCCGTCCTCGGCGATCTCGGCGATCGGGAAGGCGGGGTGCCGGAGATCTTCGATCTCCTGGAAGAACGAGTAGTTGCCGCCGGTGGCCTGGGTGCCGCATTCGAGTACGTGTCCGGCCACGGTGGCGCCGGCGAGCCGGTCGTGGTCGTCGCGGCCCCAGCCGAAGTGCGCGATCGCCGGGCCGATGACCAATGACGCGTCGGTGACCCGGCCGGTGACGACGACGTCGGCGCCGGCGTCGAGCGCCCGCGCTATCCCGAACGCCCCCAGGTAGGCGTGCGCGCCGAGAGGCCGGCCGAGGCCCAGTTCGGTGGCTCGCGCGGTGAGGTCGTCGCCCCGGACCAGGGCGATCTTCGCCGGCAGGCCGAGGGCGCGGATGGCGGTCACCAGGCCGGCCGGGTTCACGCCGCCCGCGTTGGTCACGATGCGCACCCGGCGGTCCAGGGCCAGGGCCAGGCAGTCACGCAGCTGGGTCAGGAAGGTGCGCGCATAACCCGTCTCGGGGTCGGCCGCCCGGTCCCGGCCGAGGATGAGCATCGTCAGTTCGGCCAGGTAGTCGCCGGTCAGGACGTCGAGCTCGCCGCCGTCGAGCATCTCGCGCATCGCGGACAGGCGGTCGCCGTAGAAGCCGGAGCAGTTACCGATGCGCAGCACCCGGTGACGGTCGCACAGGACGGAAAAACAAGCAAGCGTGCTTGTTTTTGGGTGGGCTCCGAAGTTACCGTCGGGTCCATGCGGCTCAGCGAGGACCATGCAGCGTTCCGGGACAGCGTGCGGCGCTTCGTCGACACCGAGGTCAACCCGCACGTCGACGGCTGGGAGGCGGCCGGCCGGGTGCCGCTGCACGATCTCTTCCCCAAGGCCGCGGCGCTGGGGCTGCTCGGCCTCGAATACGACGAGGCCTACGGCGGGGAGGGTGCCGACCACAGCTTCCAGCTGGTCGCCGCCGAGGAATACGGGCGCATGCACGCCGGTGGCGTCGGCATGGCGATGGGCGTGCAGGCCATGATGGCCACCCCGTCGCTGCACGCCTTCGGCACCCCGGAACTCAAAGATCAATACCTGCGACCAGCGATTTCCGGTACGGCGGTGGCCGCGATCGCCGTGACCGAGCCGGACACCGGTTCCGACGTCTCCCGTCTGCGCACCCGAGCCGTCCGCGACGGCGACGACTGGGTGATCACCGGGCGGAAGGTCTACATCACCAACGGCGCCCAGGCCGACTGGCTGTGCCTGCTCGCCCGCACCTCCGACGAGGGCGGCCACCGCGGCATGTCGCAGATCGTCGTCCCCACCGACTCGCCCGGCTTCTCGGTGGTGCGCACGTTCGACAAGCTCGGCAACCGGTGCTCCGACACCGCCGAGCTGGCCCTCGACGAGGTGCGGGTGCCGGTGGCCAACACGATCGGCGAACCCGGCCGGGGCTTCCAGCAGCAGATGCGCCAGTTCGTCACGGAGCGGGTGTTCGCCGCCTACACGACGGCCGGCCAATGCCAGTACGCCCTGGACCGCACCCGCGCGTTCGTGCAGAACCGCTCGGTCTTCGGCCGCCCCCTGGCCGACCGGCAGTACGTCGCGTTCCGCCTCACCGAACTGCAGGCCGAGGTCGACCTGCTGCGCAGCCACAACCTGCAGACGGCCGAGGCGCTGATGGCGGGCGAGGACATCACCCGGATGGGCACCGTCGCGAAGCTGAAGGCGGGCCGGCTGGTCCGCGAGGTCGCCGACTGGTGCCTGCAGTTCCACGGCGGCATGGGTTACCTCGAGGAGACCTGGACCGCCCGGATGCTGCGCGACGTACGCCTCACCTCCATCGGGGCCGGCGCCGACGAGGTCATGCTGCAGGTCCTCGCCCGCCTCGACGGCCTGCCCGCCTGAGGTCCGCCCGCGCACTTGTGAACGTTCGCCGGCTCGATCGCCGGCTCGATCGCCGACGGTCGCCGGCGGGGGACGGCGGCCTGATCCTCCGCCGGGATCCGGAACTCGGCATCCTCGGCACCGGCCACCACTCCGCCGTGCGCAGGCCGGGCACCGACGAACGGTTCATCGCCGCCGGCCTCGTCGAACCGGTCCGGCCGGCCCTGTGGCCACCCGGGTGGCACGGCCCGCCACCTCTGCCAACTCGCTGCGCATGATCGCGGACGGGCAGCCTGCCGGTAAGGGCCGGCGGATCCGGCCCGGCCCGGCGCGGCGGCGGGCTTCCTGACGCTCGCGGTCATCGCGATGACCTTCGCCCTGCGGGACAGCTCGCCGCCCGCCGATTCCGCCGCGGCCCCGGCCGTGGGCCCGGCCTCGGCAGCCTCGGCATCGGTGGGGCCGGTGCCGGTCTCCGGCGTCGTCGCCGGCGCGGTGGGGGAGCCGGCCTGCGCCCGGCCGGTCGCCGACCCCGCCCGGCGGACTGTGCTGACGAGCGCCGACCAGCGCGCCGCGCAAGCCGCGTTCACGCCCGTGACCCAGGCAGGACGGTCGCCGGCGGCTCGCCATTCACCAGGCGTCACGCGTCGCTCGCCGCTCCGGCGAGGGTGGCCAGGCGCAGCCTTGTCTCGTCGTCGCTGTCGGGGGCGGCGCTCATGATGACGATCTTCAGGTCCACCTCGCCGTCGGTGAGCACGTCGCAGTCGACCGCGATCGGCCCGACCTGCGGGTGGTCGATCATCTTCTGGTCGCTGCGGTGGGCGCCGACCACGCCGTCCGCCCAGAGCGTCGCGAACCGTTCGCTGCCCGCGGTCAGCTCCTCGATCAGCGCGGCGAGGCGGCGGCTGTCCGGGAAACGGCCGGTCGCCCGGCGCAGGTCGGCGACCAGGGCGGCCTCGGGCGTCCCGGCGACCAGGGACGTCACCCGGTGCCGGCTGAGCTTCGGTTCGCCGGGCAGGAACGTGTCACGGGCGAAGTTGCGCAGGTGTGGCGGCGTCTCCGACGGATCACCGCACAGCGCGGCCCAACTGCGGTTCCACCAGATGAGCTGCCAGTCGGCGGCGAAGACCGCCACCGCCGCGTCACCGAGGCGCCGGACCACCCGCTGGACGCTCGCCGAGACGTGGTCGGTGATCTCGGCGGCGCCGGGGGCGTTGAGGCCGGCGAGCCGGTAGAGGTGATCGCGTTCGGCGGCGGACAGCTGCAACGCCCGGGCCAGCGCGGCCGTGACCTGATCCGACGGGCTGGTGAACCGGCCCTGCTCGAGCCGGACCAGGTAGTCGACCGAGATGCCGCTGAGTTCGGCGAGCTCCTCGCGACGCAGGCCCTTGGCCCGGCGGCTGTGGCCCAGGGGGAGACCCACCGCGGCCGGGGAGGTCCGGTCGCGCCAGGCGCGCAGGGTGGTGCCGAACTCGTTCATGCCGTCGATTCTGCCGCGCCCGGCGGCTAGTTGGGTGGTAGTGATTCTCCCTGGATGAGGCCGCGGAAGCCGGGCAGGGTGGTTGACATGACGACGACATTCATCACCGGGGCCAACCGCAGCCTCGGCTACGAGACCGCCCGCCGGTTGATCGCGGCGGGCCACACGGTGCTGCTGGGTGCCCGCGACGAGCGGGCCGGCAAACTGGCGGCCGATCAGCTGGGCGCCCGTTTCGTCCCGATCGACGTCACCGACGACGCCTCGGTGGCCGCCGCGGCCGCTGACGTCGAGGCCCACGAGGGCACGCTCGACGTCCTGGTCAACAACGCCGGCGTCCACGGCCCGGCCGGCGACCCGAGCGCCCTGACCGGCGCCGACGTGCTAGCCGTCATGGACGTCAACGTCGCCGGTGTGGTCCGCGCGACGACTGCCTTCCTGCCGCTGCTGCAGCGCTCCGCCGACCCGGTCATCATCAACGTGAGCAGTGGCATGGGCTCGCTGGAGGCCACCCACGACCCGGCCCGGCCCGAGTCGACCTATCTGGCCCCGGTCTACACCGCGTCCAAGGCGGCCCTGACCATGCTGACCACGCAATATGCGAAGGCGTTCCCGCACATCCGGATCAACGCGGCCGACCCGGGCTACACCGCCACCGACTTCAACGGCCACTCCGGCCCGCAGACGGTCACCGAGGGCACCGACGCGATCGTGGCCCTGGCCACCGAGGGCCCGGGCCACCGATCCGGCCGGTTCGTCGACCGCCACGAGGAGATCTCCTGGTCATGACACCCGGTTCGGCGCCGGTCGAGGCGGCGGTCGGCCCCGCAGCTGAACGCTCGACCCGGGGGGAAAGTGGCCGCGGCGTTCAGCGGCTGGCGCGCGCGAGCGGGGTGCCGTCCAGGGCCTGCCGGAAGGCGACCAGGGAGTCGAAGACCTGCAGGACGCCGGCTTCCTGGAGTTCGCCGACGGAGAAGCCGCCGGTGCGCACGCCGATCACCGGTATGTCGAGCTTGGCCGCGGCCTGCGCGTCGTAGACGGAGTCGCCGATCATGATGCCGCCGGTGCCGTCGACCTTGGCCAGGGCGGTGGCGACGAGGTCGGGTGCCGGTTTGCTCTTGGCCACGTCGTCGGAGGTGGTCCAGGCGTCGGCGAGGGACTTGGCGTCGATCAGGTCGAGGAACGTCTCGACGTGCTGGGCCTTACCGGAGCTGGCCAGGACCAGCCGGAACCCGCGCTGCTTGACCTCGGCCAGCAGCTCGTGCGCGCCGTTGAAGGGCTGGACCTCCGCGATCAGCTGGTCGAACTCCTGCACCCAGGCTTCGCGCAGGTCGTCGCCGTGCGCCCGCTCGATCTCGGCGCCGCCGACCTCGGGCACGAACATGTCCCCACCCATGCCGATGCCCCGGTGGATGCGCCACATGGGCCGGGTGATGCCGAAGCGTCGGAAGGCGCGGAACCAGGCCAGGGCGTGCTGGTAGTTGGTGTCGACGAGGGTGCCGTCGACGTCGAAGATCGCGGTGTCTGCCATGGTCGTGGACTGCCCCGGCGGGGAGATCGTCAATCGGCGCGCCGGTGTGCAATTCGGTCCGAGGGGTGGCCGCCGGTTGCACGTCGACCGTCGACCTCGAGGGAGCACGTCTACCGATGGCCGTGACCGGGTCGTCCTGTCGAGGGGCCACTCCAGCCTGACCCTCTACATCCAGCTCTACCTCTCCGGCTACGGTCCGGAGCCGGCCGACCCGCAGGACAAGAGCTGAGGGCGGGCAGCACAGGAGACGCCGGAAGACCGCCCGCGGTACGCCGCGGGCGGTCTTCCTGGGTCAGGATCAGCCGAAGTTGTAGTTTCCGGTGCCGGGGACCTTCGACGGCAGGCCCCGGCGGGCCCGCTCGCCGCGGATCGCCACCTTGACGATGTCGATGACCGAGACGGCGACCGCGAGCAGCAGACCCTTGGTCACCCAGCCCTTGACGTCGGCGTCGGCGGCGGCGAACCAGTCGAACTCCGGGTTGAAGAACCGGTCGGTGACCAGCAGCCAGACCAGCGGCACCATCGAGATCAGCTGCTGCACCAGGTTGACCACGGTGACCTTGCGGTCATAACGGCCGTGCCGGTAGAGCCAGACGTGGAAGGCCGCGCTCAGGACCAGCGAGACGATCATGTACGGCCACCAGAACGTCCAGTTCGCGGGATCGAGGACGGGCACGTCGCTGAAGGTGAACTGCTGGAGCACCAAGCCGGCGATGAGCAGCACCGCCCAGACCACACCGGTGATCACCTCGCTGCGGGGGATGTTGTTGGGCTCGTACCTCGGCAGGTCTTTCGGGGTCCAGGGGCGGTCGAGCTTCATCGACTCGCGGCCGACGCCGGTGTGCTCGAGGACCGCGAACGCCGCCGTGACCCAGAAGGTCATCTGCACCCCCACGGTGAGGATGGTGGTGACCGCACCGCCGATCACCTTGCCGATGTTCGGATCGTCGAGGATCTGCACGATCACGCCGACGAGCACGACGATCGGCAGGACCGTGGCGAGCAGCGTGATCAGCAGGCGCCGCCACATCGGGTAGAGCTCGGGCCCGATCAGGAAGTTGGACCGGCCCGCGTACCGGTCGGCCAGCCTGCCGGGGTCGCCCAGCTCGACGAGCGTGGTCTCGATCGCGGCGTCGCGCTCCTCGCCGCTGTCCACCCGGGCGTCGACCGCGTCCTCGATGCTGGCGCGCAGCTCCCGGTCGATGTCGCCGCGCTGCTGCTCCGGGACGCGGCGCAGGGCGGTGTAGACGTAGCGGTCGATGAGGCTGGTCATTAGTTGCTCCCCGTGGTCTTCGAAAGGTCGCCGATGGCGTGGTCGATGCGTGACCACTCGTCACGCAGGGTCCCGGCGAGTGCGTCGCCCTGCTCGGTGGTGCGGTAGAACTTGCGCGGCCTGGCCTCGTCGGTGTTCCACGAGCTGGTCAGCAGGCCCTGCGCCTCGAGCCGGCGCAGCAGCGGGTAGAGCGTGTTGGCCTCGACGTCGAAGCCGGCCCGGCTCAACGTCTCGAGCAGCGAGTAGCCGTAGCCCGGCGAGCGCAGAACGATCAGGCTCGCGACGACGACGGTGCCGCGGCGTAACTCCTGCAAGTGCCCCGCTAGCGTCGCATCCATTGTCATGCTCAACACGATACTGTGCGTCGCACACTATGGCAATTGAGTACACCAATGTGTCGGCAAAATTGTTGGGGGCGGGCAGTGGGCGCCCAGGCTTGTGCCGCCGCGTGAAGGGCCGGGCGCACGCATCCAATACATCGATGAGTGTCTCTTGCGTTTCGCGCTGAGGCTGGTTATGTTAACGATCACATAGCGCCGACCGTCTCCGCTTCGCCGGGCACGTCCGCCCGCGTCCGGGAGCCACCGTCGCCGGCCGCAAGCCCACGGGAGGACCAGCTCATGCATGCGCGCGCGGTCGGTGGACATCTACTCGGCGGCCTGCTGGCACTGGGTCTGGCGGCGGTCACCATCGCCGCCGTGGCGAGGCCGGCGGTGGCCGCGCCGAACAATGTGGTCAGCACGCCGCCGATGGGCTGGGCGTCCTGGAACTCGTTCGCCGCGAAAATCAACTACAACGTGATCAAGGGCCAGGTCGATGCCCTGATCTCCGCCGGGCTCAAGGACGCGGGATACCAGTACGTCAACATCGACGAGGGCTGGTGGCAGGGGACCCGGGACTCGGCCGGCAACTTCACCGTCGACCCGGCCGACTGGCCCGGTGGGATGGCGGCGATCGCCGACTACATCCACAGCAAGGGCCTCAAGGCGGGCATCTACACCGACGCCGGCCGGGACGGATGCGGCTACTACTACCCGACGGGCCGGCCGGCCGCGCCCGGCTCCGGCAGTGAAGGCCACTACGACCAGGATTTCCTGCAGTTCTCCCGGTGGGGCTTCGACTTCGTCAAAGTGGACTGGTGCGGCGGCAACGCCGAAGGCCTCAACCCGCAGAGCGCGTACACGGCGATCAGTGACTCCATCGCCCGCGCCACCGCCCAGACCGGGCGGCCGATGGTTCTCTCGGTCTGCAGTTGGGGCAACGGCGGCCCGTGGAACTGGGGGCCGGGCATCTCGACCATGTGGCGCACCAGCCAGGACATCATCTACTACGGCGAGAACGCCTCGATGAGCCGGGTGCTGACCAACTTCGACTCCGCCCAGCACCCCACGGCCCAGAGTCCCGGCCACTACAACGACCCCGACATGCTCGTGGTCGGCATGCCCGGCTTCAACGCCGCCCAGAACCGCACCCACCTGGGCCTGTGGGCGATCTCCGGCGCACCGCTGCTCGCCGGCAACAACCTCGCGACGATGAGCGCGGAGACCCGGGCCATCCTGACCAACCGCGAGGTCATCGCGATCGACCAGGACCCGCTGGGCCGGCAGGGCACCAAGGTCGCCGAGGACGCGACCGGCCTGCAGGTCTACAGCAAGACCTTGACCGGTACGGGTAACCGGGCCGTCCTGCTGCTCAACCGCACCGGCGCCACCGCGAACATCACCGTCCGGTGGTCCGCTGTGGGTCTGACCGGCGCGGTGGCGGTACGCGACCCGTGGACCGGCACCGACCTCGGCTCCTCGACCACCGGCTACACCTCCGCCGTGCCCGCCAACCAGGCCGTGCTGCTCACCCTCAGCGGCACCGACGGAACGGGTTCCGGCACCACCGCCACGACGATCGTCGGCCGGCAGTCCGGCCGTTGTCTCGACGTGAACAACTCCAGCACCACCAACGGCACGCAGGCCCAGCTGTGGGACTGCAACGGCCAGGCCAACCAGGCGTGGACGTACACCGCGGGCAAGCAACTGATGATCGGCAACAAGTGCCTGGACGCCGCCAACCGCGGCACCGCCAACGGCACCAAGGCCGTGATCTGGGACTGCAACGGCCAGAACAACCAGCAGTGGAACGTCAACGCCGACGGCACCGTCACCGGCGTCCAGTCCGGCCTGTGCCTCGACGCCAGCGGCGCGGCCACCGCGAACGGCACCAAGATCGTGCTCTGGGCCTGCGGTTCCGGCGCCAACCAGAGGTGGACGCTGAGGTAACCGGCTCAGCGGGTGAGGAACCCGACGACCGCGGAGCGGAACTGCGGGCTGGTGCCCACCACGTCGTGGCCACCGGCGACCAGGTGCAGCCGGGCACCGGTGATCGCGTCGGCGAGGACGTGCGGGCGCTCGGCGAGCGGGTCGGCGTCGCCCGCGACCACGAGGGTCTCGGCGGTGATGGCGGCGAGGTCGATGCCGTCGCGATGGACGGCTCGGGCCTGCGCGGCCAGCGACGGCAGATCGTCGCCGAGCATCTCGGCGAACGCGCGCATGCCGGCGGCCTCGGGCGGTACGTCGCCCGGGTCCTCGGTCAGCAGGGCTCGGGCCAGCCGGTCGCTCGGCAGGGCACGGGTGTCGACCCCGCCGACCTCGACGATGCCCGCACCCACGCCGCCGACGACGAGCCGCCGGACAGCCGGCTGCCCGGCCGCGGCGAGCAGGGCGATCACCGCACCCATCGAGTAGCCGGCGAGGTCCACGGTGGGCGCCCCCAGCAGCGCCGTCACGGCGAGGAGGTCGGCGGCCATCCGTCGCTCGCCGTAGCGGGTGGCGTCGGGCGACTTGCCGGACCGCCCGTGGCCCCGCGCGTCGACCCCCACCACCCGGCGCCCGGCCGCGGTGAGAGCGGCGACCGTGCCCGGGACCAGCCAGTCGACCAGGGTGTCAGCGGTGAAGCCATGCTGCAGCACGACCGGGACCGGGTCGGCGTCGACGCCCGCGTCCGGCTCCCACCGGTGATAAGCGATGGTGGTGCCGTCCTCGACGACGACCGTGGCGGTGTGCGGCGGGCTCGCGGCGGCGATCGCGGCCTCGAGGCGCAGCCTGGCCGTGGCCCGGTCGTCGGTCACAGCGCCCCCAGGAGTTTCTCTCCGGGCAGGTCCTTCTGGATACGCAACACCACCTGGCCGGAGTCTTCCGCGGCGAAGGTGGCACTGTCGGCGAGCGCCGCCATGAACGGCAGCCCGCGTCCGCCGACGGTGAGCGGGTCGGGCAGTCCCGCGCTGAAGCGTGCGCCGTCAGGGGTGATGCCGCGGTTGCTGATCTCGAGTCGGCAGGTGCTGTCGGTGATGTCGATGGTGAGGTCGACGGTGCTCTCGGGGTCGGAGTGCCGTACGGCGTTGGCGCAGGCCTCGGAGATGAGAACCGCGAGGTGACCCCGCGCCTCCTCGTCGGCGTCGGTGAGGCCGAGCAGGGTGGTGAGCACCTGTCGGGCGCGCGTGACGCTGGATGGTTGCCGGGGTAGCGACAACTTCATCGTGACGTGCACTGCGCTGCTCCTTGTCGGCCTGTGCGTCTGGGCTCCGCCGGTGCGCTCGACGTTACCCGAGCCCGGCACGGTCAAACGATCACGTGCCTTCCCGGCGGCGTTCCGGTTCCCGGCCGCATAGGGTGTACAACAAAATGAGTCGGGCGAGAGGGGTCAGGGTGGATCTGCAGGTGACATTCCGGCCGGGCCGTGGATGCACCGTGGTGCAGGTGCACGGCGACCTGGACATGGCGACGTCGCCGGAGCTGCAGGCGAGCTTGCAACACCAGATCGACGCCGGGGAACGGCAGATCGTGGTGGACCTGGCCGGGGTGGGTTTCATGGACTCCAGCGCGCTCGGCGCGCTGGTGATCGGGTTCAAGGCGGTGCGCGACCTCGGTGGTCGACTGCGTCTCGCCGCGCCGCAGCGGGTCGTGCGCAACGTCCTGAGCATCACCACGGTCGATCAGGCGATCGGTGTCTTCGACAGCGTCGAGGCGGCCGAGGCCGACGTGTCGCCGGCCGGTGGTACGGCCGGCGGCTGATCACCGGAGGAGTGGTTGGTCACCGGGGGAGCGGCGGGCTGGTGCGCGCCTGCTCGGCGCCGGAGCTGCTGCGCCGGCCCTCGACGTGCAGATCATGCCAGTCGATCATCAACAGGGTGGCGTCGTCGTTCAGGACCGGTCCGGCTATCTCGAGTACGGCGTCGGCCAGCGAGCGGACGGCCTCGCGGGGATGCAGTTCGGTCATCTGCCGGAGCCGGGCGGCCAGGTCGAGGCCGGCCGCCTCCCGCTCGCGCATGCCGTCGGTGACCACGACCAGGCGGTCCCCGGGTTCAAGCGAGATCTCCGCCGGGCGGTAGTCGGCCTCGGTGAACATGCCGAGCGGGAAGTTGCCGGGCAGAGTCAGCTCGCGGGCGTTGCCGTCCCGCACGAGCAGCGGCGCCACGTGGCCGGCGTTGAGCATTGTGCAGACGCCGGTGCGTAGGTCGAGGGAGCCGAGGATCGCGGTGACGTAGGCGCCCGGCACGACGGCGTTCTGCGCCAGGGCGATGTTCGCGGTGGCGGCCTGTTCGACCAGGCCGGCCCCGCGGCGGCGGCTGTTGCGCAGGCTGCCCACGCCGAGGGTGGCCGTCAGCGCGCTCGCCACCCCGTGGCCCATCGCGTCGGTGACGCTGAAGTGCAGCACGTCGCGGCCCAGGCTGTAGTCGAAGGTGTCCCCGCCGATGCTCGCGGCCGGTTCCAGCCATCCGGACAGGGTGAAGGCGCTGGCCTCACACGTGAACGCGCTGGGCAGCAGCCGGCGCTGGACCTCCGCCGACAGGGTGAACGAGGTCGTGCGCTGCCCCCACTCGAACAGATCGGTGTGCCGCCGGTTGGCGATCACCACGAACGCCAGCGCGTGCGCCGTGCGGGCGATGTCCCGCAGTGTCCGCTCCTGGGGTTCGTCCGGCAGGACCATCTCCAGCAGCCCGATCGCCTCACCGCGATCGGTCACCGGGGCCAGCACCGTCCACCCGCCGGCCGGCCCGAGGACCTGCACCGTCTGGGTGCGAAGCGCCTGCTCGGCCGGGCCGCCGTCGAAAGGCAGCACGGTGGCTGCCTCGTCACCCGAGCGCCGGCCCCCGCCGAAGGCCCCGGTGTGCACGTGCGTCAGCCGGACCAGGGCCCGGCCGCTGAGGTCGGCGATCAGGAACGAGACCGAGAGCGCGCTCAGCTCCGCGGCGAGCTCCCGGGTGACCGCCTCCACCGCCTCGACCGGTGCGGCGTTCTCCGCCGCGTCCAACATGCCGGCCAGCAACTGTCCTTGACTTCGTTCCACCCTCGTAGCGTACGGAAGCCGTTGATCCCCCGGCATCACCGGCGCAAACCGGTTCGCGACCCGGCCCGCTCTCGCCGGCCGCCGCCGATAATGAAGCGATGACGACCTATTCCGGCACGGATCAGTTCGCGGGCGCGACCTTCGTCAAGGCCAGCTTCAAGGGCGCCACCCTGCGATTCTCCGATGTCAGCGGAGTGACGATGCGCGGCGTCGACGTGGACGGGCTCGACATCGACAGCCACGACCTGTTCTTCGGCCGCCTGATCGTCAACGGCATCGACGTGGTGCCGCTCGTGGACGCCGAGCTCAACCGGCGGTTCCCGGGCCGCGAGTTGCAGAAGGCGCAGACGCCCGAGGGGCTGCGCGAGGGTTGGGCCGCCGTACGGGCCGCATGGCAGACCACGGTGGCGGACACACCGCCGGACCTCGTGGACGCCCACGTCGAGGACGAGTGGTCGTTGGCCCAGACCCTGCGGCACCTGATCCTGGCGACCGACGCCTGGCTCGGCGGCGGGATCCGGCGGGTGCCACAGCCCTTCCACGAGATCGGCCAGATCTTCACCGGGGCCGACGGGATGGGCTTCGACATGTCGATCTTCCGCGCGGACCCGCCGGCCTACCCGGAGATCCTCGAGGTACGTGCCGAGCGGCAGCGGCAGGTGACCGACTTCCTGGCCACGGTCACGCCGGAACTGCTCGCCGAGGAACGGGAGAACCCGTGGGGCGGCGGTGACTGGCATCCCAGCGTCGGGGACTGCGTCCGGGTGATCCTCGAGGAGGAATGGGCGCACCTGCGCTACATCCGGCGGGATCTCGCCCGACTGGGTTAGACGTCCGACGCGGGCCGGCGGGGGTGGCGGCGCGGGGATGGCGTGGTCGAGGAGCACGGCGGCGGCGGTGGGAAAGGAGTCGCTGTCGAGGACCCGGGTGCATCTTCCGCAACGTCCTGGCGACGGGCCGGCCCGAGGGAACGGGCGTCGTCACGCTGGGCCTCGCGGCCAACGGGATCGGCCCCTGGGACTTCGCGCTCGGCGCCGCCGAACTCCCCGGCTGAGCCGCACGGAGGACTTCACCGCCGGCGTGCGGACGCCTCGATGGTCGAGGTGAGGTCGGGGAAGGTACATCGAACAGGGGCGACCGGTCAGGGCTTTGGCGCATCCCCGAGTAGTTCCTCGATCACGCCGGTGCGCCGACAGCAGCGCCGCCCGCGTCGGCGACGACGCGGTACGCGCCTCGCTTGCCGCGGCCGCGAGCATCCACCTGCCGGAATGGCCCGAGGCGCTGACTCCTCACGTGTTGCGGCACTACTGCGCCAGCCAGCTCTATGCCGGTGGGATGGACCTGATCGCGATTCAGGAGGTCCTCGGACACGCCTGGATCGCCACCACCTTGCACTACATCCATATCCACCGCACCCATGTGGAGGACGCCTGGGTGGCCGGGCAACAACGAGCGGCCGAACGGCTGAAGGGACTGGTGACGCCGTGAAGTGGAACCTGCGGCTAGCAGCCGCTCAACGCGGCATCTGGAAGGCCAGCGAGCTACAGCGCATGCTCGCCGAACGCGGTCTGAACATCTCCGCCGGGAAGATGTCCGGGCTATGGTCCGGACATCCGGCCAGCATCAAGCTCGACGACCTCGACGTGATCTGCGCCGTCCTCGGCTGCGAAGTGGCCGACGTGCTCATCCCAGAGCCGGACAAAGTCACCCGGCCCGCAGCGGAGCAGATGCCGCAGCAGGCCGCGGCCGGAGCCACGATCATGGTGGCACCACGGCGCCGGGACGGACGCTCGCTGCCACCGGCATGAGCCCGGCCCGGCGCCGGACCGCCGACATGATCAAGCCGAGGAGCTGCATCGACTGCCTGGCCTGGGGCCGGCTCGGCGGCCAGCGCTGCATCGCCTGCTCGGCCTTCCGCCACGACAATCCCGACCGGGACCGATGCACCGGCTGCGATCGCGTCCTGGCGATCAAGAACGGGTACTGCCGGTTGTGCTGGCACCAGGCCGCCCTCGACGGCAACGCCGCCGGTCGCCGCCGCGGCACCGACGCCGCCTACCTGCACGGCCAGCTCGACCTGGCGCCGATCCGCCATCACCAGCTGTTCTTCGACCGGATGAAGCACCGGCGGACCAGCGGCCCGGTTCACACCCGTGACCGGCGTGGCCGGCCACGCAAGACGGCCCCGCCACCAGCGGGACCGCCGCAAGTCGCCTGGATCCAGCCACCGCTGTTCGCCATCGGCCGGGACTACACCCGCATCATCGACAGCACGACCTACTCCGCGAGCCCGCCGGGCCCGTGGCTGGCCTGGGCCCGCCATCTGGCCTACCGCCGCAGCGAGGCCCGCGGCTGGCACCCGGCGCTGCTCACCGGCGTCGACCGGATCCTGACCATCCTGCTGTCCAGCCATATCCCCGGCGACACGATCACGATCACCCAGGTCTATGCGCTCTGCAAACGGCTCGGCGGCGCAGGCGCCGAACGCGTCTGCGAAGTTCTCGCCGACATGAACGTGCTCACCGACGACCGGCAGCCCGGCTTCGACGCCCGGCTGGGGCGCAAACTCACCGGCCTCGCGCCGGGCATCCGCAGCGCCGTCGAGGCTTGGCTTCGCACCCTGCACGACGGCGGCCCCCGCAGCCGCGCCCGCCACCCGGCCACCGTCTGGAACTACCTCAACAAGGCCCCTGCCCAGCTTGCATGCCTGGTCGAACCGCTACACACACCTGCGCGAAGTCACCCGCGACGATATCCTCGCCGAACTCGACGCACGGCAGGGAACACAGCGGGAGAACCTGCTGGTCGCGCTACGGTCGCTGTTCCGCCACTGCACCAAGACCCGGACGGTCTTCCGCAACCCGACCATCCGGATCAAGGCCGGCCCGCACGTCTACGGCATCCTCCAGCCACTGCACCCTGACCACGTCAACCAGGCCGTCACCGCCGCGACCACCCCCGCGGCCCGGCTCGTGCTCTCCCTCGCCGCAGTGCACGCCGCACGCACCAGCAGATCCGCGTCCTGCGCCTCGACGACGTCGATCTCGGCAACCGACGCATCATCATCGCCGGCCGGATCCGGCCTCTGGACGACCTCACCCACCAGCTCTTGCGGCAATGGCTGGACCAGCGGCAACGCCGCTGGCCGGTCACCACCAACCCCTACCTGCTGATCAACCAGCAGACCGCGACCGAGACCGGCCCCGTCAGCACCTTCTGGACCAAGAAGGCGCTCCGCGGCCACGCCGCCACCCTGGAACGCCTGCGCCGCGACCGGCAACTCGAAGAAGCCCTCACCCACGGCGGCGACCCACTGCACCTGGCCGCGGTCTTCGGCATCGACGCCAAGACCGCGATCCGCTACGCCACCACAGCCCGCCAGCTCCTAGAGCCCGCCGCCGAGCACCACGACATCAGTGCGAACCCGGGGCAGAAACCATCCAACAGAATTGACCATCCTTGAGCCCTGCTGAAAGCCCGCTCAGTCCGGCTGAACCAATGGTCCGGCACCTGACGCTCCGCGCTTGCCCTCTGAAAAAGCCAATGCCGAGTCGTTGACCGCTATGACAACGTCAGCGAATGATCAACGCTGAGGTCCTGGTCGGCAGACGCCTGCTGAAGGTGACGACATCCTGGCACCACTACCAGGAGACCAAACCCTCTCTCCTGCACATGTGGCTGCACATGGACGGCCTCGGCCCCGTCCAGTTCCACACGCCGGGCGACGGGCTGTCCCTGCAAATCGACCAGCCTCACGGCCCTTACGACATGGACGAATACGGCCACACCACGGTCGAGGACAACCTGCCCGACTTCCCCATGACCCCGTTCATCGGCCAGCAGATCCTCTCCAGCCAGGAGATTCGCTACCAGCACAACACCTACGACATCGCGGTCGGCATCACACTGCAGTTCGACGCTGGGAGCATTCGCGTCCTTAACCTTGCTGACGAAATCGTCCTAGCCAACGACCACGACCTGGGTCCGGTCGAGACCCATCTCCATGAGGCAATGACACCCGCAGACCCGGACGCCTCACCCTGAGTGCGAGACGAACCCACCGAACGATCCCACATAACACGTCATCCGATCCTCGGGTTCCCGCTGAAGTCCCTTCAGTTTCCCCGAACCCACGAAGGTCCTGGCCCTCGCGGACCTTCCATGACCCACGGATAGCGCGGGTTCGCGCTGTGCTGCTCGCCCTGGACGGTGTCGTTGACCGTGAACCAGTGGTCGATCGCGCCATCGTGGTCGCTGACGATGACCGCCCGAGTGCGGATGCCGTGCGTCCGGTTGAAGATCATGTGCCCTACCCCCGCCGATCCGGGCGGGTGCCGCAGCGACCCGCATACGCGCCGGAACTGAGTTCGGTCGAGAAGGTCTGCTCGACCAGGAAAGGCAGCCTCGCCGACCTCGCCGTGCACACCGCCATCGGCCCGGCCGATTGTCAGCGAGCATGTCCGAGCAGATATCGGGCGCTCTGCCAGCAGGTCAGGAAGCCGACGACGTTGCTGAGCGCGAGCAGTTTCGTCAGCGTGGCGCTGCTGACCGGCTGAGGGAGCAGGAAGGCGATCACCAACAGCACCGCGAAGTAGGCGGCGTTGAGCAGCAGCGCGGTCCGCGCCCGGCCCACCTGTTCCAGGTAGGTCAGCACGGCCAGGGTCCCGCCGAAGACCGCGTACGTCGGTCCCATCCACAGGAAGTAGCCGGCGGTCGTCCGCGCCACGTCCGTGTCCGCGGCCAGCAACCGGCTCAGGGGATCGCGTGACACGAGGGCCAGGAGGCCGATCGCGGCGTAGGCCGGCAGCGAGATCCGGACGGCGGTGCTCAGGCCGGCCGCGTCGATCGGCCGCCGCACCTCGCCCGGCCGCAGATTGGCGACGATGGCCGTGCCGGACCCGATCGCGATCGCCACCACCATGAAGACGGAGCTCGCACCCTGCCCCAGACTGAATCCGGCGAGGTCCGCGCCGGTGGCGTCGCGGAGCACCCGCAGGTAACCGAAGTTCACCGTGGACAGCATCAGGAAGGTGACCGCCACCGGCGCACCGAACGTCCACAGTTGCGCCGCCGCGTCCCGCCGGAACCATGAACAGGCGGCCGTGTTCCCGCGCAACAGCCACCACGACGCGGCGCCGGCGACCACGCCGGCGGTCAGGGTGCCGGCCGGCACCGCGAGCATGCCCAGCTCCGTCCGGAGTCGCAGCACCACCATGACCCCGATGCACAGGACCGTGAAGCCGACTGACAGCACCGACGAGGCAACCGTACGTCCCATGCCTCGCAGCACCGCGCCCCCGGCCAGCGGCACCAGACTGACGACCGTGCTCAGACAGACCGCGATAACGAAGATCAGCACCGCCGGGCGGTCCGCCGGATCGACCTCGAGCGCGTTCAGGATCGGGGCCGCCGCGGCGGTGCACACCCCGGCGATGAGGATCAACGCGCCGCCGCCCAGCATCAGGAAGGTCGGCAGCGGCCGGAGCGGGTCGCGTCGCCCGGAGCGGGTCGCGATGCCGGCCGACACCTGGGCGGCGACCACGAGCCCCTCGGTGACGGCCAGGACCAGAAATCCGATCGGGGTGTATATCGCTCGCACATAGAGCGCGTCCTCGCCGAGCCGGCCCAGGAAGGCCAGGGTGAAGACCTGCAACACCACTCCGGCCAGCAGCCCCACCAGTACGGACGCGGAGAAACGGATCGCCTGCGCGACTGACGACGACGTCCCGGCGACGGCTGGCTCCTTCGCGTCGCGCCTCATCCTCGTACTGTTCGCCCTGACACGGTGTGAGAGTCAAGCCCGGCGAAACCCGTCGGGGCGGACCTCGACCGGACCTTCCGGTGTGGTGACCACGTGTCGGCGGCCGTCGTGCAGGAGGCTGAGGTCCAGGCCGGGCAGGCGACGACCGTGGTCCAGGCCGGCCACCCGGGCGGCCAGCGCCCTCATGTCCACCAGTTCCGCGAACATCGCTCTCGTGGCGCGAACATCGTCGTCCGGGATCATGAGGACACCTTGCGCGCGGGTCGACTGCAGGACCCGCTCCGCGACCGGTCGGCGCTCGGCCTCGTACGTATCAAGCAGTTCGTCGCCGGCCTCGCCCCGGATCACCTCGGCGAGCTTCCAGCCCAGATCGAACGCGTCCTGCAGGCCGAGATTGAGGCCCTGGCCGCCGGTCGGTGCGTGGATGTGCGCGGCGTCGCCGGCCAGCAGCACCCGCCCGGCGCGGTAGCGGTCGGCCAGCCGGGTGGCGTCGGTGAACCGGCTCGCCCAGCGCACCTCGCCGAGTGTCCAGCCACCGCGCCGCAGAGCGGATTCGATCTCGCTGTCCGGCACGGCGTCGTCGCGCCCGGCGGCCATCTGGGCCGGGCCCGCCGCCAGGACCCGGAACACCCCGTCGCCCAGCGGCAGCACGGTGAGCAGGCCGTCCCCTTCCGGTTTCGGCAGTTCCCACTCGGTCGGGCCGACTCCGTCCAGTGTCACGTCGGCGACCAGGGCGCACATCCGGCCGTCCCGGCCGACGAAGTCGATGCCCGACTGCTTACGGACGACGCTGCGTGCCCCGTCGCAGCCGATCAGCCAGGCGGCCCGCAGCCCGTCGACGACCACGCCGTCATCGTCCTGGGCGACCTCGGTGACGGCCGTCGCATAGCGGATCTCGGCGCCGAGCGACTTCGCCCATGCTTCGAGTCGCTCCTCGACCCGGGCCTGCGGCACGCCGATCTGGTACGGGTAGGGGGTGTCCAGCCCCGAATAGTCCAGCGGCAGCCCGGCGAAGTGCCCGCTCGGCAGCAGCGCCGGTGCCGTCGCCAGGATGTCGTCGAGCAGGCCACGAGAAGCGAGCACCTCCGCCGACCGGGGCTGCAGGTTCAGGGCCTTCGACTGCCCGGTTCGCCGGTCCAGCCGGTCCAGCACGATCACCCGGGCGCCGCCGAGCGCCAGTTCCCCGGCCAGCATCAGGCCGGTCGGTCCGGCCCCCACGACGATCACGTCGGCGGTCATGCGCGCAGGTCCCGCGTCTTGGTGTAGTAGAGGTGGAAGAGCAGCGTCGGCGCCACGATGATGGGCCAGCTCACGTTGAGCACTCCGGTGGCCAGGTCGATCGGCAGCAGGTATGCCGCGGCCAGCGTGACGAGCACGTTCAGCAGGCCGGCGCATCCCCAGACGAAGGTGATCAGCCGCATGCTCGACCGGAACCGCCGGTCCTGGTCCCACTTGGCTTCCCAGGCGCGCAGTCCGTCCGGACCGACTTTGGCGAGCACGAACGTGCGGTACAGGTACATCAGAGCGGGCCGGCCGATCCACACGCTGGCCAGCAGCCAGACCGCGATGAGCCCGCCGAGCAGGCCGCCCCAGGCGTCGCGGATCAGCATCGTGCGGGGGTCGCCGCTCATCGCCGAGATGCCGAGGGTGAGCGCGACGATGGACAGCACGAACAGGGCGAAGAAGTCGACGGTACGGCGGCGGGCGAACCGGATGATCACCGCGGCCGCCGGGACGACGCCGGAGAGAAGCAGTGACCACCACTGAGAGACGCCGGCTGCGCGAAGCCCGTAATACACGAGCAGCGGGAGGCCGAAGTCGACGAGCAGCGGCCGGAGCAGGGTGACGCGACCGGGCTTGGAAGTGGTCATGGTGGTCACGCGTTGTCCTTCCGGGTGGCTCTGGTGAACAGGGCCACCAGTTCGGCGGCGTAGGCATGCGGATCGAGATGCGGGCGGCCGGCCGCGGCGTCGATCGCCGCGCGCAGGGTGACGGCCATGACCGCCGGGTCGAAGGCGCGGAACTCGCCGGTTTCCTGGCCTTCGCGGAACAGCGTGATCAGTCGTTCGATCGGGGCATCGGCCTGCTCGTCCCGCAGGATCGGGGTGCCGTCGTCGGTGCGCGCGTTGCCGGCGATCTCGATGACGGCGCGGATCGCGGTCGGATGCTCGGCGATGAATTCGAGGTTCGACTCGATGTAGGCGGCCAGCAGATCGGGGTGGCGGTCACCGGCGGCGCGCAGACGTTTGCCCATGTGCTCGGCGGCCTCGGCGAGCACGGCGTCGACCACGGCGAGGACCAGTTCGGCCTTGTCGCGGAAGTGGTAGGAGATCAGCCGGGTGCTGCTGATCCCGGCTCGGTTGGCGATGCGGGCGAAGGAGGCGTTGCCGTACCCGAGTTCGGCGATGGTGTCGATGGCGGCGGTGATGATCTGGGCTCGTCTCGCCCGTGTCGTGACGGTGTCATTTACTCGCATGGGTAAACTTTTACTCATCCAAGTAATTCTGTCAACGTCGATTTTCGGCTGTCACCTAGCTGCCGTGCGGAACCCCCTTGCGCAATGGTCAAGGATCGTTGACCATTACGGCATGACTACCGACGACCTACCCGAGACCTTTCACATCACGACGGATGAGCAACTGCGCGCCGTCTCCAACCTCACGCGTCACCGCATCATGGCCGTGCTCCGCTTCGAGCCCGCCACGATCACCCAGATCGCCGACCGAGTGGGTGTGGCGAAGGGCAGTTCCAGCTATCACGTGCGGTTGCTCGAGCGGGCCGGCCTGGTCAAGGTGGTCCGGACCCGGAAGGTGCGGGGGGTCGTCGAGCGGTACTACGCGATGGCCGCGCGGTCGATCGAGCTGCCCGATCCGGGCGAGGGCGGACCGGACATACTGATGCGACACGCCGTGGCCGACCTCGAGGAGTCGCCGGCGGGGGGCGAGCGGCAGGTACGGATGGCGCATCTGCGGCTCACCGACGAACAGTTCGCGGAGCTGGGGGCGCGGCTGCACGCCCTGGCCGACGAATACCGCAAGTTGTCCGACCCGGCGCTGCCCGACGCGTCGCTCGTCTTCGCGCTGTTCCACCCGGCCCGGCGTGGGCAGTCCGGCGGTGGTGCCGAATGAGCTCGGACATCCAGAAGTTGCCGACCGGATTCGGCCGGCTGTGGAGCGCCCAGACGATCTCCTCACTCGGTGACGGGGTCACCCGGGCCGCACTGCCCCTGCTCGCGTTGGCCCTGACCCGGGAACCGATGGCGCTCGCCGTCGTCACGGCGGCGGGGACGCTGCCGTGGCTGCTGTTCGGCGTGCTCGGCGGCGCCCTCGTGGACCGCTGGGACCGCCGGCAGACGATGTGGATCACCGACGCCACCCGCGCCCTGCTGCTCGCGGTGACGGCCGCGGCGGCCGCGTTCGGCATGCTGAGCATTCCGCTGCTCGCCGCCGTCGCCTTCCTGCTCGGCCTCGGCAGCCTCTTCTTCGACACGGCCGCCTCGTCCTACCTGCCGGACCTGCTCGGCCGCCGCCCGGCCCTCCTGGAGCGCGGCAACGCGCGCCTGCGCGGAGCCCAGACCGCCATGTCCGGCTTCGCGGGCCCGCCCGTGGGCAGTGCTCTGCTCGCGCTCGGGCGGGCGGTTCCGCTGCTCGCCGACGCGGTGTCGTTCGCGGTCTCCGCGCTGCTCGTCCGGTCGCTTCCGGCCGCGCCCCGGCCCGCACCGCAGGCCCGCGAGTCACTGCTGCGGCAGGCGCGGGCCGGTGCCTCGTATGTCCTGACGGACCGGCTCCTGCTCGGGCTCGCGCTGCGCCCGGCGGTCGGGAACATCGCCTTCACCGCCGTCGAGACCGTCCTCGCCCTCTTCGCCCACGACCGCCTCGGCATCGGCACCTACGGCTTCGGCCTCCTGCTGACCGTCGAGGCCACCGGCGGCCTGCTGGGCGCGGGCATCGCGTCCTTCCTCGGCCGGCGACTCGGCACCGGCACCGCACTGACCTGCACCGCCGCGGTCGAGGGACTCGCCGTCCTGGGCCTGGCCGCCGCCCCGAACCCGTACGTCGCCGGCCTCGCGCTCGCCGTCTGCGGAGCCGGCATGGGCGCCACCATGGTGCTCGCACCCTCGCTGCGCCAGGCGATCGTCCCCGGCCACCTGATGGGCCGGGTCACCTCCTCCTCGCGCATGGTCGCCATGTGTGCCGCCCCGCTCGGCGCCTTCGTCGGCGGCGGGCTGGCCGCCACTTTCGACGTGCGCACCCCGCTCTTCGTCGCCGCCGGCCTCCTGCTCGCCATGACCGCGGTCACGGCGACCATGACCAGCAACCGCCGGGTCGAAGCCGCGCTGCGCGCCGCCACCCCGGCCGACGGTCCGGCTCAGCCGACATTCCCGGATCCGGTCCGGGAGGGCGCTCCGGAGCTGGTGTGAGGGTTCGCGGCTTCGACCGTACGGGACCACGGGCCGCGCAAGCCTCCGATATGGTGCGTCGATGTCAGTGGAGCTGGTGGAGAAGGCACTGGAACTGTTGTGCGGCAATTACATCTTCGCCGACCGGGCTCAGGAAGCGGCCGACGCCATCCGCGTGCGACTGGCTGCCGGGGCTTATGACCAACTGGACGAGGAAGCCCTCGGTCGGCGGCTGACGGCGGAACTCTTCGAAGTCTGTCAGGACAGTCATCTACGCGTCCGGACACGTTCCGCGGACCTTCGCGAGGCGCTCACCGAGCCCGAGATCGACGCGGCCCGGCGAGAACAGCAGCGACTCACCAACTACGGCATCGCGCGGGTGGAGCGGCTGGACGGCAACGTCGGGTTGCTGGATCTGCGGTTCGTCGCCTCGGCCGGCGTGGGTGGGCGGGCGATCGCCGCGGCCATGGAGCTGGTGTCGCAGACGCACGCGCTGATAGTCGATCTTCGCAAGAACCGGGGTGGATCTCCCGACGGGGCCGTGTTCTGGACGAGCTACTTCTTCCCGGACGGGGAAACCCATCTCAACAGCATCTTCGAGGGAGCAACGGGTCGCACCCGGCAGTTCTGGAGTCATGCGTGGCTGCCCGGCGAGCGCTATCTCGATCGGCCCCTCTACCTGTTGACCAGCGGGTCCACGTTTTCGGCCGGTGAGGAGTTCGGCTACAACCTCAAGGCTCAGGGACGAGCGGTCCTGGTCGGAGAGACGACCAAGGGCGGCGCCCATCCCACCGACATCTTCCCCATCTCGCCGACCTTCGAGATCACTGTTCCGGTGGCCCGCGCCGTCAACCCGGTCACCGGCGGCAACTGGGAAGGCGTCGGTGTGGAGCCGGACGTGGCGGTACCCGCCGGGGAGGCTTTCGACGTGGCCTATCGGATGGCCCTGCAGCACGTCCTGGCCACTGCCACCGCGCCGGCCGTCCTGACCGAGGCGCGATCGGCGCTGGAATGACGGAGCCCGATCGAGCAGGGCCGCGGGGATCTCGAGAACACCGACATACCGTTGTCGCGTCAGGGTCCGAGAGTGAGCTCATGACGGAGAGCTCGAAACCCCATCCCGTTTCCACCGCCCGGAACTCCCTCGACCTGTGGTTGACGATGTGGAACACCGACGGCGACCTCGCACGACAGATCTGCGCCGACGACTTCCGCATTCATTTCGCGGTCACCGAGCCCGACGGGTCGACCCCGGCGGACGACATCCGCACCGCCGACGACTTCGCGAAGTATCTCGCCTGGTGGCACGAGCAGAACCCGGGCGTCGTCTTCACCAGGATCGCCGATGCGATCGACGGCGATCACGGCCGGTTGCTGTGGGACGTCGATTCGGCGGGCAAACTCGCCGGCGGCGTCGACGTGTTCGACTTCGCCGACGACGGCCGGGTCCGGCGGGTCTGGTCGGTGGGCGGACAGCGGAGCATGCGGAGCTGACGGACGCCGCCGGACACGTTTGCCAGACTTGGGTGATGAAGCGAGCCGAACGGCAGTACGCGCTGGTGGACCTGCTCCGTGGAGCACGCCGGCCATGGTCCGCCGCTCGGCTCGCCGGCGAGTTCGGCGTGTCGTCCCGGACCATCGAACGCGACATCGGGTCACTGCAGCTGGCCGGGGTGCCCATCTACGCGGACCACGGGGCGGCAGGCGGCTACTCGATCCTTCGTGAGTACTCGCTGCCGCCGCTGAACCTGTCCGCCACCGAATCGCTGGCGGTGCTCGCCGGGCTCGCGCTCCTCGATTCCTCGCCCTACCAGGGGGCGGCCCGACGCGCCCGCGCCAAGATCGCGGCCGTCGTGCAGGAGGAGCATCGCCGGCCCGTACAGGAGATGCTTGGGGTCATGCAGGTCATCGACGCCCGCCCTTCGACAGACGACGTGGTGCCGCTTGGGATCCTCGCCGACGTGATCGCCGCCCGGCGGGTGGTTCGGCTCACCTACCTGGGGGAGAACGAGGACGGCGGACCGGATCCCGCCACCGGTACGGTCCGCGACGTCGAGACCATGGGACTTCTCCGCGCGGGCGACGCCTGGCTGCTCACGGGCTGGTGCCGGCTGCGTGACGCGATCCGTGGCTTCCGCATCGAGCGAATCACCCGGCTCGAGATCCTCGGCGAGGTGCCGCCACCGCGCGACCCGGCATTGCTCGCGGCCGACCAGGCCCGGTGGCCGACCCGGAACCTGGCCTGACCCGCGCGACCCGCTCCCTCTGCGTGTTTGCAGGAGTAGCGGTCACGGCTGATCGTTCGCCGGGTTGATCAGGTCGACGAGCGTGTTTCGCACCAGGACAGCCAGGTCGGGGGCGCGTCCGCCGGTCTGTAACGCCTCGAGCGCGGCGATGGCTTCCGGTCTCAGGTCGGGGTCGTGGAAGGCCAGGACGTCCATCAGGTCGACGCAGGAGTACAGGCTCGCCGCAGCGGCGTCTGGCGCCCGGAGAACCGCCAGGTAGTGGGAAACCCCGCCCGCCACTGCCCGGCGGATCTCGCCGGCGTCAACCCTGCCGATCTGTTCGTGGGCCGGCCCGGTGATCTCGGCGGCTGCGATGATCGCGAGGAGCTCGAGCGCCACGGTGTGTCCGGCGGGTGTCATCTCCGGTAGAGCCGCGACCAGGACGGTGGCCACCGGGGTGCAGCCCTCGCAGGGGCCGGCCACGGAGAGCAGGATGCGCTCGATCCAGGTGCCGAGGCGAGTTGCCTCCTTCGCGTCTGTGACGGTCACGAGGCTGCGGACGGCGTGCGGCACCATCTCGGCGTAGCCCACGTAGGTCCGTATGCCGGCCCAGTCGAACCGGGCGATCTCGTCGTCGACCTGCACGCGCCAACCTTGCCATGGCGAACGCGTCAACAGCCCGCCGGCGCGCACCTCTCGGCCGAATCGCAGTGCGCGCCCCTGCCGCTGCTCAGGATGTGTCTATTGAGTTCCTGACCAGCGGCAAGCACGGTGGCCTCAAATTCTGGCCACATGAATCCGCAGGTGGATCATGGCATGCCGCCGGTGTCGCTGGAGAAGCCGGCGTCGGAGGCCCGTCTGTCGGCACCGCCGGAGCCCTGACCGCGGATGGTTCCGCGGCCTCGCCGCCGTCGTTCACAAGCGCTCTGCCGAATGGCACGACGCGCCTCCAGCATCGCCGTGGACCCGGGCTCAGCTGCTCGCTGCCGCCACCGCTTCCGGAACGGCGCGACCAGCCCGAGAACCGCCAGAACCAGCGTCACACCTCCGACCGCGATCCACGCCGCCTCTATCATGGCGCCGATGGTAGAAGCGGCGGACCACTCCCAGTCTCGTACATCCAGCAACGCCGCGCCCGGCTGCCGTGAGCGGACCTGACGGCTTCGCGGGTGTCGTTTCCGTCCAAGACGACGGCCGGTGGCGTTTCCTACCCTGGGCGGACCAGCTTTTGTTGATCTACCAGGGAGTTCCCATGCGCGAACTTGTCTACACCGGCTTCATGTCGCTCGACGGCGTGCTGGATTCCCCGGGTGGCGGCCCGGGGGAGGAGCATCGCAGCGGCGGGTGGGTGATCAAGGACATCGAGGTCCTGCCCGAGGTCTTCTCGCTCAAGGGTGAGGAGTTGCAGGACACGACGGCCCTGTTGTTCGGCCGGCGCAGCTACGAGCTGTTCGCGCCGGTCTGGCGGGACTCGCCGGACCATGCCGCCTACCAGGAACTGCCGAAGTACGTTCTGTCGACCACCCTGGCCGACGACGCGCTCGTCGACGGCTGGGGCCCGACGACGATCCTGCGCTCGACCGACGACGTCGTGGAACTCAAGAAGAGCGAAGGTGGCGCGATCTTCATGCACGGGAGCGCTGAGCTTGCTCGCCGCCTCGCGGACGCGGGGCTGATCGACAGGTACAACCTACTGCTCTACCCGATCCTGCTCGGTGCCGGAAAGAGTCTGTTCAGCCGGGCCGACAACGACAAGCAGATGCTTCGTCTACGCGAGTCCGAGGCCTATCCGAACGGTGTGGTCAAGCTGCTCTACGACGTCGTTCGCTGATCGAGGTCCAGCGAGATCGCACCCTGGACGCCTTCCCTCAGCTGTCGCGCCGGGTGCCCGATGTATCGGCGCAGGGCGCGGGCCAGGTGTGGCTCGTCGAAGTAGTCGAGTCCGGCGACGACATCGGCGACCGGCAGGCCGGCGGTCAGCAGCATCGTGGCCTTCCGGGCCCGCTCGATCTGCCGCACAGCGCCCTGGGTGAGCCCGGTCGCCGCGCGGAACCGGCGTTCGACGGTGCGGTCCGAGACCTCGGGAACGTGCCCCCGCTGGACCTCGGCGACGACCGGATCACGGACCAGGGCGCCCGCGCGGACGAGGCGCTTGACGAGCGCCTCCGCATCGTCGGGGCGCGGGATGTCCCACCGGGAGCCGTCCAGCCGAAAGGTCCGGTGGGTGGTGTCGGGCAGCTCGATGCCGCCATCGAGCAGCACTCGGGTGGGCACGTTCCGCAGTGACGTGCCCAAGGCGAAGTCGATGCCGAGGAAAGTCGCGCCGTCGGGCACGGGCGCGGTGCTGGACCTGCTCTCCGGACCCTTTACGCTCGCGTAGGACCGGCCCTCGCGCTGCCAGAAGACCAGACCCCAGCGCACCGCCGCGACCGAGGTCATCTCGAAGACCTGCTCGCTCGTCGAGGTCCACACGGACTCGACCCACGGCGAGTCGGACAAGCGCGTCTCGAACAGCAGAGTCACCAGAGCAGGGTAGTCGCCCGTACGCGGCAATCCAGAGATCTCGGAAAGCCGCGCGTGGTCCGGAAGTATCGGGTCGCTCGGCTGACACCACATCGAGGCGCCGCCCGCGAACGGTCAGATCAGCGAGTCGTCGTAGGCGGCGGTCAGTGTCCCGCCGGCATCGCCGGTGTTGACCACGCCGGCCGGCTCGATGAGCAGCGCATGAACCTCTCCGTTGGAGATCGGACAATGCGCGACACCCCGGGGCGCGACGAAAAGCTGACCGGGACGCAAGACCACGTTGCCGTCCCGCAGTTCGAATGGTGAGCTCCCGTGGACCACCAGAAACAACTCATCAGTGCTCTCCTGGGGGTGCCAGACCCTCGTCAGCCTTCGCTTCAATTCTGGCCGCACTCGCCGGTGTCCGGATCTGCCGTCGATAACGCGCGGCGTCCAGGCGATGCTCCGTAACCGCCCGTCGGTGTCCCAAGCCAGTTCCGCTCAAACGACGCCGTCATAGGGCCTCGCATCGGGGTGCGGAGGCCGGCTGGGCCGTTCTCAGTCGAGTCGCTCGCGCCGGCGCTTTCGACGATCGCGGTGCGCGGCCGCCGCATCTACCAGATACAACAGCGTCTGAGCCAGGACGCCGAACACCAATCCATAGCGCAACGCCCCGGACCAGGACGTTCCCTCGACGAAGTGGTCAACCAAGGCCATCGAGCAGGTCATGACCACAATACCCGCCACCAGGCGCCACCCCGCACGCAGCCTCGACATGCATCGCCCCCATCCACCCCGCTCAACCTGCCGGCAGGAGTCGCCGACGGTAGCAAGCCCGATGCCTGTTCGGGTGGGCGACGCAGTCCGTACGTGATCATTACGGCCCTTGTCGCCGACCGACGGGAAGGCTGGCCGGCTCTACATTCAGTGCCATGTTCAGAGCTGGTGGACTCGCGCTGCTGATCGTCGTGGCGGTCGCGGGATGCGGCAGCACACCGATGGCCGGCCACCCGCTCCGTCCCCAACCGTCGCGCGCGGCCGTGACCACATCAGCGCAAGCGATGGACGAGGACTTGTTCTGGCAGATCGTCGAGGACGCACGCGAGCGCGGTGACGGCGACCCGGACGCGATGGCACAGATAGTCGAAGAACGCTTCGCCGACGCCGGCGACGACGTGCTGCGCGGGTTCCAACGGCAGTTGGTCGCCGCGAGCACGCGGCTGTACACCTGGCGACACGGCGCAGCGGCCGACATGGCATGCGGCTCTCTGGGTGACGACGGATTCACCGATTGGCGGTCGTGGGTCATCACCCTGGGCCGCCCCACCTTCGAACTCATCGCCGCCGACCCCGACAACCTGGCCGACGTCGAGGATCTCACCGCCGGGTGTGCGGGAGCGGGCGAGTTGTTCGGCGCGGCCGCCAGCGGTATCTACTTCGCCCGGCACGGCTACGAGGACGAAACCTTCCCCATCCTCGAACCAGGCGGTACGCCACCGGCCGGCACCCCGCCGAGCGGATACCCGCGACACGGAACCGAACAACTGCGCGCCACCCTGCCCCGACTCGCCAAACGCACCTGAACGCCACCACCGACGATCGAGCCTGACTCGGCTACCTCCGGCCGGCTTCAGCTCAGTCAGCAGTTTGCCGCCTGCGTCGTCCGGCAACGTCGGATCCTTCAGCGCGTCCGGATCTGCCCCGATCCGCGCTACGGACCGGGACGGCGGGGATCGATATGGTTGCTCGATGACGCTACCCAGGACGGTTGTTCTCAACGGCGATCTCGGCAGCGGCAAGACGACCGTGTCGGTGTTGCTGGCGGAACGGTTGGGGGTACGCCGGGTAAGCATCGGTGATCTCTACCGGCGGATGGCCGCCGAGCACGGGATGACGGCGTTGCAGTTCAACCTGCATGCGGAGCTCGACGACAAAATCGACCATCTCATCGACCAGTTGCAGCACGACATCGCGGCCTCCGGCGAGCGCCTGGTCGTCGACAGCCGGTTGGCCTGGCACTTCTTCGGTGACGCCCGCAAGGTTCACCTCATCACCGATCCGTTGGTGGCGGCCCGGCGGGTGCTTGGCCGGCCCGGCGACGCGGTCGAGAATTACCGCAGCGTCGAGGAGGCCCTTCAACAACTCGCCGGCCGCAGCGAGAGCGAACGACAGCGATTCCTTTCCCGGTACGGCGTGGACAAGACCCGCCTGCACAACTACGACCTGGTCTGCGATACCACGAGGGCGGAGCCGGAGTTGGTCGTCGCTCGGATCCTCGAGACCCTGGAGAGGCACCACGGCACCCGGTCAGCGCCGCTGTGCCATCTGGATCCCCGTCGCGTGCGCCGGACCGCGGTGACGGAGGAAGACGGGGAGATCGCCGTACGCTTCCAGGCGCGGACTTTCGAGGCCGTTCGTGGCGGCCGTCAGCTGAGCGCTGCGGTGGATGCCGGGGAGATGCTGACCCCCATGGTCCTCGTCGGCGAGGGATAGCGAGCGGGCAAGATCAGTCGCTGCTGCCGCCACCGTCGCTGTCGGCGGAACTGTCCGAGGAGGAGCTTTCGTGTCCCGACGAGTGGTGGTGCCCGCCTCCCACATCAAACGTCGGGTCCGCGCCTGGGTCCTGTGCATCGCCGGTCGTGCCGAAAGCTCGATGCCCTGAAGCGCGGCGTTGCCGGGTCGCCTTGATCAAACCGACAACCGCGAAGCCGACGATGACGACCAGCAGCAGGAACTCCATACCCGCAGTGTGTTCCACCTCGGCAACTCGGCGCAGTGCCAGGCAAACACCGTTGGGCCGACCACGACGGCATCCGGATCTGCCGCGGATGCAGCGCGTTCCCCGCGCAGGGCGGGCGAGCGTTTGCCGGTACAACGCCCGCCTGCCGCGCACCAGTAGAGTTCAGTCCTGTGCTACCTGCGCCGATCTTCCGCAATCCCGTGATCCCCGGTTTCTTTCCGGATCCCAGCGTCTGTCGGGCCGGCGAGGACTACTACCTGGTTTGCTCGAGCTTCGAGTACTTCCCCGGCGTACCGATCTTCCACAGCCGCGATCTGATCTCCTGGCGGCAGATCGGCAACGTGCTGGACCGGCCGAGTCAGCTCGACCTCCCGGCCGACACCTACGCGTCGCGGGGGATCTTCGCGCCGACGATTCGCCACCACGACGGCGTCTTCTACCTGGTGACCACGAACGTCCGGATCTGGCGGCATCTGATCGTCACCGCGACCGACCCGGCCGGGCCGTGGTCGGAGCCGGTCTACTTCCAGCTCCCGCTCATCGACCCGTCGCTGACCTGGGACGATGACGGCAACTGCTGGCTCACCCTGGCCGGCACCTCGAACTACCGCATCGATCCGGCCACCGGCGAGGTGTTCGAAGGCCCGATCCCGCTATGGTCCGGTACCGGCGGCCAGTATCCGGAAAGTCCCCACCTCTACCGGATCGGCGGCTGGTGGTACCTGTTGCTCTCCGAGGGCGGCACGCACACCGGGCACGCGGTGTCGGTGGCCCGGTCCCGCAGCGTCCGGGGACCGTGGGAACCGGCTCCGGCCAACCCGATCCTGACCCACCGCGGCCTGCAGCGACCGATCCAGGCCACCGGTCACGCCGATCTGGTCGACGATCCGAGCGGCAACTGGTGGATGGTGCTGCTGGGCATCCGACCCAGGGGGCAGTGGCCGCCGTTCCACGTGCTCGGACGCGAGACGATGCTCGCGCCCGTTCGGTGGGAGGACGGCTGGCCGGTCGTCGGGCCGGTCGACGAGGAGATGGTCCTGCCACCCGGTGTCGCGGCACCAACGGTGCCGGCAGCGCTTGACGTGCGCGACGACTTCGATGCCGACCGGCTCGATCCGTCCTGGATCTCCCCGCGCAGCCGCCCGGACGAGAGCTGGTCGCTCACCGACAGGCCCGGCTGGCTCACCCTCACCGCCCTCGGCTCGACGCTGGATCGGCCGGGCGCCACCATCGTCGGGCGGCGCCAGCAGCACCACGACTGCTGGGCCGGCGTCCGGATGGAGACCACCGGCCGCGCCGGTCTGACCCTCCGGATCGACGAGGCCCACCACTACGATCTGGAGGTCTCCGAGGGTACGGCGCGGGTGTGGGCCCGCATCGGCCCGCTGCGCCAGAGCGTCGCCGAGTGCGCCGTACCGGACGGTCCCGTGGACCTGGCCGTCACCGCCCGGTCGGCCGATCCGCTCCCGCCCACGGTCACCTCCGCCGAGCAGTTCACCGAGCGGTCCGGGCCACTCGGAATTCGGGCCGCAGGCCCGGACACGGTCACCTTCACCCTCGACGCCGGGGATGGTCCCGCCGTCCTCGCCGCCCTGGACGGCCGCTACCTGTCGACCGAGGTGGCAGCGGGTTTCACCGGCCGGGTCATCGGCATGTACGTCACCGAGGGCACCGCCGCCTTCGACTGGTTCGACTACCGGGCCCAGCCGGACGCCGGCCCAGGCCCGGCCACCGCCGACTGACAGCACACCCTCATCCGAGGGCTCATCGGAGCCGCAGCCCGGCGCAAGCCGCGAATCAAGATCGGGTGCACGGATCTGCTGCCGTCCGCGCGCGGTGGGTTCCGTCAGCGCTCGAAATTCGTCACTGTCGGGCTGGCTGATCGGCTACGGTCGCTGCTCATGGCGGAGTTCGTCCACATCACCACGGCGCGGGTGGCTCGGCGTGTCGAGCACTCGGGGATCGCTGCGCGTAGCCGCGGTCCGGCTGCTGGCCGGGGTGTGTACTGCATGCCGGTGTTGTCGTCGTTCACGCTGACCTACCAGTGGGTGCGTGAGCTGCGGCGTTGGCATCCGGGCGTGCTGGTCGCCGTGCATTTACGGCTGCCTGACGACGAGCCGGTCACTGTCGGGCGGTACGGCACGCCTCCACGTGCGGTAACGGCTGCGCAGGCGGTCGCGGCGGTGCGTGAGCTGGACGATCCACGGGGATACGAGGTGTTCGTGCCTCGGGCGGTCACCGCCGCTGAGGTCCGGCGGATTCGTGATGTCCCCCAAGGGGTCGGTTGGCGGTACCTGCCGGCGGCTCATGGCAGGCGGCCCTGTCCTTGCCCGGCCTGCCTGACGCGTGGCGCGTTCAAGGTGGCCGCGCTACGTCGCCGGTTCCCGTACGACAACCCGCCCAGGCCGAAGAGTGAACTGATGACGGAGTTGAGGGTGTCGACCACCGCCGACGAGATCATCGACGTGCTTTGTGGCCTGGGCCGTGGCCGGCGCGGTGGCGCCGAGGAATTGGCTTACCTGGCCGATCATCCGGATCCGGACGTTCGCGACACGCTCGCAAGTGTCCTGCGGGCGTACCGCGGTCGCGAAGCGCGACGGCTACGGGAGCGGTTGCAGATCTCCGACTCGTCGTCGTCCGATTCCGACGCAAACTGATCGACGCGCGGCAAGGCGCGTCAGATCACCGATCCGGACGCGAGGGGCGCCGCGGTCCGGATTCTGTCCGTCAGCGGACCGGACCGGGTCAACAACACCAGACCCGGCCCTGCATATGCCAGCCGTCCACCCACCCTTGATCGCCACGTCGCCGTTGCTCGTACTCGGCGGGCGGCGTCCCAAGGGAGACCTATGCGGCAGTGGTCCGGCTGCGCAACTCCGCAAAGTCGACGACCGTCGAGGCGGGAGGGGTCTGCAAGTCAGTGAAAGTCGCCCCGAAGTCACTGAACGTCAGGTTGCCGTCAGCCTCGGTCGGGCCTTGGAGTCGAAGCGGGTACGGCGGGCCCTCGGTGGCTACCCACAGCGTGCTGTGTCGGGAGTCGACCTGGCTGAGCATGACAGCCGGTCTGGTGCCGACCTTCGTGACGTACTGCTTGATCCAGCCTCCGCTGCCGTCCAGCAGATTGTTGACGTCGGCGATGGTGAACAGTTCGGCGAAGTTCTTGTCGGTCGACGATACCCGGGCCCACCGGTCTTTGATCAACTCAATGACGGCCGCGGCATGGCTCGCATCGCCGAGGTTCGCCCTCCAGAATGCTTGGTCCGGGCGGATGTATGCGTTCCCGCCGACCACCAGCACGTCAACCTTTGCCTTGTTGCGCGTCAGCGTGCCTCGAACGTCGGACCCCCGCGCCTCGAGATCCACACCGGTCACCTTGCCGCCCCCGGTGACGAAGCCGTTGAGACGAAACGCCTTCGCCTCCGTCAGCGCCGCCCTCGCTCTGCCGAAGATCGCCGCCGGCTCGAGACTGTCGACGCCGTTGTCCGCCGGCCCGGAAGGCACAGCCGACGCCGGAACCGCCGCCACCGGTACGGCGCCGCTCGTGCACCCGCCCTGCAGCAGGGCGGCGACAACGATCACGGCTGCCACGGAACGCCTACCTACGGTGCTCATCGGACTCCTTCTCCACGCGAGCCATCACCGCGCGGCTCGACCGTGCCGCAGTGATCGGCGGCCCACCGTACCTTCATGAGGTGATCATGGTGGCCGCCGGACGATGTGCGCGTGACATGCGCCGAACAGTCTTGCCGAACCACCGCGATAACGAGGCGGATTGACGTCGAGCGAGGATGGCGCGACCGGGCTCCCGCCGGCAGCTTCAGATCGGCACGCACACCAGGTGGGTTCCGTTCCGGCTCGAGTTGCACGACACCGAGCCGATGCTCGATCCGGCCTGGGAGGAGATCGTGGAGGTTTCCTTGACGGCTTTGTCGATTGAACGACCGTCGGAGAAGAGTGCGCCACCTGGCTGAGCGCCGCTCCGGTCGGCATCACCTGCCAGATCGCGCCTTCCTCGATCGCGGTCCCAGCGGTAAAGCCTTTCACCAACTCGGTTCCGTTCGTCGCCGAGCGGCTGCGCTCGCGGACCTGGTGGATGTTGTGGTCCTGGGGACACCAGCAGGCCACCTCCACGGCGGCGCTTACCGCCAGTTGCGGGCACCAACCGACTTGGAGAGTGAGCTCGAGCGAGTCGGTGTCCTGGTCGAACAACGTGATCGCCGCGGCGCAGACGATGAGGCAGATGCCCTCCCGCGATGTCGTGGGCTGCCTGTTGTGCTCGGGATAGAAGTGCCATCGAACTCGCCGGGCGGCCGCGGGGTGGCTCTCGAGATCGTGGGCTGGACCGGTCGGCGCGACTGCGGACGCGAGGCGATCTCCTGGCTGAGCTCATCGACCTCGGACCGGACAGCACCAGGCACGGAACACTCGCGACCCGAGAAGAACTAGGCGAGCCGCAGTTGTCCGAGTTCCTGGGTGCAGCGGGTGAGTGCGACGTAGAGGCCGTTCCAGCCGCGTGGTTCGGCGGTGATGCCCTCGGGGTCGACGAGGAGGGTCGCGTCCCATTCCATGCCCTTGGACTGGGCCGCGGACAGCACCGGCACGTGGTCGTTCAGCACGGCCCGGAGTTCGGTGAGGCGGCTGGCCGGTGCGATGACGCCGACTGTGCCGCCGTGCCACCGCTCACGCAATTCGCGTACGGCTTCGGCGGCTGCGTTGCCGAGTTGGGCCGACGTGACGGTGCGCTGCCAGGGAGAGATCCCGGAAGCGCGTACGGCCCGGGGTGGCGTGTTGTTGCTGCCGGCCTGCCGCAGGACCGGTTCGGTGAGTTCTATGACCTCGCGCGGCGTCCGGTAGCAGATGGTCAGTTCCGCCGGGGTCCAGCGGTCGCCGAGGACGGCCCGCACCGCCTGGGCCCAGCTGGTGTGCCGGTGCGCCGCCTCGGCCTGGTCGATGTCGCCGACCGCGGTGATGGAGCGGCTGGGGCACCGCCGGACGACCATGTGCCACTGCATCTCGGAGAGTTCCTGCGCCTCGTCGACGGCGACGTGGCCGTATACCCAGCCGCGCTGCCGACGGGCGTGGTCGGCGACGGACCCGCCCGGCCGCGGGGTTTCGGCGGCGCCGAGCAGCTCGGCGACGGCGTCCAGCAGGGGGGATGTCACTCGACGCCCACGGCGCGGGCTCGGCCACGACGGCGGCGATCTCTTCGGCGGACAGCTGCGGGGCGAACCGGGCCAGCCGGTCACCGTCGGTCAGGAGCTCGCTCAGCAGCGTCCCGGCATCCAGGGTCGGCCACCAGGCCTCGACGAACCGGGCGATGGCCGCGTTCTCCGCGATGCGCCGGCGGAGGTCCGCCACCTCTTCCTCGCAGAGCAGCCCGGTGTCGTCGCCGCCGGTGGTGGCCCCGGGGTCGTACCGCATGCTCCGGTCGACGCCGGCGAGGATGTCCTCGAAGCCCTCCTCCATCTGGTTCATCAGCGCTTCGCGCTGTTCGGCGACGGTTTCGGCGAGGATGTGGTGCAGCTGCTCGGCGAAGACCCGGCGAGCCTGATGGTACGGCCGTCCGCGCACCGCCGTGAGCACCTGGGTCACGGCCGCGGCGGGGATGACGTAGAACTCGCCCGCCCACCGCAGCCTGAGGTCTCGGGCCCGGGGGAGCAGCGACGCAACGTAGTTCTCGAGTGCGGATTGCCAGAGGGCGCGGCCCTTGAGCTCGGCGAGCGGACGGCTTTCGGTTCGGCCCACGCTGATCCCGGGCAGCAGGGTGTCGCAGGTCGCCGCGACGACAGCGGTCTCGCCGAGCGCGGGCAGCACCTGGCCGATGTAGTCAAGGAACCGCGGGGACGGGCCCAGGACCAGGACCGCCTGCTCGGCCATCGGCCGGTGGGTGAAGAGCAGGTAGGCGACGCGGTGCAGGGCCACCACGGTCTTGCCGGTGCCGGGGCCGCCCTGAACGATCAGCGGGCCGGTGGCCTCGGCCCGGATGATGTCGTCCTGTTCGCGTTGCAGCGTGGCGATCGCGGTCGACATCCGGCCGGTGCGCCGCTGGTCCAGGGCGGCCAGGAGGGCACCCTCGCCGACGAGATCCGTCGTGCTGGTCCCGTCGAGCGGCTCGTCGTCCACGACGACGACGTCCGCTCCCGTCGTGCGGATGTGCCGGCGCCGGGCCAGACCTTGCGGGTCGACAGCCGTCGCGGTGAAGAACGGCCGGGCCGCGGGGGCGCGCCAGTCCACCAGCAACGGCTCGTCGGTCCCGTCGCCCCGCAGACTGACCCGGCCGATGCGCCGCACCGTGCCGTCGAGGCTGTCGAGGCGGCCGAAGACCAGCCCCTCGGTGGCCCGGCTCAGTTCCTCGTACTGCTGGCGGAGCCCGCGCATCCGAGCCCGCGCCAACGCGTCGAGCGCTTGCGCCGAGAGCTCGGCCCGCAGGTGGTCGGCAAGCTCGTCGCGCCGGACCGTGGCCCGATCGAGAAACTCCTGTTCCTCGCTGATCGCGGCGGAGGCCACGCCATTGTCCAGGGCAGAATTCCGGCGCATTCGACAAATCCTCGGATCGGGATCGGACCAGAGCTTTCCGGCCGCCAGCTTAGGGGCAGTTTCCCCTGGTCAACCGGTAGCGCCGGCGGTGGAGAGAAGGGTCTCACCGCCTTGCGATCGAGGCTCGATCGTGGCCTCGTCCACGACTCGTGAGCAGCGCTTCCCGGCTCGCGGGGCAAGTCGGCTCCGGGCTCCGAGGGGCCGGCGAGCGGATAGGGTCGCAGGCGTGATCGAGGGAACGCCCGGTTGGGTCAGTGCGCGGGTCGCGGCCGCGGAGCGGGAGGCCGGGGCGGCGTTCGACCTGGCGGCCTGTGTGCGCGAGCCGATCCATCTGCTCGGCGGCGTCCAGTCGTACGGTGCGCTGGTGGCCGTGGAAGATGAGCGGCTCACCGTGGTCAGTGCGAACGCCGAGGACATTCTCGGGGTGGCCGGGCTGGCCGGGGCGCCGGTCGGCCGGCTGATCAGCGACACCCAGCTCGCGACGCTCGCCGAGTTGGCCGCCGCCGACACCGGCAACACCGCGATGATGCCGGTGGAGCTGGCGGCGGGCCGGTTCGACGTCACCGTGCACCGGTCGGGGGCCAAGCTGGTGCTGGAGTTCGAGCCGGCCCGGCAGCCGCGGGAGTTCGGGGCGTTCTACGGGCCGGTCCGGCAGGCGTTGATGCGGTTGCAGCGGGCCGCGACCGTCGGTGCGGCGTGCCGGGCGGCGGTGACCGAGATCCGGACCATCACCGGCTACGACCGGGTGGTCGCCTATCGGTTCGAGTCGGCCGACGGGCCCGGTGAGGTGATCGCCGAGGACGTGGTGGACGACTGGGAGAAGTGGCTGGGGTTGTGGTTCCCGGCCACCGACATCCCGCCGCAGGCCCGCCGGCTCTACGAGAGCAACTGGATCCGGGTCATCGCCGACGTGGACGACGTGACCGCCCGGCTGGTGCCGGCCGAGCCACCGCTCGACCTGTCCATGTCGGTCCTGCGCACCGTGTCGCCGTTCCATCTGGAATACCTGCGCAACATCGGGGTGCGGTCGTCGATGTCGGTGTCGTTGCTGTCCGGCGGCCGGTTGTGGGGGCTGATCGCCTGTCACGGGCGGGACGAGACGGTGCTGAGCCCGCAGGTGCGGGCGGCCTGCGAGTTCTTCGGGGTGGCGTTGTCGCTGCATCTGGCCGCGTTGCGCGAGCACGACGAGACGTGGGCCCGGGACCGGTCGCGCACGATGATCGCCCGGGTGCTGGAGCGGATCACCACCGATGTCCGGTGGCCGCAGGACCTGGCCGAGCTGACCCAGGTGGTCGACTGCGACACGGTGATCGTGCGGGACGGCGAGCAGATCGCGGTGCAGGGCGCCGAGCTCGGCGAGGAGGCCGTGGCGGCGTTGTTCGACGCGCTGCCCGAGCAGACCGTGGGCACGCCGTGGCACAGCGACCGGCTGGGGGAGGACCTGCCGGCGCTGGCCGGCTATGCCGCCGGCATGGCCGGTGCGCTGGTGCTGCCGACCGGGACCACCGGCGACTGCGTGGTGTGGGTGCGCGGGGAGCGGACCGTCGGCCGGCGGTGGGCGACCGACCCGAACGAGCCGGTGCGGCTCGGCCCGCACGGCCGCCGGCTGACCCCGCGGGGCTCGACCGCGGTGTTCCTGGCGTCGGTGCGCGGCCGCAGCATGCCGTGGTCGGCGGGGGACCTGGCGATGGCCGTCGAGCTGGGCCGGGCGATCATGGGGATCGCGGCCGCCCACGCGCAGCGGCTGACCGTGCTGAACACCGAGCTGAGCCGCAGCAACATCGACCTCGACTCGTTCGCGCACGCGGCCGCGCACGACCTCAAGGAGCCACTGCGGGGCATCGCGAACACCGCCACGTTCATCGTCGAGGACGCGGGCGGGCTCGACGAGGTCACCGCGCGCCGGCTGGAGTCGATCCAGCGGCTGGCCGCCCGGATGGACGAGCTGCTGAACTCGCTGTTGTACTACTCGCGGCTGGGGCGTACGGAATTGCGCCGGGAACCGGTGGACCTCGCGCACGCCGTACGCGAAGCGATGGAGGTCGCCGGACCGCGCCTGACCGAGATGGCCGTGCAGGTCGGATTGCCCGCGCCCGGTGAGGTGCTCGACGCCGATCCGGTGCTGCTCGACCAGGTGCTTGTCAATCTGCTGGTGAACGCGGCCAAGTACGCCCGGGCGGACGGGCCGCGGCGGGTCGAGGTCGGCCTGGAGGCGCCGGCGACGCTGTTTGTGCGCGACAACGGCATCGGCATGCCGCCGCATCTGCGGGAGCAGGCGTTCGAGCTGTTCCGGCGGCTGCACCCGGGGGCCGGGGTGGAGGGCTCCGGCGCGGGTCTCGCGATCGTGCGGCGGATCGTCGAGCGGCACGGCGGTCAGGTCTGGGCCGACGACTCCCCGGACGGCGGCACGACGGTGCGGGCGACGTTCCCGGAGGCGGGCCGGCTCAGCCAGTAGTCGAGGGTCTGGCTGAGCACGCTCTGGAACAGCGCGAAGTTCAGCGGCTTGTAGATGTAGCTGTCGGCGCCGGCGGCGTAGCAGGCGTCGGCCTCGGCGGGCTCCTCCGACGAGGTGAACACGACAAGGGTGAGGCCGGCCAGGGCGGGGTCGGCGCGCACCTGGCGGATCAGGTCGAGGCCGCTCTCGCCGGGCATGTTGAGGTCGAGCAGCATCAGCCGCGGGTGGGCGTGGGCGAGCCGGGGCAGCGCCTCGGCGCCGGACCGGAAGAACTCCACCTCCAGGCCGGGGTGCGACCGGCCCAGGGCCCGGCCGATCGCCTCGACGTCGGAGTCCGAGTCCTCCACCACAAAGATCAACTTGCTGTCTCCCTGACCTGGATCGCCACCACGGCGATGTCGTCCGCCCGCACCCCGCCGTAGGAGGCCGCGGCCAGGCTCAGTTCCTTGACCACGGCGTCCGCGGCGGATCCGCGCAGGCGGGCGAGCGTTTCCCCGAATGCTCGCTCCTCGAACATCCGGCCGCCCGGTTTCCGGCTCTCGGTGAGCCCATCGGTGAAGATCACCAGGGTGTCACCGGCGGCGAGACGCAGCTCGGAGCGGCCCAGCCGGGGTTCGGTCAGGATGCCGAGCGGCGAACCGCCGCCCTGGCCCGGTTCGGCCGGCCCGTCGCGGCGCAGCACGACGGGGGCCGGATGCCCGGCCGAGGTCCAGCCCACGACGAACCCGTCGCCGTCCGGGCGCACGGTGGCCACCCCGGCGGTGACGAACCGCCAGGAGCCGTTCAGCCGCAGGCGCGTGTTGAGCCGGCTCATCGCCCGGACCGGCGACGCGCCGTCCTGCAGCAGGGCGGCCAGGGTGTGCCGGGCCATGCCGGTCAGCGCGGCCGCGTCGACGCCCCGGCCGCACACGTCGCCGATCAGCGCGGCCATCGTGCCGTCCTCGCGCAGCACCACGTCGTAGAAGTCGCCGCCGACCTCGAGGACCTGGTCGCCGACGGTGTAGGAGGCGGCCACCACCAGGCCGTCGACCTCCGGCAGCCGGCTGGGCAGCAGATGCTGCTGCATGGCGGCGACCTCGCGGCGCCGCTGCTCGTAGAGGGTGCTGTTGTCCACGGCGATGGCCGCGCGGGAGGCCACGTCGTGCAGGAACTCGGCCGGCGGTACCCGGTCGGCGTCGCGGTCGAACAGGAAGAGCAGCACGCCGAGGATCCGGTCGCGGGCCCGCATCACCTGCACGTCGGCCTTGTCGCACTGGCGGGAGGGCCCGCCGCCGAGGACCACGCCACTGGCGAACTCGACGAACCGGGCCGCCTCGGCCGGGTCGGCGAGCGCGGCGTTCAGACGGCGCATGTCGACGTGCACGGCGCTGCGCAAGATCAGTTTGCCGGCGTCGTACTCGTAGACGAGGCATCCTTCGGCGATCGCCGGCACCGTCATGCGGGCCACCCGCTGCATGGTCTGCGCGGTGTCCAGGACGGCGTCCATCTGCAGGGAGGCCTCGGCGAGCAGGGCGTCCTGGATCTGCTGCCGCTGCTCGACCCGGTGCAACGCGATCCGCCGGACCGCTTCGCTGGTCACCTCGACGACCTGCCCGAGGCACACCGAGATGACCGAGAGGTCGGCGGTGTCGTCGACGGCGACCAGGATCGAACCGGACACGTCCTCGGGAAGGTCGAAACGGGCCCGGACCACCCGGGCCGCCCCGTGCGCGACGAGCGTCCCGAAGGCGGGCACCACCGACTGCGGCCCGAAAGCGGCGGCCGCGGCGGCGGGGCGATCGGCCTCGGTCACCGGCGGTCCGGCCCACCGGTAGGCCAGCATCCGGTTGTCGGCGGTGTGCCGCAGGCCCCACACGGCCCGCACCCCCGGCAGCTCCAGCAGCGGCGGCAGCACGAACTCGGCGAGGTCGTCCCGGTCGTTGAGCGCGGACACCCCGCGCCACAGTCGGTGCAGTGCGGCTGCCCAGGGCAGAGGCATCGGGCACCGCCTTTCGAAAGTCTGTCCGACGAGTCGCGCCCGTACCGGCGAGGAATTGTCCGTCAATACTTGTTCTTGAGCAACTAGCCGGTTCGCGAAACGCCGGACCGAGCGGGCTCATCCCGATGGGCCTATCCTACGAACCGCGGAAACCTCGGTAAGGAGAAGCTCGCGCGATGGGGATGGCGGCTGGCGGCGACGTGTTCGCCGGTGGGGGAGACGTCGGACGGCAACTGGCCGAGGTGGCGTGGGAGCAGACGCCGCTCGGGCCCCCGCGGGCCTGGCCGCAGAGCCTGCGGACCGCCGTCAGCATCCTGTTGTCCTCACGGTTCCCGATGTGGATGGCGTGGGGCCCGCAGCTGACCTTCTTCTGCAACGACGCCTACCGGCGCGACACCCTCGGCCGCAAATACCCGTGGGCGCTCGGCCGGCCGGCCGGCGAGGTGTGGGCCGAGATCTGGGCCGACATCGGGCCGCGCATCGAGACCGTGCTGTCCACCGGGCAGGCGACCTGGGACGAGGCGCTGCTGCTGTTCGTCGAGCGGTCCGGCTACCCCGAGGAGAGCTACCACACGTTCTCCTACAGCCCGCTGCGCGCCGACGACGGTGTGCTGGTCGGCATGTTGTGCGTGGTCAGCGAGGAGACCGAGCGGGTGATCGGCGAGCGCCGGATGGCGACGCTGCGGGACCTCGGGTCGGACCCCAGTGCGATCCGCACCGAGCACCAGGTGCTGGCGTTCGCCGCCGCCCAGCTCGGCCGCAACCGGCGGGATCTGCCGTTCACGATGACCTACCTGTTCGACGGCGACACCGTCCGGCTGGCCGCGTCGACCGGCGTCGACGGCCACGAGATGCCACCCTGGCCGGCCGGCGAGCCGGCCCGGGGCGAGACCGCGCTGGTGGAACTGACCGGCGACCTGCCGGCCGGTGACTGGCCGGAACCGCCGACCCAGGCCCTGCTCGTGCCGCTGCTGCGCCAGGGCGGTGCCCCGTACGGCTTCATGGTGGCCGGCCTCAACCGCTACCGCGTGCTCGACGAGGCTTATCGCGGCTTCGTCGAGCTGGCCGCCGGGCACATGGCGGCCGGCATCGGCAGCGCCCGTAACTACGAGACCCAGCAGCGGCGGGCCGAGGAACTGGCCGAGCTCGACCGGGCCAAGACCGCCTTCTTCTCCAACGTCAGCCACGAGTTCCGCACGCCGCTGACCTTGATCATGGGACCGCTGGAGGAGCTGCGCAGCCGCTGGGCCGGCCAGGACGACGCGGTGCGCGCCGAGCTCGAGGTCATCCACCGTAACGGGCTGCGCCTCGGCAAGCTGGTGAACACGCTGCTCGACTTCTCCCGCATCGAGGCCGGCCGGATGCGGGCCCACGACGAGCCGGTCGACCTCGCCGCCGCCACCGCCGAGCTGGCCAGTGTCTTCCGCTCCGCGGTCGAGCGCGCCGGGCTCAGGCTGCAGGTCGACTGCCCGCCCCTGCCCGGTCCGGTCCACCTGGACCGCGGCATGTGGGAGAAGGTGATCCTCAACCTGCTCAGCAACGCCCTGAAGTTCACCTTCGACGGCGGGGTGCGGGTCACCGTCGGCCAGGACGGTGATCAGGCCGTCGTCACCGTGGCCGACACCGGCATCGGCGTACCGCCCGAGGAGATGCCCTGGCTGTTCGAGCGTTTCCACCGCATCGAGAACGCCCGCTCCCGCTCCAACGAGGGCAGCGGCATCGGCCTGGCCCTGGTCAAGGAGCTGGTCGAACTCCAGGACGGCAGCATCACGGCGGACAGCACGTTCGGCGTGGGCACGACCTTCACCATCCGCCTGCCGCTGCGGGCCGGCCGGGTGCCCGCCGCCGCCGGCCCGGTCGTCTCCACCGGTGCCGACTCCTACGTCCAGGAGGTCCTGCGCTGGCTGCCGGGCGACGCGGACACCGAGGCCGGGATGCCGGCCGGCCCGCCGAGCGACGTTCGGGTCCTGGTCGCCGACGACAACGCCGACATGCGCGGCTACCTCACCCGGCTGCTGCGCTCCGCCGGCCACGAGGTGCACGCGGTCGGCGACGGCCGGCACGCCCTCGACGAGGCCCGCGCCCGGACCCCCGACCTGATCGTCAGCGACGTCATGATGCCCGGGATGGACGGCCTGGAACTGGTCTCGGCCCTGCGCGCCGACCCGCGCACGGCCGGCACCCCGGTGCTGCTGCTGTCGGCCCGTGCCGGGCCGGAGGCGTCCATCGAGGGCCTGGAGGCGGGCGCCGACGACTACCTGGTCAAGCCGTTCTCCGCGGCCGAACTGCTGGCTCGCGTGCGGGCCAACGTCGAACTGGCCCGCCTGCGCAACCACCATGCCCGATGGCGTACGGCACTGATCGACTCGCTGCAGGAGGCGTTCTTCGTCTGTGCCGAGGACGGCGCGGTCATCGAGATCAACCCGACGTTCACCGACATCCTCGGGTACGGGCCGGAGGGCCTGCCCTACCGGCCGGTGCACCCGTGGTGGCCGGACCCGGTCGAGGAACCGCAGCGCCACCAGGAGGTGGCCGACGCGTTCACGCTGCTCGTCGGGCAGACCCGTGGCTCGTACACCATCCCGGTCACCCATCGCGACGGCCACCGGCTGTGGGTCGCCGCCGCGTTCAACCGGGTGCGGGAACCGGAGACGGGCCGGCACGTCATCGTCGGCACGTTCCGTGACGTCACCGCCGAGCACTACGCGGTCCAGCGGGACAGCGCCCTGGCCGCGCTGAGCGTGCACCTGTCCGAGGCGGAGAGCCTGACCGGCGCGATGCGGGGCGCCCTGTCGTCGTTGCAGGACCTGTGGCAGGCCACCGAGGTCTACGCGGTCGTCTTCGGCGACTCCGACCTCCCCGCCGTGACCACCACCGGCCCCGGCACCAGCTGGGCCGCCCTGACCGAGCGGCAGCGGCACACGCTCACCGTGCTGCGCGGCAAACCACTGCTCACCCCGGTCGCCGAGCAGACCGGCATCACCCTCGAACACCCCGACGGCACCATGGTGCTGCACGTCGAGCTGGCCGAGAAGCGGTCCTTCACCGAGCAGGACCAGACCCTGCTCGCCCTGCTCGCCGGGCGTCTCGGCCAGGGCCTGCACCGCATGCACCAGATCGACCAGCAGCGCGAGACCGCGCTCGAGCTGCAGCGCGCCATCCTGGGGCCGGCCCGGCTGCCGGCCGGCTTCGCGGTCCGGTACGCCCCCGCCACCCGCCCCCTGAAGGTCGGCGGCGACTGGTACGACACCATCCCGCTCGGCGACGACCGGATCGGCATCGTGGTCGGCGACTGTGTCGGCCACGGGCTCGCCGCCGCCGCCGTGATGGGTCAGCTCCGCAGTGCCTGCCGGGCCCTGCTGCTGCAGAACACCGATCCGGCGCACACCCTCACCGCGCTCGACCGGTTCGCCGTCCAGCTGCCCGGCGCCCTGTGCGCCACCGTCTTCTGCGGCGTCCTCGACCCGGCCACCGGCGACCTGACCTACTCCAGCGCCGGGCATCCACCCGCCATCGTCACCCACCCCGACGGCGCCACCGACCTGCTCGATCAGGGAAGGTCGAGGCCCCTCGGCGTACGACTGAGGGCGCCCCGCCCCGAGGCGCACTATCTCGTGCCGGCCCGCGCCACCCTGCTGCTCTACACCGACGGCCTGGTGGAACGCCGCCGGCAGCCGCTGACCACCGGGATCGACCGGCTCGCCGACACCATGCGCGAGGGCCGCGCGGACGGCATCGAGGAGCTCGCCACCGACGTCATGTCCGGCATGGCCGCCGACGCCGGCTACGACGACGACGTGGCGTTGCTGCTCTACCGCCACCCCGGCCCGCTCGAGATCGACTTCGCCGCCGAGCCGACCACCCTCTACTCGGTGCGCAGCACCCTGCGCGGCTGGCTCGCCCGCTGCGGCGTCGACCCGACCACCACCCAGAACGTCCTGGTCGCGGCGGGCGAGGCCTGCGCCAACGCGATCGAGCACGGCCATCGGCACGGCCCGGCCGGCAAGATCCGGCTGTGGGCCTCCGCCACGGCCGGCCACCTGCACCTCACCATCACCGACAGCGGCCGGTGGAAGACACCGCAGCCGGCCGCCAACCCGCACCGGGGCCGCGGCCTGACCCTGATGCGGGCCCTGATGGGTGAGGTGACCGTGACCACCGGCGCCGCCGGCACCACCATCGCGTTGCAAACGAGGATTCCCGGATGAGCACTCCACTCACCTTCACCACCGGTGGCACCGACGTCCTCGCCGCCGCCGGGGAGATCGACATGAGCAACGCCGCGACTTTCGCCGCCGCCCTGCGCGAGGCCCGGCAGACGGCCGGCACCGCGGTGCTCACCGTGGACCTGACCGGCGTCGACTACATCGACAGCGCCGGCCTGGCCGCCCTGTTCCCGCACGTCGAGCACGTGCGGGTGGTGGCCAACCCGCTGCTGGCCCCGGTGCTCACCATCGCCGGTCTCGACGAGCTGACCACGATCCGCGAATAGGCACCGTCTAGGTATGCCGGGCGATGCCTAGGCACCCCGCCCGCGGTCAAGATAGGTAACCGCTTCCGATGTAAGAACTCCCTGCTCGGCCGACGATTGACACATCGACGGAAGACCGGGAGAACAAGCCATGCTGATCCACTCCGACCTGATGCTCGACCTCGTCAACAGCCGGCGCCGTGAGCTGATCGCCGAGTCCGAGCGGCGCCACCTGCTGGCCGGTGCCGGCGAGGCACGCCGGGCCCGGAAAGGCCCGGCGGTGCGCGGCCGGCCCGCCGGTAACCTGGCGTCGTGCGAAACGTCCGCGGCGGTGCCGGCCCGGTGATGATCGGGCGGGAGAGCGAGCTGCGCCGGCTGGCGCGGCTCGCCTCCTCCCGTGACCCGGCGGTGGCGATCATCGCCGGCGAGCCCGGCATCGGCAAGACCCGCCTCGTGCAGGAACTGCTGGCCACACTGCCGGCCGAGACGGTGGTGCTGGTCGGGCACGCCGAGCCGGGGTCACTGGCCCGGCCGTACGAGGTGCTGCTCGACGCCGTCGACGGGCGGCCCGAGCAACTCGCCGCCCTGGAGGACCCGGCCCGCAGCCCGGTCGAGCGGCTGCACGCCGGCCTCGCGATCGTCGCCGACCTGATCGGCGACCGCCCCGCCGTCCTCGTCTTCGAGGACCTGCACTGGGCCGACTCGGAGAGTGCCGCCCTGTTCGAACGCCTCGCCGACCAGCGCGGTTCCCGGCTGCTGATCGGCACCTACCGCCCCGACGAGGTGACCCGCCGCCGGCCCGTCGCCGGCCTGCTGGCGCGGATGGAACGCAAACACACCGTCACCCACGTACGCCTGGATCGCCTGACCCCCGCCCAGACCGCGGCCTTCCTGGCCGCGGCGACCGGCTCACCGGCGCCGCTGCGCGCCGCGACGGCGCTGCACCATCGCACCGGCGGCAACCCCTTCTTCCTCGAGGAGCTGCTGCGAGCCCTGCCGGGGTACGACGTGGAAGCCCTCGTCGATCAGCCGCTTCCGTGGAGCCTCGCCGACGTGCTGCGCCGCCAGGTCGAAGACCTCGACCCGGTCAGCCACCGCGTCGTCGAAGCCGCCGCCGTGCTCGGCCAGCGCATCCCCTTCGACCTGCTCGCCGACGTCACCGGCACCGGCGAGGACGAACTGATCACCGTGCTGCGCGACCTCGGCACCCGGGGCGTGCTCGTCGAGTCGGGCGAGGACGAGTTCGCGTTCCGGCACGCCCTGGTGCGCGAGGCGATCGCCGACCAGATGCTCGCCCGGCAGCGGCGCCGCCTGCACGAGGCCGCCCTGGAGGTGCTGCTGGCCAGGAACGGCGACCCGGCCATGGTCGCGCACCACGCCCGCGCCGCCGGCCGCTACGCCGACATGATCGCCGCCGCCCGCCGCGGCACCACCGCCTACCTGTCGATCGGCTCTGCCTACCAGGCCCTGCAACTCGCCGAGATGGGCCTCGACGAGGCTCCCGACGACAACGACCTGCTCGCCGCCGCGGCCCGCGCCGCCTGGCTGGCCGGCCTGCTCGACGACGCCCTGCGCTACGGCCGCCGCTGGCGCGACCTCGCCGGCACCACCAGCGACCGGGTCGAGTCGCTCTACCTGCTCGTGCGCATCGCCTGGGAGTCCCGTGACACCGGCGAGATGCGCACCCTCACCCGGCACATCGAAACCCTCATCGCGCAACTGCCGCCGGGCGCCGACCAGGCCCGCGCGATGACCGCGATCGCCCAGTCCGCCTATCTGCGCGACGACCTCGACACCGCACTGCTCTGGTGCGACCGCGCCCTCGCCCTGGCCGACGAGTTCGACCTGCCCCGGGTGCGCCTGACCGCCCTGCTCGAGAAGGGCTCCACCCTCACCGAACGGCCGGTCACCGCCGCCGAGGGCCGGCGCATCCTGTCCGGACTGGTCGACGAGGCCGAGGCGGCGGGGGAGTGGGTGCTGGCCGCCCGCGCCCTCAACAACCTGGTGCACGGCGAACCACCGGCCGACCCGGCCGAGCACGCCGAGACCCTGGAACGCATGCGGGTCGACGCCGAACGCGCCGGCTTCGAATCCCTGGCCGTGGCCACCTACTTCCAGGGCCGCGCCCGCCTCGCCATCCGCGCCGGCGACCTGCGCGCCGCCATCGCCGCCCTGGAGGACGGCCGCGAGCAGGACCGCGGCTACCGCCGCCGGGGCCGGTGGGCCGACTACCACGGCGTCTTCCTGGCCGGTCTCTGCCTGGAGTCCGGCGACCTCGACCGGGTCGCGCAGATCATCGAGGACCTGGCCGTGCTGCCCAACAACCCGCCCACCACCATCCCCGGCCTCGCCTTCAACCTGGCCTGCCGCCGCGGCCAACCGGATCGCGCCGAGGCGGAGCTGACCACCTTCCTGGACGCCCTGACCGGCCAGCCGTGGCGCAGCGGCGAACAGGCCCACGACCTGATGTCGGCGGCCCTGCAGGTCGGCCTCCCGCTGCCCCGCCTCGACCGGCTGGCCACCGAACTGCTCGACGACGAGGTCTGGGACGCCTTCCGCACCCTGGTCGACGCCCAACTGGCCGAAGCCCACGGCCGCCACGCCGAGGCGCTCGCCGGCTACGAGTCCATCGCCGACGCCCACATCCTGCTCGCCCCGATCCGCGGCACCGTCCGTGTCGGCGCCGCCCGCTGCCTGCTCGCCGCCGACCGTCGCGCCGAGGCCGCCGCCCACGCCGAGGCGGCCGCCGCCCTGCTCGCCGAATGGCGTGGCTGGCGTGTCACCCAGCTCGACCACGTACGCGCCCAGCTCGGCATGGCCCCCACCGGCGTCGCCGGCCCCGTCACCGGCGCCGGCGCCCTCACCCCGCGCGAACGCGAAGTGGCCCTCCTGATCAGCGACGGCCTCACCAACGCCGAACTGGCCCGCCGCCTCTACATCTCCCCCAAGACCGCAGCCGTCCACGTCGGAAACATCCTGCGCAAACTCGGCGTCTCCTCCCGAACCGAAGTCGCCCACCTGGTCACCCGCCCCTGACCCCGGTAGCGCCCGCCCTCGTTCACGGCCCTTCGGCAAGTTCCGTGAAGATGTTGCGTCACGGGTGCTTGAGGCAGCATCGTCAGTGAGCTTGCGCGGTCCCCGCTCTTGGCGCGGCAGCCCCCTCGCGCCTAGCGGGGGTCCAGGCGGCCGGTGGCGATCGTCGAGTCGTAGCGCTTGATCAGTCGGGCGCCCTCCGTCGACAGGGATTCCAGGCGGCGGCGCCAGAAGGCCCACCGCTGGAAACTGAAGCCGGCCGGGGGATCGGGCACGCCCGCCTGTTCGGCCAGGGGGCCCAGGCGGGCGGCGTAGGTGCGGCCGTGGACGGTGGCGCCGGCCAGCTGGGAGCCGGCGTGGCGGAACCACTCGACGGCGGCGGGCAGGTTCTCGGGTGGGCCGTCGAAGGTCTCCAGGGCGGCGCTGATCGTCCACAGGCCGAGCAGCAGGGCGTCGTGGGTGCCGGCGGCGGTGAGGCGGGCGGCGAAGGAGTTCAGGGCGGTCCACTCGGCGATCGGGCGGCCGCCGTTCCATTCCTCGCGCAGCTGGGCGCCCAGCACCGGCAGGTCGGTGCAGACGCGCAGGTTCCATACCCGTACGCCGGGGAGCTCCCGCCGCTGCACCGCCGTGACCAGGTCGACCAGCCGGGCCAGTTCGGGGTCGTCGGCTGTGGCGGCGGCGCCGGTGACCGTCTGCCAGGCGGCCCACAGCACCGCCTCGGGATCGTCGGTGTCGCGCAGGGGCGCGACGAACGCGTCGGCATCGGTCAGCGCCGATCGGTAGTGGGCGAGTGCTTCCTCGTACGTCATCTGATCCTTGCCCTTACGCCTTGCTTACATCGCGACCCTAGCGTCGCAGGCATGACGGAACGACGGGTGATCGCGCACGTGCTTCGCCGGCTGACACCCGGGCCGACGGCGGCTGACATCGACCTCGGGGTGGCTCGGGGGCTCGACGCGACCGTACGGCAGGTGCTGGCACCGGTGCCGCCGCCGGCCCTGCCGCAGCTGGGGCCGGCGGCGGAGGCGGCGCTGCCGAAGGGCGCGACGAAAGAGGCCAAGCAGCAGGCCCGGCAGCAGATGGCGGCGCAGGTCGCGGAGGCCACGTGGTGGTGGATCAGCCGGCTCGTGACGACCGGGTCGTCGGGTGCGGAGAAGCTGACGTTCTTCTGGCACGGGCACTGGGCGACCAGCGTGCAGAAGGTGCGGTCGGCCGGCCTGATGCTCGCCCAGCAGCAGGCCTTCCGGCGGTACGGGACCGGGGCGAGCGGGCCGCTCGTGCGGGCCATGCTGCGGGACCCGGCGTTGATCATCTGGCTGGACGGGCAGCGGAACACCCGTAAGGCGCCGAACGAGAACCTGGCCCGGGAGGTCATGGAGCTGTTCACGCTCGGGGTCGGCAACTACAGCGAGGATGACGTCAAGGCGGCGGCCAAGGTGCTGACCGGGTGGCAGGTCGACCGGTCGGCGGGTACGGCCCGGCTGGTCGCCGGCCGGCACGACACGGCCCCGGTGAGCCTGCTCGGGGCGACCGGCGTGTTCGGGGTGGACGAGTTCGCCGACCTGCTGGTGCGGCATCCGGCCCACGTGCCGTTCCTGGCGTCGCGGGTCTGGGCCCGTTACGGGTCGGGCGACCCGGTTCCCGCCGAGCTCTCGGCGATCCTGCCGGCCGGAGATCCGGCCCCGGAATCCACCGGGACGGACGGGAACGTGGTGGCGATGCTGCGGGCCCTCGCTGTGCACGAGGCCTTTCCGGCGACCGCCGGGCATCTGGTGAAACAGCCGATCGAATGGGTGGTGGGCGCCGTGCGGCAATTGGCCGTGCCGGATCTGGCGAAGGCCCGCAAACCGGTGCTCGCGGCTCTGCACGCCCTCGGTCAGGTTCCGTTCCGGCCCCCGTCGGTCGGTGGCTGGCCGGCCGGCCAGGCGTGGCTGACCACGGCGGCGGCGCAGGCCCGGCTCCGGTCGGGGCAGGCGCTTGTCGCGCTCGCGCCGGACACCGTCCAGAAGGTCGCGCAGGCACCGGCCGGGGAGCGCCTCGACGCCGTCGCCCGGCTGCTCGCCGTCGACGGCTGGACCGACCGTACCGCCGCCGTCCTCAAGCCGGTGGCCGCCGCACCACCGCGCCTGCTCGCGCTTGCCCTGGCCACTCCCGAATACACAGTCCACTGAGAGGCGATCGCATGGACGTCATCACCCGCCGCCGGTTTCTGCTCGCCAGCGGCGTCGCGGGCGGGGGACTGCTCGCCGCCGGCGGCACCGCCTACGCGCTGCGCGACATCCTCGCGACCGCCGGCGACCGCGACCCGGCCGCGCGCACCCTGGTCCTGGTCACGCTCTACGGCGGCAACGACGGACTCAACACCGTCATCCCGTACGCCGACCCGGCCTACGCCACCGCCCGCCCGGCCCTCGCCTACGACGCCGGGGCGGTCCTGAAGCTGGACGACGAGGTCGGCCTGAACCCCGCCCTGACCGGCCTGCACCGGCTGTTCGGCGAAAAGAAGCTGGCGGTGGTGCGTGGTGTCGGCTATCCGCGGCCGGACCGCAGTCACTTCCGGTCGATGGACATCTGGCAGACCGGCCGGCCCGACCGTCCGGAGAACACCGGCTGGCTGGGGCGCTGGCTCGACGCGGCGGGCGGCGACCCGCGGCTGGCGGTCTCGTTCGAGCCGGTGCTGCCGCCGCTGCTGGCCGGGGCGACGTCGGCGGGGGCCACCGTGCCGGGCGGGTCGGTGCGACTGCCGAAGGACGTCAGCACCGCGCAGCTGACCGCGCTGGGGGCGGCCGCGCCGGGGGAGCCGGTCGCCCAGGGCCGGGCCGCCGCGTGTTTCGCCGACCTGACCCGGGTGCAGGATCTGATGCACGACGTGGCGGACACCGAGGACGACTCCGCGGACGCCACCGCCACCGGCGGTTCGAGCCAGTCGCTCGAGAGTCAGCTCGCGCTGGTCGCCAAGTGTGTGCAAGCCGGTGCGGCGACCCGGGTCTACTCGGTGTCGCTGGGCGGCTTCGACCTGCACGCCGACGAGAAGCAGGCGCAGGAGAACCAGCTGGCCAAGCTCGACAAGCCGCTCGCCGCGTTCGCCGAGCGGATGGCCGCGCACGACGTGGTCATCGCGGTCTACTCCGAGTTCGGCCGGCGGGTGCACGCCAACGCCTCCGACGGCACCGACCACGGCACCGCGTCGGACGTGTTGCTGCTCGGCTCCGGCGTGCGGGGCGGACTGCACGGCGAGCCGCCCAGCCTCACCGACCTCGACCAGGGCGATCTCAAATTCAAGATCGACTTCCGCGACGTGTACGCGACATTGCTCGCCGACGTCCTGGGAAGCGACCCGGCCCGGACCCTGAACGGCTGGACCGGCCGCCTGGACGGGGTGCTCGCCTAGGACTTCGCGGCCGTACCGTCGCTGATCAGCATCTCCGGGTGCCGGCCGAGGAACTGCGGCAGCTTGTCCGCGGCGGTCGCGGCGAACAGGTCCCTGGTCGCGTCGTTGATGCTCTCGGCCTGCCCGCCGTCGATCGACGCGAACGTGCCGCCGTTCGTCTTGATCGGCATCAGGTCGGCCGCCGCCAGGCTCTTGAGTCCGAAGAGGAAGTCGGTCACCTTCACGCCGTGGGTGTCCATCTTCAGCGACGAGCCGGCCGCGGCCAGGATGTCGGCCACCTTGCCGGGGTTGGTCAGGATGCCATTGCTGGTGGCCTTCTTCGCCATCGCGCGCAGGAGCTGCTGCTGGTGCTTCTGCCGGTCGTAGTCACCGTTGGCGGAGTGCCGGATGCGGGAGAACTCCAGGGCCTCCCACGGCGCCATGTTGCGGCAGCCCTTGCGGAACCACAGGGCGTTCTTCGGCGCGTTGTCCGGGTTGGCGCCGACCGCGTACTCGACCTTGCCGTTGACGATGACGTAGTGGCTCGACCAGGCGTCCTTGTCGACGCACATGTAGACGCCGCCCATCGCCTCGAGGATGCCCTTGAAGCCGTCGAAGTCGATGACCACGACGCCGTCGAAGTTGATCCCGGTCAGCTCCTTGACCGCCTTGGTGGCCAGCTTCGCGCCACCGGTCCAGCCCCGGCCGTTCATCGACCCGTACGCGTACGCGGAGTTGATCTTCGCGCTCGCCCCGCCGAAGCCCATCGCCTTGTCCGCCGGGATCTGCGCCATCGTGTCGCGGGGGATCGAGATCATGTACGCCTGGTCGTGCGACGCCGCGATGTGCAGGATCATGATCGTGTCGGAGCGGGACTGCTCGCCCTTCTGCTCCCAGCCGGCCCGCGTGTCGAGGCCGAGCATCAGCAGGTTCATCGCCCCGTCCGGCAGCTTGCCCGACTCGACCTTGCCGGTGGAGTCGTCGAGGACGCTGGACGTCGTCTGGATGTTGTCGGTCAGTTTGCCGAGGTAGTAGCGCGACGCCACCAGGCCGCTGGCGCTGAGCAGCAACAGCACCACGCCGAAGGCCAGCAGGGCCTTGGTCCAGCCCGGCGCCTTCTTCGGGCGGGCCTTCTTGGGCGTGGCGGGGTCCTTCGCCGCGGTCTGTGCCGGCATCCGTCGACTCCTCCTGACAACGAGCGTGTTCCAAGCCTCGAAATGGCGAGACCGCCCGCGCCGGGCCCAACACCGCACGAATTTGATATATCTTCGCGTTCCGCCAGTCAATCGGTCGTGGGGTTGGAAATTGCGCGAGGTGACCCGTAGTGAGTTACCGACGACTTCTCGTTCATCATTGACTCGGCTCAATCGGGAGCGCAAAGATCTCCGAGCCATTACCGCAATGCGGAAAACGCGACGAAGGGGCCCCCATCCTCATGCGCCGTGACCATCCCCGCCGGATCGGCGTCGCCGCCGGTCTGGCCCTCCTTCTGATAGTGCTTCCCGCCACACCGGCGTTCGCCGACCCGCCGCACAACCTGCCGCAGAACGCGAACGGGTGGGAACAATCGTTCTCGCCCGCCTACGACTACGACACCGACGGCTGTTACGCCGTCCCCGCCATCGGTCCGGACGGCACGCTCAACGGTGGACTCAAGACCACCGGTGCCGTCAACGGCAGCTGCCGCGACCAGTGGGACCTCGACAACTCCCAGACGTACTCCCGCTCGAAGTGCGACAACGGCTGGTGCGCGATCGTCTACGCCAGCTATTTCGAGAAGGACCAAGCGGTCGCCGGAAGCGGTCTCGGCGGCCACCGGCACGACTGGGAACACGTCATCTCCTGGGTCGACCAGGCCACCGGCGAGGTCGAATACGTCAGCACCACACAACATTCGAGCCAGCGGACGTACGCCCGTTCCCAGGTCCGTTTCGACGGCACCCACCCGAAGGTCGTCTACCACAAGGACGGCGCCTCGACCCACTTCTTCCGGCTCGCCAACAGCAACGACGAGCCCCCGGAGAACCACTACCACAACTGGCGCTACCCACCGCTCGTCGGCTGGGACGGCTATCCCACCGTCGAACTGCGCGACCGGCTCATGACGGCGGACTTCGGCTCGGCCACCCAGAAGATCAGCGACGGCCGCTTCGAGTCACTGCTGAACGCCGCCAAGCCGGCCGGCATCCCCTTCAACCCGTACGCGTAGTCGCCCGCACCCGGCTCCGGGGGCCCGCAAGCCCTCGGAGCCGGTCATGGCCGGGCTTGACCGGCCGGGTAGACCGCGGTGAGGTCGCCGTCCCAGAGGCGGCGGCAGAAGTCGTTCATCCGGGCCGCGGCCGGGGCGTGCCGGGCGAGGATCGCCGCCACCGATTCCGGGACGTCGCCGGGGAGGTCCCCGGCGGCGCACCGGCGGACGTAGGCGTCGCGGGCCGCGGGCTCGCCGGGGACCGGTCCGGCGACGCCGCACACCGTTGTGACCAGCCAGTTGACCAGGCGCATCGCCGCGTAGTCGGCGTCGTGGCCGGTGTGCCGGGCGACGAACGCGCGCTCGGCCGCCGACAGGTCGAACCGCGGCGAGACGGCCAGGCCGAAGTCGACGAGACGGGCGCGGCCGGCGTCGGCCCGCATGTTGCCGGGATGGCCGTCCATGTGCAGCAGTTCGTGGCGGCGCAGGAAGCCGGTGATCTCGAACAGTTGCCGCTCGAGTCGGCCGGGCCGGACAGTCGGGCCGTCGAACAGCGCCGTGGGCAGGTACTCGCCGAACAGTACGAGGCTGTGCGTGGCGCCGGCGAGTGCTTCCAGGCGGGCGCGTATCCCGGGGTCGCCGCCGAACTGGTCGACCACCGCACCGAGATCGCGGTGGTCGGGGATGACCGGCGGCCGGCCCGGCAGCACACGCCAGTGGTGCAGCAGCGGGAACGCTTCCGTACCGCCGGCCAGGACCGCCTCGGTGACGTCGATGTTCGCGGCCAGCTCCCGCCAGACGCTGAAGCCGGGTCCGGCGAGCCGGAACATGCCGTACTGGCAGAAGAGCGGAACGTCGAACAGGTTGGCCGTGCTGTGCGGACGGGCCAGCTCGCGGTCGGTGATCGGGATCCGCTTGGTGAACACCGGCACGCCGCCGACGTCCACCACGCCCACCGCGTCGCCCACCGCGTCGCCCGCCGCCAACAGCCCCACCAGCGCCGCGTCCGAGCAGGCGGCGAGCCGGGCCGACACGCGATCGTGCCGCCCCCGCCGGTCGCCGCCCATGGCGGCCATCATGCCAGCCGGCGCCGGCCGGCCCGCCGCGCGAACGGCCGGTGCCGGCGGCTCCGGCGGCGGCTCAGCCGGGCAGCTTCGCGACCGTCCGCGGCGGCTTTGCTCGTCCGGCCCGGTACCGGCCGGTAATTCGCCCCAGGGCAACGAACGGAATCCGGATCCGCACCCGAGCTGCAACCAACGCCGCATGTACTGGACGGATGCGGGTGAAACGGGGTGTGCCGGCGCGACTCGACCCTGTGCTGTGCGCGCTCGGCCTGCTTGCCGTCCTGCTCGTCCCGTGGTTCCTGTTCGCGCCCGGCATCGGCCAGGCGCTCTGGACGCTGCAGGCCGGCGTCGACCTGCTCACCGTCGGCCTCGCCTGGCGTCTCTACCAGGTCCCCAAGACCAACCGGTACGCCCGCCGCTTCTGGCTCGCGGTCGCGGTCGGCATGGGCAGCAGCGCGATCGCCGACTCCTACCAGACCGCACTCGTCCTCGGCGGCCATCCGGCCGGCGAGGTCAGCATCGTGCAGACCGGACTGGTGGTCGCCGGGATGGTCGTCGTGGTGATCACGATGCTGTGCCATCCGCTCGGCGGCGCCGGCCGGCTGCGACTGCGGCTCTGGCTGGACGCCGCCACTGTGCTCACCGCGGTCGCCGTGTTCCTCTGGTACTTCCTGCTCGCCGGGGAGCTCAGCGGCGACGGCCGGGCCGCCGACCGGCTGGCCGCCGCCGCCACCTCGGCGGTGATGCTGCTCGTCACGTTCGCCCTGATCAAAATGCTGTTCAGCGCGAACGCCCCGTTCCAGCAATGGCCCGGGGTGATCGGCACGCTCGGGGTGACCGGCACCGCGGTCGCGGCACCGCTGGCCGCGCTGCTCATGGAGCACTCCGACCCGCGGATCCTCTACCTGGCGCAACTGCTGCCGTGCCTGCTGATCCCGATCAGCCTGCGGATGCAGGAGCTTCTCAACCGCCGCAACGCCGAGGTGCCGGTGGCGACGCGCAGCAAGCGCTTCAGCCGCCTTCCGTACGCGGCGGTGGCCGCCACCCAGCTGCTGCTGGTCCTGGCCCTGCCCGGGGTCGGCGCCGATCTGAAGATCTGGGGCGTGGCGGCTGGTGTGCTGGTCAGCACCGCTCTCGTACTGGTGCGCCAGCAGGCCGCGTTCCACGACAACGAACGCCTGCTCGCCGAGATCAGCCGGCGCGACGAGTGGTTCGGCGCGCTCGCCCAGCACGCGTCCGACACCACCATCGTCAGCGACGGCGACCGGCGGGTCACCTACTCCAGCCCGTCGGCGGTGCGGCTTCTCGGCCTGCGCGACGGCGACGACACCGGCACCGACCTCGGCGGCCGCATCCACCCCGACGACATGCCGGTGGTGGCGGAGCTGTTCACCCGGATGCAGGCGGCCGGCACCGCCGCTGCCGAGCTGCGCATCCTGCACGTCGACGGCACCTACCACTGGACCCACGTGGTCGGCACCGACCTGCTCGACAACCCCAACATCCGGGGCCTCGTCTGGAACGGCCGCGACGTCACCGAGGCCCGCCGTCTCCAGGACGAGTTGCGCCACCAGGCCACCCACGACGCGCTGACCGGCCTCGCCAACCGCTTCCTGCTCCAGCAACGGGTGCACGCCGCCGACTCCGACCGGCCGGTCAGCGTCCTGGTCATCGACCTCGACGGCTTCAAGCAGGTGAACGACGTGCACGGCCACCACGCCGGCGACCAGGTGCTGATCGCCGTGGCCGACCGCATCCGCACCGTCGTGCGCGACGGGGGAACAGTGGCCCGGCTGGGCGGCGACGAGTTCGCCGTGGTGCTGCCGGCCACCGACCCGGACCGCGCCGCGGCGCTGGCCGCCACGATCAGCCGGGTGGTCGGCGAACCGATCGCGGTCACCGGCGCCGAGGTCGTCGTCGGTGCGTCGGTCGGCTGCTCCACCGGCACCCCGGCCGAGGCCGAACGCATGCTCCGCGACGCCGACGACGCCATGTACCGCGCCAAGCAGGCCCGCCGCGGCCTAGTCGGGCACCACCGTTAGGCCCGAGCGGGCGACGATCTCCTGCAACGCCGCCACGTGCGCGGCGAACGCCGCCTGCCCGGCCGGGCTGAGCCGCACCGACGTACGCGGTCGCTTGCCCACGAACGCCTTGCGGATCTCCACGTAGCCGGCTTCCTCGAGCGTGGTCAGCTGCTTCGACAACGCCGAGTCGGACAGCCCGACCGTGTCCCGCAGATATTTGAAGTCGGCCCACTCCGTCGCCGCCAGCAGGCTGACGATCGACAGCCGGGTGGGCGCGTGGATGAGGTCGTCGAACCGGGCGCTCACCGCCGGCCCGCCAGCGGGCGCGAGAGCATCACCCGGCGCAGGTACGACATGAGCACCGGCCCGCCGAACGCCAGTCCCGCCGCCACCGGCACGCAGCCGATGGTCGCCGGCCAGGGCACTCCCGCCGCCGCCAGGGCCAGCCCGAGCCCCACCCCGACCGCGACCAGGACGAGGGTGAACGCCGCGATCGCCAGTCCGCCCCGGGCCCCGATGAGCTGCGAGCGAACCTGCACCCGCGCCCGCCGCAGCACAGCCAGGATCAGCCCGGCCAGCCCCAGCGCGTAGCCGACGCTGCCGGCCGCCACCACCGCCGGCCGCCCGCTCTCCACCGCCGCCACGAACATCAGCATCAGTCCGCCGACCGCCGGCCAGAACCACCCCGGCACCAGGTTGGCGTCCACGACCTGGGCCCGGCGACTGCGCACCTCCGCAAGTGCGAGCTCGGCATCGATGGGCGGGATGCTCATGACTTCCCCCTGAGGAATCAACTTGCCTGAGAGGAAAGTGTAGGTCTCTACTTTCCTCTCAGGCAAGTACTTTCCCAGAGGCTTCCGCTCGCGGCGGTCAGGCCGGGGCGGGGGCGGGGCCCAGCGTGCGGCGCAGGAACTCCTCGATCGTGGTCAGCGTCGGCCGCGTGCCCGCCGGGCCCGCACCCGCCGTGCGGCGCACGATCGCGGGCCGGTTCGCCGGCGAGACGATCCGCTTGTCGTGGCCGGCCCCCGGCACCAGGTAATACGTGGCGGGGACGCCCGCTGCGGCGAGGGCGTCGAAGAGCATCTCGCTCTGCCGGGTGGGGACGAGGCCGTCCAGCTCACCGTGGGCGATCAGGAAGGCCGGGGCGCGCCCGGTGACGTACGTGATCGGATTGGCCTGTTCCACCCGGTCCGGCACCGTCCGGATGGGCCGGCCCAGCAGTGCCGACTCGGGCGAGCGCGGATCCGAGTGGCAGTCGGTGAGACCGAACGACCGGTTGAAGGTGTCGCACGCGCCCGGGCGCATGTGCGCGTCCATCCGCAGGAAGTCGGTGGGGCCGTAGAGGTCGACGACCGCCTGCACGTCGCTCGGCGGGCCGGTGACCCCCACGTCGCCCTCCAGCGCCGCTACGTGCCCGGTCACCCCGGCCATCGCGGCGGTCCAGCCCCCGGAGGAGTCACCCAGCACCGCGATCCGGCCGGGGTCGATGCCGTACGTCGTGGCATGCGCCCGCAGCCAGCGGATCGCCGCCTTCACGTCGTGCAGCTGCGCCGGGAAGACCGCCTGGGAGCTCGACCGGGTCGACACCCCGGCGACCACGTAGCCGGCCCCGGTGAAGAAGGGCGCGAGCTGGGCGGCGTAGGCCTTGCCGTCGTCGCCGTGCCAGCCGCTGCCGCCCATGGCGACGAGCAGTGGCCGGCTCCGGCCGCCGGACCGGGGCAGGTAGAGGTCGAGCAGGTGGCCACGGCTCCCGGCGGGCTGGGCGGGGGCGTAGGCGAGGTCGGTGCGCGCGTCGAAGCCGGGGCCGGTCCCGGCGTCGGCCGCGGGCTCGCCGGCGAACATCACGGCGACCACGGTAAGCACCAGGCCGAGGACGCGTCGACGTTTCACGTCCTGATGGTGGCCCACGAAGACGAATCCGATGAATGCCGCGAACAGGTGACAACGGGCACCGGACGGCGGGCCGCCCGCACCGATCGGTCAGCGACACCCGGGCGGGTCAGCACATCCGAGTGCCGGTCACCGAGGCGGCCGCTGACATACTCGATCGGTGCCGAGCGAAGGACTTCGATGAGTTCGGGTGCGGGGATGGGCCTGGTCCTCCTGGCGTTCGGGCTGGTGTCGATGACGGTGTTGCTCGTGGGCGTCCGGCGGCGGGAGCGGACCGGTGGTCTCGGCCGGGTCCCGCCCCCGGACGCGGTCCGCGCCGGGGAGTTCGCCGCCCGGCCCGACAGCGGCTACGACCTGGTGCTGCGGTGCGGTGCCTGGGCCAACGGCGTCAACGTGTCGTGGCCGCTGGCCACCCTCCTGGTCAGCCCGGACCAGGCCGAGCTGCGGGTGTGGAGCGCTCCCGAGCCGATCCGGGTGGCCCGCGGCGAGGTCACCGGGCTGCACGAGGTCGCCGGCCGGTGGAGCCGGGGCCTCAAGTTCCGCACCGAGTCGGGGCGGCTCGACAAGGTCACCGTCTGGGCCGGCCGCGACACGGTGGCCAGGATGCGCGAGCTGGGCTGGCCGTGACGCCCGGGCCCGGACCGGCCGGCAGTGGTCAGCCGAGGGCGAACGACGGGTGCGGCGGCTGGTTGTAGGCGGTGTTCTGCCAGGCCACCGCCTCGCGGTACATCCGGTCCTGCATCAGCGAGGGGCGCGAGATGCTCGTCGGGTCGGTCGTCGAGTAGATCCGCAGCGCCCGGTTGTCGGTGGTCGGCCAGATGACCTCCTCGCGCCAGTCACCCAGGATGTCGGCCTGCAGCGACGGCGTCGACTTGGTGCCGTTGTTGGAGTGCACGCCGCTCGCGGTCAGCAGCCGGGTGTCGGCGCTGGTGCCGTACTTGTCGATGTGGGTGCCGTCGAGCAGCTCCCGCTGGGCGTCGCCGTCCCACCAGATGACGAAGTTGGCGCTCGACGGCTTGCGGCCGATGTTCTGCCCGGACGTGTTGAACAGCCCGGACACGCCGGACGACCAGGACTCGGCCCCGGGGCTGCCGGCGTAGATGTCGTCGGAGACGCCACGGCCGTTGTCGCAGCCGCAGGACGCGTTGGACCAGATGATCGAGCCGGTACGGGCGTCGGCCATCCAGGCGGCCAGTTTCGAGGTGTCCTCGTCGACCTTGAAGACCTCGAGGCCGGCGCGGCCGGGGATGAGGTCGCCGACGTGGTAGGCGTCCCCGTGCCCCTGGCCGTTGCGCCACAGGCCGGCGCCGTTGTCGTCGACGGCCATCGCCCCGTACAGGATCTCGTCCCGGCCGTCGCCGTCGACGTCGGCGACCGAGAGCTGGTGGTTGCCCTGCCCGGTCCACGCGGAGCCGTTGGTCGACGAGTTGCTGTCGAAGGTCCACTTGCGGGTCAGGGTCCCGTTGCGGAAGTCCCAGGCCGAGACGGTGCTGCGGGTGTAATAACCACGCGCCGTGATCAACGACGGAGCGGACCCGTTGAGGTACGCCGTGCCGGCCAGGAACCGGTCGACCCGGTTGCCGTACGAGTCGCCCCAGCTCGACACGGAGCCCCGGGCCACCACGTAGTCGACCGTCGACATCGCCCGGCCGGTCTGTCCGTTGAACATCGTCAGGTACTCGGGACCGGACAGCACGTACCCGGCGGAGTTGCGGTAGTCGGCGGACGAACTGCCGATCACCGCGCCGGTGCCGTCCCGGGTGCCGTCGGCGGTCTTCAGGGCGACCTCGGCCCGTCCGTCGCCGTCGTAGTCGAACACCTGGAACTGGGTGTAGTGCGCGCCGGCCCGGATGTTGCGGCCGAGGTCGAGGCGCCACAGCCGGGTGCCGTTGAGCTTGTACGCGTCGATGAAGACGTTGCCGGTGTAGCCGGACTGCGAGTTGTCCTTGGCGTTCGACGGGTCCCACTTGAGGACGATCTCGTAGGAGCCGTCGCCGTCCAGGTCACCGACCGAGGCGTCGTTGGCCGCGTAGGTGTAGGCGACGCCGTCCGGGGTGGTGCCGCCGGCCGGGATCTGGATCGGGACGTCCTGGTAGGCGGCGGCGAGCGCGGTCACCGGGGCGGCCGCCAGCGCCGTCGTCCCGGCCGGCCGGACGGTGTAGGTCGCACCCACGGCGCCGCCCGCGTCGGTGTAGTTCGTCCGGGCGGTCGTGGCGATCCTGGTGGCACCGCGGTAGACGTCGTACGTCGTCCCGGCCCGGTCCGAGCTCAGCTGCCGCCAGGACAGGAAGTTGGCGCTGCCGGTGCGCAGGCTGATGAGCCCGCGGTCGAGGTTCTCGGTGGTGGTCGTGGCCGGCGCGGCGGCTCGGGCGGGCTCGGTGGCCGCCCTCGCCACGGCGGCGGTGGATCCGACGACGGCGAGGACGGCCGCGGCGGCGAACGCGGTCTTGGCACGTTTCATTCGAGGTCTCTCCTACTCGGTGGTGGGTAGGCAAGCGCTTTCCCCGGAAGCTAGTCGCCAAATTGAGACATGTCTATGTCTTTGCGTCCTTCGGTGGGCGCGGAGCCGCTTGATCTGATAGGCGTAGGGGGTGGCTAACGCTCTGGTGGTCCGTGGAGGGTGGGAAGGGCATCGGCCGATCGAGGCCACGTCGCTCTTCGTACCGTTCCTGACCGACAACGGATTCGACGTCCGAATCTCCGACTCAACCGCCGCCTACCTCGATCTGTCCGGAGTCGACCTGGTCGTGCAGTGCGTGACCATGTCCACGATCACCCGCGAGGAACTGGCCGGGTTGCGCTCGGCGGTCGCCGCCGGGACGGGATTCACCGGCTGGCACGGCGGCATCGCCGACTCGTTCCGCGCCTCCGCCGACTATCTGCAGCTGGTCGGCGGCCAGTTCGCGACCCATCCGAGCCGGGAACCGGGGGAGTGCCGCGGGGGCGAGACGGACAACTTCCTGCGCCACTCGGTGGAGATCACCGACCTCGGGCGCGAGCACCCGATCACGGCCGGCCTCGCCGACTTCGACCTGCGGACCGAGCAGTACTGGGTGCTGCACGACGACCTCATCGACGTGCTCGCCACCACCACCCACCCGGTGCGGCCGTGGCACCCGTGGCATCGCCCGATCACCTCGCCGGCCATCTGGACCAGGCAGTGGGGTGCGGGCCGGATCGTCGTCACCACCCCCGGCCACAGCCTCGACGTCCTCGAGGACCCCAACGTGCGTACCGTCATCGAAAGGGGCATGCTGTGGGCGAGCCGCACCGCGTCGGCATCGTAGGCGCCGGCTGGATCTCCGGCGCATACCTGGAGACGCTGCGTGACCACCCCCGCGTGACCATCGCCGCGGTGGCCGACCTCGACGCCGCGCGCGCCGAGTCGGTCGCCGCCGGCATCGTCGGCTGCCGCGCCGTCGGGGTCGACGAACTGCTGCGCGACGACGCCGTCGAGACGGTGCTCAACCTGACGGTGCCCGCCGCCCACGCCTCGGTCGCGCTGGGCGCGATCAGCCACGGCAAGCAGGTGTACGGCGAGAAGCCGCTCGCCGCCGACATGCCCGCCGCGCGTTCCCTCATCGACCGGGCCGCCGCCGCTGAGGTGCGGGTCGGCTGCGCCCCCGACACGGTCCTCGGCACCGGCGTGCAGACCGCCCGCGCCGCCGTCGACACCGGCCTGATCGGCCGCCCGCTGTCCGCGGTGGCCGTGATGGCGACAGCGGGCCACGAGCGCTGGCACCACAATCCCGACTTCTACTACCTGCCCGGCGGCGGCCCGCTGCTCGACATGGGGCCGTACTACATCTCGGCCCTGGTCCACCTGCTCGGCCCGATCGTGTCGGTCACCGGCGCGGCGTCCCGGCTGCGCCCGTCCCGCGTCATCGGCTCCGGCGCGCGAGCGGGCGAGCAGATCCCGGTGCTGACCGACACCCACGTCACCGGTGTCCTGCACCACGCGAACGGCGCTCTGTCCACCATCACCACCAGCTTCGACGCGGTCCGCACCACCGCCGCCCCGATCGAGGTCCACGGCGAGGCCGGCACCCTGGCCGTCCCCGACCCCAACCACTTCACCGGCGACGTACGCCTGTTCGAGCTCGGCGGCTCCGACTGGCAGACGCTGGAACCGTCCGCCGGCTACCTGACCGCCACCCGGGGCATCGGCCTGCTCGACATGCTCTCGGCCCCGGCTTCCGCCGCCGGTTCGACCTCGGTCCCGCGCGCCAGCGGCTCCTTGGCCCTGCACGTCCTGGACGCGATGACGTCACTGCTGCAGTCGGCCGAGGAGGGGCGCCGACTCGAGCTGACCACGACCACCGACCGCCCCGACCCGGTCCCGCTGACCACGGCCGAGACCTGGCAGACCGCGACGTAACCGCACTGCCTGCCGCCTGCCGCCTGCAGCGCTGCCGCGCTGCGCCTGCCGCCTGGCACGCTGCCGCGGGGGCGCCTTTGCCGCCTGGCACGCTGTCGGGGGGCGCCTTGCCGCCTGGCCCGCTGCCGGGTGGCGCCGGCTGGGTGACAGCGGCCGGGTGGCGCGCTGCCGCGGGGTGGCGGCGGCCGGGTGGCGCCGGGTCAGCGCACCAGCAACGCGGTCAGCAGGTCGGTCAGCCGGGCCCGGGCGGCGGGCAGGTCGCCGTCGAGCAGCAGCTGGATCGTGACGCCGTCGTAGGCCGCCACCACCGCGTGGGCGGCCGCCGGCACGTCGGCGACGCCGGCCGGGAGCGCCAACCGGCCGCGTACACCCAGCAGCCGGGCCTCGATCGCGCCGCGCAACTGGTCGCGGTGCCCGGCGAGGCGGCCGGCGACCTCGGGGCGGCGGGCCGCGTACAGCAGGAAGTCGGTCTTCACCAGCAACCAGTCGCGGTCGAGCAGCAGGGTGGCGGCGGTGCGGGCGATCACGGCGTGGATCGACGGCTCGATCGGGGCGGACTCGTCCGCCCGTAGCGCATCGGCCACCTGGGTCGCGATCATCGCCGCGCGCTCGTCGTAGAGGGCGAAGAACAGCTCGTCGAGAGTGGCGAAGTTGGAGTAGAACGCGCCGCGGGTGTAACCAGCCTCGGCGCAGACGTCGTCGATGCGGGCCGGGCCGAACCCCTTCGCGGCGAACACCCGGAACGCGGCCGCCAGCAGCCGCGCGCGGGTCTCGGCCCGCCGTTTCGTCATCCGCACTCGTCGCACTCTATCCAATTCAAAGCTGAATCCGATACATTCCTGAATCGTGAATGCGGACGTCATCGTCGTCGGCGCCGGCCTCGCCGGTCTGGCCGCCACCCATGAGCTCGTCACCGCCGGCAAGCGGGTGGCCCTGGTCGATCAGGAGAACGCGGCCAACCTCGGCGGCCAGGCGTTCTGGTCGTTCGGCGGCCTGTTCCTGGTCGACACCCCCGAGCAGCGTCGCCTCGGCGTGCGCGACTCGGTCGAGCTGGCCTGGTCCGACTGGCTGGGCAGCGCCCAGTTCGACCGGCTCGGCGACGAGGACGCGTGGGGCCACCAGTGGGCCCGCGCCTATGTCGAGTTCGCCGCCGGGGAGAAGCGTGCCTGGCTCAAGTCGCTCGGCATGAGCTGGCTGCCGACCGTCGGCTGGGCCGAGCGGGGCAGCCTGCGCGCCGACGGCCACGGCAACAGCGTCCCGCGCTTCCACGTCACCTGGGGCACCGGCACCGGCGTGGTGGCCCCGTTCGTCGCCTCGGTGCTGCGGGCGGCCGACGAGGGGCTGGTCACGTTCCATCACCGGCACCGGGTCGACGAGCTGATCGTGACGGCGGGCGCCGTCACCGGCGTACGCGGAAAAGTCCTTGCCCCGGACAGCGCGCCTCGCGGCGTCCCGTCCAACCGCGACGAGCTCGCGGATTTCCAATTGACCGCGCCGGCGGTGGTCGTGACCAGCGGTGGCATCGGCGGCAACCACGAGATGGTCCGCGAGTTCTGGCCGTCCTCGCTGGGCGTCCCGCCGACGAACATGATCACCGGCGTGCCCGCCTACGTGGACGGCCGCCTGCTGGCGATCTCCGACGCGGCCGGCGCGCGGCTGGTCAACCGCGACCGGATGTGGCACTACACCGAGGGCATCCGCAACTGGGACCCGATCTGGCCCGGCCACGGCATCCGCATCCTGCCCGCCCCGTCGTCGATGTGGTTCGACGCGCTCGGTCGCCGCCTGCCCGATCCGTGCCTGCCCGGTTACGACACCATGAGCACGCTGCGTCACCTGCGCACGACCCCGGACATCGCGGCGTACGACCATTCCTGGTTCATCCTGACCCAGAAGATCATCCGCAAGGAGTTCGCGCTGTCCGGCTCCGAGCAGAACCCGGACATCACCGCCTCGGACCGCCGGGCCTTCGTGCGCACCCGCATCCTGGGCAAACAGGCGCCGCCCCCGGTGGAGGCGTTCAAGCGCAACGGTGCCGACTTCGTGGTGGCGTCGTCGCTGGAGGAACTCGTCGCCGGCATGAACAAGCTGACCGACGAGCCGCTGCTGGACCCGGCCGGGATCCGCCGCCAGGTCGAGTCACGCGACCTGCAGATCACCAACCCGTACAGCAAGGATTCCCAGATCCAGGGCATCCACAACTCGCGGCGCTACCGGGGCGACCGGATCGGGCGCACCGTCGCCCCGCACCGCTTCCTCGATCCGTCCGCCGGCCCGCTGATCGGCATCAAGCTGCACATCCTCACGCGCAAGACGCTCGGCGGCATCCAGACCGACCTCGAGTCGCGGGCGCTGTCGGCGTCCGGCGAGCCGATCCCCGGCCTGTTCGCCGCGGGTGAGGTGGCCGGCTTCGGCGGCGGCGGCGTGCACGGCTACAACGCGCTGGAGGGCACGTTCCTCGGCGGCTGCCTCTTCAGCGGCCGGGCCGCCGGCCGAGCACTGGCCCGCTCCCTGTAGGACCGCTGCGGGTCAGGGCAACGACCAACGCTCGTTCGCGCGGCCGTTGCATTCCGTCACCGTCACGCCCGTACCGTTGGTAGCGCCGCTTGCCGGATCGGTGAGGCACTTGCCGTTCGAGCCGTTGATCAGCAGTTGGCCGGACACCCGCCACTGCGCGGTCTGCCGCCCGTCGCAGCCGGTGATGTGGACGGTGCCGTCGCCGACGATCAGCGCGCACATGCCCTGAACCCGCAGCGTGCCGTCGGTGGCCAGGGTCCATCGCTGGGCGCCGCTGCCGTTGCACTTGACGACCTGCACGTGGTTGAACTCGAACGCGACCCCACCGTCGAGGTCGAGGCACAGGCCGTTCTGCCCGCGGATCGCCCCGGTGCTGGCGACCGACGGCCGTTCGGGCGCCACCGCGTTACCGGGTGCGATCGCCGACTTGCCGCCCTCGACTGTCGCGGTGACACCGGGTGATGCCGGTGCGGAGGAAGGCTTCGCGCTGGTCGCGCTCGCCGACGCGCTCGCGCTGCGTCGTTCCGATTTGCGGGGTACGGGCGAGGAGGTGACTGGCGCCGGACTCGGCCGCAACGACGGAACCAGCCCGGTCAGTGCCGGGATCGGCGCCTCCGGCAGGGTGCTCGACGCGGACGGCCGGCCGCCCGCGCGCAGATGCGTCACGGCCGCCGCGGTCGCTCCGATCAGGACCAGCGCGCAGGCGAGGAACAGGACCAGCACCCGGCGCTGGGTCACCCGGCGCCGTGGCTTGTCCGGCAGCAACAGCACGGCCGTCCGGTCGTCGACACCTTCCAGGGCGCGATGCGACCGGACCTCGCGCGTGGTCGCCGCCGGCCACGTCTGGATGGACGCGTCACCGTCGCCGGTATGCGCGTCCCCTCGCAGGTAGGGCCGGACGAGAAGCGGGTCGCGCTCCTCGTCGTGGTCGCCGTCCGTCACGAATCACCCGCCGCCATCGAGCTTGTCAGAGACGATCGACCGCCCAACTTACCCGCGTATCCATCGATCACGCCTATGACGGAACGTCGGACTTTTCCTCCCCGGTGGCTGCCGCGGGCTGGACCGACCAGGCTGGCCAGCGGCGATGGACGATCGGTCGGGAAAACGGCACCGACCGGCCGCAACGAATCTGCACCACGACGGCGAACCGAGAAGATCCGCCCCGAACCTACCTTTCTGATCATCCGGGACATCAGCGGTGCCGGGTTCTCAGGAGGGCACGCATGGCGTCGTTCACCACCCGTCTGCTCGCGGCCGGTGCCGCCGGCCTGGCGCTGGCCGGGACGCTCATCACCCCGTCCCCCGTCGCCGCCGCCCCGTCCCCGCTCGGCGCCGGCACGGTGCGCGCCGACGCCGGTTCGCTCCCGGCCGGAATCGGTTCGTCCCCGGCTGGGATCGGCACCTCTGCGGCCGGAATCGGCACGTCTGCGGCCGGCACCGGTCCGGTGGAGCGGCGCCGGGTCGACTCGGTCGTGACACCGAAACTGAGCTGGTATTCCTGCTACGGCTGGGGCCAGTGCGCGACGGCGAAGGTCCCGCTCGACTACGACCGGCCGGACGGCGAGAAGATCAGCGTCGCGCTGCTGCGGGTCCGCGCACGCGACCAGAAGAACCGCATCGGCAGCCTGTTCGTCAACCCGGGCGGGCCCGGGGGTTCCGGTGTCTCGATGGCGCTGGCCGCCCCGTACTTCCTGAGCGAAGCCCTCCTGGACCGCTTCGACGTCGTCGGCATGGACCCGCGCGGCATCGGCTTCAGCGACCGGGTCACCTGCTTCGCGGACGCCGGCCGGCAGGCGCCGGTGACGGCGAAGCTCGGCATCGGTTTCCCGTGGGGCGCCGCCGAGGAGAAGTCCTACCTCAAGGCCGCCGGTCAGGAGGCCCGCGCCTGCTCGACCACCGGTCGTGCGCTGGCCGGCGCCATGTCGACCGCCGAGGTGGCCCGCGACCTGGACGTGATGCGCCGCGCCGTCGGCGACAGCAAGCTCACCTACCTCGGCTTCAGTTACGGCACCGCCCTCGGTCAGTACTACGCCAACATGTTCCCCGACCGGTTCCGGGCCATCGTGGTCGACGGCGTGATCGACCCGCGTGCCTGGGTGGGCACCGCATCGACGGCCGGCCGGATCCAGGACGACCGCCTGCACTCGGCCGACGGCGCCTACCGGGCCCTCGCCGAGATCCTGCGCCGCTGCTCGGCGGCCGGGAGCACGAAGTGCGCGTTCAGCGCGAAGCCGATGGAGAACTTCCGGGTGCTCGCCGAGCGTCTGAAGAACAAGCCGCTGACCGTCGACGGCGTGACCGTCACCTACGCGGCCTTCATCGGCGTGGTGCTCGGCGCGCTCTACGAGCCGACCGCGGGCGCCGAGGTCACCGGCATCGCGGCCGACCTGTTCGAGCTGACCACGCCCGGCCACGTCCCCGGCAAGGACTCGCTCGCGGTCACCGGCACCGAGATCCGCCGTCTGATGAAGCAGGCCGAGGGCCGGGCGTTCCCCTACGACAACTCGTTCGACGCCTACTCCGCCGTGATGTGCACCGACGGCCGCCACCCCGCGCACGGCACGTCCTGGCCGCGCGCCGCCGCCCGCGCCGACCAGCGCGCACCGTACTTCGGTCGCGCCTGGGCCTGGGCAAGCGCCCAGTGCGCCGCCGACAAGTGGACGGTCCGCGACGAGGACGCCTACACCGGCCCGTTCAACCGACACACCAAGCACCCCCTCCTGATCGTCGGCAGCCTCTGGGACCCGGCCACCAACTACGCCGACGCCGTGTCGTCGTCGAAGCTGCTGCCGGACAGCCGCCTGCTGTCCAGCGACAACTGGGGCCACACCGCCTACGGCACGTCCGCCTGCGCCACCGGAATCACCGACCGCTACCTGCTCTACCGCGCCCTGCCCGCCAAGGGCACCACCTGTGTCGGCGACGCCCAGCCGTTCCGTGTCCCCCTGGACAGTGCGACCGAGCAGTCCGCGGACACCTTCGACCTGGCCACCGCGTCCCCGGCCGAGATCGCCGCCCACGGCCTGCCGTCCACCGACTCCCCGAAGCAGCTCCCGCCCGTCCGCTGACCCACCAAGCCGGCCCGGATGCCCGCTCCCGCGAGGGGCGGGCATCCGGCCTTTCCGCTCAGCGTTTCCAGAACGCCTTGCGGGGCGAGCCGCCACCACCCCCGCCCTGCGCCGGGCCGCTGTCGCCGCCGAAGGAGGTCAGCACCTCCAGCGCCTTGGCCCACTTCTCGTCGAGCGTGGCGTCGCCGGCCAGGAACGTGATCAGCTGCTGCAGGGGGGTGAACTCCTCGTCGGACAGCGGGCCCACCAGGACCTCGAGTCGGCTGTGCAGGTCGTCGAGCAGGTCGCGGCGCTCGTAGGCGGCCAGCCCGGCGGCGTCGCGCAGCCGCACCGCCTCGGTGGCCACGATCTCGCGCACCTGCTCGGCAGTCAGGGCCGCGCCCGCCGGGACGGCCATCTTGCCGGCCCGCATCATCGACGGGACGTTGGCAAAGCCCACCGGGCCCCGGGAACGGGCGGCCTCGGCCCGTGGCGGAGCGAACCGGGCCGGACCGCCGGGTGCCGGCGCCGCCATCGGGGCGGGCGGCACCGAGGCCACCGCGCTCATCCGCAGCAGCGCCGGGGCGACGTCGCCGGCGCCGGCCCAGCCCGACGGCATCTCGACCGGCTGGGTGACCCGGCGGTTCCGGCCGCCCTCGTTGACGACCCGGCTGTCGACCGCCACGAACGCGGTGAACCGGCACAGCACCCCGTAACGCCGGGACGTCGCGACGATGCGCTGCTCGAGACTGTGGTCCCCGGCGGCGTAGGCGTCCTCCAGATCGCGCAGCCGGGCCCGCGCCCACTGGGCCACGACCGCCGGCTCGGCGCGCTCGTGCACCTCGACGGTGGTGCGGAACTCCTGGTCGTCACGGGTGCGCCCGACCACGGTGAGCCGGCCGCCGGGTTTGCCGGAGAACCGGCCGGCGATCACGAGCGGCACACCCGGGTAGAGGCCGGGCAGCCGGGCCGGGGTGCGCTCGTCGTCGATCAGGCGCAGACCGTCGGCCTCCACCCGCAGGTCGGTGACGACCGGCGCGCCGATGCGCCGGTGGATGTGCTCCATCGCCTCGTCGAGCCGGTCCTCGCTCTCCACCAGCTCGGCCCGGCCGGCGCCGAGCGCCGCCAGCCGGCCCAGGAAGCCGGCGTTGACCGCCCGGTCGATGCCGATCGTGTGCACCCGGGTCGGTCCGATCAGTTGGGTGACCTCGTGCACGATCTGGTCCTCGTTGCCCACCTGACCGTCGGTGACCAGCACCAGCACCCGGTCCCGGCCCTCGCTGTCCCGCAGCAGGCCGAGACCCTCGGTCAGCGGCGCGAGCAGCTCGGTGCCGCCACGCGCCCCGGCGCGGGCCAGATGCTCCACCGCGCGGAACCGGTTGCGGTCGCTCGCCTCGGCCAGGCCCGCGCCGAGGTCTTCCGGGCGGTCGATCTGGTGGTCGAACGTGAGCACCGCGAACCGGTCGGCGGACGTGAGCGTGTCGATGACCCGGGCCGCGGCCCGGCGGGCGGCCACCATCTTCCAGCCGCCCATGCTGCCGGAGCGGTCGAGCAGCAGCACCACGTCCTTCGGGCGGGGCGTGGCCGCGCTCTCCGGCGGCAGCACGACCAGCTGGTAGACGCCCTCGGGCTCCTCGGCCGTCTCGTCGGGCACGGCGATCGCCGTCTCGGTGCCGCCCGCGTAGCCGATGCGCAGCACGAAGTCGCGGTCGGCGCGCTCACCGGGCGCGATGCTCAGCGTGCCGTCGGAGCCGGTGACGGTGTGCAGGCTGGATCGCACGTCGCCGAGGGTGAGGCCGGCCGGGTCGACGCTGACGCCGATCGACAGGCGCAACGGGTTGGGGAAGCCCGGCAGCAGCACCGGGGGAGTGATGCGGGACGCGTCGGGAACCGCATCGGTGTCGGGCGCCGTGCCGTCGCCCACCCACGGTCCGGGCAGCGGGGTGCCGGGCACGTAGCGGGGCGCCACCACCAGCGGGAACCGGAACGTGGCCGCACCGTCCTCGAACGGCAGCGGCCCGACCAGGCTGAGCTCGAGCACGACCCGCTCGCCGGGCCGGATGTTGCCGACCCGCATGGTGAACACGTCGGGCCGCTCCTCCTCGGCGATCGACGCCCGCTGGCCGGCCTCGATCGCCCGGTCGTACGCCTCCCGGGCCGCGCCGCGCTCCTGCAGCTCGGCCTCGACGGTGCGGTCGTCGGCGGTCATCGTCAGCCCGGTGACCGCGGCCCGGTCGGGCAGCGGGAACACATAGGTGGCCTCGAGCGCGGTGTCGTGCACGTTGACGAACTCGGTCACCACCACGGTGCGGGCGACCAGGCCGCTGACCCGGGCGCGCACGTCGAGCCGGTCGAGCGGCAGGTTGCCCCGGTCGGTGCGCAGGTTGCCGAAACCGGCGTCGGGCAGGATGCGGATGCGGTCGAGTTCGGCCGGGCTCATCGGAGTGACGGACAAGGTCATGCGGGACTCCCATCGATAAGGCCACGGGCCTCGAGCAGGTGGAGCAGCGGTGCGGCGGCCACGGCGATCTCGTCGCGGTCGGTGTCGGTGGCGGGGTGGGGGAGCAGCAGGACGGCGCCGCCGCCGAGCGCGACGCCGTGCACGGGGGTGACGGCCGGCGGGATCGGCGGGGCGGCCGGCCTGGCCGGGGCGTCCGAACCGGCCGGGGTGGCGGAGGCAGCCGGGGTGGCGGAGGCAGCCGGGGTGGCGGAGGCGGCTGGGTTGGTGGAGGCGGCCGGGGCCGCCGGGGAGGCGCCGGCGGCGGTCCCGGCGACCGGGCGGTCGGCCCAGAAACGAGGGCGCGGCGAGGCGGGCTCGGGCGGGCCGGCGGGGTCGTCGGCGGGGGACAGGAGCTGATCCGGCACCCGGGAGGCGTCGGACAACTGCTCGGGGCTTAGCCAGACGAAGTCCGCCTGGATCTGGGCGAGGCTGCGGCCCTCGGCCTGCCAGCGTTTGATCGCCACCAGTTGCTGCAGGTGGCGCGGACCGTAGAGCGCGGTGCGCCCGCGCATGCCGAGCGGGCGGTCGACCAGGCCGATCGTCGTATACCAACGGATGGCCCGGCGGTCGGGCACCTCCCGGACACGGCCGTTGGGCGCGCCCGGATATTCGGCGCCCGGATATTCGGCCGCCAGGGCCTGGCGCACCCGCTCCACCAACTCGTCCATCGTCCACACGCTTACGAGCTTGACACTGTCATCGTGACAGTGTCAATGTCTGGGGGCGAAACGAGCGAAGGGACAGCGATGGGCATCGAGCGACAGCGGCAGCGACTGATCAGTCTGTCCCACCTCAACGACCCGGCCACCACAAGCGTCTTCCCCGGTGACCCCCCGTTCGAACTCGAGACGGTCGCCACCGTCGAGAAAGACGGTTATTACCTGCGGTTCGTCCGGGAGGGGGAGCACACCGGCACCCACTGGGGCGCGCCCGGCCACTTCAACGCGGGCGAGGCCCTCGCCGACGAGCTCGACCTGGGCAACCTGTTCCTGCCGGCGGTGCGCATCGATGTGCGGGAGAGGTGCGCCCGCGATGCCGACTACCAGGTCACGACCGACGACATCAGGTCGTGGGAGGAGCGCCACGGCCGCATCCCCGACGAGTCCATGGTGATCATCTGGACCGGGTGGGATGCGAGGTGGGGCACCGCCGCCTATGCCAATCTCGACGCCGACGGGGTGGTGCATCAGCCGGGTTTCGCCCTGGAGACGGTGCGCTGGCTGGCCGACACCGGGCGGATCGGCCACCGCGGCGGCACCGGCACCGACACGTTCGGTCCCGACGTGGGCATCGATCGCGGCTATGCCGTGTCACGGCTGGTCTATCAGCGCCACCGGGTCAGCCTGGAGATCCTTGCCAACCTGGCGGCGCTCCCGCCCACCGGCGCCCACATCCTCTGCGGCGGCACCCTCAACCGCGCAGGCTCCGGCTCCACCGCGCTGATCTACGGCATCCTCCCACCGCGTTGATCTACGGCATCCTCCCGCCGCCCGGCTGAAGGGCGCCGTTCACGACGAGGCGATAGGGAGCATATTGCGCGAGCTTCTCGGTCGGTTCGTCGTAGGCGATGATGGCCACGACCCGGGGGTAGGACTTGACCTCGGCCCACTTCGCGATCGGCACCAGGCGGGCCCGCTTGCCGTCGATGCCGACCAGCGTCGCGTGCCAGGCGTGCACCGGGGTCGGCACGATCATGCTGGGGGAGCGCCATCCGGCAAGCGTGCTGCCGTCGTTGAGCACCTTGCCGTCGAGGGTGATCCGGCCGATCCGCCAGCCGCCCTTGTTCACCGCGCCGTCGCTGACATAGCGCAGGCACAACAGCACCTTCTTGCCGGCGTAGGCGCTGAGGTCGTAACCGGCGGTCACCACCGCGCCGCCGGTGCCGCTGGTGCCGGTCAGTCCGGGTCCGAGCGGGCCCTTGGTGGTGCGGTCACCCGCCAGCGGGAGGTAGGACCGGCCGCCGTCGGTGGAGACGGAGACGTAAGCGAAGTCGTAACCGTTCTCGATGCCGAAGGACGTCTCGAGTTTCAGCGTCGGGAACTTGACCGACGGCACGGTGACCGGCAGGACGGCCTGCGAATCGAGGTTCAGCTGGTTGCCGGAGAACAGGGTCCCGTCGGCGATCGTCCAGCCGGTCGGCAGCGCCGGCAGGTTCTTGGCGCCGGCGAAGGTCACCGAGGTCAGCGGGGTCGGCAGCGGCACGTAATCGGCGCCGTTGGGGGCGGCCCCGGGCATGTCGTAGGCGGTCGGGTTGTCGAGGTTGACGGTGGACCGCAGGCCCGCCGACGTCACCCGCTTCAGCGGTACGCCGGTCATCTTCCCGCCGGGCTCGCCGACGAACTTGTCCACCAGCGTCATGGTCTGGAAATCGTGCAGCACATCGGCGAGTTGCGTGCCGGCGGGCAGGACGGCCTGCACGCCGGCGAGGCCGCGGTGGGTGCCGTCGCGGTGCAGCTCCGTGATGGTGGACAGGCCGAATCGGTCGGCCAGGTAGATCAGGAACGAGTAGGCGATGCCGTAATCGGCGAGCACCTCGGTGGGTGCGCCCTCGTCCCACAGGTTCAGCGAGTTCTGCGGGCCGCCGCAGAGCCGCGGATTGGCGTTGTACTTCGTCTTCACCAGGCCGAAACCCTGGTAGCAGACGATGTGGTTGTCGTTGCCCCAGTCGTCGACGGTGGCGCGGGCGTCCACATAGCCGACGAGCGTCTGGGCGAAGTCCGCCAGGCCCTCGTTGACCCACTTGGCCTCGTTCGGTTCGATGTAGTACTCGAGCAGGTGCTGCCACTCGTGGGCGAAGGTGGCGTCGTACATCCGCGGGCGGGCCGGCCGGCTGGTGCACAGGTCGTCGGACGGGTCGTCGGCCGGGTAGGCGCCCAGCCGGTGCTTCCAGTCGTAGGCGTCGATCGTCATCACGTTGCGGTCGAACAGCTCGTTGAGCTGCGCCGAGAAGAAACCGGCGATGTAGGTGACGGCCGCCGGGAAGTGGAAGTAGTTCTCGTCGCGGATGTTGTCGACCAGCGTGACCGTCTTGTCGCCGTCGCCGGAGTAGTCGCCGGGGCGCCGCGGGTTGCTGCCGTCGCGGTCGGGCGGCGTGCTGAAGGTGGCCGTCTCCTTCGGATAGATCCGGTTGTCGAAATCGCGGACCAGGTCGGCGATCTGCTTGTCGCCGACCACCACCGAGTTCTTGCGGCAGTCGGCGGCCGGGAAGGCGATGTCGTCGGCCACCCACACCTCGATGTGTTTGCCGACCGCCCGCAACTTGTAGTTCTTCGGGTAGAGGTTGCCGGTCGTGTCGTCGAGGCCGAGCCACTCCCGGGACGTGCCGACCGGGGGCGTACGGGCCCGGGGGTTGCGCTCCGTGGGCGGATGGGGTGCGGCCGTGCGGCCCCGGGGAGTGCGTGCCGCGGGTTCCGGGCGCTGATACCGGGGATGGTCGGGCAGTGGTTTGCCGTCGAGAGTGAAGTGGGTCCGGTCGAGTTCGCGGACGTCGGTCGCCGAGCGGTCCGAAGCCGCGGCGGCGGACACCGGCGACGTCATCGGCGGCGACGCCAACGGCGCGAGCAGGGTGACCACGGCAAAAGTTACATTTCGGACGCGCTCCATGAAATTGGACGCTACCCGGCCGGTGACCGCCGGGGTGCCGACACGCGCTACTCGAACAGTGAGTGGTCGGCGCCGCCCTCGGCCCGGCGGCGCGCCCGTCGCCGCAGCTGCACCACCACCATGTCGACCACGGCGGCCAGGGCCCAAGCGGCGAGCAGCCAGCCGGGCACCGTCCAGCCCCGGCTGAACAGCCAGCCGGACAGCAGCGCGCAGACGACGAAGCCGAACGCGGCGAGCGCCAGACGCAGATTGAGCGCGCTGTACGGCTCGTCGACGGTGCCGTCCCGGCCGGGCGGCTGGGCTCCGATGGGCATGTCCGGCGCGTACCCCCGGGTCTCGGCGGCAAACCCTCAGCGGGCCGGCGACAGGGGCCAGAGTGGTTCCGGCGCCAGCCGTTCCGTCTCGCGCAGCACGCGCAGGATGTTGCGCCCGGTGAGCTTGTCGAGGTCGGCCTGCGGCCAGCCCCGGCCGGCCAGTTCGTCGAGCAGCCGCGGATAGCCGGAGACGTCGGTCAGCCCGACCGGCAGGTCGGTCGTGCCGTCGAAGTCGCCGCCCAGCCCGACGTGGTCCACCCCGGCCACCTCACGGGCGTGCTCCACGTGGTCCGCGACCTGGGCGACCGTCACCTCCGGTCGCGGGTTGGCGGTGAGCCACGGCTGGAAGGCGGGCTCGCGCAACGGATCGCCGGCCGGCCAGTTGCGCACCGCCGCCGGATCCTCGGCCGGCCGGGGCGCACGGGGCCACCACTGCACCTCGGGCAGCCCCAGCCGCTTCCACTCGGCGTTGCCGGCCGCGAACCAGTCGCGGTAGTCGGCCGAGATGAACGGCGCCACGAAGGTCAGCTGGATCACGCCGCCGTTGTCGCGCAAGCGGACCAGCACGTCGTCGGGCACGTTGCGGGGATGGTCGTGCCGGGCCCGGGCCCCGGAATGGCTGAAGATCACCGGGGCGAACGCGGTGTCGAGGGCCGCGTGCATCGTGCCGGTGGCCACGTGCGAGAGGTCGACGAGCATGCCGATCCGCTGCATCTCGCGCACCACCGCGCGGCCGTCGTCGTTGAGGCCACCGACCGCCGGTTCGAGCGCCGCCGAGTCGGCCCAGGAGGTGTGGTGGTTGTGGGTCAGCGTCATGTAACGGACACCGAGGCGGCCGAAGCCGCGCAGCACCCCGAGCGAGGTCGCGATGCTGTGCCCGCCCTCGATGCCGATCAGCGACGCGATCCGGCCCTCGCCGATGATCCGCTCGACGTCGTCGGCGCTGTAGGCGATCGCGAGGTCGGCGGGATAGGCCGCCACCATCCGGTAGACGGCGTCGATCTGTTCCATCGTGGCCACCACGGCGTCCGGCTCGGAAAGGTCGGACGGCACGTACACCGACCAGAACTGCCCGCCCACCCGCCCGGCCCGCAACCGGGGCAGCGTGGTCTGCACCCCGTCCCGGTCCTGATCGAGTCCCTCCACCCGGTAGCCGAACCGGCCCCGCAACTGCATGGGCAGGTCGTTGTGGCCGTCGATGATCAGCGTCATGTGGTCTAGCGTTGCAGACCATGCGCCTTACCGTACTGCTGGCCGCCACCATCACGACCGGGATGATGGCGGGACTCTTCTACGCGTACTCGATCTCGGTGATGCCCGCGCTGCGCGGCGCCGACGCCGCCGTCCTCGTCGAGGTGATGCAGCGCATCAACCGGGCCATCACCAACGGCTGGTTCTTCCTGTGCTTCGCGGGGGCGCTGGTCTTCTCGGCGGCCGCCACGGTGCTGTACGCGATCGACGGCCCGGCCGAGGTGCTGCTGCCGACCGCGATCGGCCTGGTTCTCTACGCCGGTCAGCTGGTGCTGACCGCGGGGCTGCACATTCCGCTGAACAACGCTCTGGAGGCGGCCGGCTCGGCCGATCCGGCGGCGGCGAGGCGGGCGTTCGAGCCGCGCTGGGTCCGGTGGAATCACGCCCGGACTCTGTTGTGCACCGGATCGTTCGTGTCGCTCTGCGGGGCGCTGGCGCAAGTGTGAACGGTTGGGGCGCAAGGGATCGGGACAACCGGGCAGAAAGGTCAGGGGGCTCCCCACGACGCCTGTCGTTCCGTAGTGTCAGCACTTGGTCGCTGTTGAGAGCGGCTCCGGGCGCCACGGCGACTCAGCGCGCCGCAGGCTGTCGAAGGGAGACCCACCATGGCCAAGAAGGACAAGAAGGACAAGAAGAAGGACAAGAAGAGCAAGAAGAAGAAGTAGCTCTTCCTGCTCGGCAAGCGCGCGGGCTGTTCCGGACCGGAGCGGCCCGCGTTCGCTTTTCCCGCGGCAACCCTCAGATCCACGGCTCCGCGCCCGATTCTTGCGTCGGGAACACACCGGCCACGACGGGGAAGGGGGTCCGATGACCACGGTCATCGGTGCTGCCACCACCGTCGTGGCGCTCGTCGCCGCGACGCTCTGCCTGATCCGGGCGCTCCGGCGGGCCGGCCGGGTCCGGTTCGCGTGGGCCGGCCTCGGACTCGGTGCCGCGGCGACCGGTCTCCTCGGCGGCACCCCCGCCGACCCGCGACCCGGTTACCTGGCCCTGGTCGTACTCGTCTGGGCCGGCCTCTTCGCTCTCCCGATGCCTGCGCGAACCACCGCGGAGAAGGTGCGCGCCCTTCTCGACCTGCTGATCATCGGTACGTCGGTGGTGGCGCTGAGCTATCACCTCCGGCCCCGCGACACCGTCGGCCTGCCCATGGCCGTGCTCGGCGGCATCGTGCTGGCCACCGCCGGCCTGACGGTGCTGACCCGGGTCGGCCGGACCCTGCCCGACCGCCGCGCCCTGATGCTGGCCAGCACCGCGATGGTCGTCGTCGCGGTCGCCGCCGGCGCCGCCGCCCACCGCGGCCTGGACACGGTGGCCGCGGTCGGCTGGCTCGCCGCCTTCGCCGCCCTGGCGGTCGCCGCGGCACGCGAGCCGCGGGCGGAGGCGGCGGCGGAGACCGACGACCGGCGCAACCTCGCCATCCTGCTGCCCTACGCCGTCCTTGCCGCCAGCCTGGTGGTCGGCCTGGTGCGTCTCGGCCTCGGCGGCCAGCCGTCGGCCGTCGGCACCTGGACCCGATCGCTGATCCTGATCCTCGTCACCGTCCGCCAGGTGCTGCTGCTCATCGAGAACCGGTGGCTCGTGCACCGGCTCGAGACCCGCGTGGCCGAACGGTCCAGCGCCCTGCACGCCCGCGAGCTGCGGTTCCGGGCCCTGGTCGAGCAGAGCACCGATTCGATGGCGATCGCCGAGGCCGACTCGACGATCCGCTACCAGAGCGGCTCCATCCAGCGGATCTTCGGCTACCCCGCCTCGATGCTCATCGGCAGGCGTTTCGTCGAGTTCGCCGGCCGCAAGGTGGGCGGGCGGGTGCAGGCCGCGATCGACGAGGTCAAGGACGTCGCCGGGGCCACCACCACGTTCCCGATCACCGTCTGGCACGCCGACGGGCAGCCCCGCCTGGCCGAGATGACCATCACCAACCTGCTCGACGACGAGCACGTGCGCGGGCTCGTCTTCAACACCCGCGACATCAGCGAGCAGGAGGAACTGCAGAACCAGCTGCGGCACGAGGCCTATTACGACGTGCTGACCGGCCTGGTCAACCGGGCCGGGTTCCGCGAGCGGCTGGTCGAGGCGGTGGCGCAGGAGCAGCCCGGCCGGGTGGCGGTCCTGCTGCTCGACCTCGACGGGTTCAAGGAGATCAACGACAGCCTCGGCCACGACGCCGGCGACCACCTGCTCGTGCACGTCGCCGAGCGGATCCGCCACCGGTTGCCCGCCCCCAAGGTGGTCGCCCGGGTCGGCGGCGACGAGTTCGCGGTGATCGTGCAGGCGGCGGCGGCCCGCGAGGAGGCCGAACTGGTCGCGATGGAACTGCTGGCCGCGTTGGCCGAGCCGATCGAGGTCGACGACCGCGCGCTGCACATCGCCGCCGCCATCGGCATCGCCACCTCCGGCGACACCCTCGACGCCGACCAGTTGCTGCGCGACGCCGACCTGGCCATGTACCGCGCGAAGGACGCCGGTGGCGGCGGCTACGCGACCTACCACCCCGACATGCACGACGCCCTCGCCCGCCGGCTCGACCTCGCCACCGACCTGCGCCTGGCCCTGGAGCGCGACGAGCTGCTGCTGCACTACCAGCCCAACGTCGACCTCACCAGCGGCGAGATCGTCGGCTTCGAGGCCCTGGTCCGCTGGCAGCATCCGACGCGCGGGCTGGTCCCGCCGATCGAGTTCATCGGCGTCGCCGAGGCCACCGGACTGATCGTGCCGCTGGGCCGCTGGGTGCTGCGCGAGGCCTGCCGCCAGGCGGTCGAGTGGAACCGCCCGCTGAAGATGGCGGTGAACGTCTCGGTCCGCCAGTTCGAGGACGACGACGTCACCGCGATGGTGCAGGAGGTGCTCGCGGAGACCGGCATGCCGCCGCAGTGGCTGTGCCTCGAGATGACCGAGAGCGTCCTGCTCACCGACACCGACGACAACCTCGCCCGGATCGTCAGCCTCAAGGCCCTCGGCGTGATGCTGGCGATGGACGACTTCGGCACCGGCTATTCCTCGCTGGCCTACCTGCGGCGCTTCCCGATGGACATCCTCAAGATCGACCGCTCCTTCGTCGACCGCCTGGGGGCCGAGCGCGAGGACGAGGCGCTGGTCCGCACGATCGTCCGGCTCGCCCAGCGCTTCGGCATGTCCACCGTCGCCGAGGGCATCGAGAACGAGACCCAGCTGACGCTGCTGCAGGGCGCCGGCTGCGACACCGCTCAGGGCTACCTGCTCAGCCGCCCGCTACCGGCGGCCGCGGCGACCGCCCTGCTGACCGAGGAGCGAAACTTCCTCAAGATCAAAACCGGTTGAATCGTACGGGCGGGGAAGTCCCCGGACTGCGAGAATTGGGCGGGTCCGGCAAGCGCAACCCGCACGGGCGATAGGGTGCCCGCCGTGAGCGAGTCACCATGGCGGCTGGTCCGCGAGTTCCACGAGGTGTTCGGCCTGGCCCACGCCGAGCACCCGACCTCGATCTCCCCGGAGCTGGCCGCCGTGCGGCAGCGCCTGCTCGACGAGGAAACCGGCGAGGTGGCCGAGGCCGCGGCGGCGGCCCAGCTCGACCCGTCCCCGCAGCGCCTGGCCGACCTGGCCCGCGAACTGGCCGACGTCGTCTACGTGGCCTACGGCACCGCCATCAGCCACGGCTTCGACCTCGACGCGGTGCTCGCCGAGGTCCACCGGGCGAACATGAGCAAGCTCGACGACGACGGCCGCCCCGTCCTGCAGGACGGCAAGGTGCGCAAGGGCCCCAATTTCCGCCCGCCCGACCTGTCCGCCCTCTTCCCCACTGACCCGCCCGCTGAGCGACCCGCCCGCTGAGCGCGGACCCGGCCTCAGGCGCCGGAGCCGGTGGCCCCGCCCTGAGCAGCCGGGGGCGCAGGGGGTTCCGAGCGGGCCGGTGGCGCGGGGGGTTCCGGGCGGGCCGGGGGAGTCGAGGGTTCGGCGCGGGTCGATGGGGCGGCGGGTTCGGCACGGGCCGGTGGGGTGGTGGGTGCCGGGTCGCGGGGGCGGAAGGCGCCGGTCGCCGCCGCGGTCAGCAGGCCCGCGATCAGGCCCCAGAACGCCGAGCCCACGCCCAGGAACTTGAAGCCCGAGGCGGTGGCCAGGAACGTCACCACCGCGGCCTCGCGCCAGCGGTCGTCGGACAGCGACGAGGTCAGCGACGAGCCGATCGTGCCCAGCAGCCCGATGCCGGCGATGCCCAGCACCAGCGCCTGCGGCAAGGCGGTCAGCAGGGCGCCGACGGTGGCCCCCAGGGCGCCCACGATCAAGTAGAAGACGCCCGCCCAGACGCCGGCCACGTAGCGGCGCCGCGGGTCGGGGTGGGCCTGCGGACCGGTGCAGATGGCGGCGGTGATGGCGGCCAGGTTCAGACCGAACGCGCCGAACGGGGCCAGCACCAGGTTGGTGGCGCCGGTCCAGGCGATCAGCGGCGAGACCGGCACCTGGTAGCCGTCGTTGCGCAGCACGGCGACGCCGGGCAGGTTCTGCGACGCCATCGTCACGACGAACAGGGGCAGCGCGACCCCGACCGCGACCGGCCAGGAGAACGCCGGGGTGGTGAAGATCGGTTTCGCCCAGGCCAGGTGGACCTGGGCGAGGTGCAGCGAGCTCGACGCGGCGGCGACGGTGACCCCGGCGGCCAGGGCGGCCAGCACCGCGTAGCGCGGGACGAAGCGGCGGCACAGCAGGTAGACCGCGAACATCGTGGCCACCAGGACCGGGCTGTCCCGCATCGAGGTGAACAGCCCGATGCCGAACTGGACGAGCACCCCGGCGAGCAGGGCGGCCGCCAGCGGCACCGGCACCCGGCTCATCACCCGGGCGAACCAGCCGGTGGCGCCGGCCACGGTGATCAGGGCGGCCGAGATCAGGAACGCCCCGGTGGCCTCGCGCAGCGTCACCCCGTCCAGGCCGGTGGCCAGCAGCGCGGCACCCGGCGTCGACCACGCGGTGATGATCGGGGCCCGGTACCACAGCGACAGGCCGATGCAGGTCAGGCCCATGCCGACGCCCAGGGCCAGCATCCAGGACGCGAGTTCGGCGTCGTCGGCACCGGCCGCCCGGGCGGCGCTGAAGACGATCGCGGCCGAGCTCGTCACGCCCACGACCATGGCGAGCAGGCCGGCGGTCACGGCGGAGAGCGGCGCGGCTCTGGTCAAGAGGCTCATAGAACGCCGGATCGTAACGGAGGAGCCCCGCGCCGGCTGCGGCGCGGGGCTCCTCGACGGCGAAAATCAACTGGTCAGGTCATAGACGGTGGCGCTGCCGACGGTGGTCGCGGGGTAGTTGGCGGCCACCCAGGTGGCGATCTGCGCGGAGGCCGTGCTGCTGTCCCCACTGCCGCCCCTCGCGCCGCCGCCCATCCCGCCGCCGCTGATGTAGTAGTGGATCTGGCCGGCCGCCACGTAGGCCTGGAACTCGGCGAGCGTGGGGCTCGGGTCACTGCCGTTCCAACCGCCGAGCGCGATCACCGAGGTGCCGCTGTCGAGCTCCAGTTCGGCGGCCGAGGTGGCCCCGCTGATCGCGGCCGACCACTTGGTGCCGGCCGCCTCGAGCAGCGCGGTCACCGCACTGTCCTGGCCGCCGCCGCCCATCCCGGTGCCGCCCATCCCGCCGCCGTCGGTCCGGTCGCTGTCGGCAGCGCCACTCCCGGTCGAGCCGCTCTCGCTGGAGCCGGTTTCCGTACCACTACTCCCGGTAGAGCCACTTCCCGTACCGCCGGCGGGTGTTCCGGGACCGCCCATCGCGCCGGGGGCGGCGCCCCGCGTACCGCCGCCTCCCATGCCGGACCGGCCGGACGGCCCGGCGGAAGGAATCGAACCGGTGTGGGCGACCGTGGCCGTGGAGGCCGCGTAGGCGGCGCCGGACGCGCCCGCCGAGAGCATCGCGGCCACCAGCGCGACCACCGCGAGACCGCGCAGCTTCGCTGCCGGCAGGAGCAGGACCAGGGCGAGTACGGCGCCGAGCACGAGCGCCGCCCAGCGCAGCGCGGGCAGCCAGTCCGCGCGGCCGAGCAGGACCGAACCCCACCCCGCGGTCGCCATGATCATCACGGCGAGGAGGCCGCGCGCCCAGGCGCGCGAGCGGTAGAGCCAGAGCACCCGGCCGCCGATGGCGACGGTGGCGGCGATCGCGGGGGCGAGCGCCACCGTGTAGTACGGGTGGATGGTGCCGCTCATGTAGGAGAACGTGATGCCGGTGACCAGCAGCCAGCCGCCCCACATGACGATCGCGGCGCGGGCCCGGTCGGTGCGCGGCGCCGTCCAGGTGATCGCGAGCACGGTGAGCAGCCCGATCAGCGCGGCCGGCAGCAACCACGAGATCTCGGTGCCCATCGAGCTGCCGAACAGCCGGCCGATGCCGGTGGCACCGCCGAAGTTGGCGTTGCCACCGCCTCCGCCACCGTTGCCGGCGCCGCCGAAGATGCGGCCGAGGCCGTTGTAGCCCAGGGCCAGCTCCCACAGCGTGTTGTTGGTCGAACCGGCGATGTAGGGCCGGGACGAGGCCGGCCACAGCGAGACCAGGGCGATGTACCAGCCGGCCGACACGATCAGCGCGGCCCCGGCGATCAGCAGGTCGCGGATCCGCTTGCCGAGGCCGGTCGGCGCGGCGATCAGGTAGACCAGGGCGAAGCCGGGCAGGACCAGGAACGCCTGCATCATCTTGGTCAGGAAGCCGAAACCGAGCAGGACGCCGGTCAGCGCCAGCCACTTCCACGACGCCTTCTCGACCGCCCGGGTGGTCGAGTAGGCGCCCGCCGTCATCAGCAGCACGAGCAGCGCGTCCGGGTTGTCGAAACGGAACATCAGCACCGCGACCGGGGTCAGCGCGAGCGCCGCACCGGCGAGCAGACCGGTGTGCTGGCCGAACCAGCGCTTGACGGTGGCGTACAGCAGATAGACGCTCGCCACCCCGATCAGCGCCTGCGGGGCGAGAATCGCCCAGCTGTTGACCCCGAAGACGCGGGCCGACAGGCCCATCACCCAGATGGCGGCGGGCGGCTTGTCGACGGTGATGGCGTTACCGGCGTCGAGCGAGCCGAACAGCCAGGCCTTCCAGCTCTGCGCGCCGGCCTGGGCCGCCGCCGCGTAGAAGCTGTTGCCCCAGCCGGACGCGCCGAGATCCCACAGGTAGAGCACCGCGGTGGCGGCGAGCAGGACCAGAACGGGCCATCGCCGGGTCCGGCGCGACGGTGGCGGTGATTGGTGCCGGGGGCCGGCCGCCCGGGGGCGTTCCATCAGGGTCGTCATGGCCACCACGGTCGCCGGGGCGGCTACGGCCGCTCTGTGGCATGCCTGTGCGATCTCTATGTGCCGTTCATCTCACCGGGCCCTCGGACCTGTCTTGCCGCCACCGGGTTGAACTGATCGGTGGGGGGCACCGTTTCATGCCAGGATGAGGACGAGAGTCCGGGTTCGAGCGAGAGACAGGGTAATGAGCGAACACGTTTCCGACAGCGTCGAATGGCAGTCCCTGGCCGGGCACGCCGAGAAGTTCTCGGCCGTGCATCTGCGCGATCTGTTCGGCAGCGACCCGGGGCGCGGCGAGCGCCTCACCGCTACCGTCGCCGACCTGACCGTCGACTACAGCAAGAACCTGATCAGCGACGAGGTCGTGACCGACCTCCTGGCGCTGGCCAACCGCGCCGGGCTGACCGAGCGGATCGCCGCGATGTTCGCCGGCGAGCACATCAACGTGACCGAGGACCGGGCGGTGCTGCACACCGCGCTGCGCCTGCCCCGATCCGCGACCCTGGTCGTCGACGGCCAGGACGTGGTCGCCGAGGTGCACGAGGTCCTCGACCGGATGGGCGCGTTCAGCGACAAGGTGCGCTCCGGCGAGTGGACCGGGCACACCGGGCAGCGCATCAAGACCGTGGTGAACATCGGCATCGGCGGTTCCGACCTCGGCCCGGTGATGGCGTACGAGGCGCTCAAGGCGTACAAGACGCCGGCGATCGAGTGCCGGTTCATCTCGAACATCGACCCCACGGATCTGTACGAGAAGACCCACGACCTCGATCCGGCCACCACCCTGTTCGTCATCGTCTCCAAGACGTTCGGCACGCAGGAGACGCTGACCAACGCGACCGAGGCCCGCAACTGGCTCCTCGCCGCCGACGGCTTCGACGACTCGGCCGTCGCCAAGCACTTCGTCGCGGTCAGCACCAACGCGTCCCGGGTGGCCGACTTCGGCATCGACACGGCCAACATGTTCGGCTTCTGGGACTGGGTGGGCGGCCGTTACTCGCTGCCGAGCGCGGTCGGCCTGTCCGTCATGATCGCGATCGGCAAGGAGCAGTTCGCCGACATGCTCGCCGGTTACCACACCGTCGACGAGCATTTCCGCACCCAGCCGCTCGAGTCGAACGTGCCGGCCCTGCTCGGCCTGATCAACGTCTGGTACGACACGTTCCTCGGCGCCCAGTCGCACGCGATCCTGCCCTACTCGCAGTATTTGCACCGGTTCGCCGCCTACCTCCAGCAGCTCACCATGGAGAGCAACGGGAAGTCGGTGCGCCTGGACGGCTCCCCGGTCGGTTTCCAGACCGGCGAGGTCTTCTGGGGCGAGCCCGGCACCAACGGGCAGCACGCGTTCTACCAGCTGATCCACCAGGGCACCAAGCTGATCCCGGCCGACTTCATCGGGTTCGCCCAGCCCAACCACGACATCGGCGGCATGCACGACCTGTTCATGTCGAACTTCTTCGCCCAGACCGGCGCGCTCGCCTTCGGGCGCACGCTCGAGCAGGTCGAGGCCGAGGGCACCGACCCCGAGGTCGCGCCGCACCGGGTCATGCAGGGCAACCACCCGACCACCACGATCGTCGCCGAGAAGCTGACGCCGGCCGTGCTCGGGCAGCTCATCGCCCTCTACGAGCACATCACGTTCACCCAGGGCACGATCTGGGAGATCAACTCCTTCGACCAGTGGGGCGTCGAGCTCGGCAAGGTGATGGCCAACCAGCTCGCGCCGAAGCTGACCTCGTCGTCCGCGCCGGCGACGGACGACGACTCGTCGACCAACAAGCTGATCTCGTGGTACAGGGCCGGTCGCGGCCGCTGATCCCGGCCGATTTTGTCGGACCCAACCCCTAGGGTCGTCCCATGGACGCTCGGACGGCCCTAGGGCTGCGGCTCACCAGCCTGCTGCTGCGCGGCAACGCGCCATCGACGGTGGGCGGCATCGTGTCGTGGTTCGGCGCGATGCAGTCGCAGGACGCGAACAGCATGCTGTGGTCCCTCGGCGCGCGCATGCCGGGGGTTTCGCTGTCCGAGGTCAACGACGCGCTCGAGAAACGCGAGGTTCTGCGGACCTGGCCGATGCGTGGCACGGTCCACCTCGTGCCGGCGGCCGACGCGCATTGGATGCTCGAGGTCATGGGCGTGCGCGCGCTCAACGGCGTCGCGAAACGCTGGGAGCTGCTCGGCCTCGACCGGGCAACGGCGCAGATGGCGACGGAGGTGCTCGGCGCCGCCCTGGCCGGCGGGAAACGCCTGACGCGAGCCGAGTGCCTGCGCACTCTCACCGACGGCGGCATCGACGTGAGCGGCCAGCGGGGCTACCACCTTCTGTGGTACGCGTCGCAGCGCGGCGTCACCGCCATCGCGCCGCACGTGGGCAAGGAGCAGACGTTCGTGCTCCTGGACGAGTGGGCGCCGCAGCCGTGCCGGCCCTCCCGGGAGGAGGCGCTGGGGTTGATCGCGCTGCGGTTCTTCCGCAGTCACGGGCCGGCCACGCGGAAGGACTTCGCCGGGTGGACCGGGCTGACCCTGGGCGACCTCAAGATCGGGCTGGGAGTCGCGGGCGACGCCCTGACCACGGTCGACGTCGAGGGCGTCGAGATGATCATGGGGGCCGGCGCCGCCGAGTCCGAGCTGTCCGACACATCGTGGCTGGCGCTGCCCGGCTTCGACGAATACCTGCTCGGCTACAAGGACCGGTCGCTGATGGCCTCGCCGGCCGACCTCGCGGCGATCATCCCGGGCGGCAACGGCGTGTTCCAGTCGACGCTGGTACGGGCCGGGCGGGTCGTCGCCACCTGGAAGCGGGTCGTCGGGTCGAGAGGCGTGACCGTCACCGTCCGGCCGCTGGTGACGTTCACCGCCGCCGACCACCGCAAGGCCGCGGCGGCGCTCGAGCCGTTCGCGGCATTTCTCGGGCTCCCGCTGACTGTTAAGAACCCTTGATATTTACGAAGGTGAACGTCAGGATGTGCATGACGCGCGTCACGTTCACGTTCCGTCTCCGGTCGAGGGAGCAGCCATGGGTGTCCGACGTCGAGTGCTGGCGCTGATCGCAGGGGTGGCGGTGGCGGCCGGGGCGATGGCCGTCGTCGTCGCGGGGGAGGGCACATCGTTCGCGGCGGTGGCGTGCTCCGGGACCGGGTGGACCGAGGGCCCGACCTATACCGCCGGCCAGCAGGTCACCTACAACGCCCACCTCTATCAGGCGCTGGTGACGCACACCGCCTACGCGGGCGCGGGCTGGAACCCGGCCGCGACCCCGTCGCTGTGGAAGGACCTCGGGGCCTGTGCCGGGTCCCCGACCACGACGCCGACGACAACGCGGCCCACCACGACGCCGCCCACGACCACCCCGACGACCGCTCCGCCGACGACCACTCCGCCGACGACCACTCCCACGACTCCTCCCACGACGGCCCCGCCGACCGGCTCCACCTGCGCGGTCAAGTCGCGGCCGGCCGGGAAGGTGCTGCAGGGCTACTGGGAGAACTGGGACGGCGCGTCCAACGGCGTGCACCCCGGGCTCGGCTGGATCCCGATCAACGACAGCCGGATCCGGCAGCACGGCTACAACGTGATCGCGGCCGCCTTCCCGGTGATCCGCTCGGACGGCACGGTGCTGTGGGAGAACGGCATGGACGCCGGCGTGAAGGTCTCCACGCCCGCCGAGATGTGCGCGGCCAAGGCGGCCGGGGCCACCATCGTGATGTCGATCGGCGGTGCCGCGGCCGGCATCGACCTGAGCTCCAGCGCCGTCGCCGACCGGTTCGTCGCGACCATCGTGCCGATCCTCAAGGCGTACAACTTCGACGGCATCGACATCGACATCGAGACCGGCCTGACCGGCAGCGGCAGCATCAGCACGCTGTCCGCCTCGCAGGCCAACCTGATCCGGATCATCGACGGGGTGCTCGCCGGAATGCCGTCGAACTTCGGCCTGACCATGGCGCCGGAGACGGCCTACGTGACCGGCGGCAGCGTCACCTACGGCTCGATCTGGGGCTCCTACCTGCCGATCATCAAGAAGTACGTCGACAACGGCCGGCTGTGGTGGCTCAACATGCAGTACTACAACGGCTCGATGTACGGGTGCTCCGGCGACTCGTACTCGGCCGGCACCGTGCAGGGCTTCACCGTGCAGACCCAGTGCCTCAACAACGGCCTCACCATCGGCGGCGTCACCGTCAAGGTGCCCTACGACAAACAGGTCCCGGGCCTGCCCGCCCAGTCCGGCGCGGGCGGCGGCTACCTGACGCCGTCGCTGGTCTCGCAGGGTTACGCCGGTGTCAGCGCCATCAAGGGGCTGATGACCTGGTCGATCAACTGGGACGGCTCGAAGGGCTGGACCTTCGGCGACAACGTGAAGTCGCTCGAGGGTCGCTGAGCAAGCCCGGACCGGGCCGGCGATCCGCCGGCCCGGTCGTTCGCACGGGGGCGGGCGCCGCCGGCCGGGCCGAGCCCCCTCAGCGGACCGCCGGCGGCGAAGACCTGGCGATCAGGTCGCTCAGGGCGGCGCGGACGGCGCCCGGCTGTTCGATGTGGGCGTACTGGTGGGTGGCGCCGTCGAGCACGCGATGCTCGCCGCGGGTGAACGAGGCGGCCAGCCCGGCGTGCAGCTCGCGGATGCCGGCCAGGGTCTTCGCGACGAGCTCCGGCGGGCCGTGGCCGGACCAGGCCGGATTGCCGGCGCCGGCGGTCAGCACGATGACCGGCACGTCCGGGACCTCGCCGCCGTGGCGCACCTCGTCGTAGACCTCGGACTCCAGGTTCGCCGCCTCGTGCAGGCCGGTCCGCCAGTGCGCGAGATGGTGGTCGGTGAGCTCCGCCCGTACCTCATCGGGCCAGGCGGCGAGCAACGAGGCGTAAGCGGTCCGGGCCGCCTCGAGCTGCGCCTCGGTGAGGTCGGGCAGCGCCGCGGGATCCGGTTTCAGCTCGGCGCCGAGCGCCGCCGCCTCCGGCGGCAGGTGCGCGAACAGATCCTCGTGGCCGGGGTCCAGGAACAACATCGCGGCGACATCGGCCGGGAACAGCTGGGCGAAACGGCGCGCGTAGACGGCACCCATCGAATGACCGACCAGAATGTACGGCCCTGGCACCGGCACCGTCTCGTGCAGCTCGCGGGCCACGTCGGCGGCGCTGCGCGGGAGCGGGACCGGATCGCTCCAGCCGGTGCCGCCGCGGTCGTAGAAGACGTGGGTGCCGGGCTCGGCGGCCAGGTTCTCGGTGGCCGGGTTCTCGGTGGCCAGGTTGAGGAAGTCGAGCCCGACCAGGCCCGCGCCGGGCAGATAGACCACCGTGGGCCCGCCGCTGCCGAGGCGGTAGAACGCGATGCCGCGCACCATTGTTCTCATAGCTGCGAACATTAGCAGCCGTGCGAACATTGCGGAATGGACCCGCTCGAACTCCTCCTGCACCCCGTGCGGCTGCGGATCGTGCACGCGCTGTCCGGCACCGGCCGGACCGTCACCACCGCACAGTTGTGCGCCCGCCTGCCCGACGTCTCGCAGGCCACCGTCTACCGGCACGTGGGCCTGCTCGCCGACGCCGGGATCATCGAGGTGGCGGGCGAGCAGCGGATGCGCGGCTTCGTCGAACGCAGCTACCGCCTCGTGCGGTCACGCGCGGTCGTCGACGCCGCCACCGCCGCCTCGGCCACCGTGGACGACCACCGGCGCGCGTTCGCCACCGCGACGGCGGTGCTGCTCGCCGAGTTCGGCGCCTATCTCGCCGCCGACGGCGCGGACCCGGCGCGGGACATGGTCGGTTACCGCCAGCACGCGATCTGGCTCACCGACGAGGAGCGCGACCGGCTGATCGCCGGGCTGCGCGAGGCGATCCTGCCGGTCCTCGCGAACGAGCCAGCCGACGGGCGTGCGCCCTACCTACTCAGCCCCATCCTCTTTCCGCTCCCGGCCGAGTAGGCCGAGGACAAGATCGGTGACGTCGTCGGCACAGCCCCACGACAGGCTCACCCCGGCGCCGCTGTGCCCGTAGTTGTGCACCACGTGCCGGCCGTCCGCCTCCTCGTGCTCGAGGCGGATCTTCGGACGGGACGGGCGGATGCCGCCGCGGTGGCCCACCACCTCGGCCTGCTCGATCCACGGGAAGATGCTGATGCAGCGTTCGATGATCGCCGCGGCCACCGCCGGGTCGGGCTCGGGGTCGGCGATGCCGGGCTCGGCGCTGCCGCCCAGCAGGATCGTGTCGCCCTGGGGAAGCAGGTAGACCATCTCGCCGAGCTCGGGCGTGTGCTCGGCGAAGAAGTCGGTGACGCCATGGTTCCGGATCTGGACCAGCTGACCACGGATCGGGGTCACCTCGGGGTCGGGCACCAGGTCGTGTGCGCCGGCGCCGCTGCAGTTGACCACGATCGGCGCGTCGGCGTCGGCCAGGCTGGACAGGTGCACGCCGAACTCGAAGTCGCCGCCGGCCTCACGCACCAGCTGCTCAAGCCGGGCCAGGTAGGGCGGCATGTCGATGATCGGCGCGCGGTAGTGCCAGCCGTGCTCGAAACCGGGAGGCAGCTCACGGAGCTCGCACTCGCGGTAGCCGGGCAGCAGGCGCGCCCACTCGGGAGTCTCCATCGGGTCACGGGAGGCCTCGATGCCATCGACGAGGCGTACGCCGGGAAAGCCCCTTTCGGTCATCCGCGAGAAGACCTTATAACTGCGGGCCGCCCAGACGCCGACCCGCGGGTGTTCCGCGTAGATCGGGTCCCAGATCGCCCCGGCCGCGGCGGAATTGGTGCTGCCCGGGGCGTCCTCGGCCCGGATCCGGACGCGAAGGCCCTGGCGGGCGAGCCGGAAGCCAGTGGTCAGCCCGGACACACCGGCCCCGACTATGAGCACATCGGAGGGATTGGAGGGCACGGTCTGACGCTAACCGTGGTGGATACGTGGTCGTACGGTGAAAGGAAAATCTACGGCGACTGAAGACAATCCCCTTACGACCTTGTTCGTTGTCTTGTCGAGATGGTAGGAACTATGACTCATCGTCTTCGATTGATCACTCAGGGTGTTGCCATACGCCGATCCGTGGGTTCCAATCGAACCGCTGGCGACACGCGGCCAGGTTCGCGCGGTCGTCGAGGATTAGGGGGCCTTGACGTTGCTCATCGTTGGTGAGGTGCAGACCGGACTGCTTCGCGGGGGTGGTCCGGTGCCCGGCGACGTCGCGGGCGCCCTGGTGGATCTCGTGGCCGGTGAAGCGGTCCGGATCTCCGAACGGCCCCGCTCGCACGTGCGCGCCCCGGACAAGCCGGTGGGCGTGGACTGCCCGCTCGGCCTGCCCGGCCCGGTGCGTCGGGTGCGCGGCATCGGCACGGCCTGGCAGCGGGCGGCGATCATCGACGGCCACGTGGTGCAGGGCTCGGCGTACGCGACGCTCGAGCGGGCCGAGGGCAGCGCCCGCAAGCCGTGGTCGCATTACCTGTCCCGGCCCGGCGTCATCGAGACCGTCGGCCGCACCCGGTGGAACGAGTTGGCCGGGGCGTTCTGCGCGTCGCAGCAGGCTGCCGACGCCCTCGACATGGGCGGTATCGCCCGGCAGGCCGCCGACCGGGTCCAGCGCAACGCACGCGCCGCGGGCCATCCGGCGCTGCGCACCGCGCGTACCAACCTGCGCTGGGTGGTCGTGCTCGAGCCGTGCGACCCGAGCCCGGTCGGCATCCGGTTCGCCGTGCACGGCGACGAGCTGCGCGTGCTCAGCATGACCGCGGCCGAGGCCAGCCCGTCCCGGTTGGCCGCCGTCGCCGAAGACCTCGCCCTGCACGACTGGCTGGTCACCGTCCTGCTCGAGGTGACCCGCAAGGCCGCGATCGGGGTGCTGCCCCGCGACGAGGTGATCGCCCGGCTGCTGCCGGCGATCGACTACCTTCTGCACCTCTGGCTGCCCCGGTCCGGCGACGACGAGATCGCCCGCGTGCTCTGGGCCGTGCTGGAGGGCCGGGTCGGCTTCAGCCGGCAGTGGAACACCTTGGTGAACCGGATCCGAGACCAGGTGGCGGCCGGGGCGGTGGCGGCTCTCTCCTCGGCGGCCCGGGCATGACCGGCCAGACGGTGGTCGCCGCCGACCCCCGCCCCACCCAACTGCGGGAGACGTCCAGCGTCATCCGCACCGCGCTGCTGACCGTCACCAGCGGCGGCGTCACCTTCCTGATCACCAACGGCACGCACCAGGACACCAGCATCTCCATCACGCTGTCGATCCTGATCGGCGGTATCGCGTTGCTGGTGCGCTTCCTTGTCGACTTCGAGAAACGGCTGGTCGCCGTCGAGAAGCTGGAGAAGGACGGGATGGCCGAGATGCGGCGGCTCGTCGCCGGCGCCTTCGGCCAGATCGGCGAGGCGACAAGGCTGTACCGGGACATCGAGTCGTCCTCGCTGCACACCGAGCTGATCACGCGGGTGGTCCGGAGCTCGACGAAGATCTCGCCGGAATCGCCGCCGATCGTCCTGGAGTTCGCCAAGGCGAAGATGAGCGAGATGGCCGAGTTGTTCGAGCTGCTGACCAAGGGCGGCACCGCCACCTACAACGGGGAGGACCGCGACTGGCTTCTCGGGCTGACCAAGGCGGCCACCAAGAGCATCGACGCGATCAGCATGGCCGCGGTCGACCACGACCTTTGGCAGAGCGAGATCGGCCTGCGCTACCTCGACGCCCAAGGGCAGGCGGCCGGGGCCGGCAAGCGCGTGCGGCGCATCTTCATGCTCGACGAACCGGAGACGTTCCACGACCCGGCGCTGCGCCGCGTCTACAGGGAACAGCGCGAGATCCTCATCCAGGTGCGGATGCTCGCCTGGCGGGACGTGCCGGCCCGGCTGCGGGTCAAGGTCCGCGACCGGATCATCTTCGACGACATCCTCGCGTACGAGTCGATGCCGACCACCGGCGACCCGAAACAGGCGCAGGTGGCCGAGACCCGCCTGATCCTGAAGGCCGCATCGCTGGCCGAATACACCCTGCTGTTCGGGGAGTTGTGGGACCTCGCCCGCGAGCTGCCCGAGGAGTGACGGCCGCTCACAGGAAGGCGTAAGAGATCCGCCCGACCGGTTCGTTCGGCAGCTCCATGCCTTCACCCCGGGCCCGCCCGCACACCTGGCCGTCGACGCCCGGGTCGATCCACACCTGACCCAGAATGGTGCGCACCGCCAGTTCGATCGGCAGGAACCGGCTGTCCAGCGGGGTGAACGTGCGATAGGCGCGCAGCGCGTTCGCCCGCGGGTTGAGCTGAACGATCGCCGGCATCTCGTCCCAGCTCTCCGACAGCTGCTCCACCTTGACCTCGACCGGCTCGGCGATCGGCCGGCCGTGGTGCCGCAGCAGCCCGAGCCGCTGCAACTGCCACACCGCCGCCAGGAACGGGCAGGACCAGAGGCGATCCTCGGGCGGGCCGCTCCACACCTCGATGTCCACGAAGATCGAATGATTCTGTACGGCGCTCTGCCGCGGCGGCCGCCACCGGCTCGGCCCGGACATCGCCGCCGCGGTCGTCACCGGCGAGCGCTCGCCGTTGGACAGCCAACCCGACTCGGTGACCGGTGGGCGGCCGCCGTTGACCCCCTCGTGCGGCTCGTGCACCACGTGCTCGGCCACCAGGGTGGCCACCTCGACGTCGCCGGCCCGGGCGCAGCCCGACTCCCGGGCCACGTAGTCGATCTCCAGGCCGGCCGCCGCGGCCGCCGTGACCAGCGCGGAGATCACCTCGGGCGGGCTGGCGAACCGGGTGAAGTAGTCGTCGATCAGGAAGCAGGTGCTGATCCGCGGGGTGCGGTTGGGACCGAGCAGGCCGGCGGTCTGCTCGACGGCCGCCTGTGCCCACGGCGCCACCCGGCGGAAATGCTCGCGCAGCCGCGCCTCGCCGGCCCGGAAATCCTCCATGTAGAGGTGACCGAGCTCGACGGACAGGTGGGACAGGGCCACCGACTGGACCACCGGGGAGGCGCTCTCCTCGGTGAACAGATCGTCGGCCGTGGTCACAGTCCCTCCCACGAATCGATGTCGAGGATCCGCTTGGCCAGGTCTTCCAGGGCGTTGACGGTGCGCTCGTTGGCGGTGCGGTGCAGCCACACGTCGTCGTTGGTCAGCAACTGCTCCTGCCACTGCAGCACCGGATCGAGCGGGATGACGCCGAGCAGGTGTACCCGGCCCACCCTGTTCTGGGCGGCCAGGTCCTGCAGCCGCCGGTTGCACACGTCCAGCCAGGCCAGCTGCTCCGGTCGCAGGCCGGCCTGCTCGGACGCGGAGGGGTCGAGCACCGCCGTACGCACGAATCGGATCTTCTCCTGCAGGATGCCGCGGTCGTGACCGTGCAGCTCGCCGGTGTCGAGAATGCCCTTCGTACCGTGCACCAGGCCGCCGGCGGCGACGATGTGCTGCCGGGTCCATCGGTGGAACACCACCCACCGGGCCTCCACCCCCGCCATCGAGGGGTGGGCGGTCGCCTCCAGGACGATCTCGGTCGCGTAGGAGCGGCCGGCACTCAGGTCGACCAGGATCAGGTCGTACTGCTCGTCGAGGGAGACCAGCAGTTCGATGCAGCGTTGCACGGCCGGCGGGGATGACGGGAACTCGCCGCCGCCGCGGTCGCCGGGCACCAGCGTCAGCCGGCCCACACCGGCGGGGCGGTTGCGCAGCGCCTCCCGTTGCGTCTCGGCCCACACATTGATCATCCGGGGTTGAGCGATGTTGCCTTCCAGATAGGTGTGCAGGCCGTCGCCGTCGGTGCCGGCCTGCACCTCGCCCAGGTCGAAGATGGCGCCCGCCGTCGGGGAGCCGAAGTCGAAGTCGACATAGCAGGCGTCCTTGCCCTGCAGCGCCTGCCGATAGGCGAGGTTGCTGCCGGTCACCGAACGCCCGGTGCCACCCTTGTCGGACGTCGCGAAAATGATCATGATCAGGTCATCCCGACGTCGGCGCGGCGGGCCGCGGAAAATCGATCCAGTTTCCGCAGCACGTCCTCGGCCACCGCCACCGCCACACCTGGCTTCTCCCGGTGCACCGACCGGGCCCGCTTCAGCTCGGCCCCGATGCGTTCCAGGTCGACCCGCAGCGTCTCGCCCCGCGTGGTGGTGCCGTTGAGCAGCTCCCGGTCGTAGAGGTGGTCGGCCTCGTTGAGCAGGTCGGCCGCGATCTGCAGCAGCAGCTCGCTGCGCAGCGTCGGCTCGTTGATGACCCCGGCCGCGGCGACCAGGCAGTCGACCACGCGCTTGGTGTAGTACCACGAGACCTGGCTGACGCCGTCGGGCAGATAGGAGAACGCCCCGGCCGCCCAGTCCCACAGGCCGTGGTCGTCGCCGTCGCGGATCACCCGGACCGTCAGGTGCTGCCAGATGGCGTCGGACAGGTCGAGCAGGCGGCTACGGGTCGGGCCGTCGGTGGTCATGCCGGACAGCGTGAGCGTGCGCTTGAACAACATCGGGGCGATGTCGGCGACCGTCCACTGCAATTGCGGGCCACCGAGCGCATCGCTGCCCACCAGTGGGAAGTGCAGGCCCGGGTGGTGCACGCCGACCGCCGTCTCCGGCTCGGTCGAACGGCGGGTGATCCGGCTGCGGTTGGCCAGCTCCTCCAACACGTCGGCGACCCGGCGCATGTTCGCGTTCGTGGCCCGCACGGACTGCATGTTCTGCATGACCATGCCGGTGATCAGCAGGGCGAAGTAGTCGAACTCGATGCCGTCGGTGGCCCGCCACGGCAGGTCCTCCAGCGGCCAGCGACCGGAGCCGAACGTCGCGATCGTCGCCCAGTAGGAACGGGCCAGCTCGAACCGCAGCTGCAGCGACTGCGCGAGACGGGCCTGCTCCGGGTCGAGCAGGCCGAGCAGCCGGGTGCGCTCGGACGACAGCGCCTGGATGGCGTCGAGCGCGACGGTGGTGAAATAGAGATAGGGCGCGTTCTGCGCCACGCCTGCACGCTGCTCGCCCAGATCGGCCGAGGTCTCGATCTTCGGCGCGTCCTGGACCACGCCCCACGACCAGCCGCACTCGAACAACCGGTTCGGGTTGTCGAGCTCGTTGCCCTCGGCCGCGCCGGACCCGATGGTGACGTCGTCACGCAGCCGGGCGTTGATCTCTCGCAGCGCCACCCGCAACTCGTCGACGACCACGTGCGTGGCCCGCCGTTCCTGGTTCACCGTGCGGACCAGCTCCTGGCCGAGCGAGCTGTCCGCGGTGAACACGTTCACCGCGAAGCTGCGCAGCAGACCGGCCATGGCGGCGGTCAGCCGCCGGTTCGCCAGCCGCTCCACCTCCTCGACCTGGCGCAGCAGCGCCGCCCGGGTGATCACCTGGCGGAAGACCTTGGTGAACCCGATGATCGCCAGCGTCAGCGTGACGGAGATCGAGAACGAGTCGACCACGTCCAGGTCGAGCTGCTCCTGTTCGACCTTCTCGCCCGGCTCCTCGGTGCCGAAGTAGGTGCCGCCGGAGAAGACCGGCGTGCCGTCCGGCGCGGAGTAGCGATGCAGATATTCGTTCAGGGCGCGCAGCAGCCGCTGCGGGATCTGCAGGTTGTCGCCGAGCGGCTTGAGCGCTTCGAGGACGTCATCGGTGACCGTGTCGGGCTGGTCGAGCCGGAACAGCGGGATCTCGGTCGCCGGCGCCATGATGCACAGCAGTTGCTCGGCATCACTGATCGAGTTGCTGCCGAGAAGGCCGCCGGGACTCCATCCGTCTTTGTAGGAGACCCGGGCGGTGGCCCGCCAGATGTCGAGGAGCTGTTGACGTGGCTTGATCTGCATCGGCTACCCGTCCGTGGGTCTGCGTTGTCAGCTCAGGGTGTCAGGCCGGTGCTACTTCTTACGGCCGGTAGCGACCATCATCCCGCCGTAACCGTCGCGGAGGTCGTTACTGTCCACCATCCGAATTTCCACTCTGCGCGCAACCGGTTCAAGGGCCCCGCGAACGTCGTTCTCGCTCACCATGCAGGCGGGGAAGTGCCGGCCGGCAACGACGTAACCCGAGGAGTCAAGCATGAACGCGGCCGCGAACGGGGAGTTGGGCACCAGCGAGTCGACGAACAGCCGGGTCGCGCGGCGGAACTCGTCGTCCCGCGTGGTGATCGACTCGGCCACGAAGAACATGGTGCCCATGTGGTAGCGGTTCGCCTTGAGATCGAAGACGTTGCCCCTCGTCACCTCCGCCCGGTCGGCGAGCAGTTCCAGCGGCCTGGTGATCCGCTGGTAACCCGGCCGGTCGCTCGCGATCTGATCCCAGAATTGCAGCCACGTCGACTGCGGTCGCTCCAACGAGTGACGTAACCAGTCGCGGTTGGTGTGGGCCCGTTCGTACAGCGTCACCCGCGAGGCGTACGGCAACATGGTCAATGCCGGGTAAAGGTTGGTGCCCGAGCCCACGTCGATCGCGTGACCGATGGTGCTGTCCGACAGGTTCGCCGCGAAGAAGTCGGCCATGATACTGATTATCTCGGCGTCGTCCTTGCGAAGACTGCCGTAGTTGTGCGCGAAGTAAGCCTGTGAGTCGAATTGGTCCCAGTCGACGTCGGCATTGCCGGTCTGGTGGATGACATGGTCGGCCACATCGGCCACCGCGGCTGCGCCTGTTTCGTCGTCGGGCACCGGGATCCTCCGCCTCTCGGGGATGTGTGAGTCAGCGGCCGAGGTGCGGGAGGCGCGCAGAGTCGGCTGGTTCACTCAGGGTAACCCCCAGCCTAGTCACGCGCATCAACCGGGCGCTCGCCGTTTGCCGCATGCACATTAGGACATCGCCTACGAGTAAGAAATACGGCAAGCGGATAGCTACCGGTTCGAAATCTGACCGTTTTCACTCGTAACCTTAGGGCCTGTCTGTCCTCGCCGTCCGAATGCGGCGGGCTGCCCTGGTGATCACCCGGGCCGGCCTGGCTGTGGACCGCAACTCCAGGGCGGCTGCGAGGCCCGTGCACGAGATCAGGAGGGGTCGCCGGGCGCCCTCCGTGACCGGCCGCACGAGAACGTCGTTGTCACCGTCCGTGACCATGATCGTCGCGCGGCGCCCCGGCCCGCGCCGTGCTCACCGTGCCGCCGATGACCCGCCGGATGTCGACTCAGGAGCCGTATCCCCGAGATTGGAGTCCGGGATCGTCTCGCCGGCTCCGGTCTCGGCGTCGAAGTCGGACGCTGCCGTAGAACGAGTCTTACCGAGCGCCCGTGCTGTCAAGTTCCGGGGTGGCTTCGCTGGGCAGGTCGCGCAGGCGCCGACTCGGGGTCGACAGGTAGATGATCGGGGACAGCACGGTCAGCGCCCCCAAGATCAGCAGAGTGGTGCGGGCGCCGATCGCGCCGGCCCGGATGCCGCCGAGCTGACTGCCGATCGGGATGGCGCCCCACGAGGTGAACTTGACCGTGGCGATCACCCGGGACAGCAGCTCCGGCGGACTGGCGAGCATGCGATGCGTACGGGTGGTCACGCTCCCCACCATGGAGGAGCCGGCGAAGACCAAGCTGCCGCCGGCGAAGGCGACGTAGGCCGCGATGCCGGTGCCCTGCGGGATGATGAGCGCACCCGCCACGCCGACGAAGGCCGCGATGATCACCTTGCGAGCGGTGCCGACCCGATCGGTGAACCAGCTGGCCCGATTGGTGAACCAACTGGTCGGGGCGGCGCCGACGAGTGCCGAGCCCGTCGCCGGCGAGCAGCAACCCGACCCCGTGAATGGGGCGTCACGAAGCCCGACCCCGCCTTCTTCGCCCGCATCGCCGAGCTCGCACCCGGGGATCCATCGGAGATCCGCTACGTCGGGGACCATCGGGACTACGACATCAAGGGCGCGAGCGATGTCGGCCTCAGGTCGGCACTCGGCAAACGAGGACCGTGGGGGCCATCTGCGCCCGGCGATCGCCTCGGGGTGTCGTCGCCGCTCGACCGGTTGCCGGGGGCCGGACCGCACCGATCGCCACGGATTCGACTCCCGCCGCCGTTCCCCGGCGTCCTCGGCACACTCTTTATCGCTTAGGTTTACCTCGGAAGGTGTGTCAGTTCCGCTCCCATGCACGGCCAGAACGCACGCGTCGCCTACGCTGGCCCGTGGCTGATCCGCCGGACAGCGAAGTGCCCTTCCGCCACCGGGAGCGGTCCACTAAGTTGCAGATTTCGTCCTAGAGATACAAGGGTCCAGTGATGTCGACAACCGGAACCGGAACGATCAGCACGGCGGAAACGGCAGGCCGGTGGTCGGGCATTCTCGCCACGCTGATGCGCCGCGAGGACCTCACCGAAGCGGACACCGCGTGGGTGATGGGCGAGGTCATTGCCGACAACGCGACCCCGGGCCGGCTCGGCGCGTTCCTCTCCGCGTTACGGACCAAGGGCGAGTCCTCGGCGGAGATCAAGGGACTTGCCCAGGCACTGTTGGCCAACACCCACCGGATCAGCGTTCCCGGGACGATCGTGGACATCGTCGGCACCGGCGGTGCGGGCGGCATGAACATCTCGACCATGGCCGCCGTCGTCGTGGCGTCCACCGGGGTCCGGGTCGTCAAGCACGGCGGTCGTGGCGCGTCTTCCCGTTGCGGCTCGGCCGATTTGCTGGAACGACTCGGCATCCCGATGACCCTGTCGCCGACGGCGGTCGCCGGGGTCGCGGCCGAGGCCGGCATCACGTTCTGCTTCGCGCCTGTCTACCACCCGGGGCTGCGGCACGCCGCGTCGACCCGGCGCGAGCTGGGCGTGCCGACGGTGTTCAACGTGCTGGCGCCGCTGATCAATCCGGCGGATCCGCGCCATCAGCTGGTCGGCGCCTCCTACTTGCCGCTGGCGCCGGTGATGGCGGACGTGTTCGCTGAGCGTGGGTGTTCCTCGCTCGTCGTGCGCGGCCACGACGGGCTGGACGAACTCACCACCGCTGCGCCGTCCGACGTCTGGGTCGTCCGGAACGGGACGGTCGAGCAATCGCGCGTCGACCCCGCCGACTTCGGCATCGCGCGGACCGACCCGGCCGCGCTCCGCGGGGGCGACATCGAAGAGAACGCCGCGGTGGCCCGCGAGTTCCTGGCCGGCGCGAAGGGCCCCATTCGCGACGCGGTCCTGCTGAACGCCGCTGCGGCGTTGGCCACCGTGGACCTGAACGGTGGTTCCCTCATGGAGCTGCTGTCCCATTCACTCGCCCGCTGCGCCGAGGCGGTGGACTCCGGCGCGGCCGCCGCGACTCTGCAGCGTTGGGTGAAACTGGCCCAGCAAGCCGCCTGAACGGTCGGTCCACGGCCCTGTGGCAGCCTTGGCCGCAACGCAATGACCCTGCCCCAGATCCCGGTCCGGTCTCGAGGTGTCCGGATCGAAGGCTGAACCTCATCCATCGACGATCAAGCATGGCGCGCTGTCGTCGTCCAATTTACGGTCCTCTTGACCGCGGCGTGCCGGGGTTGATCACGTTCAATGCTTGGCCTTGCTGGCTCTGACCGTCGTCGGGCGGTGCGAAAACCGGGCCTGCACCCGGCGAATGCGGCACTGTTCGCGGCTGACCGGCCGGATCGGTGCCGGGCGGGAACGGGGGCACTGGGGCAGTACCAGGTGAAGAATCCGAGTCCGGCGACTATGACATCGCGGACCCCCAATTCCCCACGGATCCGCATCACGTCTACGCCCGTCTGCGCGAAATACAACCGGTGGCGGTGAGCCGCCGTGGGGGCGGCTCGGTCATGCCGACGCGATATGCCGACATAGTTGCGGTCGCGCTATCTCCCGAGGAGTACTCCTCGCCGCACGCGAAGGTGGCGCTACGGCCCGGTGTTGCACCCGGCTCGCCGTCGTGCCGCCGGGGACGCATCCCATCGCGTACCCGTGCGGGTTATTTCTTGGATCTCGCGGCGATGATGATCGGGTGTGACGCGCGCCGCTGCGCCGGTTCTTTGATTTTGAAATAGTTGCGCAGGCAACGACGTTGTGGCGGTCAGGAAGTCAGGTACCACCGAAGGAGCGGGTCATGCAGTTCGGAATCTTCAGTGTCTCGGACGTCACCGCGGACCCGACCACCGGGCAGACGCCGACCGAGGCGCAGCGCATCAAGGACATCGTCACCATCGCCAAGCACGCGGAGGAGGTCGGCCTCGACGTCTTCGCCCTCGGTGAGCACCACAACGAGCCGTTCTTCTCGTCGTCGCCGACCACCACGCTCGCGTACATCGCGGCGCAGACCTCGACGCTTCAGCTCAGCACCGCGACCACGCTGATCACCACCAACGACCCGGTGAAGATCGCCGAGGACTTCGCGATGCTGCAGCACCTGTCGGACGGGCGCGTCGACCTCATGCTCGGCCGCGGCAACACCGGGCCGGTCTACCCCTGGTTCGGCAAGGACATCCGGGCCGGCATCCCGCTGGCGATCGAGAACTACTCGCTGCTGCACAAGCTGTGGCGCGAGCACACGGTCGACTGGCAGGGCAAGTTCCGCACCCCGCTGCAGTCGTTCACCTCGACGCCGCGGCCGCTCGACGACGTCCCGCCGTTCGTCTGGCACGGCTCGATCCGGTCGCCGGAGATCGCCGAGCAGGCCGCCTTCTACGGTGACGGCTTCTTCGCCAACCACATCTTCTGGCCGGCCTCGCACACCCAGCGCATGATCGCGCTCTACCGCCAGCGCTTCGCCCACTACGGCCACGGCGACCCCGACCAGGCCATCGTCGGCCTCGGCGGGCAGGTGTTCATGCACAAGAACTCGCAGGACGCGGTGAAGGAGTTCCGGCCCTACTTCGACAACGCCCCGGTCTACGGGCACGGGCCGTCGCTGGAGGACTTCACCCGCGAGACGCCGCTGACGGTCGGCTCGCCGCAGCAGGTCATCGACCGCACGCTCGGTTTCCGCGACTACGTCGGCGACTACCAGCGCCAGCTGTTCCTGATGGACCACGCCGGCCTGCCGCTGAAGACCGTTCTGGAGCAGCTGGACCTGCTGGGCAGCGAGGTCGTCCCGGTGCTGCGCAAGGAGTTCGACGCACTGAGGCCGGCGCACGTCCCGGACGCTCCCACGCACGCGTCGATGATGCAGAAGATGGTGAACGCATGATGCAGAGGACCCTGGCGGTAGTTTCAGCAGGCTTGAGTCAGCCTTCTTCAACTCGCCTGCTCGCAGACCAGATCGCTGCCGCTGCGGTGCAGAAGGCCGCGGGAAGCGCTATAGAACTCACGGTCCGGGTGATCGAGCTCCGCGACCTCGCCCACGACATCGCCAACCACCTGCTCACCGGCTTCCCCCCGGCCGCGCTGAAGGAGGCACTCGACACGGTCGAGGCCGCCGACGCGCTGGTCGCGGTCACGCCGATCTTCACGGCGAGCTACAGCGGCCTGTTCAAGTCCTTCTTCGACGTGCTCGACAAGGACGCGCTGGCCGACAAGCCGGTGCTCATCGCGGCCACCGCCGGAACCGCCCGGCACAGCCTGTCGCTCGAGCACGCCCTGCGCCCGCTGTTCGCCTACCTGCGGGCCACAGTGGTCCTGACGGCGGTTTTCGCGGCCGCCGACGACTGGGGCGCCGACTCGGCCGACGGCCCCCTGCGCTCGCGCATCGACCGTGCCGCCGGCGAACTGGCCCGCGAGATCGAACGGCGCGACCCGGTGTCGGTCACCGATCCGTTCGCCCTCACGGTCAACTTCGAAGACCTGCTGCGCAACCCCTGACAGTACGAACTACCCCGGTCCCGTGGCACCCGTCGGCAAGCCGGGTGCCACCCCGGGCCGTAGCGCCACCATCGGGTGTGGCGTCGGGGCGACACCGACGGCCCGCCAGGAATGTGACCACCTGGTCGGGCTTTTGGTGTGCGCCCCTTTTTGATGATCGTGCACGCGCCTTGCGTACGCGCCGTGACTGCACTGTGATGGAACGCATTGTCGTCACGCGGGGGTCACCGTGCGCATCGGAATCAAGCTTCTCGTGGCCGCCGGCGTCGGCGGCCTCACCTATCTGCTGACCGCGCTCGGCGACCAGCAGCCCATCTGGCGCGCGGGGGTCGCCGTCGCGGTCGGTGCGTTCACCCTGGTCGCCCAGCTGCTGATCGAAGCCGCCGAGTCGGCGCGCCGGCTCGAGCTGGCCCGCAAGGCGAATGCCCTGTCCCGCGCCGAGATCAGCCGCCTGGTGACCACCGGCGCCCGTGCTGCCGCCCCCGCCGGCGCGACCTCACCCGCCGCCCCCGCCACCCATCCTTCGGCCCCCGCCGCCGATCCGTCCGGCCCCGTCCTGCCCGGCGCCGACCTGCCCGGCGCCGGCGCGGCCAGGGAAGGGTTCATCGACCTGGACGGTCTGCGTGCGGACGGGGTCGAGCGGGACGCGGGCGACCCGGACTGGCTGCTCGGCCTGACCGACGCGACTCGGGTGGGCATCGACGCGATCACGATGGCGTCGTTCGGGGAGGGCGAGTTCTGGGACAGCGACCTCGGCCGGCGATATCTTCGGCGGCAGCGCGAGGCGATCGCTCGCAACGTGCGTATCCGCCGGTTGTTCCTGATCACCGAGCGGGTCCCCGACCCCGAGCGGATCAGGGCCCTGATGGCTCCGCATCAGAGCATCGGGGTCGAGACCCGGGCGATCCGGCCCGATGACTTCTACTTTCTGCGGCAGATCGAGCTGGAAGACTTCATCGTGTTCGATCGGAAGGTCAGCTACGAGTTCCACGCCGCCCGGGTGCTCGACGACGGCATGACCCCGCCGATCGCGGGCGTCGCGCTGGTCGTCGACCCCCGGCTGGTCGAGCAGCGCCAGGAACGTTTCGAACAGCTCTGGTCAGCCGCCCGCTGACGGGCGGGCGGCTGACGGCGGGTCAGGCCGAGCGGAGTTCGCGGGCGTGGGCGGCTCTCATCAGCGGGACGACGTTGAGGGGGGTGAGGTAGGGCTGGAGGCGGCGGACGAAGGCCGCCTGGGTGGCCAGGGACATGCGCAGCTCGTTGAACGAGCGCGCTCCGCACGCGACCGCTGACGAGTTGCCGAGGGCGGCGCCGAAGACCAGGGCCGGGAGGTCGGCCAGCAGGCGTACGCCGGCCAGGTCCCGGGCGATGCTCGTCGTCACCGTGTGGCTCGACGCGTCGAGGACGATCGTGTAGGTCACGCCGGGGCCTGAATAGGACAGCCCCAACTGGTCGGTGGGGGAGGGGCCGGTCAGGCCGCACTCGGCGACCAGGAAACGGAACGCCCTCTCCACTTCTGCCTCGAACGACACGGACACTGGAACCTTCGCAACCATGCTGACCCCCGATCTGACGGAAGCCTCCCGACCGCCCACGATCCGCCGGATTAGATCGACAAAAGCAGATGCACGGGCCGTGCGCAATGAGGATTATTCGAGGGTATCGAGACCAAGCCGCTGACCTGCGACTCTCTGCCGACAAAGGGGGGCGGGCGGAATTCGCGGGGGTTCCGCCGGGCGCGTCCGGCCGAGGTGGCGTTCGCCGGCGCGCGGGCGAGGTAGAAACAAGGCATGGCGGAAATTGTGCTGATCCGGCACGGACAGACCGAGTGGAGTGCGGCGGGCCGGCACACCTCGTACACCGATCTCGAACTCACCGAGGAGGGCGAGCGGCAGGCCCGCGCGGCCGGGGAGCGCCTGGCCGGGCGGACGTTCGCGGCCGTGTTCTCCAGCCCGCGCAAGCGGGCCCTGCGCACCGCCGGGCTGGCCGGGCTGACGGTCACCGAAACCACCGATGACCTGGCCGAATGGAACTACGGCGAGTACGAGGGGATCACCACGGCCAAGATCCACGAGAGTGATCCGGACTGGTCGCTCTGGACCGACGGGGCGCCCGGCGGGGAGACGCCCGAGCAGGTCGGGGCGCGGCTCGACCGGGTGCTCGCGCGCGCCCGCGAGGCACTGGCCGGCGGCGACGTCGCCCTGGTGGCGCACGGTCATTCGCTGCGGGTCGCCGGGGCGCGCTGGATCGGGCTGCCGGCCGGTGGTGGCGGCAAGCTCAAGCTCGGCACCGCGACCATCTCGGCGCTCGGCTTCGAGCACGACAACCCGGTGATCGACTACTGGAACGCCTGACGGCGCCGGGAGCGGCCCGGGTCCGTCCCGGAGAACGACCTCGGTAATGATCTAAGGCATGACTGGGCGACCTCGGTAATGATCTAAGGCATGACGAGAGGTGCGCGCCGGCTGGCCCTGCTGGTGGCCGGTGCGCATTTCATGGAGTTCCTCGACGCCACCGTCATCGCGCCGGCCGCTCCGCACATCGCGGCCGACCTCGGCGTCGAGGCGGTCACGGTGAACGTCACCGTCACCGCGTACGTCCTGACCATCGCCGTCCTGATCCCGATCAGCGGGTGGCTCACCGAGCGCTTCGGCGCTCGCCGGATCTTCGCCGTCGCGATCGCCGTCTTCACCCTGGCCTCGGTCGGATGCGCGGCCGCGGTGAACCTGCCCATGCTCGTCGGCACCCGCGTGCTGCAGGGCGTCGGCGGCGCCATGATGGTCCCGGTCGGCCGCCTGGTGGTCATGCGAACAACGGAAAAGACTGATCTGGTACGCGTGATCGCGTACCTGACGTGGCCGGCGCTCGTCGCCCCCCTGGTGGCCCCGGCCGTCGGCGGCTTCCTCAGCGAGTACGCGTCGTGGCGCTGGATCTTCCTGATCAACGTGCCGCTCGGCGCGATCGCCCTGATCCTGTCGTTGCGCCTGGTGCCCGACGTCCGCGCGGACGACCCCGGGCGGCTCGACCGGCAGGGTTTCCTGCTCGCCGCCCTCGGCATCGCCGCCCTGGTGCTCGGCCTCGAGGAGGTGGCCGCCACCCGGCCGAACTGGCCGCTCGGCATCGGCGCCCTGGCGGTCGCGTTCACCTGCCTCACGGCCGCCGTGCGGCACCTGCTGCGATCCCGGCAACCCCTCGTCGACCTGCGCATTCTCCGGGTACGCACGTATCGCGTCACCGCCCTCGGCGGGTCGGTGTTCCGGGCCGTGATCACCGCCATCCCGTTCCTGCTGCCACTGTTCTTCCAGCTCGGCTTCGGCTGGACGGCCGCGCACGCGGGCCTGGTGGTGATCGCCCTGTTCGCCGGCAACGTCGGCATCAAACCGGCCACCACCCCGCTGATGCGCGGCTTCGGGATCCGCGCCGTCATGCTCGGCTCGGTGCTGGCGTCGGCGGCGTGCCTGGTCGGGATCGCGTTCCTGCGTGACTCGACAATGCCCGTACTCCTCGTCGGGCTTCTGATCCTGAGTGGGATCTTCCGCTCGGTCGGCTTCACCACCTACAACTCGGTGGCCTTCGCCGACGTGCCGACCGAGCGGATGACCAGCGCCAACACCCTCATGTCGACGGTCCAGGAGTTGGGCGGCGGGCTCGGCGTGGCGGTCGGCGCGCTGCTGGTCCGGCTGGGCGCCGATCTCGGCGCGGACGGCGCCTACCGGTTCGCGTTCCTGTGCCTGGCCGTGCTGCTCGCGATCCCCGCGATCGACGCTCTCCGCCTGCCCCGCGAGGCCGGAAACCTGGTCACCGGCCGGGGTCGGGGCGCTGCCCGCCCGGGGTCCTAACCGGACAGTTTGCCGTGCACAGTCGAATGATCAACAACCCCGCCGGGTCGGCCGAGAGTCCACGACCGTCGATCGCACTACCTTCCAAGATCGGTCAGCGGTCCGAGGGAGGGGAAACGTGGGTCTGCTCTCCCGCCTGTTCCGGCGGTGCTTCCGGCGCCGCCCCACGCCGCCCGGTCCGCCACCGGGCGGCGTGCTGGCCGACACCCGGGCGTGGCACCGTGAGCAGCCCGTCCACGACACCGAGCGGCCCGGCGCCACCGGCATCCACGCCGAACGCCGAGCCGCCGACGAACTGGACGACCCCGACCCGCCGCCCGCACGACGCTAGGTCCACATCGACCGACCTGTAGAGCCGGACCCACCTCGCGCGACCCCCTCGCACCTCCGTCCCGCCGCCGGGCGGGCGGGTGCGGTTCCTGGGCTCGGCTGGCCGCATCTGGCGGGCGCGGGCGGGTTGTGCGGTGCGCGGTCGCCTTCGGACCGGCCTGTCAGCCGCTTCGCTTGGGCCGGGCGGCGTAGAGGGCCGGCCGGCGGTCCGGCTTCTCACCGGGCGGGGGACCGGCTTCAATGTGCTGATGGCTGAGACCGACTGGGTTCGCTGGCACGAGGACTACGAGACCCCGGGGTCGTCGCTGGCCCGTCGGCTTGTCGTGGTCCAGCGGTTTCTCGACCGGGTGCTCGACACCGGGGAGCCGCGCAGCCTGCTCGCTCTGTGCGCCGGGGACGGCCGGGACGTCCTGCCGGTGCTGGCCGCCCGGCCCGCCGGCCGGCAGATGCGGGCGGTGCTCGTGGAGTTCGACCCGTCGTTGTCGGGCCGGGCCCGGACGGCGGCCGCGGCGCTCGGGCTGCCGGGTGTCGAGGTGCGCACCGCCGACGCGGGGCGGCCGGCTTCCTTCGCCGATGCGGTGCCGGTCGACGTACTGCTGGCCTGTGGTGTCTTCGGCAATGTCAGCGACGGCGACATGCGCCGTACGGTGGCCGCCCTGCCGTCGTTCCTGACCCCGGGCGGTGTGGTGATCTGGACGCGCGGCCGGGGTACGGGCGACGGCGACCTGAGCGAGAAGGTTCGGGCGTCCTTCGCGGCCGGAGGCTTCGCGGAGCTTGCCTTCGAGGCCCCGGCCGACGCTGGGTTCCGGGTGGGGATGGCGCGGCTGACCGAGCCCGCCGCGGCGCCGGCCCCCGACCGGCTCTTCACCTTCCGATAGGGGGGCCGGCAACGACAGGACCAGGAACGGGAGGGCGGCCCCGGGCGGGCGGTGACACGTGTAAGTAGGCTGGGGGGATGGCTGAGAGCAGCACTCGCCGCGTCACCAGCGCTGACGTGGCGCGCATTGCCGGGGTGTCGCGGGCGACGGTCAGCTACGTCATGAACGACACGCCCCATCAGACCATCTCGGCTGACACCCGTACGCGCGTGCTCGATGCTGCCGCGCGTCTCGGGTACGCGCCGAGTGCCGCCGCCCGCACTCTGCGCACCGGGCGTTCCGACGTGGTGCTCTGCCTGCTTCCGGACTGGCCGATCGGGGCGGAGGTCGGCTCGATGCTGGGCAATCTGTCGACCGCGCTCGCCCGGCAAGGGTTCACCCTCGTGGTGCATCCGGGCAACCGGGAGGACCGGCCGATGTTCGAGATCTGGAAGGCGATCACGCCGGCCGCGGTGATCGCGTTCACCGACTTCTCGCCGGGGGAGATCGAGGCGATGCGGGCGGCCGGGGTGGCGCTCGTGGTAGGGCTGTTCGGAAACGGTCAGCCGGACGGGCGCCGCCGCGAGCTGGAGGTGCCGCAGCAGCTGATCGGGCGGTGCCAGGCGGCGCACCTGCTCGGGGCCGGCCACACCAGGATCGGCTACGCCTACCCGGACGACGAGCGGGTGCGCATCTTCGCCGAGCCGCGGCTGGCGGGGGTCCGCGACGAATGCCGCGAGAGCGGGGTGGCCGGCCCGGCGACCGAGACGGTCGCGCTGGAGGCGGAGCAGGCCGCTGCAGCGGTACGCCGTTGGCACGCGGCCGGCGTCACGGCGGTGTGCGCGTACAACGACGAGGTTGCCCTTGCCGTCCTGGCCGGCGTCCGGAAGCTGGGTGGGGGAGCCGGTCTTGCCGTGATCGGCGTGGACGACATCCCGCCCGCGCGGCTGGCCGAGCCCGCCCTGACCACCGTGACCACCGATCAGGTCGCGTTCGCCGCCTACCTGTCGGCGACCGTGGTGGCCGCCGTCCACGGGCGCCCGGGTCCGGACGTGCCCACGTCGGAGCTGGTCAGCCTGGTGAAGCGGGACAGCGCCTGAGCGAGTCCGCTCATGAAACGCACAGGCTTGGCACATCAGTGACCAAGGCTGCGGGCGAATGGTAGGGGGACCAGAAGGAATCATCCGCCACCAGGGGGTCCGCCATGCTTCTCCAGATCGATCGCCAGTCCGGGGCCCGTGACTTCAGCGCCACCGGCACCGACCTTCCGCTCAACCCGGCCGGACTGCCGGTCGGCACCGGCCCGCGACCGGTGGTCGCCGTGCTCGGATCAGCCGGCCGGGTCAGCGGGCTGGCCCGGCATCTGCCGGCCGGGTGGTCGGTGCGATTCGCCGATGACGTCGACGGTGTCGCGGCCGACGAGCTGGTGCTCTTCGCCGGCCCGGCGATCCGTGACATCGCGCTGGCCCGGCGACTGCTTCCCAGCCGTACCCAAATCGTCGCCCTGGTCGACGACGCGGCCCCGGCCGAGATCGTCGCCGGCGTGCTCACCGCCGGCGCCGACGCCTGCGTGCGCGGCGGTCAGCCGGCGATTCTCGCGAGTCACCTGGTCGCCTGCCGCCGCCGGCAGATGGCCGGCCGGTGGGCCCACGTCAACCAGCAGGACCGGCGATAAGCCCTGGTCCGGGCCGTTCGCGAGTTCGCCGGGGGGCCGACGCCGCGAACGGCCCGGAGAGAGCCGCGCCGCCGGTGCGGTTACGGGGGATACCCACCGGCGGCGCGGAGCATGGACCGCTAAGCGGTCGGGGTGGGGCTTGCCTGCGGCCGGAGCACCTTGCAGGTCTCGAGCGCCTTGCTGGTGGTGGCGTCGGCGGAGTCGATCTTGCTCGGGTCGGTGACGCCGTTCTCCTTCAGGCAGTTGAGGTAGGCCGTGTCCGCGCCGTTGCCCCGGCGGTTGCCGGCACCGAACGACGGTCGCACCGACGCGCACGCCTGCTGCGCCTTCTGCCAGGTCGCCTCGTCGACGCCGACCGGTTTGCCCAGGCCGCCCGGGAAACCACCGCGGCCGCCGCCACCGAAGCTGCCGGACGGCCGTGGCTGACCGGACGGGAAGCCCGACCGCCGGCCGCCCTCGGGGAAACCGGAGGCGCCCTCGCGGGGCTGCCGTGACGGCATCGTGATGGTCACGCCGTTCTTCGCCAGGCACTCGGTGTAGGCCGCGAACGCGTTGTTGCCGCCACCGCCGTTGCCGTTGTTGCCCGCAGTGGTCCCGCCGCCGTCGGAGCCGCCGCCGCACGCGGCGACAAGCAGCACGGATGCCGACGCGACGAACAGCGCTGCCGTCCGGCGGGGAGCATTGACCTTGCGCACGTTGCCCTCTTTCCTCGGCCACGGATGTCGGCCCCACCCAAGCCGCCGAAGCTGCACGCAACGTAGGCGACGCCTCGGAATTCGCTCGGAGCCGCGGTGACCCGGCCGGGCGGCGGTCCGGTGTTCCGAGCCAACTCCGAGGCTGGACCGAGCATCCGGCGAGGACCGACCGGAACACTGTCCCGCCATGGGTGAAGCTCTGGCCGGTCGACGGCGCTGGATCTGGGTCGCCGCGGCTGTCGTCGTGCTCGCACTGATCGGCTACGGGGTGGTGCACGCATTGACCGCGGACGCCACCGAGAAGCCGGAAGCGGCCGCCACCTCGGCGGCCGACCGCGGTGACGTGACCACCGAAGTGGCCACGACGGGCACTCTGCAGCCGGCGCAGACACGCAGCCTCTCGTTCGCGGTCAAGGGCACCGTCGAGAGCGTGTCGGTGCGGCCCGGCACCACGGTCACCGCCGGCCAGGCGCTCGCCAAGGTGGACGACACGGCCGCGGCCGCCGCCGTCGACGACGCCCGGGACTCCCTCGACGACGCCGAGAACCAGCTGGCCACGGCCAGGTCGAACGCGTCGAGGGCGACGTCGCCGGCCACCGGCTGCAACGTGGCGGCGGCCTTCCACACCGGCGGCGGCACCGCGCCGGCCACCTCGCCGACCCCGGCCACCACCGGGTCGCCGGCCCCGACCGTGCCGACCGCCACCGCGCCGACCGCCACCGCGCCGACCGCTACCGCGCCGCGAACCGCGACTGCCAAGCCGACCACCAAGCCGACCGTCAAGCCGACCTCGACCCGCCCCGGCAGCGGCGGCGGGTCGGGTAGCGGGTCCGGCAGCGGCAGTTGCGCCGGCGGGGCCGGCAGCGGTTCGGCCGGCGGGAGCGGGAGTGGGCGGACGGGTGAGCAGGGCGCCGGGTCGGACCAGATCTTCAGCGCGGAGCAGCGGGTCACCCAGGCCGACACCACCCTGGCGGAGGCCGAGGAGGCGCTGGAAGGCGCCACCATCACCGCCCCGATCGCCGGTCGCGTCCTGACCGTCGGCGGCAAGGTGGGCAGCCAGGTCAGCGCGAACTCCACGTTCATCACCCTGGCCGACGTCTACGACATGCAGATCAGCGCGTCCTTCCCGGAGGCCGACGCGGATCACCTGGCGGCCGGGCAGAAGGGGGTGGTCGGCCTCGCCGACCGGGTGGGCAAACAGTTCAAGGCGACGGTCGTGCTGGTCGACCCGGTCGGCACCAGCGACGGCACGATGGTCAAGTTCGGCGTGGTCCTCTCCTTCGACCAGGCGCCCGAGGATCTGCTGGTGGGGCAGAGCGCCGCGGTGCGGATCACCACCGGTTCGAAGACGGGCGTGCTGCGGGTGCCGAGCACCGCCGTGCACGATGTGCGCGGCGACAAGGGCACGGTTCTGCGCAACGGCGCCCGGGCCGAGGTCGGCATCGGGCTCCGTGGGGACCAGTACACCGAGGTGACCTCGGGTCTGACCGAGGGTGAGCAGGTGACCCGGTCCTGGTGACGCGGCCTCGCTCAGCTACCTCTCGCGGCATTCATAGCGAATTCCTAGCCGGCGTTGATACTCATTCCGGGTGCTATCTGATTCGCATGCCCCGCTCGCTCTGCGCGAGTCCCCGGCGCGGGCCGCCCGGGTCCTCGTCGTCGACGACGAGCCCAACATCTCCGCCCTGCTCAGCGCCACGCTCCGGCTCGTCGAGTTCGAGGTGCGGGTGGCCGACTCCGGCCACCGGGCCCTGGTCGCCGTCGCGGAGTTCGAGCCCGACCTGGTCGTGCTCGACGTGATGCTGCCCGACCTCGACGGCTTCGACGTCGCCAAGCGGCTGCGGGCCACCGGCAGCCGGGTGCCGGTGCTGTTCCTGACGGCTCGGGACGCGGTCGAGGACCGGGTCAGCGGGTTGTCGGCCGGTGCGGACGACTACGTCACCAAGCCGTTCAGCCTCGAGGAGGTCGTGCTGCGGATCCGGGCGATCCTGCGGCGCAGCCGGCCCGAGGTGCCGGCCGCGGCGAACGGGGCGGACGCCGGTGTGCTGCGGTACGCCGACCTGGAGCTCGACGAGGACGCGCACGAGGTGCGCCGGGCGGGCCGGCTGATCGACCTGTCGCCGACCGAGTTCAACCTGCTGCGCTACCTGATGATCAACGCGGGCCGGGTGGTCAGCAAGGCACAGATCCTCGACCGGGTCTGGAAGTACGACTTCGGCGGCGACGGACGCATCGTCGAGTCGTACGTCTACTATCTCCGCCGCAAGATCGACAAGACCGACCCGCCGCTGATCCACACCGTCCGCGGGGTCGGCTACGCCCTGCGGCTGCCGCGCGGCGGCGAGGAGTGATCTCCCGGCTCCGCCGGCGGCCGCGGCGGTGGAGCCACTGGACCCTGCGCGCCCGCCTCGTCCTGGTGGTCGCCGCGCTCGCCGCGGTCGCCCTGCTCGTCGCCAACGTCGCCGGCCTGGTGCTGATCCGCACCTACCTGCTCGGCCGCATCGACGACCAGCTGCGGGGGATGTCCCGGCCGTTCACCTTCGCCGAGGACCGGGAGCGGCCGGCCGGCGGCTACCCACCACGCACCTTCCGGCGGCTCGGCCCGGAGCAGCTGACGTACGTCTACAACGCGGACGGCACGCTGAACAGCGAACGGTCGTACCTCGGCGACACCACGCGCTCGGCGGTCCAGAGCTTCGCCGCGATCAAGGCGAAGGCCGCCCACCCGCAGCCCTACACGCTCGGCGGCGCCACCCACGACTGGCGGGTGATCGCGATGCCCGACCCGGTCGGCGGCGGCTACGCGGTCATCGGCGTCTCCCTCGCCGAGGTCCAGCAGACCACCGACCAGCTGCTGCTCATCGACGCCGGGGTCTCGGCGCTGGTGCTGGCCCTGCTCGCGGGCGGGGCGTGGTTCGTGGTGCGGCTCGGCCTGCGCCCCCTGACCGCGATGGAGCGGCTGGCCACCGACATCTCGGCGGGCAACCTGTCCGGGCGCGTCGCCGACACCGACCCGCACACCGAGCCGGGCAAGCTCGGCCTCGCCCTCAACTCCATGCTCACCCGCATCGAGGGTGAGGTGGACGCCCGTACGGCCGGGGAACAGCGGCTGCGGCAGTTCGTCGCGGACGCGTCGCACGAGCTGCGTACCCCGCTCACCTCGATCCGGGGTTTCGCCGAGCTCTACCGGCGCGGCGGCGCCCCGCCCGGCCCGGCGCTGGACGAGACGATGAGCCGGATCGAGAGCGAGGCCGCCCGAATGGGCGTGCTGGTCGAGGACATGCTCATGCTGGCCCGGCTCGACCGGCAGCGGCCGCCCGCGCGGCGCCCCGTCGACCTGCTCGAGATCGCCGCCGACACCATCCGCGACGCGCACGCCCGGGTGCCCGGCCGGCCGGTGCGGCTGGCCGGCCTGGCCGACGAGGACGACACGTTCGAGCCGGCCACCGTGCTCGGCGACGAGCACGGCCTGCGGCAGGTCGCCATCAACCTGGTCGCCAACGCCCTGCAGCACACCCCGGCGCGGGCCCGGGTCACCGTGCGGGTCGGGCGGCTGCCGGCCCGGCCGCCGACCGTCGCCACCGTGCTGTCCGGGCCCGCCACCGTGCGCCCCGGTCTGCCGCTGGCCGTCCTCGAGGTGACCGACGACGGGCCCGGCGTGCCCCCGGTGCACGCACCCCGGGTCTTCGAGCGGCTGTACCGGGCCGACTCCAGCCGCACCCGGGGCAAGGGCGGCGGATCGGGGCTCGGGCTGTCGATCGTCGCGGCGATCGTGCACGGTCACGGCGGCTGGGTGGAACTCGATGCGCCGCGCGGCGGTGGGGCCACCTTCCGGGTGCTGCTGCCCACCGCCGCCGCCGAGCCCTAGCGATCACGGGCCCGGAGATTCCGAGCTGGCTCCGAGGTTCCGACGAAGATCCTCCCAGGCCGCCCCAGCACAGTGTCCGGCATGCCAGCGCGCTTCAACCCGCGACGCCCGACGGTGGCGGTCAACGCCGCTCTCGGCGTCGCCCTCGTCGCCGGCGCCTTCTGGGCGTACGAGACCCTGTCCGGACCGGACACCACGACGGCCGCCGACGCCTCGGTCCGCTCGGTCCGGGTCCAGCGGGGCACGGTCACCAAGACCGTGTCCGCCAACGGGACCGTTCAGAGCGCCGCCACGGCCAGCGCCAGCTTCGTGACCGGCGGGACGATCACCACGATCGACGTACGGGTCGGGTCGGTGGTGAAGAAGGGCCAGGTGCTCGCGAAGGTCGACCCGGCCGCCGCCCGGCGCACCCTGGCCGCCGCGCAGGCCGACCGGGACGCCGCCGGCGACGCGCTCGAGCGGGCCGAGGCCGCCGGGTCGGACACCTCCAGCGCCGAGAACGAGGTCGAGCAGGCCAAGCTCGCGGTCACCGACGCCGAGGCCGGGGTCGCCGGCACCACGCTCACCGCCCCGATGGCCGGCACCGTCACCGCCGTCAACGGCACGATCGGCAGCTCCTCGGCCGGCACCGGATCGTCGTCGTCCGCCGGCGGCTCCGGGGCGAGCGGGGCCGGCCAGAGTGGGGCCGGCCAGGGCGGTACCGGCCAGAGCGGGGCCGGCCAGAGCGGAAGCAGCGGCGGCTCGTCGTCGGGTTCCGGCTCGTCGTCGGGCTTCGTGGAGATCGCCGATCTGACCCGGATGCAGATCAGTGCCGCCTTCGCCGAGGCCGACGCGACCAAGCTCAAGGAGAAGCAGGTCGCCACCGTCACCTGGAACGCGCTGTCCGGCACCACCGAGACCGCGAAGGTGACCGCGATCGACCCGTCCGCGACCACCAGCAACAGCGTGGTCACCTACGGCGTGACCCTCGCCCTGGACAAGGTGCCGGCCGGCGCCCGGGTCGGCCAGACCGTCTCGGTCTCGGTCACCACCGGCTCGGTCGAGAACGCCACCTACCTCAACCCGGCGGCGATCACCACGGTCGGCACCCGGCACAGCGTCACGGTGCTCACCAACGGCACCTCGGAGATGCGCCCGGTCGAGATCGGCCTGGCCGGCGACGAGGCCACCCAGATCACCTCGGGGGTCGAGGCCGGCGAGACCGTCGTGCTCAAGACGACCACCACCTCGACCACCGGCAACACCGGCGGCTTCCCGGGCGGCGGCCTCCCCGGCGGCGGCGCCGGCAACTTCGGCGGGGGCGGCAACCGCGGCGGCGGGACCGGTGGCCGATGAACCGGCCCGTCATCGAGGTCCGCGACCTGCGCAAGATCTACGGCGAGGGCGAGGCGACCGTGCACGCGCTGGCCGGGGTGTCGCTCGTGGTGGAGCGCGGCGACTACGTGGCCATCATGGGCTCGTCCGGCTCCGGGAAGTCGACCCTGATGAACATCCTCGGCGCGCTCGACGTGCCCACCCACGGCACCTACCACCTGGACGGGGTGGACGTCAGCAAGCTCGCCGACCGGCAGTTGGCGCTGGCCCGGAACCGGCTCATCGGGTTCATCTTCCAGGCGTTCAACCTGATCCCGCGTACGTCGGCCCTGGCGAACGTGGAGCTTCCCCTCGCGTACGCCGGAGTGAAACCGCGCGAACGCCGCCGCCGGGCCCTCGCCGCCCTGGGGGTGGTCGGCCTCGCCGACCGCGCCAGGCACGAGCCCAACCAGCTCTCCGGTGGTCAGCAGCAGCGCGTCGCGGTGGCCCGGGCCCTGGTCACCGAGCCGGCCCTGCTGCTCGCCGACGAGCCCACCGGTAACCTCGACAGCCGCTCCACCTCCGACGTGCTCGACGTCTTCGACGAGCTCAGCGCGGCCGGCCGCACCATCGTGATCATCACGCACGAGGACGAGGTCGGCGCCCGCGCCAAACGGTTGATCCGGCTGGTCGACGGCCGGGTCGTCGAGGACCTCCGGCAGTCGCCGATCGACCAGCGCCCGGTGGGTGCCTTCGCGGGACGGCACGCCGGATGAACTTCTGGGAAGTGGTGCGCTTCGCGCTGCGCGGACTGTCGGCCAACAAGCTGCGCTCCGCACTGACCATGCTCGGCATCCTGATCGGGGTCGCCTCGGTGATCCTGCTGGTCGCGGTCGGCAACGGCTCGGCCAAGGCGGTCAGCGACCGGATCGAGGCGCTCGGCACCAACACCATCACGGTGCTGAGCGCCGGCCGCGGTGGCTCCTCGAACACGTCGCTCACCGTCGAGATCGCCGACGCGCTCCAGGACCAGACCCTGGCGCCCGACGTCAAGACGGTGTCGCCGGTGGTCAGCTCGTCGGCGACGATCACCTACGAGGGCACCGACCATCAGGTCAACTCGTTCGTCGGCACCACCACCGACTGGTTCAAGGCGTCCAACACGCCGGTCGGTGCGGGCGCCGCGTTCAGCGCCGACGACGTGGCGCAGGGCCGCCGGGTGGTGGTGATCGGCCGCACCGTGGCCGAGGAGCTGTTCCCCGGCGTCGACCCGATCGACAAGCAGGTCACCGTCAGCGGCGCGCTGTTCACCGTGATCGGGGTGCTGGCCGAGAAGAGCTCCACCGGCATCCAGGACGCCAACGACACCGCGGTGGCGCCGCTCAACGCCGTACGCCAGGTGCTCTCCGGGTACGGCGCGCTCAGCTCGATCCTGGTCGAGGCGAAGAACCCGGACAAGGTCGACCAGGTGCAGTCCGAGGTGGCCACGATCCTGGACCAGCGGATGACCGCCGTCTCGGCGACCAGCAACCGCTCGAGCACCACGCCGTACCGGATCCAGAACGCGTCGCAGCTGCTGCAGACGCAGACCGAGACCGCCGACACGTTCACCACGCTGCTCGGCGCCGTCGCCGCGATCAGCCTGCTCGTCGGCGGCATCGGCATCACCAACATCATGCTGGTGACCGTCACCGAGCGGACCCGGGAGATCGGCATCCGCAAGGCGCTCGGCGCACCCAGGCGGGTGATCCTCACCCAGTTCCTGATCGAGGCCACCCTGCTGAGCGTGATCGGCGGCGCCCTCGGTGTCGCGGCCGCGCTGATCGGCAGCAACTTCGAGATCGTCGGTGTCCGGCCGGTGATCGTGCCCAGCTCGGTGGGGCTCGCCCTGGGCGTGTCCATCGCCATCGGACTGTTCTTCGGCGGCCTGCCCGCGGGCCGCGCCGCCCGGCTGCGCCCCATCGACGCGCTGCGCTACGAGTGAGGACCGCTGTGACCCCGCTGAACAACGACGACACGGCAATCATCGACACCGTCCCGGCCGGGGCCCACGACGAGGACCCCCGCGAGGACGGGCTCGCCCAGGAACTCGCCCGGGCGGCGCCGCGGAAGTGGTGGAACAAGGCGACCGTGGTGCTCGCCGCGGCCGTGCTGCTGGTCGGCGGGTTCGCCGGCGGCCTGCAGGCGCAGAAGCAGTGGGGCACCGGCTCCGCGACCGCCGCCGGCCGCGGTGGCACGGGCGGCTTCCCGGGCGGCGGCACGGGCGCGGGCCGCTACGGCGGCGGGACCGGCGCCGGCCGCTACGGCTTCCCGGGCGCCGCGCCGGGCGGGACCGGCCAGCAGGGCCAGCAGGGTGGGGCTGACGGCGGGGCGAGTTCCGCGGCCGCCGCCACCACCGGAACGGTGAAGCTGGTCAACGGGACGACGATCTACGTGCAGACGCCGGACGGTGACGTGGTCACGGTCCGGACCGACGGCAAGACCAGCGTGTCGACCGCGAGCAAGGGCAAGGTGAGCGACGTCAAGGCCGGTCAGTCCGTCACGGTGCAGGGCACGACGGCCGCCGACGGTACGGTCACGGCCGGCTCAGTGGTGGCCACGGCCAAGTAGCGTCCCGCAGTCACCGGGCGGGGCCGGCGCTGCTTACACCGGGAAACCGGCACTCCGTCGACCGTCAGGCGCAGTTTCGATTCGCGGACGCCGACGGGAATCGGTGGTACTCCATGCGTTGCGGGTAGCCGAGCACGGTGCTGGTCATGGACGCCGACACCAACCTCGAGCCGGTCGAAGGCGTGGTTGACGGCCCCGGCTTTCTTGTCGGGGTTGTGGCCCGGGTAGGGCAGCACGTAGGCGCCCGCCGCCGCGGCGACGTCGCCGGTGTCGGCGCGCGGGCGGGCGACCTGGGGCGGCGCGGTGTTTCGGGGCGTGCTGGAGGCCGGCGGGCAGGCGACTCCCTGATCGGTTGATGGGCATGCGTCACTCCGTGTTGAAAGGGACCGCCGAGTGGATCCGTCTTCCACTCGGACCGCCGACGGGTGCCGGGACTCGTGGCGAAGCCCACGAATTCATTCCCTATGTGACAAGGTCGATATGTTGTCAGGTGCGAAGGCATTGATGGTTGTCCTCCGGGTTCCTACGCTGAAGCCAGCTGAGACCTAGGGGGTGAGGCGTGCAGGCCGACGCGACCGTCATCCGAGGTCGTGGCGAGCTTCTCGCCGCCGTCGACATCCGCCTCGCCACCGGCGGCGGGGTCGCGCTGCACGGGCCGGCCGGGATCGGCAAGACGGCCGTCCTCGACGCGGTCGCCGCGACCGCGAGCGCGCGGGGCGAACTGGTGCTGCGGTTGCGGCCGGTTCGCACGGAGCGTTCCCTGCCGTACGCCGCGATCGCCGACCTCGTGTCGCAGTTGCCGGAGGAGGCCGCCGCCGCCCTGCCCCCCGCGCAGCGTGCCGCCCTGCACGCCCTGCGACAGGGGCTGCCGCCCCGGGGCGGGACGGCGGCGCTGGTCCGCCGCCTCGTCCTGCCGTTGCTGCTCGCCCACTGCGCCCGTCGCCGCTCGGTGCTGCTCGTCGTGGACGACGCCCAATGGCTCGACGCCGAGAGTGCCGAGATGATCGGGTTCGCCATGCGCCGCCGCCCCGGCCCCAAGGTGCGGGTGCTCGCCGCCCAGCGCCGGCCCGACCCGGCCGGCAAGCGCCGCGCCGCCCGGCTGTGTCCCGCGCCGGTGCTGGAACTGGCCGTGCCGCCCCTCGCCGCCGACGACCTGACCGCCCTGCTCGAGGCGCGGGGCCTGCCGTGCCGCATCGCCAGCCGGATGCACGAGGCCAGCGCCGGCAATCCGTTCCTCGCCCTCGCGCTCGGCGGCGCGGTCGCCCCCGGTCCGGCGTGGCGGCCGGCCGGCGTGCCGGAGGCCGCTCGGGAGCTGCTTCGCGACCGGCTGCACGCGCTGCCCGCCGAGGTGACCACGACGCTGCTGGTGGCGGCGCTCGCCACCGAGCCGACCACCACCGTGCTGCGGCGGGCCGGCCGCGACGACGCCTCCCGCGACCTGCGGCTGGCCACCGCCGCGGGCATCGTCGAGCTGGCCGGCGAGGCGATCCGGTTCACCCCGCCGCTGCTCGCCCAGATCCTCGCCGAGGAGTCCGGCGCGGCCGACCGGTCGGCCGCGCACACCGCCCTGGCCGCGGGTGCGGTCGAGCCGCTGGAGGCGTTGCGGCACGAGGCGTTGCGCACCGCCCGCCCGGACGCCGCCGTGGCCCGCTCGTTGGCCGCCGCGGCCGGCCGCTGCGCCGAGCGGGGCGCCGGCCGCACCGCCGCCGAGCTCTATCTGCTGGCCGCCGACCGCTGCCCGCACACCCTGGCCGCGCATCGGCTGGACTGGCTGGTCGTGGCCGCCCGCACCGCGCTCACCGGCGGTGCGTCGGCGCTCGCCGGGCGGGCCGCCGAGGCGGTCATCGCGGCCGACGCGCCGGCCGGGCACCGGGTCCGGGCCCGGCTCGTGCTGCTCGACCTGGCCGGGCAGGGCATCGCCGAGATGGGGGAGATGTTCGCCGCCGCACTCGCCGAGGCCGGTGACGACCCGGCCCTGATCGCCCCGATCCGGTTGCGGCTCACCTGGGCCGCGTTCGTCACCGGCGACCCCGACCGGGCCACCGCCGAGGCCGGCCGCAGCGTCGACGCCGCCCGGCGGGCCGGCGACCCGACCACCGAGGCGATGGCGCTCAGCCTCATCGCCCAGGTGCAGCGGCTGCGCGGCGAGCCCCGCTGGGCCGAGACGCTGCGGCAGGCCCTCGAGTTGCCGGCCACCCCCGCACCGGACTGGCTGCACTACGGCCCGCGTTACATGGCGGCCCGCTTCGCGATGATGGACGACCGGCTCGAGGAGGCCCGCGAGGGGCTGCTCAAGCTGCTGGTGGTGGCCGAGCACGACCGGATCGGTGAGGCCCGCGTCGAGGTGTTGCGCAGCCTGTCCGAGGTCGCCACCCGGGCCGGGCGCTGCCGCGACGCCCTGCAGTACGCCCATCGGGCGGTCGAGGCCGCCCAGCACGCCGGTCTGAGCCCCGGCCCGACCTGGTACACGGCCGCGGTCGCCGAGCTGGCCGGCGGGAGCCTCGCCGCCGCGGCCGGGTTCGCCCGCCGCGGGGTGCGCGCCTCCGAGCAGGAGGGCGACAGCCTCTTCCTGCGCCGTAACCTGCACGCCCTGGGCCAGGCCGAGCTGCGGGCCGGGGACACCCGGGCCGGGGTGGCGGCGCTGCGCCGGCTGCGCGACCTGGAGGCCGAGTCCGGCGGTGCCGACCCGATGATAGTGCGGTGGCACGGTGATCTGGCCGGTGGGCTGGCCGCGCTGGGTGAGCACGCCGAGGCGGCGGCGACCCTCGCCGAGGCGCGGGCGGCCGCGCAGCGGCTCGGCAACACCCCGGCCACCCTCGGCTACCTCGACCGGGCCACCGCCGTGGTGCTCTCGGAAAGCGGTCAGGCCGACTCGGCAGTGGTGCTCTCGGCCGCCGCCGCCCAGCACTTCGAGCAGTTGCACCAGCCGATCGAGCAGGCCCACTCGCTGCTCGTGCAGGGCGGGGCCGAGCGCCGCCGCCGTCGGTACGCGGCCGCCCGGATGGCGATCAGCGCCGCCCTGGCGATCTTCCTGGCCAGCGACGCGAAGCCGTGGGCCGAGCAGACCGAGCGGGCCCTGGCCCGGACCGAGGGCAACTCCGCGCCCGGCACCCCGCCGCTCGAGCTCGGTCTGACCTCCACCGAGCTGCGCATCGCCGGCCTGGTCCGGGACGGCGCCAGCAACCGGGAGATCGCCACCCAGCTCTACCTGAGCGTGAAGACCGTCGAGGCCACTCTGACCCGGGTCTACCGCAAGCTCGGGGTGCGCTCGCGCACCCAGCTGCTGTCACGTCTGCAGTCGATGGAAGTGCCTGAGATCACCACCTCGGTCTGACCAGGACATTGTCTACGCAGGGTGATCCGGGCGACAGGAAATCGGTGGTCGCCGTCACTTTTGGAGCCAGAGTTTTACCAGGTGGATTTGGGGTTGTTGCGATCGGAGAGGATCGTGACAGGAGCAAGAGAAAAAACTACGATCCGTAGAAGGAGACCCGCCACCATGCAGCTCTCCAGGAGACTCCGCGACGCTCGTGTTTCCCTGGCCAACCGCCGGACCATGCGCGTCTCCCACCGCCGGCTCGCCGATGAGCTGGCAGCGTTCCGCACCGTCGCGGAGCGGGCCGAGCTCGACCAGCTCCTGAGCCGCCACAGCAGCGAGGAGACCCGGGAGATCCGGGCCATCCTCTACCGCCAGGACGTGGAACGTCAGCAGTCCGTCCGCCGGCAGACCGCCGGCCTGGGCGGTTACCTCGGCTGATTGTCCCGCTCGTCGGGTGACGAGCTGACCGAACCGACCCGGACGCTGCCCGCGTGGGCTTTCGCGTCCGGGTCTTTGCGTGACTTGAGCAGGCTCGCCACCGTGGTGACGACCAGGACGACCAGGATGACGCCGAGCGAGAGGCCGATGCTGACCTCGGGCACCGACGCGCTGACGTCCTTGTGGAGCCAGTGCAGGACCAGCTTGACGCCGATGAACGCGAGGATCAGCGACAGGCCGGTCGACAGATAGACCAGGCGGTCGAGCAGGCCCTTGACGAGGAAGAACAGCGCGCGCAGGCCGAGCAGGGCGAAGGCGTTGGCGACGAAGACGATGTAGGCCTCGTCGGTCACGCCGAAGACGGCCGGGATCGAGTCGAGCGCGAACAGGATGTCGGAGCCGCCGATGGCGATCAGCACCAGGAACAGTGGGGTGAACACCCGCTTGCCGTCGATGCGGACCGTCATCTTGCCGTCGGAGTACTTGTCGGTCAGCGGCAGGAACCGGCGGCCGGCCCGGACCACCGGGTTGTCGTCGATGCTCGGATCCTCGTCACGATGCCGGAACAGCTGGATCGCGGTGTAGATCAGAAGCAGGCCGAACAGCAGGAACGTGAACGAGAAGTGATTGAGCAGGGTGGCGCCGACGGCGATGAAGACGACCCGCAGCACCAGCGCGATGATGATCCCGAAGGTCAGGACCTCCTGCTGGTATTTCTCCGGGACCGCGAAGGTCGACATGATGATCACGAAGACGAACAGGTTGTCGACCGAGAGGCTCTTCTCGACGATGTACCCGGCGAAGTACTGGGCTCCGAAGTCCCAGTTCGCCACCATGCCGAAGACGACACCGAAGGCGACCGCTACCGCGATGTAGAACGCGGACCACAGGGCCGCCTCCCGGAAGCCGACGGCATGGGGCCGCAGGACGCCGAGAGTCAGGTCGAGGGCGAGCAGGGCGACGATGACTCCGATGGTCAGCGTCCAGCCGAGCGCGGTGACCTCAAGCATCAGTTAGGAACCTCCGGGCTTGATCAAGCGGGGTGATTCCCTGGAATTGTCCCCGGTTCCCCTGGGAAGTACCTGATAGATCGCCTAACCCACCTGGAAAGAGCGCTTCGCGAGGCCCATCCAGAAACCGTCGATCGGCTGCTGCGGAGCCCGCTCCGGATCGTCGGAAGCGCCCAGGGTGAGGAACATCGGGGCGAAGTGTTCGATCGTCGGGTGCGCCCACGGCATGCCGGGGGCGCGCTCCCGGAAATCGGCCAGTTCGTCGACGGCGCCGCGGGCCAGGGTCTCGGCGGCCCAGGCGTCGAACTCGCGGGACCAGCCGGGGGCGGCCGCCTCGGGCCGCCAGTCGCGCAGGAACGGCAGGCCGTGCGTGGTGAACCCGGACCCGACGATCAGCACCCCCTCGTCACGCAGCGGGGCCAGCCGGCGGCCGAGCTCGAGGAGCCGGTCGGGTTCGAGGGTCGGCAGCGACATCTGCAGGACCGGGATGTCGGCGTCGGGGTACATCACGGTCAGCGGGACGTACGCGCCGTGATCGAGCCCGCGGTTCGTGCGGGTCACGTGCTCACTGTCCGGCATCAGCTTCTCGACCCGCTCGGCCAGTTCCGGCGCGCCGGGTGCGGCATATCGGGTCTCGTAGAAACGGCGCTCGAAACCGCCGAAGTCGTAGACGAGGGGCACGGTCTCGGTGGCACCGAGCATCAGTGGCGCCGACTCCCAGTGCGCGGAGGCCATCAGGATCGCCTTCGGACGCGGCAGTCCGGCGGTCAGCTGCCGGAGCTGGGCGACCCAGCGTTCGTCGTCGACCAGGGGTGGGGCGCCGTGGCTCAGGAACAGGGCGGGCATGCGGCTCACGAGGACACCTCCGTTGAAGCTTCAACTAATTAGGGCAAGCCTACGCCGGTTTACTTGCGCCGTCAAATAACCGTCAGTCGACATTACTCTGTGTAGACTTCGGCGATCATCAATACTGTCCGTTATCAGTCGATTGCTGCCCAGTTCGGGCATCAACGTCGATCGACTTGATCGACAGCGGGTAACCCGTCCGTGCGTTAAATCCGCTTTACAATCATCGAAATAAATGTTACGAGATGCAGGTCAGAAGCGTTTACCGGAATGCGTTTCCGATCCGGCCACTCCGGACTCCAACTTGCTCCGCATAGGACGTTGCATCTTGCACGTCACGCTGGCATGCTACGCGATGTTGCGCAGGGGGGCGCTCAACGTAACCAATAGCAACCGCCGATGGAAATTACCGTCGGTAGTTGTGTCCTGGAGTAACGCACCACTAAGGAGGGCCCGCAGTGGCGTCGTCGCCGCAGCTACCCCTCGCCGATGATCTGTTCCTGACCGCGCACGACACGGTCAAGGGAAAGTCCCTGCTGACGCCGGCCACACTTGGTCTCGGGCTCGCAGCGGCGCTGATCGGCGAGCTCGTTTTCTGGCGGCGGCTGGATCTGGTCGACGGGAAACTCGCGTTGATCGATGATCGACCGACCGGCGATCCGGCCACCACCGCGGTGCTGGACCAGCTGTTGCGCGAAGGGCATCACCGCGCGGTGCGGGACTGGATCTCGTTCCTCGCCACCGGCATCGCCACCGACCTGGTGGAGCGCCGGCTCTCCCGGGCCGGCCTGCTGCTTCGCCAGGAGAAGCGCGGCCTGCTCGGATCCAAGGTGTCGTTCGTCCCGGCCGACTCGATGGTCGCCGGCTGGCCCGCCACCCGCATCCGCACCTTCATCGGGCGCGGTGAGCTGCTCGACGTCCCCGACCTGGTCCTCGGCGGCCTGATCATGGCCACCGGTCTCGACCAGCACGTCTTCCTCACCCTCGACGCCCGCGGCCGCTCGGCGTTGTTCGACCAGTTCCGGCGCCGGCTCCCGGCCATGCTGCAGGACCTCGTCGCGCACTGCGAGGCCGCGGTGGGCGACGCCGTCATGGCCCGGCGCGCCTGAACTCCCCCTCCACCACACCACACCCCCTCACCCCCTCCTGGAGACACGCGTGTCCGCCACCACCTCCCCACCGCAGAGCCAGCTGTCCAACGCACTGGCCCGTGACCGCCTCGGCGTCGCTGCGGTGGTCTTCTTCGTCATGTCCGCGGCCGCGCCGCTGACCGTGGTCGCGGGCGTCGTGCCCACCGGCCTCGCGGTCACCGGTCTGACCGGCATCTCCATCGCCTTCGTCGCGATGGCAGTCGTTCTCGCGCTCTTCGCCGTCGGCTACGTCGCCATGTCGCGCCACATCGCCAACGCCGGCGCTTTCTACGCATACATCTCGCAGGGCATCGGCCGCCCGGTCGGCGTCGGTGCGTCCTGGCTGGCTCTGCTCGCCTACAACTGCTTCCAGATCGCCGCGTACGGCGGTTTCGGCGCGATCGCGCAGCCGCTGTTCGCCGACTGGTTCGGCGTCGACATCCAGTGGTGGATCCTCGCCCTGGTCTGCTGGGCGATCACCGCCGTGCTCGGGGTGCGCGACGTCGCGGTCAACGGCAAGGTGCTGGCCACCCTGCTGGTCGCCGAGATCATCCTGGTCGTGGTGTTCAGCTTCTCCGATCTGTTCTCGCCGAACTTCCACGCCTCGTCCGCCCCGGTCGACCCGGGCAGCCTCGTCGGTGCCGGCTCGGGTGCGCTGCTGGCCATGGCGATCACCGGCTTCGTCGGCTTCGAGCAGTCGGTGGTCTTCTCCGAGGAGTCGCGCGACCCGCGCCGTACGGTCTCGCGGGCCACCTACATCTCGATCGCCCTGATCGCCCTGCTCTACGGTTTCGCCGCCTGGGCGATGATCTCGACCGCCGGGGACAACGTGGTCGAGCGGGCCGGCAAGGAGGGCCCCGACCTGTTCTTCAACGTCGCCGCCGACCAGCTCGGCTCCACGGCCGTGCACCTCGGCCACGCGCTGTTCCTGACCTCGCTGATCGCCGCGATGATCTCGTTCCACAACATCATCTCGCGCTACACCTTCTCGCTCGGCCGCGAGGGCGTGCTCCCGCGCGCGTTCGGCAAGACCGTGCCGGGCACCGGCGCGCCCAAGAACGGCTCGCTCGCCCAGTCGGCCCTCGGCCTCTTCATGATCGTGCTCTACGCGATCATGGGCTGGGACCCGCTGGTCCAGATGTTCTTCTGGGGCGGTTCGGCCGGCGGCATCGGCGTCCTGCTGCTGATCACCGTCGCCTCGATCGCGGTCATCGGCTACTTCGCCCGCCGTCCGGAGGGCGAGGACTTCTGGCACCGCATCGGCGCCCCGGTCATCGGCACCATCCTGCTGCTGGTCATGAGCTACCTGGCGCTGTCCAACATCGCCACCCTGTTCGGTGTCGAGCCGGGCAGCACGCCCACCTGGGTCGTGCCGCTGGCCTACGGCGTGATCACCCTCGCCGGTGTCCTCTGGGCACTCGTGCTGCGCAGCAGCCGGCCCGACGTCTACTCCGGCATCGGCCTCGGTGCCCGCAGCGCGACCGCGGGCAGCGGCGGCGGCGGGTTCGCGGCAGCGCTCGCCGGCGACAACAACGTCTGACCCAGCACTGAGCCAACCCCGGCGCTCCGGCGGCCGGGTCGAAGGAGAAACCCAGCGTGACCGACTACCCCGAGATCCGGCCCGCGCGCGAGGACGAACTCGCCGACATCGGACACCTCATCAGCCAGTCCTTCTTCCACCTCGGCGCCTGTGCATATCTGGTGCCGCCGGAAGAGGATCGCCTGAAGGTACACACCGACTACTTCGGCCTGCTCACCGAGCACGCGAACGCCTACGGCCGGGTCGACGTGATCGACGACCCGTCGGGCAACGGCATCGCCGCCACCGCCGTCTGGTTCGACTACACGCGCGAGGCTCCCGACCCGGAGAACTACGAGGAGCGGCTCGCCGCCCTCGCGGGTCCGTACCTCGACCGGTTCCAGGCGCTCGACGAGCTCTTCGCCGCGCACCACCCGCACGACCCGCACTGGCACCTCGCGTTCCTCGCGGTCCACCCCGACCACCAGGACCACGGTCTGGGCGGCAAGCTGATGAAGCACACGCACGACGAGCTCGACGCGGCCGGCGTTCCGCAGTACCTCGAGGCGACCAACGAGAACAACGTGCGTCTCTACCGTCGCAGCGGTTACGTCGACATGGACCCGTTCGAGATGCCGCTTCCGGACGGCACCAACTTCTTCCGGATGTGGCGCAAGGGCTGATCCCGGTCCGGATGGGCATCGAAGGCGCGGCCGCTGTCCGGCCGCGCCTTCACCAGCTGAACTCCGGCCCCCGGGCACTGCCGGCGGGCAGCAGCGGCCGGGCGGTGTAACGCCAGGTCTCCGCCACCACGTAGGGCCCGCCGCGCGGCGGTTCCAGGTCGGCCGGTCCGCAGCTGTGCTTCAGGGCGAAATCGGTGAACATCAAACCCTTGCAGGTGTACGGGCCGGCCACCACCTCGTCGCTGCGCGCGTCCCGCACCGTCAGCGACACGTCGAGCTGCACGCCGGGGGGCGCCTCGGCCTGGCCCAGCACCCGTACCGCCGAGCCCGTCGAGTGGCACGGCCGGGCCAGCACCGGATGGCCCAGGCTCCAGCCGTACTCGTCGCCGCACCGCCACGGTCCGAACTCGACCTGCGTGCCGCCCCCGACCGTGCCGCCCCCGACCGCCCCGCCGCCCACCGCGCCGCCCCCCACCGCGCCGCCGCCCACTGGGTCGGCCGGCTCACCCGTCGGCGCCGTGGCGCCGTCCGTGGCGCCGGCGCCGTCCCCGCCCGCCGCGCCGGAGCCGGCCGCGCCGCCGCCGGTCGGCGCCGGTGGGGTGCCGGCCACCGCCCGGGGATCGATCTCGCCGGCCGCGGGCCGGCCGGATCGGCGGACCCGCTCGCGGTGACGGCGGGCGTGCCCGGGGCGAGCAGCGGCAGCCCGGTGGTCGCCGAGGCGTCCCGGTCGTCGAGCAGCCTCCAGGTGTTGAAGCCGCCCAGGCCGGCGAGCACCACCACGGCCGCCACGAGTGTCGCCAGCAGGCCGTGCCGCTGGTACATCCACGACCGGGGGCCGTTGTGCCGCGGGCGGCGGCGGGCCGGCGGCCGCACCGACGGATGGGGCGGGCCGACCGGGGCGGTCATCTCGCGCCTCGACTCACCGCCCGCGGTGACCGACGTCAGCGCCGGCACGCCCGACATCTGCCGGGCCAGCTCGCGCAACGCGACGCCCAGTTCGCCGGCGGTGGGGCGCTGCGCCGGTTCCTTGTCCATGCACCACTCGACGAGCGACCACACCTCGCCCGGCATGCCGGGCGGGGCCACCGGCGACTCCTCCAGGTGCCGGCGGAGCACGGCGAGCGGCTCGCCGGAGTACGGCGGGCGGCCGGTCACCAGCTCGAACAGCGCGACGCCCACCGAGTAGACGTCGGACGCCGGTTCGGCCTCGCCCTGGATCGCCTCGGGCGCCATGTAGTGCGGGGTGCCGACGATCGCGTGCGGGGTGGTCAGGCCGGCCGCGTCGAGCACCCGGGCGATGCCGAAGTCGGTGAGCCGCACCGCGTGCCGGCCGTCCTCGGCGACCTCGAGGAGGATGTTGTCCGGTTTGACGTCGCGGTGCACCACGCCCATCTCGTGCGCCTGGGTCAGGGCCGCCGCGACCTGGGCGAGCACGCCCGCCGCCTCCGCCGGCGGCAGCGTTCCGGCACTCTGCAACCGGGCACGCAGGCTTCCGCCGCTGACATAGTCCATCACCAGGGCGAGCGAGCCGCCGACCGAGAACAGGTCGCGGACGCCGACGATGTTCTCGTGGCGCATCATCATCAGGATGGTGCGCTCCTGCACGAACCGGATGACCAGTTTCGGCTGCCGCAGCAGGCCTTCGTGGAGCAGTTTCACCGCCACGTACTCGCCGGTGGCCCGATCGATGCCGCGCCAGACGGTGCCGGTGGCGCCATGGCCGACCGGGCAGACGAGGACGTACGAGCTGCCGACGCAGCGGCCGCTCAGGTCAGCGGTGGCGGCGGCATCGCCACCCGCCGAGAGGGATGACTGCACGTATCGCCGTCCTTCCGAGGTCGGGGTGTGACGATCGTCCGTATCGATCCCGGTTGGAGCAACTTGCGGCGCCCGTTCTCCCATGCACCGTGAGTCGATGACGGCGCCCGTATCCGCGGCTCCGGCTGACTCGTTTCGTCTCGCGGTTCGCGGCGCACGACGACGGAGCGGGCCGAGGACTCGGCCCGCTCCGGATCTGACGGGGGTGACCCGCGCCGCCTAGGAGATGAAGAACGACTTCTGGACGCTGCGGACGTTGCCGAGCTTGTCGGTCGCCTTCAGGGTCCAGGTGACCGGGCCCTTCTTCATGCTCGTCGTGTCGACGTTGAGGGTATAGGGGCCGTTCGTCGCGGTGGCGAGGCTCGCGCCGGTGGCGTCGAGCAGCTCCACCGAGGCGGTGCCGGCCAGGTCGGTGACGCTCAGCCGGATCTGGGCCGGGCCGATCAGCTTGTTCGTCGAGACGACCGCCACGATCGGGCCGGTGTAGTCCGCGACGATCGTCTTGAGGACCTGCGAGACGTTGCCGGCGGTGTCGGTCACCCGGATGGCGATCGGCACCGGTCCGCTCAGGCCGGTGGTGTCCCAGTCGATCGACCACGGCGCCGAGGTGATCTGCGTGACCGTCTTGCCCTTGATCTGCAGCTCCATCAGGGCGGTGTCGTCGGCCGGGTCGCTGAGCGCGATCGGGACGACGCCGTTGACGTAGTTCGGCAGCGTCCAGAGCGCGGACGGCGCCAGGTTGTCGACCCGGAACGTCTCGGTCGACGTGCTGGCGTTGCCGGCGAAGTCGGTGGCGGTGACGGTCGCGGTCACGTCGCCGGTGGTGCCGTTGCTGACCCACGACACGGCGTACGGCGCGACGTTGGCGGCCAGGTTGACCTTGCGGCCGCTGGGCAGCGCGAGCGTGATGCTGACGCCCCTGATGCCGGTGTTGTCGCTGATGTCGGGGGCGATCGTGACGACGCCGCGGGCCGGCGGGGCCGGGCTGATCGCCACGTCGGCGATGACCGGCGCGGTGTTGTCGAACACCAGCGTCTGGTCGAGGGTGCTGGTGTTGCCCAGCTTGTCGGTGGACCGCAGGGTGAACACGGTGCTGCCGTTGAAGTCACTGGTGTCGACCGGGATCACGTACGGCGACACGGCGTCCTCGCCGAGCACGGTGCCGTCCGGGCCGACGACCTCGACCGAGACGACGCCGGCCGGGTCGGCGGCGCCCGCCTTGACCTGGATCGTGCCGCGCATGGCGGTCTTGGCCGAGCCGATCGGTCCGGCCCAGGTCAGCTTCGGGCCGGTGTTGTCGATGCCGAGGGTCTTGGTGCTGGCGGCGGTGTTGCCGGCGGTGTCGGTCACGACGATCTTGAGGGTGACCGTGCCGGTGTACCCGGTGGTGTCCCACGGCACCGTCCAGGGCGCCGACGTGGTCGAGCCGATCAGGTCGTTCTTGAGGTAGACGTCCATCTTGGCGGTGTCGGCGGACGGGTTGTCGAGGGTCACCGGCGTGGTCGCGGCGACCAGCGACGGCAGGGTGACGGTCGCCGACGGCGGGGTGTTGTCGACGAGCACCGTGGTGCTGGCGACGGTGGTGTTGCCGAGCGTGTCGGTGGCGGTCACCACGATCTTGGCACTGCCGGTCTGACCGGCACTGTTCCACGTCATCGCGTACGGCGCGACGGACGACGAGAAGTTGGCCGCCCGGCCGTTGGGGCCGGTTACGGTCATCTTGACGACCTTGATGTCGGCGAACGCGTCGATGGTCGGCGTGATCAGGATCGCGCCGACGGCGGGCGAGGCCGGGCTGACGTCGATCGCCGAGATGGTCAACGGGTGAGTCTCGAGATCGCCGGGCGCGGCGGCCGAGACGGTCCTCGTGGCGGCGAGGGCCGGAACAGGGGCGGCGGACAGGCCGAACGAGGCGGCGGCGAGGACCACTGCGGCGGCTGCGGGGAATCGGGACTTCACAGCGGGGAGAATCGGCCGCCGTACCCGGCGATCAAGATCTTTTAGAAGTTGAACCGAGGACCGTAGGGTGGAGTACATGAGCGAGCACGTGACCAACTGGGCCGGCAACATCGTCTTCGGAGCGAAGGAGTTGCATCGCCCCACCAGCGTCGATCAGATCCAGGAGCTGGTTGCCGCCGGCGGACCCCTGCGGGTGCTGGGCAGTGGCCACTCGTTCAACCGGATGGCCGACACCGAGGGCGGCCTGATCAGCCTGGGCGGCCTGCCCCGCACGGTGGAGGTCGCGGCCGACCGCCGGTCGGTGCGTATCGACGGCGGCATCAAGTACGGCGAGCTGGCCGTCGCCCTCGACGAGGCGGGCCTGGCCGTGCCGAACATGGCCTCGCTGCCGCACATCTCGGTCGCCGGGGCGGTCCAGACCGCCACGCACGGCTCCGGCATCCGCAACGCCAACCTGGCCGCCTCGGTCTCCGGCCTGGAGCTGATCGACGGCACCGGCCGCCGGGTCGTGCTCACCCGGGCCGACGCCGACCTGCTCGGCGCGGTCGTCGGGCTGGGCGCCCCGGGCATCGTCACCGCCCTGACCCTCGACGTCGTGCCGGCCTTCGAACTGCGGCAGTACGTGTACGACGACGTGCCGCGCGCCTCGATCGAGAGTTCCCTGCCGAAGATGCTCGCCGACGGCTACAGCGTGAGCCTGTTCACCGACTGGACCGGCCTCGACGCCAACATGGCCTGGCTCAAGCGGGCGTCGGAGCTTACCGGGGACTGGTACGGCGCCCGCCGTGCCGACGGTCCGCGCCACCCCGTGCCCGGCATGCCGCCGGCCAACAGCACCGACCAGTCCGGCGAGCCCGGCGCGTGGCACACCCGGCTGCCGCATTTCCGGATGGAGTTCACCCCGAGCGCGGGCGAGGAGCTCCAGTCGGAGTGGCACGTCCCCGCCGCCGACGCCCTGGCCGCGATCGACGCGGTCGCGTCGGTGCGCGAGCGGATCACGCCGGTGCTGCAGGTCTGCGAGATCCGCGGGATCGCGGCCGACGAGCTGTGGCTGAGCCCCAACTACCACCGGGAGTCGGTGGCGCTGCACTTCACCTGGATCGCCGACACCGACGCGGTGCTGCCGGTGGTCGCGCAGGTGGAGGAGCGGCTGGCGCATCTGCACCCGCGCCCGCACTGGGGCAAGGTGTTCACGACGGCGCCGGCGACACTGGCCGCGGAGTACGAGAAGTTCGGCGACTTCAAGGAGCTGGTGAGCCGTTACGACCCGGCCGGCACCTTCCGGAACCCCTGGCTCGACATGATCCTGGGCCGGTGAGTCCGGACCGGGGTTCGCGGACCGATTGATCAGCGCGGATAAAAAAATCCTTAAGCGTTGATCCGATCCTGGGAGCGCTCCCGTATTGCCAGCCGTAGCGAGTTGGTCAGGCATACGAGAAGGCGCAGGAACCAATGTACAGCTCCCGGTCGAAGAAGCCCCAGAGTAACGCGCGCCGCTGGCAGATCGGCGCCGTGGCCGGCGTCGCGGTTGCCATCGTCGGTGTCGGTCTAGGCGTCGCCTCCGCCGACGCGGCCGTCCCGACGGTCAACTGTCCCGCCCTGCGCGTCAACGTGGCCGTGCCGGCCCAGGCGCAGAACGAGGTGGCCAGCAACCTCCAGCTGCTCAACACCCAGATCAACGAGGCCAACGCGCGGCTGAAGTCCTCGGTCGGCCAGGGCGGCGCCAACTTCATCCAGAACGCGATCCTCGGCCCGCTGGCCGACAAGCGGTTCGCCACCATCAACCGGATCGAGACCGCGATCGGCCGCAACGCGGCCAAGCCGGACCTCAACGCCGAGGGCCTCAAGACCTGCACCCTGAACCAGGGCGGGGGCGCCTCCGCCGCGCAGCCGACCCAGGTCGCCGGCAACGGCGGGGGAGCCGCCGCCGGCAACAACGGCAACGGCGCGGCGAACGCGGTCGGCAACATCAGCTGCCCGCAGGTGAACGTCAACGTGGCCGTCCCGCAGTCGGCCGCCGCCGAGGTGCAGCGCAACCTGGCGCTGCTCAACACCCAGATCACCGAGG